>CAVYQJ010000015.1:0-422474 GCA_963770615.1 uncultured Solirubrobacterales bacterium | reverse complement strand
TGGGCGATGCTGGGCTCGAACCAGCGACCTCCGCCTTGTCGAGACGGCGCTCTCCCAGCTGAGCTAATCGCCCGGGAGGAGCTAAATGTACCTGGGGTCGGGGGTCGAGGTAGACTCGCCGGCGAGATGAGGTGGAGGGTCGCGGCGCTGATCGCGCTCTTCGGGGTCGCGGTCATTCCCGGTGTCGCGGACGCCGCACGGCCGCGCGTCACGACGATGGTGCGCGTCTCGGTCCGGCCGGGGTCGGGGTCGCCGACGACCCACTTCGTGATCAGCTTCACGGCCGTGCAGGCGACGGGCGCGGTCGGCGGCGGGAACATCTACCGGATCACGGCGAGCACATCCGCGCGCGGCCGGTGCGTATCGAGTACCTCGGCGGTGGCGCCACCGACGCGCACCGGCGCCACCGTTCGCGTGACTCTGGCCCCGAGCGCGCGCCGGCACTGGTGCGCGGGGACGTTCCGCGGCCAGGTGTGGAGCGTCCTTAACCCGCCGTGTCCCGTCGGCAAGGCGTGCCCGGCGATCCTGCCGCTGCCCCGGATGGTGGGCACGTTCTCGTTCCGCGTCCGGCGCCGCTGATCACCCGCTCGCCAAGCGCCCGCAGAGGCAGGCGCCAACCGCCCGCGCGGCCTTCTAGCATCCGAACCAAATGGAACTCGAGCTTCCCGACGGCAACACACTGACGCTTCCCGAAGGCGCCACCGGGGCGGACGCCGCGGCGGCGATCGGGGCGGGGCTGGCGCGGGCGGCGCTCGCGGTCAAGGTCGACGGCGAGCTGCGCGACCTGTCCCGCCCGCTCCCGAATACCGACGGCACGGGGCCGGCGAAGCTCGAGATCCTGACCGACCGCAGCGGCGAGGAGGCGCTCAGCCTGATCCGCCACGACGCCGCGCACGTGCTGGCGGCGGCGGTGACGGACCTCTATCCGGGCGTGAAGATCTCGATCGGGCCGCCGATCGAGAACGGCTTCTACTACGACTTCGACTTTCCGGAGGGGATCAGCCTCTCCGAGGCGGACTTCGACGCTATCGAGGCGAAAATGCGGGAGCACATCGCGGCCGACGAGCCGTTCGTGCGCGAGGACGTCCCGGCGAGCGCGGCGCTCGACCGCTTTCTACGCGAGGCCCAGGATTACAAGGTCGAGCTGATCGAGGACCTGATCGAGAAGGACGGCGTGCCGACGGTGTCGCTGTACACGAACGGACCGTTCACCGACCTGTGCCGCGGACCGCACGCCCCATCGACCAAGCGGATCAAGGCGTTCAAGCTCCAGTCGGTCGCGGGCGCGTACTGGCGCGGGGATTCGAACAAGCCGATGCTCACGCGGATCTACGGGACCGCGTTCTTCTCGCAGAAGGATCTCGACGCCTTCCTCGAGCGCCTCGAGCAGGCCCGCGCGCGCGACCATCGTAAGCTCGGCCCGCAACTCGGGCTGTTCAACTTCTCCGACGTCGCTCCCGGGATGGCGTTCTGGTTTCCGGCCGGGACGCAGGTGTTCAACTCGCTGGTCGCGCTCAGCCGTGAGATGGGCGGCCCGCGCGGCTACACCGAGGTCAAGACGCCGCAGCTGTACGACAGCTCGCTGTGGAAGACCTCGGGCCACTGGGACAAGTACCGAGAGCACATGTTCCTGACCGATTCGGCCGACACGCCGATGGGGCTCAAGCCGATGAACTGCCCGGGCCACTGCCAGCTGTACTCGATGCAACCGCACTCCTACCGCGACCTGCCGATCCGCTACTCCGAGCCGGGGCTGCTCCACCGCAACGAGCTGAGCGGCGCGCTCCACGGACTGCTGCGCACGCGGAACTTCGCGCAGGACGACGGACACATCTTCTGCGCCGAGGAGCAGGTCCAGGACGAGGTAGAGGCGTGCTTGGACTTCGCGTTCGATACCTACGCGATCTTCGGGTTCGACGTCCGCCTCGAGCTGTCGACGCGCCCCGACGAGCGGCTCGGTTCCGACGAGATGTGGGACCGTGCGGAGCAGAACTTGATCCAGGTGCTCGACCGCAAAGGCCTCGAGTACGACCTCAACCCCGGCGACGGGTCGTTCTACGGCCCAAAGATCGACCTGCACATGACGGATTCGCTCGGGCGGTCGTGGCAGATCGGAACCGTCCAGCTCGACTACAACATGCCGGCGCGGTTCGGGCTCACCTATACGGGCGCCGACAACTCAGAGCACCACCCGGCGTTGATCCATCGCGCCCTGATGGGCTCGTACGAGCGGTTCATCGCGATCCTGATCGAGCACTACGGTGGCGAGCTGCCGGTCTGGCTGACTCCGGTGCAGGCGGTCGTCCTTCCGATCTCCGACAAGCACCTCGATTACGCCAGGACCGTCCGCGACCAGGTCCACGGCGGCGGGGTCAGGGTCGAGCTCGACGAGCGGACCGAATCGGTGGGACGCAAGATTCGTGATGCCGAGCTGCGCAAGATTCCGTACATGCTGGTAGTCGGGGACCGCGAGCAGGAGGCCCAGAAGGTCTCAATCCGCGAGCATCGGCACGGGGACGAAGGTTCAGGGTCGGTTAAGGACTTCGTACAACGGGTGCAGGAAGCGGTCCAAAAGGGCTTGACGCCCTAGAACCGCCGCTATACTCGACGTCGTTGATCCATGCGCGACATCTCATAGGGCCCGTCACCGCTTGACGTATCCCTCCCATCGCAGCTAGTGCCGGTTCCTCGTAAGTTCGACCGGCGCCCGCCGGAGCGGGACCAGACTCGGATCAACGATCGGATTCGCGTTCCCGAGGTTCGCCTGATCGGCGACGACGGCAAGCAGATCGGGATCGTGAAGACGTCCGAAGCGGTCGCCTACGCCCAGGAGCGCGATCTCGATCTGGTCGAGGTCGCCCCGGAGGCGCGCCCGCCCGTATGCCGGGTGCTCGACTACTCCAAGTACAAGTACGAGCAGGCCCAGAAGCAGAAGGCCGCCCGCCGGCATCAGCAGCAGATCACGGTCCGCGAGATCAAGTTCCGCCCGAAGATCGCCCAGAACGACTACGACACGAAGAAGGGCCACGTGTCGCGCTTCCTCAAGAACAAGGACAAGGTCAAGATCACGATCATGTTCCGCGGGCGCGAGGTCACTCATCCCGAGCGCGGAACCGCGCTACTCGACCGTCTCGCCGGCGAACTGTCGGAGATCGGGGTCGTGGAGCAGTCGCCGGTCCAGGACGGGCGCAACATGACAATGCTGCTCGCGCCCTCGAAGGCGGTGCTCGCGGGCGAGAAGGACGGCAAGCAGGAGAAGCCCGCCGACGGCCGTGCGCCCAAGGATCCGACCGAGGCGACGGAATCCCCGGACGGGGAGCAGCCCGCCCCGGACGTCGAGCAGCTTTCTACGGACGGTGAGCAGCCTTCCGCCGGCGAAGAGCAGCCTTCCGCCAACGGGGAGGAGTCTCCCGCGGACGCGGAGGAAGCACAGCCTTCCGCCAACGGGGAGGAGTCTCCCGCGGACGCGGAGGAAGCACAGCCTTCCGCCAACGGGGAAGAGTCTTCCGCGGACGCGGAGGAAGCACAGCCCGAGCCGGTGCAAGCCAAGAGCTCGACCGCCGTCTGACGCGCTAACCCCGCGCGCCTGTCACAAAAGGCGCCGTTCAGACAATAACTAAGCATGGAGGGAGCCGACCCTCGTACGGACGGCGAGCTGCTCGTCGCGACGGCGTACGACCCGGAGGCGTTCGCAACGTTCTACCGGCGTCACGTCCGCGGCGTGCTCGCGTTCTTCCGCCGCCGCGTGGGCAGCGCCGAGGTCGCGCTCGACCTGACCGCCGAGACGTTCGCGGCGGCGCTCGAGGCCTCGCCGCGTTACGAGCTCCGGCCCGAGCCGGCGCGCAACTGGCTGTACGGAATCGCCTGGAACAAGCTTCACGAGGCCCAGCGGCGGGGGCACGCCGACGACAGCGTCCGGCGCGCGCTCGGGATGGCGCCGATTTTCCTGACCGACGAAGGGATCGAGCGGATCGAGGCGCTGGCCGGCGCGCCGGGCCTCGAGCTGCTCGACGGCCTGCCGGCCGAGCAGCGAGACGCCGTGCGGGCAAGGGTGATCGAAGGGCGAGGCTACGACGAGATCGCGGCGGACCTGCGCTGCTCGCCGAGCCTCGTGCGCAAGCGGGTCAGCCGTGGCCTGCAGCGGATGCGGTCGGACTTGGAGACGCCCCGTGGTGCATGACGACCCGATCGCGGTGCTCGAGCGGGAGCTGGTGCACGCCGCCCGACGGCTGGGTGCCGGGGAGGAGACGAACAGCCTCCCCGGCGCAGGCCGCGCACGAGTCCTACGGCCACGCGGGCGCCCGACCACGGCGCACGGATCGCGGGGCATGGTCGCGGTCCTGCTCTCGACCGCCGCGGTGATCGCGCTCGTGCTCGGCGCGGTGGTCGCGCTCGGCGGCCATCGGCGGCCGGCTCGGACGCCGGCACCGGCGCCGTCAGCCGCGAGTCCCCGGCAGCTGGTCGACATTCTCGGCGTGCTGCGGCGACCCCAGAACGCGGCCGACCGCCCCGCCGCGCTCCTGTCGGAGTACACGCGAGGCTTGGGCCTGGCGTTTGTCGGGACGCCGGACGTGGCGTTGATGCGATACGCGACAACCACGCCGTGGGGCGAGCGGCTCTACCTGGTGCCGATGAGGCCGCCGACCGCGCAGGAGATCGCCCGCCTCGCTCAGCGAGCCCCCGCGTCACGGAGACAGCTGCTGCGGATGCTTCGCGATCGCCCGGAGACGCTGATGGTGTTCAGTGCCAAGGGCGCCGGCGGAGCCGGGGACGCCGCGGATATCGAGAACGGGCAGGGGATCGGGACCGAAGGCGCGGGCCGCTCGTTTGCCGGCGGATCGACCTCCACCCGGATCACGGTTGTCGTGCCCGACGGCGTCGCGAAGGTTCGGTTCGTGTTCCCCCGCCAGCCCTCTCCGGCTCGGCCGGGGGCGCCGACCTATGCACACAGCCTGAGCGTCGTCGCGGCCGTGCACGACAACGTCGTCGCGGTGCAGGTCGACCGCGAAGTCATGGAGGCGTCGTTCCCGATGATCTGGTACGGGTCCGCCGGCCAGGTCGTCAAGCGCGTCGGCGATCTCGCGGCGGTCAAATCTTAGTGAGGCTCACCTCACCGGTCCACCCGTAATGCCGGCCCGGATGACCGCCAGGCGTTGTCCTCGGATCCTCGCGTAGCGCCGCTACGCGTCGGACCCTGCGTCCTCGCCTGACGGCCCCCGGCCTCGGCCTTCCGGGCGAACCGTCTCGGCTCGACCCACTGAGCTTCTGCTTTACTAGGCCGACTTCCGATGCCGAAGATGAAGACGCATTCCGGCGCCAAGAAGCGCTTCAAGTTGACCGCCACCGGCAAGGTGCGCGGCCGCCGGGCGTTCTCGACCCACATCCTCGAGAAGAAGACGCCCAAGCGTAAGCGGCGCCAGGCGAAGCCGTCGTGGATCAGCGCGCACGATGAGCCGCGGGTGAAGACGCTGCTCGGCGCCAAGCGGAGGGAGCGCGGATGACCCGCGTCAAGCGTTCGGTACACGCGCGCAAGAAGCGGCGGGCGACGCTCGCGCTGACCAAGGGTTTCCGGGGCGACGCCAGTCGCCACTACCGGGTGGCCAAGGAGGCGCTGCTCAAGGCCGATCAGTACCGCTACCGCGACCGGCGCAACCGCAAGCGCGACTTCCGCCGGCTGTGGATCACCCGCATCAACGCCGCCGCGCGGCAGAACGACATGTCCTACTCCCAGTTCATCCACGGACTGCAACTCGCCGGCGTGGAGCTAGACCGCAAGATCCTCGCGGACATCGCCGTGCGCGACGCCGACACTTTCCGACGCTTTGCCGACCGCGCCCGCGAGGCGCTGGCGGCCGGCTGACG
This sequence comes from uncultured Solirubrobacterales bacterium, assembly GCA_963770615.1. GTDB lineage: Bacteria > Actinomycetota > Thermoleophilia > Solirubrobacterales > Solirubrobacteraceae > Palsa-465. Next base: position 416,612 of record CAVYQJ010000015.1, on the reverse strand, counting down.
AGACGCCGACCACACCAGCACCGCCACCCGGGCGCCGCTCCACCAGGAGGGCGCCTTTTTTGATGATCACAAGCCCCCACAACCAGAAGCTCAAGGAGATACGGAAGCTGCGCCAGCGGCGTCGCTGGCGCGAGCGTGCCGGACAGTTCGTGGCGGAGGGTGAGGATTTATTGGTTTCAGCGGACGCGAGCGGCTGGGTTGCCATCGAGCGGTATGTGGCGGCGGGCAGCGGGCTTGAGGGGGTCGAGGTCGAGCCGGCGCTGTTGGCGAGCGCCTCCGGGCTCAGCTCGGGGACGCGGGCGCTCGCGGTGTACGAGGAGCGGTGGGCGCCGGCGCCGGTCGGGCCGCTGTGCGTGTACCTCCACGGCGTCCACGATCCGGGGAACGTCGGCGCGGTGCTGCGAAGCGCCCAGGCGTTCGGGGCCTCGAGCGTCGCGATCGGACCGGGGACCGCAGACCCGTACAGCCCGAAGGCGGTGCGCGCCAGTATGGGCGCGATCTTCGCGCTCCCGGTCTCGCGTGCCGACCCGAGTCAGCTCCCGGGCGCGAAGATCGCTCTCGTCCCCGGCGCGGGCGAACCGCTGAATGGCCGATGGCGATCCGACTACGTATTTGGTAGTCGCAGCGCCATCGGCGCAACGATCATGGTCGGCTCAGAACGTGACGGGCTCCCGGACGAGGTCGTCGCGCAAGCGGATCGCGTCGCGCACATCCCGATCGCCACCGACTCCCTCAATGCGGCGATGGCGGCGACGATCGCCCTGTACGAATTGAGCCGTAGGATGGCGCCCGAATGACCGACCGAATCGCGGACATCCGGGCCGAGGGCGAGCGCGCGATCGCCTCGGCGACCGACACGGCCGCGCTGGAAGACGTCCGGATCCAGTACCTGGGACGGAAAGCCGAGCTGCCGAACCTGCTGCGCAACGTCGCGTCGCTCCCGGCGCAGGAGCGCGCCGCGACCGGCAAGGCCGCCAACGAGGCGCGCAAGGCGCTCGAAGCGGCGATCGAGCAGCGCGCCGAGCAGCTCGCCGCGGGCGAGCTCGAGCAGCGCCTCGAGCGCGACCGCGTCGACATCACGCTGCCGGCGGACCCGGCCCCCGAGCTCGGGCGCCTGCATCTCATCACCCAGACCCGGCGCGAGATCGAGGACGTGTTCATCGGCCTCGGCTTCAACGTCGAAGAGGGGCCCGAGGTCGAGACCGTCTACTACAACTTCGACGCGCTCAACTTCGATTCGACGCACCCCTCGCGGCTGATGTCGGACACGTTCTACGTCGAGCCGGCGCCGGACATCTTCGATCCGCGAGCGGTGCTGCTGCGCGTGCACACCTCGCCGATGCAGGTCCGGGCGATGGAGCGACAGCCGCCACCGCTGTACATCATCGTCCCGGGCCGCACGTATCGCCCCGACAACGACGCCACCCACACGCCCCAGTTCCACCAGATCGAAGGGCTCGCGGTCGACACCGACATCACGCTCGGCGATCTCCAGGGGACGCTGCTGGCGTTCGCGCGCGCGATCTTCGGCGAGGAGCGCGAGGTCCGGCTGCGGCCGCACTTCTTCCCGTTCACCGAGCCGAGCGTCGAGGTCGACGTGTCGTGCTTCAACTGCAACCAGGGCGTGACCGCCGACGGCGAGCGCTGCGGGCTGTGCAAGGGCACGGCGTGGATCGAGATCCTCGGGTCCGGGATGGTCGACCCGAATGTGTTCGAGTACGTGCGCGAGTACGGGTACGACCCTGAGCGGATCCAGGGGTTCGCGTTCGGGATGGGGATCGAGCGGATCGCCATGCTCAAGCACGGCGTCCCCGACCTGCGCCTGCTGTACGACAACGACGTCCGCTTCCTGGAGCAGTTCGGCTGATGCGCGTCCCACTCGAATGGCTCCACGAATACGTCGTGCCCGATCTCGACACGCCCGCGCTCGCCGAGCGCCTGGCGATGACCGGCACCGAGGTCGAGCGAGTCGAGCGCCACGGCGTCGCCGCCCTCGAGAACTTCGTGATCGGCCGCGTGCTCGAGGCCGACCAGCACCCAAACGCAGATCGTCTACGAGTCTGCGTAGTGGATATCGGCGGCGACGCCCCGTCGCAGATCGTGTGCGGCGCCCCCAACGTGGCCGCCGGTCAGACGGTGGCGGTGGCGAAGCCGGGCGCGGTGATGCCCGACGGGACCAAGCTAGGCAAGGCCAAGCTCCGCGGCATCGAGTCCAACGGGATGATCCTGGCCGAGGACGAGGTCGCGATCGGCACCGAGCACGACGGGATCATGGTGCTCGAGCGCGACGGGCTCGAGCCGGGGATGCCGCTCAAGGACGTGCTGCCGATCGCGACCGATGTGCTCGTGCTCGAGATCACGCCGAACCGGCCCGACTGCCTCGCGATCTACGGGGTGGCGCGCGAGGTGCACGCCGCGACTGGCGCGCCTCTGAACCCGGCGCCGTGGCGCGAGGACCCCGGCAAGCCCGGGGAGGTCGCCGGCGCCAAGGTCATCGTCGAGTGTCCCGACCTGTGCCCGCGGTTCACCGCGCGCGTGTTCGAGGACGTCAAGATCGGACCGAGCCCGCTGTGGCTGAAGGCGCGGCTGATGGCCGCCGGCCAGCGCCCGATCTCGAACGTCGTCGACATCACCAATTACGTGATGCTGCTCACCGGTCAGCCGCTGCACGCGTTCGACCTCGACCGCGTCGAGGGCGCGACGCTCACCGTCCGCCTCGCGCACGACGGCGAGCAAGTGCAAACGCTCGACGGTCAGACACGCACGCTCGACTCGGACATGATGCTGATCGAGGACGCGGCTGGCCCGACCTCGATCGCGGGCATCATGGGCGGCGCACGCTCCGAGGTCGGCGCGGACACGACGCGCGTCCTGATGGAGGCGGCGAACTGGAACGGCGCCAACATCCATCAGACGTCCCTGAAGCTCGGGCTGCGGAGCGAGGCGTCGGGCCGGTTCGAGAAGGGGATCCAGCCTGAGCAGGCGATCGACGCGCAGGCCGTGTCGACCCGGCTGATGCTCGACCTGACCGGCGCGCGGCTCGTGCCCGGGACGATCGACGTCGGCGGCGAGGGCCCGCCGCCGAAGACGATCGCGCTCCGCGACGCGCGCATCAGCCGCCTGTTGGGTGTCGACGTTCCGCGCGAGCGGAGCGCCGAGATTCTGGGGGCGCTCGGATTCAAGGTCGCGTGGGCCCACGATGGCCTCGAGGTGACGGTCCCCACTTTCCGGCGCGCAGATGTCACTCGCGAGATCGACCTGATCGAGGAGGTGGCTCGGCTCGACGGGCTCGAGAAGTTGCCGGTCACGCTCCCCTCCCGCCACGGCGCGTGGGGCCGCCTGACCGCACGGCAGCGCCTGCGCCGGAGCGCTGCCGACGCGCTCGCCGCCCAGGGGCTGAACGAGATCGTCGGCTGGAGCTTCGCCCACCCCGACCTCGCCGACCGGCTGCGCCTCGGCGCCGAGCACCCGCTCCGGCGCGCGGTCGTGCTTGCCAACCCGCTCTCGACCGACCTGTCGGAGCTGCGCACGACGCTGCTCGGGTCGCTGCTCGACGTCGCCCGCCACAACCGCGCCCGCGGCGTCGGGAACGTGCGCCTGTTCGAGACGGGCGCGGTGTACCTGCCAACCGAGCCCGGGCAGCTCCCGAACGAGCCATACCACGTCGGCGCGGTCCTGACCGGGACCGTGCGCCCCGCGACCTGGCGCGGCGGCACCCCGCCGGCGGTCGACTTCTTCGCGGCCAAGGGCGTGCTCGAGGGACTGATGGACCGCGTCCGCGCCGACTGGCACCTCAGGACCGGGGCCGAGCCGTTCCTGCACCCGGGCCGGTCGGCGACGATCGTCGTCGCCGGCGCGCCGGTGGGCTGGGTCGGTGAGGTGCACCCGCTGGTCGCCGAGAACTGGGACCTGCGTGACACCGTGGCCGCGTTCGAGCTCGACCTCGATGCCGTGCCCGAGCCGGCGACCGCGCTGTACCGCGAGGTGAGCGGCTTCCCCGACGTGCGCGAGGACATCGCGGTGATCGTCCCCGAGCACGTGACCGCCGCTCAGCTACTCACGCTGGTCCGGCACGCCGGCGGCCGTCTGCTCGCCGGCGCCGAGGTGTTCGACGTGTATCGCGACCCCGAGCGGATCGGCGAGGGCAACGTGTCGCTGGCGGTGCGGCTCACCTACCGCGCGGGCGACCGGACCCTGACGGACGAGGAGGTCGCCGAGCGCCGGGACGCGATCTCCGACGCGGTGGCCGATCAGCTTGGCGGGAGGATCCGTGCCTCATAGCGTGTCGGTGTTCGGGAGCGCCGGGTTCACGGGTGCGCTGACCGCGCGGCTGCTCTACCGCCATCCCTCGCTCGAGCTGAAGGCGCTCACCGCGCGCAGCGACGTGGGGCGGAGGCTCGACGATCTGTACCCGCACCACCGGGTGCCGCTCGAGCTCGAGGAACTCGACCTTGACCGCCACGCCGACGTCGACGCCGCCGTCGTTGCCTATCCCCACGGCGCGGCCGCGCCGCTCGTGTCCGCGCTGCGCGAGCGCGGCGTTCGCGTCGTCGACCTGAGCGCCGACTTCCGCCTGCGCGACCCGGCGGTGTACGGGCGGTGGTACCGCGAGCACGAGGCGCCCGAGCTGATCGGCGAGGCCGTCTACGGGCTCCCGGAGCTGTACCGGGAGGAGATCCGCGGCGCCTCGCTGGTCGCGAACCCCGGCTGCTATCCGACCGCGTCGCTGCTCGCGCTCGCGCCGCTTGCGCGGGCCGGGCTGATCGACGACCTGGTCATCGACGCGAAGTCGGGGGTGTCGGGCGCGGGGCGCGCCGCCACCGAGAAGACCCACTTCGTGACCGTCGACGAGAACCTGAGCGCCTACGGGGTGCCGCGTCACCGCCACATTCCCGAGATCGAGCAGGAGCTCGCGATGCTGGGGGCGGACGTCCGGATCACGTTCATCCCGCACCTCGTGCCGCTCGATCAGGGCGAGCTGGTCTCCTGCTACGTGACGCTCGCGCACCCGGAGGGGGCGGAGGTCGCCGCCGACCTACAAGCGCTGTACGCCGACGCGTACGCGGCCGAGTCGTTCGTCGAACTGAGCTCGACGCCGCCCGGAGTCCGCGACGTCCGCGAGACGAACATCTGCCGCATCTCGGTGCACCGCGACGACCGCACGGGGCGCGCGATCGTGTTCGCCGTGATCGACAACCTGTGGAAGGGCGCCGCCTCACAGGCCGTGCAGAACCTCAACCTGATGCTCGGGCTGCCCGAGGATGAGGGGATCGGGGTCGGCGCCGCTCCGACGCGCGAGGCGGTGCGGTGACCGCCACCGGATCGTTCTTCGCGTCGCGCTGGGTGGAGGCGCCGGGCAACGTGACCGAGCCCGGCGGCGGGCTGCCGCGCGGCTTCAGGGCAGCCGGCGTCGCGTGCGGGATCAAGCCGAGCGGGCTTCCGGACGTCGGGCTGCTCGTCTCGAGCGCCCCGGCGACGACGAGCGCGGCGCGGTTCACGCGCTCGGGCACGCAGTCGGCCCCCGTGCTGCTGTGCCGCGAGCGAGTTGAGCTCCAGGGGATCCGCGCGATCGTCGTCAACTCCGGCAACGCGAACGCCGCCACCGGGCGCCCGGGATTCGAGAACGCGGCCAAGATGCAGGGCGCGGCGGCGCTCGCCAGCCGCTGCCCGGAGGGCGCGGTGGCGGTCGCCTCGACCGGCGTGGTCGGCGTGCCGCTGCCGATGGGCTCGGTGATGACCGGAATCGTGCGCGCGACGCACGCGCTCCGGCCCGACGGCGAGGTCGAGTTCGCGCACGCGATCCGCACGACCGACGTACTCGACAAGCACGCCTGCATCGACGTGGCGCTCGCCGGCGGCACCGTTCGTCTGACCGCGCAGGCCAAGGGCGCCGGGATGATCTCGCCTAACTTCGCGACGCTGTTGTGCTTCGTCCAGACCGACGCCGCGCTGTCCCCGGAGACCTGCGACCTGCTGCTCGGCGTGACCGTCAAGCGCTCGTTCGAGCGGGTCAGCGTCGACGGCCAGCTGTCGACCTCCGACACCGTGATCCTCCAGTGCAGCGGCGAGTCCGGCGTGGCGATCGAGCCCGAGACCGAGGACGAGCTTCACTTCGGCGAGGCGCTCGACGCCGTGCTCAGGCAGCTCGCGCTAAACGTCGTGCGCGACGGCGAGGGTGCGCGGCGGGTCGGCCGCGTCGTAGTTCGCGGCGGCGACGATGACGCTGTCCACCGGGTCGCCCGGGCCGTTGCCGACTCGCCGCTGGTCAAGACCGCGCTGTACGGCGGCGACGCGAACTGGGGGCGGATTATCCAGTCGGTCGGGATGGCGATGCCCGGGACCGCTCCGCTCGCGGTCGACATCGCGATCGAGGGGATCCAGGTGTGCACTCGCGGCCAGTACGTGCCGCACGACGAGCAGGCCCTGAAGGCGGCCGTCCAGGGCGAGGAGATCGAGTACGAGGTCGGCCTCCCCGGCGAGGGCGCCGAAACCGAGTTGTACTTCTCCGACCTCGGACACGAGTACGTGACGCTGAATGCCGAATACACCACCTAGCCCTCCGAGCCACGACGAGCGCAGCCTCCGCGACGTCGGCACGCTGCTCGAGGCGCTGCCGTACATCCGCGAGTTCCACGGCAAGACCGTCGTGATCAAGTACGGCGGCGCGGCGATGGTCGACGCGGAGCTCAAGGAGGAGTTCGCGCGCGACGTCGTGCTGCTCAAGTACGTCGGGATGAACCCCGTGATCGTCCACGGCGGCGGGCCGGAGATCACGAGCTATATGCAGCGGCTGAACCTTCCCGTGAAGTTCGTCGACGGCCTGCGGGTGTCGGATCGAGAAACGGTCGAGGTCGCGAAGATGGTCCTCGTCGGCAAGGTCAACAAGGACATCGTGCTGCTGATCAACCGCCACGGTCAGCCGGCGATCGGCCTGTGCGGCGACGATGGGCTGCTGTTCCGGGCCAAGCGGAGGACCGCGCCGAGCGGCCAGGACATCGGATTCGTGGGTGCGATCGAGCGCGTCGACGTCGACGTGCTCACCCATGTCGCGCAGGACTACATCCCGGTGGTGGCGAGCGTCGGCGCCGATCGCGAGGGCAACTCCTACAACATCAACGCCGACGAGGCGGCCGGCGCGGTGGCGCGCGCGCTCAGCGCCTACAAGCTGATGTTCCTGACTGACGTGCCCGGGTGGCTGCGTGACCCGTCCGATCCCGGCAGCGTCGTGTCCGAGGCCGGCGTGGACGCGGTGCTCGAGGCGATGCCGAGCATCGCCGGCGGCATGCTGCCCAAGCTCCAGGCGTGCGTCGACGCGATCCAGGGCGGCGTCTCGTTCGCGCACATCGTCGACGGGCGCGTGCCTCACTCGCTGTTGCTCGAGCTGTTCACGAACGCCGGCTACGGCACGAAGATCGGACCCGCGCTGTGAGCCTGGTCGAGCTCGAAAGCCTCGAGCGCGAGTACGCGGTCCCCACGTACGTCCGCAACCCGGTTCAGTTCGTCCGCGGGTCGGGCGTTCGCCTGTGGGACGACGACGGCAACGAGTACCTTGACTTCCTCGCCGGGATCTCCGTGTTGAACGTCGGACACTGTCACCCGCGCGTGGTCGAGGCCGTGCGCGACCAGATCGGCCGCCTGTCGCACGTCAGCAACCTGTACTACACCGAGCCGGGGCTCAAGCTGTCGGCGGCGCTGTCGCGCAGCTCGCTCGGCGGCAAGGTGTTCCTGTGTAACTCGGGCGCGGAGGCGAACGAGGCGGCGATCAAGCTCGCTCGGCGCGCCCGGCCGGGCGGGAACGTCGTGGTCTTTGAAGGGGCGTTCCACGGACGCACCTACGGCGCGCTGTCGGCGACGCCGCAGGAGACCAAGCAGGCGCCGTTCGCGCCGCTCGTCCCGGGGTTCGTCGTCGTGCCGAAGAATCCGGGCGCGCTGTCTGCCGCGGTCGACTCGGGGACCGCGGCCGTGCTGCTCGAGCCGATCCAGGGCGAGACCGGGATCCACCCGTTGTCCGACGACCTCCTGGTCGCGGCGCGCGAGGCGTGCGACCGGACGGGGGCGGCGCTGATCTTCGACGAGATCCAGACGGGTATGGGGCGGACCGGGACGCTCTGGGCGTACGAGCAGACCGACGTCGTGCCCGACGCGATCACGAGCGCGAAGGCGCTCGGTGGCGGCCTGCCGATCGGCGCGCTGGTCACCGGCCCACGGCTCGCGGACGCGCTGCACCCCGGCGATCACGGCTCGACTTTCGCGGGCGGCCCGGTGGTTGCGTCGGCGGCGCTCGTCGCGCTCGAGATCTGCTCCGATCCCGAACTGCTCGCGCGGGTGCGCGTCGCCGGCGACCGGCTCGCGTCCGGGCTCGCGGCGCTGCCGTACGTCACGGCCGTCCGCGGGCGAGGTCTTATGCTGGCGATCGACGTGAATTCAGAGGTTGCCGCACCCGAGCTCGCCATGCGAGCCCTGCTCGAGCAACGGCTGGTGCTCAACGCGACCGGTCCCGTGACGATCCGCCTGGAGCCGCCGCTGATCGTGTCCGACGATGAGCTCGACGAAGCCGTCGCGCGCCTCGCGGAGCTCGCGCCGTGAGCGGCTCGGAGCTGCTGCTGCCCGACGAGATGACCTTGCGCGGCGCCGGCGAGGCGATCGCGGCGCGGATGCAGATCGAGGACGGCGTGACGTGTGAGCGCGACCGGATTTACTACGACACGTTCGACGGACTGGTGCGCGGGGCGGGGCTGATGCTGACGTACGCAGACGGGACGCTGTCGCTGGTGTCGCAGGACTCCGGGGTCCTGGTGGCCTCGCTTCCGATGCGCGCGCCGGCCAAGCCGCTGTTCGCGCGTGAGCTGCCATTGGGCCCGTTGCGCGACACGCTGGTTCCGATCACCGATGTCCGTGCGTTGTTGCCGCTCGTGCACCTGCACAGTCACGAGCGCTTGCTGTCCGTGCTCGACGACGAGCGTAAGACGGTCGTCCGGCTGGCGCTCGAGGAGACGTCGCTCCTCGACGCTCAGAGCGCGGGCGCGGGCGCGGGCGCGGCGCTGCGCCCGCGGCTGCGGATCACGGGCATTCGCGGCTACGACAAGGAGCTCGGCCGGGTGCAGGAGCAGCTCGTCGCCGAGCTCGGGTTCAAGCCCGCCGACCAGCCGCTGGTCGACGAGGCGGTCAGGGCCGTGGGCGGCGTGCCCGGTGGGCTGCCGACGAAGGTCGGCATGCCGCTCAGGCCCGAAGAGCGGTCCGACGCGGCTGCCGCCGTCGTCCTACGTGGGATGCTCGAGGTGATCGAGGCGAACCTCGAGGGCACGATCGCCGACATCGACACCGAGTTCCTGCACGATCTGCGCGTGTCGGTCCGGCGCTCGCGCTCGGTCCAGCGCGAGCTGAAGCGCGCGTTTCCGCCGGACGAGCTCGTGCACTATCGCGCCGAGTTCCGCTGGCTGCAACAGGTCACGGGCGACGTCCGCGACCTCGACGTGCACATACTCGAGTTCGACGATATGCGGGCGCTCGTGCCAGAGGCGATGCGGGACGACCTCGATCCGCTGCTGCGCGTCTTGCGGGCGCGGCGGGCGACGGCGCGCCGGGCGATGGTGCGTGCGCTTCGCTCGAAGCGGACCACGACGTTGCTCGCCGACTGGGGTTCGTTCCTCGACGGATTGGAGGCGACGCCGGTGGACGAGCGCCCGGACGCGACTCGGCCGATCCGCGATGTGTCCGGCGAGCGGATCCGCAAGGTCTACCGGCGGATGCTGAAGATGGGCGACGCGATCGACGAGTCAAGCCCCGCCGCCGCCTACCACGAGCTCCGCAAGAAGGGCAAGGAGCTCCGCTACCTGCTCGAGCTGTTCGGCGTGCCGCTGTTCCCCGAAGAGGTAGTGAGGCCGATGATCAAGACGCTCAAGTCCCTCCAGGACGTGCTCGGGCGCCACCAGGACCGCGAGGTCCAGACCGCGCTGCTGCGGTCGCTCGGCCCCGCGGTCGGCGCGGCGGCTGGGGGAGAAGCGGCGCTGATGGCCATCGGCGCGCTGGTGGCGCGGCTCGGCGAGGACGAGCGCGCGGCCCGCGGTGAGTTCGCCGGCCGCTTCGCCGAGTTCTCGTCCGAGGAACAGCGGCAGCTGGTCAAGGAGACGTTCGCGTGAGCGCGTCCGACTTCGGACATCTGCCGACCACGACGTACGAGGCCGACCCGTCGCAGGTGCATCGCGTGCTGCTCCTGTACAGCGGCGGCCTCGACACGAGCGTGATGCTCAAGTGGATCCAGGAGCAGTACCAGGCCGAGGTGGTGGCGCTGACCGTGAACCTCGGCCAGCCCGGCGAGGACTACGAGGTCATCCGCGGGAAGGCGCTGAACCTGGGCGCGCTCGACTGTCACGTGGTCGACGCGCGCGAGGAGTTCGCGCGCGAGTACATCGTCCCCGCGATCAAGGCGAACGGCATCTACGGGCTCGGCTACCCACTGTTCACCGCGCTCGGGCGGCCGCTGATCGCCAAGCTCGCCGTCAAGTACGCACGGGAATCCGGGTGCGACACGATCGCGCACGGCTGCACCGGCAAGGGCAACGACCAGGTGCGGATCGACGCCACCGTGGCGACGCTCGGCCCCGAGCTCAGGGTGATCGCGCCCGTGCGGGGCTGGCGGATGGGGCGCGAGGAGGAGGTCGCGTACGCGCGCGAGCACGGGATCCCCGTCAAGGGCGGCACCGAGATCGCCCCGTACTCGATCGACGACAACCTGTGGGGGCGCTCCAGCGAGGGGCGCTGGATCGAGGAGCTCGACCACGCGCCCGAGGACGATGTGTTCCAGCTCGTCACGCGACCCGAGGAGGCGCCGGACGCTGCGGAGATCGTCACCGTGGAATTCGAGCGCGGAGTCCCGGTCGCGCTGAACGGCTCGCGGTTGCCGCTGGTCGAGTTGCTCGAGCAGGCCGGGGCGATCGGGGCCCGCCACGGGGTCGGGATCGTCGACCACATCGAGGACCGGATCGTCGGGCTCAAGGTCCGCGACATCTACGAGGTGCCCGCGGCCGCGATCCTGCTGCTCGCCCATGCGGAGCTCGAGAAGCTCGTCGGGACGATCCATCAGAACCAGCTCAAGCCGATGCTCGATCAGAGGTGGGCCTACCTGGTGTACGCCGGCCTGTGGTGGGACCCGCTCCGCAGCGACCTCGACGCGTACATGGACGCCGCCAACTCGCAGGTCACCGGCACGATCGGGATCAAGCTGTACAAGGGCTCGGCACGAGCGGTCACGCGCTCCTCGCCCAACGCGGTCTACGACGAGCAGCTGGCGTCGTTCGCCCAGTCCGGCGGGCTGTTCGCCCAGGCGGCCTCACCCGGATTCATCGAGTTGTGGTCGCTCCAGTCGCGGATGGCGTGGAGGTTGCGGGAAGGTCCGTCCGCGGACGATTGAGCCTCGACCCCGTGGGTAGCTTCAACCCAATGGGTTACAAGGTTCTTGGATACATGGTGTGGCAGGGCACGAAGTGGTATGTCCGCCGCCGCGCGCCCGGGACTCCACCTAAGGCCGCGCTCGCGGCCGGGGTCGCCGGCATAGCGCTTGCCGGCGCCGGCGGTGCGCTCGTCGCCCACCGCCGTACCTCGCACTCTCACTGACGCTCGCGCGACCTGCAGGTGGCTCGCTGACGTCCGCTCGCGGTCGTACTCGCTGAGGTCCGCTCGCGGTCGTACTCGCTGACGTCCGCTCGCGGTCGTACCGTCCCGCCCGATGAGCGACCTGCCTTCCGCCCTGGGGATCGAGGCGGTGGAGCTAGTGGCCGAAGGAGGGCGCAGCGTCACCGTTCGCGTCACCGGGCGCTGGCGCCGCCGGCGCCCCGAGCTCCGCGGCCAGGCGATGCTCGTGGTCGAGACCGGCACGGTCAGGCAGCGGTTCGTGGCGATGCCCGAGCCGCCTTCGCTGACGGGCGCCGCGCCGGGTACCTGGCGGATGACATTCACGGTTCCGGCGGAGCTTGCCCCGCAGCTGCCGGGCAAGACGTTCCTGCAGCTGGGGGCGGTGATGGTGCCGCTGCCGGTGGGGGAGATGGCGGGGGCGGTCGAGGAAGCCGGCGCCACCGGTACCCCCGGTCCCGCCGAAAGTTCCGGGCCGGAGGTGCTCGAGGCCAGGCAGCTGCGCAGCTCCGAGCTCGCCGCCGAGAGCGCGCGCCGGCGCGCGGCCGAAGCCGAGGCGGCGCTGGTCGCCCTCAACGACCGCGTCGGGGAGATCCAGGACGATCTGGGGCGCGCGCGCGAGGAGTCCGACCGCCTGCGGGACGTGATCGCCGAGCGCGAGCGAGAGCTCCGAGGCTCCCAGCAGAACGTCCACTCCGAGCGAGCGCGGCGCGCCGAGGTCGAGCAGGCGCTGACCGAGAAGACGCGCGCCGCGGCGCGCGACCTTCGGGCGCTGCATGACCACGTCGCCGACCTCGAGCGGGAGCTGGGGCGGATGCGCCGGGCGGTCGACGAGGCCGAGCACCTGGCCGCTGCCGCGGTGGCGGGGCGGGCGGTGGCCGAGCGTCGCCTGGCCGAGCGGCCGCCACCTGCGCCACCGGCGCCACCGGCTGGCGCCGGCAGCGGTGGACGCGCGTGCTCCGGCGGCTGCGTTCGACGCCACCCGCGCGCGACTGATCGCCGCCGAGTTCGCGCACGCCCGGGCGGCGCCGGCGCGGCCGTCCGCGGCGATTCCGATCCGGGCGCCCGCGGCGGTCGACGCATCGGCGCTGGCGCTCGAGTCGGCGATCCTCGAGCGCCACGCGGTTCGCGGAGACGGGGACCTGCGCGCGAAGGCGCTCGAGCGCGAGCTCACGGACGCCCGCCGCGAGCTCTCGGACGCCCGCGGCCATGTTGGGGACGCCCGGGGCGAGGTTGCCCGAGCGCGCAGCGAGCTCGCCCAGGCGCGCCGCGAGCTCGAGCGCCAGCGGCTGATGAACGAGCGCGCCTACGTCGCGATCGACCAGGTTCGTGCCGAGCTCGCGAGGCTCGGTGCCGGGGCGCCCCCGGGCGAGGCCGCGCCAGCCCCCGAGCCCCCGAGCCCGGTCCAGGCCGAGAAGCTCAACGCGGCGCTCGCCCGGCTTCGCGAGACCCGGCCGGCGGGCCCGGCCGCCCAGCCGGCGCCGATCGCCGAGCCGGCGCCGATCGTCGAGCCGGGCCTGGCCGCCCCGCCGGGCCCGGCCGTCGAGCCGGCCCCGATCGCGCAGCCGGCCCCGACCGCCCAGCCCGCTCCGCCCGCGCGACCCACCAAGCCGTGGCTCGGCAAGGCGTTCCGGACGCTCGCGATGCGCGATGGCCCGGCGGCCGGGCGGCTCCTGCTGGCGCTGCTCCCGGCTCAGCGCGCGGCCGACGCCCGGCCGGTCGCATACGACCTTGTCCTCGGCGACCTGGCCTGCGCGCGCGTGACGGTCGGGAGCGCGGCCGTGCACGTCGAGGTGGTCGACGCGCCTCGGCCGATGTCCGTGGTCGACTTCCAGCTCGTCGGTGATCTCGCGAGCGTCGCGCGGCTCCTGACGGCGAGCCCGACAAGGCGCCGATTCGCCTGGCTGCCCGGGCGCCATCGGGTGGCGCGGATCCGCGGCGACCGAAGCCGGTTGCCCGCGCTCGAGCACCTGATCGGCGCGCCACTGAGCCTCAGCCAGCTACTTGCCGCCGGCCTCCGACTCGACCCGGGCCTGGCGATGACCGTCGCGGCGCTGATGATCGAGCCGGACTGGACCGCGGGGGAACGCTTCACGATCGGCCACCGCGAGGCGGCGGTGCCCGCGCCAGACGCCTACCTGCACGTCCTCGGCGCCAAGCCCCCGCTGGCCACCGCGGAGCCGCCCCACGGGCCGGTGGCGACCGTGATCGTGTGCTCCGGCGAGGAGCTTCTGGGGGTGCTCGCCGGCGAACCGGGCGCCCGGTTCGCGCTCGAAGGCGAGGAGCGGCCGCTCGCGCTCGTGCGCCAGTGGCTCGATCGCGCACAGTGCGGCTGATCGCACCGGCGCGACCCGCTGGTGTCCGCGTCGATGCCTATGCTCGTGAGAGAGCGCTTCGGCGCTGACCCCAGACCTGGAATGACACCTACCTGCGCGCATCTGCACGTCCACTCCGAGTATTCGCTACTCGACGGTGCGTGCAAGATCGATGCCCTGGTCGAGCGGGCCGCGGCGTTCGACCAGCCGGCACTCGGACTCACCGACCACGGCGTGATGAACGGGTCGGTAGAGCTCTTCACCGCTGCCCGCAAGCAGAACATCAAGCCGATTCTGGGCTGCGAGGCGTATGTTGTCGACGACCACGAGCGCCGCGCGCCGGGCCGGCTGGATCGCTTCCACCTGACCCTGCTGGCGGCGACGCCGGTTGGCTACCGCAACCTGGTCAAGCTGTGCTCGGCCGGGTTCCTCGAGGGCTACCAGCGCGGCAAGCCGTCGGTCGATCTCCCGCAGCTGGCGGCCTACGCCGAGGGCGTGATCGTGCTCACCGGGTGCCTGCAGTCGCGCTTCTGCCAGCACCTGCTCGACGGCCGGCCGGCGCAGGCCCGGGCCCATGCGGATGAGCTGATCCAGGCGTTCGGCGCCGACAACGTGTACTTCGAGGTCCAGAAGAACGGCCTCGCCGCGCAGGATCAGGCCAACGAGGGGATCGTCAAGATCGCGCGCGAGCTGGGCCGGCCGCTGGTCGGGACGGGCGACGTCCACTACCTGCGTCGCGAGGACTACAGCCATCACGCGGCGCTGCTGTGCGTGCAGACGAAGTCGACGCTCGATCAGCCCAAGATCAGCTTCGACACCAACGAGTTCTATCTTCGCTCCAGCGACGAGATGGCAAAGGCGTTCTCGGAGTGGCCCGAGGCGATCGCGACCACGCTCGAGATCGCCGAGCGCTGCGACGTCGAGCTCGAGCTGGGGCGTCAGCTGATTCCGCGCTACCCGACGCCGAACGGCGAGAGCGAGGCGACGTATGTACGCGAGCTCGTTCGGCAGGGGATGCGCGAGCGCTACGGCGATCCGGTGCCGGCGGAGGCGCTCGAGCGCGCGGACTACGAGCTCGACGTGATCGAGCGGATGGGCTTCTCCGGCTACTTCCTGATCGTGTGGGACTTCGTCAAGTACGCCAAGGACTCGGGGATCGCGGTCGGTCCGGGCCGCGGCTCGGCCGCCGGGTCGCTGGTCGCGTACTCGCTCCAGATCACCGACGTCGATCCGCTTCGCTACGGCCTGCTGTTCGAGCGTTTCCTGAACCCCGAGCGCGTGTCGATGCCGGATATCGACATCGACTTCTCGGTCCGCGGTCGTGAGCGCGTGATCCGGTATGTGACCGACAAGTACGGCAAGGAGTCGGTGGCGCAGATCGTCACGTTCGGCAAGATGTTCCCGCGCGCGGCGACGCGCGACGCCGCCCGTGTGCTCGGCCACGACTACGGTGCCGGCGATCGCCTGGCCAAGCTGATCCCCGACCCGATCATGGGCCGTCCGCCGAGCTTCGAGGACTGCCTCAAGCCGGGTCAGCCGTTGCGCGCCGAGGTCGACCGGGACCCGATCGCCAAGCAGATCATCGAGGTGGCTCAGGGCCTCGAGGGAATCGTGCGGAACTCCTCGATCCACGCCGCCGCGGTCGTGATCGCCGACCGGCCGCTGACCGACATCGTGCCGCTCCAGATCGCGGACGCCGGGTCCGACGAGAACGGCGAGCGGGTGTTCCGGACCGTGACCCAGTTCACGATGAAGCCGGTCGAGCAGATCGGACTGCTCAAGATGGACTTCCTCGGCCTCCGCAACCTCGACGTGATCGAGGACGCGCTCGACATCATCGAGCGCTCCACGGGCGAGCGCCCGGACATGGCCGTGCTGTCGCTCGATCACGCGCCGACCTACGAGATGATGGCCCGCGGCGACTCGGTGGGCGTGTTCCAGTTCGAGTCCGAGGGCATGCGCGAGGCGCTCAAGAAGGTCAAGCCCGACGAGTTCGACGACCTTGTGGCACTGAACGCTCTGTACCGCCCGGGGGCGATGGACCAGATCCCGACGTACGCTCGCGGCAAGCACCATCCGGAGCTGATCTCCTATCCGGACGATCGCCTGCGCCCGATCCTCGAGGCCACCAAGGGCGTGATCCTCTACCAGGAGCAGGCGATGCAGATCGCCAAGGACCTGGCCGGGTTCAGCGGCGCGAAGGCCGACGACCTGCGCAAGGCGATCGGCAAGAAGAACCGCGAGGCGATGGCCACGCTGAAGCCCGAGTTCGTCGCCGGCTGCCGCGCCTCGGGGACGAGCGAGCAGGTGATCGAGCTGCTGTGGACGACCAACGAGCGGTCGGCCGACTATTCGTTCAACCGCTCCCACGCCGCGTGCTACACGCTGATCGCCTACCGCACCGCGTGGCTCAAGGCGAACTACCCCGCCGAGTACATGGCGGCGCTGATCTCCTCGGTGATGGACACCAAGGACAAGGTCCCGTTCTTCGTCGCGCAGGCGGAGCAGATGGGAATCTCGATCCTCCCGCCCGACGTGAACCTCTCAGACCACGAGTTCGTCGTCGTCGACGCCAACATCCGGTTCGGCCTCGACGCGGTCAAGGGCGTCGGCTACGCCGCGGTCGAGGCGATCAAGCGAGCGCGGGAAGAGAAAGGCCCGTTCGTGAGCCTGTTCGACTTCTGCGCCCGCGTCGACAACCGCGCGGTGAACAAGAAGGCGATCGAGGCGCTGATCAAATGCGGCGCGTTCGGTTCGACCGGCGCCACGCGCAAGGGCATGCTGATGATGCTCGAGCAGGCGCAGGGCGCCGGGCAGAAGGCCCAGCAGGACGCGCTCATCGGGCAGGGCTCGATCTTCGATCTCGGCGGGGACGGGGGAGACGTCGCCGATGATGGCGGCGCCTTCGCGCTCCCCAGTCACGCCCCGATCCCCGCGATCGAGTTCGAGCGGGCCGAGTTGCTCGCCGCGGAGAAGGAGTCGATCGGGCTGTTCATCTCCGCCCACCCGCTCAAGGAGGTCAGGGCCGCGCTCCGCGCCCGAGTGGACTGCCCGCTGGCCGACCTCGCCGACAAGCGCGACGGCGACTGGGTGCTGGTCGGCGGCATGATCACCGAGACGAAGAAGATCCGGACCAAGAAGGGCGACCCGATGATGTTCGCGACGCTCGACGACCTCGAGGGGTCGGTCGAGCTGCTCGTGTTCGGTAACGCGCTCCCCGCCGACCCCGACGTGCTCGCCGCCGACTCGATCGTGCTCGTGCGCGGGCGCGTCGACCACAAGGATCGCGACAAGACGTGCATCGTCGCCCAGCAGATCGAGCCCTTTCGGCCCACCGCCGAAGAGGTGACCGAGGCCCAGGAGCAGGAGGCCAGGCGCCCGGTCACGCCGAGCGCGCTGCGTCTTCGGCTCGACGCCACCGCGCTGGCCGCGTCGGTGCTCGGTGAGCTCAAGGACGTGCTCACCGATTTCCCGGGCGAATGCGAGGTCGTGATCGACCTCAGCACCTCGATCGGCGACCGTCGGCTGAAGCTCGGGCCCGATTTCCGCGTGACCCACAGCGCCGGCCTGCATGCCGAGCTCGACCGGCTGCTCGGACACGCGATCCTCGCCGACGGCGACCTCACCGAGGACAACGTCAGCGCCGAAAGCGAGC
The DNA here is from genome assembly GCA_963770615.1 of uncultured Solirubrobacterales bacterium. Lineage (GTDB taxonomy): Bacteria > Actinomycetota > Thermoleophilia > Solirubrobacterales > Solirubrobacteraceae > Palsa-465. Next base: position 399,014 of record CAVYQJ010000015.1, on the reverse strand, counting down.
GCCGGCGCGCCGGCGCGGCGGCCGTGTCCTGATTGCAAACTCTCGAACGTCGCTTGCCTGGAGTGCCTAGCTTGCGGCAAGCTTCCGGACCGTGCTCGGCTTACCTGGTGGCATCAACACTTGTCTGTTCGACCTCGACGGCGTCCTGACGCAGACGGCGAAGGTCCATGCCAAGGCGTGGAAGCAGATGTTCGACGAGTTCCTGAAGAGCTGGTACGACCGCAAGGGCGAGCCGTATCGCGAGTTCGTCCTGCCCGACGACTACGAGCAGTACGTCGACGGGAAGCCGCGGCGAGATGGGGTCAGTTCGTTCCTCGAATCGAGGGGGATCGACCTGCCGACGGGCTCGGCGGACGACTCGCCCGATGACGAGACGATCTACGGGCTCGGGTATCGCAAGAACAACCTCGTGCTGAAGCTGATCCACGACGAGGGCGTGGAGCCATATGAAGGCTCGGTCCGGTACGCGGAGCGCGCTCGGGATGAGGGCCTGCATCGGGCGGTGGTTTCCTCGAGCGAGAACGCCAAGGACGTCCTCAAATCGGCCGGGATACTCGACCTGTTCGAGGTGGTCATCGATGGGCTCGTGGCGACGCGCGACCATCTCGCGGGGAAGCCGGCGCCCGACACGTTTCTTGCCGGCGCGAAGGCGTTCGGCGTCGACCCGTCACAGGCGGCGGTATTCGAGGACGCGGAGGCGGGCGTCGCCGCGGGTCGCGCGGGGCACTTCGGCTGGGTCGTCGGGGTCGACCGCACCGACCACGCCCGGGCGCTCCACGCGCATGGGGCCGACGTGGTCGTGCAGGACCTCTCCGAGCTACTGGACCAGCCGTGATCGACGCCGACGTGTTCTCGGTCGAGCCGTGGTCGGTTTGCGAGCGCGAGCTGCATCTCGATCTGCTCGCGCAGACCGAGTCGATCTTCGCGCTGTCCAACGGCCACATCGGACTGCGCGGGAACCTCGACGAGGGTGAGCCGGCCGGGTCGCCGGGCACCTTCCTGAACAGCTTCTACGAGGTCCGGCCGCTGCCGTACGCCGAGTCCGCCTACGGCAACCCCGAGGCGGGCCAGACGATGATCAACGTCACCAACGGCAAGGTGTTCCGGCTGCTGGTCGACGACGAACCGTTCGACGTCCGCTACGGCAAGCTGGTCCGGCACGAGCGCACGCTCGACCTCCACCACGGCGTCCTGCACCGCGACGCCGAGTGGATCTCGCCGGCGGGTCAGGCCGTCCGCGTACGCTCAACCCGGATCGTGTCGTTCGTCCAGCGGTCGATCGCCGCGATCCTGTACGAGGTCGAGCCGGTCGGCGCGCCCACCCGGATCGGCGTGCAGTCCGAGCTGGTGGCGAACGAGCCAGTGTCGGCCGAGTCGAGCGACCCGCGCGCGGCCGCCGCGCTGGCGGCGCCGCTGATCGCCGAAGACCACGCCCACAACGGCCTGCGCGTCAGCCTCGTCCACCGCACGCGCATGAGCGGACTGCGGATGGCCGCGGGCATGGATCACCTGGTCGAGGGGCCCGAGGGCACCGTGACCGCCGCCGAGAGCCAGCCCGACCTCGGGCGCTTGACCGTGAGCACAGAGCTGAAGCCGGGCGAGAAGCTACGGATCGTCAAGTTCCTGAGTTACGGATGGTCGAGCCAGCGATCGCTGCCGTCGCTTCGCGACCAGGTCCATCTGGCGCTCGCCGCCGCCCGTCGGACGGGCTGGGAAGGTCTGCTCAAAGAGCAGCGCGAGTACCTCGCCGGCGTCTGGGACCGAGCGGACATCCAGCTCGACGGCGACTCAGCGCTCCAACAGGCGGTCCGGTTCGCGCTGTTCCACGTCGTCCAGGCGGCGGCCCGAGCCGAGATGCGGGCGATTCCGGCCAAGGGTCTGACCGGTAGCGGCTACGACGGCCACACGTTCTGGGACATGGACGCGTACACGCTGCCGGTGCTCACCTACGTCGATCCGCGCGCCGCGCGCGACGCGATCAGCTGGCGCCACGCCACGATGGACCTGGCAGCGGCTCGCGCCCGCGAGCTCGGGCTCAAGGGTGTGACGTTCCCGTGGCGGACGATCCGCGGTCAGGAATGCTCGGGATACTGGCCGGCCGGCACGGCCGCGTTCCACATCAACGCCGACATCGCCGACGCGGTTCGACGGTACATCTCGGCGACCGGCGACCAGGAGTTCGAGCAGGGACCGGGGCTCGAGCTGCTGGTCGAGACCGCCAGGCTATGGCGATCTCTTGGTCACCACGACGCCCAGGGCGGATTCCGGATCGACCGCGTCACCGGGCCGGACGAGTACACGGCGATCGTCGACAACAACGTGTTCACGAACGTGATGGCCGCGCGGAACATGGCGAAGGCCGCCGAGCTTGCCGTCCGGCATCCCCAGCGCGCCGCCGAGCTCGGCGTCGACGACGAGGAGATCGCGAGCTGGCGCGACGCCGCCGCCGCGATCGTCGTGCCGTACGACCGCGACGCGCAGATCACCCAGCAATGCAACGGCTTCACGCGCCTGCGCAAATGGGACTTCGCCGACACCCCGGCCGATCAATACCCGCTGCTGCTGCACTACCACAACTACATGCTCTACTCGAGCCAGGTGGTCAAGCAGGCCGACCTGGTGTTCGCGATCTACCTGTGCGGCGGCCGCTGGACCCTGGACCAGAAGGCGCGGGACTTCGCGTACTACGAGGGCGTCACCGTGCGCGACTCGTCGCTGTCGGCGGCGATCCAGGCGGTCGTGGCGGCGGAGGTGGGCCATCTCGAGCTGGCGTTCGACTACCTCAGCGAGACCGCGTTCATCGACCTGCGAGACCTGGCCGCCAACACCCACGACGGCGTGCACCTGGCGGCGCTGTCCGGGGTGTGGCACGCGATCGTCGGCGGCTTCGGCGGCATGCGCGACTACGGCGAGACGCTCGCCTTCGCCCCGAGGCTGCCGTCGCGGCTGACCCGTCTGCGGTTCGGGCTGCTGTACCGGGGCCGCCGTCTCCGCGTCGAGGTCCGACACGACGAGGCGACGTACGAGCTGATCGACGGCGATCCCCTTGAGGTCCTCCACCACGGCGAGCCGATCACCATCGCGGGTGGGCCGCTGAAATGCCCGGTGCCGCCGGCGCCCGAGTACCCGCCCCCCCACCAGCCACACGGGCGGGAACCGGCGTCCGCGCACGGAGAGACTCACCCCCTCCCGCAGGCTCCCCACGGGGGCGGGACGCCCCTGTGAGGGACGGGGGCCGTGTGGCATTAGCTACAAGCGGCTTGCAATCGTCTGCATAATCCGTTTGCAATGGGGTCGAGCAGGTTGAGCCTCGGCGGGCCGATCACGCTCCGGGACGTGGCGCGGGTGGCCGGCGTCCATCCGGGCACCGTTTCGCGCGCGCTCAACCCCGAGACCCGCGGGCTCGTCAACGAACGGACCGCGCAGCGCGTGCTCGACGCGGCCAAGGAGCTCGGCTACCGCCCGAACCCGATCGCGCGGGGCCTGCGGACCAACCGGTCGAACACGATCGGCGTGCTGGTCCCGGACCTGATGAATCCGCTGTTCGCCGCGGTGGTGCGGGGGATCGAGGATGGGCTGCGCGACGGCGGCTACACCCCGTTGATCGCCAACACCGACAACGACCCCGAGCGCGAGCGGGTGGCGTTCGAGGCGATGAACGCGCGGCAGGTGGACGGTTTCATCGCGGCGACGGCGACGCGCGACCACTGGTTGCTCGCCGATGCGGTGGCGCTCGGCGCCAAGGTCGTGCTCGTCAACCGTCGCGTGGACAGCGATGCACTACCGGCCGTCACCGGCGACGACCACGAGGGCATCCGCCTGGCCGTCGAGCACCTGGTGGGTCTCGGCCACCGGCGGATCGCCCATCTCGCGGGGTCGCAGTCGCTCTACACCGGGTGGTCGCGCCACCAGGGGTTCGTCGACGCGATGCGCGCGGCCGGGCTCGAGCTCGACCCGGGGCTGGTGGTGTTCAGCGGCATGTTCACCGAACCGGAGGGCGCTCGCTGCTGCGGCGAGTTGCTCGACCGCCGGCGCGACTTCACCGCGATCGTCGCCGGCAACGACCTGCTGGCGCTCGGCTGCTACGACGCGCTCGAGCGCGCGAGCTGCGCTGTCCGGACGACGTGTCGGTCGTCGGCTACAACGACATGCCGTTCGTCGACCGGTTCCAACCGGCGCTCACCACGGTCCGGGTCCCGCACTACGAGCTCGGCTCGACCGCCGCCCACCTGATGCTCGAGCAGCTTCAGAACGACGACGCGCCGGCGCGCCAGCTGCTGCTCGCGCCCGAGCTCGTGATCCGCGGCTCGACGGCCTCGCCGCCGCGCGATAAAGCAGATCGCAACACGTCTTCCCTTGACACCTCACAGTCACGACGATAACGTCGCACACGATTGCAGCAAACGTTTGCAGTCGGTTGATGGAACTGCGCGAGAGCGCTTGCAGCCGCGCTGCGGACGTGTCCGGTGTTCGCAAGTCGACGTAATCGGCGCTGGGAGGAGAAGGTCCAGATGACAAGGTCGAGGCGAAGGGCTTTGATCGTTGCGGCCGTGGCCGCGGTTGCCGCAGTGCTGGCCGGATGTGGAGGCTCCGGCAGCTCCTCGAGTTCGAGTAGCGCGAGCTCGAGTGGGAGCTCGACCGCCGCCTCGGGCGCGGCGACGAGCAGCACCGCCAACAAGACGCCGATCACGATCGGCACGTCGCTGTCCCTATCCGGGGACTTCGCGTCCGACGGCCAGGCGTTCGAGAAGGGCTACCAACTGTGGGCCAACGACATCAACGCCGCCGGCGGCCTGATGGGCCACCCGGTCAAGCTCGACATCATCTCGGACGCGTCGAGCCCGTCCCAGGTCGTCACCAACTACACGAAGCTGATCTCCTCCGACCACGACCAGCTCGTGTTCGGCCCGTTCTCGACGCTCCTGACCGTGCCGTCCTCGAAGGTCGTCAACCGGTACGGGTACGCGTTTGTCGAGGGCGCCGGCGGCGCGCCCGCCGCATTCGGCAACGGCCTGAAGAACATCTTCGACGTCAGCCTGCCGGTGATCGACAACCTCATCCCGTTCGCGCACTGGCTCGCGACGCTGCCCGCCTCGGAGCGGCCGACGACCGCCGCGGTCGCCACCAGCGACGACCCGTTCACCCAGCCGCAGTTCCCGGCCGCGGTCAAGATCCTCCAGAACGCGGGGATCAAGATCGTCTACAACAAGGTGTTCCCGGCCGAGGTCACCGACTACACGCCGATCGCGACCGCGGTCGCCAGCACCAAGGCGCAGGCGTTCCTGCTGGGCTCGGTCGACGTGCCGACGGTGTCGGCGTTCATCCACACGTTCATCCAGCAGCACTACAACCCGAAGGCGTTCATCGCGACGGCCGGTCCTGATCAGGGGGCGGCGTTCCTGAAGGCGATCGGCGGAGCGTCGAACGCCGAGGGCGTGATGGTCCCGAACGGGTGGTTCCCCGGATACCCGAACGCCGCCAGTCAGAAGATGGTCAGCGAGTACGTGGCAAAGTACGGTGGCACTCCGTCCGACGTGAACGCCGACGTCGCCGAGGCGTATTCGGTCGGCCAAATCGTCGCCCAGGCGGTCAACGCCACGCACAGCCTCGACAACTCGAAGATCATCGCCTACCTGCACAGCGGCGTGACTCTGAACAGTGTCCAGGGGCCGGTCAAGTTCGACTCGCTCGGTGAGAACGGCGCTGCCGCGGCGTTCGCGTTCCAGTGGCAGAAGGCGGTGCTGGAGCAGGTGCTCCCGGTCGGTGCCACGGGCTCGAAGCCGCCCGAGTATCCGAAGCCGAACTGGGGATCGTGAGCGCTTCCTCGTTAGCCAAGGCGGTCATCGACGGAATCCTGACGGGAGGCGTCTATGCCCTGATGGCGGCTGGACTGACGCTCATCTTCGGGGTGATGGACATCATCAACATCGCCCAGGGCGCCCTGATCGTGCTCGGCGCCTACATGAGCTACGTCCTATCCGTTCACCTCGGAATCGACCTGTTCGCCGGCCTGCTCATCACGATCCCGGCGTTTTTCGTGCTCGGCGTGTTCATCGAGTGGGCGTTCATGCGCCGGCTGCGCGACCAGGAGCGCACCGCGATGTCGATTCTCGTGACCTACGCGGTGGCGATCATCATCGAGGGTGTACTGAGTGTCATCTTCGGCGTTGACTACGTCCAGCTCCAGGCCTCGTATGTGAACAGCACGTTCCACATACTCGGGTTCTACTTGCCGTACATCTACGTGTTCGGCTTTCTGCTGGCGATCGCGCTGATCGGCGTCCTTTACTACATCCTGTACCGGACCCACTTCGGACGTGGGGTGAGAGGGTCACTGCAGAACCGCTCAGCGGCGGAGCTGATCGGGGTGAACGTCAACCGGGTGCGCGCGGTGTCGGTCGGGCTCGGCGTGTCGGTGACGGCGGCGGGCGGGATGGTGTTCGGCGCCACCAACTCGTTCACCCCGAGCAGCGGCTATGACCTGATCTCGCGTCTGCTCTCGATCGTGGTCCTGGCGGGCCTGGGCAGCATCGGCGGGGCGCTGATCGCGGCGATCTTCATGGTCACGCTCGAGGACGTGGTCGCGGTGGTGTGGTCGCCGGTGTGGGCGACGCTCGTCTACTACGCGTCGCTGATCGTCGTGCTCTCGTTCATGCCGAACGGGCTGTTCGGCAAGGCGGCGGTCCGGGCGCAATGACGCCGCGGGGCCGGGTCGCGTGAAGGCGCGCCTCCCGGCACGCCTGCTGCTGGTCGCGGTCGGGATCGCGATCCTCGGGCTGTTCCCGCTCGTATTCTCGAACCCGACGGACACAACGATCGCCGAGTTCACGCTGATCTACATGGTCGCCGCGTCCGCGTGGAACATGTTCTCGGGCTACTCGGGTTACATCGCGCTCGGCCACGCCGTCTACTTCGGGGTCGGCGCGTACGCGCTGACGCTGCTCGCCAACCACCTCGGGTTCGCCGCCGGGTGGGGCATCTTCGCGCTCGTGCCGGTGGCCGGGATCGTCGCCGGGCTGGTGGCGATCCCGACGGGATTGATCGCGCTACGCGCGCGGCGCCACACGTTCGTCGTGATCACGATCGCGTTCATGTTCATCTTCCAGCTGGCGGCGTCGAACTTCGGCTTCACCGGCGGAACGTCGGGCCTGCAGCCGCCGACCCCGCTGTGGTCGGCCGCCGCCTACAACGACCACTTCTACTACGTGACGGCGATCGTGCTCGTCTTGACGGTCGCGCTGTCCTGGCTCATCCGCCGCTCGCGCTTCGGGCTCCAGCTGTTCTCGATCCGCGACGACGAGGAGCGCGCGCGGGGCCTCGGCGTCCGCGTCGGACGTGTCAAGCTCACCGCGTACGTCATCTCCGCGATCCCCGTGGGAATGGTCGGCGGGATCTACGCGTACTTCCTCGGCCAGATCTTCCCCCAGTTCGCGTTCGACCCGCTGTTCGACCTGTCGGTCGCGCTGATGGCGTTCATCGGCGGGGTCGGGACCGTGTTCGGACCGCTGCTGGGCGCGCTCGTGCTCGAGTCCCTCCAGCAGTACTTCACCGTGCAGTCGGGCGCGAGCCAGGTGTATCTGATCATCTACGGCGGCCTGTTCCTGGCCGTCATCCTGTTGCTGCCGCGCGGGGTGATACCCAGCCTGGAGGACCTGGTGAACCGGTGGCGGACGCGCGGCGCGGTCCAGGACCGGGCGCGCGAGGAGGATGAAGGAGGCCGGCCGGCCGACGTCGTCAAGGCGGCGGGAGCGCGATGAGCGCGCTGATCGAGGCCGAGGGCGTGTCCAAGTCGTTCGGCGGACTGCAGGCGCTGACCGAGTGCTCGCTGTCGGTGCCGAAGGGATCGATCGCGGGTCTGATCGGCCCCAACGGGTCCGGCAAGACCACGCTGTTCAACATCATGACCGGCTATGAGCGGTGCAGCGACGGCGAGGTCCGCTTCGACGGCGAGTCGATCACCGGGGCCCCTCCCGAGAAGGTGTTCGGCCTCGGGATCGGCCGCACGTTCCAGATCACCCGGCTGTTCTTCCGGCTGACCGTGCTCGAGAACATCCTCGTCGCGACGCAGCGCCACGAGGGATGGCTGCGCAGCGTGGCGCGTCGCGCGGGCTCCGATGTCGAGCGCGAGCGGGCGCTCGAGATGCTCGATTTCGTCGGGCTCGCGGGACTGGCCTCGAGCCCGGCCGGCAACCTGTCCTACGGACAACGCAAGCTGCTCGAGTTGGCGTCGCTGCTGGTCGCCGATCCAGCGGTGCTGCTGCTCGACGAGCCGACCGCCGGCGTCAATCCGACGCTGATTTCACAGCTGTCCGAGCGCATCCGCGAGCTGAACCGCGCCGGCAAGACGTTCCTCGTCGTCGAGCACAACATGGAGTTCGTGATGGGGCTGTGCCACGAGGTGACCGTGCTCCACCAGGGACGGACGCTCGTCAGCGGGACGCCCGACCAGGTGCGCTCCAACCCGGCGGTGCTCGACGCCTACCTCGGCGGAGGCGACGACGACGATGACTTCTGAGGGCTCCCGCACGAACGGCGGCGCTCCTCGAGGCCAGGTGATCCTCGCGCTCGACGGCGTCACCGCGGGCTACGGCGGCGGCGACATTCTCAAGGACGTCTCGTTCACGGTCTCAGAGCACGAGATCATGTGCATCGTCGGCCCCAACGGCGCCGGCAAGTCGACGCTGCTGGCGACGATCAGCGGCGTCCTGCGTCCCCGCAAGGGGGCGATCGCGTTCCGCGACGAGTCGCTCGTCGGCCTCGCGCCGCGGCAGGTGCTGTCCCGGGGCATCGTGCTCGTCCCGCAGGCACACAGCCTGTTTCCGGAGATGACCGTGCGCGAGAACGTCGAGATGGGGGCGTACACGGTGCGCGACGCGGAACTCGTGCGCCGCCGCCTCGGCGAGGTCGAGGATCTGTTTCCGCTCGTACGTGAACGCGCCCACGACAAGGCCGGCAGCCTGTCCGGCGGCCAGCAGCGGCTCGTCGAGCTCGCGCGCAGCCTGATGCTCGATCCGGCGCTGATCGTGCTCGACGAGCCTTCGATCGGGCTCGACCCGCCGACGCGCAAGATCGTCTTCCGGATGATCCGGCTGATGAACGAGCAGGGGCGGACGATCCTGCTGGTCGAGCAGAACGCCCGCGCGGGGCTCCGGCTAAGCACCCGCGGCCTCGTGCTCGAGAACGGAAGAGTTCGCTTGACGGGCACCGGTCGCGAGATCCTCGAACACCCGGAGATCGGCTCGCTGTATCTGGGCGGCGCCGTGTCGAGCACGCCGGCGAGCTGATGCCGGACGCGCGCGTCCAGGCCGCGATCGACCACTGGGCGCCCCGCTTCATCGCCATGGGCGTCGACTACAACGACTTCGTCCGGACGACCGGGCGGATCGAGCGGTGGGAAGACTGGCTCGGCGCGTGGACCGCGCTCGCCGAGGAGCACCTCGAGCTCGCCGCCGACGCCGAGGCCGCCGGGCGGGAGCGGAGCGCCGGCGAGGCCTACCTGCACGCCGCGGTGTGCCAGCACTTCGGCAAGTTCGTGTGGATGCTCGACGCGGACGCGCACCGCGCCGCCACCGAGCGGGCGATCGCGGCGATGGCGAAGGCCCACTCGTTCCTCGACCCGACCGCGGAGCGGATCGAGGCGCCGCTCGGTGGCGGCGTGCTCGCCGGCAATCTGAGACGGCCCGGATCCGGTCGTGACGGCGAGCCTCCGCCGCTCGTGGTTCTCATCCCCGGCCTCGACTCCACCAAGGAGGAGTTCTTCCACTGGGAGACCGCGTTCCTCGTGCGCGGGATGGCGACGCTGTCGATGGACGGTCCGGGGCAGGGGGAGGCCGGGTTCAGGCTGCCGATCCGGCACGACTACGAGGTCGCGGTGGCGGCGATGCTCGACGCCGCTCGGCGACCGCGACGACATCGACCTCGGACGTGTCGGCGCTGCCGGGGTCAGCCTGGGCGGCTACTACGCGCCGCGCGCCGCCGCGTTCGAGCCGCGGATCCGCGCCGTGGCCGGGATCAGCGGCCCGTACAACTTCGGCGAGGTGTGGGACGACCTGCCGCCGCTCACGCGCGAGGCGTTCACCGTCAAATCGGGAGCGCGCGATCAGCGCGAGGGCCGCGAGCGCGCGCACGCGCTCGACCTGACAGGCGTCCTCGGCGCGCTCGAACAGCCGGCCCTGTTCGTCACAGGCGGCCTCGACCGGATCATCCCGTGGCGCCAGACCGAGCGGGCGGCCCGTGAGGCCCCCGACGGAATCTTCGTGCTGTACGAGCAGGGCACGCACGTGTGCAGCAACGTGCCCTACCGCTACCGCCCGCTCGTGGCGGACTGGATGTGGGATCAGCTCGCGTCGGTTCGATGATCGGCCAGCCGCTCCGCCGGCGGGAGGATCTCCCGCTCGTGCGCGGGGCCGGCCGCTACATCGACGATCTCGCCTGGCCCGGACTGGCCCACGTGGCGTTCGTGCGCAGCTATCACGCGCGGGCGCGGATCGTCGGCGTCCGCGCCCCGTCGAGCGCTCCCGGCCTCCTGCGGGTGTTCACCGCCGCGGACCTCGCCGGCCGGGCGCGACCATTGCCGGTGATCGCGCCCGAGGGCGCCGAGGTGGCCGATGAGCCGCATCCGATCCTGGCCGCGGACGAGGTTCGCTACGTCGGCCAGCCCGTCGCCGCGGTGGTGGCGGAGTCCCGCGCGCAGGCGGTCGATGCCGTGGAGCGGGTCGAGGTCGAGTACGAGCCGCGGGACGCGGTGGTCGATCCGGGAGGCGCGCCGGAGACGCTGATGCGCTGGGAGCGCAGCGTCGGCGAGGTGGACGCCGCGCTGTCCTGCGCCGCGCATCGGGTGCAGGCCCGGCATCGCATCCCGCGGCTGGTGGCGGCACCGATCGAGCCGCGCGGCGTCGTCGCCGCCTACGACGACGCCGGCGACCTGCTCACGGTCTGGGCCTCAGCCCAGGATCCCCACCGGCCGCTGGCCCAGCTCGCCCACGCCCTGAGCCGCCCGCCGGAGCGAATCCGCGTGGTGGTTCCCGACGTGGGCGGCGCGTTCGGCAGCAAGGGCGTGATCGCCGTCGAAGCCGTGACGGTCGCGGTCGCCGCGATGGAGCTGGGCCGGCCGCTCAAGTGGGTCGAGGACCGGGTGGAGAACTTCCTGGGCGCCTACCAGGGGCGGGGAGTCGAGGCGTCGGTCGAACTCGCGCTAGACGCGGGCGGGCGGATCCTGGCCGTGCGCGCCGCGATCCTGGCCGACCTGGGCGCGTACCTGCTGCCGACCACCGCGGTCCCGCCGCACACCACCGCGATGCTGATGACCGGTTGCTACGACATCCCCGTCGCCGCCGTCTCCGTACGCGGTGCGCGCACCGACAAGGTGCCGACCGGTCCCTACCGCGGCGCCGGCCGGCCCGAGGGCGCGTACCTGCTCGAGCTGACCGTCGACCGTGCCGCGCGCGAGTTGGGGCTCGAGCCCGCCGAGCTTCGGCGCCGCAACCTGATCCGCTCCTTCCCGCACCGGAGCGCGCTGGGCTGGACGTACGACTCGGGCGACTACGAGCGGTGCCTCGATCGCGCGCTCGAGCTGGTCCAGCCCGAGCGCGGACCGCTCGTAGGGACCGGGGTGGCGATGTACGTGGAACGTGCGGGCGGCAACTGGGAGAGCGCGCACGTATCCGTTGCCGGCGACGGGCGCGTCATCGCCCGAAGCGGATCGTGCCCGCACGGCCAGGGACACGAGACGACGTTTGCGCAGATCGTGGCGGATCGCTTGGGCATCGACCCCGATGACGTCGAGCTTCGGTTCGGCGAGATTCCGGGCGTCGGGACGTACGCGAGCCGCTCGGTGGCGATGGGCGGCTCGGCGCTGGTGCAGGCGAGCGACCGGATCCTTGAGTCCGCCACCGGCGTGGCCGCGCGGCTGCTGGACTGCCCGGCCGAGGAGGTCAGCCGCGCGGGGCGGGGGTGGGCCGCGAGCGGTCGGACCGTCTCTTGGGCCGAGGCCGCCGCGGGCCTCGAGGCGGAGGCGCGGTTCGAGTCCGACCTCGTGTTCGGCTCGGGCGCGTACGCGGCGGTGGTCGAGATCGAGCGCGACACCGGCGCGCTGAAGGTCCGGCGGCTCGCCGCGGTCGACGACGCGGGCACGATCATCAACCCGCTGCTCGCCGAGGGTCAGGTGGTGGGAGGCGCGGTGCAGGGACTGGGGGCGGTGCTGACGGAGGAGGCCGTGTACGACGACGAGGGTCAGCTGCGAAACGCGTCGTTCGTCGAGTACGGCGTGCCCAGCGCGGTCGAGGTGCCGCCGATCGCCTCCGACTTCGTCCAGACGCCGTCGCCGCTGAACCCGTTGGGGGCCAAGGGAATCGGCGAGGGCGGCGCGATCGGGACTCCGGCGGCGATCGCCAACGCCGTGGCCGACGCGCTCGGACGGGATGCGCCCGATCCGCCGTTCGCCGCCGAGAAGCTGTGGCGGGCGCTGCGGCAGGCTGGCGCTTGGGAAGAAACGTCCAACATGTAGACGGAACTTCCCGAGCGGGAGTTAGTCGAGCGCCAGTGACGCCCCGGGGTCGGCCGCCGGGATCGCTTCCTGGGTGTCGTGGTTGAGCACCGTGTTTCGCTCGGAAGTGACCTCGCGTTCGAGCGGCAGCGAGCCGCCCACCGTGTAGTACGGCTTGCCGGCGATCACGAGGTCCTCGGCCGGGAAGCGGGTGATCACCTCGCAGCCGTCGGCGGTCACGACCAGCTGCTCCTCGATCCGTGCCGCCGACCAGCCGTCGCTGGCCGGCCAGAACGTCTCGAGCGCGAACACCATCCCCTCGCGGATCTCCTCGGGATGGTCGACCGACACGAGCCGGCTGAAGATCGGCTTCTCCCAGATCGACAGCCCGACGCCGTGCCCGAACTGGAGCGCGAACGCCGCCTCCTCGTCGGCGAAGCCGAACTCCTCCGCGCGCGGCCACACGCTGACCACCTCGCCGGTGCTGGCGCCGGGCCGGATCAGTTCGATCGCCGCGTCGAGGTAGTAGCGGCAGCGCTTGTAGGCGTCGACGAGAGCGCGCGACGCGCTCGCCACCGCGAACGTGCGGTAGTAGCACGTCCGGTAGCCCATGAAGCTGTGAAGGATGTCGAAGTAGGCGGGATCGCCCGGGCGGAGCGCCCGGTCGGTGAACACGTGCGGGTGCGGGTTGCAGCGCTCGCCGGAGATCGCGTTGACGCCCTCGACGAACTCCGACCCCATGTCGTAGAGCACCTTGTTGACCAGGCCGACGCACTCGTTCTCGCGCATCCCGGGCTTCATCGCGCGGTACAGCTCCTCGTAGGCGGCGTCGACCATCGCGCACGCCTGGTTGAGCAGCGTGATCTCGTCGCGCGTCTTGATCACCCGCGCCTGCTGCATCAGCTGCTGGCCGTCGACGACCTCGATCCCCGCTTTCTGCAGGGCGAACAGGACAGGCGGCTCGATCGCGTCGACGCCGACCGGCTCACCGAGCAGACCGCGCTCCTCGAGCTCGACGCGGATCTTCTCGGCGACGTTCTCGGCCCGCCCGGACTCGGGGGACATCGCGCCGCGCAGCGTCGAGATGCCGGCTCGGGAGCGACCTTGCGCGAGCCACGGGTTGTACAACTGGTGGTGGCGCGCCGCCGACCCGAAGTCCCACATGATCGGCTCGTCGTGCTGGGGAAGCAGGCAGAACCGGTTGAGCTTGTCCTGCGCCCACGTGCCGATGTGCGTGGCCGTGATGTAGCGGATGTTGGTCATGTCGAAGCACAGCAGCGCTCCGAGCGAGGACTCCGCCAGGAGCTCCTTGATCCTGGCCAACCGTTCGGTGCGCAGGCGATCGAACCGCACCCGCTCCTCCCAGTCCACGCCCATCGTTCCGTAGGTCGGGAGTCCCATCGCGGTCGATTCTACAATCGTTTGCAGCGCCGCGCACGTGGATGCGACTGCGATTTTCACTGACAGTCAATGAAAATCGCAGTCGCATCGAGCGGGCGACGCTGCTTGACGCCACAAGCGACGGTCCGCTAGATTTGCAATCGTTTGCATGATGGATCGACCCGGAACGGGTAGGAGCTGAGGCGATGCAGGACGGAAACCTGAACGACAAGCGGATTGGATGGGTCGGCGCGGGCCGGATGGGGCTCGCGCTCGTGACCCGGCTGCTCAACGCCGGCTGCGACGTCGCCATCTACAACCGCACCCGCGCGAAGTGCGAGCCGCTCGCCGAACTCGGCGCAACGATCGTCGACCAGCCGGCGGAGCTCTGCGACCGCGACATCGTGTTCACGATCCTCGCCGGCTCGGCCGACTTCCAGCAGGTCGTCGCCGGGCCCAAGGGGCTGCTGTCGGGGTCGGGGCCCGCGCCGGCGGTCGTCGTCGACTCGACCACGATCTCGGCGGCGGCGTCGGCGGCGGTGCGAGCCGAGGCCGAGAAGCGCGGGACCGCGCTGCTGGCGGCGCCGGTCAGCGGCAACCCGAAGGTCGTGAAGGCGGGGCGCCTGACGATGGTCACCTCCGGACCCGAGGAGGCGCACCGGGCCGCGCTGCCCTACCTCGAGATCATCGCCGGCGGCGGCGTCACGTACTGCGGCGACGGCGACCACGCCCGGCTGGTCAAGGTGTGTCACAACCTGATGCTCGGGATCGTCGCGCAGACGCTCGCGGAGATCCTCGTGCTCGCCGAGAAGGGCGGCGTCTCGCGGGCCGACCTGATGGAGTTCATGAACAACAGCGTGCTCGGCTCGACCTTCACCCGCTACAAGACGCCGGCCTACGTCAACCTCGACTTCACGCCGACGTTCACACCCGAGTTGCTGCTCAAGGACTTCGAGCTCGGACACGAGGCCGCTCGTGAGCTCAGCGTGCCGATGCCGGTGGCGTCGGCCGCGCAGCAGGTCGTCCAGGCGCTGATCGGCAACGGCTACACCGATGTCGACTTCGCCGCGCTGATCGCGCAGCAGGCCAAGGCATCGGGGCTCGCCCTCGAGTCCGAGGCGGCGCCGGTGTCCGACGGGCTGGAGCGCGCGGCGTGACATCGGGTCCCGCGGGCACCACGGTTGACACCGAGGCGCCGGCGGCCTACCTCGAGCGGTACGGGCGGATGCTGCTGATCCGCATGTTCGAGACCGAGATGCAGCGCCTGTTCCTCA
Organism: uncultured Solirubrobacterales bacterium; assembly: GCA_963770615.1. Taxonomy (GTDB): domain Bacteria; phylum Actinomycetota; class Thermoleophilia; order Solirubrobacterales; family Solirubrobacteraceae; genus Palsa-465. Next base: position 383,876 of record CAVYQJ010000015.1, on the reverse strand, counting down.
AGGGCGAGGTCCACGGCACCACGCACCTGTGCGCCGGCCAGGAGGCCGTGCCCGTCGGCGTGTGCTCGGCGCTCGAGCCCGGCGACTGGCTGGCCGGCACCTACCGCGGCCACGGCCACGCGCTCGCCAAGGGCACGGACCCCGACGCGCTGATCGCCGAGATGCTCGGCCGCGCCACCGGCGTATGCGGCGGGCGCGCGGGCTCGATGAACGTGATCGACGTCGAGCACGGCCTCGTGGGCTGCTTCGGCATCGTCGGCGGCAGCATCGCCGCCGCCACCGGCGCGGCGCTCGCCGCCAAGCGCGAGGGACGGATCGCGGTGGCGATGTTCGGCGACGGGGCCACCAACCAGGGCTACTTCCACGAGTGCCTGAACTTCGCCAAGGTGTTCTCGCTGCCCGCCGTGTTCGTGTGCGAGAACAACTTCTACGGAGAGTTCACGCCGATGGCGTCGGTCACCGCCGGCCAGGGCATCGCGGCGCGCGCCGGCGCGTTCGGGATCCCGTCGAACACCGTCGACGGCAACGACGTGTGGGCGGTGCGCGACGCCGCGCTCGAAGCGGTGCAGCGCGCCCGCTCCGGCGGCGGGCCGACGCTGCTCGAGTGCCAGACCTACCGCCACTACGGCCACTCCAAGTCCGACCCGGCGCCGTACCGGCCGCCCGACGAGGTCGAGCGGTGGCGCGCGCGCGACCCGCTCACGATCGCCCGCGCGCGCCTGCTCGAATTCGGCGTCGCCGAAGCGGACATCGCCGAGGTCGAGGAGGCGACGCGCGCGCGGATGGACCGCGCGGTGGAGGCGGCGCTGGCCGCGCCGTATCCCGATCCCGCCACCGACGGGGCCACCGAGTTCGCGCCGTGAGCGACGACCTCGAGTTCCGGGTCGCGATCCGGGAGGCGATCATCGAGGAGATGGAGCGCGACCCGTCGGTCGTGTTCTTCGGCGAGGACGTCGCCGCCGAGCAGGGAGGCGTGTTCGCGGTCACGCCCGGCATCCAGGAGCGGCTGGGCGCGGAGCGCGTGTTCGACACCCCGATCTCCGAGCTGGCGCTGTCGGGCGCCGCGTTCGGCGCCGCTGTCGCGGGCCTGCGCCCGATCATCGAGATCATGTTCGGCGACTTCATGGGGCTGGCGATGGACTCGCTCGTCAACCAGTCAGCCAAGTACTGGTACCTGTCAAACGAGCAGCGGAGCGTGCCGCTCGTCGTTCGCTCGGCGGTCGGCGGCGGCGGGCGGTTCGGCGCGATCCACTCCCAGACGCACGCCACCTGGTTCCAGGGAATCCCCGGGCTGAAGATCGTGTTCCCGTCCTCGCCGGCGGAGGCCAAGGGCCTCCTCAAAGGGGCGATCCGCGACGACAACCCGGTGATCTTCCTCGAGCACAAGCGGCTGTACTCGGTCAAGGGACCGGCGCCCGCCGCCGGCCAAGAGGTGATACCGCTGGGCCGCGCGCGGGTCGCCCGGTCGGGCGGCGACGTGACGATCGTGTCCGCCGGCAAGGGCGTGCCCGACGCGCTCGAGGCCGCCGAGCAGTTGGCCGCCGACGGCGTGGACGCCGAGGTCGTCGACCTGCGCACGCTGCGGCCGGTCGACCTCGACACCGTGCTCGAGTCGGTGGCCCGCACCAACCGCGTGCTCGCGGTCGAGGAGGGGCCGCGAACCGGCGGCTGGGCGTCGGGCCTGCTCGGCCAGATCGCCGAGCACGGGCTCCACGATCTCGACGACGCCTGGCTGCTCGCCACCGACGAGCTGCCGATCCCCTACAGCCCGACGCTCGAGGACGCGTTCATTCCGAGCGTGGCGGCGATCGCCTCGAGCGTGCGCGAGCGCGCCGGAATCGCGGTGAGATGACATGCCGGAGCTCGTGATGCCGCGGCTGTCGGACTCGATGGAGGAGGGCACGATCGTCCGCTGGCTGAAGAGCGACGGCGACGTCGTCTCGAAGGGCGAGCCGATCGCCGAGATCGAGACCGACAAGGCGACGGTCACGTGCGACGCGGACGCCGACGGGACGCTCCGGATCGTCGCCGGCGAAGGGGCGACGGTGCCGCTCGGAGGGGTGATCGCGACGATCGGGGAGGCGTCCGAGCCGCGGTCCGGTCCTCCGGCGCCCGCGCGGGCCGCCCCCGTCGCGCCGGCCCCCGTCGCCGCGGGCAAATCACCTGACACCGACAACGGAGCCGACCGGGTGAAGGCGTCCCCGCTCGCCCGCCGGATCGCGCGCGAATCGCAGGTCGACCTGCGGGCGCTGACCGGCTCGGGCCCGGGCGGGCGGATCGTGAAAGCTGACGTCGCCCAGCAGGAGCCGGCGCGGGGCGCCAAGGGGGTCGTCACGCGGCTCGAGCCCTCGCGCGTCCAGGTCCAGATCGCCCAGCGGATGGCCGAGTCGAAGGCCACCATCCCCGACTTCACGCTCCACGCCGAGGTCGACATGGAGCAGGCGGTCGAGCTCCGCTCGCAGCTGCGCAAGGCCGCTCGCGGGGGCGATGTCGTCCCGTCGTACAACGACATGGTGGTCAGGGCGTCCGGGCTCGCGCTCCGCGAGCACCCGCTGGCCAACGCCGCGTATCGCGACGGCGGGTTCGAGCTGTACGAGCGCGTGAACGTCGGGATCGCGGTCGCCGCCCACGACAGCCTCGTGGTCCCGACCGTGTTCGACGCCGACCGCAAGTCGCTGGTCGAGATCGCGCGCGAGGCGCGCATGCTCGCCGAGCGCGTCCGCTCGCGGCAGATCACGCCCGCCGAGCTGTCCGGCGGCACGTTCACGGTGTCGAATCTCGGGATGTACGGCGTCGCCGGGTTCTCGGCGATCATCAACCCGCCGCAGGCCGCGATCCTGGCGGTCGGGGAGCTGCGCGAGGTGCCGGTCGTGCGCGAGGGTCAGCTGGTCCCCGGCCTGCGGATGAGCATCGCGCTCACGTGCGATCACCGGATCCTGTACGGCGCGCCCGCGGCCGAGTTCCTGGCTCGCGTCCGCCAGCTGCTCGAGCAGCCGCTCTACTTGCTGGTCTGATCGGGGACCCAGGGGCCGTGCCAGCCGCCGTACCCGGCGACCACGTCGTGCGCCTGCTCCGGCCCCCACGAGCCTTGCGCATAGGGGTGGACGGGCGGCGGCGAGTCGAGCAGCGGCTGCACAATCCGCCAGCTCTCCTCGACGTTGTCCTGGCGGGTGAAGTGGGTGGCGTCGCCGACGATCGCGGCGTGCAACAGAACCTCGTACGGGGTGGGGCCTTCGCCGCCCTCGTCCGAGAACTCCATATCGAGCTCGATCTCGTTCGCGCCGGCCTTGTCGGCGCGCTGAGCGTCGAGGATCATCCTGATCCCGGTCGATGGGTCGATCTTGAACACGATCTGGTTCGGTTCGGGCCGGCGGCGGCTCGACGGGATGAAGTGGACGCGGGGTGGGTGCTTGAACAGCAGCCGCAGCTCGGTCTGGCGGACCGCGAGGTGCTTGCCGGTGCGCAGGAAGAACGGTACGCCCGCCCATCGCCAGTTGTCGATCTCGAACCGAAGCGCGGCGTACGTCTCGGTGGTCGAGTCGGGCGCCACGCCGTCGGTCTGGAGGTACCCGTCGTACTGACCGCGGACGTAGTGGGACGGGTCGGCGTCGGGCATCGCGCGGAACACGGCCTGCTTGGCGTTGTTGAGCGTTTCCGCGTCGCCTCCCGAGGGCGGCTCCATCGCCGCAGTGGCGAGCAGCTGCAGCAGGTGGTTGACGACCACGTCGCGCAACGCGCCGACCGGGTCGTAGAAGCTGCCGCGATCCTCGACGCCGAAGTTCTCGGCCATCGTGATCTGCACGCACGCCAGATAGTTGCGGTTCCACACCGGCTCGATCATCGTGTTCGCGAACCGCAGGTAGAGGATCTCGTCGAGTCCCATCTTGCCGAGGAAGTGGTCGATGCGGTAGATCTGGGACTCGTCGAGGTAGCGATGCAGGTCCGCCGCGAGCTGGCGGGCCGACTGCAGATCGTTCCCGAAAGGCTTCTCGACGAGCACTCGCTGCCCGTTCGACACCAGCTTCGCCGTGCCGAGGCCGTCCACCACGATGGCGAACAACGACGGCGGAATCTCCAGGTAGAACACCGGGTTGTGGCGGTCGCCGAGGGCCTTCGCCAGGCTCGAATACAGCTGCTCGGAGTCGAAATCGCCGCTGACGTACGTGAGCCTCGCCGCGAACCGCTTGAACACCGCGTCGTCGATGTCCTCACCCGTCTGCTCGATCGCGTCGCGCGCACGGCTGCGAAGGTCGTCGTCGCTGAGGCCCTGGCGCGCCACCCCCAGCACGGGGAGGTCGAGCAGCCCGCGCCGCTCGAGCCGGTAGAGCGACCGGAACGTCTGCTTCCTGGCCAGGTCGCCGGTGATCCCGAAGATGACCAGCGCGTCGGCTTGGCGTTCGCTCATCGCTTAGCTCTCCTCCGATTCGATTTGCCGCGGGTGCGGAGCTTCTTCGCGAGTTGGACGTCCTCGAGCGCCGGGGCTCCGTGATCGCGGCCGGTTTCGAGCACGCTCGGGAGCTTGTCGAAGCGGGGTTCGGACAGGATCACCGCGCAGCCCTTCTCGCCGAGAACGCCCTCGCCCATGATCGCGTGCCGGTCGCGGTTGGATCCGAGCGCGACCGCCGAATCGTTGACGTGCAGCGATCCGAGGCGCTTCAGGCCGACGACGCGGTCGAATTCGTCGACGACCTCGCCGAGCGACTTGGGCGTGCTGACGTCGTAGCCCGAAGCGAACAGATGGCACGAGTCGAGGCAGATCCCGAGGCGCGCGCCGCCGCCGGATGCGTCGAGCAGCGCCTCGAGCTCCTCGAACGAGCGGCCGAGCGTCCCGCCGGCGCCGGCGGTGTCCTCGAGGTGCAGCGGGCACTTGTCGGTCTCGGCGAGCGCCTCCTCGATCACCTTGCCCGCGCGCTTGATCGCCTTGGGGACGTCGCCCGTCTTCGCGGAGCCGGCGTGTAGCACCACGCCGACCGCGCCAATCCCGTTCCCGACTCGCAGCGACTGGGTCAGCGACGCGAGCGACTTCTTGCGCATCTCGCGATCGGTCGTGGCGCAGTTGATCAGGTAGACCGCGTGGATCAGGACGGCCTTGATCCGGCTCGCTCCCATCGCCTCGCGGAACTCCGCGAAGTCGTCCTCGGTGTAGGCGGTCGGACGCCACATGCGCGGCGACTGGCTGAAGATCTGGATCGCGTCGCAGTCGCGCTCGACCCCGCGCTGCACCGCGCGGTCGAGGCCGCCGGCGTTCGAGACGTGCGCGCCGATTAGCATGCGATTCTGTAGGTCATGCGCGTTCGCTTCGCTCCATCCCCGACCGGGGCCCTTCACATCGGTGGTGCCCGGACGGCCTTGTATAACTGGCTGCTCGCCCGCGGCCACGCGTACGGGCCGGACGGCAAGCCAGGGACGCTCGTACTGCGGATCGAAGATACCGATCGGGAGCGATCGACACCCGAGAACGTCGAGCAGATCCTCGACGCGCTGCGCTGGCTGAACCTCGACTGGGACGAGGGTCCGGTGTTCCAGTCCGAGCGAGCGGCGCGCCATCGCGAGGTGCTCGAGGAGCTGCTCGAGTCCGGGCACGCCTACCACTCGAACGCCACCACCGACGACGTCCAGGCATACAAGGAGCGTCACGGGTTCGAGCGCGGGTTCCGGGGCGTTCCCGAGCGCGAGGGCGCCGTGCGCCTGCACGTGCCCGATGAGGGCGAGACGATCTTCGACGACATCATCCGCGGCCAGATCCGGTTCGCGAACGCGAGCATGGACGACTTCGTGATCGCGCGGGCCGACGGGTCGGTGCTGTACGCGTTCGCGAACCTCGTCGACGACCTCGACGCGGAGATCACCGACGTCGTGCGCGGCGAGGATCACATCTCGAATACCCCCAAGCAGCTGCTGATCCTCGACGCGCTCGGGACGCCGCCGCCGCGGTACGCCCACCTGCCGCTGCTCCACGGCCCCGACGGGCGCAAGCTTTCCAAGCGCCACGGGGCCGCCTCGGTCCAGGAGCTGCGCGCCGCCGGCTACCTGCCCGAGGCGGTCGACAACTACATCGCGCTGCTCGGCGCGGGGTTCGCCGCCGACGAGGAGTTCTTCACGCTCGACGAGCTCGCGCAGCGGTTCCGGCTCGAGCGCGTCTCGAAGAACCCGGCCGTGTTCGACGAGAAGAAGCTGCGCCATCTCGACGGGCGGTGGATCCGCGAGCTCGGGACCGACGAGCTCACCAAACGGCTCGAGGAGTACACCGGCCGGACCGGCCTGCGGGGCGCGGTCGAGATATCGGAGGAGAAGATTCAGACGCTCGCGGACTTCTGGCCGCTCGTCGGGTTCCTGTTCGACGGGCCGACCGACGATCCGGCCGCGTTCCAGAAGGTGATCGCGAGCGATGGGGGAGTGGAGTGCCTCAAGGCCGCGCGCGAGGCGCTGGCGAGTGCGGAGCCGTTCACGGTCGAGAATGTCGAGGCCGCCCTGCGCGAAGTGGTCGAGCGTCAGGGCGTGAAATCGGGCAAGGTGTTCCAGCCGGTACGCGTCGCGATCGCGGGAACGACGGTGTCTCCCGGGATCTTCGAGAGCGTCGTGCTGCTCGGCAAGGACGAGACCCTGGCGCGGATCGACACCGCGTTGGAGCATGCGCAATGACGGTGCGACTAAACGAACGTCGTACCCCTGCCGATAACGCTGGCTGAGGCGCCATGACAGCCGTGGACCCTCCTCTTCCCCCTGAGCCCCCAACAAGGACGGACCCCAGCATCGTGGCCACGCTAGCCGCAGTCAAGAACTCAGCTGATCCCTATACCTCTCGTGAGCGTCATCACAACGAGGGCCATGGGCGCAGGCTGACCGCCGCCTTCGAGGCGATGGAAGCCTTCCCGATGCTCGCCGAGTCGCGCAATCGGGTGCTGCGCCTGTTCGAGACCGGCGAGCCGTCGACCGCCGACGTCGTCGGCGCCGTCGAGGCCGACGTGGCGCTCGCCGTGACCGTCCTGCGCCTCGCCAACCGCCTCGAGGGCAAGATGCGCGGCCGCGTCGAGAGCGCGGTCAAGGGCGTCGAGGTACTGTCTCCCCGCAACGTCCACTCGATCGCTTCGAAGGCGCGGACGTTTGACTTCTTCGAGCGCACCGCGGTGTGGCAGGGCGTGCCCGAGCGCTTCCGCCTGCACGCCGTCGCCACCCAGCGCGCCGCCGACCGGATCGCCCGCGAGCTCGGCTACGAGTCCCGCGACCGGCTGATGGTCACCTCGTTGCTGCACGACATCGGCAAGCTCGTGCTCGTCCACGCGTACCCCGGCTATCCCCGGCAGATCCACGCCGAGGCGCGCACGCCGGAGGAGCGGATCCTGTCCGAGCGCCGCGAGCTCGGCGTCGACCATGCCCTCGTCGGCGGGGTCCTCGCCCGCCGCTGGGGCCTGCCCAAGTCGATCGCCAGCGTGATCGAGCGCCACCACGCCGATGACGTCGACGGCGAGGCCGCCGTCGTCCGCCTGGCCGACATGCTCGCCCACTACACGCTCGGCGGCTCGGTATCGCCGTCGGAGCTGCTGAACGTCTCGCGCCAGGTCGGGATCGGCCCGAGCGAGCTGCGCACCGTCATGTACGACCTGCCGCTCCCGAGCGCCGGCGGGCGCCGGCGCCAGATCGATCCGTGTCCGATGTCCGCGCGCGAGGTCGAGGTCCTGCGGCGGCTGGCTCGCGGGATGGTCTACAAGCAGATCGCCTCCGAGCTCGGCCTGTCGACCAGCACCGTTCGTACGCACCTGCACAACGTGTACGGGAAGCTCGGCGCGATGGATCGCGCCCAGGCCGTGCTCATCGCTACCGAGCGGGGCTGGATTTAGGCCGCGCGCTTCGCCCCGCGTGTTCCGGGGCGGGCGTCAGTGTTCGGACGCTGTACGAAGCCCCGCGGGGTCGCTGTTCCTGAGATGATCGGGATCGTCCATGATCTCGATCACCACGAAGTCGCCGTACGCGCTCAGCGCGCTGGTCGAGCTGCAGCACCAGGGCGACCGGGGTCCGGTGCCGATCGCTGAGCTCGCACGGCGCCGGCAGATCCCGGTGCAGTTCCTCGAGCAGCTGTTCGCCACGCTGCGCCGCTCGGGCGTTCTGCGCTCCCAGCGCGGGGTCAAGGGCGGGTACTCGTTCGCGCGGCCGGCGGGCGAGATCACCGTGCTCGAGCTCGTCGAACTGCTCGACGGGCCGGTCGGGGGCGGTGCCACCGGCGTGTTCGCCGAGGCCGCCGGCGCGGCGCGCGCCGTGCTCGCCCAGTCGACGGTCGCCGACGTCGCCGAGGCCGAGTCCCGGGCCGCGGGCGCGGCGATGTATCACATCTAGAGAGCGTCTCGGCCGCCGCTCTCGTAGATTTGGGCCTGCGAAATGGCCGAAATCCCGACCAACATTGCCGCGACCGTCGGTTGCACGCCGATCGTGGAGCTGACCCGGATGATGCGGGACGTGGACGCTCGCCTGTTCGCCAAGCTCGAGGTGTTCAACCCCGGGGGGAGCGTCAAGGACCGGATCGGCGTGGCGATGATCGAGGCCGCCGAGAGCGAAGGGATCATCGAGCCGGGGCGGACGACGATCGTCGAGGCCACGAGCGGCAACACCGGGATCGCGCTCGCGTTCGTGTGCGCGGCCAAGGGCTATGACCTCGTGCTGACGATGCCGCAGGGGATGAGCCGCGAGCGCGAAGGGCTGCTGCGCCTGTACGGAGCCCGCGTGGACATCACCGAATCGCTGGGCGGGATGAACGAGGCGGTCGACGCCGCTCGCGCGATGGCGACGAGTGACGACGTCTTCCTCCCCGATCAGTTCTCGAACCCCGCCAACCCGGAGATTCACCGCCGCACGACCGGACCCGAGATCTGGGATGCGCTGGAAGGCGCCGTCGACGTGTTCGTCGCGGGCGTCGGCACCGGGGGGACGATCACCGGCGTCGGCGAGGTGCTCAAGGCGCGCAATCCTCGCTGTCGCGTGGTCGGGGTCGAGCCGAGCGCGTCGGCGGTTCTGTCGGGCGGACTTCCGGGGCCGCACAAGATCCAGGGAATCGGGGCCGGCTTCATCCCGAGCGTCCTCAACCGTGACGTGCTCGACGAGGTGATTCCGGTCGACGACGAGGCCGCGATCGAGACCGCGCGCGAGTTGGCCCACCGCGAGGGCGTGCTCGCCGGCATCTCCGGCGGGGCCGCGGTGTGGGCGGCGATGGAGGTGGCGCGCCGGCCGGAGTCGCGTGGCGCGAGGATCGTGACGATCCTGCCGGACTCGGGCGAGCGCTACGTGTCGACTCCGTTCTTCGCGCCGTAGGGCCGGCGCGGGCGGGTCCTCTAGGCTTTTGGCATGCGGATGCACCGCATCGTCACCGAGGTGCGGCGCGACATCGCCGCCGCGCGCAGCCGCGATCCGGCCGCGCGCGACGTCGGCCCGCTCGAGATCCTCGCGGCCTGGCCGGGCGTCCACGCGCTCCTCGCCCACCGTGCCGCGCACGCCCTCCACAACGCGGGCGTGCCGCTGCTGCCCCGGCTGATCGCGTATGTGTCCCGGGCGATCACGGGCATCGAGATCCATCCCGCCGCCAAGATCGGCGGCGGTTTCTTCATCGACCACGGGATGGGCGTCGTCATCGGGGAGACCGCTGAGCTGGGCGACGACGTCACCCTGTACCAGGGCGTGACGCTCGGCGGGACCGGCTTCGCCACCGGCAAGCGGCATCCGACCGTGCAGGACAACGTCACGATCGGCTCCGGCGCGAAACTGCTCGGCCCGATCACCGTCGGTCACGGCTCGAAGATCGGCGCCAACAGCGTCGTGATTCACGACGTGCCGCCGAACTCGACCGTCGTCGGTAATCCCGGTCACCCCGTCCGCGTGGAGGGGCGCCGGCCGGAGGGCCCCGACGCGGACTGGGTCCACCTTCCCGATCCGATCGCCGATGCGATCAAGAGCCTCGCAGGCCGGATCACGGCACTCGAGCAGACCGGCGGACACGGCGGCGCCGGCAGCGGGAACGGCGGTGAATCTGGCGCGGGCCACGGGAACGGCGCCCCGTCGTCCGGCACTGAGGTCAACCGCTCGATCGGGCCAAACCCTGCCGGGGGCTAGTGTCGCCTCGGGGTACTAGCGCGTCGAGATCGTCTTGATGACCTGGCCGGTTGCCGACCGCCACGTGACGGTCGGCGGAGGGCCACCGCCGAGGGTCAGGCCCGGGATCCGAATCGCGAACACATTCCCGACGACGCTGCTCGTGAGCGTCGTCGCCGCGACTCCGTTGCGTGCCGGGTAATGCACCGTGACGGTGGCGACGCCGTCGGGGACCACGCCGCTGTACGTCGACCCGGTCGACTCAGTCAGATCACCGTGCTCGGCCTCGGACGCAGTGTTGCAGGCGCCGCCGCCGCCGCCGGCGAGCGCCGCAGCGAAACCCATCAGGCAGACGCCCTCCCCCTGCTGGCCGGCGCGCGCGAACAGCGCAAGCCAGCGAGCCTGCAGGGTGAGTGTCGACGCGCGCTCGCCGGCGGGGACTCGGCGCAGCTCGCTCCGAAGCACCGCTACCTGCTTGGCCCGGCACGGCGCCACGAACATCGGGTCGGCGTCCAAGCGAGCGGCCGGGATCACGTAGTAAGAGATGCCGGCTTTCACCTGAGCGCGGCGGACGTACCGCACGTAGACGCCCTGCACCCCGGCGGGGTAGAGGGGCGCGGAGACGTGTGGCACCCGCGGTTGGTCCGATCGGGTCGCCGGGCGCCGCAGCACGCCAAGCATCGAGAGCAGGCCGGGACTCGGTGAGCCGTCGCTCACGGTCGGCTTGACGGATGGCGGCTGGCACACAGGGGTCTTCGAGGCCTTGAGCTGAGCCGTGAACACGTACTTTGAGAGCTCGTGCTGCTGCTGGGCGGAGAGGTGACCGAGCGTGCCGAGGATCTGCATGCCTCCGACCGTCGCCCCCGCCTGGACCGCAATCCCGCCGCCTACGGGTGGCACGACCTTCGGCCGAGAGCCGCGTGCCGCCGCGCTCCTCGCGGGGGCGTGTGAAGTGTGACCGGAGTGGACGGTCAGCGCGACGGCCACGACAGCCGCGGTCACGGCAACGGCTAGCGCCACCGGCACGGCTCTGCCCCACGACCGGAGCCGGCTCTGGTGCGGTCGGGTTGGTGCGGTGTCAGACGGGTGGTCCGTGGTCTGGGCACGAGCGGCTTCGTGCAGCTGAGCCTCGAGATCGTCGAAGAACTGGCTCATCGGGACTCCTTGATATGGGAGCGAAGGGCTCTGAGGCCGCGGCTGACCCGCTGGCGCACCACCAGTTCCGAGCAGGACATCTCGGCGGCGATCTCGGAATAGGGGCGCTCCTCCACGACCCGCGCCTGCACCGCCTCGCGCTGCTCGGATGGCAAAGACCGCATCGCGGAGTCGAGCGTCTCCGAGTCCGTGCCCGTGCTCGCGAGCTCCTCGACCCGGGCGAGGTCGGCGTCGTCGATGACCAGCGGTTCGAGCGCCAGGCGGCGTCGCGCCTGGTCCTCGACACGGCCGCGCCGCCGGCTGTCGGCGAGCTTGTGTCCCGCGATCCCGTACAGCCAGGCAAGCTCCGGCAGATCGCCGGGCTCGTAGCGCGGAGCCGCCAGCAGTGCGGCGGCGAACACCTCGGCGGTCAGGTCCGCGGTGAGCTCCGGGTCTCCGGTCCGCCGCAGGAAGAACGCCAGGATCGCGGCCAGGTGCCGCCGATAGAACAGCACGAACGCCCCTGGGTCGCCGGCGACGAACTGGACAAGCAGGTCGTCTTCGTGGCGGGTCATCAGCCTCATCACCTACCTTCTCGCGCTGCTCGGACCTGGTGTGACAACCAGGCTCCGTGCGCTACAAGGAGGTTCGGCGAGGCTCGGTGGGGGCGGCCGGCGCGGCGGGCGCGGGCGCCTCATCGTCGGGGATGTTCACCCGCGAGCTGACGAGGTAGAGAGGCCGGCCTTTGACCTCGTCGTAGATGCGCCCCACGTACTCGCCGATGATCCCGATCGCGATCAGCTGGATCCCGCCGAGCAGCAGCACCGCGATCGTCAGCGAGCTGAACCCGGGGAGGTAGGAGCCGAGGATCCGCAGGACGATCACGATCGGAATCGCGATGAACGCGAGCGTCGAGATCAGGAATCCGAGCAGCGTCGCAAGTTGAAGCGGACGGTGCGAGAACGACGAAATCGCGTCCAGCGAGAACCGCAGCATCTTCGGGATCGTGTACTTGGTCTTTCCCGCGAAGCGACGGTCGCGGCTGTAGGGGACCGCGGCCTGGCGATAACCGACCCAGACGGTCATGCCACGCAGGAACCGATTGCGCTCGCGCATCGACAGCAGCGCGTCGAGAGCGCGGCGGTCGAGCAGCCGGAAGTCGCCGGAGTTGTGCTGGAGCTCGACCTGCGCCAGCCGGTCGAATAGCGAATAGAACCAGCGCGCGGTGGCGAGCTTGAAGCGCGACTCCCCTTCTCGCTGTTCCCGGACGGCATAGACGACGTCGCAGCCGGCGCGCCAGTGGTCGAGCATACGGGGGATGAGCTCCGGCGGATCCTGAAGGTCGGCGTCGAGCATCACGACCGCGTCGCCACGCGCATGGTCGAGGCCGGCGGTGAGCGCCGTCTGATGGCCGAAATTGCGCGAGAGCTGAACGACGCGGACCCGGGGGTCGGTCGACGCGAGCTTGTGAAGCTCGGCGTCGGAGGCGTCGGTGGAGCCGTCGTCGACGAGCACGATCTCAAACCGGAGCCCATCGAGCGCGGCGCACACCCGGGCGTAGAACTCCTCGATCGTCGCCTCCTCGTTGTATACGGGCGCGACGACGCTGAGCAGCTTGAGCGATCTGCCCTCGTCTGCGGGTGCGGGCGGGGCGCTTACCGGGGGTTGATCGACCGAGGCCACGATCGCCTCACAGTCCCGGCACCAAGCTGCCGCGGTGGATGTAGCCGAGCAGCTCGAAGCACCCGATCGCGACTGTGAGCAAGATCGAGGCGCGCCACAGGCGGCGGTCGCGTCCGAGCGCCGCCAGCGGCATCAGCCACGCCACGTACCACGGCGCGAGCGACGCGGCGCTTACCAGCAGCGCGATCGCTGCCCAGCCGGCGCCCACGATCCAATCGAGCCGGCCGCACCACACGCGCCAGAGCAGCCAGCACAGCGCCGCCGCGAACAGCGCGCTCAGGGCCAGCGCCGCGGGTAGTCCGACCGCGCCCAGGCCGAGATGCGTCCCGATGAACCCGGGGATGCTCTGCCCGTTGCCCTTGCTCTGGGCCGTCTCGATCGTCGCCGGGAGATGGAGCGGGCCGGTGCCGAACATCACGAACGCGAATATCGCCACCAGCGTGGCGGCGATGCCGGCTCCGATCAGCAGATCCCGGCGCCGCCCCTCCGACAGGCGCCCGCGCGCATCCGCGAGCGCGAACGGCAGCAGCATGATGGCGGTCACCTTGATCGCGGCGCCCAGGACGATCGAGCCGGCGCCGAGTCGGTCGCGGTGCTGGAGGATGAGAATCAGCCCCGCAACCATCGGCGCGAGCATCAGCAGGTCGTTGTGGCCTCCGCCGACGCCGTAGACGATGATCAGCGGGTTGAGCCCGACGAGCGCCGTCGCCCTGACCGGGTCGACACCGCGCAGGCGTGCGCCGTTCCACACGAGCGCCACGATTGCGATGCTCGAAAGGGCCGCGATCGCCTTGTAGGCGAACACACTGGCCGCGATCGAGAGTGGCGCCAGCACGTAGCTGAGCGCGGTGAACACCGGACCGTAGACCGTGGGTGTCGCGATCCATTTGGAACCGATGTACTGATAGAGCGAGTCGCCGGCAAGCGCCTTCGGGCCCGCCAGGTACGGGTTGAAGTGGTACAGCCGACCGATCCGGCCATAGAACTGGTAGCTGAAGATGTCGGTCGACGCGAGTGGGGGGGCGAGCAGGATCAGCGCGGTAAGCGCGGCGATGCAGCCGAGCACGAGTGCCGGGGACAGGCGGCGCGCGCACGCGACCGTGACCACGTAGGACACGAACATCAGCCCGAGGGTGACGGTCAGGCCGACGTTCCCGAGATTTATGCCCGTGCTGCCGAAAGAGCCCGAGAGGCCGATCGGCGCGCCCGACCACAACGTCTGCGGCAGGAGCTTGGCCGTGCTCGCAGCCGAGATCGAGACCAGGAGGCCCGTGGCCAGCATCCCCGCGAGTCCGAGCAGCCCGAGTCGCGACAGCGGCGCCCGGGTCCGCGCCTCGATCGCGGGCCTTCGCAGGTCGAATGCGCCGCTTCGCGTGGCGCCAAGCGGCGGACTGTCGACGCTCATCGCATGTAGCTTGCCCGACCAACGGTCGGCAGGCGTGTGCTCATTGTTGACATTACGTTAGGGAACTTGCGCTCACAATGTTCATATAGTCGAGGATTTGGTACCCGCAATCGCGCGCTCGACGCGCGTTCAATTAGTGGTTCCTAATCCTCAGCGGCTGTCGCGTCTACGCAGGAACGGCACGGCCCACATAGCCTCGGCCGCGATCCGTGCCGACATCTTGCTCGAGCCGACGCTGCGGTCCTTGAAAACGATAGGGATTTCCTTCACTCGGAAGCCCGCCCGCAATGCGCGGTAAGTGACCTCGATCTGGAAAACGTACCCCTCGGCCCGGATCGTCTCGAGCTGGATCGTCTCGAGCACGCGGCGGTGGATGCACTTGAAACCGCCCGTGAGGTCGTGGATCTGAACGCCGAGGATCTTGCGGGCGTAGAACCCCCCGCCACGGCTGATCAGCCGCCGCAACAGTCCCCAGTCCTCGACCCCGCCACCTTCGACATACCGAGACCCGAGCACCAGATCGGCCTCCTTAGCGGCATCGAGCAGCGGCCCGAGGTAGCGGGGATCGTGGGAGAAGTCCGCGTCCATCTCGATCACGAGCTCCGCACCGCCGTCGAGCGCGCGCGCGAACCCGGCCAGGTAAGCGTGCCCGAGCCCCGTCTTGGCGGCGCGGTGCATCACTTCGACCTGCGGATGAGCCGCGGCCAGGCGGTCGGCTATCTGGCCGGTTCCGTCGGGAGAGTTGTCGTCGACGACCAGGATGCGATAGTCGCCTGGCGCCACACGGTCGAGTTCGGCCACGGTCGCGCGGACGATCCCCTCGATGTTCGCGGCCTCGTTGTAAGTGGGGATCACGACCCAGACCTGCTCCGGCATCGTCGGGAGCGTAGTGGGACGAGCGGCTGATCGATGCCTGGGCCGGCATGGACGAGATCGTGCACTTAATGCGCGCGCGGGCGCGACCCGCCATCATGGCTCATGGGGCAAGACTCAATGGAACGCGGCGCCGGACTTCGAAACCCGCCGGGGGAGCCCGGAATCCTCGAACGCGCTCAACCGGCGCGGCGCCGGAGCATGGCGCCTCATCACCGTCGGCGCCGGTGGTCCGTCGTGATCCTGTCGCTGATCGCGGTGGCGCTGCTGTTGACGCTGCTGCTCGCCGGTGGCGGGGCGGCGCCGTCTTCGGAGCCGGCGGCCGAGTCGCACGGAGGGTTCGTTGCCTACATCGGAGGCCTCGCCGGCGGCGCCGCCGGGTCGTTGGCCACCCGTGAGTCCCGGGCGGACAGCGCCGCGATAAACCGGACACTGGCGTACACGCCGTACGTCCGCATCGCGGGGGCGCAGCACCGCGAGGTCGCGCTGACGTTCGACGACGGCCCCGGGCCGTACACGCCGCAGATCCTGGCGATCCTTCAGCGCGAGCATGTAGGGGCGACGTTCTTCGAGGTCGGGATCGAGGAGCGCTATTTCAACGCCTCGACCACGGAGATCGCCGCCGACGACGACGTGATCGGGGATCACACCGAGGTGCACGCGCCCATGTCGAAGCTGTCCGCGAAGGCGCAGCGAGCGCAGCTACTCGAGCAGGCGAGCGCGGTCGGGCGCTTTGGCGCGCCGTTCCCGCGGCTGTTCCGACCGCCTTATGGACTGTGGAACGCGACCACGCTGAGGCTCCTGCACCGCTACCGGATGCTGATGGTGCTGTGGACCGTGGACACCAACGACTACCGCCGGCCGGGCGTGCCGGCGATCGTCGACGCCGCCGTCGACGGAGCCCGGCCCGGAGCCATCATCCTGATGCACGACGCCGGCGGCGACCGCTCGCAGACGGTCGCGGCGCTGCCTCAAATCATCGCGGCGCTGCGCCGCCGGCATTACCAGCTGGTGACCGTGCCGCGGCTGCTGCTCGACAACCCGGCGCCGCGGGTGCAGGACATCGCGGCGGTGATCGGCTCGGGCGGCTAGTTCTCAGCGCCGCACGTAGGCGACGCGGTTCCAGCTGGGCTCGGGCGCGAGCTGGATCGGCTCGCCGCCGCGATCGGGCTGGACGTAGATGAACGCGTGCGAGTCCGAGTCGAATCGGATGTCGAGCTCGCCCTCCTTCACGCGCTGGTCGAGCCAGGCGCCGCGGAAGATCAGGCGGCGCAGCCAATGGACCAGTGAGCGATCCGACGGACCCACGAGATCGGGCCAGCAGTCGTTCACATGCTCGCCCAGCGCTGACGCGGGCTCGGTGACCTCGCCGTTGACGACCAGGTTGATCAGATCCTCGCCCTCGTCGTCGTCGACGAATCCGCCGATGAAGCCGAGCTTCCGGGCCGCCTGCTCGCAACGCTCGCGGAAATCACGTTCGTTGAAGGTGAACCGGAGCTCGCCGTATTCGAGCACGAAGTCCTCGCCGGAGCTGTAATTCCCGCGCTGGTACATGGGGCGTCGAGATCATATGTTGGATTCCTCCGTGCCTGCAGCGCGTGAATGAGTCGTTGCATGATGTGCGCTGAGTGGTTGGAGAGAATGCGGCGAAACCGCTGCAACGCTTGTCTCAAGCGGCTTACGACTGCGCCGCGACCCGCGCCCTGACGGTACCCTTGTCGGCTAGATGATGCCGGTGTCGCGATGACCGACGGTGGCCCGGTGTCCAGCGCCGCAGGTGAGCGGGCGCGGGGGACCGAGGGCGAAAACGAGAGCACAATCGGGCGGGACTCCACGCGCGATGGTCGCTGGCCGTTCTGGCTGCCCGTCGGGGTGTTTCTGGTCGGGCTTGTCCTCACCGGCGTGTTGGTGTGGATCTCGGCGTCGACCTACTCGAACAACGAGAAGCGGTTGCTCAACCTCCGCGTTCGCGACGCCGGCGCCCTGGTCGCCGAGGCGCTCCCGAGCGTCGAGACGCCGCTCGCGTCGGCGGCCGCCCTGGCCGATGCGACCGACGGCGACGTGCAGAAGTTCATGCGGTTCATCGCGCCGTACACGTCGGGAAAGACGCCCCAGTTCGCGTCGGTGTCGCTGTGGCGGCTGGGCCCGAACCAGACGGGGCCGCTGGTGGCGGTCGGGACACCGTCCGTACTCGGCGTCTCGGCGGCGAGAGCGGAGACGTTCTTCGCCAGCACCGCGCACAAGTCGAAGCTGGGGGTGATCGGCCTGCTGCAGGGGTCCAAGCCTCGACTGGGCTACGCGTTCACGTCGCCCGGCCTCACCGGCCGGTACGTCGTGTACGGCGAGACCACGCTGCCCGCCAGTCGCCATTCCAAGTTCCAGAGCAGCTCCTCCTTCGCCGATCTGAACTACGCGCTGTATCTGGGCGCCTTGCAGCGACCCGAGGACCTGCTCGTGAGCGACCTGAAGACCACGCCGCTGACCGGTCAGACCGCCTCGATCTCGATCCCGTTCGGGAGCAACAGCTTCACGTTCGTGGTCAACGCGCGACATCCGCTCGTCGGCTCCTTCCCGCAGCGGCTGCCCTGGCTGATCGCGATCATCGGTGTGCTCCTCAGCATCGGGGCCGCGCTGCTCACCGTGCGCCTGATCCAGCGTCGCAACCATGCCGAGGAACTCGCCGACTCGCTCGAGGTGGTGGCCGACGAGAACCGCCGGCTCTACTCCGAGCAGCGGTCGATCGCGCAGACTCTCCAGCACGCGCTCCTGCCGGAGGCGCTCCCGAAGATCCGCGGCGTCGAGACGGGCGCGCGCTACGAGGCCGGGGTCGAGGGCGTCGACATCGGTGGCGATTGGTACGACCTGATCGCGCTCGACGAGCACCGGCTGCTGCTTGTCGTCGGGGACGTGTCCGGGCGTGGCGTCCGTGCCGCGGCAACGATGGCCTCGCTCCGCTACGCGATTCACGCCTACGCGGCCCAGGACGACCCCCCGGCGACGATCCTCACGAAGCTGTCGAAACTCGTCAACGTCGGCTCGACCGGTCAGCTCGCCACGATCCTGTGCGCGCTCGTCGACATCAAGACTCACGAGCTGACGGTGACCAGCGCCGGGCACCTGCCGCCGCTCCTGATCAGCGACGGCACCGGGACGTTCATCACGAGCTCGGTGGGTGTGCCGATCGGCGTCAACACGGGCGCCACCTACACATCCACTGCCGTGTCGACCCCGCGGGCGGCGACTCTGCTTGCATTTACCGACGGCTTGGTAGAGCGACGCGGCGAGAGCATCGACACGGGGCTGGCCCGCCTGCAAGACGCCGCCACGGCCAATCACTCTGACCTCGACGAACTGCTGAGCACGCTGCTCGAGCTACGGAACGGCGGCGACGACGACACCGCGATCGCGGGGCTCAGATGGCTGGATTAGACGCGAACAGCACCGCCGGCATGGACTTCGACCTCGCCGAGGTCGACGGGCAAGATCTGACCGTGACGATCAACGGCGAGCTCGACATCACGAATGTCGACGCGCTCGAGTCGGCCGTCGGGTCCGCACTCCAGCATCATCCCGGGAGGTTGATCATCGAATTGAGCGGATTGCGGTTCGCCGACAGCTCGGCGATCGCGCTCTGGGTGCGCTGGTCGACGGCTGTGCACGAGATCGAGCTTCGAGATGTCTCTCCAATCCTGCGCCGGGTAATCGACTCAATGGGACTCGCCGACACCTTGAACGTGAAGTCGTGAAGCACACACGCACCTTCCCCCACGAACCTGAATCGGTCCCGGCCGCCCGGCGGTTCGCCACCGGTCTGCTGCTCGGCGTCTCGTCGGACACGATGGAGTCCGTCGAGTTGATGGTGTCCGAGCTCGCGACGAACTGCATCCGCCATACCAACAGCGGCTTTGTGCTCACCATCGACCGCGCCGGTGGCGAGATCCGCATCGAGGCGAGCGACGGCGCGGGCGGAAAGCCCGAGATGCGTTCGCCCGCGCCGACCGAGCCGAGCGGACGCGGGTTGAAGATCATCGACATGCTGTCGGCCGAGTGGGGGGTAGAGCAGCACGCCACCGAGGGCAAGACCGTGTGGTTCACGGTTCCCGACACGGCGCCGACGTCGGCGCGGCCCGCCTCGCGGGCGTACTGACAGTCTCCGCGTGTCGCCCGGCCGTTTGGTGGCCGGGGTCGCGAGTTACGTCGGTCGGGGGCCGCGAGTTCGGGTCGGGGGTCCGAGTTCGGGTCGGGGGCCGCGAGTTCGGGTCGGGTCGTCTCCGAGTTCGGGTCGGGTCGTCTCCGAGTTCGGGTCGGGGGTCGCGAGTTCGGGTCGGGTCGTCTCCGAGTTCGAGTCGGGGGCCGCGAGTTCGGGTCGGGGGAGGGTGAAATCTTGGGTCTCGGAGGCTCTTGGGAGCATGAACCAAGCCGCCGCCACCATCCTCCTCATCGAAGACCATCGCTCCACGCGGATGTTCCTCGCCGACAACCTGTCGGCCGACGGCTTCGAGGTGCTCGAAGCCGAGACCGCCTCCGACGCCCGGCGCCTGCTCGCGAGCTCCTATCCCGACCTCGCGATTGTCGACCTCGGCCTCCCCGACGGCGATGGTCTCGAGTTGCTCGCGCACGTTCGCGAATCCGATCGCATCGCCGGGCGTCTGGATCCGGACCTGCCTCTACTCGTCGTCTCGGGTCGCGTGAGCGAGATCGACCAGCTCCGCGGGTTCGACCGAGGTTGCGACGACTACATGTTGAAGCCGTTTTCGTACCACGAGCTGAACGCGCGGGTTCGGGCGCTGCTGCGGCGCACCCAGCGCCGCCCCGCGACCGGCCGGCTGCGAATCGGCACGCTCGAGCTTGATCCGTTGAGCCGCCAGGTGTGGCTGAGCGGCGAGCCGGTGGCGCTCTCCAAGAAGGAGTACGCGCTGCTCCGGGCGCTCGCGGCGGATCCGACCAGGGTATTCACGCGCGAGGAGCTGTTGCGGGGCGTCTGGGGGTTCCGGTCTCTCGGCCACACACGCACCCTCGATTCGCACGCGTTCCGACTGCGCCACAAGCTCAGCGGTTCCGGCGAGAGATTCGTCGTGAACGTGTGGGGCGTCGGCTACCGCCTGGTCGACGGGAGCATCGAGTCATGATCGCGCTCGAGCTCGGCGGCTGGCTGGCAGCAAGCGCCGGCGCGGTCGCGGCGGCCGGAACACGGCGGGCGCTCGCCGGACGGATGGAAAGCGTCGCCCGCGCATGCCACGAGCTGCGCGGTCCGCTCACCGCGGCGCGGTTAGGCCTCGAGGGTGGCGCCGGCAATGGTGCGCTCACGCCCGACCGCCTGCGGGCGATCGATCTCGAGCTCGGGCGCGCTGCGCTCGTGCTCGAAGACCTCGATGCGGTGCGGACCCGGCGCGTGTGGTCACGCCTGCCCGAAGCCATCGACCTCCGGCAGCTGGTGTCGGACTCGGTCGAGGCCTGGCGCCCGACCGCCGCGGCCCGCGGCGTCGAGCTCCGCGCCTCGTGGTCGGGTGACGCGCAGACCGTGTGGGGCGATCGCCTCCGCCTCGCCCAGGTCACCGGCAACCTGATCGCGAACGCGATCGAGCACGGTGGCGGCGTGGTCGAGGTGCACGGCCACGGGGACCGGACGAGGACACGCGTCGAGGTGACCGACACCGGGCCAGGATTGCCGGCGCCGGTCGCTGAGTTGGTGCGCGCCGGTCGGGGCGGTCGGGGCGGTCGGGGCGGCCGCGGGCGGCGGGGTCGAGGTCTCGCGATCGCGGCCGCGATCGCCGCCGACCAGGGCGGCCGGCTCGCGGCGGCGCCGTCGGTGCGTGGCGCACGGCTGGTGCTGGAGTTGCCGGCGGGGCGGCCGGTGGCGGAGCGGGCGCCGGCGGGTCAGCTGCCGGGGGGTGGCGGCAAAGGCTACGAGCCGCCGCGGTCGCCGGCGTAGGGGTTAGGCGCCGGCGGGGGTGGTTGCCGGCGGGGGTGATTGCGGGCGGCGGTGATTGCGGGCGGCGGTGATTGCCGGCGTGCGGGGGGTGAGGCTCGGGCTCGAGCGAGCGGGGCGAGCGGGTGACCGCGCCGGGCGCGTCCGTTCGTGCGCCGGCGCCCCCAAATCACGCTCCGCGCGCGCGTGCGTTCGCTAGCGCCCCGCGCGCGCGTGCGTTCGCTAGCGCCCCGCGCGCCCGTGCGTTCGTGGTCCGGCGGCCGCCCAAATCACGCGCGAGGGCCGCAGCGTATGTATTTCGCAGCAAAGCTCCCCGCTCGCGCCCCACCGCGTCGACATAAGCATCGTGGGGCTGCTTATGTGGACTCCGGGGACCGCCGGCGATGCGCTTTGCTGCGTTTTACATGGTGGCGGGCGCGTGGTGGCGCTCAGACTGTGCCCTCGCTCGCTCGCGGACTGGCTGGCTTGCTCGCTCGCCGCTCGCGGAGTGGCTGGCTTGCTGGCTTGCTCGCGGACTGGCTGGCTTGCTCGCTCGCTCGCGGACTGGCTGGCTTGCTCGTCGCTCGTGGACTGGCTGGCTTGCTGGCTCGCTCGCTCGATGGGTGCCATCTGCGTCGTCGTGTCATTGACGCCGGCGTCCCACCCGCGCCACCGGGTTGCCAGCGAGGCGGACGCCTTCTCAGCCTTGCGTGTTCGTAGGATGCATAGTCGTGGCGAGCGCTACTACCGCATGCTTGGTGACCGGGCTGATCCGGACGACGCCCCGCGACGGATCACCCGAGCGGGCGTAATGGGCGACCATCTAATCGTCCTTCATTCTGCGGTGCGGGCCTGTGCGGGCTACAGCCGCCACGACGCTCCCTCGATTCTGTTGGACGGCGCATCGGTGGCGCGCGAGACGGAGCACGGTCGCGCGATGACCGCGCAGCTGACGCGCCGCCACGGAACGCTCGAGGAGGCGATCGATGCGGCGGTCTTTGCGCTCGGCGCCGCGGGGTTGTCCAAGAGCATCCGTCGTCAGGCCCGCGCGGCGTGCGAGGACTACTTCTACGGCCGGCTCGACCTGGCGCCGAGCCACGAGTTGGGCGGACGGGGAGAGATCGTCGAATCGCTCGAGCTGATGCCCGAGCCGATCTACCGGGCACTAGACGACGTCGTCGGCCTCGTCGTGGACGGCGAGTACGAGGAGCTCCGCGCTGCGTCTGGTGATCGGCTCAGCGTCGAGGACCTGCGCCGTCGCGTTGAGGACGACTGCCCCGAGTCGCTGGTGCTGCCGCCGCGCGAGGTCTACCGGGTCGAGGCGGTCACAAAGACCGATGATCCGGATCTGCCGGGCTGGGTCTATTTCCTCGACCTGTGGACCGAGACCGGCCCGGCGCGCCTGCACATCGAGGGCGAGCTCGAGGAGTCGGGCGATCAGTTCACCGCGACGCTGAGCGACATCCTGCCCTGATCCGCTGCCTTCCGGCGCCGCGTTCGCGCTTGATCGAGTCGGTGACGGACGGGCTCGACGGACTCATTCTCCGCAAGGCGCGCGCCGTCCTCCAGGAATGAGTCCCGCACCGCACGAG
This sequence comes from uncultured Solirubrobacterales bacterium, assembly GCA_963770615.1. GTDB lineage: Bacteria > Actinomycetota > Thermoleophilia > Solirubrobacterales > Solirubrobacteraceae > Palsa-465. The sequence continues at coordinate 361,207 of CAVYQJ010000015.1, read as the reverse complement.
CCTCGATTCGCGAGGTTCGAGTCGCTTCCGAGGAGAATCGAACTAGGCGGCCCGGCGTGGAGGGCTGTGAGGCGCCCCGCAGCAAGCGCAGCCGACCGCCGACCGGTTAACGCGGAAAGCCCACCCGTAGGTGGACTCTCGGCCATCAGAAGATCAGGCGGCTTTCGCGGCAAGGGGACGTTCAGATGAAGGTCTCGCCCTCGGGTTGCCCTCGCTATCTGACTCAGTCAGCGTAGCGCACCCGCCCGCCAGCATCGCCCAGGCGCGACGCCCGACGTGGCCGCGTCACCGCTGGCACACCCGCGAAGAGGGCCAAGAATCGCCTGTCCGCATCGAGCCACCGGGGGCGCGGGGGGTTCTCTGCACGAGCCCCGAATCGCCGGCTGCGGTCACCTCCGTCAGCCCGGCCGGCACGCCCCGCCGGCAACAGCGCCATGGACGTGGCGGCACCGAAACCCGTCACGGACGCCACCCCACGCCCCGAGCCGTAACCATGGAGGCACCGAACCCGTCACGGACGCCACCCCGCGCCACGAGCCGTGACCGTCCCGCGCGACCCTCGCACACGCGTCGGACGGAACGGTGGCGAAAGTGCAACGCGCCGCCCAGAAGCGTCAACTGCACGCTCGCTTGCGCCGCCGCGAAACGTGAAGCTCACCGTCGTTGCCCATAGCTGACGGGGTTTGGGCGCGAAACTGGTCTTTGAGCAAGCCAAGTGGGACGCGACGTGGGATCTGGGTTGCATTGTGGGAGGTGGTGGGGTAGAGTGGGGCAGGCGCATGGTCATGCATCGCGGAACCCGGGTGGCAGGGCTCCTCCCACCCAGCCACCCGGGTTCAGATTTCGCCCGTCCGCATGAAAAACCTTGATCTTTCGCGGGACCTTCGAACACGCGCTCGACGCGAAGCACCGGCTCACGGTGCCGGCGAAGTTCCGCGCGGCGCTCGCCGCCGGCGTGGTGCTGGCGGCATCGCCGGAGACGACGGCGCAGGCGCCGCGGTCGATCGCGATCTGGACGCCGGACGCGTACGAGGCCTACACGGGGGCCGCGCTGGCCGGGTGGAGCCCGATCTCACCCGAAGCGCGGGATCTGAAGCGCTTCTTCTTCAACTATTCGCATGACACCGAACTCGACTCAGCTAACCGCGTGATGATCCCGCCGATGCTCATCGACTATGCGGGCCTCGACAAGGACGTGTTGGTCACCGGTTCGGGCGAGTGCCTCGAGGTGTTCGACCGGTCCAAGTACGCGGGCTACAGCGACGACGTTTTGATCCGAGTTCCCGACATCGCAGCAAGGTTTGGCCACACTCCTTGATATGACCCAGACGCACGTCCCGGTCCTCGCCGGCGAGTTGATCGACCTGCTCGATCCACAACCCGGGGAGACGGCCGTGGACTGCACCTTCGGTGGTGGTGGTCACGCGAGGCTGATCGCGGATCGCATCGGGCCGGAGGGCACGCTGATCGGGATCGATCGTGACCCGGTCGCCGAGGAGCGGTTCAGCGAGCTCGCGCACGAGTTGCCGTGCCGTAGCCGGTTCATCCGCGCTGACTTCGTCACGGCCCTAGGGCAGCTCGCCGACGAGGATTTCCAGGCCGACCTGGCGTACCTAGATCTCGGTATGTCTTCGATGCAGGTCGACACCTGGGAGCGCGGCTTCTCGTACGCGTACGACGCGCCGCTGGACATGCGCATGGGTCCCGATCAGGAGCTGACCGCGCGTGAGATCGTCAACGAATGGGACGAGCGCCGGCTGGCCCGGCTGCTGCGCGAATACGGTGAGGAGCGCTACGCCGCCAGGATCGCTCGGGGGATCGGGCGTGCCCGCGCCCGTGAAGTGCTTGTCTCGACACAGCAACTCGTCGATGTGATCAAGTCCGCGGTGCCCGTGCCGGCGCAGTTTGCCGGCGGCCACCCGGCGCGCCGGACCTTCCAGGCGCTGCGGATCGCGGTCAACGACGAGCTGTTCCAGCTCGACGCGGCGTTGCCGGCGGTGTGGAACGTGCTCAGGACCGGTGGCCGGTTCGCGGCGATCTCGTTCCACTCGCTCGAGGACCGGCGCGTGAAGCGCTTCCTGGCGGAGCGCAGTCGCGGTTGCGTGTGCCCACCGGAGTTCCCGGTGTGCGTGTGCGGCCACAATCCCGAGGCGGAACTGCTCAACCGTCGCGCGATCTCACCGACTCAGGGTGAGATCGAGGCCAATCCCCGGTCGAAGTCCGCGCATCTCCGTGCTGCTCGCAAGCTGGAGGACGACGGGGAGTGAGGCCGGGAGCGCTGACGCAGGCAGCCCGCAACGCGGCGTCCCGGCAGGGGACCGCCGGCGCCCGAAACGCGGCGTCCCGGCAGGGGACCGCCGGCGCTCGCAACGCGGCGTCGCGCCAGGCCACCGCCGGCGCGCGCAGCGCCGCGTCGCGCCCGCCCGTCACCGGCGCCCGCAACGCGGACCGCCGGCGCGCGGCACGGGCTGCGGCGGAGGCCGACGGCGACCGCCGGGTCACCGGTCCGTCGCGCCCGCCGCGTCGGGTCTCCGGACCGGCGCGAGGGAAGGGCTCGGCAAGCCGGCCACAGGACGCCGCCCGCCCGACCCGGCAACCGATCACCGGCCGCCCAACCAGGCAATCGATCACCGTTCGCGCGACCCGGCAATCGACCGCCGCCGGCGCAACCCGGCAATCGACTGCCGCCCGCGTAGCCAGGCAATCGACCGCGCGTGCAAGCGCGTTGCGCGCGAGCCGTCCGGCACACACCCTCGGCGCGTTTGCGAGCGGCTCTGCCGCGGTTGCCGCCGCGGTCGCTCTTCCACTGCGCCGCCCGTTTATCGGGCGTGAACCGGCGCCGCGGCCGACGCCGGTGCCGGTGCCCGACACCAGGAAGGCGAAGACCGGCAAGCCGGCGACGGGGATCGCGCGCCGGTTCGGCGCATTCGTCGTATCGCTGCCTGACCACCCGTGGCTCGACCGGGTCGTTCGGGGCCGGGCGTGGATTCCGCTGCTCGGGGTGCTGCTGGCGGGGATCGTCGCGGCGCAGGTCGAGATCCTGAAGCTGGGCGCGAGCATGGGACGCTCGCTCGAGGCGACGACGACACTGACGAGTCAGAACGAGTTGCTCCGCGACAGCGTCGCCTCGCTGTCGGACGATCAACGGATCGAGCGGCTGGCCACAACCATGGGGATGGTCCTGCCCCCGCCCGGCGCGGTTGGGTACCTCGGCCAAGGCACCGGCGGCAACGTGAGCGGCGCGGTCGCGAACATCCACGCGCCGGACGCGACCGGGTTCATGGCGGTGGTCCCCTCCAACGGCGCGCTCGTGACCGGCCCCGGGACATCGATGCTGCCGACAAGCTCGGGCGTGCTCGCGCAGGCAGGCACGCCGGGAAGCGCTACTCCGACGAGCACGCCGAGCCCGACCTCGACCGTCCCCTCGACCGGCACCCCCAGCTCGGGCTCGTCCACGTCGAGCACGACGGGGACGAGCAGCGGTCAGACAGGCGGCACGGACTCCCAGGCTCCGCCCGCAGAGCAGCCGCCCCCGGCGACGACGCAATCCTCCACCGGCGACTCCCAGACGACCACCGACGGCGCTCAGTCGACGACCGGCGGCGCGCAGATGGGGACCACCGAACCGCAATCGACCACGACCGACTCGCAATCGAGTACGACCGACTCGCCGACGACGGGCGCCGCCGCGATTCAGCCCGGGACCTCCAGTCAACAGGGCACGGGGGGATAGCTCGAGTGGCAGTCCTCGACCGCCGAATCGGGGTCCTGTTCATCGCCTTCATCGTTCTGCTCGGCGTCGCGCTGGCTCGCGCGGCGTACCTAGGCTCGGTACAGGCCGCCACGCTCAAGCGGGACGCGGCCACTCAGCAGGTGAGCACGCTGCCCGTCCCGGCTCCGCGTGGCGTGATCACCGATCGTGACGGCGCCGAGCTCGCGATCAGCGAGTCCGCCGACGACATCATCGCGGACCCGTACCTCATCAAGAACCCGGTCTCGGCATCGGCAGAGCTGTCCTCGCTGCTCGGGATGCCGCAGCTCACGGTCGTGAAGCTGCTGACGAAGCCGCACACCGGATTCGTGTACCTCGCGCATCTGGTGCCGGCGGCGCAGGCTCAGGCGATCGCGAACCTGCGCATCGACGGCATCTCGCTGGCGCCGGAGACCCGCCGCGTGTACCCGCGTGGCAACGAGGCCGAGCAGGTGGTCGGCTCGGTACACCTGGACGGCGACGGTGCCGGCGGCATCGAGTACGGGTACAACAACGCGCTCGAGGGGACGAACGGGGTGCGGCGGATCGTCAGCGACGCGGTCGGTCAGCCGATCTCGATCGCCGACCTGAAGGCGACGGTGCCAGGCAAGACGGTTGCGCTCACGATCGACTCGGGGCTTCAGCAGGAGGTCGAGCGGGTGCTCGCCGAGGTGGGCGCCGAGTACTCGCCCCAGGGAGCCACCGCGATCGCGGTCGACCCCAGCACGGGCGCGATCCTGGCGCTGGCGAACTGGCCCGCGAACGGCAGCGCAAGCGATCCCCAGGACCAGGCGATCGGGCTGAACTACGAGCCGGGCTCGACGTTCAAGGCGATCACGGTCGCCGGCGCGCTTCAGGACGGGGTCGTCCAGCCGAACACGCCGTTCGACATCCCGCCGGTCCTCCAGTTCGCCGACAGGCAGATCCACGACGCCGAATCCCACGGCTATGAGACGCTGACCGTGGCGCAGATCCTCAAGTACTCGAGCAACATCGGGGCCGACTTGATCGGGCAGCGGCTCGGCGCGAAGAACTTCGACTACTGGGTGCACCGGTTCGGGTTCGGCCAGCCGACCGGGGTCGACCTCCCGGGCGAGCAGAGCGGCATCGTCCTGCACTGGTGGCAGTACTCGGGCTCGTCGATGGCGAACCTTCCGTTCGGCCAGGGTGAATCGGTCACGCCGATGCAGATGGTCGCGGCCTACTCGGCGATCGCGAACGGAGGCATCCTGCGCGCGCCCCACGTCGTTCAATCGGTCGGCGGCAAGCCGACGGCGCTGGCGCCGGGCCACCAGATCATCTCGGCCACGACCGCGTCACAGCTGCGCGACATGCTCCGCGGGGTCCTCGCCGACGGCGGGACTGCATCGGGCGCGGCGATCCCCGGCTTCGACATGGCGGGCAAGACCGGAACCGCGAACATCGCGATCGACGGCCATTACTCCGACAGCGCGTACGTCGCCTCGTTCATCGGGATGGTCCCGACCGACCACCCGCGCCTGGTGGTGGCGGTGGTCGTCAATCAGCCGCACGGGTCGATCTACGGCGGCTCGGTGGCGGCCCCGGCGTTCCAGCAGATCGTCGGGTGGGCCGTGCCGTACCTCGGCATTCCGCCCCGCTAGAACGCTGCGCTCACGCTGGCCAGACGGTCACGCGCCCGAGCCATCACGCCGGCCAGCCGGTCACGCCGGCCAGCCGGTCACGCCCCCGAGCCATCACGTCGGCAAGGGGCCGGTCACGCGCCGCGGGGCCCGGCGTGAACGTCGCTCCCGAGCTGGTGGCGCAGCACCGCCAGCCGGTCATCCCACTCGGCGCCGACCTCGGCCATCCACCCGACCGCGTCGGACAACGGCGCCGGGGTGAACTGATAGCGGACCTCGCGCCCGGCGCGCGTGCGGTCGACCAGGCCGGCGTCGGTCAGCGCGTTGAGATGCTTGACCACGGCCTGGCGCGAGATCGGCAGCTCCGAGGCGAGTTGCGTCGCGGTGGCAGCCGGGTGCTCGGCGATCGCCGCGAGCAGCGCTCGGCGGGTCGGATCGGACAGCGCGCCGAACACGGCGCCGGCGCGGTCCTCGCCGCCCGGCGCTCCGCCATGGTCGGAGGCTCCGGGCACGGTCACGCCGCCACGAGCGCGGGCCCGTAGGTCGAGCCGCCGACGCCCCGGAGCGGGACGCCGACGAGGTCGAGCACCTCGAGCGGACGCGTCTCGACGACCCGGAGGCGGCTGCCGGCATCGCGCTCGTCGATCTCCAGTTCGACGCGGCTGGCGGGCTCGTCGTCGAACGCCCACCAGAAGATGAGGCGTTCGGGCGCCGAGACGTCCTCGATCCAGCCGCTGCGCACCCGGCCGTCGGAGTCGAAGCGGGCGTCGCCTCCCGGTTTCAGGTCGAGGGACACGCGTTCGGCGAGCCAGCCGTCGCCGACGATCGCCTCCCAGACCGCGTCAGGTGGGGCCGGTAGCCAAAGCTCGCGCTCGATCCGCTCGGTCATCGCGTGCCTCCTCGTTCGCCTTATTGAATCGCAATGCGCAACCCAGCGGTTGCGAGTCTGCTAGGTTTGTCTGCAACCAACTGGTTGCACCTTACCAGATCGTCAGGAGGCCTCATGCCACTCATCCCGATGGTCGTCGAGCAAACCGCCCGCGGCGAGCGCTCGTTCGACATCTACTCCCGTCTCCTAAACGACCGCGTCGTGTTCCTCGGCGGCCAGGTCGACGAGGAATCGGCCAACTTGATCGTCGCCCAGCTCGTCCACCTGGAGTCCGACGACCCCGACAAGGACATCCACCTGTACATCAACTCTCCCGGCGGCTCGATCTACGCCGGGATGGCGATCTACGACACGATGCAGTTCATCCGCCCCGACGTGCAGACGATCTGCTACGGGATCGCGATGTCGATGGGCTCGCTGCTCCTGGCCGGAGGAGCACCGGGCAAGCGCCTGGCGCTGCCGAACAGCCGGATCCTGATCCACCAGCCCTCAGGCGGGTTCGAGGGCCCCTCGAGTGACATCGAGATCCACGCCCGCGAGGTCCTGGCGCTGCGCGCGCGGCTCGACGAGATCTACGCCAAGCACACAGGACAGGAACTGGAGCGGGTGCACGCCGACATGGAGCGCGACCGCTACTTCACCGGCCCGGAAGCGGTCGCCTACGGCCTCGCCGACAAAGTGATCGAGCATCGCGACCTGGGATCGCGCGCCCGCGGGTTCGCCCGCGAATAGCGTGGGCCGGGACGGCCGACGCGGCCGGCGCGGCCGGGGCGGTCAGAGCCGGTCGAGCGCAGGATGACGAGCGCCGGGCATGGGCGCGCCGGGAGAGTGAGGCACGGCGCGCCCGCCGAGCGCGACACCGCGCCGTGGCGAACCGCCAGCGAGCGCCCCGCCGCCCGGCGGGCCTGCGGTCGCGCAGCGCGGCCACGCCCATCAGCGCGACGACCGCGAGCGGGATGCCCACGACCCAGACGGCAAGGATGGTGAGGAGCGTGCTCAGCACGTCCGTTCGGTCCGGGAGGTCGAGCTCACCCTTCCCGTGTCGAGCAGATACGCCGAAAACTTGAGCCCCGGCTGGACGGGTGTATGTCCGACGGGCGGCGAGGGCGGGCGACTCCGCCCCGGACGACTGGATCGCGCGACCGTCCGAGCGGGGAACTCAGCCGGCGAGGGCCGCTTGCGCGACCGCCCGCGCGAGCCGGCTCTGATGCGCGTCCAGCGGCCGAGCGGCCGTCGCGCGGGCCTCTGCGACCGCGCCGTCGAGCCGGTCGCCGGGGCCGCACGCCACCGCCAGATCGAACTCGGCGAGCCGCTCGGCGAGCTGAAGTTGATGGTCGTCGACGTGTTCACCGAACCGGGCCAGGCGGGGCACGAGCACGGGCTTCTTGCCGGCCCTGATCGCGGTAACGGCCGAACCGACGCCGGCGTGGGTGATCACGACCTCGGCGTCGCGCATGCGCGCGGTGAGCGGCTCCCAGTCGAGGTAGTCCAGCCACTCGATGTGGCGGAGGTTCGGGCGGGCCTGGGTGGCGCCGTGCTGGACGAGCAACTCGTCGCGGCCCGCGAGCTCGGCGACGAGGTCGAGGGCGCGGTCGAATGGCTGCTCGTGTGTGCCGAGTGTGACGAAGATCACAGGATCGCCCCCACGTAACGTCCTCGCCGGTAGCGCCGGGCGAGTTCCGGCCACTGCACGAACAAGTGCGTGACCACCGGGTAGACGAGGCGACCAGTCAGTGACAACTGGTCGATCCGGGCGAGGCTCTCGACATAGATCGCCCGGTGGCCGAGTAGGCGCGCGGCGTACAGGAACGGGACCGCGACGCCCGCGCCGGTCGTGATCACCGCCCGCGGACGGGTGCGGAGCACGACGCGAAACGCGAGCAGGGCGTTTCGGATCAGATTGCCGAGGTGACGGTTGGTGGGACCGTAGGCAAATGTCACCCGCTCGCCGGCGAGTAACACGCGAGCATCAGGCTTGTCAAATGTCACCCACTCTCGCGTCGCCGGTGTGTACTCGTCGGCGAGCTCGAGCAGTTCGAGCAGATGTCCACCGCTTGACGCCACCAGTAGAACCTGTGTCTGCGCCACGGCTCGCCTATGCCGCCCGCGTCCGCACGGGCGCCCGAGTTCGCGGCGCGCACCCCATGTGACCAAGCTCACGCTGGAGCGCTTGGCGACCGCGGTGGTGCAGACCGTGAACGGACGCCTCGGTCCGGCCCAGGCGCCTGCCGATCTCCGCCGGCGAGAGCCCGACGACGTGCCGCATCAGCACGACCTCGCGTTGTTCGGTGGGCAGCGTCTCGAGCGCCTGCTCGAGCCCCCAGCGGCGATCCTCGCCCGCGTCGTCGGCTGGGTCCGCGGGCCCGTACACCTCCTCGCACAGAACCGCGCGGTGGCGGCGCTGATAATCCACTGCCATGTTGCGCGCGACCCGGATGAGCCAAGCGGTGAACGGCACCTTGCGGGGCTCGTACTTCGGAATCACGGACATGAGCTTCAGGAAGACCTGCTGCGTAACATCTTCGGCCTCATGCGGGTCACGGACGATGCTCAGCACGTAGCCGTAGATGTTGTTCTTGTAGCGGAGATACAGGAACCGCAGTGCATCCATGTCACCGGCCTTGGCACGTCTCACCGCGGCCGCGATCGCGGGATCGCGGTCGTTGTGGTCGACCTCGGCGCTCGCGTAGAAGCCCTGCGACGGCGAGGCCTCGACAGGGGGACCTGAAGAAGTGGCGGCCCAATCGGGCCGTTGTGATGTGACGGCATGGTTCATCGCAATTCCAATCAGTCGACAGCTGGCCTGGGTCGGTCTCACGTCCACAGTGGCCCAGGTGGTTTCCGCCGACCGCGCCAAACAGTACCCACGTCGGGCTTGTTTTTTGCAGGCAGGAACCCCAGTTTTTGCGCACTGCACCCCAGACTTTTCCACCTCGCAACCCCCGATCCGGGGGAAACCGCTGGTGTTGCGGGATGTTTTAGTCCAGGGTGACCCCGGCCAACGCCAGGTGCATGTGCCGATTTAGTGCCGAGTCATCGCGCTAGGCGATGCGAAATGGCACGCGGAAGTCTTCCCGGGGTTTGTGCGTTGGTGCGGCATGCCACATGCACTGGGTAATCGGCCGGCCGGCGTTGCCGAGCGGGTCTGGCTGATCTCCGAGCAGGCACACGATGGCGCGGCGGATCTCCTCCGCGCCGCCGGCGCCGATGTGAAGGTGACGGCTTTCAACGGGCAACGCTCCGAGTTGGGCCACGCCGAGCCGCCGCCATCGGCAGTCGTGATCAGCAGCTTCAAGACCGGGCGTGCGTTGATCGACGCGGCCGGACGCAACTCGCGGACGGGAGAGGCGTTCGAGGCGACGACGATCGTCGTGTGCGAGCAGGCAGGTCCGCTCGACGTCCGGGCATTGCTACGCGGCGGCGTGCGTGGAATTGTGCTTCGCGGGCAGATGGCTCGGACGTTGGCACCGGCCGTCGCAGCGGTCGTGTCCGGCCAGGTCTGCGTGCCGACCGACGACCTCATCCGTGCCGCCCGGCCGGTGCTTTCGATCCGCGAGAAGCAGGTGATTGGGCTCGTGGCGATGGGCCTCATGAACGTGGAAATCGCCGATCGGCTATTTCTCGCGGAGAGCACGGTGAAGAGTCACCTCTCATCGGCGTTCGCCAAGCTCGGGGTGCGTTCGCGGCACGAGGCGGTGGAGTTGCTCGTGAATCCAGCGTCAGGGCTCGGGTTGGGAATCCTGTCGCTCGACACCGATGCGATCCCCACCGGCGCCGCCGTCGCGGACCTGCACTGACCCGGAGCACGAGGGGCGAGCTCACCCCAGGATCACCCGAGCATCGGGACCAATCTCGAGGTGGAGGCCGGCCGGGAGTCCGAAGCTCTGCGACACCACAGCCCGCTCGCCGATGATGCTGGCTTCGAGCGGAAACCGGGGGTAGCGGATCTGGGCGTCGGCGAGAACCATCGTGTACTCGATCTCCGCACCGCTTACGACCGCCCCGGGGCCGATCGCGGTGTAGGGACCGATGAACGAATCCTCGACCACGGCGTTCGCGCCGATTAGCACGGGTCCCCGCAGCCGGCTGCGCGAGATCCTCGCGGAGGGACATCGGGTGACGCGGCCCTCGATCACACAATCGTCGGTCGCGGGCGTGTAGGAGGCAGGCAGCGCGTCGAGCAGCATTTGGTTCGCGACGAGCAGGCGCTCCATCGAGTTCTCGTAGCACCAGTACTGTCGAGCCTCAGACACACCGACGCGGCCCCCGACAGCTTGCATACGCTCGCCCAACATCGTCGCCCTCAGTGCATTGTCACCGAGGCGCTCGAGCTCGGGCCAGACGCTCGGGCCGAAGACGAACGCGGTCCCTTCAGGCTCGTCCCGCGGCAGGTGACCGGGTGACGGCGCATCTTCTTCACCCTCTCCCGCCGCTCGCGGCCGCGTGAGCATGGCCAGGTCCAGCTCGCAGGCGCGGAAACGGCTGCGCAGTCGCGGCAGCTCTTCCGGGAACAGGCAATCGCCTGAGTGCACCAGGACCGGCCCATCGCCGAGCGTGCTTCGAATCTGCGGGAGGAAGGGAACACCTGTGTCGATCGCAACGAACGAGGTCGACATTCCCCAGCCGTCGGCGGTGTGGAGAACCGGCGCAAGCGTGTCGCGCATCGTGTCATTGGCCACGATCACCACGCGTTCGATGCCGTCGTCGGCCAGGCTGTGGAGCACGTGCGCGATCAGAGGCATGTTCGCTACCGACGCCAGGTAGCGCGGCGCCGAGCGGCGGCACGTGGCGTCTGTCACTTCCGGGAGCGAAGCGTCTACGACTGCGATCTTGATTCGGTCGATCACTGGCTGGTAACAACGGCGACGATGACCTCATCCTGCCGGTCCCGCTGGCGGTCTGAGTAGGAAAAAGGTTCCAGTTCGTGACCGAGAGGGCCGGTTGCGTGGCCCCCGTGGAAGTATTCGGGGGCGAGAGCGGTTGGTAGCCGACTTGGAGACCGCCGTCGAGAGATCGCTAGACCATGGAACGCACGTGCGCCCTGAGAGTCGCGTGTCGGTCGCCGGCCACCTCGTGTACCGGGAACTGCCGATGCAGACCGTGGTCCTCAACCTCCGGACCGGGAGGTACCACGGTCTGAGCCCGAGTGGCGGACGCATGCTGTCAGCGCTCGAGAACGGGCGCACGGTGGCAGCCGCCGCGCGGAAGGTGGCCGACCGCTACGGTGAGCCACGGGCGCAGATCGAACACGATCTGTGTGAGCTGTGCACCGGTCTGCTCGAGCGCGACCTGCTGCGCGTTTTGGGGAGCCATGGTGAATAGAGCACCTGATCGGTCACTCGGAGTTCCTCCTTTTTCCCATCTCGAGGGCGACCGAGCGACCTTATGCTCGTCGTGCAGTCCGGGAGACGTCGGACGGGAGCTTGTCTGGCAGGAGACGAGCACCCGATGCTGACCCCTGAAGAGCTCCCTGACATGACACGAAACGATCTCGAGTATGCCGCGCACGAGCGGCTTCCACCACGGCGCAGTTCGACGGTGCACCGGTGAGCGTTCGGTCACGGGTGAAGCAGGGCAGCCGGCGGCCACCCCGAGGGACGGTCCCGGCCCGGGCACGAGGGCATGAGAGGGCGCCGGCTCCGGACGCGTCGCCGGCGCTCGATCCCAAGATCTCCCCCGTATGGGAGGACGTCGCAAGCCCGGCGCCGCATGGGCAGGCGCACTCGACTGTGCAGTCGCGGGATTCGGTGTTCCGCCGGATGCTGGCTGTCATCGACGTGGTTGGCGCGTATACGGCGCTGATGTTCGTGCTGCTCGTGATGACCGACGGAACGGTCGGGCTCCGTCCCGCGGTGGCGTTGGTCGCTCCGCTCGTTCTCGTCGCCAGCAAGGGAATCGGCCTGTACGACCGAGACCAGCACACCCTGCGCAAGACGACGATCGACGAGTTGCCGTCGATTCTGCAGCTGTCGGTGTTCTTCGTGATCGCGGTGTGGCTGGGAGAGGCAGTCTTCCTAAAGGGATGGCTCGCGCGGCCGGACGTCTTCGGTCTTGGCGCGGCCACGTTCGCGTTCGTGGCCGTCGGCCGTGCGATCGCGCGTCACGTCGCGCTGGCCGCCACTCCGCCGGAGCGCTGCATCATCCTTGGCGACGCCGCCGACGCATCTCGAACTGAGACAAAGCTCGCGACGTCGGCCGGCGTCAACGCGGTGGTGCTCGGCCGCGTCCCGCTCCGTCCAAACGACCACAGCCACCGAGATGACGCGCGAATCCTCGGGGACATCGGATCGCTAGCGGAGGTGATCGCCGGCAACAGCGTCGAGCGCGTGATCATCGCTCCCGATACTCACGATGAAGACGAGACGCTCGAGGCGATCCGTCTCGTAAAGGCCCTGGGTGTGCGGGTGAGCGTGCTCCCGCGCCTGCTCGAGGCGGTGGGCTCGTCCTCGACCTTCGACGAGATCGACGGCATCACGCTGCTGGGGGTGCGGCAGTATGGGCTGTCGCGCTCGTCCGAGTTCCTCAAGCGCTTAATGGACCTCGCCGGCGCGACCATCTGTCTTATCCTCCTGGCGCCCGCGCTGCTGGTGCTGGCGATCGCGATCAAGCTCGATTCCCGCGGACCGCTGTTCTTCCTGCAGCCGCGGGTGGGACGCGGCGGCAGAACGTTCAAAATGTTCAAGTTCCGCTCGATGGTCCACGGCGCGGATCGGGCCAAGGCGCAGCTCCGTCGGCAGAACGAGGCGGAGGGCGGCCTGTTCAAGATCCGTGAAGATCCGAGGATCACCCGGGTCGGGCGGTTGCTGCGCCACACGTCGCTCGACGAACTGCCGCAGCTGCTCAACGTGCTGATGGGACACATGAGCCTCGTCGGGCCGCGACCGCTCGTGCTCGACGAGGACGCGCTGATTGAAGGCTGGCAGCGCCGTCGCCTGGCCGTCAAGCCCGGTATGACCGGGCTGTGGCAGATCTTCGGATCGTCGCGCATCCCGATGCACGAAATGGTGAAGATCGACTACCTGTACGGCGCGAACTGGTCGATCTGGCTCGACATGAAGATCCTGCTGCGAACCGTCCCGTACGTCCTGCGGGGCCGGGGGCTGTGATGTTCGGAGCAGGAAGCTGACATGCCGTTGCGGTCGGTGAGACGCGCCGCCAAAGCCGGCGCCGGGTGCGCCACCTCGATTGGAGTAGCGGGCAGCGGTCATCTCCTGCTGCTGCTCGTCGCCGCGGCCTCCGGACGGAGGAAGCCCGCGCCGCGACCGCGCGACGGCGTGCCGCTCGCGGTGGTAATCCCGGCCCACGACGAGGAGGCTCAGGTGGGCGGCGCGGTCCGGTCGGTGCTGGTCAGCGACTACAACCCGGGCCGGCGACGCGTCATCGTGGTCGCCGACAACTGCACCGATCAGACGGCTGCGGCGGCGCGCGCGGCCGGTGCCGAGGTGTGGGAGCGCTCCGATCCGCGCAACCGGGGCAAGGGGCATGCGCTGGCATGGGCGTTCTCGCGCCTGGCCGAGGACGACTCGGTACACGGTGTTTGCGTGGTCGACGCCGACTGTGAGGTGTCGGGCAACCTGCTGGGCGCGGTCGCGGCGCGCCTCGAGGCGGGGGCGGACGCGGTGCAGGTCCCCTATATGGTCTCCAATCCGGACAGCTCGGCGGCGACGGCGCTGCGCTGGGCCGGGTTTGCTCTGTTCAACGTCGTTCGTCCGCTCGGCCGGGATCGACTGGGGCTGTCGACGGGGCTGCTCGGGACGGGAATGGCGTTCTCGCGCCGGCTGTTGCTGCGGTCACCATGGGCAGCGTTCTCGTTCGCGGAGGATCGCGAACAGCATATGCAGTGGGTGCTCGGCGGCGCGCGCGTGGTGTTCGCGCCCGAAGCTGAGGTGCGATCACCGTCGCCGAGCACGGCCGGCGGGGCGCAGGCTCAGGAGCGACGCTGGGAAAGCGGGCGCACGGCGCTGGCGGGGCGACTCACCCCGAGGTTGCTGGCGCGAGCCCTGCGAACGGGCAGCGCGGCGCAGCTGGATGCGGCGCTCGAGCCGATCCTGCCGCCACAGTCGTTGCTGCTTGCGATCAACGTGGCCGGCCTCGCGGCCTCTCGGCTCGTCGGCTCCCGGCGCGGCGCGCACTGGGCCGCGGGCGGACTCCTGGCCCAGGCGAGCTACGTGGTTGGCGGGCTGGCACTCGTGCGGGCACCGGCGCCGGTCTGGCGCGCCTTTGGCTCATTGCCCCGCTTTCTCGCTCGTAGATCGCTGATCCTCGTGCGCGCGGGCGCGGGCCCCTCGGCCTGGGAGCGCACGCCGCGGGAGCCGAGCGCGCCCGCTGCGGCGGATCGTCCGGCCCGTTAGGCGCGCCGCGGGAGCCGAACGCTCCCGCCAGGGTGGCCGATCCCCCGGCCTGTCAGGCAATCCGGCCGTCGAGGCCCGTCTGGACCGCAACCCGACGCGGAGTCAAGGGCAATGTGGGGTTTGTGAAGGTTCGAGGGTGTTGCCCTCTACGTGGACGCCCGTCCACCCAGGTGGGGGGGAGGCTCGCACGATCTTCGGGAAGGACCGATGAGTAGGCCGGAGCCTTCCGGCCTGCCTCGCTCCTCCCATGCCCTGTGCCATATGTCGACATTTCCTGCGCCTTTCCCTGCTGCTGGCAGGGGTGACGCTGGCGTGTTCGCCGGCGGCGCCGGCGCTCGCCATGCCAGTCAACCCGGCGAAATCGCGGCCTCAGGCGAGAACTCACATCTCGATGCCGTTCCGGTTCTTCTCGCCGTCGAGCTTCTGGAACACGCCGCTCGCCCGTAACGCCCCGCTCGCGCCCGACTCGCGCGCCCTGGTGTCGGACCTGATGGGCTACGTCAGGCGCGAGTTGGCCGGCCGCTACGGGCCGTGGATCGACGCCACGAGCAACGGCGTCACGATCGTGACCGTGCCCGCGAACCAGCCAACGGTGTCGGTCGAGCTCGACCACGCTCCCGACCCCACCCTGACCTCCGCCTGGAGCGCCGTGCCGCTGCCATCGTCGGCGCGGCCGTCCCCCGGCGACAACGATCTCGCCGTGTGGCAGCCCAGCACCAACACCATGTGGGAGTTCTTCCAGCTTCACCGGGGTCCGAACGGGTGGGAGGCCGAGTGGGGCGGCGCGATGAAGGGCGTCTCGACGAACCCCGGGGTGTACGGCCCTGGCGCCTGGCCGGCGTCGTCCCCAACCGGGGACGGCGCCGCTGCGGCCTCACCATGGACCGGCGACGAGGAGTGGTGGGGCGTGACGGCGGCGTCTTTCCCGATCGTCGGCGGTGCGATGACCTACCAGGACCTCAACGCCGGGCAGGTCGACCACGCGCTGGCGATGGTTTACCCGAACGTGCGCCGGCGGACGTTCGTGTCCCCCGCCCAGCGCGACGACGGCTGGTCGACCGATCCGAACGCGCTGCCCGAGGGCACTCGCCTGCGTCTCGATCCGAGGCTGAACCTGGCGAAGCTGAAGATGCCGCCGCTGACGCGGATGATCGCGGTGGCGGCGCAGCAGTACGGCATCGTCATCCGCGACCAGTCGCCGGTGATCTCCTTCATCCAGCAGGATCCGACGGGCGACCCGGCGTTCCAGGCCCTTGGTCTGAAGCTGACCGGAGGGCTGTATCCGTCCCAGCTGCTGGCGTCGTTCCCATGGAGCCACCTGCAGATCATCAGGATGGATCTGCATCAAGGCTGGTAGCGAAACTCGTCCAAAAGTTCCTAGGTGGACCTTGCGTTGGTCCCCGACTTCCGCCCGCCTCCCTGGCGAGGCGGCAGTTCGACTGTGCCTCCCGAGGAGGATCGATGCCAACGCACACTGAGACAACTGCCAATTCCAGACCGCCGGCCGGCGTCCTCGGGACCCACCCGTCGACGTATCGGGCCGAGCCGTCACCGAGCCTGATCGTCGCCGCGCTGGGGCGTTACAAGTGGCTCGTGCTGGGGCTGACCGTCGTGCTCACGATTTGTGGGCTCGCGATCGGCTACAAGCGAAAGCCCATATACACCGCAAACGCCACGGTCCAGGTAGGACAGGTCAATCCGAACTCGCCGGGGTTCTACGGGTTCGTCCAGTCCGCCACCGAGCTTGCCACCACGTTCAGCCGAGCCATCACCGCGAACGGAGTGCTTTCGATCATCCAACACAAGACCGGCCTGACTCCGGCGCAGAGCTCGGCGCGGTTGTCCGCGACGCCCATTCCCGACGGGGCGGCGTTCAGCGTGATCGCCACCGGGTCGACCTCGCAATCGGCTGTGAGTCTCGCGAACACGGCCGCGGCCGCGATGGTGACCTACGAGGCCGCCGCGAACTCGAGCGCCAGTACGACCTCGAGCAACACCGCGGCGATCTTCAACGAGTACCGCGGGCAGTCGACGCAGCTCGCGCACGACAAGGCGATCGTGCAGAAGCTGCAGAACAACTCCTCGAGCAACGGCAGCTCGCCGGACCCGACCAACCCCGCGCTGGTGCAGGCTCAGGCAAATGCGGGCCTGGCGCAGGGTCGCGCCAACGCGCTGGCCGCCGCATACACGCAGGCGCTCGAGAATCAGCAGCCGCCCGGGACGATGCTGTCGCCGCTGGCGAGTGCTCTCACGGCCTCGAGCGACCGCAAGCACAAGCTCGAGCTGTTCGCCTTCGTGGGTCTGGCCGCTGGACTGCTGATCGGATCCGCGATTGCCGTGATGCTCGAGCAGCGCAGAGTCCGACGGACCGCGGTCCATTAAGCGCGATGGCTGACATCGAACAAGGACACCGGTGGTCTGACCGCCGCGAGCTGAGATGGCGCTGACCGACCGCCGCATCCCATGGCGCGTGCCGTGGTACCTGTGGGTGGTCGCCGCCGTCGCAGTATTGGCTGGCATCCACCTCAAGGCCCCGCAACTGCTGCACGGCGAGACGCTGTTCCTGGTCGTCCCCGGTCTGGTTGTGGTCCTGCTGGCGGCGTCAATCCTGTGGGAGCTGCCGCCCGCCGCAATGGTGTGCGGCGCGCTCGCGCTGACGCTGTTCTCCGGGAACTGGACGATGCTCGGGTTCCCCGGGTTCCCGTTCGTGCCCGACCGGATCCTGATCGTCGCCGCGCTGCTGGCGCTCGCGCTCAAGTCCCCCGGCGCCGTCGAGCTCCCCCGGATCCGGATCAGGGGAGTGCACCTGCTGATGCTCATCACCGTGCTCTACGCCCTCGCCTCGGGCGTACTGGCGAACACGATGGGCACCAAGTCGACGATCTTCGACCTGCTCGATCGGCTCGGCGCCATACCGTTCCTGATGTTCGTCGTGGCGCCGGCAATCTTCTCGGGCCAGCGCGAGCGCGAATGGCTACTTGCCACGCTGGTCGGGATAGGTGCCTATATCGGGCTGACCGCGATCTTCGAGTCGATCGGTCCCCACTCGCTGGTCTTCCCTCACTACATCCGCGCGCTCGACCTCTCACGCGAGAGCACCCAGGCCACCGGACCGTTCTCCTCCGTCGTGACCGAGGGGTTCGCGTGCTACGCATGCGCGGTGGCGGCGGTCATCGCGGCCGCGCGCTGGCGTGGCGTCTGGCGGTGGTTTGCCATCGGAGTGGCCGTCACGTGCCTGTTCGGCAGCTTCCTCACCTTCGAACGGGGCGTATGGCTCGGCGCGGTCGCCGGCGCCGTGGCCGCTGCTCTGTTCTCGCGCGACATTCGGCGCTGGGTGCTCCGGGCCGCGCCGGTGTGCGCATTGGCAGTCATCGCGGTGCTGACTCTCGTTCCGAGCGTCCACAACACCGCATCGACGCGCGTCAACAGCATCTATCCGGTGTGGGATCGGCAGAACCAGACGGTGGCCGCGCTCAACATGATCCAGGCCAAGCCGCTGTTCGGATTCGGCTGGGACAACTGGGCCAACACGGCGGCTCCGTACTTCCGGCTTGCGTCCAACCGCCTGCTCACCGGGTACCCGAGCTCGCTCAGCCAGGCGCAGCTCGGCGGGTCGAGCGCCAGCGCCGGCTCGAGCAGCGCCGCTGGGCCCGGCCTCTCCCAGGTCGAGGGCGAGTTGCACGACAGCTACCTGTCCTACGCGGTGGAGCTCGGCCTGATCGGCGCGAGCCTCTGGCTGGCGTGCGTCCTGTGGGGCCTCGGCGGCGCGGCGGTGCGCCCGGGCCCTCCGGACCTGCGGGCGTGGAAGATTGGGCTGGTCGCGATCGGGGCGTGCTTCCTGGTCGTGTGCGCGATCGATCCGCTGTCGCAGAATTTCACGCAGTTGCTTCTGTGGACCTGGGCCGGGGTCGCGGGGGCGGGGGCCGCAGTGGGGGTACCCGCGGCACCAGCAGTGCGCCCCGCCGTCGAGCCGGTCGCGCCGGCCGAGGCTGACGTCGCCCTCATCCACTCATGACGACGGCCCAGATCACACCTAAGCGGCGGCGTGTCCTGATGTTCGCCTACTACTTCCCCCCGCTCGGGGGCGGGGGGGTTCAGCGCACCGCCAAGTACGTCAAGTATCTCCCGGACGAGGGGTTCGATCCGATCGTGGTCACCGGCACGCCGCGCGGGTTTTTCCTGCGTGATGCCAGCTTGTCCGGTGACGTGCCCCCGGGAACGGTTATCCGCCGCGCGCGGGCGCTGCCTCTGCAGACCGCGCAGTGGAAGCTCGACGGTCTGTTGCGGCGCGCCGGCATCCCGACCAAGCTGGTGAACGAGGCGCTGTGGCCTGACGGACACGTGGGGTGGCTTCCGGCGGCCGTGCTCGGCGGTCTGCGCGCGGTTCGCGATCACCAGCCGGACGTGCTCTACAGCACTTCCTCGCCGACGACCGCGCATCTCGCCGCGCTGATCGTCCACAACCTCACCGGCATTCCGTGGGTCGCGGACTTCCGCGACTCCTGGCTGTTCAACCCGCTCGACCCGAGGACGAGGTCGTACCCGCCACTGACGCGCGCGAGCCAGGCGCTCGAGCGCAAGGTGGTCGCCGAGGCGTCGTACGTAACGTTCGCCGACGAGACGATGGAGGCGTTCGGCCTGGCTTCGGATGACCCGCGGCGGGTCGTGATCTGCAACGGCGTCGACCCGGACGACCTTCCGCCGCCTCCGCCGAGCCCCAGCCCGATGACCGCCGCCCGGTTCCGTCTCTCGTACGTCGGCTCGTTCTACGGCTCGCACGACGGGGCCGAGACGTTCGCCGCGATCCGTCAGCTGATGGAGCGAGGCGAGCTCGATGCGCGGAACTTCGAGCTGCGGATCGTGGGCCACGCCGAGGTGGAGCGAGGGAAGCTCGACTCGCTGCCGGTGTCGTTCACGGGCTACGTGAACCATGAGCAGGCGCTCGCGGAGATGGCCGGCGCCTCAGCGCTCTTGTACTCGCGGCCGCCCGAGGATCGCGTCCTGTCAGGCAAGATTTTCGAGTACCTGACGTCAGGCCGGCCGGTACTTTCGATCGCCCACCCCGACAGCCTCGCCTCGACGCTCGTGCGCGAACTCGGCGCCGGCTGGTGCGCGGACGTCCGCGACGCCGGAGACGTCGCCGACACCCTCCGGCAGGTGTTCGCCGACTGGCGGCGAGGAGCGATCGAGGTCGACCCGGCCGTGCGTACGGAGGTGCTTCGCCGTTTCTCCCGCCGAAAGCTTGCGGGCGAGCTCGCGAACGTGCTGCGGGCGACGATCGAAGGCGGCCCGCTCGGCTCGGTCAACGGGCGCGCGCCCGGTGCACCGACGCCGGAGATCGGCCTGAGCCTCACGCCGGCGTGATACCGCCCGCCGCCATGCCGCCGCAGACGGCACGCCCCGGACCGGAGGACGGCCTCTCGGCCTCCACGCCGAGGGTGCAGCGGCGGTGCGCGGTAGCCCACGTGATGCTTGACGTGGGCGTTCGCTCGGAGACGTTCGTGACGAACGCGATCGAGGCGGTCGAGCGCGAAGGGTGGCCGTCGCACATCGTCGGACTCAACTCCCGGGCCGCGTTCGAAGCGCTGCCGGCAGAACGCGTCCACTGCACCGGCACCGGAACGCTGCGCCAGCGCGCGATCGGCCGGCTGCTGCGGCTCAGCCCGGAGCGGCGATTTGCCGGGCAGGCGGCGCCTTACACCAAGGACCAGGACATCGGCCTCCTTCACGCACACTTCGGCTGGGCGGGCAAATACGCCGCGCCGCTGGCCAGGTTGCTAGACGTCCCGCTCGTGGTCACCTTCTACGGATCCGATGCTTCCGAGCCGACGCAAGACGGAGCGAGAGGCTCCGCGCGCGTCTATGGCGACTTGTTCGGGCAGGCCCAGGGGGTGATCGCGGTGTCCGAATACGTGGAGCGAGACGTACGGACGCTCGGATACGACGGCCCCGTGGACCTGATCCGAAACGGTCTACCGCTGGAGCGCCTCCAGCCGCGACGGACTCCGCCGGCGACCGCGGACGGACTGCGGCTCCTGTACGTCGGACGACTCGTTCCCTTTAAGGGCGCGGACGTGCTGCTCCGCGCGATGCCGGCGATCCTGGCGGCCCAGCCCACCGCCCGTCTGGACGTGATCGGCGAGGGGCAGGAGCGCGCTGCGTTCGAGGCGATCACTTCCGGACTGCGGCTTGGAGACGCGGTGTCGTTCCACGGCGCCCGCGACCACGCCGCCGTGCTCGAGGCGCTTGCATCCGCGCACGTCCTGGTCGTCCCGGGCAGGACGATGCCGACGGGTCAGGCCGAGACCTCGTCGATGGTATTCAAGGAGGCGCTGGCATTGGGCGTTCCCGTGGCGGCCACCGCCAGCGGCGCGCTGCCCGAGACCTGCCCGCCCGCGTTTCGCGACCTGCTCGCGCGCGAGGGCGACCCGCAGGACCTCGCCCGAGCGGTTCTCCAGGTGCTCGACGATCCCGCCGCTTGGGGACACCGCGCGGCCATCGGGAGACGATGGGTGGAGGAGCAGTTCGACGCCGAACAGCTCGGCGAGAGCCTCTCGCGGTGTTATGCGCGCATACTCGCGGAGCGAGAGCCAGAGCAGCCAGAGGGTCAGCCAGCCGTCGCCTGAGGCCTCGTGCCTGGCCTGCCCAACCTCGGGACCCTCCCGACCGCCCGCTCGAACAGCATCCGCAGGTCGGCCCAGGAATCGGGGAACCGCCTGCGCAAGGACACCATGTACGCGGCGCTGGCGCCAGTTGCGACGCACGCGATCTGGATCAGCGCGGGCACGCTGGCGGCCTGCGACAGAGCAAAGGCGAGGAGGCCGCCGACCGCCGCCAGCGGGACCAGGCTGGTCAGCCCGGGAGCGACGTCGCTCCAAAGGTCCGACATCGGGATGCCGACGAGCCGGTCGAACAGCAGGTAGTACTGCCCCAGGTAGAAGACAAGCGTGACGGCGGCGACCGCGATGCACAGCGTGGTCAGGCCGAAGCGCGCGAACACGATCACGACGGCGCCGAACGAGAGCGTGTTGACGATGTTGCTGCACAGCAGCGCGCGCGGATGTCCCGCCGCCACGAGCAGCGGTCCCGATCCGCCTGCGAGCGCGAACACCATCCCCGCCACCGCCAGGATCTGGGACGGCAGCACCGACGGCGCCCACCGCGCTCCGAACGCAAGCGGGACCAATTGGGGCGCGACCAGGATGTAGATCGCCAACAGCGGGAAGATCACGAGCGCGTGCGTTCGCAGGATGCGGCCCCGGACCCTGCGCATGTCCTCGAGTCCGCGCGTCCGGGACAGCACGGGTAGCGACAGGCGGATCATGATCGTCGAGATCTTGCCCTGGTACTCACCGCCGATCTGGAACGCCCGCCAGTAGTACCCGGTGGCGACGGGCCCGAGCGTGATCCCAACGACGATGTAGTCGAGGTTCGACCACGCCGATTGGAGCAGCGAGGACGCAGCCGTCTGGGAGCCGAACCCCCACAGCTCCCGTGCCTCGTGGCGGTGCCAACGCGGCAGGACCGGCCGCGCCGTCGTGAAATACAGCAGCGCCATCACCGCGACGATCGCGAGCTGGCCGAGGACCAGGGCGGTCGCTCCGAGGCCGAGAACCGCCAGCAGTATCGAGATCACGATCCCGGTGACGGTCGACGCGAGCTCGATCAGGCTCGTGGTGCGAAACGCAAGGCGGCGTTGCGCGAGCGCCTGGGGCACGACGGACAGCGAGATGATCAGGAAGCACGGCGCGGACAGTCGGATCAGCGAGGCGGTCTGTGATCCGAGTGCGCCGTCGAGCAGCGGCGCGAGGACGAACACGAGCGCGCTGAGTAACGCGCCGCCGAGGAGGCCGAGGAGCATCGTCGACTCGAGATGGGCTCGGGTGATCTCCCGTCGCTGGACGAGCGGAGTTCCGAAGCCCTCGACGACGAGCGCCTGAGACAGGGCGATCACGGCGATCGCCACGACCGCGTGGCCGAATCCGCTCGGGCTGATCAGGCGGGCGAGCGCAACCGTCGACAGCAGCGCCGTTGTCTCGACGCCGACGCGCGCGAGCACCCCCCAACGAACGCCCGCGAGCGTGCCTTCGCGCACCTCCTCCGGGGTCGCCGTCCTCAGCGCATCGTCAGGCGGGGTAGGGGCTTGCACCGGGGCGGCTGGCTCCGCCTCCGCCTCGCGAAGCGGAGGTTCTGAGGGTCTCCGCGTCAACCCATTCGATGTCCCAGTGAGTCCTCGTAGCCACCCCCACCAACGGTCCCGACCACCAAGAATTACCGGCGGAAGCAAACGGTGGTGAAGTGCGTTGGTGACGGTGATTCCGAACGCCAACGCCCGCGCTCCGGCCCGTTGGGGCGCCGAGGGAGGACAGTCATGATCGAGACGCAGAGCGCGCCGCCGGCCCAAGCCGCCGAGCGGACCATCGAGAACGTCGTCGGCCCCAAGGACCCGTTCCGGCTGGCCATCGAGCGGTTCGGGTTCCTGCGCATCCTGGTGAAGTCGAAGGCAGGTCAGCAGGTGATCGAGGCGGTCAGGGGCGCCCGCGCGGTCCACGAGCCGTTCAAGTTCGTGGCTCGCCAATTTGGGCCAACTCGCCGGGCTCGCTACCACCTACGTGGCTCGGACCAGGTGACCGTCATCCGGCACCGCTCGCGCGACGTGCACGTCCTGAACGAGATCTTCGGCGGCACCGGAGGCCATCCGGCCTATGAACCGCCGACAGCCCTGAGTCCGGTTCTCGACCACAACCCGTCGCTGCGGATCGCCGATCTCGGCGGGAACATCGGCATGTTCGGCCTGTACGCGCTGCACCGGTGGCCGGGCGCGTCGGTGCACAGCTTCGAACCGGATGCCGACAACGGCCGGCTGCTCAGCGCCGCGATCGCCGAGAATCACCTTCAGGAGCGGTGGTTGTTCACCGCCGCGGCGGTGGCGAACCGCTCGGGCACGATGGCGTTCCGGGGCGGCCTATCCGCCGACTCCCACCTCGTCGACGTCGAGGCCGACTCGGGTGCTGGCGCCGCGAACGGGGACGTCGAGGTGCCAGTTGCGGATCTGTTCGCGCTCGAGGGTCACCGGGACCTCGTGAAGATGGACATCGAGGGAGGCGAATGGGCGGTGCTCGCCGACCCGCGGATGGCGGATATGGACGCCGACGTGATCGTGCTCGAATGGCACGATCAGGGCTGCCCCGCGCCGGACCCGCGGGCGCACGCGATTCGCCTGCTCCGTGAGGCCGGGTATCGGGAGTTGTACGAGACGATCGAGCCCAGCCATTGCGGCATGCTTTGGGGACGCCGTAGCGCCGCGCCCTCACTGTCCTCCGCATGACCCGAGCCAACGGTCGAAACGCGCGCCAGCCGCTGATCCTGCTGTCCGCGCACGCCGGCTCGACCCGGTCGGACGCGACCGAGCGCCCGCGGACCGACTTCGAAGTTCTCGCGGACCGTCTCGGCGGCCACGTCTCATACCCCGATCCGGGCGCGGCACCGGTGGCCGCGATGGAGAAGCGGCTGCGGCTGAGCGTCAGCCAGGCGGTCCGCGCGCACCGTGCCCGCGCTTCGGTGTACGTGTCGCTGTCCGAGCGGGTGGGCATTCCCCTTGCGCTGCTGCGACCGCCCGCACCGCATGTGATGGTCGCCCACCTGCTGACCTCGAGCCAGAAGCGGTTCGTCGCCAAGCGAAGCGGTTTCCTGCGCCGCACGAACATCACCCTGGTGTTCTCCAGAGCGCAGGAGCGCTACCTGCGCGAGGCCCTGGGCCTCGGCGAGCAACAGGCGCAGTTCATCTGGGACAAGGTCGATCACCGGTTCTTCGCCCCGGGCGGCGGCGCCGACGGAGACGGCTACGTGCTGAGCGTCGGGCGCGAGCAGCGCGACTACAACACTCTGATCGAGGCCCTGCGTCCCCTCAAGGTTCCGTCGGTCATCGTGCCTGGCAGCACCTGGTCCCACCGGGCGCTGTCGCCGCTGTCAGTGCCCGACCACATCCAGATCCGCGAGGGACTCAGCTATCCCGAGCTTCGCCGCCTGTATCAGGGGGCTCGTGTGGTCGCGGTGCCGGTTCATCCGGGCACCCCCTACGCCGCCGGCGTGAACGGCGTGCTCGAGGCGATGTCGTGCGCCCGGCCAGTGGTCGCCTCGGATACGCCAGGTCTGAGCGGGTACGTCGAGGATCGCGTGAACGGACGCCAGGTGGCCGCGGGAGACCCGGCGGCGCTGCGAACGGCGATCCAGGAACTGTGGGAGGACCGCGGCGTCGCTGAGCTCGTGGCCCGTGCCGGGCGCGAAACCGTGGTGCGCGGGCGAACGATCGAGCATTTCGTCGACCGCGTCGCCGGCCTCGTCGACACCCTCGTCTGACCATGAGTGGCACCGTGGAAGTCACGGGTCACCGCAGACGTTGGTCGCCGGTGATCGCCTACATCACGAGCTATTACCCGGCGGTGTCGCACACGTTCATCCTGCGCGAGGTCCGAGCGTTGCGCCGTCGCGGCGTCGACGTGTCAACGACCTCCGTGCACACCTCAAGCGCGGGCCTTCTCTCGGATGCGGACCGCGAAGAGTTCGAGAACACCTACGCGCTGCTGCCGCCGCGCTGGACCCAGGTCGCGAAGGCGCACGTGCGCGCCCTCGTGCGGCATCCGCAAGCGTTCTTCTCGACGTTCCGGCTGTCTCTCAAGCTCAGCCGCCCGGGCGCACGCGGCCGCCTCTGGCAGGTGTTCTATTTCGGCGAAGCCATGATCGCGTGGGATCACTGGCGCAAGGTGGGCGTCCGGCACGTCCACTCGCATTTCGTGTCGGTGTCGGCCGACATCGCGCTGCTCGCGGCCCACTTCGGCGAGCGCGCCGGCGAGGGCCCGACGAGCTGGAGCGCCACCGTCCATGGCCTGATCGAGCTCTGGGACGTGCAGTCCCACCGGCTGATCGAGAAGGTCAGGCACGCGAACGCGATCGTGTGCATCAGTGACTTCACCCGCAGTCAGCTGATGGCGGTGGTCGGCGAGGACCAGTGGCACAAGCTGCACGTCGTCCGGTGTGGGATCGAGCCCACCGCATACGACCGCGTCGGCGAGCCTCCCGCGGGTCGGCCGCGTGTCCTGTGCGTCGGCCGGCTAGTGCCGGAGAAAGGCCAATCGGTACTGCTCCACGCTTTTGCCCGGCTAGCCGACCGGGGCGTCGACGCCGAGCTCGAGCTCGTCGGCTACGGCCCCGCCGAGAACGACCTCAAGCGCCTGGCGGAGCGACTGGGCCTGGCCGACCGCGTGATC
Source organism: uncultured Solirubrobacterales bacterium (assembly GCA_963770615.1). Classification (GTDB taxonomy): domain Bacteria; phylum Actinomycetota; class Thermoleophilia; order Solirubrobacterales; family Solirubrobacteraceae; genus Palsa-465. The sequence goes on along the minus strand of CAVYQJ010000015.1, from coordinate 335,348 downwards.
TTCGCCGGAGCGGTCGGGCAGGACGCGATCGGCGCCCATTACGAGGCCGCAAGCGTGTTCTGCCTGCCGAGCTTCTGGGAAGGCATTCCGGTCGTCCTGATGGAGGCGCTGGCCTGCCGGCGCCCGGTGATCGCCACCGCCGTCGCCGGCGTGCGCGAGCTCGTGCGCGAAGGGAAGACCGGGCTACTCGTATCCCCCGGCCGCGAGGACGAATTGGCGGACGCGCTCGAGCGGCTGCTCGAGGATCCCGCGCTCCGGCGCCGCATGGGCGAGGCCGGCCGTCGCTACGTCGCCGACTGCTACAACATCGATTCCTCGGCGGAGTCGCTGGCGCGCCTGTTCGAAGGCGTGATCGACTCGTCCGCCGCCGGCCCACCGGAGCGCGAGTCCCCCGATGGCGGCGACGGGTACCGAGACGCCCGGCTCGACTCCGCGCTCGCGGTGGCGCGGTGATCGGCACCGCGTCAGGACTGGTGGTGAACGGTGCCGATTGAGTCATCAGAGCCGAGAGCGATTCCGCCGGACCTCGCGCCCATCGGCGAGGCGGCCGGTGGCGCGCCGCGCCTGACCGGGCACAAGAGCCTGCGCCACACGGTGATCAACCGGCTACGCGGGTACGCCACTCCCGAGTGGCTCGTCAAGCACGGGCTCAAGCTCGGGAGGGACGTCTACCTGGGCGCGGTGCACTTCGACTACGGCTTTCTAGGCTTGATCACTATCGGGGACGAGGCCGTGGTGACCGACGGCGTGCGGATCGTGGCCCACGACGCGAGCATCAAGCATTGGATCGGGTACTCGCGCGTCGGGCGGGTCGACATCGGCCGGCGAGTGTACGTCGGGGTGGGCGCGATCCTGCTTCCCGGCGTGACGATTGGCGACGACGCGATCGTAGGCGCCGGCAGCGTGGTGACGCGCGACGTCCAGCCCAAGACGGTCGTTGCCGGCAACCCGGCGGTGCAGATCGCGACACTCGACGAATTCGTCGCCCGCCAGCGTCGACGGCTCGAAGACAGGCCTCGCTACCCGCGCGAGGGGTTCGTCGGACCCGAGTCCGTTTCGCGCGAGAACATCGAGCGGATGCGCCGCGAGCTGGCGGACGGGGACGGCCTTGTGGAATGACCACGACATCGAGCCACCGACGCTGCCCGAGGACGCCCGTCGACCTTCTGTACGTGGCCTCGGGGACGACCGCGGGGCTCCGGCAAGCCGACGCTGAGATGCTGTCGGCGCTGAGCGAGCTCGGCGTCGACGTCCTCGCGGTCTCCGCCTCCTACTCGACGCCGCGCCTTACGCGGCGGTACGTCGAGCGATCGCTGCTGACGATCGACGCGTTCGAGTCATTCGCTCTGAGGCGGGCCACGGCCAGGGCACTTCGGTCGCATGCGCCGCGGGCCATCATCTACTCGACGACCCACGCGGCGATGTTGCAGCCTCGCTCCTGTCCGCGCGGACGCGTCGCGATCCGCTTCGACACGCCCGCGCAGATGTCCCGGACCGGAGCGACGTATTGCGTCGAGCATCTCCTGGAACGCCGGCGGTTCAAGCGTGCAGCGCTCCTCATCCCTTCGGCGCTCGAGCTCAGTCCTGACACCGCGCGGATTCTCCCCGCGCATACGCCCGTGGTGCCGATCCCGATCCCGATCGAGCTGGGGGACGCGCCGCCGGCCGACGCCCGCGACTCGATCGCTGTGTTCTACGCCGCGAGCCCTGAGAAGAAAGGCCTCGACGTTGCCGTGCGGGCGTGGGCGGCGGTCGCGCCGGTCGAGCGGACGCTGACGATCACAGGCATCGACCGTCAACGAGGCCTCGACTACCTCCACGAGCGCGGGATCGACGAGCCGGCCGCCGTCGAGTGGACCGGTTTGCTCTCGCCGGACGAGCACCGCGCTCTAACGCGCCGCGCAGAGATCTACCTCGCGGCCTCGCGGTACGAGAACTACGGGATCGTGCAGCTCGAGGCGCTGGCCGACGGCTCGGCATTGGTGACCACGCCGTCGCCCGGCCCGTTTGCGGCGCTCCCGATCGCGCGCTCGCTCGATGCCCGGCTGGTAGCCGCAGACGAGTCACCATCCGCGCTCGCAACCGCGCTCCAGGCGGCGTTCGCCCGAGATCACGACGAACGTGTCACTTACCGTGCTCGTGCCCGGGAGCACCTGCGCGCGTTCTCTCGCGAGGAGTCGTCGAGACGGTTGCGCGAAGAGGTCCTGCCGGTGCTGCTCACCTAGATCGAACTATCAGGAGATCTCACCATGAAATCAGTGCGAAAGGCCATCTCACGTATGACCACGGCGGCGCCGCCGGTGGTGACCACGCGTTACGGCGGTCCCACCTGGGAGCAGCGGCGCGAGCGCTTGTTCCAGACGCTGGGCACCGATGTCGTGCTCGATGTCGGCGCCAACGCTGGGCAGTACGGAATCGAGATCCGCCGCAACGGATACGCGGGGCGGATCGTGTCGTTCGAGCCGGCCTCGGAGACCTTCTCGCGCCTCAGTAACGCGTGTCAGGCCGATCTGCTGTGGACAGCGCACCGGCTGGCGATGGGCTCGGAGCCGGGGAGCGCGACGCTGAACATCGCCGGCAACGAAGGGAAGAGCAGCTCGTTGCTGGACCAGCGCGAGGTGTCATTCGGCACAACCGCGACGATGCGCTATGTAGGAACGGAGACGGTCGAGGTGTCGACCCTCGAGGCCCTCGGCCCGGAGATCACCGCCGAGCACGACCGGATCGCGGTGAAGATCGACGTCCAGGGCCTGGAGCTCGAGGTGATCGCTGGCGCCGGCTTGTTCCTGGAGCGCGTTCAGGCGATCGAGACTGAGCTCTCGCTGTACCCCATGTACCAGGACCAGGTCGATTGGCGAGAGCTCTGCGACCGACTGGGCGAGCTCGGATTCGTGTTTTTCGCAGTCGACCCGGGTTACAGTGACCCCAGGTCGGGACGGCTCGTCGAGATGGACGGGTTGTTCGTTCGCGAGGAGCTAGCCGCGCTTGACTGAATCGTCGGTCGAGTTTGCGACTACTGGAAGGTGTGCAGGTTCATTCTGACCACCTCGAGGTGACTCCAGGGGAACAACGCGAGCAACTTGTTCGGATATAGCCCCTGAGCGAGCCGCCGGTAGACGGTGAAGTTCTTGTCGACTGGATCCTCGGCGATGAACGATACGACGCCGGCGGTGTCACGGACGACGATCCCGTAGCGCTGCGCGGCCTCAGCCATCAGCCGGACGAGCGGTGGCAGGTGCAGCGCCGCCAGGTTCAGGTTCGGGTTGAGCCGCAGCCGCGCGCCCTCGGGAATGGCGTCGAGTGACCTGTCGACGCCATCGCTGCGCTCGGCCGGCGCGGCGTAAGCGTCCGCGCGAGTGTCCGGGATGGCCAGCGCCAGCGCGTGGTCGATGTCACCGGCCTCGAGCTGCCTGACGGTCATCGCGCCGCCGACGAGCGGCAGCGAGCCGGCAGTGACCCCCCAGTAGGACTGCGCGCCCGGCCACGCACTCGGACCGTACACCCCCGAGTTCGAGGACACGTTCTGCATCGCGCCGCCCCACTCGGCCTCCCAGCCGTCGTTCGCATGGTGGAGCTGGAAGAACTCCCACATGCGGTTCGTGCCCGGCTGCCACACGGCGAGGTCATGGTCTCCGCCGGACGGTTGTGCCGAGCTCGGCAGCGGAACCGCCCGCCACGCCGAGGTGAGCGCCGGGTCGGGAGGATGATCGAGCTTGACCGGCACGGTGGGCTGGCTGTCGGAGACCTGGACTACCGGAACGCCATCGGTGGTGACGTCGATCCAGGGACCGTCGCCACGGACCTCCTCGCTGTGCACCGCGGCGGTGATGCCGGCGATCATCCGGGCCGAGTCTGGGTCGATCGGGGTATTGGCCGCCAGCGCCTGGTTCCAGAAGCTTTGGGCAGAGAAGAACCGAAACGGGAGTGCACGGCGCGTGCCACCGGAACTGGTGGAGGCCACGCGATGGTGGCTGCTGCCACATCCGGCCAGGGTCGCGCCACAGCAAAGGGCAAGGATGAGAAAACGGCGTTTGATCTTTGAAAAGGGCATGGTCTCCAGCGTTTGGATTGCTGGACACCAACGACGCGAGGGGCGCCGTTCTATCGGCCAGATTCAGGACGTTCGCCGCGCCTTCGCCGCCGGCAGATCGTGATCCATCACCTCGGGCAGTTGGTCGCGCGACCGGATGTCGAGTTTGACGAAGGCCTTCTTGAGGTGCCACTCGACCGTCTTGCGCGTGATCACGAGGGCTTCGGCGATTTCCCGGTTGGTCGCGCCCGCCGTCGCGAGGTCCACGACCTGCCGCTCAGCGGGCGTCAGCGCCTCCGGGCCGGCCATGCTGATGCGGCGCGGGCGCCCTCCGGCTGCCCTGAGTGCCGCGAGTCCGAGCTTCGAGATGCTCTGGGCGCCGAGGCGGTCCGCCAGCCGGATTCCCTCCCGCAACGGTCCGCGGGCCTCGTCGTCGCGCCCCGCACGATGCAGGGCGTCGCCGTAGCAAAGCAGCACCTTGGCGCGCTCGAGCTCGGCGTCGGACGAATCGATCACCTCGAGCGCCGCCTTCAGATGATCCAGCTCGGCCGATGGCCCCTCGATTCCGGCCATCGTCCGTAGCGCCAGCGCGATCGCCCGCGGCATCCCGAACGACTCTGCCACCTCCAGTGCATCCTGCGCCAGCGCGTGCGCGCGGCGTGACTGCCCAACGGCCTTGTAGCACTGCGCGGCCGTCGGCTGCCACGCGACCAGCGCCGGATTGGAGATCCCGAGCGCGTTCGCCAGCGACTCCGCCTCGGCGACAACCTGCAGCGCCTCGGCGAGGTTTCCGTGCTCGAGCCAGACACGCGCGCTGACCTCGAGCAGGAGCAAGCCGCGTGGCTCGTCCGCCGGTCCGGCCGCGAGCGCCGCGCGGATGATCGCCTCGGTCTCCTCGTGGACGCCCTGCTCGTGCAGCCCGCTGGCCAGGATGGCCGCGGCCTCGGCGGTATGAAAGCGCCGCGGCTCCTGCCCGAGCAGGTCTCGCGCCAGGTCGCAGGCGTCGGCCAGCCGCCCCTGATGGAGCAGAGTGATCGCGCGGGCCAGCTCGATGCTCCGCTCCGCGAGACGCCCACCGCGCTCGCGTGCCGCCTTGGCGCAGTCGTCGCAGATCCGGTGGGCACGCTTGAAGTCGTCGACGGTGGCGAACAGCACCGCGGCCGCCGTATCGAGGTATCCGTTGATCGACGCGGGCTCCGGCGCCCGCATCGCCAGGGCCCGATCGGCGAGGCGGCTCACTTCGATGCTCGGCTCGCCCCGCTCGAGCCGCTGCCAGGCGGAGGCCATCAGCAGCTCGGCGGCGTGTGGGCTCGACTCGAGCTCGGGCGCCTGAGCGAGCTGCTCGATCTCGCGTGCGGCGCCGTCGCGGGCACCCGGCACGAGCAGTCTGGTCAGCAGGCCCGACACCTCGGCACGCGCCCACAGCGGATCGGCGTCGTCGACGAGCTCGAGGGCGGCGTCAAACGAAAATGAGGCCGCGCGGGGAGCTCCCGCGGCGACCTGGGCAACGCCCAGCTTCAAGAGGGCATCCGCACGATCGCGGGCCGAGTCGAGCGACGCGACCGCGGCGGCCAGCTTCGGCGTCGATCCGGGGCGCCCCTCGAGCAGGTCGACGAGCCCGAGCCGGGCGACGAGCTGAGGCGTGCCCGTGATGCCGTCCGGGCTCTCGGCAATGGCGCGACGGATTAGCGTCCGCGCCTGGCCGATGTTCCCCCCGGCCACCTCATCGTCGGCGAGCTTGACCAGCCGGTCGACGACCTCGGCGTTTCCCGCCGGCGTAGCCAACAGCAGGTGACGACTGCTCGTCTCGTCGCTGAAATCCCCGGAGAACACGAGCTCGGTCACCCGGCGGTGCAGGTTGGCCGCGACGGCGGCAGGGGTGTCGGCGCGCAGTGAGTCCGCCGTCAGCGACCCGGCGAACGACAGAACGTCGCCGGGCGCGATCAAGCCGTTCTCGAGCAGCGCCTCGGCCGCCTGGATACTCCGGTCGCCCACCAGCCCGGCCAGTTGCGCCGCCTGCTCGAGCGTCAACGGACGCTCGCTGATCGCCACCGCGGCCGCGAGGGCGCTCGCGTCGGCCCCCACGTCGTCCAGCTGGCGGCGCACGAACTCCCGGATCGTCAGCGGCGGCAGCGGCGTAAGCGCGTGCCGCGCCGCGCCGGCGACCGGCTCGATGCGGTGCGCCGCGACCCAGGCGGCGAGCTCCGACAACAGGAACGGATTGCCCCCCGTCAACTCGTTGCATTCGACGCAGAACTCCGCCTCGGCGTTCGGAAGCGCGGCGCGGATGAGGTGGGTCGCTCCGTCGTCGTCGAGCGCCCCGAGCCGGACCGTCGTTGCGTAGTCGAGCGTCCGGAGCCCGTTGAGGATGTCAAGCCCGCGCCCGTCCATCAGGTGCGTGCCGGCGGCGATCGCGAGCAGCACGGGACGCGAGCCGATCCGCACCGCGAGTTCGTCGAACATGCGAAGCGACAGCTCGTCGACGAGATGACCGTCATCGATCACGAGGGCCGCGGGCGCCAGCGACAGGAAAGTTCCGATGAGCTCCCCGGCCTCCCGCCGATCCGACATCGCCGGTGCGCACCGGATCACCGCCGACCAGAGCGCCGATCCCGGAGCCGCCCGCTCGCTCCCGCGGCCGCGCCCGGATGCGACCGTGAACCCGCGGGCGCCGGCCTGCCGCGCGACCTCTCCAAGCAGCGTGCTCTTGCCCAGGCCGCGATGGCCCTCGAGGATCAGGACGCGTCCGCGCCCGAGCGAAGCCTGCTCGAGCGCAGACTTGATCTCGAGCAGCTCTGTTTTTCGTTCTATCGGGGCCCGCGGAAACAAGGGATGAACGCCCTCCGTGTCGCCGGCGATCGCCAACCGGTGCTCTTCCGGTTAAAACCGGAGCCGTCGCCACCGGTGCGGCGCCGCCGAAAAATGTTCGGCATTTGACGGCAATAACCCGCGTGTCGACGCCAGATGGGCCTCTCAGGCGTGCTCGCACGGACGTCTGCGTCCCCGATCCCCTCGATCCCGAGGACAGACTTGAGGTTACATCCTGCCGGGGGCCCCACGCGCCCTTGCCTGCCGGCGACTCGTCGTGCCGCCGCCCGGCACGGCCATTACCCGCTGCTCGCAGCGGCCGAACGCTGGGGCCGTCTGGCGCCCGGGTAGCCTCTATCCGCGATGCGGCCGAGCACACCGATGCGCGTTGACCAGCTGATCCCGACGGCCTCGCCGGCGGCGGGCGGAGTCGAGGTGAGCGAACTCGCGTACGACAACCGTGCCGTTACGCCGGGGACGCTGTTCTTCTGCGTGCCCGGGTTCACCCGCGACGGTCACGAGTTCGCGCCCGACGCGATCGCCCGCGGCGCCGCGGCGCTAGTGGTGGAGCGCCCCCTCGATCTCGGCGTGCCGGAAATCAACGTCCCGAGCGTCCGGGCGGCGATGGCGCCGGCGGCCGCGGCGTTCTACGGCGATCCGACCGCCCAGCTCGCGACGATCGGGGTAACCGGCACCAACGGCAAGACGACCACCGCTTTCCTGGTTCACGCCCTGCTGGAGGCGGATAAACGCCAGACGGGGCTGCTCGGGACGGTCAAGAGCGTGATCGGCGGCACAGAGCGTCCGGTCGAGCGCACCACCCCCGAGGCGATCGACCTGCAGCGAACGTTCCGCGAGATGCTCGACGGAGGCGACGTCGCTTGCGCGATGGAGGTCTCCTCGCACGCGCTCGAGCTCCATCGCGCCGATGCGATCCACTTCGCGGCGGCGATCTTCACCAACCTGACCCAGGACCATCTCGACTTCCACGGGACGATGGAGGAGTACTTCCAGGCCAAGCGCCTGCTGTTCACGGCCCGCCGGCCGGGGATCGCCGTGATCAACGTCGACGACGCGTACGGCGCCCGCCTCGCCGGCGAGATCCCGGGGGCGGTGACGTTCGCGGTCGATCGCGACGCGGACTACCGTGCGGATGCGGTCGAGACCCACCTCGGCGGCTCGCGTTTCACCGTGCACGGGCCCGACGGCGTCACCGAGCTGCGTTCGCCGCTGCCGGGGCGTTTCAACGTTTACAACGTGCTCGGGGCGCTCGCCGCGGCGCGCACCGTGGGCGTGCCGATCGAGGTCGCGGCGGCCGCGATCGAGACCGCCGGCCACGTCCCCGGACGGTTTCAGCCGGTCGATGCCGGGCAGGAGTTCGCCGTGCTGGTCGACTACGCGCACACCCCGGACTCGCTCGAGAACATATTGCGCGCCGCTCGAGGCTTGGTGATGGAGAGCGACGGGGCCCGGGTGCACGTCGTGTTCGGATGTGGCGGGGACCGCGATCGAGGCAAGCGCCCGCTGATGGGCGAAATCGCGGTGCGCCTGGCCGATCGGGTGATCGTCACCTCGGACAACCCGCGCTCGGAGGACCCCGAGGCGATCATCGAAGAGATCCTCGCCGGCACCGGACCGGAGATCGAGCACGATGCCGATCGCCGCGCCGCGATTCAGGCGGCGATCGCCGGCGCGCGGCCGGGCGACGTGGTGGTGATCGCCGGCAAAGGCCACGAGCAGGGGCAGGAGTTCGAAGGCGGGCGCAAGATCCCGTTCGACGACATCACCGTCGCCCGCGAGACCCTCGAAGCCGTGCGGATCGCGTCGTAGTGGGCTCGGCCGTAAGCCGCGGGACTTGCCGACGGGTCCGCTGACGCCCGATCCGGCCAGTACCCTCCCGAATCAGAGCATGAGGACCTGGACACCCGAGCAAGTCGCACGGGCAGCAGGGGCCCGGCTCGTCGCCCCGCCCCCGAGCGCGACGGGTCCCGAGCGTGCGGTTATCGACTCGCGCCAGGCCGGGCCCGGAGCGCTGTTCGTCGGCCTTCGAGGCGAGCACGACGACGGCGGCCGCTTCGCGCCGCAGGCGCTGGCCGCGGGCGCGTGGGGGGTGCTGACCACGCCCGAGCACGCCGAGGCGGCCAGGTGCGCGGTGCCGGGGGCGCTGATCGCCGCCGAGGACCCGCTCCGAGCGCTCCAGCGCCTCGCCACCATCTGGCGCCACGAACTGGACGCGAAAGTGATCGGCGTCACCGGGTCCACCGGCAAGACCTCGACGAAGGATCTGCTGCTCGCGCTGCTCTCGCCCCACCGGCGCACGGTTGCCTCCCGCGCCAACTACAACACCGAGATCGGGGTGCCGCTCGAGATCCTCTCAGCGCCACCGGGCACCGAGGTGCTCGTGCTCGAGATGGCGATGCGCGGCGCCGGTCAGATCGCCGAACTGGCCGCGATCGCCAACCCCGACGTCGGCGTGATCGTGAGCGTCGGACCCGTGCACCTCGAGTTCCTGGGCACGATCGAGGCGATCGCCGCCGCCAAGGCCGAGCTGATCGCGGGGCTCGCGCCTGGCGCGACCGCGATCCTCCCCGCCCGCGAGCCACTGCTCGAACCGCACCTGCGGGCCGACGTCGAGACGATCACGTTCGGGGAGGGGGGAGACGTGCAACTCCGGCGCTCGGACGAGCACCGCGTCGAGATCGACCTGCGCGGCCGGCCGGTCGTGCTCGAGGTGCCGTTCACGCAGGCGCATCTGCGCCGCAACCTCCTGCCCGCGGTGGCCGCCGCGGCCGCGGTCGGCGTGAACCCTGAAGGGTCGGTCGCGCTCGAGCTGACCGCCGGGCGCGGTCAACACGTCGCGCTTCCCGGGGACGTGACCTTGATCGATGGCTGCTACAACGCCAACCCGATGTCGATGCGCGCCGCCCTAGAGGACCTCGTGCAGACCGCCGGGCGCGCGTCCGACGGCCGGCTGGTGGCCGTACTTGGAGACATGCGCGAGCTCGGTCCGGGTGCGCGCGGCTACCACGTCGAGCTTGGCGAGCAGGTGGCCCGCGCCGGCGTCGGGCTGCTGGTCACGGTCGGGCCGCTGGCCGAGGCGATCGCTGGACCTTTCCGCGGCGAGGTCCACTCCGTGCCCGACGCGGTGGCGGCGGCCGACCTGGTTCCCGAGCTGGTCCGCTCCGGTGACGTGGTGCTGGTCAAGGGCTCGCTCGCGGTCGGTCTCGAGCGGGTGTGCCGGGCGCTGAAGGCGCCCGAGCCCGCGACCAACGGCGCAGGACCGCACGCCTGATGGGCTCGGTCTCCGGGCGTGTCCTGATCGCGGGTACCGCGTCGCTCCTCTTGTGCCTGTTCCTCAGCCCCAAGTTCATCGAGTTCCTGCGCCGGCGCGAGTTCGGCCAGAACATCCGCGAGGAGGGCCCCGCGGGCCACAAGGCCAAGGCTGGGACGCCGACGATGGGCGGGATCATCATCGTGATCGCGTTCGCGATCCCGTTCCTGATCCTCTCCACCCGCGATGCGCAATCGCTCGGGGTGTTCGGCGGGGCGTTGGCGTGCGCGGCGCTTGGGTTCGCCGACGACTGGACGAAGATCGTCAAGCGCCGCTCGCTGGGGCTGCGCGCGCGCACGAAGCTCGTGGTCACGATCGCGATCTCGCTCGGCCTGTGGTGGGTCGCGACGAAGAAGGCCGGTGTGTCCGAGACGATCAGCGTGCGGTTCGTCGACGCGAGCATCGATCTCGGCCCGGCGTACCCGGTGCTCATCTACCTGGTCGTCGCCGGCACCACCAGCGCCGTGAACCTGACCGACGGGCTCGACGGGCTCGCCGCCGGCTGCGCCGCGATCGTGCTGCTGGCGTACATCGGGATCACGTTCATCACCAGCGGACAGGCCGACCTGACGCTGCTCGCGGCGTGTCTGGTCGGGGCCTGCATCGGCTTCTTGTGGTTCAACAGCTTCCCCGCGAGCATCTTCATGGGCGACACCGGATCGCTCGCGATCGGGGGCGCGATCGCGGGCCTCGCGGTGATGACCGACACGGAGGTGCTGCTGATCCTGCTCGGCGGGATCTTCGTGATCGAGGCCCTGTCCGTGCTGATCCAGGTGTTCTCGTTCCAGCTGTTCCGCAAGCGCGTGTTCCTGATGGCGCCGATCCACCACCACTTCGAGCTGCAGGCCTGGTCGGAGACGAAGATCATCCTGCGCTTCTGGATCGTGGCCGCAGCCTGCGCGGCGATCGCGTTCACGGTGTACCGCCTCAGCATTCGTGGGTAAGCCGCGGCCCCCGCTTCCGCCGGGGCCGTATCTGGTGGTCGGGCTGGCCCGTTCGGGCGTCGCTGCTGCGCTCGCGCTCCGGGCTCGCGGCGAGACCGTGACCGGTGTGGACGCGGGCTCGGGTGAGCGGCCGGCGCTCGCCGAGGCCGCCGGAAGGCTTCGCGACGCGGGCGTCGAAGTACGGCTGGATGCGTCAGGCGTCGACCTTGCCGCCCGCGCCCGGACGCTCATCAAGAGCCCCGGCGTACCCCAGGACGCGCCCGCGATCACAGCGGCGCGGGCCCGCGGCGCCGTCGTGCTCGGTGAGCTCGAACTCGCGTGGCGGCTCATCCCCAACGAGTTCATCGCGGTGACCGGAACCAACGGCAAGACGACCACGACAGAGTGGATCGGCCACGTCCACCGCGAGGCGGGGCTCCCGGTGGCGGTCGCCGGCAACGTCGGCACCGCGGCGACTTCGCTGGTCGACCGGTTGCCTGGAGATGTCACGGTCGTGTGCGAGGCGTCCTCGTTCCAACTCGAGGACACGCTGGCGTTCTCGCCCGAGGCGGCGGTCCTGCTGAACCTGTCCCCGGACCACCTCGACCGGCACGGGACCTACGAGGACTACGTCGCCGCCAAGCTCCGGATCTTCGTCAACCAGGGCAACTATGACCTCGCGGTGGCGCCGGCCGACCTCGAGGTCGAGGACCTCGGTGGATGCGCGCGCCGGGTCCTGTTCGGCCCCGGACTCGGCCCTGAGCTCTCCGACCGCGCCGGTTACCTGTGGTGGGACGAACAGCCTCTGATCCGCGTCGATGAGATCGCGCTGCCGGGCGCCCACAACGTCCAGAACGCGATGGCAACCGCAGCGGCGTGCCTGGCGCGCGGCGTCGACGCCGAGGCGGTCGCGACCGGGCTGCGGACGTTCGCCGGCGTCCGCCACCGGCTCGAGCGGATCGCGGTCAAGGACGGCGTCGACTGGGTCAACGACTCGAAGGCGACGAACGTCGCCAGCACGATCGTCGCGCTCGAGGCGTTCGAGGACCCGATTCACCTGATCGCCGGCGGGCGCGGGAAGCAGCAGGACTTCACGCCGCTGGCGCCGCTTGTCGCCGAGCGCTGCCGGGCGGTGTACCTGATCGGCGAGGCGGCCGGTGAGCTGGCGGACGCGCTTTTGCCGACCGGCGTCCCGCTTGTACGACTCGCGCGAATTGGAGCGCGCGGTCCGGCTCGCGCGGGAGCTCGCGGTCGCCGGCGAGGTCGTGTTGCTGTCGCCGGCGTGCGCCAGCTACGACCAGTTCACGGACTTCGAGGCGCGTGGGGACTTCTTCCGGGCGCTCGTGGAGGGCGCCTGATGGCCGGCGCAGCGGCGGCGCGCGGCGCCCGTGGCGCCCGCGACTCCACCGGCGAGGGCGCCGCCAAGACCGGCACGGCGAAGCGGACGCGGTCGGCGTCGCGCCGCGTCCCGCCGCCGCTCGAGCACCGCATCCTGATGACCGCGACGCTGTGCCTGCTCGCGTTCGGGGCGGTGATGGTCTACAGCGCCTCCTCGCCCCTGGGCGTGCTGTCGGGCAGCGGCGGAAGCGGGACGGGCGAGTTCGTGCGGTACGTGGCGTTCGGAGCGCTGGGCCTGGCGGCGATGCACGTGCTCTCGCGCCGGGGGCTCGAGATCTTCACCCCGAAGCTCGTGAACACGTTGCTCGCGGTCTCGTTCGTGCTGCTGCTGCTCGTGCTGGTCCCGGGGTTCGGCGTGGTCGTCAACGGCGCCCGCCGGTGGTTCGCCGCCGGCCCGATCCAGTTCCAGCCGTCCGAGTTGATGAAGATCGCGCTGGTGTTGTACGCGGCTCGCTATCTCGCCGAGCACCCCAAGCGCATGCGGAGCTTCCGCCAGTCGGTCGCGCCGATCGCGATCTTCGCCGGCCCGGCGTGCCTGCTGATCGTGGTCGAGCCCGACCTCGGCACGACGATCGTCGTGGCGCTGTCGATGGCCGCGCTGCTGATCGCCGCGGGGATGCCGATGCGGTACGTCGCGCTGCTCGCCGGGGTCGTCGCCGTGTGCGTGATCCTGCTCGCCACCGCGCAACCGTACGAGCGGGCACGGCTGACATCGTTCCTGCACCCGTGGGCGTCGGAGACCAAGTCCGGCGCCAGCTATCAGGCGGTGCAGGGGCAGATCGCGCTCGGGTCGGGCGGCCTGTTCGGAGTCGGCCTCGGCCGCTCGGTGCAGAAGATCTTCTACCTCCCCGAGGCTCAGACCGACTTCATCCTCGCGGTGATCGGCGAGGAGCTCGGGGTGCTCGGGATCCTCGGCGTGGTATGCCTGTATGGGATGATCGCCTACGCCGGGCTGCGGACCGCCCGCCGCGCCGCGGACCGGTATGCCAAGCTGCTGGCGACCGGGCTGACCTCGCTGATCCTTTGCCAGGGGATTCTCAACATCTTCGTCGTCCTCGGACTCGCCCCGCTGACCGGCGTGCCGCTGCCGTTCATCTCCTACGCGCCCACGAATCTGTGCGTGCTGCTCGCCAGCGTCGGCCTGCTGCTCAACATCGCTCGCCCGGGGCGGCGGCTGCAAGTCGTCCGGACCCCGAAAGTTGAAAGCACCGACGATCGTGATCGGCGCCGGCGGGACCGCCGGGCACGTCGTACCGGCGCTGGCGGTAGCCGACGCGCTGCGAGCTGAGGGCGCCGAGGTCACATTCGTCGGCGGCGACCGCGCCGAGCTCGAGCTCGTCCCGGCCGCCGGGTACGACCTGCGTACGCTCCGCGTCGCCCCGCTGCCGCGCGGGCGCCCGGTCGCGGCGGCCCGGGCGGCGCTGGTCGCGGCCGGCGCGGTGCGGGACGCGCGGCGGATCGTCCGGGAGCTCCGGCCGGCGGCGGTCCTCGGCGGTGGCGGCTACGTCGCCGGGCCCGTGGGGGTGGCCGCGGTACTCGCGCGCGTTCCGCTCGTGCTGACCGAGGCCGACAGCCATCTCGGGCTGACCAACCGCCTGCTCGCGCCGTTCGCTCGTCGCGTGTGCCTGGCGTTTCCGATCGAGGGTCGCGACGGCTCTCGCTACGTGGTCACGGGGCGCCCGGTCCCCGCGCCCGCCACCGACTGGCAGGCGGCGCGGGCCCGTTTCGGGATCGGGCTGCGCGAGTCGTGCGTGCTCGTGTTCGGCGGGTCCCAGGGCGCCCGGTCGATCAACCGGGCGGCGGTCGACGCGTTCGCCGGCGCGCGATTCCGGGTCCTGCACGCCGCCGGCGAGCGCGACCTGCGCGACCTCGAGGACCTGGTCGCGCCGGGATCCCACTACGACCTGCGCGGGTACATCCCGCAGTTCGGCGAGGCCCTGCTCGCCAGCGATCTGGTCGTCGCGCGCGCGGGCGGCTCGATCTTCGAGATCGCCGCGCACGGCAAGCCCGCGGTGCTCGTGCCGTACCCGCACGCGACCGCCGACCACCAGACGGCCAACGCGAACTTCATGGCCCAAGCGGGCGCCGCCGTCGTGATCCCCGACAGCGAGTTGACCGCCGCCCGGCTGGCCAACGAGGTCGGGCGCCTGCTCGCCGACCGCGGGCGGCTGGCGGCGATGGCGCAGGCGTCGGCGGCGGTGGCCCGTCCGGACGCGGCGCGGGAGATCGCGCACGAGGTGCTGGCGGTGGCGCGGGAACGGTGATTTTGGGGGGCCGCCTGCGGCGGCATCCGTGGGGCCGGTTCCGCGCGGCGTCCGTGCCGCGCGGGGGGTCGCTGATTCCTTGGCGGTGCGTGGGGCGGATTGGGTTTCTAACGGCGGGCACCTGGAGTGGGGTGGGGGCGGGTCGCCGGCGCGCGGCGTCCGTGCCGCGCGGGGGGTCCCTGATTCCTTGGCGGTCGTGGGGCGGGGTGGGTTTTTAACGGCGGGCACCTGGAGTGGGGTGGGGGCGGGTCGCCGGCGCGCGGCGGGTCGCGGAGCATGCATAGCTCGACAATCGATGCGTCGGTCCCGAGCCGTGCCGTGCTACGCGTGCCACACATGCGTAGCACGGCAGGGCCTCGTCGGATCGGCTCCGTTGTCGTGCTATGCATGCCCGGCGGGCCGCGACCAGCCCCCGGGACGACCGCACCCCCTCAGGTGCCGCCGTTAACCCCCGGGCGCCGCCGGACCGCCCCGGGGGACCACCGCACCCCCTCAGGTGCCGCCGTTAAACCCCGGGCGCCGCTGGACCGCCCCGGGGGACCACCGCACCTCTTCAGGTGCCGCCGTTGAAACCGCCGGGCGCCGCTGGACCGCCCCGGGGGACCACCGTACCCACCCTCAGGTGCCGCCGTAAAAACCGCCGGGCGCCGCTGGACCGCCCCGGGGGCCAGCGCACCCCCTTCAGGTGCCCGCCGTTATCCCCCGGCGTACTGGCCCGCCCCGGAGGAAAACCGCACTCCCCTCGGCGCCCGCCGTTATCCGCCCGGCGTGCAAGCCGGACAGACCGGATCGCGATCACCCCGCCCGGCACGGATGCCGGGCGGAACCGGCCCCATGGACGCCGCGCGCAGCGCGGCCCCGAAAACCCCTAGTAGGGCCGGCTCGGATACTTCGGACCGAGGCGCGCGTTCGCGTTCGCGGACTCGGTCAGCGCGCGGGCGAGGAAGAACGTCCCTGACGGCGTCCCGCCGTTGCACGTACCGCTGCTCGACCCGGGCACGTGCGTCCACATGAACGCGTCGACCGCCGGGACGCCGGTCTGCGTGGTCGTCGGCGGGCCGGCGCCGCGACCGGGCGGGTTGCAGAGATCCTCGTTGCCCTGCTTGACCGGATGGGGGTTGCGCTTCGGACCGCGCCCGTTGTCGGCGGTGTTGATGATGAAGTGACTGCCGCCGGTCATCGCGGAGACCTTGTCTCCCCACTTGATCTCGTCGATCGTCCAGTTGAGGTGCGTGTCGTTGGTGTAGAAGCCGCGGATGCTGCTGACGCCGACCGCGTTGAGTACATTGGCGGTGTACGCGGCGCTGTTCCCGTCCGAATAGCCGCCCTCGATGTACACGACCGTGTGCGGCAGCGACGCGGCCGCGTTGATCTCGTAACGCATGTCCGCCTCCCACTCGGGTAGCGCGCCGCTTCGCGCCATACAACTCGAGGAGCCGATCGCGTCGAGCTCGAGCAGCATCACCGCCGGGCGGTTCTCGATTCCTTGGACCATCTCGTTGACCTGACGCTCGAACGTCGGGCGGTGGTCGATGATCTCGCTGCTCGACTCGCAGTACCCCGCCTGGTACAGGAAGTACGTGGTGATGATCGGGATCGAACCCGGGTCGGCGGTCAGGTTGTGGCAGAAGATCTTCTGAACCTGGGCGAAGATCGCACCCGGTCCACCGCCGGCGGAGTACAGGCTGAAGCGCTGCCCCTCCGGCTCGGCGGCGAGTTTCGAGAGCAGCGCGACCTTGCGCGCCAGGCGCTTGTTCCGGGCGAGCTTGCGGTGCAGCTTGCCGCGGCCGAGGCTGGCCTCGAAGCGCGCCCACGAGTACGAATCCGGATACCGGTTCGGGTTCAGGCCGAGCAGCTTCGCGATCGCGCCCGCGGCTTCGCCGTGGCGCGGGCCGTCGACGAAGAAGTTCGCCCCGGTGAGCGGATCGGCGCCCGGCGCGGTGGGCAGGTCTAACGGGTTCGACGCATCGCGGGTGGCCGGGTACGGGTCCGCGCACTGCTGGGCGTCGGCGGCGTGGGCCTGCTGCCGGCGGGCGCCGGCGGTCGAGACGCCAGCGAGCGCGATCACCGCAAACGCGAGCGAGAGGGACAGCAGCCAGTAGCGACGTCGTGTTCTCATGCGGTAAGGCGGGGCCAATTCACGCGGGTCGGCCTACCCCCGAAGCCCGCGGTCCAGCGATCGCTGTGCGCGATCCGCACGCTTTGTATAGCCTCGCCCCGGAAAACCCCCGAATCGAGGTGGACGGATGCTTTTCGGCCAGGAGCACGTCAGGCGGTATCAGCAGACCGATGGCGTCGAGGGTCACGACTGGCAGGGTACGACTGTGTTGATCTTGACGACCACCGGCCGGCGCTCCGGCGATCCGCGCAGCACGCCGCTGATCTACGGACAGAATGGCGATGACTTCGTGGTGGTCGCATCGAAGGGAGGCGACGACGAATATCCGGCGTGGTACCTGAACCTTTCCGCGGAGCCGGAGGTGAACGTGCAGGTGCGCGGTGATCGGTTCAAGGCGCGGGCGCGGACGGCCTCATCCGACGAGAAGCCCGGGCTCTGGAAGATGATGACCGAACGCTGGCCCGCCTACGACGAGTACCAGCGCAAGACCGCGCGCGAGATCCCGGTGGTCGTGCTCGAGCGCGAGGAGTGACGCGGCCCGCCGAGGACTGGTCGGCGCGGAGGCTCCACTTCGTCGGCATCGGCGGGGCGGGCATGAGCGGGCTGGCGATCATCGCCCGCGAGCTTGGCGCCGCGGTCACCGGGTCTGATCGGGCGGAGTCGAGCTACACCGATCGGCTGCGCGAGCATGGGATCGAGCCCGTGCTCGGGCACCGGGCGGAGAACGTCCCCGCGGGCGCCGAGGTCGTGTACTCGACCGCGGTGCCGGCCGACAATCCCGAGCGCCGCGCCGCCGAGGGACGCGAGCTTCATCGCTCGGAGCTGCTGGCCCAGATCGCGGCCCTCCGGCGCTGCCTGGCGGTCACCGGCACGCACGGCAAGACGACGACCGCGGCGATGCTCGTGCACATTCTGCGCGGCTGCGGGCTCGATCCGGCGTACGTGGTCGGCGGCGAGCTTCGCGACACCGGCGTGAACGCCGGCTGGGGGCGCGGCGACTGGATCGTCGTCGAGGCGGACGAGTCCGACCGCTCGCTGCTCCAGCTATGGCCCGAGATCGCGGTTCTGACCAACGCTGAGCTCGACCACCACTCGACCTACAGCTCACTCCTGGACCTGCAGGACACGCTTCGGGAATTCATCGGCCGCGCGAAGCTCGGTGCGGTCGTGTGGGATCGGGCGGAGCTGCGCAAGCTGGCCCCGGCCGGCGCGTACGCCTACGACGCCACCGACACCGCGATGTCGCCGCGCGGATCGGAGTTTCACTGGCGTGGCATAGAGGTGTCGCTGGCGGTCCCGGGCGCCCACAACGCGGTGAACGCCGCGGGCGCGCTGACCGCGGCGGCGCTGGCGGGAGCCGACCCGGAGCGTGCCGCGGCGTCGCTCGCGGACTTCCAGGGCGCGCGCCGGCGGTTCGAGCTGCTCGGAACGACCGGGGCCGGGGTGCCGGTGTACGACGACTACGCCCACCACCCAACCGAGGTCGCCGCGACGATCGCCGCCGCCCGAACGCTCGCGCCCGATCGCCTCGTCGCGGTGTTCCAGCCGCACCTTTACTCGCGCACGCGCGCGCTCGCGCGGGACTTCGGCCGCGCGCTCGCCGGCGCGGACATCGCCGTCGTGCTCGCGGTATATCCGGCCCGCGAGCGGGCCGAGGACTTCCCCGGCGTCGATGGGCATCTGGTGGCCGCGAGTGCCGCCGACTTTGCTCATGGCCGGACGGTGGCGTGGCTGCCGGCGTTCGAGGACGCTTCCCGATTCCTATCGGACACGCTGCGTCCCGGGGATCTGT
Source organism: uncultured Solirubrobacterales bacterium (assembly GCA_963770615.1). Classification (GTDB taxonomy): domain Bacteria; phylum Actinomycetota; class Thermoleophilia; order Solirubrobacterales; family Solirubrobacteraceae; genus Palsa-465. The sequence continues at coordinate 316,683 of CAVYQJ010000015.1, read as the reverse complement.
GTCTGGCGATGGGCGCCGGCAACGTCGACGCGCTGGCGCGGTCGCTGGTGGCGAGCGCCGCCTAGCGCAGCGCCACGAGCACCGCGTTCGTGCCCTTGCGCCACAGCACCCCCACCTCGTCGAAGCCGGCGTCGCGGAGCGCGCGCTCGTGGACGGCGAGGTTCGTCTCGGTCTTGTCAGGGTGCTCGAACTGAAGGCGATCGCGCTCAGCCACCGCCTGCGTGAGCTCGGGGTCGGTGCGGATCGCGTCCCACCACCCCGCCCAATCCTCGCCGTCGCCGGCGTGGCGCTCTGTCCGGCGCCGGTCGAGCGCGCGCGCCAGCTCGTCGAGCTTCGGGTTGCTCAAGTCGTGGAGGTGATCGCCGTTGGCCAGCAGGCCGCCGGGACGCAGGAGCCGCGCGCACGCCGCGTACACCGACCCGAGGGCGTCTGGCTCCAGCCAGTGGAGCGCGGTTGTGGAGAGCACGGCGTCGTAGGGCCCGTCCGGGATCCGCTCGGTCCAGCCGGGGCGGCGCAGGTCGGCGTCCACCAGTTCGAGGCCCGCCGGGGCAGCCGCCCGGGCGAGGGCCAGCAGGACAGGATCGGTATCGACGCCGACGACCGAGGCTTCGGGCAGCCGCGCGAGCACGCGCAGCGCCAGCGACGCAGGGCCGCAGGCCAGGTCGAGGACCCGTGGTCGGGGGCCGGACGCCGCTTCGAGCAGGTCGACGAGCACCTCGAAGCGTTCCTCCCGTTCGGGCAGATACGTCTCCTGCTGGGCGTCCCAGCGGTCGATCCAGGTCGTGGCCAAGCTCATACGGTCCTCCTGGCGTCACTTGCGTAATAGGATTAGACAGTGATTCTAGATCCGAGTGCCGTACCTGGTCAAGTCGCTTTTGGTAGTGACTTGGTCGCTCGCATCGAAGTCGCCGTATCGCTCGTCAACGAGCTGGCGACCGACATGGCCAGCGGCCGCGCGGTGCCGCCGCCGGGCGGCGAGGAGGAGCTGCGGGCCCGTGCCGAGCGTGCGTTCCGCGACGCCGGCGCGCTGAGGGCGCCCCCGGACGCCGAGCAGGCACGGGGACTGGAGGAGCTGGCGCGAAGCCTCCGGGAGATCTTCGTCGCGCTCGACGAGCGACGTCACGACGACGCCGCCGAGCTGCTGAACGGGCTGCTGGCGCGGAGCGGAGCCGCCCCGCACCTCCACCGCTACGGCGCCGAGCCCTGGCATCTGCACTTTCATCAGCCCGATGCCGGGCTGGTCGGCGGGTGGACGGCCGGGTGTGCCGTCGGGCTCGCGTACGCGCTCGGGAGCGGCCACGGCGACCGGCTCGGGGTGTGCGCCGGCCCGGGGTGCGAGCGAGTGTTCGTGGACGTCTCGCGCAACGGATCCCGGCGTTTCTGTAGCACCGCCTGCCAGAACCGCGTGAAGGCGGCCGACTACCGCGCCCGCCGGCGGGAGGCGGAGCGGGACACGCGCTAGGGCACCGGCGCGTTGGGTCACGAACCGGCATTCGGCGCTACGCCGGCGCCGAATGCGGATTCAGGCACGAATGCGGGTCATTTGACCGATCTGGGCGCCGGCACGTCGCCGAGAGCCGGGATATGACCCACTCCAGGCCGCCATCGACCGAACCGCGAACTCAACCCACCAGCAGCCCGGGCCAATGGAACGGGAGGTCGCCGGACGGCAATCTACGCTGCTCCCGATGGTCGAAATGCCTCCCGGGGTCACGCGCGACTACCCGCTGGCCCGCTTGACGACGATCCGAACCGGCGGACCGGCCGAGCTGTTCGCGCGGCCCGGGTCGCTCTCGGAGCTCGAGCGGCTGCTCGCCTGGGCCGGTGCTGACGGGCGTCGAGGTAGGGGTCGTCGGCTCGGGGTCGAACCTCCTCGTTGCGGACGTGGGCGTCCGCGGACTAGTCCTGAAGCTGGACAAGGAGCTGAGCACGATCGAACTCGACGGAACGCAGATTCGCTGCGGGGGCGGCGCGCGGTTGCCGACCGTGTCGGCTCGGGCCGCGCAGGCCGGGCTGACCGGCATCGAGTTCGGGGTGAGCATCCCGGGCACCGTCGGCGGCGCCGTGCGGATGAACGCCAACGCGTACGGGGGAGAGCTCGCGCGCGTGCTCGAATGGGTCGACGTCGTCGGGCCGGACGGAACCGGGCGCCGGACCCCGGACCAGCTCGGGTTCGCCTACCGGCGCTCGAGCCTCGCGCCCGGCGAGGTCGTGGCGCGGGCCTCGTTTGCCCTCGCCGAGGCGGACAGCGACGAGGTCAAGGCGACGCTCGCCGACATGCGGGCACGCCGGAAGGCCGCCCAGCCCTCCGGGATCAAGACGTTCGGCTCGACCTTCAAGAACCCCGACGACCCACGTGCCGAGAACCGCACCGCCGGGCAGCTGCTCGACGCGGCCGGATGCCGGGGGTTGCGCGTTGGCGGGGCCGGGTTCTCCGCCAAGCACGCCAACTTCGTCGAGAACCACGGCGACGCGACGACCGCCGACGTCGTCGCGGTCATGGCCGAGGGCCGCCGGCTGGTCAAGGAGCGGTTCGGCATCGAGCTCGAGCCCGAGGTCCAGGCGCTCGGTCCGGTCGAGTTCCCCGGCCGACTGGAGCCGGGCGTGATCGTCGCGAACGGTCGGGTCCGGCTCCGCGTGAAGCTGATCGCGGCGGGGCTTGCGACGCTCCTGCTGCTCGGCGGTGCGTGGGTGTGGCTGCGCGATTCCTCGCTGGTCGCGGTCAAGCGAGTGGCGGTCACGGGCGTCTCGGGTCCTGACGCCGGCCAGATCCGCTCCGTGCTGACGCTGGCGGCGCGGAACATGACCACGCTCGACGTCAAGCTCGGGCAGCTTCATACCGCGGTGGCGCCGTACCCGATGGTCAAGGATCTGCGGGTCAGCACCCAGTTCCCGCACGGGATGCGCATCTACGTGGTCGAGCAGCTGCCGGTGGCGGCGCTGGTCGCGGGCGGTCAGACGGTCGCGGCCGGGGCCGACGGCACGCTGATCCACGACGCGCCGACCGCCTCCCTACCGGAGGTCCCGGTGCGGTCGTTCCCGGGTGGCGCCCGCGTCACCGATCAGACCGCGCTCGCCGCGCTGGCGCTCCTGGCGGCCACGCCCGGGCGGTTCGAGACGAAGATCAGCCAGGTCACGACCAGCGCGCCCCACGGGCTGGTCGTGCAGCTTCGATCGGGCCCGACGATCTACTTCGGTACCCCGAGCCTCCTCCACGCGAAGTGGGTGGCGGCGACCGAGGTGCTGGCCACGCCGACGTCGGCGGGCGCGACGTACATCGACGTGACCGACCCGGCGAGACCGGCCGCGGGCGTTGGTTCGCAGGCGCTGTCGGCGGCGGGCCTGGCCACCACCGCGTCGCAGGCAGGTACCGAGAGCGGCGCGGGACAGACGGCCTCGTCCTCGCAAGCCTCAGCCTCAACCGGAGGAACCTAACCCTCAACTGGAGCTTGAGCCTGAGTTTTTTGCAACTCTTTGCCGGTCGTCGAGGGTTGGGCGATCTGCAATAGACCTTGCGTCAGGCGCGCTGACGTTGACTTCCCGCAACTCCAGGGAATAACGTGCCAAACTCCCGCTAAGAGCGACTGACCACAAAACGCTCAACGCTAACTCAAGGGTCGGACGGTCACTAATGGAAAGCGGCAGTTATCTCGCAGTCATCAAAGTCGTCGGCGTCGGCGGCGGCGGCACCAATGCGGTCAATCGCATGGTGGATGCCGGCCTCCGCGGGGTCGAGTTCATAGCGTGCAACACCGATGCCCAGGCGCTCGCGATGTGCGACGCCGATATCAAGCTGAACATCGGTCACGATCTGACGAAGGGTCTCGGCGCGGGCGCCAACCCGGAGGTCGGACAGGGCGCGGCGGCGGAGTCCCGCGACGAGATCAAGGAGGCGCTGAAGGGCGCGGACATGGTGTTCGTCACCGCGGGCGAGGGGGGTGGCACCGGTACCGGCGCGGCTCCCGTGATCGCGGAGATCGCCAAGAACGAGATCGGCGCGCTGACCGTCGGGTGCGTGACGCGGCCGTTCGCGTTCGAGGGCACGCAGCGCGCGCGGCAGGCTCAGGACGGCATCACCAAGCTGCGCGAGAACGTCGACACGCTGATCGTGATTCCCAACGAGAAGCTGCTCGCGATCGTCGAGCGCCGCACGACGATCCTCGACGCCTTCCGGGAGGCGGACAACGTCCTGCGACAGGGCGTCCAGGGCATCACGGACCTGATCACGATCCCGGGTCTGATCAACCTCGACTTCGCCGACGTGCGGACGATCATGCACGACGCCGGCACGGCGCTGATGGGTATCGGGAACGCCGGCGGCGAGAACCGCGCCGCCGAGGCCGCGAAGGCCGCGATCTCCTCGCCGCTGCTCGAGGAGTCCGTCGAGGGCGCCACCGGGATCCTGCTCAACATCACGGGCGGCCACGACCTCGGGCTGTTCGAGGTCAACGAGGCTGCGGAGATCGTCCAGAGCGCCGCCGATCAGAACTCGAACATCATCTTCGGAGCGGTGATCGACGACTCGATGGGGGACGAGGTCCGGGTCACGGTTATCGCCACCGGCTTCGACCATCGCTACGCCCGCCCGAGCCAGGCTCGCGAGTCGACCCGCCGGCGCGGGCGAGACCGCGACGTCACGATGGACGACGATCAGCGCTCCTCGCTCGAGATCCGCGACGACGAGATCGACATCCCGTCGTTCCTCAAGGATCGCTGAACCGTCTGTTAACGATCCTTCATCCGGTGCGCCGCAACCCTGCGGCGTCCGGAGTTGTTGTAGTCCCGTCAGACGTTACGGCCGACAACTGATGCAGGGTGGGTCGCCGCGCTTCGCGCTGCTCGCGCGCGGGCCCGTTGCCGCGCTCGCCGTCGTCCTCTTGTGCGCCGGGCGCGGGCGCTGTCGTGCCGGGCACGGCACTGGCCCAGCCCTCGCCGGCACCGCCGACGGTGATCGACGGGCCGAGCGCGGCGATCACGGGGCTCACCGGACTGTCGATCGCCCGCGACGGCACCGGGGGCCTCGTCTACACGAAGACGATCGCGGGGGTCCCGCACGTGTTCGTCTCCGCGCTCGTCGGCGGGCAGTTCCAGCCGGCCGTTCAGGTCGACGGTGCGCTCGTGGGTCCGTCGTCGCAGCCGGTGATCGCCGCCGGCAACGGCGGCGTGCTGCTGATCGGGTTCATCAACGGCGGCCAGCTGTACGTGGTCGACCGCGCGAGCAACACCGCGCCGTTCGGCGCGCCGGACGCGCTCGCGGCGGGCGCGAGCAACCCGTCGCTCGAGATGACGAACTTCGGCAAGGCCTACCTGGCCTTCACCTTCGCCGACGGCGCCGGCCACGACGTCCGGGCCGCGTACTACTACAACGGCGCGTGGTCGCTCGAGGGCGCGGCGCTCAACGACACCCCCGCCGACGACGCGGGGACTGGGTCGGGGGCGCCGGCCGTCGCCGCCGCCGGCGACGGGGTGGCGATCGTCGCCTGGGGCGAAGACGGGCACATCTTCACGCGGAAGGTCTGGGGAACGGCTCCGAGCGTCATCGACGAGCAGGCGGATGTCGCGTCGCTGTCGGGCTGCAGTGAGGTCTCCGCCGGCGAGCCGTCGGTGGCGGCCGGCGGCGACTCCTCGTACGCGGACGTCGCCTTCCAGGAGACCGTGTCGTGCGGAGGGGTGGACCAGTCGCGCGTGCTCGTGAACCGTCTGCGCGGGTCCGCGTACGACGGCATCGACCCGGCCGACGGGCTATCGACGCCGGGCGCGCAGAGCGCCGATGACCCGGACGTCGCGATGACCGAGTACGGGCAGGGGTTCGTGACCGCTGCTGGGCAGCAGACAAACGCCGTCATGGCCATGGAGCTGGGGAACAACGGCGCTTACGGCTCGGTCCTCCAGGTCAACAGCCTGGCCGCGAGCGCGCCGTCGTACCCGGAACCCGGGATCGCCGGGCTGTTCTCGACCCTCGTCGCGTGGCAGCAGACTCCCGGCGCGACCGGGCCCGCGGACATCCGCGTGCGCTACGAACCCAGGGCCTCGACGCTCGGCCCCGAACAGGTGTTGTCCTCGCCGGCCGAGGGCGCCGCCAACGCGGCGCTCGGGCTCGCGGCCGGCGGCGACGCGGGCGGGGACGCCGCGGTCGCGTGGGTCCAGGGAAGCGGCGCCGGCACCCAGATCGTGGTCGATCAGCTCTACCAGCCGCCGGGCGCGGCGACCGTGTCCAAGACGACGTCCTACACCAGGAACGCGCAGCCGGTGCTCAGCTGGACGCCGGCGAGCGGCCGGTGGGGACCGATCACGTACACGGTGACGCTCGACGGGGCCCAGATCGGGCAGACCCAGGGCAGCTCGCTCCGCGTCCCAGCCGCGCTCCGCGGCGGGTCGAACACCTGGTTCGTCACCGCGAGCAATCCGGCGGGCCTGACCGCGGGCTCGAAGGTCGGGCGGATTTTCGTCGACACGGTCCCGCCGGTGGTGAAGGTGACCGAGTCCGGTCCGCGCCGCGCGGGTTCGAACGAGGTCCTCCGCGTCAGCTACCGCGACCCCGCGCCGGCCTCGGGCGTGGCCACGGTGACGATCGGTTGGGGTGATCGGACGACCACGCACGTCAAGCTCGGCACCCACCGGATCGCGCACGTGTACCGCCGGGCGGGCCGGTACACGATCACGGTCACAGTCGTCGACCGCGCCGGCAATCAGACCAAGGTGGTGCGGCACGTGAAGATCCAGTCGGCGTCGGCGAGCGGGAAATCCGGGTCGGGCGGCAAGTGATCCGCCGCGCGGTGATCCTGGCGTTCGTGTTCGTGGTGCCGCTGGCCGCGAGCGGGGTCGCCCGCGCGCAGGGACCGGCGTACAGCCCGTCGCCGCCGACCAAGGGCGCCTGGTACAGCGACGGTCAGACCGGCCGCTACCTGCTCGGGGGAACGTGGCTGTACCGCGCCGACACGACCAACGTCGGGATCGCCGACGGCTGGTACCGGAACGTCGCCTCGACCGACGGCTGGTCGACGACCACGGTTCCCAACGCCTACAACGCCGGCGACTTGTCCCAGACGAGCATGAACGGCTACGTCGGGTGGTACCGACGGGACTTCACGCTCCCCGCCGACGCGTTCGCGAGCTACGTCCCGAAGGCCAACCGGCACTGGATCGTCCGCTTCGAATCGGTCAACTACCGCGCCACCGTGTGGCTGAACGGGCGCGAGATCGGCACCCACGCCGGCGCGTACGTCCCGTGGGAGCTCGACCTGACCGGTCTGCGCAGCGGCGTCAACCGCCTGGTCGTGCGCGTCGACAACGAGCGGACCGCCGCCGACCTGCCGCCGGGTCCGGGCGGACAGTGGTGGAACTACGGCGGGATCCTGCGCGAGGTGTATCTGCGGGCGGTGTCGACCGCCGACCTGTCGCAGGTCGACATCCAGACGCTCCACAAGTGTTCAAGCTGCGACGCGGACATCGTCGAGCAGGTGCTCGTCCGGAACGTGACCGGCGCGCGGCAGAAGGTGACGCTGACCGGCGTGTACGGGGGCAAGCCGCTGCGGTTCGGGTCGGCGACGCTCGCGCCGCACGGTTTGTGGACCGCCCGGGCGTCGGTCCGGATCCCGCACCCGTCGCTGTGGGCGCCCGGCCATCCGAAGCTGTACACGAGCACGCTGGCGCTGTCGGACTCTCGCGGGCGCCGGCTCGGCGGCTACTTCACCTACAGCGGCATCCGGACGATCCAGGTGGTCGGCGGACGGCTCGAGTTGAACGGCCGGTTCTTGAACCTGCGCGGCGTGGACCTGCACGAGCAGACGCTCCAGACGGGGGCCGCGATGACGCCGGCCCAGGACGCGCAGCTGATCTCGTGGGTGCAGCAACTCGGTGCCACCGTGATCCGCGCCCACTACCCGGTCGGTCCCGAGATGGAGGAGATGGCCGACCGCGACGGCATCCTGATCTGGTCGGAGATCCCGGTCTACCAGGTGCAATCGCAGTACCTCGGCCAGCCCGGCTGGCTCGCCCAGGCGCACGCGATGCTCGAGGACAACATCGAGTCCAACGAGAACCACCCGTCGATCCTGCTGTGGTCGATCGGCAACGAGCTGCCCTCGCCGGCAACGGCCGCCGAGGCGCGCTACATCGCCGGCGCGGCCGCGCTCGCGAAGAAGCTCGACCCGACCCGGCCGGTCGGGATGGCGGTCAGCAACTGGCCCGGCCTCGGCTGCCAGAGCGCCTACGCGCCACTCGACGTGATCGGGGACAACGAGTACTTCGGCTGGTTCGACGCCGGCGGCGGTGGCGACGACGACCGCGACGCGCTGAGCCCGTTCCTCGACTCCGTGCGCGCCTGCTACCCGACCAAGGCGATCATGGTCACCGAGTTCGGCTTCGATGCCAACCGCGACGGGCCGGTCGAGGAGCGCGGGACCTACCTGTTCCAGTCCAACTCGGTCGCGTACCACCTGAACGTGTTCGCCACCAAGCCCTGGCTGTCAGGGGCGATGTACTTCGCGCTGCAGGACTACGTGGCGTTCCCGACGTATTCGGGCGGCGATCCCCGGCCGGATCCGCCGTTCAACCAGAAGGGGCTCGTCGACCTCTACGGCAACTTCAAGCCGGCGTGGTCGGTCGTGTCGCAGATCTACCACTCGACTCAGCAGATCGCGCCTCCCTAGGGATTGGGCGCTCGACGCACGGTCGGTCGGTCGCGGGTCGGCGGTCGCCGGCGGGGTCCGCGAGTCTCGGTGCCGGTGGGCGGTTGGGTCGGGCGCGAGGTCCGCACCGCGGGCGAGGTCCGCACCTGAACCCGTCGCAGACCTCTGCGAACGTGCAGATAGGCGCGTGGTCCCGGGGGCGCGGTCTGGGTGGCGCCGGCGCGCGGCCTGGGTGGGCTCCGGGGCCGACCTGCGGCTGGCTTGGGGAGGTTTCGGGCGTTGCTCAGGTACGGCGGGCTCACCCGGTGCCTAACTCGCCAAACCCCGCGCCCTCGCCCGACCATGGCCACATAAGCGCCGGGGTGGCGCTTATGTGCACGGGGCGGGGGGCGAGGTCGGGCTTTGGCGAGTTGTGCACCCGGCAGCGGGGCGGTGCGGGCCTCGGGTCGGCCGCGTGGCGGCCTTCGGTGCGGGCGCGGCCCACCGCCGGACGGCGCACGACGACCGGGCGCCGACCGCGACGACGGGCGCCACGACGAACGGGCGCCACCGCGACCACGGCCGCCGCCGCGCCGACGGCCCCGCCGACCCGACGCCCGCCAACGCCACCGCACCGCGCCGTACTACCCTCCCTTCGGTGTCGTCCACCACCGAATTACGCCGCACACCCCTCTACGACCGCCACGCTGCCGCCGGCGCGAGGCTGGTTCCGTTCGCCGGCTGGGAGATGCCGGTCCAGTACGCCGGCATCCGCGACGAGCACGTGGCGGTCCGGACCAGCGCCGGCGTTTTCGACGTCTCGCACATGGGCCAGGTGGAGACGACCGGCCCGCAGGCGCTCGAGTTTCTACAGCACCTCCTCTCCAACGACCTGCGCCGGATGCCCGAGGGCGGGGCGCAGTACAGCGTGATGTTGCGCGACGACGGTGGCGTGATCGACGACCTGTTCAGCTACCGCCTGTCCGACAACACGTTCCTGACCGTCACCAACGCCGCCAACCACGAGAAGGACCTGGCGTGGATGCGCTCGCACGCCGACGGGTTCGACGTGGACGTGCTCGACCGCGCGGGGGACTTCGCGATGCTCGCGGTGCAGGGCCCGAAGGCCCGCAACCTCGTGCGCAGCCTGACCGACGGAAACCTGCCGGCGCGGTTCCGTGTGTGCGAGCGCACGGTGGCGGGCGCCGCGATGCTCGTGTGCGGCACCGGCTACACCGGCGAGGACGGGGTCGAGTTGCTGCTCCGCCCCGACGATGCGCCGAGCGTGTGGGACGCGATCACGCATGCCGGCGCGATGCCGGTCGGCCTGGGCGCGCGCGACACGCTGCGCCTCGAGGTGTGCTTTCACCTGTACGGCAACGACATGGACGAGAGCCGAAACCCGATCGAGGCCGGGCTCGGGTGGTGCTGCAAGGAGCAGACCGGCTTCATCGGTGCGGAGGCGGTAGCAGCGGCACGCAAGAACGGCACGCAGGAGAAGCTGGTTCCGTTCGCGATCGAGGGGCAGGGCATCCCGCGCCAGGGCAACGCCGTGGTCGGCGGTGGCGAGGTGACGAGCGGCACGTTTTCGCCGTGTCTGGAGCGCGGGATCGGGATGGCGTACGTTTCCAGCGCGCGCGCCGACGAGGGCGCGCAGATCGAGATCGACGTGCGCGGCCGGGTGCGTCCCGCCGTGATCATGCGCAGGCCTCTCTACAGAAAGGAACCGTGAGTACCGACATGGCCGACCCGAGCTATCCGGACGACCTGAAGTACCACCAAGAGCACGACTGGGCTCGAATCGAGGGAGATAGCGCCACCTTCGGGATCACCTGGTACGCCCAGGACGCCCTCGGCGAGGTCGTTTTCTTCGACGCGCCGAAAGTGGGCGCCGAGGTGAGCAAGGACGAGGCGTACACCGAGGTCGAGTCGGTGAAGGCCGTCTCCGACGTGTTCGCGCCACTGTCGGGCGAGGTGACCGCCGTCAACGAGTCGCTCGCCGACAAGCCCGAGACGATCAACGAGGATCCGTACGGGGAAGGCTGGCTCGTGAAGGTGAGGCTGACCGATCCCTCAGAGGTCGACGTCCTGATGGATTCCGCGGAATACCAGGCGACCCTCGACTGACACCCCGAAGCATGACCCGCAAAACGTCACCATGACCCGTTACACCTCAGTCACCGACGCGGATCTGAGCGAGATGCTCGGCACGATCGGCGTCGGCTCGGTGCAGGAGCTATTCGCGGATATACCCGCCGCCCTGCGGCTCGCCCGGCCGCTGTCACTCGGGGATGGACTATCAGAGCAGGAGGTCTACGAGGAGCTCAAGACGCTGGCCGCCCGGAGCACGTCGGCCGAGGACGAGGTGTCGTTCCTCGGCGCGGGTATGTACGACCAGTATGCGCCGGCCCTGATCGACTCGATCATCCTGCGCTCGGAGTTCCTCACCCCGTACACGCCCTACCAGCCCGAGATCTCCCAGGGCGGGCTGCAGGCGATGTTCGAGTACCAGACGGCGATCTCCGAGCTGACCGGCCTGCCGGTGTCGAACGCGTCGGTGTACGAAGGCCCGAGCGCGGTCGCCGCCGCAGGCTACGTGGCCAAGAACACGAATAACCGAAAGCGCTTCGTGATCTCCCGGGGCGTCCATCCCCACTCGCGCGAGTGCGTGCGCACGCTCGCCCACGCCTGGGAGATGGAGGTCGTCGAGGCTCCGCTCAGCAACGGGGTCACCGCCCTGGACAGCCTCGGCGACGACGTCAGCGCGGTGATCGTCCAGCAGCCGAACTTCCTCGGCGCAGTCGAGGACCTGACAAGCCTTGCCGACAACGCCAAGCAAGCCGGCGCGCTGACGATCTGCGCGTGCGACCCCCTGCCGCTGGCGCTGCTGAAGACGCCGGGCGAGTGCGGGGTCGACATCGCGGTCGGCGAGGGCCAGACGCTCGGGAATCGCCTCGACTTCGGCGGCCCGTCGTTCGGGTTCTTCGCCGCCACCGAGGCGCTGGTGCGCCGTATGCCGGGCCGGATCGCGGGGGAGACCAAGGACATCGACGGCAAGCGCGGGTTCGTGCTGACGCTCCAGACGCGCGAGCAGCACATCCGCCGCGAGAAGGCGACCTCGAACATCTGCACGGCGCAGGCGCTGAACGCGCTCGCCGGAGTGATCTACCTGAGCTGGCTCGGCCGGCGCGGGATCGTCGAGCTGGTCGAGCTCATGCTCCAGCGGACCGCGTACGCGCGCGACCGCCTCAAAGCGATCGATGGGATAACGCAAATCCACGACCGCCCGGTCGTCCGCGAGTTCGCGATCAGCGCTCGATGCGCCCGTGCAGCGAGTTATCGCGCGCTGCCAGGAGCAGGGGATCAACCCCGGCTACGCGCTCGGACGCGACTACCCCGAGCATGAGAATGGGCTGCTGGTCGCGATCACCGAGCGGCGCACCAAGGCTGATATCGATCGTCTGGCCGAGGCACTAACTGCCGCGATCGCCGCGGAACGCGCGGCCGAGACCCCGAAGGCACGAGCATGATCCGCGAGGCCGACGACACGCTCACGATCTTCGAGCGCTCGAAGGCGGGCCGGCGCGCGTTCGTCGCGCCCGCGACCGACGTGCCCGAGCGACCGCTCGACGAGCTGCTCCCGCCGGACGCCAGACGAACCCAACCGGCCCGCCTGCCCGAAGTCGCCGAGCCCGAGATCGTCCGCCACTACAACCGGCTGTCCAAGCGGAACTTCGACCTGGACACCGGCTTCTACCCGCTCGGCTCGTGCACGATGAAGCACAACCCGAAGCTGCACGAGCGGGTCGCGGGGCTGCCGGGCCACGCGCGGCTGCACCCGCTCCAGGATCCGCGCTACGCGCAGGGCGCGCTCGAGCTGATGTGGCGGCTACAGGACGCGCTCGGCGAGATCGCCGGGCTGCCCCACGTCTCGCTGCAGCCGAGCGCGGGGTCGCAGGGCGAGCTTGCCGGCGTGCTGCTGACCCGGGCGCTCCACGAGGACCGCGGCGAGCACCGGACCAAGGTGCTGACGCCCGACACCGCCCACGGCACGAACCCGGCGACGGTGACGATGGCCGGCTACGAGGTGGTCAAGGTCGGCACCGACTCCAGCGGCAACGTCGACCTCGACGACCTGCGGTCGAAGGCCGACGAGGACGTCGCCTGCCTGATGCTGACCAATCCCTCGACGCTCGGGTTGTTCGAGACGGGGATCGAGGAGATCGAGCGGATCGTGCACGGCGTGGGGGCGACGCTGTACTACGACGGCGCGAACCTGAACGCGATCATGGGGATCAGCCGCCCGGGCGACATGGGCTTCGACATCGTCCACTTCAACCTGCACAAGTCGTTCACCCAGCCCCATGGCGGCGGCGGTCCGGGCGCCGGCCCGGTGGCGGTGTCGGACCGGATCGAGCCGTACCTGCCACGGCCACAGGTGGTCCGCCGCGAATCGACGACCAACGGGTCCAACGCGTTCTTCGACCTCGACTACGACCGGCCGAAATCGATCGGGCGCCTGCGCGGTTTCCAGGGCAACTATGGGGTGTTCGTCCGCTCGTACGCGTACATCCGCTCGCTTGGGGCCCCGGGGTTGCGCGAGGCCTCGGAAACGGCCGTTCTGAACGCCAACTACCTCCTCGCGAAACTCCGACAAGCGGGCGTCGCGGAGTACCTGCCGGTCGCCTACGACCGGCTGTGCATGCACGAGTTCGTCCTCTCCGGCGAGCCGATGCGCCGCGATTTGCACATCAAGACGCTCGACCTGGCCAAGCGGCTGCTCGACCACGGCGTCCATCCGCCGACGGTGTACTTCCCGCTCGTGGTCGAGGAGGCGCTGATGGTCGAGCCGACCGAGACCGAGACGAAGGAGACGCTCGACCACTTCGCCGAGATCGTGGCCGACATCCTCCGGGAGGCCGCCGAGGATCCCGAGATCGCGCGGTCGGCGCCGTACACGACCCCGGTGAGGCGCCTGGACGAGGCGGGTGCCGCGCGCCACCCCGTCGTTCGTCAGACGATGGACCGGGACTAGCCGCACCGGATGCGTTTCATCATGTTCGGCGCGGGCGCGATCGGCGGGGTGGTCGGCGCGAACCTGCACCAGTCCGGCCACGACGTCGCGCTGATCGCCCGCGGCGCCCACTACGAGGCGATCCGCGAACACGGCCTCACGCTCGAGCGCCCCGACCGTACCGCGGTGCTCGAGATCCCGGTCACGGACTCGCCGGGCGCGCTCGAGTGGCACGGAGACGAGGTGGTGATGGTGGCGACCAAGAGTCAGGACACGGCCGGTGCGCTCGAGGCGCTCCGCGCCGCCGCGCCCGCGAGCACGCCGGTGCTGTGCCTCCAGAACGCCGTCGAGAACGAGCGGGTCGCGCTGCGGCTGTTCGCGAACGTCTACGGCGCGGTGGTGATGTCTCCGACCGCCCACCTCGAGCCGGGGATCGTCCAGTCCTACGGGACCCGGGGTACCGGCGTGATCGACGTCGGCTGCTACCCGGAGGGCCTCGACGCGGTGTGCGAGGAGATCGCGCAGGCGCTCGGCGAGTCCGACTTCAGCTCGGTGGCGCGGCCGGACATCATGCGCTTCAAGTACGCGAAGCTGCTCTCCAACCTGGCCAACGCCGTCGACGCGATCTGCGAGCCGGGACCGGCCGCCGACCAGGTGATCGAGCAGGCGCAGGACGAATGCCGGGCCACGCTCAACGCCGCCGGCATCGAGTTCGTCGCCGAGGACGTCAACGACGTCCACGCGCGCTGGGAGGAACTCGACGTGCAGCCAATCGCCGGCCGCGAGCGCGCCGGCTCGTCGACCCGCCAGAGCCTCGCCCGCGGCGCCCCGAGCGTCGAGACCGACTACCTGAACGGTGAGGTGGCGCTGCTTGGCCGCCTGCACCGGGTGGCGACCCCGGTCAACGATGCCCTGTGCGAGTTCTCAGCGCGGCACGTGCGCGAGCGGCGCGCTCCCCAGACGCTGCCCGCCGGCGAGGTGCTGGCGCGCGCCCGGTCCGGACAGTACGCGGATGGACCAGTTCGTCGCTGACGGCGCCGCCGAGATCGCCGCGCGGGCCGCGCGCGAGCTCGAGGCGCTGGTGGCGGTGTCCTCGCCATCGGGCGACGTCGAGGGCGCCGAGGAGGCGATCGCGCTATGCGCCGCGTTCCTGCCGCCGCAGGCCGAGATCGAGCGGGTCCCATGCTCGACGCCCGGGAGCGCCGACGACATGGTGGCGCGGATCGCCGGCCGGGGGTCGGGCCGGCTGCTGCTGCTCGGCCACATCGACACGGTGATCGAGCACGCCTCGCACGCGCCGCTGCGCCGCGACGGCGATCGGCTGTACGGGCCGGGCACCGTCGACATGAAGGGCGGCGACGTGCTCGCGGTGGGGATCGCGCGCGCGCTCGCGGCGCGCCCCGATCTGTACGCCGAGGTGAGCGTGCTGCTCGTCACCGACGAGGAGTGGCGCCGGCACGAGTTCGGCCACATCGAGCGGTTCGCCGGCTACGACGCGTGCCTTTGCTTCGAGGGCGGCCAGATGACCTCGGATGGCGACGAGGCGGTCGTCGTCCAGCGCAAGGCGGCCGGAACCGTGCAGGTGGTCGCCACCGGTCGCGCGTCGCATTCGGGCAGCGCCCCCGACCGGGGGCGGAACGCGCTGCTGGCGCTCGCCGCGACCGCCATCGGCGTTGCCAAGCACCACGACCCGGCCGGCGCCGAGCGGCTCAGCGTCGTCCCAACCGTGATGCGGTCGGGCGACGCGTTCAACGTGGTGCCCGCCGACGGCGAGCTGCTGCTCGACATGCGCGCCGACCGGAGCGAGGCGTTCGACGCGGTTTGCGCGGCCGTGCCCGACGAGCTCGACGACGTCGGCCTCGAGACGAAGATGCTGCGGATCTGGCCGGGGATGGACTCGCGCGAGGCGACGCGCGGGCTGCTAGAGCGCGCCGGAGCGAGGATCGAGCGCCCGATCATCGGCTGCCCGCGCGGTGGGGCCAGCGACGCCAGCCACTTCGCGCCGCACATCCCGCTGACCGTCGACGGGCTCGGCCCTCGCGGCGGCGGCGCCCACACCCCCGAGGAGTTCGTCCACGCGCCGTCGCTGCGCTCGCGCGCCGAGGTGGCGCTGGCGGTCGCGGTCGCCGTGCTCGATTCGTAGCGAGACCGTCGCCGCGCTCGGTTCTTAGCGAGAGCTTCACTACCCGTGCAGAGCACCTGCGATCCTTTGGTGGCATGAGCACGACGGTCCCAAGCCAGCGGCCCCGTTCCCCGGTTCGTCGAGGTCAAACGCAGCTGGAAGGGGTCGCGGTGCTGGCTGGGGTCGTCGTGCTCATGTGGTTTGTCGAACTCATCAATACGCTCGACTCGAACCATCTCGACAGCGACGGCATCCTTCCCCGGAGCATCGATCACGTCTGGGGCATCTTCACCGCGCCGTTCATCCACGCGAGCTGGCAGCACCTGATCGCGAACACGGTTCCGTTCGTGTTCATGGGGCTGATCATCGCGCTCCAGGGAGCCAAGCGGTTCGCGCTCGTGACGCTGATCGTGATCGTCGTCGGCGGGATCGGGACGTGGCTGGTGTCTCCGGCCCACACCTCGAGCGGGTATCCGATCTACACGATCGGCGCGAGCGGCGTCGTGTTCGGATACGCCACCTACCTGTTCACGCGAGGGTTCTTCAACCGGAACATCCTTGAGCTCCTGATCGGCCTCGTCGTCGGCGTGATCTGGGGCGGCGCGCTGTACTCGAGTGTCGTGCCGCACACCGGCATCTCGTGGCAGGGGCACGTGTGCGGGGCGATCGGTGGGGTCGTGGCCGCGTACGCGCTGCGCAACGACCGTCCTCGAGCGCCGGCGCCAGGCAAGCCGGGAACGCCGCAGTCGTCGCTGGACCGGCTGCTCGCCGATCCGTAGCCGCCCGCCGGGCCGCCTCCGGGTAGCCTGAGAGGCGATGCGGATCTTCTCGGGCATCCAGCCGACCGGGCGCAAGCACCTCGGCAATTACATCGGCGCGATCGAGCAGTGGGTCGCGGGCCAGGATCGCGGCGAGGGGATCTACTGCCTCGTGGATCTGCACGCGATCACGGTCGCGTACGAGCCCGCCGCGTTGCGCGAGGCGGTCTACGACACCGGGGCGATGCTGCTCGCGGCGGGCCTGCACCCGGACCGGTGCATCTTCTTCCGCCAGAGCGACGTCCAGGAGCACCCAGAGCTGTGCTGGCTGCTCTCGAGCGTGACGTCGTTCGGCGAGCTCAACCGGATGACCCAGTTCAAGGACAAGGCCGGCTCCCAGCGCGACCTCGTGTCCGGGGGGCTGTTCTTCTACCCGGTCCTCCAGGCGGCCGACGTGCTCGCCTACCGCGCGAACGAGGTGCCGGTCGGAGAGGATCAGCGCCAGCACGTCGAGTTGATGCGCGACGTCGCCGAGCGGTTCAACGCCCGCTTCGGCGAGACGCTCGTCGTGCCCGAGCTCCGCCTGCCCGAGGTCGGCGCCCGAATCATGGACCTGCAGGTACCCGACAAGAAGATGTCGACGACCGGAGGCAGCCCCCAGGGCACCGTGCTGGTGCTCGACGAGCCCGACACGATCCTCAAGAAGTTTCGCTCCGCGGTAACCGATTCGGGGACGGAGGTCGTGCGAGCCCCCGATAAGGCTGGGATCACCAACCTGATCGAGATCCTCGCGGCGGTCCGGAGCACTCCGCCCGAGCAGATCGAACAGACGTTCGACGGGTCGGGCTACGGCGCGTTCAAGCAGGCGGTCGGCGAGGCCGTCGTCGAGTACCTCGCGCCCGTTCGTGAGCGCTACCAGGAGCTCCGCGCCGACGAGCCGGCGCTCGAGAGGATCCTTGGCGAGGGCGCCGACAAGGCCCGCGCAATCGCCGCGGACACACTGCTCGACGTTCGCCAGGCCATGGGCGTCGGACCGGTCCGCCCCCGCCGGTAGCCTGCCGAAGCGATGCGGATCGCCGATCTCGAGCTGGACCTCGACGTCTTTGCGGGTCCGTTCGATCTCCTGCTGACGCTGATCCTGCGCGAGGAGATCGACCTGCTCGAGGTCGACCTCGCCGAGGTCGTGATCGCCTACATCGACCATCTCGAGAGTCGCGGCGAGCTCGAGCTCGAGTCCGCCACGGAGTTCCTCGTGCTGATCGCGGCGCTGCTCGAGCTGAAGTCGCGGCTGCTGCTGCCCGGCGAGGACATCCAGGAGCTGATCGAGCTCGATCCCGGCGAGGCCGCCGAGGAGCTGCTTGCGCGGCTGCTCGATGCGCACCGTTACCGGGGCGCGTCCGCCCACCTGCGCGAGCTGCTCGAAGCGCAGGACGGCCGGCGCTTCCGCTCGGCGCCGCTCCCGCCGTCTCTGCGGCGGGCCTCGATGGCCGAGGCCAGCGCGGTCTACGACCCGGCGACCTTGGCGACGGCGATCGGCGGGCTGCTCGAGCTGCCCGAGCGCGTCGACATCCGCCACATGGTCGGATCGCGTGTCACCGTGGCGGAGCGACTCACGCACCTGCGCACGCTGCTGCGGCGCGGGAGCTTCTCGTTCGACGAGGCGGTTATGCAGGCCGACCGGGTGACGATCGCGGTCACCCTCTATGCGGTGCTCGAGCTCCACAAACAAGGCGAGCTCACCTGGACCCAGGAGGAGCCGTTCGGCGAGATCACGATCGCCGCGAACGGGATGCGGTCCGTGAACGGCGTGCACGGGGTCCACGCGGCCGAGAGGCTCACCGCATGAGCCTGTCGCTTGAGAGCACGATCGAGGCTTTGTTGTTCCTCAGCCCGGAGCCGGTTCAGGCTGACGCGATCGCCGACGCCACCGGCGCCGAGTTGCACGAGGTCGTCTCGGGGCTCGAGCGGCTGCGCGAGCACTACGAGTTCGAGCGGCGCGGGCTCGTGCTGCGCGAGCTCGCGGGCGGCTGGGCGCTGTCGACACACCCCGACGCCGAGCCCGCCGCGCGCCGTTTGCTGGCCAAGCCGCGCACGCCGGCGCTCACGCCCGCCCAGGCCGAGACGCTCGCGATCGTCGCGTATCTACAGCCCGTCTCCCGGCCGGAGATCGCCCGGATCAGGGGGGTCAACGCCGAGTCGGCCGCGTCCACGCTGCTCGAGCGCGGGCTCGTCGAGGAGGCCGGCCGCTCGCAGTTCGGGGCGGTCCTCTACCGGACCACCGACCTGTTCCTGAGGCTGTTCGGTCTGAACGCGCTCGACGAGCTTCCGGGGATCGACGCGTTCGATCCGTCGCCCGAGCTCGAGGCCGAGCTCCGCGAGCGGTTGCTTCAGGCCGGCGAGGCCCGCGCGGCCGGCTGAGCTCCGGCACGCTGGTGCCGATGGCGCCGGCGTCGCCGACATTCTTGCGTGCACCCCGCGCGAGACGCTTGCGTGCACCCTCGGAATGCTCCGTCGCTCGTAATAGGCTCGCCCCCGAGGTGGGAACCGAATCGTTGCCGACCGCGTTGCGCAAGCCGCGCCACGCGACACGCATTAGGGCCCTGTTGCTGGCGGTGGCGCTGTCCGCCGTGCTGCTTGCGGTGGTGCCTGGCGTCGCGTCGGCGATCACGTTCAGCAACTTCGCGCTCGGGAGCGGCGTGACGAGTACCGGCGCACCGTCAGGCTCCGTCGCGTTCAACTCCAGGGTGACCATTGGGGGGCTTGGAATCGCCGGATCGTTTGCCTATTCATACGCCCCGTCCATGAGCCCAAGGACGTGCGTCAACGAGCGCGGCACGGGAACGAAGACTTTCGATGTCGTGTTCCCGCAGCCGCCGGGCGTTTACACGATCTACTTCCAGTCCTACTTCGGATCGAACTGCACCGGGACGCCGAACCTCTCCACCCCCGTCCAGTTCACGAACGCGGTCCGGGTGACGAGCCCGGCCCGCAACCCGGCCCTCGAGCCGCGGTGCGGGCTGAACGTGGTCCTTGTTCTCGACGAATCCGGCTCGATCGCGTCTACCCCCGGCGCGACCGCTCACGTCCGAGAAGCCGCGACGGCGTTCGTGGGAGCGCTGTCTGGCACCGGGTCGCGCGTGGCCATCGTCGCGTTCTCGAGGACCGCGCGCATCGGCGTTCAATACGACATCGTCAACCAGGGGTCGCTTCCCACTTTCATCAACTTCATCAACACCGGTTACCACCCCGTCAACGACACCGCGCACGCGGGAACGAACTGGCAGGCCGCATTCGAGGAGGTCAAGGCGCTCAACCTAGCGCGTCCGGCGAATCTCGCGGTGTTCGTCACCGACGGCGATCCGAACACCTTCAACAACTCATTCGGAGGCGTGACCACTCGTGCCAGCGAGGACGGAACCGCCGAGGCGATGATACCCGCTGCCGCTGCCGCCGACGGTGTCAAGGCGGCGCAGTCGCGCGTGTTCGCGGTCGGCGTTGGCGCCGCCGTGAACAACACGCAAAGCGCGGCCCGCCTCACGGCCGTGTCCGGGGATAAGAAATTCGAGACTGGCGGTGACTTCGCGACCTCCGACTACACCCTGGTCAGCGATTTCTCCGAGCTGGCAGACAAGCTGAGAGAGATCGTGACGGGCGCGTGCGCGCCGTCGCTGACGATCACCAAGTGGGTAGCCGCTCCGGGCGGCACGGACTACACCTCAGATGCCCCCGGGTGGCAGTTCACCGGCACCCTGAGCACCTCCTCGGGAAGTCATGAGTGGGTGGAGCCCATGGTGTCCCCGAATAATGCGCCGTCGGCAACGGCGATCACGGACGACGACGGGCTGGCCGCGTTCAAGTGGTCGCTGACCCACCCGACGGCGCACTCCACGCTGCGGGTCGTCGAGACACAGATGGACGGCTACGCCTTCGTGAGGGCCGACTGCCAGATCCGCCACGGGGCCACGTCGACCGACATCACGAGCACGACGGGGATCCCCGACATCACGCTTGGACCCGACGAATTCGCCACCTGCTCCGTCTACAACCAGGGGCCGGTCGCGCACCTGACCGTCGTCAAACACCTGATTCCGAGTACCGACCCCGGACGCTTCGACCTGCTCGTCGATGGCTTCCCGCATATCGAGCAGGTTGGCGACGGCGGTTCCACGGGTCCGCTCACGCTCGGGCTGGGAACGCACATGGTCAGCGAACGGGTCACGGCTGCGGAGGAGCAAACGGTCACCCTCGACCAATATGCGATCAGCACAAGCTGCGTCAACGAGACCACCGGCGCCGTAGTCGCGTCTAGTACCGGAAGCGAGCCCTTGTCGGTGACGCTCGCGAGCCCGTCCGACGACATCGTGTGCACGATCACGAATGAGCGCACGGCCGAGCCACCACCGGACATCACGCCTCCGGTAGCCCCGATCGTTCCTCCGGAGGCGTGCAGTGACTCCACCACGCCGGGCATCGGCTGTTCGGGCGACGTGCCACCGCCGACCGAACCGCATACGAGCCTCAAGGTCACCAAGCGGATGCCCGCAGCCGCGCATGTGGGGGACGTCGTGCCGATCGTGATAACGGTGAGTAACGCGGGCACCGACACGGCGGAGAACGTCACGTTGCGCGATACCCCACCGGGCGCCGGCCGGATAGTCCACGCGACGGGCTTCCATGCGACCCGACACAAGGACGGCACCGTCACATGGAATCTCGGTGACCTTGCGCCCGGAGCGACGCGGACGGTGCACGCCACGATGCTGATCACCAACCCGGGCTCGCTGCGGAACACGGCGATCGTCAGCGCGAGCAATGCCGACGTCGTCGTGGATAGCGCGACCGTGCGCGCCGCCACGCCAACGCCTCCGCCGGTCACCGGTTGACTTGAAGCGAGTAGCCGCTGCGGCGTCATCGGTCGCGGCGGGGGTTATGGCGACGGTTGCCCTCGCGGGTTCTGCGGGGGCCGCGCGCGCCGCGGCGATCGACTGCTCTGACGGAGCCGCGACGCGGGCAGCACTCGGCCACCCGACGGGGACCGTGGCCTGGCGCGCGGGTCTGGAAGGACGCACGGCCGTCTACGACCAGCCTGAGCCGGCCGGGCGCCCGGAGTGGGTGGACTTCTCGGAGGCGCCGTGGCTGCTGGTCATCGGCGCCGATCAGTTGCCCGACGGTACGTGCATGGTGCGGGTACGGCTCCCGTCGCGGCCGAACGGCGCGGCGGGCTGGATTCCGAGCGAGGACATCCTGCTGTCACCGACGCTGTGGCGGATCGCCGTCTCGCGGTCCAAGCGGACGCTGATCCTGACGCGCTCGGGCCGTCGGGTTCTACAGGTGGCGGTCGTGGTGGGCAAGCCGAGCACGCCGACCCCGGCCGGCCTGTTCGCGATTGCCGAGGCGGTGCCCGGGAATCCCAATGCCTTCACGGGCAGCTGGATCCTGGCGCTGACCGCTCACAGCGACGTACTCGACCAGTTCGATGGAGGCGACGGAACCGTGGGAATCCACGGTCGCGGCGGGGCCAGCCTGCTCGATCCCCTCGGATCCCGGGCGAGCCACGGCTGCATTCGGCTCGCCAACGCTGCGATCGACGGACTGGTCGATCGGATCGGCCGGTCCAACCTCCCCGGCACGCCGGTTCGGGTCACGTAGGGACGTCGGCGACGCGAGCCATCTCGACGGTCGCCGCGAAGCCCGAGCGAGCCGCCAGCTGACCGCAGGCGGCGTCGATATCGCGGCCGCGGGTGAGGCGGACGGTGGCGTCGAGGCCGCGCCGCTCGAGCTCGTCGCGGAACGCCGCGATCGCCTTGGGGCTCGACCCGGTGTACCCCGAACCGGTCGGGTTGTACGGGATCAGGTTCACCTTGAACCTGCGCGGGTCGAGTATGTCCGCGAGCTGCGCCGCCTGCGCGAACGAGTCGTTCACCCCGGCAAGCATCACGTACTCGACGAACACCTTGCGGCGCTTGCGCTCGTAGTAGGCCTCGCACGCCGCGATCACTTCTGCGAGCGGGTAGCGCTCGTTGACCGGCATCAGCTCGGTGCGGAGCGCCTCATCGGCGGCGTGGAGCGAGAGCGCGAGGCGGATCGGCATCGGGTTGGCGGCCAGGCGCTCGATCCCCGGGATCCAGCCGATCGTCGAGATCGCGGTGCGGCGGTGTCCGATCCCGATGTCGGGCAGGCGCTCGCACGCCGCCAACACGTTGTCGAGGTTCATCATCGGCTCGCCCATGCCCATGAACACCGCGTTGTCGACCTCGGTCAACCGGCGGAAGTACAGCGCCTGGTCGAGGATCTCCGACGCGGTCAGGTTGCGCCCGAACTTCATCTGACCGGTGGCGCAGAACGTGCACGTCAGCGGGCAACCCGACTGCGAGGACAGGCAGAGCGAGCGCCGGCCGTCGCGGTAGCGCATCAGCACCGCCTCGACCGGACGGCCGTCGACGGTCGAGAACAGCGCCTTCACGGTCCCGTCGCTCGCGCGCGCCTCGCGCTCCACCGACAGGCTGCTGAACGGCACCGCGTCGGCGAGCGTCTCGCGCAGGCCGAGCGGAAGATCGGACATGTCGGAGAACCCCGCCGCGCCGTGCGCCGCCCAACGCCACACCTGGCCTGAGCGGTACCGCGGCTCGCCGAGTTCGGCCAGCTTGCTGTCGAGGAGCTTCAGATCCACGCTGTCTATGGTGACAGCCGACCCATGCGACTCGCCAAGTACCTAGCCACCGCCGGCGTCGCATCGCGCCGCACGAGCGAGGAGATCGTCCGCGCCGGCCGGGTCACCGTCGACGGCGAGACGATCACGGATCCGGCGAGCGACGTGGGGCCGAACGACGCGGTGGCGGTGAACGGCAAGGCCGTGACCCACGGCCACATCGAGCGGGTCGTGTACGCGCTGAACAAGCCCGCCGGCGTCGTCTCGACCGCGCGCGATCCCCAGGGCCGTCCGACCGTCGTCACGATGGTGCCGCAGACCGAGCGCCTGTATCCGGTCGGACGGCTCGACATCGACAGCACCGGGCTGATCCTGCTTACCAACGAGGGTGATCTGGCACACCGGCTGACCCATCCGAGCTTCGAGGTCTCCAAGACGTATCGCGCGGTCGTCGGGGGACCGCCGGTGCGCGAACCCGAGCTTCAAGCGCTGCGCGACGGCGTCGACCTCGACGACGGGCGGACCGCGCCGGCCCAGGTCCGGCGCGTGTCGGCCGACACGATCGAAATCACGATCCACGAGGGCCGCAAGCGCCAGGTGAAGCGGATGTGCGAGGCCGTCGGGCACCCGGTCAAGCGGCTCGAGCGCGTCGCCTTCGGTCCGCTTGCGCTCGGCGATCTGCCGCGCGGTCGCTGGCGCAAGCTGACCGCCGGCGAGGTGGAGGCGCTGACGGCCGCTACTTCTGAAGGATCAGCTCGTCGTTGACGAGGTGCGTCGCGGTCAACGCCCGCGCCACCTCCGCCGGCGTCACCGAAACCGGGCGCGGCGCCACCAGCCGGATCACGGTGAACTGCAGTTCTTGCCGGCGCGACACCTCCCGGAAACCTGCGATCGGATACTCGGACTGCGCCCGCGACGGCCACAGGTTGCACGCCGACCCCCACCAGCAGAAGCCGGCGCTCGCCGGCGACGTGAACGACACCACGTCGAACTCGCGGACGCGCATGGGCGCACCGCCGCGCCAGAACTTCAAGCCCGGCACGTACAGCGACAGCGGCAGCAGATCGCGGTAGTGCTGGACGAGGATCGCGCGCCCGCCCGCCGGCGCGTGGGTGCCGAGCGCACGAGCCACCACGCGCCAGTCTGGCCGCTCGTAGGTGCGATCGAATGCCACGCCCAACGCGGTGGTCACGCCCATGACGCACAGCACGACAGCGGCGACGACGCCCACCCCACGAGGGCGCGGCACGGCCAGCCCGCCGGCGACGAGCAGCGCGCACGCCGTCCAGATCGCGAGCATGTTCCGGGTCAGCAGATCGTCGAACCCGACCGCGACCAGCAGCAGGCTGAGCAGGAACCCGGCGAGCGCGAGGCCGCCCGCGAGCAGCGCGCCCCGCCGCTCCGACACCGAGGCCCGTGTGACCAGCAGCACCAGAGCCACGACCACGATCGCGATCGCCACCGGCTCGAACACGCCGTGCGCCGGTCCGTCGAACCCGCTCGAGAACTGGGGCACGATCTGGCCGAGCCGACGCCAGAACGGCGCGTTCGCGATCCAGTTGCCGCGGCCGGTGCCGTGCTGGCTGATCGCGAGCGGGATCAGGCCGAGGCCGCACACGCCGACCACGGCGACCGCGATCTGCACTCCTCGACGCGACCGGTGGATCCACAGGAGCCAGAGCGCCTCGGGTACGACCGCCAGCACCGCGTAGTAGTGGGTCGCGAGCGCGAGCGCCGACGCGACCACCCACGCTGCCAAGATCCGCGGCGTCGGCGAAGCGCGCGCGTACGCAAACGCCAGCAGCGATACGCCCGTCAGGAGCGCGAGCATCTCGTACGAGCGCGCCTCCTGCGAATACCAGATCAGCAGCGGGCTGCACGCGGCGAACGCCGCCGCGATCACGCCCGCGCGCCGAGAGATCAGCTTCGCGCCGGCGCCGTACACGACCGGAACCAACAACACGCCGCACACCGCCGACAGCGACCGCAGACCGGTCTCGCCATACCCGAACACGCGCGCCCACGCCCACGCCACGCAGTAGTAGAGCGGGGGAGTGGACTCGGTCTGCGGGATCAGCCCGAGCATCTTGCCCGGCGAGAAATGCACGAGCAGAGCGGTGTTGCCCTCGTCGAACCAGAACCCCTGATGACCGAGTCGGTAGAAGCGCAGAACGGCCGCGAGCAGCGTCAGTGCGGCGACCGCGAGCACCGCGGGGTCGGCGAGCAGCGCGCGTGTGCGCGAGGCGTGCGTGGGCGCCGCGGGGCGGCGAAGATGCGGTGCCGCCGTGCCGACGCTCACGCCGGGGATGTTAAGGTCAATGACTGACGCGGTCCCGTACGGTTCGCGCTTAACAAGATTTCAACCCGCGCAGCGGGCACCGCGCCACCCCACAGGGCAACATCCCTCTGAATCATGAGACAGGAGTCCGGCAACATCGACGGCTCACCGGTACTGGCGTCTAACGCGAGCGGGTCTCCGGTGCTCGCACCGAGCGCCGCCGGGGCGGCGTCGGCGGATGCCACGGTCGCTCTCGGAGGCATTGGCCGGCTGACGAGACCGCGGGCGCTCCGCGTTCCGAAGGTGCTCTACGAGGCCCGGGCGGGGAAGATCGCGCTGGGCACGATCGTGGGCGGGATCTTCCTGATGGTGCTCTACTCGACCCACGGCCCGACGATCCTGGTGCCGCGCTCGAGCGTGATCTTCGCGCCCTGGGAAGCGGGGCCGTTGCGGTTCGTGCTCAGCGGCCTGCACGTGGGAACGGCCGTCACCAACTACTCGCTGAGCGCGCTCATCCTGACGCTCCTGGGCGCCTACGCCGTCGCGCTGCTGGCGATTCGAACGCTGTCGACGCGAATGATCGTGATCACGATCGTCGCCGCGAACCTGCTCCTGATGCTCGCGCCGCCGTTCCAGCTCACCGACATGGGCAACTACCTCGGCTACGCGCGGCTCGGCGGCCTGCACGGGCTCAACCCGTACACCCACGTGATCGGGCAGGAAATGCACGATCCGATCTACCACTTCGCGACGTGGAACAACCTGCACAGCCCGTACGGCGAGTTGTTCACCGCGCTCAGCTATCCGCTGGCGTTCCTGCCGATCCCGGTCGCCTACTGGATCGTCAAGGTCGTCACGGTCCTGCTGAGCCTGACGTTCATCGGGCTCGTGTGCTGGTGCGCGAAGCGTCTCGGACGCGATCCACGCTACGCGGCGGTGCTCGTCGGGCTCAACCCGATCTATCTCGTGTACGCAGTCGGCGGCTTCCACAACGACTTCTTCATGCTCGTCCCGCTGACCGCGTCGATCGCGTTCCTGCTCGCGCGCCGCGACAAGTCGGCGGGCGCGATGCTCGTGATCGCGGTCGCGGTCAAGTTCAGCGCGGTGCTGCTGCTGCCGTTCCTGCTGGTCGCGGCGCGTCCGACGCGGCGCCGGCTCCAGGTGATTTACGGCTGCATCCTCGCGGGAGTCCCGCTGCTGATCATGAGCCTGCTGCTGTTCGGGCTCTCGATCCCGAACCTGTCTCAGCAGGGGAGCCTGCTCACGCCGTTCAGCTTCCCCAACCTGTTCGGCGACTTCCTCGGCGTCGGCGGCGGCACCTCGGGCATCCTGCGGCTCGCTGACCTCGCGCTGGTCGTGGCCGTCCTGCTGCTGCTCCGCGAGCGGGGAGACTGGCTCTCACGGGCGGGCTGGGCGACGTTCGCGCTGATCGCGAGCCTCGGCTGGGTGATGCCGTGGTACGTGATCTGGCTGCTGCCGCTCGCGGCGCTCGGGACGAGCGTGCGCCTGCGGCGCGTCGCGCTGGGGCTGACCGTGTTCCTCGTGTTGGTGTTCCTGCCGTCGTCGAACAAGTTCTGGAACCTCGTCGACGTCAACCCGCTGAGCGGGTCCGCCGGCCAGGCGTCGTCGTCGCTGCAGGGGAAGCTGTCGTCCTATTCGCCGAACTCGTCGGCGACGATGCAGGCCAAGCAGTAGCGCCGTGACCCGGCTATCCCGCAGCCGCATGAGGCCCCGTCTCCGGCGGCGACGATAAAGTAAGGACGTGTTCATCCCGCGGGTTGGCCGAGCCCGCGGAACACTTGGCGGCTAGCCGGAGGCCCGTTCACCGCGTCCGGCGCTAGCCGAGAGTTCCCAATTGCCTTCGCCGGGTTTATGCAGTGATTATTAGAATCGTGTTAGCGTCGCGCGCCAATGCGTCTTGAAATCGAGTTGGTCGACGGCGGCCGGGGCGGGCCGGCGCCCGACCTGCCCCCGGTTCGGATCTCCCCACCTCGCCGTCGCCGCCTCGACCGCTTCGAGTGGGCGGTGCTGCTCGCGTTCGCGGCCATTTCGATGTGGGTCTTGGCGCTCGACGCGTGGCGGGTCGTGTTCGACGGCCGCGTCTGGACCGGCACCGACGGCGTCTACATCGTCGACCAGATGCAGTACCTCGCCTGGATCAAGGACGCCTCCAAGCACGTGCTGGCGTCCAACCTGTTCGTGCTGCGCGACACGCCGGCGGACTACTTCAATCCGGCTGTAGTCGTGTCCGGCGGGCTGACCGCGCTCGGGATGGCGCCGTGGCTATCCCTGCTGCTGTGGAAGCCGGTCGCCGTGATCGGGTTTTTCTTCGCCGTGCGAGGGTTCGCGTGGCGCCTGCTGACGGGCGTGTGGCCCCGCCGCGCGGCGCTCGTGCTCGCCCTGTTCTTCGGCTCGTTCACGAACGTATACGGGCACTTCAGCGTCCTCGGCGACCTGTTCCCCGGCTTCCTGACCTGGGGGTACGTGTTCAGCGTGCTGGGGCTCGCCGCGATGGTGGGTGCGCTGGTCGCGCACCACGACTCGCGACTGAACGGACGCCGGATATGGCTGGCGGGACTGCTCGGCGGACTTGCCAGCCTGCTGCACCCGTGGAACGGGGAGCTGCTGATCGCGATCGTGCTCGCGGCCGAGGCCGTGATGGCGCTCGGCCGCCGCTACGACCGTTCCCACGCCAAGCTGACGATCGCCACGGTCGCCGGCACGGGGATCCCGCTGCTCTACTACGCGATCCTCGGCAAGACCGACCTCAGCTGGAAGCTCGCCCAGGTGGCGAGCAAGCACGCGTTCTCGTTCTGGTCGATCACGATCGCGATCGTGCCTCTGCTCGTCCCCGCGGCTGTCGCGTACACGAGGCGCCCGACGACGTTCCTGGCTGCGGCCGCGCGGACATGGCCGCTGGCAGCGTTCGCGATCTTCGTGCTGTCCGGGACGAGCCTCGGAGCCACGCCCCTGCACTCCTTCCAGGGGATCACGATCCCGCTGGCGGTGCTCGCCGTCGAGGGGTTGCAAATCATCGGTTGGTCCCGCATCCGGCGCCCGCTGCTCGCCGGCGCGGTCCTCGTCGCGCTGTTCACGATCCCGACCACGTACGAGGAGCTGAAGATCGCGCACGGCCTGGCGGCGCCGACGACGAACAACGCGAACTTCATCAAGAGCGATGAGAGCGACGCCCTCGATTACCTGGCGGACCTCAAGGAGCCGGGGAGCGTGATGACGCGCAGCTATCTTGGCGCCGCCGTGCCCGGTAAAACTGGGAGGCGGACGTACGTCGGCGACTGCTTGTGGTCAGAGCCGAACTGCCTCGGGCTGAGTTACAACGCGCAATGGCTGTTCCAAGGAAACGCGACCCCGGCAGCCGCTCAGAGCTTCGTGCTCGGCAGCGGCGTCCGGTTCGTGCTCGCCGACTGCCAGACCACCGCAGACCTGCCGAAGCTGCTCGGCCCGATCATCCGCTCGGCGCACGGATTTGGATGCGCGGCGGTGTATGAGGTCGAGTAGCCGCCGTTTGACCAGGCACGGACGCCGGCAGCTGAGCGCCAGAGAAGTGGAGCGCCGGTCGGCTGCGGGTGCTGCCGTCGCCGTCGCCTCGGTGCTGATCGGGCTGTCGCTCGCGGGGTGCGGCGGCGCCGTGTCCGCGGCGACGCCGACGATCAGCGTGTTCCCGATCCCGGGTGCCCGCGTCGCGTCGCCCCAGACGCAGATCGCGTTTCGCGGCGCGCCGATCGACCAGGTAGGCAAAGTGGTCGTGACAGGCTCCCGCAGCGGCGTCCACACGGGACGGTTTGAATCGGACTCCGATCACGATGGCGGGAGCTTCCTGCCGGCCAAGCCGTTCGTTCCCGGCGAGGTGGTCACGGTCCGGACCACCCTGAGCATCCTCGGCGCCAAGACCCCAGGAACGTTCCACTTCACCGTCGCCGTGCCGTCGGGATCGATTCCGGCGATGCCGCTGCTGCCGGCGGCGCGGGTCCCGGGGGACGAGCTCACGTTCCACTCGCGGCCGGATCTGACGCCGGCCTCGGTCGAGATCACCAAGGACGATCCCGAACCCGGGCCCGACGGCGACGACATCTTCCTCACCCCGCAGCAGGGGCCCACGCAGAACGGCGTGATGATCCTCAACAAGCAGGGCGCGCTGGTGTGGTTCCAGCCTGTGCCTCAGGGGAATATGGCGGCCGACCTTCAAGTGCAGCGCTACGAGGGCCAGCACGTGCTGACCTGGTGGCAGGGCTATTCGGGGGCCGGCGTCGGTGCGGGCGAGGACGTGATCGAGAACTCCTCGTACCGCCAGATCGCCGTTGTGCACGCCGCCAACGGGCTGAGCGCCGACCTGCACGAGTTCCGGCTGACGCCGCAGGGCACCGCGCTGATCACCGCGTATTACCCGGTGTACTGGAACGCGACCGACCTCCACATGTCTTCCCGCCAGATCGTGCTCGACTCCGTGGTCCAGGAGATCGACATCAAGACCGGGTTGCTCCTGTTCGAGTGGGACAGCCTCGATCACGTCCCGCTGACCGACACGTACGAGGCCGCCGTGAAGTCGGCGGGCGCGCCGTTCGACTATTTCCACATCAACTCGGTCCAGCTCGAGCAGGACGGCAATCTGTTCATCTCGGCGCGCAACACCTGGGCCGCGTACGAGGTCGACCACCAGAGCGGTCAGGTGGTCTGGACGCTCGGCGGCAGGAACTCCACCTACAAGGTCGCGTCCGGAGCCCAGTTCGCGTTTCAGCACGACGTGCGCCTCCACACCGATTCCGACCCGACCGTGACCATGTTCGACGATGGCGCCGGCCCGCCCAAGGTCCACCAGCAGTCGCGCGGGATCACGGTTCGCCTGGACAGCGGCACGAAGACCGCGACGCTCGTCAGTCAGGACGTGCACTCGCCGGCGCTGGCGGCGAGCTTCGAGGGGAACGTCCAGGAGCTGCCGGGCGGCGACGACTTCGTCGGCTGGGGGCAGCAGCCCTACTTCACCGAGTTCGACTCGCGCGGCCAGATCGACTTCGACGGCCGGTTCGTGGGCGACAACTCGAGCTACCGCGCCTACCGCTTCCCGTGGATCGGGACGCCGACCACGCTGCCGTCGGTGAGCGCGTCGAGCACCGGCACGAGCACCAACGTGTACGTGAGCTGGAACGGCGCCACTCAGGTGAGCTCGTGGCGCGTGCTCGCCGGTGCCAGCGCGACCTCGCTGTCGGCGGTGACGACCACGGCCAAGCAGGGGTTCGAGAGCCAGGTGACGATCCCGGCCACGCCCTACGTCGCGGTCCAGGCGCTCGACAGCGCCGGCCGCGCGCTCGCGACCTCGTCCGTCGTGCACGTCAGTTAGCTGACACACTGCCGCGGTCATGCGTCTCTTCGCGCTGCGCGGCGCCAACACCGTCCCCGCCAATGAGGCCGACGCGATTCTCGGCGCCACCGACGAGTTGATGCGCGAGTTGATGGGGCGAAACGCGCTCGAGGTGGACGCGATGGTCAGCTGCATCTTCACGCTGACCGACGACCTCGACGCGG
Organism: uncultured Solirubrobacterales bacterium; assembly: GCA_963770615.1. Classification (GTDB taxonomy): domain Bacteria; phylum Actinomycetota; class Thermoleophilia; order Solirubrobacterales; family Solirubrobacteraceae; genus Palsa-465. The sequence continues at coordinate 285,712 of CAVYQJ010000015.1, read as the reverse complement.
AGTTCCCCGCGGTGGCGGCGCGCGCGCTCGGGCTGAGCCGAGTTCCGCTGCTGTGCGCGCGCGAGGTGCCGGTGCCGGGCTCGCTGCCGCGCGTGATCCGGGTGATGGTCCACTACTACGCGGCCGACGACCACGAGCCCCGCCACGTGTACCTGGGCGAGGCGCGCGTGCTCAGAGCGGATCTCGAATCGGCCCATGGGGCCGCCTTCGGCGGCGTCCATGGCGCGGCCGGGCATCCATGCCCGGCCGGGGTGGTCGCGAACACGACCGCCCTGCACGGACGCCGGGCGGAAATCCCTGATGCGAGCGCAGTAGGCCATAGCCTTCGCTGCTCGATGCCGATCGAATTCGCACAGCGCGTCCGCCGGATGCCGGTGTATCCGCTCGCCGCCGGCTACGACCTCGGTGCGGACATCGCGATGCTTGCCTCGAACGAGTGCTGCTTCGCGCCGCTCCCGGAGGTGGTCGAGGCCGCGAGTCGCGTGCTCGGCGGGGTCAACCGCTATCCGGACCCGTCGTACCAGCCGCTGCGGCGCGCGCTCGCGGACCGGTACGGGATCCCGCCGCAGCGGATCGCGCTCGGCAACGGCTCGTGCGACATCCTGCTCGCCGCCGGCGAGGCGCTGCTCGAGCCGGGCGCCGAGGTCGTGTACGCGTGGCCGGCGTTCAGCGTGTACCCGCACCTCGCGGCCGCCTCGGGCGCGCGGGCGATCCAGGTGCCGCTCGACGACGAGGACCGCCACGACCTCGACGCGATCGCCACCGAGGTGACGGTGGCGACGCGGCTCGTGCTGATCTGCAACCCCAACAACCCGACGTCGACCGCGATCGGGCTCGAGGAGATCGACGCGTTCATGCGGCGGATCCCGAGCCACGTGGCCGTCATCCTCGACGAGGCCTACTGCGAGTTCTCGCTGACGCTCGGCGACACCTACGCGTCGCTCGATTTGCTGCGCAAGTACCCGAACCTGGTCCTGCTGCGAACGTTCTCGAAGGTCTACGGGCTCGCCGGGCTGCGGGTCGGGTACGCGCTGTGCGGCGCCGAGGACTTTCGCATCGCGGTCGACCAGGTCCGCCAGCCGTTCTACCTCAACGCCGCGGCGCAGGCGGCCGCGGTCGAGGCGCTCCGCCACCAGGACGCGGTCGAGCGGCGCGTGACCGAGACGATCGCGGGGCGGCTCGAGCTTGAGGACGCGGTGCGGGCGCTCGGGCTGTGGGTGGCGCGGTCCGACGCGAACTTCATCTGGCTGCACCTCCCCGAGACGGTTGAGGAGGGCGACGTGGTGTCGGGTCTCCGAGACCGGGGGGTCCTCGTCCGCGCCGGCGCCGCGCTCGGCCGGGAACGCTCGCTCCGCGTCACGGTGGGGACCGACGCCGAGAACGAGCGCTTCGCGACCGCGCTAGCAGCGGTCCTCTGAGAGGCGTGCTCGATTTCCCACGCATGACGGGGTAAATCGAGCACGGGTTGGAATCTCGGCGGCGTTCTGGTAGAAACCCGCCACGATGAGTACCCCTAGCCGCACGTCGTTCGTCTTCCGCGGCTACGCGTACGCATACGCCTACGCCTGGCGATTTAGCTAGGCGCTCGGTCCGCTCTCGTTGCTGCCCGCCCACGTCGGCGGGCCCCCTCAGAGGCCGAGCGCCGAAAAACCCCCCGGTCGGGTGAAACCCGTCCCGCTCGCTTTCGTACAGTTCACCAGGCACCAGAGAGGACCGAGAAATGATGATCGTGATGAAACCGACGGCCACTGAACAGGAGGTGCAGGCCGTCGTCGACCGAGTCCAGAGCGTCGGCGCCCGCGCCCATCTCAGTCGAGGCGACGAGCTGACCGTGATCGGCGCGATCGGCGACCGAGAACACGTGGCGCGGCTCGAGCTCGAGGGCGCACCCGGGGTCGACCGCGTGGTCCCGATCTCGAAGCCGTACAAGCTGTCCTCGACCCAGTTCAAGCACGGCGAACGCACGGTGCTCGACATCGCCGGGCGCAAGGTCGGCGGCAACAGCTTCGCGATGATCGCCGGACCGTGCACGGTCGAGTCGCGCGAGCAGACGCTCGAGACCGCGCGCGCGGTCCGCGATGCCGGCGGGACGCTGTTCCGGGGCGGCGCGTACAAGCCGCGCACGTCGCCGTACGCGTTCCAGGGGCTCGGCCAGGAGGGCCTGCGGCTGCTCGCCGAGGCCAAGGCCGAGACCGGGCTGCCGATCGTCACCGAGCTGATGGACCAGCGCGACCTCGAGCAGGTGCTCGAGGTGGCCGACGTGATCCAGATCGGCGCGCGCAACATGCAGAACTACACGCTGCTGGCCGAGGTCGGGCGCTCCGGCTGTCCGGTGCTGCTCAAGCGCGGCTTCTCCTCGACGCTCGAGGAGCTGCTGATGGCGGCGGAGTACGTCCTCAAAGAGGGCAACGAGGCCGTGATGCTGTGCGAGCGCGGGATCCGGACGTTCGAGACCGCGTACCGGTTCACGCTCGACCTGATGGCGGTCCCGGTGCTGAAAGAGCTCAGCCACCTGCCGGTGATCGTCGACCCGAGCCACGCCGCCGGCCGGCGCGACCTGGTGATGCCGCTGTCGCTGGCGGCGGCCGCGGCGGGCGCCGACGGGATCATCGTCGAGGTCCACCCGCATCCGGAACAGGCGATCTGCGACGGGCCGCAGCAGCTGTACGCGGACGACTTCGCCGACTACGTGGAGCGCGTCCAGGCCGCCGCGGCGGTCGCGGGGAAGGCGCTGGCCGCCGTCTAAGTGAGGGTCGCGCTCGTCGGCGTCGGGCTGATCGGCGGCTCGATCGGACTCGCTGCGCGCGAGCGGCTCGATGCTTCGGTCGCGGGGTACGACCCCGACGGGGAGGCGCTGGCGCTGGCGCGCGAGCGCGGCGCGATCGACCGCGCCGCGGACAGCGTGGCCGGCGCGGTATCCGACGCCGAGGCGGTGTTCGTTGCGGCGCCCGTGGGCGCCCTGCCGGACGCGGTCGACGCGGTTCTGAGCGCGGCGCCGCAGAACTGCGTGGTCAGCGACGTCGGCTCGACCAAGCGGGCGATCGTGGCCGCGCACGACGACGCGCGGTTCGTCGGCGGCCATCCACTCGCCGGCGTCGAGACCTCGGGGGTCAGGCACGCGCGCGCGGACCTGTTCGACGGCGCCACCTGGTACCTGACGCCGCAGCCCACCACTTCCGGGATCCTTTACGAGCGCCTGCACCGGTTGCTGCACGGCCTTGGCGCGCGGCCGGTCGCGATCGAACCTGAGGCACACGACACGATCCTGGCCACGGTCTCGCACCTTCCCCACGTGCTCGCCAACGTGCTCGTCGCCCAGGCCGCCCGCACGCTCGACTCCGGCTCGGACCCACCGCAGCGGCTGCCCGCCACCGGGCCTTCGTTTCGGGATGCCACCCGCGTCGCCGGCGCGCCGAGCGCGATCTGGACCGACATCTACATCTCGAACCGCGACGCGCTGGCGGCGAGGATCGACGACACGATCGCGCGGCTGACCGTGGTCCGCGACGCGCTCGCCGGCGCTGACGCGACCGGGCTGACCGAGTGGAACGACGGCGCCGCCGATGACCGGCGCCGGCTGCTCGAGGCGCAGCTCGCGGGGGGACCGCTGTTCGAGCTCAGAGCGTCGGTCCCGAACCGTCCCGGGGTGGTGGCGCAACTCGCGCTCGAGCTCGGGCGTGCCGGGGTGAACATCACCGACATGGCGCTCTACCCTGCGCCCGACATGAGCGAGGGAGTGGTGGCACTTTGGATCGCCGGCGAACAGGAGGCGCGGCGCACCGAGGAGCTCGTCGGCAAGCTCGGCTTCCCGGTGGCGCGGGCATGAACATGCGGTTCGATCCGTCCGGACCGCTGCGGGGACGCGTGACCGTGCCGGCGGACAAGTCGATCTCGCACCGCGCCGCGCTGATCGGGGCGATGGCGTCGGAGCCGGTCCGGGTCCGGAACTACCTCGACGCCGCGGACACGCGCTCGACGCTCGCGGCGGTGACCCAACTCGGTGCGATCGTCGAGCGGCGCGACGACGGCGAGCTGGTGATCCGCGGGTGCGGCATGCGGAACGCGCTCCCGCAGGAAAAGGCGATCGACGTCGGCAACGCCGGCACCCTGATGCGGCTGCTGCCCGGCTGGCTCGCCTTCCAGCAGGGCTCGAGCTTCGAGCTCGACGGCGACGACTCGATCCGCCGGCGTCCCGTCGACCGGATCGCCGAGCCGCTGGCGCAGATGGGCGCTCGGATCGAGGCGCGCGAGGGGAGGTTCCCGCCGTTCACGGTCCACGGCGCCCCGCTCAACGGGATCGACTACGAGCTCCCGGTCGCGAGCGGCCAGGTCAAGTCGTGCGTGCTGCTGGCGGGGCTCGTGACCGACGCGACGACCGTGATCGAGCCCGTCCCCACGCGCGACCACACCGAGCGGATGCTGGCGCAGGCCGGCGCTCCGGTCGCGCGCTCGGGCGACGTTTCGGTTGGCCGCGGGTTCCGCACGACCGTGGGGAATACCGACGAGCTTGAACTCGACCTGGTCGAGGTTCCCGGGGACCAGTCCTCGGCGGCGTTCCTGATCGCGGCCGGGGTGCTCGTGAAGGGGTCACGGCTCGTGCTCGAGCGAGTCGGGGTCAACTGGACCCGCGCCGGGTTCCTGCGGATCCTCGAGCGGATGGGCGCGATCGTGCTCGCCGACGTCGAGCCGCCGGGAACGTTCCAGGCGCACGAGCCGATCGCGGACATCGACGTGACGGGCGCGCCGATCGAGGCGACGACGGTAACGGCCGACGAGGTGCCGCTCGCGATCGACGAGCTTCCATTGGTCGCGCTGCTCGGTTGCTTCGCCGACGGGGACACGATCGTCCGCGGTGCCGCCGAGCTGAGAGTCAAGGAATCGGACCGGATCGCGACCGTCGTCGAAGGGCTCCGGGGTTTGGGCGCGGTCGTCGAAGCGTTGCCCGACGGGTTTGTCGTGACCGGGACCGGCGGGCTGCGCGGCGGGCGCCTCGATGCCCACGGCGACCACCGGCTGGCGCTGCTCGGGGCGGTCGCCGGTCTCGCGTCGGAGGAGGGGGTAGAGGTGGTCGGGATGGAGGCCGCCGAGGTGTCGTATCCGGGGTTCGCCGATGACGTGGCGGGGCTGATCGCATGACGGTCGTGGCGGGGCTGATCGCATGACGGTCGTGGCGCGGCGCTGATCGCATGACCGTGGTCGCGATCGACGGGCCCGCCGGCGCCGGCAAGTCGACGGTGGCGCGCGCCGTCGCCGACGCGCTCGGCTTCACCTACTTGAACACGGGCGCGATGTACCGAGCCGTCGCCCTGGCCGCCATCGAGCGCGGCGTGCCCGCCGCCTCGATCGCGCCGTCGCTCAACATCGAGCCCGGCGAGCGGACGCTGCTCGACGGCCGCGACGTGTCCGACGAGATCCGCACGCCGGCGGTGTCCGAGGCCGCCTCGCAGGTGGCGGCGGACCCCGAGGTGCGCCGCGCGATCGTCGCCGAGCAGCAGCGGCTCCTGTCCGCCGGCAATTGGGTGGCCGAGGGACGCGACATCGGCACGGTCGTCAGGCCCGACGCCGAGGTCAAGGTGTTCCTGACCGCCGACCCGGCCGAGCGCGCCCGGCGGCGCGCGGCCGACCTGGGCGTCGATCCGGCGATCGTCCTCGCCGAGCAGACGATCCGCGACGAGCGCGACCGCACGCGCGAGCACTCGCCGCTCATTCCGGCCGAGGGCGCCGTGGTGATCGACACGACCGCGATGACGTTCGCGGAGGTGGTCGGCGAGATCGCCGCCCTCGTCCGCGACGCGAGCCGGTGAGGAACCCGACGGGCAAGCTACCCTCGGGTCCGCCATGAAGGTCGCAATCGTCGGGTATCCAAACGTCGGCAAGTCCTCGCTCGTCAACCGGCTCACCGAGTCGCGCGAGGCGGTCGTCCACGAGCGGCCCGGCGTCACCCGCGACCGCAAGGAGCTTCACACCGACTGGAACGGGCGGTCGCTGACCCTGATCGACACCGGCGGCGTCGATCTCGACGACCGCGCCGAGCTCGCCGCCTCCGTGCACGACCAGGTCCGGGCGGCGCTGGCCGATGCCGACGTCGCGGTATTGGTGGTCGACGCTCGGGCGGGCCCCCGGCCCGGGGATTACGAGATCGCCGATCTGCTCCGGGGCGGATCGATGCCGGTGCTCGTCGCCGCGAACAAGATCGACTCCGCGCGAGACATCCCGCTCGCGGCCGAATTCCACAGGCTCGGCCTGGGCGACCCGATCGCGGTGTCAGCGGCGCAGGGGCTCGGCACCGGTGACCTGCTCGACCGGATCGTCTCGGCCGGCCCAGATTCGGAGGAGGCGGAGGCGGAGGCGGAGGGTGTGGTCCGGCTCGCGGTGATCGGGCGCCCGAATGTCGGCAAGTCCTCGCTGGTCAACCGATTCGCCGGCGCCGAACGGGTGATCGTCTCGCCGGTGGCGGGCACGACGCGCGACGCGATCGACCTGCCGATCGAGTTCGAGGGGCGCCCGCTGATCCTGGTCGATACCGCCGGGCTGCGGCGCCAGGCCAAGGTGGGGGAGTCGATCGAGTACTACACGTCGCTGCGCTCGCGGCGCGCGGCCGAGCGGGCCGACGTCGCGCTCGTCGTGTGCGACGCGACCGACGGCATCACCGCGCAGGACCTGCGCGTGGCCGAGCTGGCGATGCGGAGCGGCTGCGCGACCGCGCTCGTGCTCAACAAGTGGGACATCGCCGGCGAGGTCGACCTCGATTACGAGCGTGCTCGCGCCCAGAAGAAGCTCCGCCTGCGCCCGCGAGTGCTGACGGCGAGCGCGAAGACCGGCCGCAACATCGAACGGCTGCTGGTCGAGGCGGTCGCGCTCGCCGACCGCCGCGCCGCCCGGATCCCGACGCCGCAGCTCAACCGCTTCCTGTCCGACGTCGTCGCGATCCGGCAGCCGCCGGCCGGTGGGCCGCAGCACAGCGGGCACCGGCTCAAGCTCATATACATGACCCAGACGGACGAGCGACCGCCGCGGTTCTCGATCCAGGTCAACTCGCGCGCGAGGGTCACGCGTGACTACGCCTACTTCATCGAGAACCGGCTGCGCGAGCGCTATCACCTCGAGGGCGTGCCGGTGATCATCGACTTCGTCGAGCGCAACGAACGCCGCGCTCGGGGTCGTCGCGCCGCTGCCTGACGGCTCGGACGCGATAGACCGCGTTTGCGAGCTTTGGGCATCGGGAAGGGTGTCGGGGCCACTCGGGTCCAATACCGGTCGCCAAGTGGCGCAAAGGGCGCCAGGAGATGCTTCAGTGAACGTGCCGATGTCGAGCATCACGCGGCCACGTGCTCCCGTGCCGACCGTTCCCGAACGGCGCGAGCGGCGCACGATCCCGCGCCCGGGCGGCGGCGGTCCGGAGCGCCAGCGACAGTTCCTGCGCCGGCGGCTCGCGCTGGCGGGCGCGTCGCTCGTGGCGGCGATCGCCGTCCTTGCGGTGCTCGTGTTCGGCGGCTCCGGCCCGGTGCCGCCCGCCACCGGCGCCGCCAAGGTCGTGCCCGCGGACGTGCTCGGGTACGTGCACCTTTCAATCGACCAGGGCCGGCCGGCGGTGCGCGACGGTGAGGTGCTCGCCCGGAAGTTCCCCGACGTTCCGCTCGCGTACGCGGCGGTGATCAGCCGGCTGAGCGCGATCGTCGGCGGCTCGAGCTCGGTCGACTTCGCGACCGGCATCCGTCCGTGGCTCGGCAAGGAGGCGGCGTTCGCGCTGCTCGACACGCCGGGCGCGTCGGCGCCCTCGCTGATCGTGCTCGACGTCTCGAACCTCGCGCGGGCGCGGCGGTTCGTTAGCGGTGCCGGAGCTGCTCCGGTGGTGGTCTACGACGGAGTGCGGATCCTCGGGTACAGCTCGGGGACCGAGCTCGCGTTCGTCAGCCATTACCTCGCGGTCGGGCCCGACCTCGCGGTACGCGCCGCGATCGCCGCGGGAACCGGCCGAGCGCGATCGCTCGCGGCTGACCCCGCGTATCAGCACGCGGCTGCCGGCGAACCTGCCGGCCGCGTGCTCGACGTGTATCTGCCCGCCGCGGGGCTGCGGCGGGCGTTGGAGCCGCGCGGCGGCGTGATCGGAGCGATCGCGGGGCTGCTTGACCGGCCGGGGCTCCAGGGCACGACGCTGTCGCTGTCCGCCGTCTCGAGCGGGGCCGAGGTGCAGATCCACAGCGCGGTCCGGTCGGGCGCGTCGCACCCGATCTCGTTCTCGCCCACGCTCCAGTCGGTGCTGCCGGCGGGATCGACGCTGATGCTCGACGTCGACGGCCTCGACCGGGCGGGGCCGCAGCTGCTCCGCGCGTTCGCGACCGCCGGCGTCGCCGCCAACGTGGCGCCGCTCCTGGCCCGGCTCGGAACCGCGCTCGCCGGCCAGGGCGTCACCGCCCGCAAGGTGGTGAGCTCGATCTTCGGTGGCGAGACCGCGGTCGCGCTGTCGCCCGGCCCGACGCCGTCGCTGCTGATCGTCGCGCGCACGTCTCATCAGGCGGCCACCAAGAGCGAGCTCGCGGGGCTCGAGGCGCCGCTGGCCGCCCTGTTCCCGGCTCCGACGGCGGGACCGGGCGAGATCCCGGGTCTGGCCGACCAGCAGGTCGGCGGGGTCACCGTGCACGAGCTCGGCCTCGGGCCCGGGCTCCAGATCGACTATGCCGTGTCGGGCGGGCTCGTCGTCGTGTCCACCAGCGTCCGCGCGATCGACCAGGTCGTGAGCCGTAGCCGCCCGCTGGCCGACGACAACGCGTACAAAACCGTGCTCGCGAGTCAGCCGGGGCAGCTGTCCTCGGTACTCTTTGCCGACTTCAGCCAGCTCCTCAGCCTCGGCGAGCAAACCGGACTGACGAGCGGCGCGCGCATGCGCGAGCTGCTCCCCGACCTCTCCAAGATCCGCGCGATCGGTTTGAGCTCGACCAGCGGCGAGAGCGACACGACCACGGAGCTACACGTCGAGATCCCATGAAGATGCTTGCGGACAACGAATACCTGTTCACGTCCGAGTCGGTGACCGAGGGTCACCCGGACAAGGTCGCCGATCAGATCTCAGACGGAGTGCTGGACGCCGTGCTCCGGGACGATCCGAATGGTCGGGTGGCGTGCGAGACGCTCGTGAACACGGGGTTGGTGGTGGTCTCGGGGGAGATCACGACGACGACCTACGTGGACATCCCCGAGGTTGCGCGCGAGACGATCAAGCGGATCGGTTACACCAATGCCGAGTTCGGGTTCGACTACCACACGTGTGCGGTGATCAACGCGATCGACAAGCAGTCGCCCGATATCGCCCAGGGCGTCGACCGGGCGTGGGAGTCGCGGATCGACCCCGGCGATGACGACGAACTCGACCTCGCCGGCGCGGGCGACCAGGGGATGATGTTCGGGTACGCGTCGAACGAGACCGAGGAGCTGATGCCGCTGCCGATCTCGCTCGCGCACAAGCTCGCCAAGCGCCTCGCGGACGTGCGTCGCGCCGAGATCCTGCCGTACCTGCGCCCGGACGGTAAGACCCAGGTCACGGTGCGCTACGTCGACGGGCGTCCGGTCGAGGTCGAGAAGGTCCTGATCTCGACCCAGCACCGCGACGGCGCCGAGTCGCTGCTCAAGGACGACCTGTGGGAGCACGTGATCGAGCCCGTGATCCCCGAAGACCTGTACGACGCCCGCAAGCTGCACCGCACGCTGCTCGTGAACCCGACCGGCCGGTTCGTGATCGGCGGTCCGATGGGCGACTGCGGGCTGACCGGGCGCAAGATCATCGTCGACACGTACGGCGGCATGGCGCGCCATGGCGGCGGCGCGTTCTCGGGCAAGGATCCGTCGAAGGTGGACCGGAGCGCCGCGTACGCCGCGCGGTACGTGGCCAAGAACGTGGTCGCGGCCGGGCTGGCCGACCGCGCCGAGGTCCAGGTGGCGTACGCGATCGGCGTCGCACACCCGGTTTCGGTGATGGTCGAGACATTCGGGACCGAGAAGATCTCGCGGTCGAAGATCCTCGAGTTGATCCGCGACCAGTTCGACCTGCGGCCGGGCGCGTTCCGGCAGTACCTGCGCCTGCACCGGCCGATCTACCAGAAGACCGCGGCGTACGGTCACTTCGGCCGCGAGGATCACGACTTCACGTGGGAGCGGACCGACAAGGCCGCCGCGCTCCGTGGCGCCGCGGGTCTCGATCCCGCGACCGTACGCGCGTAGACGCTCGGCCGCTCCGGACGGCCGGCCAGCGGTGCCGAACTCGCCAAACCGGTCCCGGGCTGGCCACCTTGGCGACATAAGCGCCCCCACGGCGCTTATGTGACCGGAGCGGCGACCGGCCGGGAGCTTTGGCGAGTTATGCGCCGGCTCACACCGGCGGGTGGGCGAATTCTTTAGACCTGCGGGTGGGTGAGCCGCAGCTCGTGCAGCGCCTTGTCGACCGTGCGGACGATCTTGTGCGGGTCGTCGACGCCTCGGAACTTGAAGTCGTACGAGGCGCCGCCGGCGGTGTCGAAGTCGACCGTGCCCACGCGCAGAAGCCGCTCGAGCAGATGCTGGCGCGAGTTGACGTTCTGAACGCGCTCGAGTCGCGTCTCGTGCATCTCACGTGACAGCAGACCGGTCCTGATCGTCAGGCGCCGGTTCGTGATCGTGTAGGTCGTGCTGATGCGCCGGATCAGCCCCCAGAGCAGCACGATCAGGAAGATCACGGCGACCGCGGCGCCGACCCAGCCCGCCTGCACGCCGCCGTTGGCCAGCCTGGTCACGAACCCCGCGATCACGCCGGCGACGATCGCAACCAGCAGCCCTCGCACGTAGAACGCGAGCATCGAACGCCACGACGGGTGGCCGTGGAAGAAGACCTCTTCTCCGGGCTCCGGATCCACCGACGCTCAGAGTAGCGGTCGCGTCAGGGTCCGCGACTGAGTACGTGGGGCTCCTTAGCTGCCAATGACGAGCGCGAGCACCGCGACCGCGCCGGCGAGCAGCGCGAGCAGCCCCGCGAGCGGCGCCGGCTCGACGTCGATGCGCGGGCGACGGAGCAACATCACCCAGGCCACGACCGGGGCGCCGACGATCGCGCACGCGCACGCCCACCCGCGCCGCTCGGCGCGTTCGGCCGCGACCGTGCCCAGCGCCCGCGAGAGCAGCTCGAGCACGATCGCGAGCCCCAGCAGGAGCCGGTGGTCGTCGAACGCGACCTTGATCACGCCGAGATACAGCTCGAGGATCAGGAGCGCGGCGAACGCGAGCCCGGCGAGTATCCCCAAGGCCTGCACGAATCCGCGCGCGACGGGCGTGTGCTCGACCTTGATCGGAGTCCATTCCGGCGCCGGCGCGTTCCGCGCCGGCGCGTTCCGAGCCGGTGCGTTCCGCGCCGGCGCGTTCCGAGCCGCCGCCCGCGTCGCAGACGGCCTCGACCGCCCCCGCGCCACGTCCCCCGACAGGTCGAGAAACTTCTTGGCGAGCGATGCCTCGACGGCCTCCCGGTCGGTCCCGAGCGCCGCCGGGTCGAGCGTCAGCAGGCCGAGCCCGTGGGCCGGGATCAGCTCTCGGTAGAGCGAATCGTGCGGTCCCGGTCCCGAGCGGCAGATGACGACAAGCCGAGCGCGAGGGTAGTACGCGTCGACCGCGAGCCATTCGCCGGCGCCCGCTCCGGGCGCGCGGAGCCACGTGAACATGTGGTGCCGGCGCCCCGCCTCGCCCAGCAGGCTGTCGCACATCGACAGAATCGTGGGTGCGGGCAGTCCCAGCGCGGCGCGGTCGCTACGGCCGGGAACCGGCTCCCGCGTGGTCTGGGCGGGACTATCGGCCGTCATCCTCGCCTGACTTTACCCTCCGCTGCACCGATGCACGCCCCCTCAGCCAGCCCGCAACGTATCGCCCGCGTCGAGCCGCTCACGCTGACGCGGGCGGTCCGCGGGCCGTTCGATTACCGGCTGCGCCCCGAGCAGTCCGACGTCGGCGTCGGCTCGCTGCTGCGGATTCCGTTCGGCGGGCGCAGAACGCTCGGGGTCGTGCTCGAGCTCGCCAACGAGTCCGCGCTCGCGCCCGAGCGGCTGGCCGAGCCCGACGCCGTCCTCCCGCCTGGCGTCCCCGCCGACCTGGTCGCGCTCGCGGGCTGGATCGCCGGGGAATACTGCTCGACGCCGGCGCGGGCGCTCACGCTCGTGCTGCCGCCGGGAACCGCCGGCGGGGTATCGCGCAAGCGCGTGCTGGTGGCCGAGCTCACCGACGCGGGCGCGCGGGCGCTCCGCGGCGAGGGCCCGCTCAACGATCGCCAGCGGGCGACGCTCGAGGTGCTCGAGCGCGACGGCCCCACGCTCGCGGCTGCGCTCGGCACCCCGATGCTGCGCCGGCTCGAGGGGCGCGGCCTCGTGGCAATCGGCTTATCCGACCAGCGGCGCCGCCCGGCGTCGGTGGCGATCGGCCGCCGGCTCGACGGTCCGCCGGCGCTGACCGGCGAGCAGCAGGCCGCGCTCGACGAGGTGCTCTCCGCGCTCAAGGCCGGCGAAGGCAGGTTTCTGCTCCACGGCGTGACCGGGTCGGGCAAGACCGAGGTGTACCTGCGGGCGGTGCAGGAGACGCTGGCCGCCGGCCGCGGCGCGATCGTGCTCGTTCCCGAGATCGCGCTCACGCCGCAGACCGTCGGGCGGTTTCAGGCGCGGTTCGGAGACGTCGTGGCCGTGCTCCACTCGGGCCTCGGCCAGGGCGAGCGCCACGACGAGTGGCTGCGGCTGCGCTCGGGCGAGGCGCGCGTGTGCGTCGGTCCGCGCTCGGCGGTGTTCGCGCCGCTCGCCGACATCGGCCTGATCGTCGTCGACGAGGAGCACGACGCGTCGTACAAGCAGCACGAGGGCGACCCCCGCTACGACGCGCGCGCGGTCGCGGTCCGCAGGGCCGAGCAGCACGGCGCGGTGCTGCTCGCGGGGAGCGCGACCCCGCGGCCCGAGAGCGCCGTGGCGCTCACCCGGCTGCGCCTGGCGGCCCGCATCGATCGCCGGCCGCTCCCGCCGGTCGAGGTGCTCGATATGCGCGGTGCCCACCATTCGCTCCACCCCCGGACGCGAATGGCGCTGGCCGACGTGCGCGCCGCGGGCGGCAAGGCGATCGTGCTGCTCAACCGGCGCGGGTGGTCGAACTTCCTGTGCTGCCGGGGCTGCGGACACGTGTGGATGTGCCCGAACTGCGAGGTCGCGCTCGTGCTCCATCGCGCCGCCGACCAACTCGCATGCCACCACTGCGGGCACCGCCGGCGGGCGCCGAGCCGGTGCGATGAGTGCGGATCGGTGGCGGTCGCCCGCCACGGCGCCGGCACCGAGAGCGTCGAGCAGGAGTTCCGCGAAGCGTTTGGGGACGAGCTTCCGGTGTTCCGGCTCGACGCGGACGCGGCGTCGGGGAAGGGCAGGCTCGCCCGCACGCTCGCGGCGTTTGAGGCCGCGCCCGCCGGCGTGCTCGTCGGAACCCAGATGGTCGCCAAGGGACACGACTTCGACGGCGTCAGCCTCGGCGTCGTGCTCGACGCCGACCAGACGCTCCGCTTCCCGGACTTCCGCGCCGAGGAGCGGACGTTCGCGCTGATCACGCAGCTCGCCGGGCGCGTCGGCCGCACTGAAGATTCCGGCCCACCCGCTCGGGTGCTCGTGCAGACCCTGGCGCCGGACGCCGAGTCGCTCGCGTTCGCCGCCCGCCACGACTCGGACGGATTCCTCGCGGCCGAGCTGGCCCGGCGCAAGGTGCTTCGGTACCCGCCGCACGGCTCGCTGATCCGGATCGTCTGCTCGGGCCCGGAGGCGTCCGGGACGGCAGTGGCCTCCGAAGCAGCCAAAGCATCGGCCGTCGCGACCCGCCTGCACGGCCTGATCGCGCCGTCCGGTGCGACCGTGCTCGGGCCGGCGCCGCTGTTCCGCCTGCGCGGCCGCTCGCGCAGCCAGCTCGTGATCAAGAGCACCGACCGGCCCGCAACGGTGCTCGCGGTCGGAACCGCGGTCGACGAGATCGCCGCCGACGCCGTGCGCCGCGGGGTGAGCGTCAGCGTCGACGTCGACCCGCAGTGAAACCGCGTCGCCGCTGTCCGGGTCCTCGCCCCGTTCGCACGGTATTTTGTGCGACGCACTAAGCTGATTTTGTGTCCGATTCGACCACTGAGATGACCGCCGAGGAGGCCCTGGAAGAGGACCTCGAGGCCGGCGCCGAGGCCGAGCCCAGAGAGTCTGAGCTCGATCCCGAGACCGCGGCCCGCCGGAAGGCCGCGCTCGCCCAGATTCGGCAGTTCGGCGACCCCGTGCTGCGCACGAAGGCGCGCCCGATCGATCGCTTCGACGACGAGCTCCGCCAGGAGGTCGAGCGGATGGGCAACCTGATGGACGACGCGATCGGGGTGGGTCTGGCGGCCACGCAGGTCGGCGTCGTGCACCGCCTGCTCGTCTATCGGGTGGGGCCGGACGCCACGCTGGCCGCGCTGGTCAATCCCGAGGTCGAGTGGTCCGGCCGCGACACGGAGTCGATGGAGGAGGGGTGCCTCAGCCTTCCCGGCGTGCTCGTCGACGTCGACCGGCCGATCCACGTCCGTGTCCGCGCGCTGAACGAGAGCGGCGAGCCGATCGTGATCGAGGCCTCGGGGCTCGAGGCCCGCGTGATCCAGCACGAGATCGATCACCTCGACGGCGTACTGATCCTCGACCGGACGAGCCGCGAGCAGCGCAAAGAGGCGATGCGCGCGCTGCGCGAGGCGCAGCAGGCCGCCTAGCCTGCGGCTGGGCCCAGAGCGCTGAACCGGCGCGTGCGCACCGTCTACCTCGGGACCTCGGAGTTCGCGGCCGTCGTGCTGCGACGGCTGGCCGACTCCGCGCACCGGCCGGAGCTGGTCGTCACCCGCCCCGACCGGCCCCGCGGCCGGGGCCGCAAGCTATCCCCGCCGCCGGTCGCCGACGCCGCCCGCGAGCTCGGGATCGCGCTCGACCAGCCGGTCTCGGTCAACGACGAGGCGGCGATCGAGACGATCGCAGGGGCGCGCCCCGACGTCGTGCTGGTGTGCGCGTTCGGCGCGCTGATCACCGAGCCGCTGCTGTCTCGCTGGGAGATGCTGAACGTGCATCCGTCGCTGCTCGCCCGGTGGCGCGGAGCCGCCCCGATCGAGCGGGCGATCATGGCCGGCGACGAGGTCACGGGCGTGTCGATCATGCGCGTCGGGGAGGGGCTCGACGACGGGCCGGTATGCGCTCAGGCGACCGAGGCGATCGAGGCCGTGGATACGTACGGCACGCTCGCGCCGCGCCTCGAGGAGCTCGGGGCCGTGTTGCTCGTGCGGACGCTCGACGAGCGGCCTGCTTGCGTCGCGCAGGACGAGGCTGATGCCACGTATGCCCACAAGATCAGCCCCCAGGACCGCGAGCTCATGCCGGCGCGGACGGCGGTCGAGCTCGAGCGGGTCGTGCGCGCGCTGACGCCGCACATCGGCGCGTACGTCACGCTCTCCGACGCGACGTCGATCGGCGTGATCGAGGCGCGAGCGCTGCCGGACGGCGGGCCGCCCGAGGGAGAGGTTTCGTTCGACGGGCCCGTGCCGGTGCTCGGGTGCGCGTCGGGGGCGCTCGAGCTGCTGACGGTGCAGCCTCCGGGGCGCCGTCCGATGAGCGGCGCGGACTACCTGCGCGGTCGGAGGCGCTAGCCGCGTGCCGACCAGGAGCCAAAGCCGCGTGTCGCCGGCGCGGACGTGCGCGCTCCGGGTCGTCCGCCGCGTATTCGAGGACGACGCCTACGCCGACCGAGCGTTCACCGCCGAGGCGGCCGGGCTCGAGCCCCGCGACCGGGCGCTGGCGATGGCGCTCGCCTACGGGACCGTCCAGCGGTGCGCCACGCTCGATCACGTCGCCGCGCAGCTGACCGACCGCCGGCTCGAGCGCCTCGATCCGCCCGTGCTCGCGGTGCTCCGGCTGGGGCTATACGAGCTGCTGTATATGGGCGGCGCGGCCGAGCACGCTGCTGTGAACGAGAACGTCGAGCTGGCCAAGCAGGCGCGCCCGCATGCGGCGGGGCTCGTCAACGCCGTCTTGCGGCGCGGCGCGCGGGAAGGCCCGGCGACCCTCGAGGGGCTGAATGACGACTCGCCGCAGGCCGCGGCGGTGCTCCACTCGGTGCCTGGCTGGCTGGCCAGCAAGTGGTGGGATGAGCTCGGCGCGGATGAGGCGCGCGCGTTGTTGGCGGTGGTCAACGATCCTGCGGAGAACGCGCTCCGGGTCAACTCCCTCAGGGCCACGACGAGCCAGGTCGCTGCCGCCCTGCCCGTGCCGAATCGGCCCGCGCCGGACCTGCCCGAGGGACTCGTGCTCGACGGCCCGTTCGACGTCCAGGGGTCCGAGCTGTGGGCGAGCGGTCAGGTCCAGCCCCAGTCGCGCGCTTCGATGCTCGTCTCTCGGATCCTCGCCCCGCGCCCGGGCGAGCGCGTGCTCGACCTGTGCGCCGCCCCCGGCGGGAAGACCACGCACCTGGCCGCGCTGATGGAAGACCGCGGCGAGGTCGTGGCGGTCGAGCGCCACCCCGGCCGGGCGTCGGCGCTCGAGCGCACGCGGGCACGGATGCGCGCCTCCTGCGTCAAGGTCGAGGTCGGCGACGCCGCGATTCCGAGGACCGACGGGCCGTTCGACAAGATCCTGGTCGACCCGCCGTGCACCGGGCTCGGGACGCTCCAGTCCCGGCCGGATCTGCGCTGGCGGGCCCGCCCCGAGGCGGTCGGCGAGCTCGCGGCGCTCCAGGCGAGGATCCTGGGCACCGCGGCGCAGGCCTTGGCCCCGGGTGGCGCGCTCGTGTACTCGGTGTGCACGATCTCCCGGGCCGAGGGGGATCAGGTCATCGATGCGTTTCTGCGCGAGCACCGCGAGTTCGCCGCCGAGCGGCGCCTCCAACTGCTGCCCCATCGCGACGGCACCGACGGGTTCTTCATCGCCCGCCTCCGCCGTGCCCCATGAGCGTTAGATGCTCATAAACGTTGAGCCGCCCGTGCCGCTCGTTACCCTGTCTCCGTACCGTGACCGATCAGATACACAAGCTCGGTCCGGAGTGCCCGGGGTGCGGAGAGCCCTGGCTTCGCCCGACCGCGGCACCCGGGCGCTACCGATGCGTCTATTGCCTGCAGCGCTACGAGCTCGTCTCGGTGTGCCCGAACTGCGGCGAGCATTCGACGATCGTGCGTATGTCGAGCACCGCGGTTGTCGCCTGCAACCACTGTCACGGCAGCATGCTTCGGGCGGTGTGAGGTGGCGGTGACGGGCGGTGTGAAGTGGCGGTGACGGGCGGTCCGAGGTGGCGTGACGGGCGGTCGAGGTGGCGGTGACGGCCCACCGGCCCGCCGAGGCGACCCTGCGGCTGCTCCGCGAGCGCCGGGTCGCTCCGTCGATCCTGTCGGCGGACTTCGCGCGCCTGGGCGAGCAGGTCGAGGAGGTGCTCGTGGCCGGCGCCCGCGTGATCCACGTCGACGTGATGGACGGTCACTTCGTGCCTCCGATCACGTTCGGCGCGCTGATCGTCGACGCGCTCGCCGAGCGGGTTCACGCCGCCGGCGCGATCATCGACGTCCACCTGATGGTCGAGCGCCCGGAGCGTCAAATCGGCGACATCGCCAAGGCGGGGGCCGACAGCATCACGGTCCACGTCGAGGCGACCCCGCATCTGAACTACGCGCTGAACACGATCCACGAGGCGGGGTGCGCCGCCGGGGCGGCCGTCAACCCGGGAACCCCGGCCAGCAGCCTCGACGAAATCGCCCATGAGTTACTCGATCTGGCGCTGTGCATGAGCGTCAACCCCGGGTGGGGCAACCAGCAGTTCATCCCCTGGTCGCTCGACAAGCTCGCGAGGCTCCGGCGTGCGCTGCCCGACCACGTGGCGCTCGAGGTCGACGGCGGCGTTCACGACGCCACCGCCGGGCCGTGCGTCGAGGCCGGTGCGAACCTGCTCGTGACCGGCTCAGCGGTGTTCGGCTCCGCCGATCCGGCCGCCGCCTACGCCTCGATTGTCGCCGCCGCCGGCGCCGTCTGAGCGCTCGCCCGGGGCAGCATCGACCCCGATCCGCCGCTAGCCTGAACGATGATGCGTTTTGGGAGTCTTCGGACCGGGCTCGTCGTGATGCTCGCCGCGGCGATGTGCGCGGCGTGTGGTTCGAGCGGATCGTCGAAGGTCAGCGCCGGAACGTACGTCGCGTCGGTGTGCTCGGCGATCTCGCCGCTCGAGAAGGACGTCGTGACCCGCAGCAGCGCGCTCAACGGCGCCACCGCCGCGAACGCCAAGCAGGCCAAGAAAACCCTCCAGGGCTTCCTGACCGCGGTCGAGTCCGACAGCGATAACGCGCTGACCAAGATCCAAGCCGCC
The DNA here is from genome assembly GCA_963770615.1 of uncultured Solirubrobacterales bacterium. Classification (GTDB taxonomy): domain Bacteria; phylum Actinomycetota; class Thermoleophilia; order Solirubrobacterales; family Solirubrobacteraceae; genus Palsa-465. The sequence goes on along the minus strand of CAVYQJ010000015.1, from coordinate 267,349 downwards.
GGCACGCCGGACATCTCGAACGGCAAGAACGTGGCCGGGACGATCGTCAAGGCGTTTACCCAGTTGCGGGATGCGATGCGCGTGGCGTTGACGAAGTCGCACTCACTGCCGACCGACTCCCCGTCGTCGTTCCGGACCGCGGCTCAGGCGCTCGGCGCGAGCGTCAAGTCCGCGCTCAACAACATCGACTCGAGCGGTTTCAGCAACCCCGAGATCGAGAAGGCCGCGGGCGCCCAGCCCGCCTGCAAGAGCCTCAGCAACGGCTGATCGTCAGCGTGCGCGCGGCGCCCGCCGCGCGGACCGGCGCCGCCCCGCGCCGGTAGATCGCCCACAGGAGACCGCACAGGATCAGCGTGCCGGTGAAGTACGCGACCTCGACGCGAGTCACCTCGTTGCTGATCGCGTCCGAGAGCATGAACAGGACGAACAGCGCCGCCGAGGACAGCCACGCGACGGCGGCCAGCGGCGCGCGACCACGGGCGAGCGCGGCCTGGTTGAGCGTGCCCGCGGTCAGGTGGAAGCCCATGCCGAGGCCGACCAGGGCCAGGCCGAAGCGGCCGTAGGCGAAGCCCTTGTCGCCGAGTAGCGCCGTCATCACGAACGGGCCGATCGCGAGCAGTCCGATCGCCACCGCGCCGGCGAACACCCAGATCACCCTGACCGTGGTCCGGATCGCCTGGTGGAACTCCGCGGCGGACTCGCGCACCTCGAGGCTCGCGAGATGGGGGAGGATCGACGTCTGGATCGCCTGGAACAGCTGGAGCGGCGCCCGCACGATCAGCAGCACGTTGAACACGAACCCGGTGATCCCGACGGTCAGCCCCGCCTTGCTCCCGGCGTTCGCGGCGACGATCAGCACGCCCGCGTTCATCAACGTCTGCTCGGCGAGCATGATCCCGACGACCGACACCGCAAACCCGCTTCCGCCCTTGAAGCTGAGGTCGGCGTTCGCTTCCTCGATCTCGGCGTGGGCGGGTCCCTCGCCCGCGGCGTCGGCGACCGGTACGCCGGTGAGGCCCTTGACTCGGAGCCGCGAGAACGCGAACGGCATCACGCACAGCGATGCGAACGGCGCCACCGCCATGCCCAGACCGACCGCCGCCTGGCCTGACGCGATCCCGACCGCGACCGCGAGCGCGAACATGAAGCGCGAGGTCGACTCGAGGAACACGAGCCCGCCGTACAGCGCGAACCGCTGGTGCCCGGCGAGCCAGCCACGAGCGAAGTAGCTCGCGGCGTACGCGAGCACTCCGACCACGAGGATCCAGTACAGCGCGCTCGAGCCGTCGAAGACCCCCTGCTCGATCTCGGATCGCAGGGCGAGCGCGACGATCAGGAACAGCGTCGCGAAGCTGAACTGGATCAGAGCCGGGATCCGGAGCGGATGGCCGTGCAATCCCCGCGCCCGGCGGTCGGCGATCGTCCGCGAGAGCAGCTGCTCGATCGGGCGGTAGATCACCGACAGGATCACGAACATGATCGCCCAGCACAGCGAGATCCGGCTGTAGGAGGACGGATCGAGCGAGCGGCTCGCGAGCGCGAGGTAGAGGAACGTGAAGATGCCCGTCGACGCGATCCCGATCGAGAGAATGCGGGCCCCCGAGGCATAGGACGGCTGGGCCGGCCCCTCGGGCGCGGCGTTCGGAGGCCCCGTGCCGGCGCCGTTCGTCGCGGGCGGCGCGGGTGCGGTCGTCGCGTCGTGCGGCGGCGTCACCGGACGCGCACCAGGAGCATCGTCCACGGAAACGGCGAGCACGCCTCGAGCACCTCGCCGTGGCGGCTGGCCATCTGCACGAAGCTCCGTTTCGACCAGTGATTCACGTGCCCAGGGGTGTTGCCCAGATCGCGCACGTACGAGCCCCGGGCGACGTTCAGCGCCCGCCACAGCGGCTCGCGGGGGACGGAGACGAGCAGGTGACCACCGGCCACGCGGGCCATCTCGGCGAGCGTGCGCTCGGGGTCGGGCACGTGCTCGAGCACCTCGATCGCGGCGGCCAGATCAAACGAAGAGTCACCGAACGGCAGCTCCTGCAGGTCCTCGGCCGGCATCGCGCGGAAGTCGAGGTTGGAGCGTTCGCGCGCGCCCCACTCGGCTTCGAGCTTCGCGTCGGCCAGGTCGACCCCGAGCACCGGCCGGTCGCCGAGCGCCTGCGCCCACTTGTACGTCAGGACGCCCTCACCGCACCCCACGTCGAGCACCGATTCGGGGGAGGCGCGCGTGAACAGGCGCGCGAGCGTGCCCTCGAACCCCGACATCAGCCGCCGCACGACCGGGTTTGTCGAACCGTACTTGTCGTACGTGTTGCCGGTCGGAACGACGGTTTCGCCGCCGCCGGCGGAGGCGACCGGGGCGCCGCTCATACCTCGAGCGCCTTGCGGTCCGGAGCCTCAGTGCCCGCCGTGCCCGCCGTGCCCGCCGTGCCCGCCGTGCCCGCCGTGCCCGTTGTGCCCGCGGGACCCGTCTGGCCGTTGCTTGCCGGCGCCGGCTCCGGCTTCGCCGCCGGCGCCCCGCGCTCGTAGTGCGACGGCTCGACGCCGAGCTGCAGCTCGATCCGCCGGACGCGCTCGAACGTCCGCTGCGACAGGGTGCGCTGGGCGTCGAGCAGGTCGCCGATCACGCCGAGCGCGCCGAGCAGCATCGCCGCGTTGAACAGCACGCCGCCCGCGATCAGCTCCTGGACGTGCCGGGTCCCGGCGTCGGGGTGCTGGACGAAGAAGACCAGGAAGCGGAGGAAGATCGCGACCGCGAGCGTGCCGAGGATCAGCGCGCCCGTCCAGAACACCCTGAGCGGCTGGTACTGCGAGTACACGCGGAAGATCGACAGCGCGTTTCGCCGCACGTACGCCGCCGTCGAGGGGAACAGCCGCGACTCGCGGGTCTTCGGGTTGGTCCGGATCGGGACGTGATCGACCGCGACCTGCAGCCGGCCGGCCTGAATGATCGTCTCGAGCGTGTAAGTGAACTTCGACACCGCCTGGACCTGCAGGGCCGCCTCCCGGTTGTAGGCCCGGAAGCCCGACGTGGTATCGGGAATCTCGGTCGCCGACGCGTGGCGGACGACCCACGAGCCGAGCCGCTGGAGCAGCTTCTTGGGCATCGAGAAGTGCTCGATCGTCTCGACCTGCCGGTCACCGATGACCATGTCGGCATCGCCGCGCACGATCGGCTCCACGAGCTTGGGGATGTCGGACCCCTCGTACTGGTTATCGGCGTCGGTGTTGACGATCACGTCGGCCCCGAGCTTCAGGCCGGCGTCGAGGCCCGCCTGGAACGCCGCGGCCAGGCCCTTGTTGTTCGTGAGCCGCACGATGTGGTCGACGCCGTTCTCCTTGGCCACGTCGATCGTACGATCGGTCGACCCATCGTCGATGATCAGCCACTCGACCGTGTCGAACCCGGGGATCTCCCGGGGGAGGTGGCTGAGGGTCAGCGGAAGCTGGTCCTCCTCGTTGAAACACGGAACTTGGATGATGAGCTTCATAGACAGCGGCCGGGTCGCGTTCTTAAACGAGGACTCCGGCAGGATGGAGCGCGGTACGTCCCAAGGGCTGGTAAGACAACGGTAGCGAGAGGGCGCCCGAGAACCGCCGCCGCAAGCTAGTCAACTGCCCTTATTCTCCAGGGTTCCGCCATGTCCTCGCCCGCTGACATCGATCGCCGCCATCTCGCTCGCGCGATCGAGCTCGCCGAGGGCGGCCGGGGTTGGGTCAGCCCGAACCCGCTTGTCGGCGCGGTCATCGGCCGCCGCGAGGAGGTGCTCGGCGAGGGCTTCCATCAGGAGCTCGGCTCGCCGCACGCGGAGATCGAGGCGATCCGCGCCGCCGCGGGACGGGATCTGGGCGGGGCCACGCTGTACGTGTCGCTCGAGCCGTGCTGCCACCAAGGCCGGACCCCGCCGTGCACCGACGCGATCCGGGAGGCCGGGATCGAGCGGCTCGTGGTCGCCTCGGACGACCCGAGCGAGCACGCGTCCGGCCGCGGCCTCGGCATCCTGCGCGACGAGGGCATCGAGGTCGTGATGGCCGACGGCGAGCTCGCGGTGCGCGCCCGCCTGCTCAACCAGTCGTTTCGCAAGCACGCGAGGACCGGGCGCCCCTGGGTGCTGTTCAAATCGGCGATGACGCTCGACGGCAAGGTCGCCACCCGGGGCGGCGACTCGAAGTGGATCTCCGGTGAGGCGAGCCGCCGGCTCGCCCACCGGTGGCGGTCCCAATGCGATGCGGTCGCGGTCGGGATCGGGACCGCGCTCGCCGACGATCCCCAGCTGACCGCGCGCATCGACGGGGTGATCCGGCAGCCGCGCCGCGTCGTGTTCGACTCGCTCGCCCGCCTTCCGCTCGACTCGCAGCTGGTGCGCGGCGCGCGCGAGGTCCCGCTCAGCGTCGTCGTGTCGCGCGCCGCCCCGCGGACCGCGACCGACGCGCTCGCCACCCACGGCGCGGAGGTGATCGTCGCCACCGGACAGCACGAGCCGGCGCGCGTACGCTCGGCGCTCGACCAGCTCGGCGCCGACGGCGTCGGCTCGATCCTGCTCGAAGGCGGTCCCCACCTGGCGGGCGCGTTCATGGACGCCGGCGAGGTCGACGAGATGCGGCTGTTCCTGGCGCCGATGGTGCTCGGCGGGCGGACCGCGCGGGACCCGCTCGAGGGCGAGGGCGTCGACGCGATCGCGGACGCGGCGCGCGCGCTGACGCTCGAATGCGACCGTGTCGGCGAGGATCTGCTCGTGTCGGCGCGGATCAAGGAGTGGTAGCCGGGCCGATGTTCACCGGGCTCGTGCAGGGGATCGGCTCGGTCGCGGGGATCGAGCGCTCGGACGACGGCGCGCGGGTCACGATCGCGACGCCGCTCGTGGCCGAGCTGGCCACGGGCGACTCGATCGCGATCAACGGGGTGTGCCTGACCGCCGTCGAGCTCGACGGCGACTCATTCGCGGCCGACGCGATGAACGAGACGCTCGCGCGCACCTCGCTCGGCGATCTCGCGCCCGGCTCGCAGGTGAATCTCGAGCTCCCCCTGCGGGCCACCGATCGACTCGGCGGTCACGTCGTGCAGGGGCACGTCGACGGGCTCGGCTCGATCCTGGACGTGACCGACGATGGGTTCGCGCGACGGATCCGGATCGGGGCGGGGCCCGAGGTGCTCCGCTACATCGTCGAGAAGGGGTCGATCGCCGTCGACGGAGTTTCGCTGACCGTCACGGAGGTGGACGATCGATCGTTTACCGTTTCTCTCATCCCCGAGACGTTGCAACGCACGAATCTCGGCGCGGTCGATACGGGCAGACGAGTCAATCTGGAGGTCGACGTGCTGGCGAAATACGTGGAGAAATTGATGGTGAGGGCCTCATGAGCTCGGTGAGCGCTCCGTTCGCGACGATCGAGGAGGCGATCGAGGACATCCGCCAGGGGCAGATGGTCGTCGTCGTCGACGACGAGAACCGTGAGAACGAGGGCGACCTGACGATGGCCGCCCAGTTCGTCACGCCGGAGGCGATCAACTTCATGGCCAGGGAGGGGCGAGGGCTGATCTGCCTGTCGCTCACCCCCGAGCGCTGCGACGAGCTCGGGCTCGACCTGATGGCGGCCAAGAACGAGTCGGCGTTCGAGACCGCGTTCACGATCTCGATCGAGGCGCGCTCGGGCGTCAGCACGGGCATCTCGGCCGCCGACCGCGCGCGCACGATCCAGGTCGCGATCGACCCCAAGACGAGCCCGCGCGAACTCGTCCAGCCGGGCCACGTCTTTCCGCTGAAGGCAAAGCCCGGCGGGGTGCTCGAGCGCGTCGGTCAGACCGAGGCCGCGGTCGACCTGGCCCGCCTCGCCGGCCTCAACCCGTCGGGCGTGATCTGCGAGATCATGAACGACGACGGGACGATGGCGCGAGTCCGTGACCTCGAGCCCTATTGCGAGCGCCACGACCTGAAGATGGTCACGGTGGCCGACCTGGTTGCCTACCGCCGCCGGCACGAGAAGCTGGTCGAGCGGGTCGTCTCGACCAGGCTGCCGACCGGCTTCGGCGACTTCGTGGCGGTCGGATACCGCTCGCTGGTCGACAACAAGCACCACGTCGCGCTCGTCAAGGGCGACGTCGAAGGGCAAGACGACGTGCTCGTCCGCGTCCACTCCGAGTGCCTGACCGGCGACGTGTTCCACTCGCTGCGGTGCGACTGCGGCGAGCAACTCGAGTCGGCGCTGTCGATGATCGAATCCGAGGGCTCCGGCGTGCTCCTGTACCTGAGTCAGGAGGGCCGCGGGATCGGGCTGCTCAACAAGCTCCGCGCCTACAAGCTCCAGGAGGAGGAGGGGCTCGACACCGTCGACGCCAACCTCAAGCTCGGCCTCCCGGCCGACCTGCGCGACTACGGGATCGGGGCACAGATCCTCGTCGACCTCGGGCTGACGAGCATCCGGATCCTCACCAACAACCCCAAGAAGATCTCCGGCCTCGCCGGGTACGGGCTGTCGGTGACCGATCAGATCCCGATCCAGCACATGCCGAACCCGCACAACGAGGCCTACCTGCGCGCCAAGCGCGACCGGCTCGGCCACACGCTGCACCACCAGGGACTCGCCCTCGACGAGCAGATGCTGCACGACGAGCACGAGCACGACCTAGCCCGCGAGCGGTCAGAGCGGGACGAGGAATGAGCGCGCACGGCGCCGACGGGGCGCGCGTGGCGCTGTGCGTGGCGACGTTCTACACCGAGCTGGCCGACAAGCTCGAGGCCGGCGCGCGTGAGGCGCTCGAGGAGGCCGGCGTCGCCGACGTCGACCGGTTCGGGGTTCCGGGCGCGTTCGAGCTTCCGTTGATCGCCAAGTACGCGGCGCAGTCGCGGCGCTACGGCGCGATCGTGTGCCTGGGCGCGGTGATCCGAGGCGAGACCGACCACTACGACTACGTGTGCGGGGAGGCCGCCCGCGGGATCCAGGCGGTCCAGCTCGAGACGGGCGTGCCGTGCGGTTTCGGCGTCCTCACGGTCGACACGATGGCCCAGGCGCTCGACCGTGTGATGGGCGGATCAAAGCGCGACACCGGCCGCCATGCCGCCGAGGCGGCGCTGGCGTCGCTGGCGGTCAAGGCGGAGCTGGTCAGGCCGCCCCGTCGCTTATCGTCCCCGCGCTCGTAGGGTACGCGCGTACCCTTAGTCAGTCGCCCTGCGTGTCGCCGGACTGACCGGGCGGCTGCGGTCCGGCGCCAGGTCCGCCGGGCAGCTCCGCCGGGCGGTCCAACCCCGAGGCCGTGGTGGCCGTGGCCGTGCCCCTGCCCCGGCGGTGTCGCCCCGGCGCCGGCGCTCGAGTTCTGGCCGAGCGCGAGCAGCGCGGCCTGGAGCTCTTGCCGGACCGCACCCGTCTGGTTGGGGATCTGCAGCCGCTGGTAGAGGACCGTGACGGCGTCCTTCGGGTCGCCTGACAGCAACAGCGCCTTGCCGTAGTCGTACAGCGCGTAGGCGTACGTGAGGCTGTCCGGACTCGCGGCGTTGACCGCCTGGCGCAGCACCGGAAGCGCTGCGCCGTAGTTGCCCGCGCTCAGCAGCTGGTGCCCGCGCGCCTCGAGCGTGTCGGCCGTCGGGGGCGCCGTGGTCGCGGCGGCGGGGGTGCCCGTGACCGTCGTCGCCGAGGTCTTCGGCTTCGGAGCCGACTTGGCCGGCGCCGGCGCGGTCTTGTGGGTCGCAGCCGACGCCTGCCGCTGAACGCTCGCCGAGCGCCGGGGCGACTGTCCACCGCTGCCGATCGTGCCCGCGATCGCGACCGCCGCGGCCGCCCCCGCGATCAGCGCCGCCAACGCGGGAATCCGGCCGCGACGCCGTCGGGACGGCCGGTGGGAGACCGGAGGGCGCGACGCCGTCCCTGGCGCCGTACGCCGCGTGGCGGTTGGCTGGGCAGCCCGCGTGGGTCGTGCGGGCGTCGCGCCGACCCGGTGCGGCCTGGTCGCGGCCTCGGTGAGCGCGGTGTCGAGCGCCTCGGCGAAATCTTGTGCGGAAGGCCAACGGTCCTCGGGCCGCTTCGCCATCCCTCGGGCGAGCACGGCGTCGACGGCCGGCGGAAGCGCGCGGTTGCGCTCGCTGGCGGCCGGCGGCTCATCCTCGACGTGCTGACGGGCCTGCGCGGCGAAGTGCCGGGAGGTGAACGGCCGCTCCCCGACGAGCAACTCGAACGCGACCACCGCGAGCGAGTAGCGATCGCTGGCATCCGTTGCCGCCCGGCCCAGCGCCCGCTCGGGGGCTAGATAGGAGGCGGTGCCGAGCACCTGGCCGTCGCCGGTGATCGTGTCCTCGGTCCCGAGGTGGGCGATGCCGAAGTCGGCGACGTGCAGCGTCCGGTCGCGATCGAGCAGCAGGTTCGCCGGCTTGATGTCGCGGTGCAGGACGCCGCGGCTGTGGGCGTAATCGACCCCGGACGCCGCTTCTCGCAGCCACTTGACCGCGTGCACGCGCCGGACCGAGTCGACCCTGAGCGCGTCGGCGACCGTGCCGCCGGCGAGGAACTCCATCACGATGAACGCCCGCTGATCCTCGGCTGTCTCGCCGACGTCGTAGATCATCACGACGTTGGGATGGCCCGAGAGCCGGGCCGCCGCGCGCGCCTCGCGCAGGAACCGCGCGTTCGCGTCCTCGTCGTCCGCGAACCGCTCCGCGAGCAGCTTGATCGCGACGTTGCGTCGCAGCGCGTGGTCGCGGGCACACCAGACCGACGCCATCCCGCCGTTGGCGACGTGGCGGACCGCCGCGTAACGCTCCGGAAGCCCCAAGTCCTTCCGGGCGCGCGCGTCCGGGTGGGATTGATTACCCATCGAAACGCCTCATTACCCTCCTGGAAGAATACGAACCTTGCCGGAGACTGTCGCAAAGTGCCTCCCGCGGGTGTTAGCGGCGGGTTTTTCCGGGCGGCAGGGGCGCGCTCTTCCGGGCGGCCGCGGAAAGCTATACTCGCCCGCCATGGCCAAGGTATGCCACGTATGTAGCAAAGGTCCGGCTTTCGGTAACACGCGCAGCCACTCGATGCGCGCCACTCGGCGTCGCTTCGATCCGAACCTGCAACGGGTCCGCATCGACGACGACGGGACGCCGCGCCGGGTCTACGTGTGCACCCGTTGCCTCAAGGCCGGCAAGGTCACCAAGGCGAAGTGATCGAACCGGCTCGGGCTCCCGCGTCGGCCCCGAGCCCCTACCCGCCCACCGGGTCGGACGCCAGCCTGCTCCGGTTCCGCGCCGTGCTCGAGGCTGGGCTCGGGGCGCTCGAGGCGCGCCGCGAGGAGATCAACGAGATCAACGTGTTCCCGGTCGCCGACGGCGATACCGGCGACAACATGGTGCTGACGTTGCGCGCGGTCCTGGATGAGCTCGACCGACTCGCGACGGCGCCTCCGGACGGGACGATCGAGCGCGTCGGGCGCGACGAGATCGTCGCGTTGGTCGCGCGCGCCGCCCTGCTCGGCGCCCGCGGCAACTCCGGCGTGATCCTGTCGCAGCTGATCCGCGGCGCGGCCGAGGAACTCGCCAGCCGGCCCGGAGAGCTTGTCGACCCGGTCCTGATCAGCGCCGCGCTGGCCCGCGCGTCCGACCAGGCATACGGTTCCGTCCGCGAGCCCGTCGAGGGCACGATCCTGACCGTGGTCCGCGAGATGAGTGCGCAGGTCGCCTCCGAGACCGCGCGAATGCCCGATGCCCGGCTTCCCGCGGACGCGAGTGCCGAGGAGCAGAACGCGGCGATCGCGCGCGTGATCGTGCGCGCGCTCCAGGCGGGCCAGAACTCCGTGGAGCGCGGACCCGAGCTGTTGCCAGTGCTTCGCGAGGCGGGCGTCGTCGACGCCGGCGGCTACGCCCTGACCGTGTTCATCGCGGGCATCGTCGGCGGGCTCGCGGGCGGGCACCCGCCGCTGCGCGAACACCGCGCGCGTGCCCGCGTGACCCATCCGCAGCACTCGTCGTCGACCTACCGCTACTGCGCCAGCTTCGCCGTCACCGGATCCGACCTCGAGCAGTGGCGGTTCGCGCCGGCGCTCGAGCCGCTCGGCGACTCGCTCCTGATCGTGGGCGACCAGGCGACGCTCAGGGTGCACATCCACACCGACGATCCCGACGCGGTGACCGCGGTGTTCGCGCCGCACGGAGCCGTCTCGCATCTGGACGTCGCCGACATGCGCGAACAGCTGTCAGAGCGCGGGGACCGCGTCCCGGCCGCCGACCCGGTCGTGTGCGGTGCGGTGGCGGTCGCAACGGGAGCCGGGATGCAGTCGCTGTTCGAGAGCCTCGGCGTGCGCGCGCTCGACGGGGGACCGTCGCTCGCTCCCTCGAGCTACGACATGCTGGCCGCGATCCACGCGATCGCGGCCGAGCAGGTCGTGGTGCTGCCGAACAGCCCGAACGCGCTCGAGGCGGCGCGTCGCGCCGCGCAACTGTCGGACAAGGCGGTATGCGTGGTCCCGTCGCTGTCGCCGCAGGCCGGGCTGGCGGCCGCGGTAGCGCTCGATCCGACCAGCAACTCGGGCCAGAACGCGGCGTCGATGACCAGGGCGATGGAGCACGTCCGCACCGGCGCGGTCGCGCCGGCGGCGCTCGACGACGCTCAGGGCCGGTTCCGCGCCGGAGACGCGGTCGGGTTCGTCGAGGAGGAGATCGTCGCGTGGGGGCGCCCCCGGGAGGCGCTACGCGAGGTGCTCGAGCAGCTCGCGCACGACGCCGAGCTGATCACCTGCTTGCGGGGAGCCGAAGCACCGCTGGATGATGGGACTGTCCAGGCGCTCGCTCAAGGGGACGTCGAGTTCGAGCTGTCTGACGGGGGTCAGCAGGCCCATTGGTGGCTGCTGGCGGCCGAATAGCGACGACGTTGTCGCTGACGAGCAGCCCCTCGAGTTCCGCCGCCGGAAGCGGCCGGGCGAGCAGGAAGCCCTGAACGCGCTCGCAGTCGAGCGCGCGTAGCGCGTCGAGCTGCTCATCGGTCTCGACGCCCTCCGCGGTGACCGTGCAGCCGAGCGCCCTCGACATGCCGATCAGCGAGGACACGATCGCCTGATCGCGAACGTCGTCGGCGAGCCCGCTGATGAAGCCGCGGTCGATCTTGAGCGCGCCCACCGGATGCTCCTTGAGCCAGGAGAGCGACGAGACCCCGGTGCCGAAGTCGTCGAGCACGATCCGGATGCCGTGGGACTCGAGCTCGCGCAGCGTGCGCGCGATCACCTCGTCGCCGCCGATCAGGGCGGTCTCGGTTATCTCGAGCGTCAGCTGTTCGGGGGAGAGCTCGGAGTGGGCGAGCGTGAGCCGAACCGACCGCGCGAAACCCGGATGCGCGATCTGGTGCGCGGACACGTTGACCGATAGCTCGAGCTCTCGCCCGGTGCGGCGGGCGATCCGCGCGACGGTCTCGCAGCTCTCGCGGAGCACCCAGGCTCCGATCGGGACGATCGTGCCGGTGTCCTCGGCGACCGGGATGAGCTCGGTTGGGGAGACCTGGCCGAGAGCTGGGCTGTCCCACCGAAGGAGCGCCTCGACCGCCGCGATCTTGCCGGTACCGAGCTCGAATACGGGCTGGAACACGAGCTCTAGCTCGCCGCGGAGCTCTGCGCCCCGGAGCTCGCGGGCGAGCGCCAGCCGGCGCCCCTCGCGGACGCGGTGGCTGCCGCGGTAGAAGACCATCCGGTCGCCGCCCGCGCGCTTGGCCTCGTACATCGCGCTGTCCGCGCGCCGGATCCCCTCCCGCGCGTCGGAGCCGGTGCCGCCGATCATCGCGATCCCGATGCTGGCGGTGAGGACCGTCGAGTCGGTCCCGGACAGCGGCTGCGAGATCGCGTCGAGCAGGCGGAAGCCGAGCTTGGACGCCTCCTCTTCGTTGCGCATCTCCTCGGCGACCACGATGAACTCGTCGCCGCCGAACCGCCCAACGAAGTCCGTGCTGCGGACCGCGTTAGCGAGGCGCTGACCGACCTCGCGGATCATCTCGTCGGCGCGATCGTGGCCCAGCGTGTCGTTGAGCGTCTTGAGCCCGTCCAGGTCCACGAACAGGACGGCGACCGACGTGCCGGCATCGTTTCGGACGATCGCCTCGTCGAGCGACTCGAAAATCGCGGTGCGGTTGGGAAGGCCGCTGAGGCCGTCATGCCGGGCGTCGTGGACGAGCCGCTCGAACGCGCGGTGGCGCTCGATCGCGATTCCCGCGAGTCGCGCGCCGTCCTCCATCAGCGTCAGGTGCTCGGGAAGCGGCCGGCGCGGCCGCGGTCCGTACAGCGCCAGCGTCCCCAGCACGTCGCCCCCGGAGTCCTTGATCGGCATCGACCAGCAGTGGCGGAGCCCCGCGCCGACCGCGAAATCGCGGATCGGAGCCCATTTCGGATCCTCGGCGATGTCCTGCGCGACCGTGAGCTGGCCCGACCAGGCCGCCGAGCCGCACGAGCCGACGTTCGGCCCGATCACGACGCCGTCAATCGCGGCGAAATAGTGAGGTGGGAGCGACGGAGCGGCCCCGGGACGCAGCGCGCCTGCCTCGCGGTCGAGCAGCACCACGCAGGGGATCACCGATCCGTCGTGGCGCTCGATGCCCTCCACCAGCTCGACGAGCACCTGCTCGAGCGGCGCTCCGACGGCGATCAACTCATGGACGCGGTTGTGGGACGCGACCAGCTCGTGGAAACGGACCGCATCGTGGTTGGCCAGTCGAAGCCGGACCTGGACGGCCATCGCCGCCGTCGCGTTCTCGAGCGTCTGGAGGTCTCGCTCGGTCCATGCGCGCGTAGGCGCGTCGGCGAGGCTCATCGTGCAGATCACGTGGTCGTCGACCTCGACCAGCCCGGCGAGGTAGGCCCGCGGCGCCGCCGTTGACTCAGCCGGGACCCTGGCCGAGATGAACCGTTCGACGGGCTCGCCGGCGGGGACCCAGACGGTCTCTGCCTCGGTCGCGTCGCCGGCCCACATTCCCCTGACCAGCGTGCCGTTCTCGGTCTGGACCGACACCGCCACCACCGACGCTCCCGTCGCGCGCCGGAGTACGGAGGTCCAATGGTCGACCTCGGCATCGGGCGCGGAATCGAGCAGCCCGGTCCGCGCGAGCAGCACGGCGCGCGTGTCCTCCTCGGTGCTGGGAACGATTGACGGTGCGCCGGTCTGATCCATCTCGGGTTTACCTCGTCCGCTTGCGTGATGTGTTTGATCGCAGCTTGAGGGTGCTCGACGCATTGGCTCGTCAGAGCGCTGACCGAGTGGCGGGTCGGGTTCGGCCGACCGCCGCGGCGGTCATGATCTGTCCGACATGGACGCCACCGCGTTCGCCACCTCCGCCACCGCTTTCGCCACCTCGGAGCCGCTCGAACGCTCCGAGCTCGAAGCCGCGCCGGTCCGCTATCCGCGGCCGTCGGCGCTGGCAGCGGAGCTTTCGTTCGAGGGGGCGAAGATGCAGCGCGCCGCCGAGACGCTCGGGCTGGCGACCGTGGGGGACCTGCTGGTGCACCTGCCGCGCGACCGCCGCGAGGCTCGTGCGGTGGCCGAGCTCGTGCCCGGCGACACCGCCACCGTAGTCGTCCAGGTGAGAAGCATCTCCTCGCGTTCGGTCCGCCGGCGCGGGATGCGGCCGCTGGTCGAGGCGATGGTCGCCGACGACAGCGGTGCGATGAAGGCCACCTTCTTCAACCAGCCGTGGCTCGAGCAGCGCTATCCGGTCGGAACCCGGCTCGCGCTGCACGGCAAGTTCGAGGGTCGGCAGCGCTTTCGAGTACAGGCCCACGCGCGGACCGCAGAAGCGGTCTCCGGCGGCGACGCGACCGTCGCGCACTATCCGGCCACCGAGGGCCTGACCTCGACCCAGATCCTTGCGCTCGTGCGCGAGCATCGCGGGGCGTTCGATCAAGTCGTCGAGCCGCTGACGGCCTCCGTCCGGGTGCGCGAGCGGCTGCCCGACCGCGCGGCGGCGCTGACCGAGGCGCATTTCGCGGCCTCCGACGCGGGGCTGGAGCTCGCGCGGCAGCGGCTGGCCTTCGACGAGCTGCTGCTCGCACAGCTGGTGCTCCTGCGACGGCGCATGCGTCGCAGGTCCTCGAGCAAGGCTCCCGTGCTCGCCGGCGAGCGCGAGCTGACCGCGCGCTGGCTGGCGGACATGCTCCCGTTCTCGCTCACGGGCGACCAGATCCGTGCGCTCGAGGCGGTCGACCGTGACGTGGCCGCGGACGTGCCGATGCAGCGGCTGCTGATGGGCGAGGTCGGATCCGGCAAGACCGTGGTCGCGCTCTACACGTTGCTGCGCGCGGTCGAGCACGGCTACCAGGGCGCGCTGATGGCGCCGACCGAGACGCTCGCCGAGCAGCACTTCGCGACGATCCAGAGGCTGATGCCGGGGTCGGTCGTCCCGATCGGACTGTTGACCGGATCGACGCCCGGCCGGCGCCGGACGGATCTGCTGAGCAAGCTCGAGTCCGGGGAGCTCCAGCTGATCGTGGGCACGCATGCGCTGATCGAAGATTCGGTGCGGTTCGCCCGGCTCGGCGTCGCGGTGGTCGACGAGCAGCACCGGTTCGGCGTCCGGCAGCGGGCGGCTCTCGACGCCAAGGGGGATTCGAACCCCGCCCGCCCGGAGCGGCCACATGTCCTCCATATGACCGCGACCCCGATCCCGCGCACGCTGGCGCTGGCCGGGTACGGGGATCTCGACCACACGCTGCTCCAGGAGCTGCCGGCGGGGCGGCGGCCGATCAAGACGTTCGTGTGCTCGAGCGCAGGGGAGCGAGAGCGCGCGTATGACCGCATCCGGGAGGAGCTCCGCGCGGGGCGTCAGGCGTTTGTCGTGTGTCCGCTGGTCGAGGAGTCCGAGCTGCTGCAGGCGCGTGCCGCGACCGCCGAGTTCGAGCGGCTGCGTTCCGGGGAGTTCCGCGATTTCGAGGTCGTGCTCGTGCACGGGCAGCTGCGCCCGGCGGCCAAGCAGGAGGCGATGGCGGCGTTCGCGTCGGGGTCGGCCGACGTGCTGGTGGCGACCTCGGTGATCGAGGTCGGCATCGACGTACCGAATGCCACCGTGATGCTCGTCGAGGACGCCGATCGGTACGGAATCTCGCAGCTGCATCAGCTCCGGGGGCGGATCGGACGCGGATCACACGACTCGGTGTGTCTGTTGTTCGGGTCGAAGGATTCATTGCGGCTGCGGGCCCTGGCCGAGCACACCGACGGTTTCGAGCTCGCCGCGATCGACCTCGAGCTGCGTGGAGAGGGAGAGCTGGTCGGGACGCGACAGCACGGCGAGGCGGTCTATCGCGTCGCCGAGCTGCCGCGCGACGCGGCGCTGCTCGAGCGGGCACGTCGTCATGCCGAGGAGGTCGTGGCCGCCGATCCCGAGCTGTCCGACCCCGAACATGCGCTGCTGGCCGACGCGCTGCTGGGGACGTTCGGCGTGGAGGCGCTCGCGCCGATCCGGGCCTGAGACATGCGCGTCGTCGCGGGACGGTTCGGCGGCCGTAGCCTCGTGGCGCCGCGCGGTCGCGCCACGCGACCAACCTCGGACCGCGTCCGCGAGGCGCTGTTCTCGATCCTCGCCGGCCCGGACTCGCTCGAGGGCGTCGAGGTGCTCGACCTGTTCGCGGGCTCGGGCGCGCTCGCGATCGAAGCCCTGTCCCGCGGGGCGTCCGGTGCCGTCCTCGTCGACTCATCGGCGGCCGCCGTGGCGGCGATCCGGCGCAACTTGGCGGCGGTCGGGGTGGACGCGGACGTGCGCCGTCAGGATGCGCTCAAGTACCTCGAGGCGGCACGCCGCGACGCTCGTCTTTACGATCTGGTGTTCCTCGACCCTCCATATCGGCACGCCAGCGCTCTCGGGCGGGAGCTGTCGTCGGCGCTCGGACCGGTTCTGGCGCCCGCGGCACGGGTAGTGGCCGAGAGTGACCGACGGGCCCCGCTCGAGCTCGACCTGACTCTGCTAGACGAGCGCCGATACGGCGACACCATGATCCGAATCTATGGCTCCTGACAACCGCACCGCGATCTGCCCAGGTACGTTCGATCCCGTAACGAACGGCCATCTCGACGTGATCGCCCGGTGCTCGAAGATGTACGACCGCGTGATCGTGGCGGTCGTGAACCTCCCGTGGCGCAAGGGGAGCACGGTGTTCAGCACCGAGGAGCGAGTCGGGTTCCTCCAGAGCGCGACGCGGGACTTCCCGAACGTCGACGTGGAGCCGTTCAGCACGCTGCTGGTCGATTTCGCCCGCGAGCGCGGCGCGATGGCGATCGTCAAGGGCCTGCGCGCGATCTCGGACTTCGAGTACGAGCTCGAGATGAACCAGCTGAACCGCCGGCAAGACCCCGAGATCGAGTCCGTTTACCTCATGGCGTCCGCCAAGTACAGTTTCTTGAGCTCGAGCGGCATCAAGGAACTGGCTACGTTCGGCGGTGACATCGATGATCTGGTCCCCGCGGAGGTGGCCAGCGCGTTGAAGGATCGGCTCGGCCGCTAACGAAACAGAGGTACATAAAGATGGATGTCCTGGTACTGATCGACAAGCTGGACGACCTCGTGCACAACGCGCGGGCGGTGCCGTTGACCGATCAGGTGCGGGTAGACAAGGAAGAGATCTACGACATCCTCGACCAGATGCGCGCCACGATCCCCGAGGAGATCAAGCAGGCGCGATGGATCGTCAAGGAGCGCCAGGAGATGCTCGCCGAGGCCAAGCGCGAGGCCGAGCGGATCGTCAAGGAAGCCCGCGAGCGCCAGGAGCGGATGGTCTCCGAGGAGGAGATCACCAAGCAGGCCGAGCGCGGCGCCGAGGACATCATCGAGGACGCTCGCGCTCGTGAGCGCGAGATCCGCCTCGGCGCGGAGGACTACGCCGACGAGATCCTGAACACGCTCGAGGTGAACCTGTCCAAGTTCATCGCGGCCGTGCGCCGGGGCCGCGAGCGGCTGGCCGGCAAGGAAGAGCCCGCAGAAGTTTCGTAGGCTTCGCTCCGTGATCGGGGCTTAATCGCCAAAGTCTTGGCTTATGCGCGCCCTGGTGATCGAACACGACCCCGATGTTCCGTCGGGCCTCGTGGGGGAGTGGCTGTCGGAGCGCGGCGCCGATGTCGAGGTGTGGCGGGTCGCCACCGATTCTCGCGACCCGGATCTCGATGGATACGACCTGATCGTCACGCTCGGGTCCGAGGTCGCCGCGTACGACGACACGGTGGCGTGGGTCGCGCGCGAGCAGCGGCTGCTCCGCGACGCGTTCGACGCGGACCTGCCCGTGCTCGGCATCTGCTTCGGGAGCCAGTCGCTGGCGCGTGCGCTCGGCGGTCGCGCGCTGCGGGCGGATCGTTCGGAGATCGGGTGGATCGCGATCGAGACGCACGACCCCGCGTTTGTGCCCGCCGGCCCGTGGCTCCAGTGGCACCACGACACGTTCACGCCGCCGGCCGGCGCGTCGGTACTGGCTGACAGCCCCGCGGGGCCGCAGGCGTACACGATCGGGCGGAGCATGGGCGTGCAGTTCCACCCCGAGGTCACGCCCGAGATCGTCGCCAACTGGGTCGCGGGGGGTCGCGACGAGCTCGACCGCGAACACGTCGATGCGGACCGCATGCTCGCGGACGCGCGCGCGCTCGACGCTGAGAACCGAGCGCGGGCGGTGGCGCTGTTCGACGCGTTCCTCGATCGCGTGGCGCGGATCGGCGCGGCCGCGACGTGACTCGGGTCGACGCGGCCCGTCATCGGGATTTGCGCGGTGCGCGAGCGCGCCCGCTGGGCGTTCTGGAACCAGGACGCGCACCTCGTGGCCGACTCCTACGTCGCGCCGCTGCAGCGCGCCGGCGGCGTCGCGGTGCTGCTGGCGGTCGACGCCCGCGCGCCGGTCGAGCTGCTCGACCGGGTCGACGCGTTGATGCTGATCGGCGGCGCGGACCTCGACCCTGCCTCGTACGGCGCGTCACCCGACCCCGCCATCGAATCCACCTATCCCGAGCGCGACGCGTTCGAGCTCGCGATGGTGCGCGGTGCGATCGAACGCGACATGCCGGTGCTGGCGATCTGCCGGGGCATGCAGATCCTCAACGTCGCGTTCGGCGGCACGCTCGAGCAGAACCTGGCCGCGGCCGACGGCAGCCACCCGCACCGGAGGGTCGTCGGAACGTTCGACGGCAACGAGCACACGGTCACGCTCGAGCCCGGGTCGCTCGCCGCCGAAGCGGTCGGCGAACAGGCGCATATCGCCCGCTGCCACCACCATCAGGCGGTTCTCGATCTCGGCGACGGTCTCGTCGTCACCGGCCGGGCGGAGTCGGACGGCGTCACCGAAGCGATCGAGCTCGTCGAAGGGACCTGGGTGCTCGGCGTGCAGTGGCACCCGGAGGCCGACGACCGCAGCCGCCTGTTCGAAGCGCTCGTCGAGGCGGCCCGCGAGTACGCGTCGCGGGCGTCGACGGCGTCTGCGCGCTGACCCCCGGGCCTCGCCGCGGACGGGTTTAACGGCGGGCACCTGGAGAGGGGTGGGGCCGGGTTGCCGGCGCACGGCGTCGCCGCCGCGCGGCTCGCGGATCATGCATGACACGACAACCGAGACTCGAGCCCTTGGCCGTGGCGTGCTGCGCATGCCCCACATGCGTAGTACGCCACGGCCCGCTCGCCGCGCCTCAAATGTCGCGCTGTGCATGCTCCGGGACCCAGGATCCGGCCGCGCGCTGACGGCCACCGCCCGCCCTCCCTCAGGTGCCCGCCGTTTCTCCCGCGCGGATACCACCTGGGTGCGCCTACCGAATCTGGAACCCGCTGAGCCCCTCTGGCTCTTCCTCGCTGACGTCGATCTGCGCCACCGAAGCCTGGCGCGGGCCGATCTTGCAGAACCTGACGACGCGCTCGACGCGATCGGGCCGGCCCTCGAGCACGGCCTCGACCGTCCCGTCCGACCGGTTGCGGATCCAGCCCGCGACGCCGTGGGCGCGGGCCCGCTCGCGGACCGAGTCGCGGAAGAAGACGCCCTGCACGCGGCCTTGCACCACCACCCGTCGGCGTATGCGCTCGCCCGCCACGGCAAGCGATTCTGGCAGGCACTCGGGTTCCGGGGTTTTGCGGGGATTTCGTTCTGTCCGAGGCCCGCGCAATGCTGAACGGCCCATGAACGCACTGTGGTTACTGGTCGGATTGGCCGTCGGCGCCGTCGCCGTGCTCCTGGCGCTTCGCCCGCGGATGCGCTCGCTGTCGCGCGACGCGGCCCACGCGGTCGAGCTCGAGCGAGAGCTCGTCCGCGCTCGGTCGGACCTCGAGCACGAGCGCGCGCTCTCACAGGAACGCCTGGCCACGATCACCGACGCCCAGGAGCGGCTGTCGGCGTCGTTCAAGGCGCTCAGCGCGGACGCGCTCAAGTCGAGCATCGACCAGCTCACGGAGCTGAACCGCGCCCAGCTGAACGCCGCGCGGGCCGAGGCGAGGGGAGACCTCGACAGTCGCCGGCAGGCGGTCGAGCAGCTAGTCGGGCCGCTGAAGGAGCAACTCGGTCGGGTCGATTCCCAGCTGCTGGCGCTCGACCAGGAGCGGCGCGAGTCACGTGGGCGCCTCGAGGCTCAGCTGCGGACTCTCGCCGAGACCGGCGAGAAGCTGCGGACCGAGACCGGCGCGCTCGTGACCGCGCTGCGCAAGCCCAACGCGCGCGGGCAGTGGGGGCAGATGCAGCTGCGCAACGTGGTCGAGCTCGCCGGCATGGTGCGGCACTGTGACTTCGCCGAGCAGACGCCGGTCGCCGGCGACGAGACGACGCTGCGCCCGGACCTGATCGTCAACCTCCCCGGCGGCAAGCACGTCGTCGTCGATGCCAAGGCACCGCTCCAGGCCGTGCTCGACGCCTACCAGGCCCGCGACGAGGAGGAGCGCCAGCGGCATTTGCGCGATCACGCCCGGCTGCTCCGCCGCCACGTCAAGGCGCTGGCCGACAAGGCCTACTGGGCGGGGCTCGACTCGGCGCCCGACATCGTGGTGATGTTCCTGCCGGGCGAGCACCTGTACGGCGCCGCGCTCGAGGCCGATCCTTCGCTGATCGAGGACGCGATGGCGCGGCGGGTGCTGATCGCCACGCCGACGACGCTGCTCGCGATGCTGCGCGCCGTCGCCTACGGGTGGCAGCAGGAGCGGGTGGCCGAATCCGCGCAGGCGATCTCCGACCTCGGCCGGGAGCTGCACGGGCGACTGGTGAAGCTGTCGAGTCTGCTGGCCACGCTCGGCACCCGCCTGAACAGCACGGTGCGCGCCTATAACGACGCCGTCGGCTCCTACGAGGCGCGCGTGCTGCCCGCCGCGCGCCGGTTCGAGGACCACGGGTCGGTGGCGGCCGGCCGAGAGCTGCCCGAGCTGGAGCCGGTCACGGTCAGCGCGCGGAGCGTCCACGCCGCCGAACTCGGCGCCGGCGAGCTCGGTGCCGGCGAGCCGCGCCGGCGCGACGACGGCCACGAGCAACTGACGATGCGGAGGCTGCGCGCGGCGGACTAGGGCGCGCTGTCGGGCTCGGGGTCTCCCCGGATCGGCTCGTCGGTGGCCTGCTCGAGGTTTCCTGCGTCCCGCTCGGCCGTCGCGCCGGCCCTCCCACCACCGCCGCAGATCCGCGCGCTGATGCGGGAGCGGGTCAGCCGACGGCTTGCGCCGGCGGACGTAGTCGACCGCATCGTCGACGTCCATCCCGGTGCGGGCGGCGACGACGCCGGCGGCAATCGCCGCGGACCGCTGCCATCCCGCCCGGCAGTGGATGTAGGTGCGCTCGCCCTCGTCCAGCCAGCTGCCGACGGCGCGAACCGCGGCTTCGAGGTCGCCCGCGGGCAGGCCTCCGTAGTCGGTGAGCGGCAGGCGGGACTCGGCGATGCCGGCGCCGGCGAGCGCGCGCGTCACCTGCTCGCGATCTCCGGGCGGGTATTCCTCGTCCTCGGTCAGGTTCATCACGCGCCGTATCCCCAACCGAGCGAGCGCGTCGACGTCGTCTTGATCGAGCGGGTAGGCGCCGACGATCAGGTCGTCGTACACGTCCGCGAAGCCATAGGACCGGAACCAGCGCGACACACTCTGGATGATCGCGACTCGGCGGTAACCTCGACGTCTGAGATGTCGTCGCTGCGCACCGACACGTTCGATCTCAGTGGGTTGCGCCTCACGTCTGGCGAGGGGCGCCGGCTTGACCTGTCCGTGGCGATCGAGCCGTTCTCGCTCGCCGGCGAGCGCTACGCGGTCGAGCCGGCGCCGGTACCGGTGCGACTCGACGTCTCGCGAACCACAGGCGAGGGGTACGCGTTGCGGCTGCGATTCGAGGCGTCGATCGTCGGCCCGTGCATGCGCTGCCTGGAGCCCGCGTCGCCGACGTTCGCAGTCGACGCCCGCGAGGTGTGGCAGCCGAATGAGGCCCGGGCCCATCGCGGCGAAGCGCCCAGGCGAGGCCACGAGAAGCAGGAGCCAGCGAGCGACGACCTGGTCTCGCCGTACGTCGAGGATGGAGTCCTCGATCTGCAGGAGTGGGCGCGCGATGCGCTGGCGCTGGCGTTGCCGGCGAACGTCTTGTGCCGGGAGGATTGCGCGGGGCTGTGCCCGACGTGCGGGGCCAACCTGAATGAAGCCGGGCCCGGTCACGCGCACGAGCGCGAGCCCGATCCGCGCTGGGCCGCGCTCTCGAAGCTCCGGCTCGAGTAGCCCGCGCGCGGCGTTCTGCCGTGCCTGCGGCGGCTACACTGCCCGCATGGCCGTCCCTAAGCAGAAGCAGTCCCACGCGCGGACCACGCAGCGCCGGTCGCAGCACAAGATCAGCGCGCCGACCTACAACGCGTGCCCGCAGTGCCACAGCCCTCGGCTTCCCCACCGGGTGTGCCCCGTGTGCGGCACCTACAAGGGCCGCGAGGTCATCGTCCCGGATCGGGACGAGCGGATCGCCTGAGGGCGCCCGGCGTGGTCACCGTCGCCGTCGATGCGGGCGGAGCCGACCTCGGCCCGCGCGAGGTCGCGGCGGGCGCTGCTCGCGCGGCCGAGAAGGGCATCCGGGTGGTGCTGTTCGGGTCGGCGAGCGAGATCGGCACTGTGCCCGCCGGGGTCGAGGTCGTGGACGCTCCCGTCTCGATCGCCAAGCAGGCCGAGCCCGCGAATGCCGTGCGGACGACGCCCGAGGCGTCGATCGTCCAGGCGACTCGGGCGGTAGCCGAAGGCCGCGCCCAGGCATTCGTGTCCGGCGGCTCGACGGGGCCGGCGCTGGCGGCCGCGCTGTTCAACCTCCGGCGGGATCGTGGCGTGTACCGGCCGGCGCTGGCGCTGCCGCTGCCCAACCCCGGCCGCTCGCCGATCCTGCTGCTCGACGTCGGCGCCAACGTGACCTGCCGTCCCGAGCATCTGGTGCAGTTCGCCCACATGGGCTCGGCCTTCACCCAGGCGGTGCTCGGGATCGAGTCCCCGCGGGTGGCGCTTCTGTCCAACGGCGAGGAGCCCGGCAAGGGCACGCCGGAACTCGTCGCGGCTCACGAGCAGCTCGCGGGATCGCGCGGTACCGGGCTCAACTTTGTCGGCAACGTCGAGGGGACGCAGATCTTCGAGGGTGTGGCCGACGTCGTTGTGATGGACGGGTTCACCGGCAACATCACGCTCAAGTTGATCGAAGGGGTCTCGAGCCGCGCGCTCCGGGTCGTCACCGAGACCGCCGCCACCACGGCCCGCGGCCGGCTGGGTAACAGCCTGATCGGGCCGGCGATGGAGCATCTGCGGGCGTCGATCGACCCCGAGGGACCGGGCGGCGCCTACATGCTGGGGCTGCGGCATCTCGGCGTCGTCGCCCACGGCCGGTTCAGCGCCCGTGGCTTCGCCCACGCGATCGAGGTGGCGGCGCACGGCGTCCAGCAGGACGTGATCGGCCGCACCCGGACCGCGCTGCAAGACGCGGGGGCGCTCCGGCCCGCGTCGGGACGCGAGAGCCCCGGAGGCGACGGCCCGGGACGCGACCGCCCGAAGCGCGAGCTGGCGGCTGGCCCGTCCGAACCGGCGGCTACGGTTTCGACCCAATGACCCGCGAAGAGATCTTCCAGGTGATCCGCGGCCACCTTGTCGACGAACTCGAGGTGGATCCGGAGCGGATCACCGAGTCGACCCGCTTCAGAGAGGATCTCGACGCCGACTCGCTGGACCTCTACACGCTCGTGCAGGAGCTGGAGGATTCCTACGGCGTGCGGATCTCCGACGAGCAGGCGGCCAAGATCCGGACCGTCCGCGAGGCCGTCGACTACGTGCTCGATGTGACCGGAGGTGAGGCGCACGCATCGGCGTCGGCGGGCGCGGGCCCCGATGCTGAGTGAGCGCGAACCGCCGTCCACTTCCGAGTGACTCCCCGGCGCTCCTCCGGGAGCTGCTCGACGAGTTGCCGGATGACCTGGCGTCGCCGGTGTTCACCCACGCGTCGTGGACGGCACGTCGCTCGGACTCGTACGAACGACTCGCGTTCCTGGGCGACAGCGTGCTCTCGCTCGCGGTGACCTCGCACCTGTATCCGCGGCTCGAGGCCGAGCGCTTCGGCCCCGGCCGGCTGACCAAGATCCGGGCGCAGGCGGTGTCGGGCCGGTCGTGTCGCGAGGTCGCCGAGCGACTCGGCGTTCCTGAGCGCCTCAGCGCGGCGGCGCCGGTGGGCATGGCCACGACGGTGCCGGCGCTGATCGGGACCGAGCGGGTGCTGGCGTCGGTGATCGAGGCCGTGATCGGCGCGTGCTTCCTCGCCTACGGCTACGTGCGCACCGCCGAGGCGGTCGTCGAGGCGTTCTCTCCCGAGATCGAGGAGGCGCTCGAGCACCCCGTCGACTTCAAGTCGGCGCTCCAGGAGCGGCTCGCGCGCAAGGGCGCGCTCGTGACCTACGACGTCGTCGAGGAGGAGGGCCCGCCGCACGACCGGGTGTTCTCGGTCAGCGCGACGATCGCCGGCGTCGAGGTCGGACGCGGACGAGGCCGGAGCAAGAAGGACGCCGAGCAGGTTGCCGCCCAGGTGGCGCTGGAGGCGTTGGGATGAATATTCCCGCCCACCCACCCCCAACCCCCTGGCGACCATGTACCTGAAGTCGATCGTGCTGAAGGGCTTCAAGTCGTTCCCGGACCGCACCAGGCTCGAGTTCGGCCCTGGGGTCAGCGTGGTCGTCGGACCGAACGGATCGGGGAAGTCCAACATCACCGACGCGGTGCTGTGGGCGCTCGGCGAGCAGTCGCCGCTCGCGGTGCGCGGGCAGTCGATGCAGGACGTGATCTTCGGCGGTACCCCAGGACGCCAGGGCGCTCGGGGCGCCGAGGTCGAGCTCGTGCTTGACGACAGCGAGGGCACGCTCGGACTGGGCGCGCCCGAGGTCTCGATCGTGCGTCGGCTCGACCGCAACGGCGAGGGCGAGTACCGGCTCGCCGGCGCGCGCTGCCGGCTGGTCGACGTGATCGAGCTGCTGTCGGACACCGGCCTCGGCAAGGAGATGCACTCGGTCATCTCGCAGGGCAGGGTCGAGTCGATCGTGACCTCCAAGCCCCGCGACCGGCGGATGCTGATCGAGGAGGCCGCCGGACTCGGCAAGCACCGCAAGCGCCGGCGCCGGGCGCAGCTGAAGCTCGCGCGCACCCAGGACAACCTCGATCGAGCGCTCGACGTCGAGCGCGAGGCCCGCTCGCGGCTGCGCCCGCTCAAGCGACAGGCGGAGGCGGCCGAGCTGCACGCGCGACTCGAGCGCCAGACGCTCGAGGCGCGGTGGGAGCTCGCCCGCGACGATCTGCGCCGCCACCAGGTCGAGCTCGCGACGGCGCAGCAAGCCGCCGCCCAGGCGCGCCACCAATGCGAGCGGATCGAGCGTGAGCTCGCGACCGTGGCCGGGCGCCGCGAGGCCGCCGAGGAGGCCCTCGCCCAGCGGAGCGCCCATCGCGAGGAGCTGTCGCGGCGCTGCTTCCTGGCCCAATCCGCCGGCGATCGGATCTCCTACCGCGCCGATGCTGTGCGTGCGGCGGCGCGGGACCTCGAGGGTCGCCTGCGCGGTGACCGCGAGCGCCTCGCCCGCCTGAGCGAGGCGGCGCTCGCCGACGCCCCGGACGCGGAAGCCGACGCCCGCATCGCCGAGCTCGAGCAGGCGCTGGCCCGGCTCGAGCGCGACCGCGAGGCCGAGCTGGCGCGCCAGCTCGCCGAGCTCGAGTCTCAGCTCGAGGCGGCCCGCGCGGCCGTCGGCGACCGGTCGACTGACGTCGAGCGCGCACAGAGCGCACGCGAGCAGGCCCGGGAGCGGCTTGAGCAGGCGCGCGCCGAGCAGCGCGACGCCGAACGGGCGGTCGAGGCCGCGCGCCGTGAGGCGGCGCGGGTCGGCGGAGAGCTCGCCGCGTGCAACCAGTTCCTGCGCAGCCAGACGGCTGCTCCGGGGGGCGCCGCGGTGCTGGCCGACCAGCTCGACGTCGACCCGGGGTACGAGCTCGCGGTCGCGGCCGCGCTCGACGGGCGTCTGCGCGCGGCGGTGCTCCGCGACCGGACGGCCGCCGGCGAGTTGCTCGATCGCGCGGGAGCCGACGGCGGCCGCGCGCTGATCGCGTCCTCCGACGGCGTGGCGCACGCGACCCCCGCGACCGCGCCCGCGCCGCACGACGGAGCCGAGAGGCTCGCCGAGCGCGTCCACGGACCGGCCGATGCGGCCGGCCTGGCCCGCCGCCTGCTCGGCGATGTGTGGGTGGTCGAGAGCCTCGAGCGGCTGTCCGACGGCTTCGAGGGCGTGGCCGTGACGCGCTCAGGCCGGGTGTGGTCGTCCCGCACGCGCGAGCTCCGGCAGGCGCCGGCGGTCGGAGAGGAGCGCGTGCTCGCCGAGCGCAACCGCCGCGACGCGCTGGTCCGGGTGAGCGAGGCCGCGGTGCAGGCCGAGCACAGCGCCCGGGCCGCGCTCGAGCGC
Source organism: uncultured Solirubrobacterales bacterium (assembly GCA_963770615.1). GTDB lineage: Bacteria > Actinomycetota > Thermoleophilia > Solirubrobacterales > Solirubrobacteraceae > Palsa-465. Next base: position 241,514 of record CAVYQJ010000015.1, on the reverse strand, counting down.
CACGGCGAGGCGGTGGCGCGCGCCGAGACCGAGTCCGAGCGGACGGTGGCGGCGCACCGGGCCGCGGTCAACCAGCGCGACGAGGCGAGCGAGGCGGAGCGGCGGATCGCGGCGGGGATCCAGCGTCGGCGGGCCGCGCCGGACGACGGGCCGGACGCCGGACGCCGCATGCAGATCTCGGCGGAGCTGACCGCGGCCCGCGGCGCACGCGAGCGCGAGCAGCGCGAACGCGCGGAGCGCCAGGCGCGGATCGAGCGCCTGCGCCGGGCGACGATCCGCGACGAGGCGTTGCTGCCGAACGTCCGCGCGGTGATCGCGTCGCTCGAGCACGCGGCGGGCGCGATCTCGGCGCGCCGCGAGCAGTTCGAGCTCGCGCTCAGCGCCGACCGCGAGGCCGGCGAGCATGTCGCGGCCGAGCTCAAGGAATGCGCCCAACAGGAGGCGGCGCTGCATGCGCAGCTGCGCCAGGGCAACGAGCGCCTGACCGAGAGCCAGGTGCGCCTCGGCCGGGCCGGCGACCGCGTCGAGGAATCGACCCAGGAGCTGAGCGGCCTCGCCGGTCGCCTCGAGCTCGAGGCGGAGCCCGCCGCCGCCGAGCTCGGCGCCGAGGAGCGCGAGGCGCTCACGAGCCGGCTCGAGCGGTTGGCGCGCCGGCGCGAGCAGATCGGGCCCGTCAACCCGCTCGCGCAGAACGAGTACGAGGAGGCGGTGGCGCACGTCGAGGAGCTCGAGCGCCAGCGCGACGACCTCGAGACCGCGCTGCGCGAACTGAACAAGCTGATCTCCGACACCGACCGCCAGATCCGCGAGAGCTTCGAGCAGATGTTCGAGGCGGCGGCGCGGAACTTCGAGCAGGTCGCGGCTCGGCTGTTCCCGGGCGGCCGCGGCCGGCTGCGGCTCGTGGCCGAGCGTGATGGGCCGGCGCGGGTGCTCGGCGGCGCCCCGGCGCCCGACGCCAAGGCCGAGGGGGAGGAGGGCGACGACGCCGACGAGCCCCGGGAGTCGCAGGAGGAGCCCGAGGAGGAGGATCTGCTCGGCGTCGAGATCGAGATCACCCCGGCCGGCAAGGAGATGAAGCGACTCACGCTGCTGTCCGGCGGCGAGAAGTCGATGACCGCGCTGGCCTTCCTGTTCGCGGTGTTCCTCGCCCGCCCGTGCCCGTTCTACATCCTCGACGAGGTCGAGGCGGCCCTCGACGACCTCAACATCGACCGGTTCCTCGAGCTGCTGCGCACCTACTCGGGCCACGCCCAGTTCATCGTGGTCACCCACCAGAAGCGCACGATGGAGGCGGCGGACTCGCTGTACGGCGTGTCGATGGGCGCCGACGGGATCTCCAAGGTCATCTCGCGCCGGCTGCCCGCGCAAGAAGAAGCGGCGTAAGAAGGCCCGGCCGGATGCGGTTGCTGGCGGCGCGCCGCTAACCTCGCCGCCCGATGGCACGAGAATGGCGAGACCTGTTCATCGTCGACGGCGCGCCTCCGGCCGCGGCCGAGACGGAGCCCGTGACCCAGGAGCGGCGCAGGGGCATGTTCCGCCGCCTGCGCGAGAACCTCCGCAAGACCCGCCAGGCGCTCGCAACCGAGATCCAGGCGACGCTGTTCGAGGATCTCAGCGACGAGACCTGGGAGCGGCTCGAGGAGGCCCTGATCTACGCCGACGTCGGCGCCAAGACGACCGCGGAGGTCGTCGAGCAGCTCGAGCACGAGGCGACCGAGGGCGGCCTCTCCGGGGGACAGGCGCTGACCGAGCGCCTCACCGAGCTGCTCGCGCAGATCGCGCGCACCGACGGCGACGATCGAATCGACCTCACGCCGAAGCCGACGGTGATCCTGGTCGCCGGCGTGAACGGCACCGGCAAGACGACCACCGTCGGCAAGCTCGCGTGGCACCTGGGCAAGGAGCTCGGCCAGACCGTGGTGGTCGGCGCGGCTGACACGTTCCGCGCCGCCGCCGTCGAGCAGCTCGAGATATGGGCGGAGCGAGCCGGCGTCGGGTTCGTCAAGGGCCCCCCGAACGCCGATCCCGGATCTGTTGCCTTCGACGCCGTCGAGGTCGCCAAGCGGGACGGCGCGGACGTGGTGATCATCGACACCGCGGGGCGGCTGCACACGCAGGACAACCTGATGGCCGAGCTCGCGAAGGTCAAGCGGGTGATCGGCAAGCAGATCCCCGAGGCGCCGCACGAGACGCTCCTCACGGTCGACGCAACCACCGGCCAGAACGGCCTGCGCCAGGCGCGCCTGTTCTCCGAGACCGTCCCCGTGACCGGGCTCGTGCTGACCAAGCTCGACGGCACCGCCAAGGGTGGGATCGCGCTCGCGATCGCCCACGAGCTGGGTATCCCGGTCAAGCTGATCGGGATCGGCGAGCAGCTCGAGGACCTGCGCCCGTTCGACCCGGACGACTTCGCCCGGGCCCTCGTCACCGAGTAGCCCGGCCGGATGCCGGGCTGTGGACGCTGCCGAGCGAGCGGAGCGGTCTCCGTGGAATCCTGAAGCGGCGCGAGCGAGGCCCAGAGCCGGATGCGGTTACTCGCCGCGCAGTACGCTGAGAGCGCAAATGTTCGACTCGCTCGCGGAGAAGCTCCAGGCCACGCTTGTCCGACGTCCGCGGACGCGGCACGCTGACCGAGGCTGACGTCAACGCGGCGATGCGCGAGATCCGCCTCGCGCTGCTCGAGGCCGACGTCAACTTCAAGGTCGTCAAGAGCTTCACGAACGCGGTCAAGGAGCGTGCGCTGGGGGCCGACGTGATCGGCAAGCTCAACCCCGGCCAGCAGGTCGTCAAGATCGTTTCCGACGAGCTGACCGAGCTGATGGGCGGCGCCGCGCATGAGCTGTCGTTCTCGCCCCGCCCGCCGACGGTCGTGGTGATGGCGGGGCTCCAGGGCTCGGGCAAGACGACCGCGACGGCCAAGCTCGCGCGCTACCTGCGCGAGGAGCACGGCTCATCGGTGGCGGTGGCGGCCTGCGATGTGTACCGCCCGGCGGCCGTCGAGCAGCTGATCAAGGTCGGGACCCAGGCCGGCGCGGCCGTGTATGAACAGGGCACCGACCGCGACCCGGTCAAGATCGCCGCCTGGGCCCGCGACCGCGCGATCTCCGAGGGCAAGGACGTGCTGATCATCGACACCAGCGGCCGCCTGCACGTCGACCAGGAGCTGATGGCCGAGCTGGCCAACATCAAGAAGGCGGTCAAGCCACACGACGTGCTGCTCGTGGTCGACGCGATGACGGGCCAGGACGCGGTCAACGTGGCCGAGCAGTTCGCCGAGGTGGTCCAGTTCGACGGCGTCGTGATGACCAAGCTCGACGGCGACGCGCGCGGTGGCGCGGCGCTGTCGGTCAAGGCGATCACCGGCAAGCCGATCATGTTCGCGTCGACCGGCGAGAAGCTCGATCAGTTCGAGCGCTTCCACCCCGACCGCATGGCTCAGCGGATCCTCGGGATGGGCGACGTGATGACGCTGATCGAGAAGGCCGGGACCGCGTACGACGAACAGCAGGCGGCAGAGCTCGAGCGCAAGCTGCGAAAGCAGGAGTTCGGGCTCGACGACTTCCTTGAGCAGATGCGGCAGATCCGGCGCCTGGGTCCGCTGCAATCGCTGATCGGGATGATCCCGGGGATGGGGAAGGAGCTCCGCGGCGCCAAGATCGACGAGCGCGAGTTCGACCGGATCCAGGCGATCATCCTGTCGATGACCCCCCAGGAGCGCCGCCATCCGGAGCTGATCAAGGGCTCGCGTCGGTTGCGGATCGCGAAGGGATCGGGCACCAACGTGCAGGCCGTCAAGGCGCTGATCAAGCAGTTCGAGCAGATGCGCAAGGTCATGCGCCAGGTCGCCCAGGGACGTATGCCCGACATCGGCGCGCTGATGCGCCAGGCCCGCTGAGCGTCCGCCCCGAACACCGGCCGTCGAACTTTCGCCCGTACCCGCTACCCTGATCGCTCGAATGTCTGTACGACTAAGGCTTACGCGCATCGGTGGGCGCAAGAACCCGGTCTGGCGAGTGGTCGTCGCGGATCAGCGCGCCAAGCGCGACGGACGCGTGATCGAGATCGTCGGGCACTACAACGCCCAGACCGATCCTTCGACGATCACGTTGAACGAGGAGCGAGTCCGCGACTGGCTCGCTCGCGGCGCGCAACCGACGGACACGGTCCGGAAGCTGCTGCGCATCCAGGGCATCCAGTAGCCCCGCGGCGATGAAGGAGCTGCTCGAGTACCTGGCGCGCGGTCTGGTCGAGCATCCCGACCAGGTGCGGGTCAACGAGTTGCACGAGGACGACGGCGTGATCGTGCTCGAGCTCTCGGTCGCCGACGACGACTATGGGAACGTGATCGGTCGGGGCGGCCGCACCGCGTCGGCGCTGCGCACGGTCATCAAGACGGCCGCGATGAGGACCAACCGCCGCGTGTTCGTCGACATCGTCGACGCATGAGCACCGTTGTCGGGTGAGCCCCGAACCTGATTGGTTGCTCGCGGGCCGCGTCGGTCGGCCGCACGGACTCGACGGCAGCTTTCACGTCACCAGGCCGAATGCCCAGTTGCTCGACGCGGCGACGAACGTCCTCATCGACGATCGCGAGCTGGAGATCACTCGCCAGGCCGGAACTGCGCGGAGCCCGATTCTGCGGGTAGCCGGCCATGACGACCGGGCGGCCGCCGAGTCGCTGCGCGGGAAGGACATGCTGGTGCCGCGCGCATTGGCCCCGGAGCTCGGTCCTGAGGAGTGGTGGGCCGAGGATCTCGCGGGTTGCGTCGTTCACGACGGCGACCGGGAGGTCGGGACTGTTCGGCGGATGCTCGAGCTTCCCTCCTGCGAGGTGCTCGAGGTGGAGCGGTCAGACGGCGGTGACCTGCTGGTGCCGCTGGTCACCGACGCCGTGCGCGAGGTCGACCTCGACCGCCGCGCGATCGACATCGACCTCGAGTTCCTCGGTGAGGCGTAGTAGCGGACGTCCCGTGCAGATCGACGTCTTCACGCTGTTCCCGCAGGCGTTCGCCTGGTTCGAGGGCCAGCGCCACGTCGCCAACTCGCTGTCGGCCGGACATCGTCTCGAGTACGTCAACTACCGCGATCACACGCCGCTGAGCGCGGGCCAGGTCGACGACACCCCGTTCGGCGGCGGCGCCGGAATGGTCCTGCGCGTCGACGTCGTGGAGGCGGCGTTGCGGGCGCGGTACGGCCGCGATCCGGTGGAGCTCCGCGCCGAGCGCCGCGTGATCGCGCTGTCGCCGGGCGGGAGGTTGCTTGACGACGCGCTCGTCTCCGAGCTCGCGCAAGAGGATGCTCTGACGCTCCTGTCCGGGCGCTATGAGGGTTTCGACCAACGCATCGTCGATCACTTCGCCAGCGACGAGGTCTCGATCGGTCGTTACGTGCTGGCCGGAGGCGAGCTCGCGGCGATGGTCGTGTGCGACGCGGTCCTGCGCAAATTGCCGGGCGCCCTCGGTCATCCCGACTCGGTGCTCGAGGAGTCCTTCAGCGAGGCGCTCGACGGCGCACCCGAGTATCCGCACTACACGCGCCCGGCGGAGTACAGGGGCTGGCGGGTGCCCGACGTGCTTCTGTCCGGGCATCACGCGCGGATCAGGGACTGGCGCCTCGAGCAGAGCGCGGCGAGGGGAGTCGGCCCCACAGGCGGTCCGCTACCATAGGCGGCCCGCGCAGGCGCACCTTGCGCTGCGAATGAGGCCCCACCAGTGAGCGCCCTCGGGTGTGGCCGGGATTTGGAACGTCATGAGCACCGTGATCGATAGCCTGGAGCGAGCCCAGCTCCGCCGTGTACCGACGTTCGACGCCGGCGATCGGCTCCGCGTGCACTTCCAGGTGATCGAGGGCACGAGGCGCCGGACGCAGGTGTTCGAAGGGGTTGTCATAAAGCGACAGGGTCACGGCGCCCGCGAGACCTTCACCGTGCGCAAACAATCGTTCGGCGTCGGCGTCGAGCGAACTTTCCCGCTCCACTCGCCGAAGATCGAGCGGATCGAGGTCGCGGCGCGCGGCGACGTGCGGCGCGCCAAGCTGTACTACCTGCGGGGTCGCGTCGGCAAGCGCGCTCGCGTTCGCGAGCGCCGGAGCAACGTGCCCGAGGTCGCGGTCGAGCGCGAGTTGCTGCACGCGCCGGTGCCCGACGAGCCGGCCGCGGACGAGCTCACCGCGGAGGATCTCGAAGGGACACAGGCCGAGGCGGAGCTCGTTGACACGCAAGCTGAGGCGGACGCTGAGACACGGGCCGAGTCGGGCGCGGAGGGTTCGAGCGCTGAGGAGTCGGAGGATTCCACCCCCCCGACGGCGCCGCAGGACGCCAGTCCGGCGGCCCCGGAGGACTCCGCCGGCGAACAGCAGGGGTGACGAAGGCGAGCAGGTCGCCCGCGAGCACGCTGTTGGAGCTCGCGGTGATCGTCGTGACCGCGCTCGCTCTGGCCCTCGGGATCCAGGCGTTCCTGGTGAAGCCCTACCGGATCCCGAGCGGGTCGATGCTCCCCACGGTCCGGGTCAACCAGCGCGTACTCGTGGACCGGATCGGCATGGACTTCTCCTCGCCGCACGTCGGCGACATCGTCGTCTTCCACCCGCCGAAGAACTACGACAACGGCTGCGCGGATCCGAACGAGGGACAGGACGGCGGCGGGCAGGATGCGCCGGCGGCCTGCGCGGTGCCGTGGAAGCAACCGTCGTCGCAGACGTTCATCAAGCGCGTCGTCGGACTCCCGGGCGACCATCTCTCGATCGTCAACGGGCACGTCATCCGCAACGGCAAGCGGGAATCCGACCACTACATCGTGCAGTGCGACGGTGACGCGTCGTGCAACTTCCCGGCGACGATCACCGTTCCCAAGGGCTACTACTACATGATGGGGGACAACCGGCCCGACTCGGAGGACAGCCGCTTCTGGGGGCCGGTGCCAAGGTCGTGGATCATCGGGAAGGCCTTCCTGACTTACTGGCCGCCCGATCGGATCGGGTTCTTCTAATGGCTCGGCTCGCGGGGTGGCGGCCGGCGGCCGGGGCGCGCCGATGAGGGGACTGATCGAGCTGGTGGTCACCGTGGCGATCGCGGTGGCGCTGGCGCTTCTGATCCAGGCGTTCATCGTCAAGCCCTACCGGATCCCGAGCCCGTCGATGGTCCCGACGCTCGACGTCGGACAGCGGGTGCTCACCAACCGCCTCGCCGGCAACCCGGGCCTCGACGACGTGATCGTGTTCCACCCGCCTCACGGGGCCGACTTCACGAACCCGGTGTGCGGCAACCCCAATCAGGGCGGCCAGGAGGGCGGGCTGACCGCCCAGGCCTGCGACCAGCCGACCGCGACGGCGTCGAGCCAGACGTTCATCAAGCGGGTCGTCGGTCTTCCCGGGGACACGATCCAGATCATCAACGGCCACGTGATCCGCAACGGAGTCCGGGAGAAGGACTCGTACACGATCCCCTGCGGCGGAATTTCTACTTGCACTTTCGGCAAACCGATCAAGATTCCGCCCGGCGATTACTTCATGATGGGGGACAACCGCCCGGATTCGGAGGACAGTCGTTATTGGGGCCCAGTCCCGAGCAAATGGATCATCGGCACAGCGTTCTTCACGTACTGGCCCCCTGACCGGATCGGGTTCCTCTAGCCGGGCGAACGGGGCGTCGAGCCGGACGAACGGGGCGGGAGCTCCGGGGCGGCGCAAGCGGGCAGTTCCGCCCGCCCGCCGATTGTTCAGGTTCGATCGCTCGCTGGGCGTGCGGTTCGTCGCCGGCGCCGACGAGGCCGGGCGGGGGTGTCTCGCCGGGCCGCTGGTGGCCGCGGGCGTGCTGTTCGACCTCGAGGCGATCGGTCCCGGCGAGGTGCGCGCGCTCGGCGCGCTGAACGATTCCAAGCAGCAGACCCACGAGGTCCGCGCCGAGCTGTTCCCGATCATCCTGCGGTTGGCCGCGAAGGTCGTGATCGTGTCGCGGTGCGCGCCCGGGATCGACGCCCGCGGCCTGCACCGCACGAATCTCGCCGCTTTGCGCGACGCGCTGTCAAAGGTCGCGTGCGAGGGCTGTATCTGCCTGAGCGACGGCTTCCCCGTGGCGGCGCTCGGTCACGAGCAGCGCGCGGTGGTCGACGGCGACGCCAAGAGCGCGGCGATCGCCGCCGCCTCGGTGATCGCCAAGGAGACCCGGGACCGCTACATGCGGCGCGCCGACACCACGCATCCGGGATGGGAGTTCGCCCAGCACGTGGGGTACTCGACGCCCGAGCATCGGGAGGCGATCGAGCGGCTCGGAGTGTCGCCGCTGCACCGGCGGTCGTTTCAGTCGATGGCGTATCAGCAGCTGGAGTTCTACGTCTCAGAACGCCCCCTCGAGGTGCTCGAGGCTGATCAGCCTGCCGCCGGCGTCTAGCGTCACCCCGATCGCGTCGAAGCGGATCGTGTTGGCGTAGGGCCGGTCGGTCCGCTCGACGAGCCAGCGCCCGGCCATCTTGCGCACCTTGGAGCGCTTGAGCGCCCGCACGGCCTCGAGCGGGCTGACACCCGCTGCGCTCGCCCGCCGCGTCTTCACCTCGCAGAACGTCAGCACGCGGCCGTCGAACGCGACGATGTCGAGCTCGCCCCAGCGCGTGCGGTAGTTGCGATCGACGATCTCGAAACCGCGCCTGATCAGGTGCTCGGCGGCGAGTTGCTCACCGAGCCGGCCGAGCCCGGGACGGGGGTCGCTGGTCATGCGGGACGGGGGTCGCTGGTCATGCGGGACGGGGGTCGCTGGTCACGCGGGGCCGGGGTCGCTGGTCACGTGAGCGACGCTACGCCGGGGCGCGTGAGAGGTGGGTGACGCCGTGTTCCAAGTCTGCTCACGGCGGGCGCGCTCGCGTGCGCAGGATCGGAACAGCGCGTGTACCACCCCTCACGCCCTCCCGCGTACGTTGACCCGATGCTCGCGCGAGTCGCCACGTTTGCGATCGACGGGATCGACCCCCGCCAGGTGTGGGTCGAGGTCGACATCCGCAGCGGTCTGCCCGCGTTCACGATCGTCGGGCTCGGGGACGCGGCCGTGCGGGAGTCGCGGGACCGGGTCCGCTCGGCGATCGCGAACTCAGGCTTCGAGTTCCCGCAGACGCGGATCACCGCGAACCTCGCGCCGGCGTTCCTGCGCAAGGTCGGTCCGGGGTTCGACGCGGCGCTCGCGCTCGCCGTGCTCGCAGCGAGCGGGCAGATCCCGGCGGACGCGCTGACGGACTACGCCGTGTTCGGCGAGCTGTCGCTGAGCGGCGAGCTGCGCGACTCGCCCGGTGCGCTCGCCGTTGCCGAGGGAGCGCGCCGGGCCGGACTGAAGCGGCTGATCGTCCCGCGCGAACGCGCGCGCGAAGCGGCGCTGGTCGAGGACCTTCAGGTCGCCGGGGTGCCGACGCTGCGGGCGGCGGCGGACGTGCTCACCGGGGCCAAGCTACCCGCGTTGCCGGCGCCGGCGCACGCCCCGGACGCCTCGCCGGCCGAGCCCGATCTCGCGGACATTCGCGGGCACGCCGCGCCGCTGCTGGCGCTCGAGATTGCCGCCGCCGGCGGCCACAACCTGCTGTTCGAGGGCGCGCCGGGAACCGGTAAGACGATGCTCGCCCGCCGGATCCCCTCGATCCTGCCGGCGATGACGCGTGCCGAGGCGATCGAGGTGACGCGGATCCACAGCATCGCCGGGCTGCACGCGGCCGGCCTGGTGCAGGCGCGCCCGTTCCGCGCTCCTCACCACACGATCTCCTCGGCGGGGCTGGTCGGCGGGAGCGCGCCGCCGCGGCCGGGCGAGGCGACCCTCGCTCACCATGGGGTCCTGTTCCTCGACGAGCTCGCCGAGTTCCAGCGCTCGAGCCTCGATGCTTTGAGACAGCCGCTCGAGGACGGGTGCGTGACGATCGTGCGCGCCCAGCGGGCGCTCGTGTTCCCGACGCGGTTCATGCTGGTCGCCGCCACCAACCCGTGCCCGTGCGGGTTCGCCGGCATCGGCGACCGGTGCCGGTGCGGCGACGCTGACCTCAGGCGCCACAGCCGGCGGCTCAGCGGACCGCTGCTCGACCGGATGGACATGCTGATCAACGTCGAGCGGCCCACCGAGGACGACCTGCGGGCCGCGCCCCACACCTCCTCGGCGCGGGCGCGGGAGCGGGTCGCCCACGCTCGCGAGCGCCAGCGGTTCCGCCTGGCGGGCTACGCGGCGCGGTGCAACGGCGAGATGGACGCGCGGCTCGCGCGCCGGCACGTACGGCTCGACGAGGCGGCCGAGCGGGCGCTGGCCCAGGCGTACGCGGTCGGGGCGCTCAGCGCGCGCGGCCGCCACCGGGTCGTGCGCGTCGCCCAGACGATCGCCGACCTCGAAGCTCACGATCGGGTCACGCACGCCGACCTGCTGACCGCGCTCAGCCTGCGCCAGCGCGGGGACGCCGAGCGGACGCTCGCAGCATGAGCGAGGGCGCCTGCGACGACTGCATGGCGCGGTCGTGGCTGATCGGTCGTCTTGCGGGGCACCTGGACAACGCGCGCGGCCGGATCGATCAGGTGCTGGCGCTCGAGGACGACGCGCTGATCTTGGGGGTCGGAGGCCGGAAAACGGCGCACCTGGAGCAGGAGTTCGAGACGCTGGATGTGGCTCGCGTCCGGGAGCGGACGAACGCCGCCGGCATCGAGACCGTATGTCGTTGCGATCCGGCATACCCGCAGGGGCTCCGGGCGTTGAGCGCTCCGCCGGCGGTGCTCCACGTCGCGGGTGGCCTCGATCGCGCAATCGACCTTCTGTCCCGGGAGCCGGTCGGAATCGTCGGCTCGCGGCGGGCTTCGCCGTACGGGCTCGACGTCGCCCGGTCGCTCGGGCGGGGGCTCGCCGTCGCCGGGCTCACGGTGGTGAGCGGGATGGCGGAGGGGATCGACTCCGCTGCTCACGCCGGCGCGCTCGAGGCCGGCGGCCCGACGGTCGCGGTGCTGCCGGGCTCGGCCGACCGTCCTTACCCGCCGGGGAAGCTGGCCCTATACCGGCAGATCGTCGCGACCGGCGCGGCGGTGTCCGAGCTCGGGCCGGGGACCAGCGTGCGGCGGTGGATGTTCCTTGCGCGCAACCGGATCATCGCCGCGCTTGCCGCGATGACCGTCGTCGTCGAGGCCGGAGAGCGGTCAGGGTCGTTGGTCACGGCGCGTCTTGCGGAGGGGATCGGCCGCCCGGTGGGTGCCGTGCCGGGGCGGGTGACGACGCCGCAGGCGGAAGGCTCGAACGCGCTTCTCGCCGGCGGCGACGCCCGTATGGTCCGGGGGCCGCAGGATGTGCTCGATCACCTTTTCGGCGAAGGAGTGCGGACGGTCGCTTGCGAGACGCGCCGGGCGCAGGCCCCGGCGGAGCTGCAACCGCTGCTGCAAGCGATTGCCGAGGGTCATGAGACGACCGCCGCGCTGGCCCGCGCCGGGTTCGCGCCCGACACGGGGTTGGCAGCCCTTGCGGCTCTCGAACTCGGGGGGTTCGTGAAGCGTGGGGCGGGGGGCCGTTTCCGGGTGGCCGTCTGATGCGACCGCGATTTTCACTGATAGTCGATGAAAATCGCAGTCGCATCGGTCGGGGTACGCTCGGGGTCGTGCTTCCCAAGAGTCCTTTCGATTGCCGGCAGCGACTCGGGTGCCGGCGCCGGGATTCAGGCAGACCTGAAGGCGTTCGCGGCCTGCGGCGTCCACGGCATGACCGCGATCACCGCGATCACCGCGCAGAACACGGTCGGCGTCATCGCAGTCCACGCGATCCCGCCCGAGATCATCCTCGCCCAGGTGCGCGCGGTGGCGGACGACATCGGCGTGGACGCGGTCAAGATCGGGATGCTCGGCGACAGGCCGACGATCGAGGCGGTGGCGCTCGCACTCAGCGAGCTCCCTGAAACCACGCCGGTCGTGATCGATCCCGTGATGGTGGCGGAGTCGGGGGCGGTGCTACTCGACCCCGAGGCGCGGTCGGCGCTGATAGAGCTGTTGCTCCCGAGAGCCACCGTGCTCACGCCGAACCTGCCCGAGGCGAGAACGCTGATCGGGGACGCTGAGGGTGAGCTCGACGCCGAGAGCCTCGCCAGACGCGTTCACGTCCTCGGACCGAAAGCCGTCGTCGTCACCGGCGGCCACCGCGAACCGATGACCGACGTGTTCTTCGACGGCGAACGACTCGTCGAGCTCCCCGGCGACCGCCACGAGGACGGGGCTGCCCACGGCTCGGGCTGTACCCATTCCTCGGTGCTGGCCGCGCGGCTGGCCCACGGCGACGAGCCGCTCGAGGCCGCGCGCGCGGCCCGGGAGCTCGCCTCGCGCGCGGTGGCGCAGGGCCTGCGTGAGATCGGCGCCGGCCCCGGCCCGGTCGACATCCTGGGGATTGCCTGCAAACCCCACGTTTGGCCAGTTCTGAGCGATTGACGGCGATCGGGAGCTGACACGGTTTTGACATAATCCGCTCGTGCGTTTTCTGAGGATGAAGCCAGGCCACGGAGAGGTCCTGATCGCTGAGGGGGACGTCGAGCGCGCTGAGGACGAGCAGCGTCTGATCGAGGAGTTCCGCCGCCAGCTGGACGCTGGGCTGTGGGCGGCGGTGCCGGTTTCGGGCCGGCAAGGCCGGCGTGAGTCGATCATGGTCCGCTCGTTCGAGGAGATTCCCTGGGACGCCGACCGCGTGATCTTCTTCCCGCGGGCAGCAGGCGGCAGGTAGGTCAGCGGCAGCCATGGTGCTGGCGCTCGCAGCGACCGCGCTCGTCGCCCTGGCGCTTCTGTCTGACCTGATCATCCCGCGGATCGACGATTTCTGGAGCCGGTACAAGGCGCGCCGGCAGCGGACCCCGACGTGGTCGTATGACCCGGGGCGTGAGCGCCGGGCCGAGGCCCGCGCCAGGGCGCTGCTGCGCTCGTGCGTCAACGAGGAGGAGTGGGCGATGTACCGCGACCTCGGGTTCCTGCGCGTCTGGGGAACGCTCGCCGACGGACCCGACGACGTTGGCGGCACCGGTGGCGCCCCGTACGCGTACCTGATCTACCCGCACCGGCCGATCCTCGCGTACCTGGCCCAGACCCACCGCCTGCTCAACGAGTACTGCGTCACGTTCCCCGACGAGACGCGCCCGTATGGAAGCTCGCGGCTGCCGGACTCCGACGACGTGCTCGCCAAGTGGATGGCGCTGACCGGCGACGAGCGCCGGCTAGTGTGCACCGCGAACATGCACCTGCCAGGCCGGCAGCTCGATCCGGCCCAGGTGCGGCGCGATCTGTGGCGCCTGTCGCAGTGGGAGCGGGCGCGGATGCGCGACGCGGCGGGCCCCGGCGGAACCCCATCGCCGGATCCCGGCGATCGCCACCAGGCCGCATAGGACGAGCCGGCTCGAGAAAGCGTCCCGTGAGGACGCTTTCTCGAGCCGGCCCCGATGATCGCCACCGGCTAACGTTCCGCGCCCCATGCCGGAGTTCGACCTCAAGCACAAGAGCCGCGCGCTCACCGAAGGCCCCGAGCGCGCCGCCGCCCGCGCCCAGCTGAAGGGCATCGGCTACGACGACGAGGCGCTGAGCAAGCCGCTCATCGGCGTCGCCAACACCTGGATCGAGACGATGCCGTGCAACTTCCACCTGCGTGCCCTGGGGGCCAAGGTCAAGGAGGGGATCCGCGAGGCCGGCGGGACGCCGATGGAGTTCAACACGGTGGCGATCTCGGACGGGATCACGATGGGCACCGAGGGTATGAAGGCATCGCTGGTGAGCCGCGAGGTGATCGCCGACTCGATCGAGCTCGTCGCGTTCGCTCAGGCGTTCGACGCCGTGATCGCGATCAGCGGCTGCGACAAGACGATCCCCGCCACCGTGATGGCGCTGTGCCGGCTGAACGTGCCGAGCCTGATGCTCTACGGCGGCTCGATCTACCCGGGCCATTACAAGGGTCAGCAGATCACGATCCAGGAGGTGTTCGAGGCGATCGGCGCGCACGCCGCCGGCCGGATCACCGACGAGGAGTTGACCGAGGTCGAGGAGGCCGCCTCGCCCGGCGCCGGCGCGTGCGGCGGACAGTTCACCGCGAACACGATGGCGATGGCGTTCCAGGTGCTCGGGATCTCCCCGTTTTCCTCAGGGGTTCCGGCGATTGACCCGCACAAGGTCGACGTGGCCAAGGAGGCCGGGGGCCTGGTCATGGACGTCCTCAGGCGCGGCCAGAGGCCGAGCGACATCATCACCCGCGACAGCCTCGAGAACGCGATCGCCGCGATCGCGACCAGCGGCGGCTCGACCAACGGCGTGCTGCATCTGCTCGCCGTGGCCAAGGAGATCGGGGTCGACCTCGACATCGACGACTTCGACCGGATCAGCGAGCGCACGCCGCTGTTGTGCGACCTGAAGCCGAGCGGACGCTTCGTCGCTCCGGATCTATACGCCGCCGGGGGTGTGCCGCTAGTGCTGAAGCGGCTGAAAGAGGCGGGGATTCTTCACGAGGACGCCCAGACCGTGACGGGCAAGACCGTGGGCCAGCACGCCGACGAGGCGGCCGAACAGGAGGGCCAGGAGGTCGTCCGGCCGATCAGCAATCCGCTCAAGGACACCGGCGGTCTCGTGATCCTGCACGGGAACCTCGCGCCCGAGGGGTGCGTCGTGAAGGTCGCCGGATACGAGCGGCGCAAGCAAACCGGGCCGGCGCGGGTGTTCGAGTCCGAGGAGGACGCGATGGCCGCCGTCACCAGCCAGGGCATCAAGGCCGGCGATGTCGTCGTGATCCGCAACGAGGGGCCCGCGGGCGGCCCCGGCATGCGCGAGATGCTCGCGGTCACCGCGGCGCTCGTCGGCGAGGGCCTCGGCGAGGACGTCGCGCTGCTGACCGACGGCCGCTTCTCGGGCGCCACCCACGGCCTGATGGCGGGGCATGTGGCGCCGGAATCGGTCCGCGGCGGCCCGATCGGGATCGTCCGCGACGGCGACGAGATCACGCTCGACGTCGACGCCCGCCGCCTCGACGTGAAGCTCTCGGACGAGGAGATCGCGGCGCGGACGAGGGATTACAAGGCCCCGGAGCGGCCGGCGCCCGCCGCCGCGCTGGCGAAATACGCCCGGCTCGTGTCGAGCGCATCGCTGGGCGCGGTCACCCGTTAGGGCCACGTGCGTACACCCCATTGCGGGTGCCCGGATGAAATCTCCCTTGCAGAAGTCTGAACAAAACGCTGCCCAAACAAAGATCAGACGGATCGACCGGTACGATTGTCGTCATGGGGTGGTCTTAGCTGGCACGAGCGCGAGCGACATATCTACGCCCTGAGCGAAGCCCGGCGAGGCCGTCCAGACAGCCGCGTCGGGCATCCGGGGTGGCTCGCACATCACGTAGGAAGGGGCCGTACGTAGCGTTGGGGATCGTCGTGATCCTCGTCGGCGCGGCGGCCGCGGTCGCGATCGCGCTGAAAAGCTCGAAGGCGACACTCACCACCGATCCCGCCGCGCTCGCCAAGGTCACGCTCCCGCTCGGCGGCGGAACCGTCGAGAGCGTCAGGGTCTACGGCGGTAAGACCGGCTCGGCGATTCCGGTGCACCTGACCGGTAGTCAGATCTGGCCGAACGGCCGGATCCCCGCCCACGAGACGCTGACGGTCCAGGCCGTGGTCAAGCGTCCGAGCTCGGTCGCGTGGGTCACCGGCAAGACCCAGCGCCTGAACCTCAGGCTGACCACGCCGAGCGCCCATCTGAAGGCTCATTTCCTGACCGTGGCCAACGGCCAGCCACTGCACCTCCAGTTCGCCGAGGCCGTGTCCACCGTTTCCACGGGCCCCACCACGACGAGCCTGCACCGGCAGCAGTTCGGCGCGCCGCAGTCATCGGTGACGCTTGCGCGGACCGCTGAGGCCGGGACGATCTACGTCGCCGCCGCGCCGCGCTCGTGGGAGACGTCGTCCGCGGCGCTCGTCAGCTGGTTCCCCGCCGGCTCGTCGACGAGCGCGTTGGCGTACCCGGCGCCCGGCAGCACGATCACCGCGACCACGCCGATCACGCTCACCTTCTCGAAGCCCGTGTCCAAGGCGCTGGCTGGCTCGATGCCGCCGGTCTCACCGCAGACCGCGGGCACGTGGCACAAGATCAGCGACCGCTCGATCCAGTTCCAGCCGACCGGCTTCGGCTACGGGCTCGGCGCGAACGTCAGCATCGGGCTCCCGAACGGCGTCCGGCTGCTTGGCGCCAAGCAGAGCGGAGACGCGTGGGGCGGCTGGACGGTGCCCCAGGGCACCACGCTGCGCCTCCAGCAGCTGCTGGCGGTGCTCGGTTATCTCCCGCTCCGCTTCCACTACGCCGGCACCGGGCCCGGGCCCAACACCGCCAACGAGCTCGCCGCCGCGGTCAAACCGCCCGCGGGCAACTTCACATGGCGCTACCCGAACACCCCGAGCGCGCTCGTCAACATGTGGGCGCCCGGCACGTACGGCGAGTTGACGAAGGGCGCGATCATGATGTTCGAGGACCAGCACGGCATGACGGCCGACGGAGTCGCCGGGCCTCAGGTCTGGGACGCGCTCATCACCGCCGCCGTGCAGGGCAAGAGCAACACGTTCGGCTACACGTTCGTGTACGTGAGCGAGGGCTCTCCCGAGACCGAGTCGACGTGGCACAGCGGCAAGACCGTCGTCTCTGGCGCCGTCAACACCGGCATCCCGGCGGCGCCGACCGCCCAGGGCGTGTTCGCGGTGTTCGAGCACGCGCTGTCGGTGACGATGAGCGGCACCAATCCCGACGGGAGCCATTACGACGATCCGGGCGTCCCGTACGTGAGCTACTTCAACGGCGGAGACGCCCTGCACGGCTTCCTGCGCGCCTCCTATGGCTTCGCGCAGAGCCTCGGCTGCGTCGAGATGCCGTACTCCGAAGCCGGCGCCGTGTACCCATACACGCCGATCGGGACGATCGTCGACGTCACGTAGCGGACCGCTCGGTCCGACGGCTGACCGAACGGCGCTGATAAGCAGGCACTACCGCGAGCGCGGCGAATACGGTGCGTCTATGCCAGCGCCTGCCGAAACGTCCGCATGGCCGGCGGCGCTCGAGGCGTTCGAGGCCGACCTCAGACGCCGGGCCGTCGCCGACAAGACGCGGGCGGCGTACAGCGCCGACTGCCGGCATTTCGCGGCCTGGGCCCGGGAATCCGACCCCGCCCACCCCGCCGAGCCCGCCCACGTCGACATCCGCACGCTGCGCCGGTACGCGGCCGGGCTGTCGGAGGACGGGATCGCCCCGGCGACGATCGCGCGCCGGCTGGCGGCGCTGAGGGGCCTGTTCCGAAGTCAGATGGAGGTCGGCGCGCGCGAGGACAACCCGGCCGAGCTGCTCAGCTCACCGAAGAAGCCCCAGCGCCTGCCCCGGGTCCTCAAGGCCACCGAGGTGGCGGCGCTGCTCGACTCGATCCCCGCCACGACGCCGCTCGAACTCCGCGACCGCGCGCTGTTCGAGCTCGCGTACGCGTGCGGCCTGCGCGCCGAGGAGCTGGTCACGCTCGACCTCGAGGCGGTCGACTTCGACGCCGAGTCGGTACGGGTCGAGGGGAAGGGGGGGAAGACACGTCTGGTTCCGGTGGGAGAGCACGCGCTGGGGGCGCTCGAGCGTTACCTGCAGCGCGGCCGCCCAGCGCTCGCGGGCGAAGCGGACCCCGCCGGCGGCCGGAACGGCGACCGAGCCGGCCACCCCGTCCGCGACCGTGCGCTGTTTCTGTCGAAGTCGGGCCGCCGGCTGTCCACCTCCGACGTGAGGCGGCGACTGAACGGCTGGGCGAGGCGCGCCATGTCCCGCTCGCCGGGGCTCGCTCAGGCCCATCCGCACGCGCTCAGGCACTCGTTTGCGACCCATCTGCTCGACGGTGGCGCCGATCTACGCGCGATCCAGGAACTCCTGGGCCATGCGACCATATCGACCACTCAGGTTTACACTCGCGTTGAGTCGGCCCGCCTAAGGTCCACCTATTCGCGCGCTCATCCCCGCGCGTGAGGCGGGCCTAATAACGTCTGGGGGAACTTGGAAACCAACGTCAAAGCGATCGAGCTACAAGATCTGTGGAGGCGCTTCAAGGCGACCGGCGACGAGCGGGCGCGTGAGCGGCTCGTGGTCGCGTACTCGCCGCTGGTCAAGTACGTCGCCGGGCGGATGAGCTCGGGCCTGCCGGCCCACGTCGAGGAATCGGATCTGATCTCGTACGGGCTGGGCGGTCTGATCTCGGCGATCCAGCGGTTCGACCTCACCCGGGAGATCAAGTTCGAGACCTACGCGATCACCCGGATCCGCGGCGCGATCATCGACGAGCTGCGCACGCTCGACTGGGTGCCGCGATCGGTGCGGGCCCGCGCCCGCGAGATCGAGCGGGCGAACATGAAGCTCGAGGCTCGCTTCCAGCGCGCTCCCACCGACGAGGAGATGGCCACCGAGCTGTCGCTGACCGTCGACGCCTTCCAGGAGGCGTTGATCCAGATCTCGAACTCGACGATCGTCGCGCTCGACGAGCTGTGGAGCGTGTCCGACTCGACCGGAGACGCGATCTCGCTGCTCGACACGCTGCCCGACCGCGGGGCGCCCGACCCCGAGCAGCTGATGGACCAGTCGGAGCTGCGCGACCGGATCGCCGACGCGATCGCGGCGCTCCCCGAGCGCGAGAAGCTGGTCGTCGCGCTCTACTACTACGAGAACCTGACCCTTCGCGAGATCGGCGAGGTGCTCGGCGTGACCGAGTCGCGCGTGTCGCAGCTGCACACCAAGGCCGTGCTGCGGCTGCGGTCGAAGCTGGCCGGCGAACTGGAATAGGAGGGGCCGGGCTGCGCCCGGCGTCCAGCCGGATGACTCCCGCCCGGCCCGGCCTTGGCGAGGCCGGATGCCGAGCGGGCCGAGCCGGGAGGCCGTTCCGCCGGGCGTCCGTGCCCGGCGGTGGGGTCGCTGATTCCGTGGCGGTCGTGGGGCGGATTGGGTTTTAACGGCGGGCACCTGGAGTGGGGTGGGGGCGGGTCGCCGGCGCGCGGCGGGTCGCGGAGCATGCATAGCTCGACAATCGACGCACCCGTCCCGAGCCGTGCCGCGCTACGCATGCCATACATGCGTCACACGGCAGGGCCTCGCCGGATCGGCTCCGTTGTCGTGCTATGCATGCCCGGCGCGCCGCGACCAGTCCCCGGGACGACCACACCCCCCTCAGGTGCCGCCGTTGAAACCGCCGGGCGCCGCGGCACCGCCCCGGGGACCACTGCACCCTCTTCAGGTGCCCGCCGTTAAACCCCCGGGCGCCGCGTCCCGTCCCCGGGACGACCGCACCCCCCTCAGGTGCCGCCGTTGAAACCCCTGGGCGCCGCGACCGGTCCCCGGGACGACTGCACCCCCTCAGGTGTCCGCCGTTAAACACCGCCGGACGCCGCTTCACCGCCCCAGGGGAAACCGACACCCTACCTCAGGTGCCCGCCGTTATCCGCCCGGCGTTCAAACCCGGACAGAGGCCCGCGACCCCCCCGCCGGGCACGGACGCCCGGCGGAACCGGACCCACGGACGCCGAGCGAAGCGAGGCCCGGTAAATTCGGTTTCACAGGGTCCCCGAAGGAGAGGAGCACGGCATGCACAAGCCCGCGGATCGCATCCGCAATGTGGCGCTCGTCGGCCACCGCGGTAGTGGCAAGACCTCGTTGCACGAGGCGTTGCTGTTTCAGGCCGGGGCAATCAACCGCATGGGCTCGGTCGTGGACGGGACCACCAACTCCGACACTGACCCTGACGAGAAGGCCCGGCAGATGTCGATCACCGCGGCGATGGCCACGTTCGAGTGGCAGGACCGCAAGGTCAACCTGATCGACACCCCCGGCGACTCGAGCTTCATCGCCGACGCCCTCGGGGCGCTGCGCGTGTGCGAATCGGCGGTGTTCGTGATCAACGCCGTGATGGGCGTCGAGGTCCACGCCAGCCGCCTGTGGCAGCGGGCCGCCGAGCTCGACCTGGCCCGCCTGATCTTCGTCAACATGCTCGACCGCGAGCGCGCCGACTTCTTCCGCGCGCTCGAGTCGCTCAAGTCCGCCTTCGGCCAGCACGTGGTGGCGACCGAGATCCCGATCGGCTCGGAGCACGAGGTCCGCGGCGTGATCGACCTGGTCGACATGAAGGCCTACGAGTACGACGGCGTCGCCCGAGACAACTCCAAGGAGATCCCGATCCCCGACGAACTCCAGGCGCAGGCTCAGGAGTACCGCGAGAAGCTCATGGACGAGGTCGCCGAGAACTCCGACGCGCTGATGGAGCGCTATCTCGAGGGCGAGGAGATCTCCCACGAGGAGATCGTCGCCGCGCTCAAGGACGGGACCAACCACGGCCATATCTTCCCCGTGACGTGTGGCGTCGCCACGCGCAACCTCGCCACCAACCGCCTGCTCGACGCGATCGTCGAGGACCTCCCCTCGCCGGTCAAGCACGGCGGCCTCGAAATCGGCGAAGTGACGCTCGAGCCGGTCGAGGACAAGGAGATGTTCGCCTACGTGTTCAAGACCCGCGCCGACCCGTTTGCCGGCCGCATCAACATCTTCCGGGTCTACCAGGGCGTGGTCAAGCACGACACGCAGGTGCTGAACACGCGCACGCACACGAAGGAGCGGATCGGGCAGCTGCTCACGTTCGAAGGGAACCAGACCGGACACGCCAACGACTTCGGCCCCGGTGACATCGGGGCGGTGGCCAAGCTCAAGGAGACAAAGGCGGGCGACTGGCTGGCCTCGCGCGACGAGCCGATCGAGATGCCGAGCATCAAGCTTCCCGCGCCGGTGATGGCGTTCGCGGTCGAGCCCAAGAGCAAGGGCGACGAGGAGAAGGTGTTCACCGCGCTCAGGCGGCTCCAGGAGGAAGACCCGACGATCGACCTCCATCGCGACGACCAGACCGGCGAGCAGATCGTGGCCGGCCTCTCACAGGTCCACGTCGAGGTGATCGTCGAGCGTCTGAGGTCGCGTTTCGGCGCGGAGGTCAACCTGAACCCGCCGCATGTGCCCTACCAGGAGACGATCCGCAAGGCCGCCAAGGCGCACGGACGCCACAAGAAGCAGACGGGCGGCCGTGGTCAGTTCGGCGATTGCCACATCGAAATCGAGCCGCTCGAGTCGGGTAGCGGGTTCGAGTTCGTCAACGCGATCAAGGGCGGCGTGATCCCGACGGGCTTCATCCCGGCGGTCGAGAAGGGAGTCCACGACGCGATGCAGGCCGGCGTGGTCGCCGGCTATCCGGTCAAGGACCTGCGCGTGCGCCTCTACGACGGCTCCTACCACACGGTGGACTCCTCCGAGATGGCGTTCAGGCTGGCCGGCTCGCTCGCGATGAAGCAGGCGATGGAGCAGGCCGGCCCGGTGCTACTCGAGCCGATCATGCTGGTCACGGTCGCCGCGCCCGAGGACGCCGTCGGCGACGTGATCGGGGATCTGAACTCCCGGCGCGGGCGGCCGCTCGGAATGGAGCCGGTGGGCGCCGGCATGACCGACGTCAAGGCCGAGGTACCGATGGCCGAGATGCTCTCCTACGCGCCGGATCTGCGCTCGATCACCGGCGGTCAGGGCGAGTTCACGATGGAGTTCCTGCGGTACGAGGAGGTCCCGGGACATCTGGCCGGAAAGGTGGTCGAGGAGGCGCGTGCCGAGAAGGAGGCGGTGAAGGCCTAACCATTTCGTGCGCGCCCTGCCGTTATATTCGAACGCCTCATGGCCACTACCAAAGACATCCGCCCGTCCACCGCAATCATGGTCTGCGACGTGTGCGGCCGCACGCTCTTGCGTGGCGAGCACGCCGAGGTCTACATCGACGGCGGCGTTCGCCGCTCGGTGTGCGAACTTTGCAAGTCGCGAGCGCTGAACGAGGGCTGGCTGCGTGAGGGCACCGCCCCCACGTACGACGAGAACGCGTCGACCTCGACTCGGCGTGGTTCGCTTCTGAGCCGCCTGCGCCGGCGGCGTGAGCGCGCCCCCGCGCCCGAGCCTCCCATCCCGTTCGACACCGAGCCCGAGCCCGCACCGGAGCCGAGCGCGCCGGCGCCGCAACAGCGTCCGGCCACGCGCCGGCGCGTCCGGGAGCCTGCGCGGGAGCCGCGGCACGTCCGCGCGGTGCCGATGGGGGCCGAGCAGAAGATGGCCTCGGCGATCCAGGTGTTCAACAACTCCGAGCACCGCCGGACGGTGGCGGGCGTGGCCAGGTCGCTCGGGGCGCCCGACGTCTCGATCAACCCGAATCTGGAGTATCCCAGCCTCGTGCACATCGTCGCGTCCTGGGAGCTGTGCTGGTATCGCTATGAGGTCGACCTCTCCGACGAGGTCCCGGCCGTTCGGGTCGCCGCGCAGGGCTACGAGCTCGACGAGCTCACGCCCCAGGAGCGCCAGTCGAACGCCTCCTACGACGAGCACGGGGCGCTAGGGCCCGCCTGAGGCCCACGCGACCCCCAGCGGACCGCTGAACCCGGCTCAACCCGGCTGGACGTGGGTGGATGCCGCCCCGCGGCGTCCGCGCGGTGGACAAAGGTTCGATGTGAACCCCGCGATATCTCCTCTAGCATCAGGGACGTGATCTATTGCGTCGTCCCAGAGGCCCTTGCCGACGAGTTGCTCGACAAGCTCGAGAGCTACTACGCGAGCGATCCCAACGTCGAGGTGATCGTCGACCGCCGCAAGACCTCGCGGCGGGGCCGGAGCTCGTCCGGCGGAGGCAATCGCGAGGTTCGCGATCGCCGCCGCCCGCGCGTCACCGGCGAGCTCCCCGAGCTGGCCAAGGATTGACCCTCCCCGCTTCGGGGGCGCTGTTGAAGGTCGTCGTCCACGTGGACGGCGGCGCGCGCGGCAACCCCGGCCCGGCCGCGATCGGGGTCGTGGTATCCGATCCCGACGGCGCGGTGCTCGAGGAGCTCGGCGAGCGGATCGGCGTCGCGACCAACAACGTGGCCGAGTACCGGGCCCTGCTGCGCGGGCTCGAGCGGGCCCGCGCGCTCGACGCGCGCGAGATCGAGATCGTCAACGACTCGGAGCTGGTCGCGCGCCAGATCACCGGCGCGTACAAGGTCAAGCACCCCGCGATGAAGCCGCTCCACGCCGAGGCGATCGCGGCCCTCCGCGAGTTCGATCGATGGCGCATCCGCAGCGTCCCGCGGGCCGACAACGCCCGCGCCGACGAGCTGGTCAACGAGGCGCTCGACGCGGACGGTTGACGTCCGGCTCGAGCTCGCCCGAGTCGCGTTGTCGCTACATTAGCGACCGTGGACGATCCCCTGATCGAGCTCAGCGCGCGTCTCGAGGAGGCCGCCGAGCAGCTTCGCTCCCCAGATGTCGATGTGGACGCGGCGCTCGCGCTGATCGAGGAATGCGCGCGGCTGGCCGGCGAGGCCAGCTCCCAGGTAGACGAGCAGACCCGGGCGGCGCTGGAGCCCCTGCCGGACCTTCCCGGCCAGCTCCCGCTGCCGGCGTCCTAGTGCTCCCGGCAGCGAGGCTCCCGACGGCGAGCGGCGAGAATCCGGTGCCGCCTTCGGCTCCGTTGCAGTCCCCTGGCCCGATTCCCTCGGCAGCCTATCCCGATCACCTCCGAGCCCAAATCGAGCGCTACCTCGAGTCGCTGCGCTTCGTGTCCGAGGCACCGTCCGAGGGGCTCGAGCAGGCGATGCGCTACTCGCTGCTCGCGGGCGGCAAGCGCATCCGGCCCGTGCTCGCGCTCGCGACCGCGTCGGCGATCGACCGCGAGCCCCAGTGGGTGCTGCCACTGGCGGCCGCGCTCGAGCTGATTCACACGTATTCGCTGATCCACGACGACCTGCCCGCGATGGACGACGACGACCTGCGTCGCGGGCGACCCACCTGTCACGTCGCGTTCGGTGAGGACGTCGCGATCCTGGCCGGCGACGGGCTGTACGCAGAGGCGTTCGTGCTGTTGCTGACCCGCCAGGAGGCGGCTCCGGAGCGGTTGCTGGCGGCCGCGCGCGAGCTCGCGCACGCCACCGGCGCCCAGGGCATGGTCGCGGGCCAGTACATCGACGTCGCCGGGACGGCGCCGTCCGGCCCCGCGGGCCTGCGCCGGCTGCACGAGCTCAAGACCGGCCGGCTGATCGCCGCGAGCATCGAGTGCGTGCTGATTCTCGCCGGACTCGATGAACCTGAGAGAATCCATAGCTTCCACGGCTTTGCGAGGGAGCTGGGGATACTTTTTCAAATCGTGGATGACATTCTCGACGTCACCGGCTCCGAGGAGACCCTCGGCAAGCACCAGGGCTCGGACGAGCGATTGGGTAAACGGACCTACGTGAGCGAGTTCGGTCTAGACGGGGCGCGTGAGCTGGCCGCGGAGTCGCATCGGCGGGCGCTCGACGCGCTCGCGGCCGCGGCGCAGGCGGGTTCGCAGACAACCGAGCTTCGGCAGATCACCGACTTCATCGCGACCCGATCCTTCTGATGACCCGACTGCTCGACGGAATCGACAAGCCCCAGGACCTCCACGGCCTCACCGACGAGGAGCTTCAGCAGGTCGCGCAGGAGGTGCGCGAGCACATCATCGACACCGTCGGGGAGATCGGCGGCCACTTCGGCGCGAACCTCGGCGCATGCGAGATCGCCGTTGCGCTCCACTCGATGCTCGACTCGCCCCGCGACAAGATCCTGTGGGACGTCGGTCACCAGGCCTATCCCCACAAGATCCTGACGGGCCGCCGGGACCAGCTGCAGACGATTCGCAAGTACCGCGGGCTGGCCCCGTTCTGCTCGATCGCCGAGTCCGAGCACGACATCATGGGGGCCGGGCACGCCTCGACCGCGATCGGGTACGCGGTCGGGATCAAGGAGGCCATGCGCCGTGGCCACGGGGAGGACGGTCACGTCGTGGCCGTCGTCGGCGACGGCGCGCTGACCGGAGGCGTGGCGTTCGAGGCGGTCCACCAGGCCGGCGGCGAGGGCACCCCGATCGTGGTCTTGCTCAACGACAACGGGATGTCGATCGCGCCGAACGTCGGAGCGATGTCGCGGCAGTTCAACCGGGTTCGCCTCAATCCCAAGCTGTGGCGAGCGCGCGAGGGATTCGAGGAGGGGCTGACCAAGCTCCCGGCGGGGATCGGGTCCGCGTTCGAGCGGCTCGGGCCCCACTTCAAGGAGTCGATCAAGGCTTTCTGGGCGCCCGGCCTGTTCTGGGAGGAGCTCGACTTCGCGTACATCGGCGTGATCGACGGTCACGACGTCCGCGCGGTCAGGCGCGCGCTACGCGAGGCGCTGATCGCCCAGCGCCCGGTGGTGATCCACTGCGCGACGGTCAAGGGCAAGGGGTTCGCTCCCTCGGAGGAGGGCGGTCTCGAGGGCATGGAGAAATGGCATGCCGCGAAGCCGAAATCGATCGCCAATGGCGTCCCGGCGACGAGCAAGCCCGCGACGGGGCGGGCTGGGCCTCCTCAATTCACCCAGGTGTTCGGCAACGCGCTCGTGGAGGAGTGCCGGCGCGACGAGCGGGTGATGGGGATCACGGCCGCGATGAACTCGGGCACCGGCCTCAACATCCTTCAGCGAGAGCTTCCCGACCGCTATTTCGACGTCGGGATCGCCGAGCAGCAGGCCGTGCTGTTTGCCGCCGGCCTGGCGCTCCAGGGGTGCAAGCCGGTCGCCGCGATCTACTCGACGTTCCTCCAGCGCGCGTACGACCAGATCGTCCACGACGTGTGCCTGCAGAAGCTGAACGTCACGTTCGTGATGGACCGCGCCGGGCTCGTCGGCGACGACGGCCCCACCCACCACGGCATGTTCGACATCGCGTACCTTCGCTGTCTGCCGAACATCGTGCTCGCGGCTCCGCGCGACGAGGCGATGCTCGTCCACATGCTCCGCACCGCGCTGCTGTACGACGACGGTCCCTTCGCCTTGAGGTATCCGCGGGGCGAGGGCGTCGGGGTTCCGCTGCCCGCGTCGCCGCAGGCGATCGAGATCGGCACCGGCGAGATCCTGCGCGAGGGCGAGCGCGTCGCGCTGCTCGGCTACGGCAGCGGCGTCGGGAAGGCGCTCGAAGCGGCCGACATCCTCGCCGGGCACGGACTGTCGGTGACGGTCGCCGACGCGCGCTTCGCGAAGCCGATCGACGTCGGCCTGGCCGCACAACTGGCCGCCGAGCACGAACTGCTCGTGACCATCGAGGAGGGGGTCCTCGCCGGCGGGTTCGGATCGGCCGTCTGGGAGAGCCTGTCGGACGCTGGATTGGCCCCTCGGATCCTTCGCGTGGGCCTCCCCGACCGGTACGTGACCCACGGCGCCCCGAAGCTCCTGCACGAGGAGGTCGGCTTCACCGGGGCCCGCATCGCCGAGCGGATCGAATCCGCCGTCGCCGAGTACACCGGAATACCGACGGCGTAGCCAGGCGTTAGGCGTCCACCAACCGTTGACGGGGGCGATTCACCCCTGTGGTCGGGGGTCGAAAATGCCGACACTGGGGTGATGGCAACGCAAGAGCTCGACCGGGGCGCCCAGCCTCCCGAGCCGCCGGACGCGGCCTCGGATCTGTTCATCTCGCGCCAGCCCGTCGTCGACGGGCAGATGCGCGTGACCGGGTACCGCGTGGCCTACTCGACCGCGGACGGCTTGCCGCCCGCCGACGGCACCGCCGCGCGCCTGCTCGGCGACGTGCTGAGCGGCGTCGGGCTCGACGAGCTCGTCGGCGAGGCGCTCGCCCACCTGCCGCTTTCACGCGAGCTCCTGGTCGCGCTCGGCGTCCCGCCGGTGCGCCCCGACCGCGTGCTGCTCCGGATCGCCCACGAGACGGCTTGCGACTCCGAGGTCGCGAGCGTGGTAGATGCGCTCACCGGACGCGGGTATGCGCTGTCGCTCCACGATCTGCCCGGCCCCGACTTCGACGCGGCGCTGCTCGACACGTTCGGCACGGTCGAGATCGAGCCGCGCGCCTGGTCGCCCGACGACGCGGCCCGCGCCGTGTCCCGGATCCAGGCCGCGAGGGCGATGCCGCTCGCGTCGGGCCTGCAGGACTACAACGAGTTCGAGCAGGCCAAGGATCTCGGGTTCGAGCTGTTCTCCGGTCCGTTCTACGCCAGCCGCCACAAGGCGGCGGTCCGCAAGGTTCCCGTCGGCGAGATGGGGACGCTCGTCGCGCTGGCGGCGCTCCAGGGCTCCTCGGCGACGATCGAGGAGCTCGAGCGGGTGATCGACCGCGACGTCGGCCTCAGCGTGAAGCTGCTGCGCTACATCAACTCGGCGTACATCGGCATGCGCGGCAGCATCGGCTCGATCCGTCAGGCGGTGATGATGCTCGGCTCGCGCGGAGTGTCGCGCTGGGCGCTGCTGGTCGCGCTCACCGGCGGCCCCAACGCGCCCCGCGAGCTGTCGGTGGTCGGGCTCACGCGCGCCCGGATGTGCGAGCTGCTCGGCGCGGACCTCGGCGACGTCGCCGGGGATCAGCTGTTCACGGTGGGGCTGCTGTCGGTCGCCGACGCGCTGCTCGAGGTGCCGCTCGAGACGATCGTCGAGGAGCTTCCGCTCGCCGACGAGGTCAGCGCCGCCCTGCTCCGGCGCGACGGGCCGGCGGGCGCGATCCTCAAGGCCGTGGTCAGCTACGAACAGGGCGACTTCGACGTCGCGGCGCTCCGGTCGCACGCCCCCGGCATCGCGAGCTCTTACCGGGACGCGCTCGGTTGGGCCGTCGAGACCGTCTCGAGCCTGGCCGCCTGAACGCGATCACGTACCGTTCCGCTTCAGTGAAGCGCGTTCGGATCGACACGCTCTTATCCGCGCGCGGGACGTTCCCGTCGCGCTCCGCGGCTGCGGCCTCGGTGCTGGCCGGCGACGTGCTGCTGCTGCCCGGCCGCCGGCGGGCCGAGAAGCCCGGCCAGATGGTTTCCGACGACGTCGAGATCGAGGTCTTGCAGGGTCCGCCGTTCGTCTCGCGCGGGGGCGTGAAGCTCCGCAACGCGCTTGATGTCTTGCGCGTTGACATCTCGGGGCGCCGGGCCCTCGATGTCGGCGCTTCGACCGGCGGATTCACCGACTGCCTGCTGCAGGCCGGGGCTTCGCACGTGGTCGCGGTCGACGTGGCCTATGGCGAGCTGGATTGGCGGCTGCGCACCGATCCGCGGGTGACGGTGATCGAGCGATGCAACGCGCGGTCGATGCGGGGCGAGACGCTGCCCTACGCGCCCGATCTGATCGTGATCGACGTCTCGTTCATTTCGCTGGCGAAGGTGTTGCCGGCGGTCCTGACATGCGCGGCCGAGCGGTTCGACTGCCTCGCGCTGGTCAAGCCCCAGTTCGAGGTCGGGCGCTCGCTGGTCGGGAAGGGAGGGGTCGTGCGGGACGCTGAACATCGCCGGCGCGCGCTGGTCGATGTCGGCGAGGCCGCGCGCGGGCTCGGCGCCGCCGTGCTCGGCTACGCGAGCTCTGGGCTGCCCGGGCCGAAGGGCAACCTCGAGACGTTCGTGTGGCTGGCCGAGGGCGCTCGGTCCGGGGCCCCGATAGATCTGGAGACGGCGGCTCGGGAGGTCGAGCCTTGAACCCGGTTCGGACAGCCACGGTGCTGACGCACCGCCGGCCATCGGAGACGCGCCCGGCGATCGACTCTCTGATCGAGATCGCGCGCGGGTGCGGCGCGACCCTGTTCATCGATCCCGAGGAGACGCGCAAGCACCGGCTCGAGCACGGGCCGGGGCTCGAGGTCGACGTCGAGGGCCCGCTCGCCGTCGACATCTGCTTCGCGCTCGGAGGCGACGGGACGATCCTGACCGCGCTGCGCAAGTACGCGGGGACCGGCGTGCCCGTGTTCGCCGTCAACTTCGGCGAGATCGGGTTCCTCGCCACCGTCGACCGCGAGGAGGCGCGGATGGGGTTCGAGCGGGCGTTCGAGGGCGAGTTCGACGTGCTGTCGCTGCCCGGGATCGCGCTGTCGGGGGGCGGCGGCGAGTGGCTGGCGATCAACGACGTGTCGATCCACCGCCAGCCCGGCAATCGCGTCGCCGATCTGGCCTACGCGGTCGGCAAGGACGAGATCGGTCGGGTCCGCTGCGACGGCCTGGCGGTGGCCACGCCGGCCGGCTCGACCGGCTACAACCTCGCCAACGGCGGCCCGGTGATGGCGTGGGGGGTCGCAGGCTTCGTGGTTTCGTTCATCGCGCCGCATTCGCTGACCGCGCGGGCGCTCGTGGTGGCGCCGACCGACGTACTGACCGTGGTCAACCGCTCGCAGGAGGAGTCCGTCGACGTCACCGTCGACGGCCGGCCGGTGTACACGCTGGCGCCGGGCGAGGAGATCGAGGCGGGGTTCGTCGACGGCCAGGGCTGCCTCGCGCAGGTGCCGGGCGCGAACTTCTACCACCGCCTGCGGGAGAAGTTCGGCCGTCTGTCGTCGATGCGGTAGCGCGGCGCTTGGGAAGAAACTCTGACTATGTCCGAGTTTCTTCCCAAGCAGTCGCCGAGTCGGGACGCTAGAGGCCGAGCGCGAGCACCTCGGCGGTGTGGAGCGCGCGCCGGCCCGTGCCGGCGGTGATCTGCGTCCGGCACGAGAATCCGTCGGCCACCAGCAGCGTGTCGGCCGCGGCTGCCCGGACCGAGGGCAGCAGGAACTGCTCGCCGATCCGCATCGAGACGTCGTACTGCTCGCCGGCGCCGTAGCCGAACGACCCGGCCATCCCGCAGCAGCCCGCCTTGGTCATCTCTGCCTCGACGCCGGCGCGGGTGAGCAGGCCGCGTCCCTGATCGCCGCGGATCACCGCCTTGTGGTGGCAGTGGCCGTGGATCAGCGCGCGGCGTCCGACGTTCGGCGGGGTCCATCCGGGCGCGTGGCGAGCGAGCAGCTCGTCGAGCACCATCGTCTGGGCGGTGAGCCGGCGCGCGTGCTCGTCGTGGGGCATCAGCTTGCGCAGCTCGTCGCGGAACACCGAGGCGCAGCTCGGCTCGAGCACGAGCACCGGGACGCCGGCTTCGATCGGCTCCGAGAGCGTCTCGAGGACGTTTCGAAGGGTGCGCTTGGCGAGTGTGAGCATCCCGAAGTCGTACAGCGGCCGTCCGCAGCACAGGTGCTTGTGCGGCACCTCGACCGCGAACCCGGCGGCCTCGAGCACCTCGACCGCGGCCTTGCCGGCGTCGGGCTCGAACAGGTCGGTGAACGTGTCCGGCCACAGCACGACGCGCTGGCGCCCGCTGCCCGGGGCGGCTCCGGGCGCCGCGGTCGTGGCGCTCCTGTCCGCGAACCAGTCGCGAAACGTCTGCTTGGCGAACTTCGGGATCTCACGCTCCTGCGCGATCTCGAGCCATCGCTTGACCGGCCGCGCGATCGGCGGCGAGGCGCTGAGCCCGTTGACGAGCCGGGGCGTCCGCGCCGCGACCTGGCCCCACCATGGCAGCAGGCCGAGCGCATAGTGGTGGAGCGGCCGGCGGCGCTTGGCGTAGTAGTGGGCGAGGAACTCGGCCTTGTAGGTCGGGATGTCGACCTGGACCGGGCAGTCGCTGGTGCACCCCTTGCACGACAGGCACAGGTCGAGCGACTCCTTGACCGCTTCGTCGCGCCAGCCGTCGGTGACCGGATCGCCCTTGAGCATCTCGAACAGCAGGCGGGAGCGGCCGCGGGTCGAGTGTCGCTCCTCGCGCGTGGCGTGGAAGCTCGGGCACATCGTGAGGCTGCCGAGATTCCGGCACTTGGCCATCCCGAAGCAGCGCTCGATCGCGGTCGCAAACGAGCCGCCGTCGTCGGGGAACGCGAAATGGGTCTTCAGCTCCGGTGGCCGGTAGTCGGGGCCGAGACGCAGGCCCTCGTCGAGCTTGACGTCGCCGATCAGGCGGTTCGGGTTCATCTTCCAGTCGGGATCCCAGATCCGCTTGAAGTCGTTGAACGCCTCCATCAGCTCGGGGCCGAACATCTTCGGGAGCAGCTCGGCGCGGCCGTGGCCCTCGCCGTACTCGCCGGCGAGCGACCCGCCGTAGGCGACGACCAGGTCGGCGCACTTCTCCATGAACGACCGGAATGTCTTGACTCCGGCCGCCGACTTCAGGTCGAAGTCCATCCGCGTGTGCACGCACCCCTGGCCGAAGTGGCCGTAGTAGACGCAGCGGTAGCCGTGGTCGTCGAGGATCTGCTGGAAGTCGCGCAGGTAGGCGCCGAGCTTGTTCGGGTGGACCGCGGCGTCCTCCCAGTTGCCCTCGGCGTCCATGTACCCGGGGGCGCGGCTGTCGCCCACCGCGCTCTCGCGGACCTTCCAGATGCTGACCTGGTCGAGCTTGTCGACGATCACCTTGGCGTCGATCTGCGGGCCGTCGGCGAGGAGCTCAAGCGCGCGGCGAGTCTCCTCCTCGACCTCATCCGGATCGTCGCGCCCGAACTCCACGTACAGCCAGGCGCGCCCCGCGGGGAGCAGCGTCCGCTCGGCGGCGAGCCGGTCCTTGGCGATCATGTTCTTGATCAGCTGGTCGTCGAACCCTTCGAGCCCGATCGGACGGGTCCGCTCGAGGATCACCGGGACGTGGTCGGCGGCCTGGAATACGTCGGGATAACCGAGCAGCAGCGTGCGTCGCTGCTGCGGGCTCGGGACCAGGCGGACCGTCGCGTGGAGGATGTTCGCGCACGTGCCCTCGGATCCGACCAGCGCACGGGCGACGTTGAACCCGTTCTCGGGGAGGAGCTGATCGAGGTTGTAGCCGGACACGCGGCGAGGGATGTCGGGGAACTCGGCTCTGACGCGGTCTGCGACTCGGTCGCGGAGCTTTCTCAGCTGGTCGTAGATCTCACCCTTGCGACCTCCGGCCGCGATGATCTCCTCGAGTCCCTCGTCGGTGGTCGGGCCGACCGTCATGCGTGTGCCGTCGTACAGGAGCACGTCGAGCGCGAGCACGTTGTCGCTCGTCTTGCCCGCCATCAGCGAGTGCGTGCCGCACGAGTTGTTGCCGAGCATGCCCCCGAACGTGCAGTACTCGTGGGTCGCCGGATCGGGGCCGTACGTGAGGTCGTATTCCTCGGCGGCGTTGCGCAGCTGGTCGCAGATGACCCCGGGCTGGACGACCGCCTGCCGGATGTCCGGATCGAGCTCGACGATCTCGTTGTAGTACTTCGAGTAGTCGAACACGACCGCGACGTTCGTCGTCTGCCCGCTGGGAGCGGTGCCGCAGCCGCGCGGGAGCACCGGCGCCTGGTACTCGCGGCAGATCGCGATCGCCGCGATCACGTCGTCGGGACCCGTCGGGATGACCACGCCGATCGGCACCGCCCGGTAGATCGAGAAGTCGTTGGCGTACATCGCGCGCGTGCCCGCGTCGAAGCGCACCTCGCCGGTTACCGCGCGTTCGAGCGCGCGCTTGAGCCCCGAGACGTCTACGCCGGCCGGGCCCGTGGTGACTTGGCGGCGCTCGAGCCGGGACGCGGTGCTGGCCATCGCTCTCCTCCTCCTGGGTGGTGCGGGGCCATTACCGTATCTCAGAGGCTCAGGTCGAGCGCGATCTCCGGGTCGGCCTCCTGGGCCGACAGCAGCGCGGCGACGAAAGCGGCGATCAGCAGGTCGCGCAGGTCCTCGCGCGGAAGGTCGCCGTGCCGGGTCCAGTCGAGGATCGCGGCGTCCATGTACCCGAGCCAGCCGCTGATCGTGGTGCGAAGCGCGGGGCGGGGCGTGGCGCCGTCCGTCAGTCGCGCCAGTGCCATGTCCATCGTCCGCTGCCTGAAGTCCTCGACGAGCTCGCGCGCCTCGGGCAGGGAGGCGGCGCTCTGCACGAGCTTCGACCACGCGCGGGCGTTCGCCTCGATCCAGGCCAGGTAGCCGTCGAGGCTCCTCGACAGTTGCTCGAGCGGCGTGCCGTCGCCCGCGGGCTCGATGACGCTCTGCAGCGCGGTCGCCTTGTCCGCGACGGCCGCCTTGAACAGGTCGATCTTCGAGGGGAAGTAGTGGTAGAGGAGCGGCTTCGACACCCCGGCGGCGCGCGCGATGTCGAGCATCGAGATCTCCTCGTAGGCGTGCTCGGCGAACAGCGCAGCGCCGGCGTCGAGCAGCTGGCGGCGGCGCTCGTCGACGCCCAGGCGCGTGTATGCGGGTCCGGTCGGGGCGGGCATCGGCACTCCGCGAGATTCTACTTGACCGACGGTCAATAAGCCTGGTAGCCTTGTAGACCATCGGTCAACAAGGAGGTTTCGAGATGCGACTCATGTATCGGCTGGCAATCGTTCTGGCGGGCACGCTGTGCGCGGTGGCGGGGCTGGCAATCTGGTTCCTGATCACCGGGCAGTTCAGCGCCACCGGGGTGCGGGTCCTTGGCAGCACGCTCGTCGTGTCGCTGTGCACGGTGGCGGGACTAGTTGGTGCGACGGTCCTCGACGGGCCCGATCCGCGGCGCGCGCTCGGCGCGATCACGCTGATGCTCGCGGCGGGAGCGGCCGCGCTGGCCCTCGGCGCGATTTGGTCGGTGCTGTCGGCGACCGCCCTGTGGCTGCGCGCGCTCGGCGTGAGCGGCGCGCTGCTGATCGGCTGTGCCCACGCGTGCGTGATGCTGGGGCGGCTGCGCCGCAGCGACGGCAGCATCGTCCGGAGGCTGAGCGAGGCGTCGGTCGCGTTCGGCATGCTCTGCGCTCTGCTCGTGGCGGGTGGGTTCATGTTCGCCGCGACCGATGTTGGGGCGGACTTCTGGCGCGCGCTTGGCGTGCTCGCCGTGCTGTCGACCCTGACCACGCTGCTGGCGCCGATCGTGCGCCGGCTTGGGCACCGTCTGCCGGAGATGCACATCGCCTGAGTGATCCAGCCGAGGCGGCGTCGAGCATCCGGTATCCGTCGGGGCCGGGTGGTACACCCCGCCGATGCTGCAAGAGTTGCG
Source organism: uncultured Solirubrobacterales bacterium (assembly GCA_963770615.1). GTDB lineage: Bacteria > Actinomycetota > Thermoleophilia > Solirubrobacterales > Solirubrobacteraceae > Palsa-465. The sequence continues at coordinate 207,743 of CAVYQJ010000015.1, read as the reverse complement.
CGTCGAGAACCTGCTGCTGATCGACCGAGCCGAGCTGGCGCTGGCCCCGGGGCTGAACGTCGTGACCGGCGAGACCGGCGCCGGCAAGACGCTGCTGGCACACGCGCTCGACCTGCTGCTCGGCGGGCGCGCCGGCAGCGGGGTGGTCCGCGCCGGCGCCGCCGAGGCTTACGTCGAGGGGGTGTTCTCGATTCCTCCCGAGTTGGCGGGGGCCGAGGTGCTGCCGACGGGCGCCGAGGAGATCGTGCTCGCGCGGCGGGTGTGGCCCGACGGCCGGACCCGCGCGTATGTGTGCGGCAGGTCCGCCACGGTTGGCGACCTGCGCGAGCTCGGCAGCGTGCTGCTTTCGTTCTACGGCCAGCACGAGCACCGCAAGCTGATGCTCTCGGCGGTCCAGCTCGACGTCCTCGACGCCCATTGCGGGAGCGATCAGATCGCGCTGCGCGAGCGGGTGGGGGAGGCCTACGCGCGGGTGCGCGGCGTCGAGGCGCGGGAGACGGAGCTGCTCGCGCTCGCCGCCGGGCGCGAGCGCGAGCTCGACCTGCTCGCGTTCGAGCTCGACGAGATCGAGAGCGTGGCGCCGCGCGAGGAGGAGGCATCCGAGCTGACTCTGGAGCGCGACCGGCTACGCAATCTCGAGACTTTGCGCGGCGCGGCCGCCGGCGCCGCCGAGGCGATCTCGCCCGATGAGGGGACCGGCGGGGCGGCCGAGTTGCTCGCGCACGCCGCGGGACAGCTGGCCGTCGCCGCGGGGATCGACCCGTCGCTGTCGGACCTGGCCGAGCGAGCGCAGGCACTCGGCGATGAGGCCCAGGACCTGAGCGGCTCGCTGCGCTCGTACGCGTTCGAGCTCGAGGCCTCGCCCGGCCGGCTCGAGGAGATCGAGGAGCGCCTCGCGCTGTTCGCGCGCCTCGAGCGAAAGCATGGTGGCTCGATCGCCGACGTGCTCGCCCACGCCGACCGTTGCCGCGCGCGCCGCGAGGAACTCGAGCGCGCCGAGATCGCGCTGTCGGAGGTCGAGGCGTCGCTGTCCGAGGCCCGTGCCGAGCTCGACCGCCTCGCTGCCGAGTTGTCCGCGCGCCGGCATGAGGCGGCGCCGGCGCTCGCCGCGGCCGTCCGCGAGCGGCTCGCCGAGCTGGCGATGGCCGACGCCGAGTTCGAGGTCGAGGTCAGGCCGCGCGCTGAAGGGTGCGGCCCTCGCGGCGCCGACGACGTCTCGCTTGTGATCGCGCCGAACCCGGGGATGCCGGCGGGGCCGCTGCGCGAGATCGCCTCGGGCGGAGAGCTGTCGCGGGTGATGCTCGCGATCCTGAGCGTGGCCCACTCGGGCCCCACGGTCGCCTCCACGGACGACGCGCTGCTCGTGTTCGACGAGATCGATGCCGGGATCGGCGGTCACACCGCCCGCGCGGTCGGCGAGCACCTGCGGGCCCTCGCCGAGGGGCGGCAGGTCCTGTGCATCACCCACCTGCCGCAGGTGGCGGCGATGGCCGCGCGCCACTTCACGATCGCCAAGGACTCGAGCGCGGCGCCGGCGCGGACGACCGTATCCACGCTCGGAGGCGACGAGGTCGTGGGTGAGCTCGTTCGGATGCTGGGTGCCGCCGAGGGCGACCGCGCCGCCAGTCGCCACGCCCGCCAGTTGCTGCGCGCGGCCTGACCCGGGCCGCGCTGCGCGCCGCCTGACCGGGGCCGGCTCGACACAGCGTCGCGCTGCGTCACTTTTCCGCGCACCCTCCGAGTGTCCGACGCGATCGCTAACTTCAAACGCCAGGGACCTGACTACACTCGGGAAGCGACTACATGGGTTCAGGCGAGACGCGATTCATATTCATCACGGGTGGGGTGGTGTCCTCGCTCGGCAAGGGAATCGCCGCCTCCTCGATCGGCCGGCTGCTGGTGGCGCGGGGGCTGGATGTCCAGCTCCAGAAGTTCGACCCGTACATCAACGTCGACCCGGGCACGATGTCGCCCTACCAGCACGGCGAGGTGTTCGTGACCGAGGACGGCGCCGAGACCGACCTCGACCTCGGGCACTACGAGCGTTTCACCGACGCCAACACGAGTCGCGCGTCGAACGTGACCGCCGGCGGCATCTACAACACCGTGATCCGGCGCGAGCGCCGCGGCGATTACCTGGGCGCGACCGTCCAGGTCGTCCCGCACATCACCGACGAGATCAAGCAGCGGATCAAGCTGATGGCGGAAGCGACCGAGGTCGACTTCGTGATCACCGAGATCGGCGGGACGGTCGGCGACATCGAATCGCTCCCGTTCCTGGAGGCGATCCGCCAGTTCCCGGTCGACGTGGGGCGCCGGCGCTGCATGTTCATCCACCTCACGCTGGTGCCGTACATCTCGCACGCGGGCGAGTTGAAGACCAAGCCGACCCAGCACTCGGTCAACGAACTACGGCGCATCGGCATCGCGCCGGACATGGTCATCTGCCGCTCCGAGTCGATGCTCGGCGACGACATCCGGCGCAAGATCGCGCTGTTCGCGAGCCTGCCTGTCGAGGCGGTCGTGTCCGCGTTCGACGTGCCCGACATCTACCGCGTCCCGCTCGTGTTCCGCGACGAGGGCGTCGACGACTTCGTGCTGTCCGAGCACTTCGGGATCGAGGCACCGCAGCCCGACCTGAGCGACTGGGCGGAGATCACCCGGCGCTCGAGCGAGGCCACCCGCAGCGTGCGGATCGCGCTCGTCGGCAAGTACGTGCGGCTCGAGGATGCCTACCTTTCGGTCGTCGAGGCGCTGCGTCACGCCGGGACCCACCACGACGCCAAGGTCGAGGTCGACTGGATCGACTCCGAGGAGGTTGGAGACCCGGCGATCAACGCGCGGCTGGAGACGGCCAGCGGGATCCTGATTCCGGGCGGATTCGGAGGCCGCGGGATCGAGGGCAAGATCCGCGCGGCGCACATCGCGCGGGAGAAGAAGATCCCGTATCTCGGTATCTGTCTCGGGATGCAGCTCGCGGTCGCCGAGTTCGCGCGCCACGTCGCCGGGATGGACGGCGCGAACTCGACCGAGTTCGACCTCGAGACGCCGTTCCCGGTGATCGACCTGCTGCCCGAGCAGAAGGAGATCGCCGACATGGGCGGCACGATGCGGCTTGGCGCCGATCCGGTGAAGCTCCATGACTCGACGCGGATCCGCGAGCTGTACGGCGAGCCGGTCGTGTACGAGCGCCACCGCCACCGCTATGAGGTCAACAACCACCTTCGCCGCCGGCTCGAGGCCGCCGGGCTGATCTGCTCGGGCACCTCTCCGGACGAGCGGCTCGTCGAGGCGATCGAGCTGCCCGCCGACCAGCACCCGTTCTTCGTCGCCTCGCAGTACCACCCCGAGTTCAAGTCGCGCCCGGAGCGTCCGGCGCCGCTGTTCCGCGAGTTCGTGGGCGCCGCGCTCGAATACGCCGGGCGGTCCGAGGCCGTCGCACGCGGCGCCAACGGTGCCGCGCACGGCGGGAACGGGGCTGCGCAGCACGGCGAGGGCGCCGGCGCGCCTACCGCCACGCGGTGAGGCGCGCCACCGACGCCGAGCGCGAGCGGCTGAACCAGACGTTCGCCGCGCTGTGCCGGATCGAGAGCCCGTCGGGCCACGAGCGGGCGTGCGCGGACTGGGTGACGCGCGAGCTGCAAGGCATGGGTCTCGAGGTCGAGGAGGACGATGCGGGGCCGAAGGTCGGCTCGGACGCTGGCAACCTGCTCGCCAGGATCCCCGGTGCCGGCGCCGACAGCATCCTCCTGTGCGCCCACCTGGACACGGTGCCGCTGAACGCGCCGGTTGACCCGGTCCAGGTCGACGGCGGCTGGACCAACGCGAACGACGCCATCCTCGGCGCGGACAACAAGTCGGCGGTCGCGGTCATCCTGGAGGTGGCGCGGCGGCTCGCGCGCGGCGGCGGCACGCCCGGAGCCGGAGTCGAGATCCTGTTCACGGTCTGCGAGGAGATCTCGCTGCTGGGCGCGTTCGCGTTCGATGTCGGCCGCCTTCGCAGCCGCTTCGGCTACGTCTTCGACCACGCCACACCAATCGGAGAGATCGTGACCGCCGCCCCGACCCTGCATCGGGTCGTCGCCGAATTCCATGGCCGCGCGGCGCATGCCGGCGTGCGCCCGGAGGCCGGTCGAAGCGCCATCGCCGCCGCCGCACGCGCGGTTGCGGCTATGCAGCTGGGTCGCATCGACCCCGAAACGACCACGAACGTGGGCACCATCCACGGCGGAACGGCGATCAACGTGGTGCCCGAACGCTGCCGAGTCGAGGGCGAGGTCCGAAGCGTCGACCGCGACCGCGCCGAGACGCTGACGACGGAGATGATCGATCACCTGCAGAACGCCGCCGACGCCGGCGAATGCGATCTCGACGTCACGCTCGAGCGGATGATCGAGGGCTATCGCATACGCCCTCGAGCGACTGAGGTGACCGTCGCCGAGGAGGCACTGCGCTCCTGTGGCTACGAGCCCAAGCACATCCTGACCGGCGGGGCCTCGGACGCCAACGCGTTCCGGGCCGCCGGGTTCGCCTGCGCGAATCTCGCCGATGGGACGGAGCGCAACCACGAGCCCACCGAGAGGATCAGCACCGACGCCCTCGAGGGCATGCTCGACGTTGCGATCGCGCTTATCGAGGAGGCGGGCAAGGCGTCGGCAACCGGGGGCGGGGCGGGGTGAGCCCCGAGTTCGAGCCGGCCGGGTCCGAGGTCAAGTGGGAGGGCCGGGTCGTCCGCGCCGGGATCGAGCGCTTCCGCTACCCCGACGGGACCGAGGTCACGCGCGACAAGGTGTGGCATCCGGGCGCGGTCGGGATCATCCCGCTCGACGACGAGCATGTGTGGCTGACCCGGCAGCCCCGTGAGGTGATCGGGGCGTCGGCGTCGCTCGAGATCCCGGCCGGCAAGCTCGACGTCCTGGGCGAGCCTCCCCTCGAGGCCGCCAAGCGGGAGCTCGACGAGGAGATCGGCAAGCGCGCCGAGCACTGGGAGGAGCTGCTCGCGTTCTACACGAGCCCCGGGTTCAGCGACGAGCGCGTGTGGCTGTACCTCGCCACCGGGCTGTCGGACGGCCCGAAACTCCCGGGCGACGAGGACGAGCGGATCGAGATCGTGCCGTGGCCGCTCGCTCGGCTCGACGAGGCGATCGCGCAGTGCGAGGACTCGAAGACGCTGATCGCGCTGCTGTGGCTGGCGGCCCGCGACCGATGAGCATCCACCGCGACGCCGCGCGCGGATTCGAGCAGGGGGCAGACGCGTACGAGCGTGGCCGCCCCGGCTATCAGCGTGAGGTCGTCGACTGGCTGTCAGAAGTGCTCGAGCTCGGGCCGGGACGCACGGTGCTCGACGTTGCCGCCGGAACGGGGAAGCTCACGCGCGAGCTGGTCGCGAGCGGCGCCACCGTGATCGCGGTCGAGCCGGTTTCGGCGATGCGGGCCGTGCTCGAGCGGGTCGTGCCCGACGCCCAGGCGCTTGACGGAACCGCCGAAGCGCTTCCGGTCGACGCCGGCGCGGTCGACGCGATCACCGCCGCCTCGGCGTTTCACTGGTTCGACGGCCCGGTGGCCGCGGCCGAGTTCCATCGCGTGCTCCGCGCGGGCGGCAGGGTCGCGCTGCTGTGGAACCGCCGGCGGCTCGATCAGCCGATCCACCAGGCGGTGGACGAGATCATCGGCCCGTACCGCCGCCGGACGCCGAGCCACCACCGCGGTGAATGGCGCGAGCCGCTCGAGTCCGCGGGGCTGTTCGCGCCCGCGGCGGAGCGGCAGATTCCGTTCGAACAGGTCCTCGACCCGGACCGGTTCGTCGATCGCTTCAGCTCGATCAGCTTCGTCGCGGCACTCCCCGACGCCGAGCGCGAGCGGGTGATCGAGCGGCTCGAGGCCGTGGCGGCCGACGCTGATCATCCCATCCGCCTCGGGTACACCGCCGAGGTGTACGTGTACGACCGCGTGCCGTAGCCACTCGACGGCAGGACCCCCGGCGGGCGCCCCGAATACCCGGGGCATGGCAACCGCGCACTCGGTCGACGGCGCCCGGATCACCGACCTGACGTTCGACTTCCTCGGCTATCTCGAGCTCGAGCGCGGCCTGTCACGCAACACGCTCGAGGCCTACCGGTCCGACCTTCAGCAGTTCGCCGAGTTTCTCGGACGCCACGACCTCGATCCGCTCGAGGTCAAGACCGTCGACCTGATGGAGTTCGTCTCCGAGTTCGCCACCGGCACGCCCGAACGGCCCGCCGCCGCGCCGGCGACGCTTCAGCGCAAGATCGCGTGCCTGCGGTCGTTCTACCGTCACCTGCGGCGCGAGCAGATCATCGAGCGCGATCCCGCCTCCGAGCTACGCGCGCCGCGGTCCCGCGCGCGCCTGCCCAAGGTCCTCAGTCGCGACGAAGTCGGGCGGCTGCTCGAGCAGCCGCGCGGAACGAGCCCCGCGGCGCTCCGCGACCGCGCGCTGCTCGAGACGATGTACGCGTGCGGGCTCCGGGCGTCGGAGGCGATCGGGCTCGAGCTGTCCGAGCTCGATCTCGAGGCGGGCATCCTCCGAGCCCGCGGCAAGGGCTCGAAAGAGCGGATCGTCCCGATCGGAGGCGAGGCGATCAAGGCACTGTCGGCGTACCTCGAGAAGGCACGCCCGCAGCTCGTGGGGATCCGGCCCGAACGCCGGGTGTTCGTGAACCTCCGCGGCGACGGGCTGACCCGCCAGGGCCTGTACAAGATCGTCCGCCGGCACGCCATCACCGCCGGCCTCGAGCACCGCATGAGCCCGCACACGCTGCGCCACACGTTCGCCACGCACCTCCTCACCGGCGGGTGCGATCTGCGCTCGCTTCAGGAGATGCTCGGCCACGCCGACATCGGCACGACTCAGATCTACACCCATCTGTCGACCGAGCGGCTGCGCGACGTGTACTTCGAGGCACATCCCCGGGCGCAGATCGCGCCGAACGACGAGTAGTGGGGCGACCGGCAAGGTGACGGGAGTGCCACCAGCTCCCTGACGCCCGTCGCGGGACCGTCGTACAGTCCCGATCGTGGGGATCGCACACTTCGAAGAGGTGCCGTCGCGGGACCGCACCGTCGGTCATCTGCAGGGCCGGTGGACGATGATCGGCGCCGCGGCCGGCTGCGTGAACGTCGGCGTTCGCCGGATCGAGGTGCCGGCCGGCGGCTGGTCGACGCCGGCGCACGAGCACGGCCGCGAGGAGGAGATCTTCTACGTGCTCGGCGGCCGCGGTCTCTCCTGGCAGGCGGGGGAGGCCGCCGAGATCCGCCCCGGGGACTGCATCGTCTACCTGCCCGGCGGCGGCGCGCACACCGTGCATGCGTTCGAGCCGCTCGACGTGCTCGCGTTCGGCGAGCGCAGCGATGACGAGAACGTCGGCTTTCCCCGCCTCGGGATGTCGTACGTCGGGGACCGGATGGTCGGCTCGATGCCCGGCGTGATCAACGGCGTCTCGACTCAGTTCGCGCTCGAGTCGCAGCTGGGACCGCCGCCGCTCCCGTCTGAGCCCGCGCCACGGCCACCGACGATCGTCAACGTTGAGGACGTCGAGGAGGTCACCGTCGAGCGCCCGCGGGTCGTCCGCACCCGTCGCGACCTCGGCCGCGCCGCCGGGTCGGTCACGACGGGGATTCAGCACGTCGAGGTCGCGCCCGGCAAGGAGTCCGCGCCCCCGCATTGCCACTCGCTCGAGGAGGAGATCTTCGTGATCCTCGGCGGCGACGGCGTGCTCGTCCTCGGCGACGACGAGACACCCTTACGGGCCGGACACGTGATCTCGCGTCCGGCCGGGACCGGGATCGCGCACATGTTCCGCGCCGGGCCCTCGGGACTCACGTATCTCGCCTACGGGATGCGCCACAACGGCGACGTCTGCTACTACCCGCGCTCGAACAAGATCGCGTTCAAGGGCGTCCGCTTGATGGCTCGGTTGGAGCGGCTGGAGTACTGGGACGGAGAAGACTGATCCTCCGGCTCGTGATCGCGCACGCGGACGGTCGGGGGCGTTGAGGAGAGCATTCGTCGTGGTGCTCGACGCGTGCGGCGTCGGCGCGTTGCCCGATGCCGCCGACTACGGCGACGCGGGCACGAACACGCTCGGCCACCTCGCGCACGAGGCCGGCGGGCTCGAATTGCCGACGCTGGCGCGGCTCGGTCTCGGGTCGATCATCGAGATCGAGGGCGTCCCTGCGACGGCGGCACCGGTCGTGCACGGCCGCCTGGCCGCGCTCGGTCCCGGCAAGGACTCGACCGCGGGCCATTGGGGGCTGATGGGCGTGTCCGCGCTCGACGGCGCTGCCCACGTATCCGGATGGCTTCCCGGAGGAGATCGTCTCGCTCGTGTCCGCCGTCAGCGGTCGCGGCGTGATCTGCAACCGCCCCTGCAACGGGATCGAGGCGATCGAGCGGTCGGGCCCCGAGCACCTCGAGACGGGTGCGCTGATCGTGTACACGAGCCAGGACTCGGTGCTCCAGATCGCCGCGCACATCGACCGGCTCGCGCCGCACGAGCTGTACGAGATCTGCGCGACGGTGCGCGAGGCGCTTCCGCCCGAGCACGCGGTGGGGCGCGTCATCGCCCGCCCGTTCGCGGGGGCGCCCGGCGCCTGGACGCGCACCGACGGGCGGCGCGACTTCTCGATCCCGCCGCCCGGCCGCAGCTACCTGGAGAAGCTTCAGGACGCCGGGGTCGAGGTGCACACCGTCGGGAAGGTCGGGCAGCTGTTCGCGGGCGTGGGAATCGACGTGCAGCATCCCGGCGCGACGAACGAGCGCGCGCTCGCGGAGACGGGCGAGCTGATTCGCTCGCTTGAGTCGGGATTCGTGTTCACGAATCTGGTCGATACCGACCAGGTCTACGGTCACCGGCACGACGTCGCCGGCTTTCACCGCGCGCTCAGGGAGATCGACGCCGCCGTCGCGGACTGGACGGCGCTACTCGGCCCCGAGGACCTGCTGGTTCTGACCGCCGACCACGGATGCGACCCGACCTCGCCGCGGACCGACCACACCCGCGAGTACGCCCCGCTGCTGGCGGCGTTCGAAGGGCACCGATCGCGCCGGCACGACGGATCGCTGGCGGATGTGGGCGCGAGCGCGCTTGCGTGGCTCGGTGGCGAGGCGGCTGTGGCTTCGGCCGGGCTTCCCGGGGAACCGTTCGTCTAGGCCGAGGAGCGAGCGACCGTGCCCGAGCTACCCGAGGTCGAGACGATCCGTCGCCAGCTGGCGCCGCACGTCGAGGGACGGACGATCGCGCAGGCGCGGATCCTCGATCCGCGGTGGACGCGGCCGGACCCGCCGGCGGCGGTCGAGGCCGAGCTGCGCGGCGCGGTCGTCGAGCGCGTGACCCGTGCCGGCAAGTACCTGGTCTGGTCGCTGTCGGGCGACCGGTTCCTGATCCAGCACCTGAGGATGACCGGCACGCTGCTGTACGACCCCGACGTCGCGCCGCCGCACACGCACGTGATCCTCGAGTTCGACGACGGCCATCGCCTCGTGTACGTCGATCCGCGCCGGTTCGGCACCGGCCACCTCGTGTTTGGCGCGGCGGCGCGGGACGAGTACCTGGCGACGCGGCTCGGGATCGAGCCGATGACGCCCGAGTTCACCGCCGCGCACCTGCGCGAGCTCGCGAGGGGGCGGATCGCGCCGGTCAAGGCGTTCGTGCTCGACCAGCGTCGGATCGCCGGCGTCGGCAACATCTACGCCGACGAGGCGCTGTTCCGGGCGCGGATCCATCCGCTGCGCCCCGCCGGCCGGCTCACGCTTGCCGACTGGGAGCGCGTCCGGGAGGGAATCGAGGAGGCGCTCCGCGCCGGCATCGAGGCGAAGGGCGCGTCGATCGACGACTTCCGTCACGTCGACGGGGCGCGAGGTTCATTCCAGGACCAGTTCCTGGTTCACCGCCGCGCCGGCGAGGCTTGCCCGCGGTGCGGTCATGAGATCCGGAAGATCGTGGTGGGGGGAAGGGGGACGTACGTGTGCGAGCGCTGCCAGCCGAAGCCGCGCCGTGCTCGTGGCGGTGGGCGCGTCGAGGGCGGCGGCGCTACGCCGCGAGCAGCTCGCTGAGCCGTCCGGCGCGGTCCGCCGCGACCAGCTCGTTGAACCCGCCGATCGTCTCGTCGCCGATCAGGATCTGGGGGAAGGTGAACATCCCGGTCCGCTCGACGAGCTCGGCGCGACCGTCCGGGTCGCGTGCCAGATTGATCTCCTCGTACTCGATGCCGCGCTTGGCGAGGAGAGCCTTGGCCCTCAGGCAGAACGGACAGGCGTCGGTGGTGTACATGGTGACCGGCCGCATAACTTCATTAAGTATAGCCAGCGTGGGGCGATGGCCGGGTCGCTGAGAACCGAGGCGATCGTGCTGCGCTCGATCCGATACGGCGAGGCCGATCGGGTCCTTCATCTGTACACGCCGGGATACGGCCGGCGGTCGGCGATCGCCAAGGGAGTGCGGCGGGCCCGCAGCCGGTTCGGGGCGAGGCTCGAGCCGTTCTTCCACATCAGCGTGATCCTCCACCTGGGCCGCAGCGACCTGCACACGGTCACGAGCGTGGACACGATCGCGGCGTACCGATCGCTCCGCGAGCACGCGGCGACGCTCGACGCCGCGTCGCGCGCGTGCGACGCCGTCGGCCGCCTGTTCGAGACCCCGGATCCGCATCCCGAGGTGTTCCGCCTGCTCGCCAACGAACTGGCGCTGCTCGACCTCGACGCCGGCCATGCGCGTCCGGCGAACGGGCTCGCGTTTCGCCTGAAGCTGCTCCTCGCCGCCGGCATCATGCCGCAGCTGGCGTCGTGCGCCGGATGCGGAGATTCCGAACATTTGCAGAGCTTTTCCGCGGCGGCGGGCGGCGTCGTGTGCAACGCCTGCGAGGCGGCCGCGTTCCCGCTCGGCCAGGAGTCCCACAGCTTCCTCGTCGGTGCGCTCAGCCGCCCGCTGGCGCAGGCGCCGGACGCCTCCGAGTTCGCGCTCGCCCAGGCCGAGCGCGCGATCACCGAGACCGCCGAGCACCACGCGCAGGTGCGGCTCCGTCCGCTCCTGAGCACCGCCCGCGGCCGCGCGACGGTCGTCGGGCCTAGGTAGCGGAGACGGGGTTCGCCAGCCCGCGCCACCGCAAACGCCCGCGCACACCGGCAACGCCTTTGTCACAACTGGTCCGACCCAACACCGTCGCTGTCAGAATCGACAGACGATGTCCGATCAGCTTCTCAGCTCGCAGACCGACCATCCGTCGGGCCCGGTGGCGGCCGCGTTCGCCGAGCGGGTTCGCGACCGCGAAACGCGCGAGCTGTCCCCGCAAGCCACCCGCTCGTACCCCGCCCACCGCGAGCGTCCGGAGCCTGACTGCGGTCTCAGGACCCCGTTTCAGCGCGACCGGGACCGGATCGTCCACTGCAAGGCGTTCCGGCGGCTGAAGCACAAGACGCAGGTGTTCGTGGCGCCCGCCGGCGATCACTACCGCACGCGCCTGACGCACACGCTCGAGGTCACCCAGATCTCGCGCACGGTGGCGCGGGCGCTGCGCCTCAACGAAGACCTGGTCGAGGCGATCGGTCTCGGCCACGACCTCGGCCATCCGCCGTTCGGGCACGTGGGCGAGGATGCGCTCGACCAGTGCCTGCGGCAGACATTCGGCCTGCGGTTCATGCACCACGAGCACTCGCTGCGGGTCGTGGACACGCTCGAGCGCGACGGCGCCGGCCTGAACCTCACCACGCCGGTCCGCGACGGGATCGTGAGCCACTCCGGCCGCGCGCAGGAGCCGTCCACGCTCGAGGGCAAGATCGTCCGGCTGATGGACCGGGTGGCGTACATCAACCACGACATCGACGATGCGCTCCGAGCCGGACTGCTGTCGGCCCGCGATCTACCGCAAGGCCCGATCGAGATCCTCGGCGACACCGGCTCGAGCCGCATCGACACGCTGGTCCACGACCTGGTCGAGAACTCCGAGCCACAAGGCGACATCGTGCAGGGCGACACGATCGGTGGCGCGATGTCCGAACTGCGCGCGTTCATGTTCGAGCGCATCTACCTGGGGCCCGAGGCGACGCGCGAGCACGCAAAGATCCGGCTCGTGATCAAGTCGCTGTTCGACCACTACTGCGCCCACCCGGACGAGATCCCCGGCTCGATCCCGGCCGGCGAGGTCCCGCGCCGGGTGACCGACTACCTCGCCGGCATGACCGACCGCTACTGCATCCGCACGTTCGAGTCGCTGACCGTGCCGGTGGCGTTCGCGCCGTGAGCAGGTTCACGGCCGACTCGCGCGATCGCGTGCGCGACGCGGTCGACATGATCGCGGTGGTCTCGGACCACACCGAGCTGCGCCGGGCCGGCGCCACCGAGTACGTCGGCCGCTGCCCGTTCCACGACGAGCGGACACCGTCGTTCGGCGTGAACCCGGTGGAGAAGGTCTACTACTGCTTCGGCTGCCAGGCCTCGGGCGACGTGTTCACGTTCCTGATGGAGACGGAGGGACTCGACTTCCCCGGCGCGCTCCAGTCGCTCGCCGACCGGTTCGGCGTCGAGCTGCAAACCGAACAGGAGGACCCGGAGGCCGCACAGCGACGCCAGCGGCGCGAGCGGCTCCAGTCGCTGCTCGGCCGCGCCGCCACGTACTACGCGCGCTACCTGTGGGAGGCGCGCGAGGCCGCGCCCGCGCGCGACTACCTCCACACTCGCGGGCTCCGCGAAGAGACGCTCAAGACCTTCCGCGTCGGCTACGCCCCGAGCGCGTGGGACCGCATGCTGACCGCCTCGCGGCGCGCCGGGTTCACCAATGAGGATCTCCTCGTCACGGGGCTCGCCCAGCGCTCCCAGAACCGTCCGGGCCAGATCTACGATCGGTTCCGCGAGCGGATCATGTTCCCCTCGACCGACGCCCGCAGCAACGTGATCGGGTTCGGGGCGCGGGCGATGCGAGACAACCAGCGTCCGAAGTACCTGAACACCGCCGAGGGCGAGGTCTACCAGAAGCGCAGGGTGCTGTTCGGCCTCGATCGTGCCCGGGCCGCCGCGGCGAAGATCGGGAACGTGATCCTGGTCGAGGGCTACACCGACGTACTCGCGCTCCACCAGGCGGGTCTGTCCAACGCGGTTGGGATCATGGGCACCGCCCTCACAAATGAGCAGATCGACGAGCTCCAGCGCATCGCAACCACCCTCGTGCTGTGTCTCGACTCCGACCGCGCCGGCCAGGAGGCGATGCTCCGCGCCGCCCAGGTCACCGACAACCGGAACCTCGAGCTGCGAGTCGTCCCGCTGCCCGAGGGGACCGACCCGGCCGAGCTGATCGAGCGCGCCGGGGTCGACGCGCTCCGCGAACGCGTCGACGCCTCGGTGCCGTTCGTGAAGTTCCACGTCGAGCGGATCCTCGAGCGCAACGACACGAGCAGCGCGGAGGGGCGCGATCGCGCGTTCAGCGAGCTACAGCCGGCGCTGAGGGACCTGCCGAAGAACGCGTTCGGACAGGACCTCCTGCGACGCGTCGCGGGCAGGCTCGAGCTGTCCGAGGCGCGCTTGGCGACGCTGATCGAAACCTCGGGCAGGCACGATGTCGCCCTCACCGGTGGCCCCGGATCAGGCAGCGGCTCAGGCGCCCCTCGCACCAACGGAGGCGGAGGCGAGCCACTCGACCAGGGACTGCGCGCCGAGCGGACGTTCCTCGCGCTGTGCGTCGCCCGGCCCCAGGTGGGGGCGCGGATGCTGTTCGAGATCGATCTCGAGCGCCTGATCACAAGCGAGGTGATGCGGCGTGCCGCGCGCCACATCACCGGCCGGACGGGGTCGCCGCTCGCCGATTTGCCCGACGGCGACGACGAGCTCGCGCGAGCCGTTGCCGACCTCGTCTCGCGCGCCGGCCGCGCCGGCGCAGTGAGTGACGATCAGCTCGAGCACGCCCGCCTGGTGCTCGAGCAAGCCAGGATCGACCGCGCGATCCGTCGCGCGAAATCTGAGGGCGGGGCCGGGATCGGCGAGCTCGCACGCGAGCGCGAGGCAGTGATGGCAGCGCGCCGGACGGTGTTTGCGCGGCTCGAGAAGGCCGTCTGACCGAACCGGGGCGCTTCCAGAACCTGGCTTACCTGAGCGTCTGCGGGAGCTCGGCGCGAATCGCGGCGAGCACCGCCGCCCGGACGCCCGCGAGCGTTCGGCCCTGCGCCCGTGCGATCGCACGCAGCGACTCTCCTGACGCCAGCTCGCGCCGGAGCTCGGCCGGCGTCATCACCAGGTATCCGGCCGCCGCCGCGATCTCGAACGGCCGCAACCCCTTGACCCCGGGGAGCGACCGTCGCGCGGCCCGAGACCCGCTGGTCGTGCTCGCGGTCGGCGCGATCAGGTCCGTCTGCGGCTGCACCGGGAGGAACACCGGCGGCAGCGGAGCTTGGTTGAAGTCGAAGTCGTTCTGGAGGTCTCCCAGCTGGGGCGCGTCCTCGCGGACGTCGGGCCTGGGGTCGGGCCGGCCGTCGGTCTTGGGGTCGAGCCGCTGGCCGTTCAAGAAGTCGTCCTCGATGAACTTCACGTAGGCGTCGAAGCTGAGCGTCTGGTGGTCGATGTAGCCCTGCTTCGCGTACGGGCTGATCACCAGCCCGGGGACGCGCAGCCCGTAGCCGAGGGCGTCGACCTTCGGCGGCTGCACGCTGTCGTAGAAGCCGCCCCAGTCGTCCCAGGCGAGGAAGATCGCGGTGCTGCTCCAGTCCGGGCTGCGCATGATCGCGTTGATCAACCCCGTGACGTAGGTCTGGCCGGCGCTGATCAGGCCCGGCGGGTGCTCTGACACGGTGCCGTTCGGCGTGATCCACGACACCGCCGGGAGATCGCCGTCCTTGGCGGCCGTGAAGAAGTTGGGCAACGGCTCAATGTCTCCGAGCTGGTCGTCCTGCTGGACGTCGGTGAAGTACGGGAGCGGGTTCCAGATGCCCGGCGTCTTGGCGGTCTGGACGACCGGCGCGCACGACATCGCCGCGTTGTCGTCGCAGTCGGGCTGGCTCCCCGCGTCGACGTAGTAGGCCCAGCTGACATCGTCCTTGTGCAGCAGCCAGGTCAGGTCGGTCCACGCGTAGTTCGGATTGGTCGGGAGGGGGTTGCCGAGCCGGCGCGCGAAGTCCGGCGGATTCTGGGGGTTCTCGATCGCGCTGCGACAGCTCCGCGGATCGTTCTGGATCGAGCAGTAGGCGGACCACTCGGACACCATGTACAGGTGAGACGGGAGGCTCCACGACGCCACCGACTCGAACATGTGGTCCTGGAGCACGAAATCGTGCGCGTAGTCCCAGTAGTTCGGAATGTCCGCGGCGGTGTGGTAGCCCATCACGTCCGGCGTGCCGCTGCCGTTGCCGCACGCCGGGTTGAAGGTCTGGGCGCAGCCGACCATGCCGTGCTCCTGCTGGCTGACGAACCCGTCCATCTTCCCGCCGTTGATGTCGGCCACGGAGGAAGCGGCGGAGTGGGGTCCGCCGAGGCTCCGGTCCTGCCGGTCGTGGAACGGGCGGACGCACCCTCCGCGCAAGGGATCCGGGGCGCACGGCACCGTTCCGGGGTTGCCCGCCAGCCCGGGAATGCCGTCGGCGCCCGGGTACGTGCCGAAGTACGTATCGAACGAGCGGTTCTCCTGCATGATGATCACGATGTGGCGGATCTTGTGGATCCCGACGCCCTGGGGACCCGGCGCCACCGTAGTGGTACTCGTCGAGCCGCTCGTGACCGAAGTCGATGTCGATGTCGAGCGACTGCTCCCTGGATGGCCCGAGCCGCCGCCGCACCCGGCGACGAGCAACGCAGCCGTCAGCAACCACCCCCCGAGCAGCCAGCCCCGACGCCGGCCGCTCAAGACGAAGGCCTCATGCCGTCACTTGAGCATCGATCAGACAACCGCCGTCGATGCTAAGCGGCGAAAGACCGATGTGCGTCAAGAGCGGGTGAAACCGCGGTCAACTTGATTGCGGAGGATTGCGCGCGCGTTAGGAGGTTCGACCATCGGATTGTGCGCGCGTTAGCGAACCGTTCTGCGGCGGCCGTCGTTCCCGCTAGAGTTCGCGCTCCTCGTCGCGGGACGAGCCCGACGTCGATCCGGGGTAGCTCAATCGGCAGAGCGTTCGGCTGTTAACCGAAATGTTGTGGGTTCGAGTCCCACCCCCGGAGCTGCAGTCCATGCTGCATCCTTGAAGTACCGATGAAGTTGTTCGTCTGCTACGGGACCGGGGTGCTCGTCATCGACGACGGTGACGTCATCTCCGGCTCGAACGAGATCACCGACTGGGCGGCCGGCCATCACGCCCCCGCGGGCGTCGGGGCGGCGGGCTGATCGGTGCGGTCGGGGCTGACCATCTCAGAGCTAGAGGACTGGGAGCTTCACGGCGCGATCTGGCGCCCGCTGGAGGTCACCGACGTCCGCGCCGTCGTCGAGCTGTGCAGCTGCTCGGGGGAGCGGATGGACGTGGTCGAGGGCGACGCACCCGAGCTGATCGAGTTCGTCCGCGGCCGCCCGCCAGACCCCGGCTGACCCGGACCCGGAGCCCCCGCGCCGGTCCCCGGACTCCGAGCGCCACCGCGGGCAAGTCGCTGCACCAGGTCCGCGGCGACCGACGCACCGTCGTGCGCCGCCGCCCACCCGGCGAGCTCGCGTGCGCGCGCCGCCAGCGAGCGCTCGGCCAGCGCGCTGCGCACCGCCAGCCGAAGCGCGGCCGGCCCGAGCAGCCGCCACGGCAGACGCACCCCGACCCCGGCCCAGTCCGCCCGGGCGGCGTTCTCGGCCATGTCGCCGACGTGGGGGACCGCCAGCACCGGGCAGCCGGACGCGAGCGCGCGCGCCATCGTCCCGTGGCCCGCGTGGCAGATCACCAGCGAGCACTCCGGCATCGTCTTCGAGTACGAGACCCACTCGACCAGCCGCGTGTTCGCCGGGACGGATACCGGCTCGCCCAGCGGCCGCCGGTTCCAGGTCGCGAGCACACGGATGGGCTCACCGCCCAGCCCCGCGAGGGCGGCCCGGAGCAGCCGGTGCGATGGATCCTGGGCCGTGGACGGTGCGACCAGTACGAGCGGCTCACCCCCGGGGGCACGTCGACCGACCCGAAGGGCGGCTCCCACATCACGGGGCCGACGACGTGCACGCCCTCCGGCCAGCTCCGCGGATACTCGAGCTGGGGAAACGTGGCGACCATGCACAGCCGCTCGCTCAACCCGCCGTGAAGCCGCGAGAGCGGCGGTAGCCCCAGCCGCACCCGCGCGTCGTTCAGATCCGAGCGGCCCCGTCGGAGCCCCGCCTGCGTCGGGCGGTCGAGCGCCTCCCACACCAGCCGGCCGACCCGAGTGCGGGGCAGCCGCGCGCCGAGCGCATACGGCGGAAACCCAGGTCCGCCCACGGGATACAGGTGCGGGATCAGCGTCGCCACCGGAACCCCCTCGAGCTCGCCCGCCATCGCCGGCGCGAGCGTCAGGATGTCGTGCACCACGACATCGGGGCGCACTTCCGCGACCGCACGCCGTGTGACGCCCGTGGCACGCACCACCGCCTCGTACATCTCGAACGGCTCCCCGTCACCCGGGAACAGCGGGTACTCGGGCGCGGGCACGAACCGCATCCCGGCGGCCTCTACGTGCTCGCGCCAGCGCGACCAGGTCTCGTACGTCACCTCGTGCCCGCGCGCCGCCAGCTCCGCCCCCAGCGCGAGCATCGGGAAGGCATGACCCGGCTCGCCGAACGCGCCCAGGAAGAACCGGAGCCGGTCGGGCCGCGCGGTCAAGCCGCCAGCTCGGCCACCGCGCGGAGCTGCTCGATCCGCTCGGGCCCGGTGAACGCCATCGGGCTGACCGTGAGCGTCCCGACCCCGGCGTCGCGGAACGCGGCCAGGCGACCGCGGACGTGGTCCTTCGGTCCGCACAGCGTGACCAGATCGATCAGCTCGTCGGGGAGCGCGGCCGCCGCCTCTTCCTTCTTGCCGTCCAAATACAGGTCCTGGACCTTCGCGGCCGCGTCCTCGAACCCGTAGCGCCGCATGAGCTGGTTGTAGAAGTTCTGCTTGCGCGAGCCCATTCCGCCGACGTACAGCGCGAGCACCGGGCGCATCCGGTCGCGCGCGGCCGCTCGGTCCTCAGACACGAACGTGCTGACCGACGGTGCCATCTCGAAGCCGTCGAGCGACCGCCCGGCGCGCGCCGCGCCCACCTCGAGCAGCTTGCGCACCTCTGACACGTGCTCGGGGGAGAAGAACGCCGGCAACCACCCATCGGCGATCTCGCCGGCGAGCTCGGTGTTCCTCGGTCCGATCGCGGCGAGGTAGATCGGGATCCGGTCCTGTACCGGCGAGATCATGAGCTTCAAAGCCTTCCCCGGCCCGTCGGGCAGCGGGAGCTCGAGCGTCTCGCCGTGGTATTCGACCCGCTCGCGCGCGAGCGCGAGCCGCAGCACCGCGACGTACTCGCGGGTCCGCTGGAGCTGACGGGCGAACCGCTGCCCGTGCCATCCCTCGGCCACCTGCGGACCTGAGGTCCCGATCCCCAGCAGCATCCGCCCGCCCGAGATCGTGTCGATCGTCGCCGCGGTCATCGCGGTCATCGCCGCGCTGCGGGCGGGGATCTGGAAGATCGCCGACCCGAGCTTGATCGTGGTCGTACCGCCGGCGAGCCACGCGAGCACCGTGGCCGCGTCGGATCCGTACGCCTCGGCGGTCCAGATCGAGTCGTACCCGAGCCGCTCCGCCTCGACGGCGAACGCGAGCTGGTCGGCCGGGGTCTGGCCGGGGATCCAGTAGCCGAGATACGCACCGAGCTTCATCGACGGCGTGAACCCTAGGCGAACGGGGCCCGTGGCGAGCCACCGCGATACTGAGGTGCGGTGAACGAGGTCGCGCACGCCACCGCGCTCGGAGACGCCGCGCCCGCAGCGACGGAGCCCGAGCCGCTCGAGCAGGAGCGGCGCACCACCCCGGTCGAGCTGCTGTGGGACCTGGTGTTCGTGTTCGCGATCACGCAGGTGACGACGTTGTTGTGGCGCGATCTCACCTGGCGCGGCTTCGGGCGGGCGATGCTCGTGCTGGCGCTCGTGTGGTGGGCGTGGTCGGCGTACGTGTGGGCGGCGAACGCGCAGGTGGCCGACTCGCCGACGCTTCGCGCCTGCCTGCTGATCTCGTCGGTCGCGATCTTCATCACCGGCCTGTCGGTCCCGCACGCGTTCGGCAGCGAGGCCACGGTGTTCGCGGTCAGCTACGCGGTCGTCCGGTTCCTGCATCTCGCGCTGTACGCGGATGCGTCGAGGCGGGGTAACGCCCAGTGGTCGGCGATCGTCGGCTTCGCGCTGACCGTGACGATCGGAATGGCGCTGCTGATCGCCGGGTCGTTCGCGACCGGGGCGGTCAGGACCGGACTGTGGGTGCTCGCGGCGGCGATCGACTACGCCGGCCCGGCGTGGCTGACCCGGGAGCGGCTGCGCGGGCTCCAGCGCATCGCGGTGGCGCACTTCGCCGAGCGGTACAGCCTGTTCGTGATCATCTGCCTGGGGGAGTCGATCGTGGCCATCGGGGTCGGGGCGCTCGGGTCCTCATCCGACCGCGCGCTCACCGGCGAGCTCGTCGTGGCGGTCACGCTCGGGCTGCTGATCACCGTCGCGATGTGGTGGACGTACTTCGAGGGGTTCGCGGCCACCGCCGAGGAGCGGCTCCGCGAGCACGACGATCCGGTTCTCGCGGCCGCCGATGGGTACAGCTATCTGCATCTCGTGATCGTCGCCGGAATCATCACGTTCGCGGTCGGGGTCAAGGTCCTCACCCGCGACTCGGTGACCGCGCCGCTGCCGGGTCCGGCGCGGCTCGCGCTGTGTGGCGGCGTGGCGCTGTACCTGATCGGGCACGCCGCGTTCGCGCTGCGGATGGTCGAGCGAGGTCGAGTACGAGAAGCTCGGCGTGGCCGCGGCGCTGCTGGTGCTGTACACGGTCACCGGCGGGCTCGCGGCGTGGGCGGTCGCCGCCGCCGTCGCGGCGCTGATGGCCGCGCTGTGCGCCGCCGAGACCGACTCGGTGCGCGATGCGGTGTCACGGCGCCGTGCGCGCGCGCCGGCGGAGGATGAGAGGATGGCCGGGTGACGCGCCACCCCCGAATCGAGCTGGCCGGGCCGATGGAGCCGGGCTTCGACGAGGTCATCACCGCCGACGCGCTCGAGTTCGTGGCCGAGTTGCAGCGCCAGTTCGGGCCCCGGCGCGGAGAGCTGCTCGAGGCGCGGGGGCGCCGGCGAGCGCGGCTGGCCGAGGGGGAGATGCTCGACTTCCTGCCCGACACGCGCGAGATCCGCGAGGGCGAGTGGACCGTCTCGCCCGTCCCGGACGACCTGCAACAGCGGTGGGTCGAGATCACCGGGCCGACCGATCGCAAGATGACGATCAACGCCCTCAATTCGGGCGCCGACGGGTTCATGGCCGATTTCGAGGATGCCAACTCCCCGACCTGGCACAACATGATCGACGGGCACCGGAACCTCCGCGACGCGATCGACGGGACGATCACCTACCGCGACTCCGACGGCAGGAACTACGAGCTGTCGGAGAACCCGGCCACGCTGCTGGTGCGTCCGCGCGGGTGGCATCTGGTCGAGCGCCACCTGCTGATCGATTCAGAGCCGGTGTCGGGCTCGCTGTTCGACTTCGGCCTGTACGTGTTCCACTGCGCCCGGCTGCTGCTGCGAAACGGGACCGCGCCGTACTTCTACCTGCCGAAGATGGAATCGCACCTCGAGGCGCGGCTGTGGAACGACGTGTTCAGCTTCGCGGAGGAGGCGCTCGGGATCGAGCGCGGGACGTTCAAGGCGACGGTGCTGATCGAGACGCTGCCGGCGGCGTTCGAGATGGACGAGATCCTGTACGAGCTGCGCGAGCATTCGGCGGGGCTGAACGCCGGCCGCTGGGATTACATCTTCTCGTCGATCAAGTGCTTCCCCGACCGGCGCGAGATGGTCCTCCCGGACCGCGCCGACGTGACCATGACCGTGCCGTTCATGCGCGCGTACACGGAGTTGCTGGCGGCGACCTGCCACAAGCGTGGGGCGCACGCGATGGGCGGGATGTCGGCGCTGATCCCGAGCCGCAAGGGCGAGGAGGAGGCCAACGAGAAGGCGCTCGACGGGGTCCGCAAGGACAAGGAGCGCGAGGTGTCGCAGGGCTACGACGGCACGTGGGTGGCGCATCCGGACCTCGTGCCGGTCGCGCGCGAGGTGTTCGAGCGGGGCCTGGACGGAGCGCCGAACCAGCTCAGCCGCCGGCGCGACGACGTCAACGTGACCGCCCCGGAACTCCTCGATCTGGCCGCAACCCCGGGTCAGGTCACCGAGCAGGGGCTGCGGACCGACGTCAGCGTCGGCTTCCAGTACATCTCGTTCTGGCTGAGCGGGCGCGGCGCCGCCGCGATCAACTCGATGATGGAGGACGCCGCCACCGCCGAGATCTCGCGCTCGCAGATCTGGCAGTGGGTCCACCACGGCGTCGAGCTCGACGACGGCCGCCGGGTGACCCCCGAGCTCGTCCGCCAGGTGCTCGACGAGGAGACGGCCAAGATCCGCGAGCAGGTCGGCGACGAGGTCTGGGAGGCGGGCCGGCCCCGCGAGACGCGCGAGATCTTCGAGCGGGTGGCGCTGTCGCCCGAGCTGATCGAGTTCCTGACGCTGGTCGCGTATCGATATCTGGATTAGGGGCCTCGCTGCGCTCGGCGTCCATGGGGCCGGTTCCGCGCGGCATCCGTGCCGCGCGGGAGTAGTCGCGGTCCTCTGTCGCGGTTTGGACGCGGGGCGGATAACGGCGGGCACCTGGAGGGGGGTTGCGGTCGTCCCGGGGACGGGTCGCGGCGCGCCGGGCATGCATAGCTCGACAACGGAGCCAATCCGGCGAGGCCGTGCCGTACTACGCACGCATGGCACGCGTAGCACGGCAAGGCCGGCGCGATCGCGCCCGATTGTCGTGTTTTGCAGGTCCGCTCGTTGGGTCGATCCGCGCCGACCCTGCCGCACCCCTCTCCAGGTGCCCGCCGTTAAAAACCCGCTCGCCCCACGACCGCCGACGGGGGTGCCCGGGGGCCGTCCGCCGGACCCCGACATGCATGACGCGCCAATTGGTGCCCGCCGGCGAAGCCGTGGCGCGTCGCGCATGCCCCACATGCCTGACACGCCACGGCTGGCCGCGATCGCGTCAAATGTCGCGTCATGCATGATCCGCGAGCCGCCTCGCGCCTGCGACCCGGACCCGCCCCCCTTCAGGTGCCCGCCGTGAAAACCCTGCGCCTCACGACCGCCACGGAATCAGCGACCCGACCGCCCGGCACGGACGCCGGGCGGAACGGCCTCCCGGCTCGGCCCGCTCGGCATCCGGCCTCGCCACGACCAGGCCGGCCGGGAGTCATCCGGCTGGACGCCGAGCGCAGCGAGGCCCCAAATCAGGCCGCGCGGACCGGGTCCCCGATGTGGATCTCGCCGTCGCGCAGGATGTCCGCCCGCAGGCCGCCACGATGAACGAGCGGCCGCAGCACCGGTCGCCCGGCGTAGCGCTGGACGACCGTGCACGGCTCGCACAGCCGCATCCCGCGGCAGCGGACGTCGCCGATCGTGAACTCGTGGCCGACGAGCGCGTTCAGGTCGATCCCGCGCGTGACCACGTTCCGGCGGTGCTCGCCGGGCGTCAGCGGGGGTTCGAACGACTCGCACACCTCGGCCTCGATCATCGTCAGCGCGCTGCCGGGCAGCCCTGAGGGAAAGGTGCCGGTGCCGGCCACGTGCCGGTCGCCCTCGAGCCCCTGGCCGGCGAGCGCGCGAGCCGTTTGCAGCAGCCGCGCCGGCCCGGCGGCCGCGCCGGCGATCGCCAGCGCCTCGACGGTGCCGGCGGCGAGCGGCGCCTGCGGCCGGGGAGGTAGCGCGAGCGCGATGTCCGCGGCCGCGACCAGGAAGCCTTCCTGCACCGCTTCACGGTCGATCTCCGCGCCTCCGGCCGGGTCCCAGACGACCCCGGAGGGCACGCCGTACATCACGACGAAGCGGCCGCCGGCGCGCCCGATCCACGGCCCCGGCCACGTGAACGAGGCGGGATCGGCGATGCGCGCGAGCCCGAGGCCGAGCCCGCCGAGCCACCGCGACACCTTCCATCCCGTCGGCGGGTCCTCGCCGGGCGCGAGTTGCGGCATCTGCTCGAACGGAAGCTCGAGGATCGTCGCCAGGCAGGCGAGGAACGACGCGGCGTCCGGCGGGAGCTCAGATTCCGGCGGTCGAACCTCGCGCATCACGCGAGATTCTGGCGCTTTCGGCGACGCGGGTGCGGTGGCGCGGGAACAGCCGAGAGCCACACGCGCGGTGCAGGATCACGAGCGCGCCGACGAAGATCGTCAGGTCGCCGACGCTCAGCACGTTGCCGATCGGCCACGGACCGGGCACCGGGATGATGTCGCCGAGGAACGCGAGGTGCGCGTGCGCGAGATGCGCCGAGTTGTCGAACCCGGCGCGCGCGTGGATCCCGGCGATCCGCAGCGCGGCGGCGTTCGCGGGCATCACACCGCCGTTGCTCGTGATCGCGATGACGTTGAGCGCGGCGCCGAGCGCGACGATCGGCACGCCCGCGATCCGCCGATTGGCGAACAGGAAGTAGGCGTCGAGCAGGTACGAGGAGACGTTCAGCGCGACGTGGATCCAGTGGCTGCCTCCGGGCGCGACGTCGGAGATCCCGACCTGGATCGCCACGGCGAGCAGCACCGCCCAGACCGCGCTGATGCGGATGTCGGCGAGGCGACTCAGTCGGCCGCCGGCGAGCGGCACGCTGATCACCAGCGCGATCGCGGTGACGACGAGCAGCATCAGGCGACGCTGAGCCGCGGGGACAGGGCGCGCGGGACGCTCACCGGCTCGCGCGCGGGCACGGGCTCGGCGGGCGTGTGCACGTCCCACCAGCTCACGAGGCCGGTGGCGGGCAGCGGCTTGCTCATGTGGAAGCCCTGGGCGAGCTCGCATCCGAGCGCGCGCAGGCGCTCGAACGTGAACGCGTCCTCGATCCCCTCGGCGACGGTGCGCAGGCCGAGGTTGTGGGCGAGCTCGATCGTCGAGCGCACCACGATCGCGTTGCGGGCGTCCGAGCCCATCGCCCGTACGAACGACTTGTCGATCTTGAGCTCGCCGATCGGCAGATCGGTCAGGTAGGCGAGCGATGAGTAGCCGGTTCCAAAGTCGTCGATCGCGACCGACACGCCGAGCTCGGCGAGGTGGCGCATGGTCTTCTTGGCGACCTCGGGGTCGACCATCAGCGAGCTCTCGGTCAGCTCGAGCGTCAGCGCGCTGCCCTCGATGCCGTGGCGCGCGAGCAGCTTCTCGACCTCCTCGGGGAAGCGGCGGTCGAGCAGGCTGCGGACCGACACGTTCAGCGACAACGACAGCTTGCGGCCGTCGTCGTTCCAGCTCCGGAGGTCGCGCAGGCCGAGGTCGATCACGCGGTAGGTGAGGTCCTTGATCAGGCCGGTGCGTTCCGCGACCTCGATGAACTCGAGCGGGCCGAGCAGGCCGCGCTGCGGGTGCTCCCAGCGGACGAGCCCCTCGGCGGCGACCGGGCGGCCGAGCCCGAGCTCGACCTGCGGCTGGTAGTGGAGCAACAGCTGGTCGTCGGCGAGCGCGCGGCGCAGGTCGGTGGCGAGCACGAGGCGCTCGGGGCTGTGGTAGTCGTCCTCCTGGCGGTAGGTCACGAGCGCGTGGTGGCTCGCCTTGGCGCGATACATCGCGACGTCGGCGCGCTGGAGCAGCGTGTCGACGTCGCCGCCGTGATCGGGATACCAGGCCAGACCGATGCTGGCGTCGAGCTCGAGGCTGATCCCGTCGACCTCGATGGGTCGGTGCAGGGCGTCCTGGAGGCGCTGCACGGCGGCCTGGGCGGCGTCGATGTCGGCGCCCGGCATGAACACAGCGAATTCGTCGCCGCCGAGACGGGCGACTAGATCCTCGCTCCGGAACGCCGCGCGCAGCCGCGGGCCGACCTCCTGGAGCACGAGGTCACCGTGATGATGACCTAGGGTGTCATTGACCTCCTTGAAGCCATTGAGGTCGACGAGCAGGAGCCCGCCGGCGTTGAGCGACTGGTTTTTCAGCGCCTGCCCTACGGACTCGAGGAACCAGCGGCGGTTCGGCAGCTCGGTGAGGCTGTCGTGGCGAGCGAGGTGCTCGGCGGTGACGGTGCGCACGGTCTGGCGGCCACTGAAGTACACGCCGACGAGCGGCACCAGCAGAAGGGGGTAGAGAATCGGGCTGAACTGGAGCACGGTCACGACGACCGGGGCGAGGCACAGGAGCACCGCGCTCACCGACAGGCCGAACATGAGGTCGCTGCGCAGCCCGTGCGAGAACGGGGTGCCCATGTACAGGGTCGTAGCGCGCGTGACCAGCAGCAGGTTGACGGCGAAGTAGCCGGCGGCCCCGCCGACCACGACCAGCAGGTCAAACGCGTGGAAGCCGCCGGTGTGGAGCGCCGTGTAGCCGCCGAGCAGCTGAAGTACGAGCGCGGCAGCCGACAGCGAAAGCGTGTACTGCCCGATGTTGAAGCCGATCTGCCACCACGGCTTGCGCGCGATCGCGTCCTGCACGATCGACGCGAGGAGCTGTGCCACCAGCGCGGGGATGAGCCCCACTCCGAGCAACAGCGCAAAAGAGAACATCACCGAGACGGTGATCTCGCCGTCCCCGGAACGGCGCGGCGCCTCGATCGGGAACAGCTCACCGATCATCACGCTCCCGGCGAGCGCGAGGAACTCGATCGTTCGCGTTCGGCCGTCGAAATCAAGCGAAGAGACGGCTAACAGCGCCGCAAGCAGCGCCACGCCTACGAGCGCGACGGCAATGCAATAGAGGCGGACTGGCTCGAGGGCGCGAGGTTTCATCAGGTCGATACCGGGCGCCCGGCTAACGCCGGAGCGCCCGGCCGTCGCCATTCCGGATTAGAACTTCCAGCTGGCTCCCGAAACCACGACGAGCGCGACCAGGGCCATAATCGACAGCAGCAGCTGAGCGTGGCGGAACTTAAACCTGGACATCCTTGTCCTCCTTATTAGGAACAAACGTCTTGGGTCGAACACGCTGAGCAGGCGGCCGAGCTATCTCGCTTCGCGAGACCTCTGGCTTTGCGTCCCCGCCTCGCGGCGGGTTTGCCTTTGACAACTCAATCTCGGTCTGTATCGAACGATCGGCCGCGGAGCTTTAGCCGGTTTAGTCAAGTTTTAGCGGCGAGCCGGTGCGGGAGGTTCATTCGCCGGCGATTTCTGATGGGATGCCGAAGAGCTTGCGTGCCGGCCGGTTGCTTCTCGTACCTCTCGCGCTCGCGCTTGCGCTCGGTTTCGCGTTCGCGCCGCGTGCGCGCGCACAGGCCCGGGCGGCGAGCCGACCGAAGGGTCCGATCGCGCTCGCCGTCGGCGGTCCCACCACGACTCAGGCGATCGCCCCGGGCTTTCTCGGGCTCTCGCTCGAGTACTGGGCGCTTCCGGGATACGCCGGCTCTGACCCGTCGGCGATCGACCCGGTGTTCGTTCAGCTGATCCGCAACCTGGCGGATGGCTACCCACCCCAGCTTCGGATCGGCGGATACACGACCGACATCACGTGGCGGCCGAGGCCGGGACTCGCGAGACCGGCGGGCGCGTCGTACGCCCTGACCCGCCGCTGGATCGCCGTCGCCCGGGCGCTGGCCGCGACGCTCGGGGCGCGGCTGATCCTCGGAATCAACCTCGAGGCTGACAGCCCCAACGTCGCCGCGGTGGAAGCGAACGCGCTCGTACGCGGTATCGGCCGCGAGCGGATCGAGGCGCTCGAGCTCGGCAACGAGCCAGAGCTGTACGGACTGTTCACGTGGGGGGTCTCGAACACGACGGGCCGTCCGCCGGGCTACGGGTTCTCGGACTTCGAGAACGACTTCACCCGTATCGCGCGGGCACTGCCGGCCGTCCCGCTCGCGGGGCCGAGCCTCGCGGGTGGCGCGGTCGGCACGAGCGGCTGGTTCCAGTATCTCGGCCGGTTCCTGTCCGACCAGCCGCGAGTCGCGGTCGCGACGGTTCACCGCTACCCGCTCCAGCGCTGCTACGTGTCGCCGCAGCAGCCGGACTACCCGACGATCGCGAACCTGCTGGCGCCGGCGGCCTCCCGGGCGCTCGCGGCCAGCGTCGCCGGCGCGGTCAAGGCCGCCCACGCGCACCGCATCCCGCTGCGGATCGACGAAATGAACACGGACTCTTGCGGGCTCATCCCTGCCGTCACCGACTCGTTCGCCTCGGCACTCTGGGCTCTCGACGCCCTGTTCTCGATGGCGAACGTCGGGGTTGACGGCGTCAACATCCACACCTACCCGCTGGCCGGCGCTTCGCTGTTCGGGTTTCACCGCGCGGATCGGCGCTGGCACGCCACGGTCCAGCCCGAGTACTACGGCCTTCAGATGTTCGCCCAGGCGGCGCCGCCAGGGTCGCGCCTGCTGCGGGTCTCGCCCACCGGGACTGGGCACCTCGACGTGTGGGCCACGCGCGCGCTCGACCACACGATCCGGGTCGTGGTGATCAACGAGAGCTCGCGCGCACGAGTCGTCGCGGTGCGAGCCCCCGCGGCGGGTGCGGCCGGGGCGGCGGGGTCGCTCGAGCGTCTCGAGGCACCCAGCCTCTCCGCCCGCCAGGACGTGACGCTGGGCGGACAGAGCTTCGGCGCCAGCACGGCGACGGGCCTGCTCGCCGGGCCACCGCAGACCCGCACAGTGGCTCCGAGCGCCCACGGCTACGTGTTCAGCGTGCCGGCGGGCAGCGCGGCGATGCTGGCGCTGCCACCGAGCTGAGACTCGACCAGTCGCACCGTCGCTGGTCCTCTCGATGGCCCTGCCAGGACTCGAACCTGGGCGCGACGGATTATGAGTCCGCTGCTCTACCGACTGAGCTACAGGGCCGCGTTCGCCCGGCAAGTCTCTCAAGGCTCTTTCCCCGGGGTCCGTCAGGTACGCTCCATAGGCGATGTTGACGATCGCCGGCTTCCTTGGCCAGAGCCCGAGCTCGCTCGGCCAGACGATCGCGCTGCTGCTCACGTTTCTCGGCATCGGCGTGATCGTGAACGTGCTGATCGTCTACGTCGTCGCTCAGGTGCTGGCTGAGCGCAAGGAGAATCAGGAGCGCTCCGCGCACGAGTAGCCGTTAGCCCGGCGGTTCGCCGGGGCGTCGTGCCCGGCCGGTTGGGGGTCTCTGCACCAGGCCGAAATAAAGTGCGTGAAGGACGCGGGGCGAAGGCGTCGAATCAGACCGCTGCCCACGATGAAGCAGTCCACCGCTCCCACCGCGACCCCATCGCCGAACGGCCATCAGGCCCTATCGGCGTACATCCGCGCTCGCTTCGACGAGTTCTCGCGGTCGCAGAAGGACGTGGCCCAGTACATCGTCGATCACCTCGACGAGGCGGCGTTCCAGACCGCTGAAGAGCTCGCGCGCCGCGCCAGCACGTCGTCGAGCACGGTCGTGCGGTTCTCGCAGGCGCTGGGCTTCGAGGGCTTCCCCGAGCTTCAGCAGGCCGCCCGGGACGAGTACCGCCGTCGCGGGCCGGGCGCCGTGAACGGGTCCGCCGCCGCGGCCGCGCCGCTGTTCTCGCTCGACCACACCGAGTTCGAGGCCGCGCTGGCCGCCGACCACGTGAACGTCGAGGACACCGCCCACAAGCTTGCGCGCGGCGACGTCGAGGCCGCGATCGACGCGATCGTGTCCGCCGGCAAGGTGCTGATCGCCGGCACCGATCAGATGGCGTTCTTCGCCAGCTACCTCCGCCACCTGCTGATGCTGCTCGACCTCCGCGCGGAGATCGTGGCCAGTCCCTCGCAGGAGGCGCTCGGGCGTCTCAGCCGGATCGACGATCAGACGCTCGTGATCGGGCTGTCCGCGGGGCGGCCTCATCCGCTGATCACCCGCACGATGAAGCTCGCCCGTCATCGCAAGGCGCCAACGCTCGCGATCACCGACGCGACGCTGTCCGAGGTGGCGCGCTTGGCGCGGATTCGCCTGTACTACTCGTCGAACACGCCGGCGTTCGTCCGCTCGCACACCGCGCTCCTGTCGCTGATCCAGGCGCTCGCGTACGGGGTGTATTCCCGCGACGCCCAGCAGTACGACGTGCGCATCAAGGCGTTCCGGCTGAAATAACCGGGCGGGGCGGGGGCGTGCCGCTGGTTCACCACGAGCAGTGCTTCGGGTGTGGTCGGACCAATCTCTTCGGGCTGCTGCTGGAGGTCGAGGAAGTCGTCCCCGGCGCGGTCGCCGGTCGCTGCTTCATCAAGCAGGACCACCAGGGGGCAGACGGCGGCCGCGCCCACGACGGGGTCGTCGCGGCCGCGCTGGCCGAGGCGATGTCTCTGGCCTGCGGCCTGGACGCCCGCGCGGTCTCATTCGAGGTGTCGCTGTATGCGGCGGCGCCGGTTGGGGCATTCGTCGAAGTGCAAGCGCGCGTCGAGTCCCGGGACGGTCAGCTTGCGAGCGCCACCGCGACCGCGACCGCCGACCGGCGCGTAGTGGCGCAGGCCATGGGTAGGTTCCGATCGTGACGCCGTCGCGAGAGGAGCTCACCCGATGCCCGACAACCTGACCCGCCAGATTCTGCGAGAACACCTCGTCGATGGCGACTTGAAGCCAGGGTCGCCGATCGCGATCCGCATGGATCAGGCGCTGCTCCAGGACGCCACCGGAACGATGGCGTTGATGCAGTTCGAGGAGCTGGGGGAGCCGCGGGTGAAGGTCGAGCGCGCGGTCCAGTACGTCGACCACAACGTCGTCCAGCTCGACTACAAGAACCCCGACGACCACCGCATGCTCCAGGCGCTGGCGCGCAAGTACGGGCTGCACTTCTCGCGCCCGGGGAACGGGATCAGCCACTACATCCACATGGAGCGGTTCGGCAAGCCGGGGCAGACGATGCTCGGGGCCGACTCCCACACGGTCCAGGCGGGGTGCCTCGGCATGATCGCGATCGGCGCGGGTGGGCTGGACGTGGCCGTCGTGCTCGGCGGGCACCCGTACGAGATCGCTTGCCCCGAGGTGGTCGAAGTGCATTTGGCGGGCGAGCTGGACCGTCCCTGGGTTCAGGCCAAGGACATCATCCTCGAGCTGCTGCGCCGTCTGAGCGCGAGCGGCGGCAAGAACAAGGTGTTCGAGTTCGTCGGGCCGGGGACGGCTGACCTGTCGATCCCCGAGCGGGCCACGATCGCGAACATGATCGCCGAGCTCGGCGCCACCGCTGCCGTGTTCCCTCCGGATGACACGACCCGAGAATGGTTGTCGCGGCAGGCCCGCTCCGATGACTTCGTCGACGCGCGCCCCGATGATGGGGCCGAGTACGACGACCGGATCGAGATCGACCTCGACGAGCTCGGCCCGCTCGTGGCCAAGCCGCACAACCCCGACAACGTGGTGCCGGTCGAGGAGGTCGTAGGGACGCCGATCGCCCAGGTCTGCATCGGCTCGTCGGTCAACTCCGGATACAACGATCTCGCGTTGCCGGGCGCCGTGCTCGCCGACCGCGACGGCCAAATCGTGCACCCGTCGGTTGCGGCCACCGCGACGCCGGGATCACGTCAGATCCTCGCCGCGATCGCGGAGTCGGGCGTGTACCGCCAGCTCTCGGACGGAGGGGTGCGGATGCTCGAGCCGGTGTGCGGACCGTGCGTCGGCATGGGTCAGGCGCCGCCGTCCGACTCGAACTCGCTGCGGACGTTCAACCGGAACTTCCCGGGCCGGTCTGGCACGCCGGAGGACTCGGTGTTCCTGTGCTCGCCGGCGGTGGCAGCGGTCTCGCTCTTGAGCGGGGTGATCGAGGATCCGCGGTCGTACGGGGAACCGCCGGAGCTGTTGCCGATGCCCGAGCTGCGGCCGTACGTCGAGGACGTCCACATCTTCGCGCCGGCCTCGGCTGAGGACGCCTCAAAGGTCGAGATCCCGCGGGGTCCGAACATCAAGCGCCCGCCCGAGCACCAGCCGCTCGGCGACTCGCTCGAGGCCCGCATCGCCACCGTCCAGCCCGACGACATCTCGACCGGCGACCTCGCTCCGGACGGGGTCGAGGTAATGGCGTATCGCTCGAACGTGCCCGCGATCGCGGAGTTCACGCTCCGCCACCGGGATCCCGAGTTCCGTAAGCGCCTGAAGGAGTGGGGGAGCGGGTTCATCGTCGCCGGCGACAACTACGGCCAGGGCTCCTCGCGCGAGCACGCGGCGCTCGCTCCCCTTCACCTCGGCGTCAAGGCTGTAATTGCCAAGTCGTTCGCGCGGATCCACCGCCGCAACCTGATCGCGCAGGGGATCGTGGCGCTGACGTTCTCCGATGAGTCCGACTACGACAAGGCCGAGGTGGGGCAGTGCTGGGTGCTGCCGTCGCTCCGGGAGGAGCTCTCCGATGGGGCGGAGACGATCCGTGCGCGAATCGAGGACACCGGCGACGAGCTCACGTTGGCCAACGACTTCTCCGAGCACGAGCGGGAGATTCTGGTGGCGGGCGGACTGCTGTCCTATCTGCGCGACGGCGCCTCAGCGGGGCGCGACTAGCAGCGCCTGGGTGGCCCGGCCGACGCGGCCGCGCTCGTCGTAGAGCACGCTTTCGGCAACGCCGATGCCCTCCGGGGCGAGCCGCGTCTGGGACTCGAGGCAGATCCACTCGCCGACCGGCTCGCGCTCGACGTACAGCGTCAGGTCGGGGTTGATGAACAGGTAGTCGTCCCACGACAGCGTCGCGCTGATGCCGTTGCCGAAGTCGCCGGCGGCCGCGAGGGCCTGCAAGCGGCGAGGGCGTCTCGCCGGGGACGATCGGGGTGATCAGACGGAACCAGGCGGTACACGGGCCGTTTGCCCAGGCGCCGTCGACGAAGCGGATCTCGATCGCGTCGGGGCGAACATCGGGCGATGGGGGGCCTCGAGCGGCCTCGGTCCGCCGTGCTCGGGGCCGGGCGGTGGCGGCGCGTCGTCCGTGCTTGCGCCGCCGGCGTCGGCCGACTGGATCTGGAGCGCCCGCGCCCGCACGACCTCGGTCCCGCCGGCGACGATCGAGGCCTCGAGCAGCTGCACGCGGCGGCCCGGACGGACGACCTCCGCGTGAACGTCGAGCGGTCCGACGGGCACGGGGCGCATGAACTCGTACGTCACGCGCGCCAGGCACAGCCCGTCCGCGGCGGGCAGCCGTTCGAACTCGCGCATGAGCAGCGCCGCGGGCGCGCCACCGTGGAGAGCCCGCGGGTCCCAGGGGCCGCGGCCGACGTCGGTCGCGACGAAACGGCCATCGGCTCGCTCGAACACTGGCGCTGTGGACATCGCCGGGAAAGCTACCGCCCGGCTAAACTCAGGCTCCGATGGACGAGAATTCCGAGACTCCGCGGGACGAGGCGACGTTCACCGTCAAGGCGGGCCTGGCGGAGATGCTCAAGGGCGGCGTGATCATGGACGTGGTCACGCCCGAGCAGGCGAAGATCGCCGAGGACGCCGGCGCGGCGGCCGTGATGGCGCTCGAGCGCGTCCCCGCCGACATCCGCCGGGACGGCGGCGTGGCGCGCATGTCCGACCCGGAGATGATCCAGGGGATCCAGGAGACGGTCACGATCCCCGTGATGGCCAAGGCGCGGATCGGCCACTTCGTCGAGGCCCAGGTACTCGAGGCGCTCGAGGTCGACTACATCGACGAATCCGAGGTGCTGACGCCGGCCGACGAGGCCAACCACATCGACAAGTGGGCGTTCAGCGTGCCGTTCGTGTGCGGCGCCACCAACCTCGGCGAGGCTCTTCGCCGGATCGGTGAGGGAGCGGCGATGATCCGCTCCAAGGGCGAGGCCGGTACCGGCGACATCGTCAACGCCGTCACCCATCTGCGCAAGATTCGCTCCGAGATCCGGCGCCTGACCACGCTCGACGACGCGGAGCTCGCCACCGCGGCGAAGGAGCTCCAGTCCCCGCTGCACCTCGTCCGGCAGATCGCCGCCGACGGGCGCCTGCCGGTCGTGCTGTTCTGCGCCGGCGGGATCGCGACGCCGGCCGACGCCGCACTGGTCATGCAGCTTGGCGCCGAAGGCGTGTTCGTCGGATCCGGGATCTTCAAGTCCGAGGATCCGGAACGCCGGGCCCGGGCGATCGTCGAGGCGACGACGCACTACCGGGATCCCGCCCGGATCGCAGCGGCCTCGACGGGGCTAGGTCACCCGATGGTGAGCCTCGAGTCGTCCAAGCTCGAGACCGAGCAGCTGCTGGCCCCGCGCGGCTGGTAGCGGGTTGGCTGCATACCCCGGGAGGCGTCGCCAATGAAGGTCGTCGGGATCCTCGCGTTGCAGGGCGATTTCGAGGCCCACGCCAAGATCATCCGGTCGTTGGGGGCGCAGGCGCGTGAGGTACGCGTCCCCGTCGACCTCGAGGGCCTGGACGCGCTGATCATCCCCGGCGGGGAGTCCACCGTGATGACGCTCGGGATCGAGCGCGAGGGCCTGGCCGAGCCGCTGCGAGCGCTCGTAGGCGCCGGCAAGCCCGTGCTCGGCACGTGCGCCGGCATGATCATGCTCGATCGCGATCATCTCGGGGTATTGGACGTGACCACCCGCCGCAACGCGTTCGGGCGCCAGGTTCGCTCTTTCGAGGCGGACATCGAGCTCGAGGGGGTAGCTGGCGGGCCTATGCACGCCGTCTTCATCCGCGCCCCGTGGGTGGCGGATCGCGGTCCGTCGGTCGAGGTGCTGGGCAGTGTCGAGGACCACCCGGTGGCGATCCGCCAGGGCAACGTGCTGGCGGTCTCGTTCCATCCCGAGTTGGCGGGGGACGGCCGCCTGCACGAGATGCTGCTGGGGATGAACGGCGCCGGCCGCGACGCCTAGCGGGTACCGGTCGGCTCGTGCCTGCGCGACGCGTAATCGCGGAAGTCGCGCTCGAACGCGCGCCAGTCGAACCAGGGCATGCCGTCCGGCTTGGGCGGCGGCTGCTCGTCGATCGGTTCATCGCCCCCACGAGGCGGATCGTCGGGCTCGCTGCCGCGGGACAGCCACGCCGCCAGCGCGCACGCCGCGATCCCGGCCACGTAGACCAGGCCGGCGAGCAGCGCGTGGTGGGTCGCCGACGCGAGCACGCCGACCCCGTATAGGGTCAGCGCGGCGAGCACGAGGCGGCGGAGATCAGCGCGGGGTAGCGGCCGCGCCGGCGCCTTCGCGAACGCGCTGAACAAGATCGCGCCGACGAGCACCAGCGCCAGCAACAGCTTCCACGCGACTGAGGGCGGCAGCGGCATGTCTCAGTCGATGATCGACCGGTTGCGCGCGCAAATCAACCCCGGTTAGGAGATTTCTTTCCATCTCCGGGCGGGATGGCGACGGGTTAACCTCGCACTCGACGGGCCGCCGTCGCCCAGCGTCGGGTTAGCCACACCAGAGGTGGCGGAATCCGGATTCACCCCGTGGGAGGGCGCCGAGTGCGGGATTAGCCACCCTGATTTCCGGTGTATCGGGGCGCCTCAGACCACGAGCCCGTGACGCATCGTGTTCTCGGTCACGACATGGGGCTCCACGAACTGGCGCAGGTAGTCGGGCCCGCCGGCCTTGCTGCCGGTCCCCGACAGCCGGTTCCCGCCGAACGGCTGGCGGCCCACCATCGCGCCCGTGATGCCGCGGTTCACGTACAGGTTCCCGACCGGCGACCGGTCACGGACGTAGCGGACGATGGCGGGATCGCGGGCGAACAGGCCGCCGGTCAGTGCGAACGGGAGGCCGTCGACGATGTCGCACGCGTGCGCCACGTCCTTGACGCGGTCGATCGCGAGCAGCGGCCCGAAGATCTCCTCGTTCAGCACCGGCGAATCGGGCGGCAGGTCGGTGGCCACGGTCGGAGGGCAGAACCAACCATGGTCGGGCACGCCATCGACCCGGGCCACGATCCGGCCCTGTTCGCGGGCGATCGCCGCGTATCGGTCGACGCGCTCCTTGGCGGATTGCTCGATCACCGGCGGCACGTCGGTCCCGAGCTGATCGGCCTGCCCGACGACGAGCACGCTGACCGCGCCGGCCACTCGCTCGATCAGCTGATCGGCGATCGCCTCGTGGACGAGGACCCGCGCCGCCGCCGAGCACTTCTGGCCGGCGAACACGAACGCGGAGGAGACGATCCCGGGGATCGCCTCGTCGAGGTCGGCGTCGGAGTCGACGATCACGCAGTTCTTGCCCCCGAGCTCCGATACCACGCGCTTCAGATGCCGTTGTCCGGGGTGGACCTCGGCGGCCGCGCGGGCGATCGCGACACCGACGGGCATCGACCCGGTGAACGCGATCGTATGCACCCCGGGGTGGGCCACGAGCGCGGCGCCCGCGTCGCCCTCCCCGGGGAGCAGCGAGATCGCGGACGCAGGGACGCCGCCGGCACGCAACGCCTGGACGAGCATCAGCGCGCATCCGGGCGACTGCTCGGCGGGCTTGAGCACGACCGCGTTGCCGGTGGCGAGCGCGGCCGACGTCATACCGCACGGAATCGCCAGCGGGAAGTTCCAGGGCGCGACGACAGCCACCACGCCGCGCGGCCCGTACCGCATGTCGTTGCGCTCGCCGGGAACCTGGAGCAGCGGCGGCCCCACGTCGAGCTCGATCGCGCCGCGGGCGTAGTACTCGAGGAAGTCGATCGCCTCGCACACGTCGGCGTCGGCCTCCGGCCACGGCTTAGCGCACTCGCGGACCTCGAGCGCCGCGATCTCGAGGCGGCGCTCGCGCAGCCACGCCGCCGCGCGGATCAGCGCCCCCGCCCGGTCCTCCGCGGAGCGAGAGCGCCACGAACGGAACCCGCGCTCGGCCTCCTCGACCGCGGCGGACACGTCGCTCTCGGTGGCGCGGGCGGCGACCGCGACGACGTCGTCCGGATCGCCCGGATCGGTCGAATGCAACTCATCGCCGATGCGCTCGCCGGCTCCGACCATCACCGGCACGTGCAGCGGCAGCGTCCGCGTCAGCCGGCCGAGCGCATCCTGGAGCTGGGCCCGGACCGGAGCGCGGCGAAGTTCGAGCACGGGCTCATTGGCGAACGGCGGAAGCGATGGCATACGCGACCGACGTTAACAGGCCCGGACCGGGCGAATGGGGCGCTACTGGGAGGGCGGCTCGTCCGAGCCGTTTTCCTGGTCCGGCGGCCACTGGAGGGGCTGTTGTGGGCCGGGCTGGGGCCCCGGCGTCTCCCCGGCCGGCCGCGCGGACGGTTCCTCGGGCTCGGGCGGGCGCCAGGAAGGCTCGGGCGCCGGCGCGGCCTCCTCGGGTGTCGGCGGCGGGGCCTCCCCGGGTGGCGGGGGCGCGGCCACCTCGGGTGGCGGCGGCGCGGCCACCTCGGGTGGCGCGGGCGCTTGCTCGTGTGCCGGCTCCGACGGTTCCTCGGAGGCATCCGCCGGTAGCCGCTCGGGTGCCGCCGAGTACTCCTGTGACGGCTCCTCAAACGGTGGCTCGTCCGGCCCCGGCGAGGGCTCGGGCGGGC
The DNA here is from genome assembly GCA_963770615.1 of uncultured Solirubrobacterales bacterium. Classification (GTDB taxonomy): domain Bacteria; phylum Actinomycetota; class Thermoleophilia; order Solirubrobacterales; family Solirubrobacteraceae; genus Palsa-465. The sequence goes on along the minus strand of CAVYQJ010000015.1, from coordinate 171,279 downwards.
GCCAGGAAGGCTCTGGTGGCGCCGGCGCGGGTTCATGCGGGGGCGCCGGCGCGTACTCCGCACGCTCGTGCGGCCACCCGGCCTGGGCCTGCTGAGGGCCGTTCGCCGGCTGGTGCGCGAGGTGGCTCAGCTCCTCGGCCCAGGTCCGGGCGACGGCGCCCTGACCGACGACGTCGAAGCCGGCGGGCCAGATCGTCGCGGCGTCGTAGATCGCGTTCAGCAGCACGGCCCCGTTGAGGTTGGCGCCGTCGAGGTTCGCCCCCTCGAGGTTGGCGCCGTCGAGCCCGGCGCCCTCGAGGTTCGCGCCGGTCAGGTCGGCGCCGGTGAGGACCGCGCTGTGGAGGCCCGCGTCCTTCAGGTTGGCGCCGGTGAGCCCGGCGTTCCTGAGGTTGGCTCCCTTGAGCGCGGCGCCCTCGAGGTTGGCGCCGTACAGCCGGGCCCCCTCGGCGTTCGCGCCCCACAGGACGGTGTCGTTGAGGTTGGCGAGCAGCAGGCCGGCGCCCCTCAGGATGGCTCCCTCGAGGTCGGCCGTCCGCAGGTCGGCCTTGAACAGATCCGCGCCCTCGAGGTTCGTGCCGCTCAGCATGGCGCCCTCGAAGTGCGCCCCGGTCAGCATCGCGCCGACGAGGGCCGTGTGCGGCAGCGCGATCGTCGCGCCCGTGTCGTAGGCGAGCGTCCGACGCCCGAGGATCGTGACCGCGGCCTGGACGTCGGTGGCGGGGCGAGATCGACGCTCGATCCCGTTACCGCCGCGCGCCGATCCCCGACCCTGGCCGTGTCCGTCCCCGGACCTCGCCGTAACCCGCGAGGGCCAGGGGGCGTGCTCGCGCACGAACGCGGCGAGGATCTCGATGATCGGACCGTGGTCCTCGGGCGATTCCTGAGCGAGCCGCTCGAGCGAGTAGATGCCGCCGAGGCGGACGTCGAGCGCGGGATGGCCCAACTGGTCGATCGCGCGCATGAATCGCTCGTTCTGCTGGCGCTCGGCGTGCTCGCGCCGGCGGTCGCGCGAGGACAGGCGGAAGGCGTACACCGCCACCGCGGCGGCAAGCGCCGAGACCACGATCAGCACCAACGCGACCCTGACCCGGCTCAGCTCGTCGAGGCGCGTGGTGCCCGTCAGCCCCTTGGTCGACACCAGCCAGGCCGGCGCGAACCTGATCACAAGCGCGCTCACGCCGGCCACGGCGAGCAGGCCGAAGGCCACCAGCAGGAAGCCGGCGAGCCTCCTCCTCCAGCGTGACGTGCGCTTCATCGCTGGGCCGAACTATGGCTCAAGAGCCCCAAAACCCCGGAACCTGCATCAGCTATTGCACGAGGCACCCGGCGCGCTGTTTAATCGCCGAGTGGAATCGGACACCGAACCCGGGGTCCCGGCCGAGTACGCCGAGACGATCGGCCGGATCGAGGCGGCGCAGGAAAGCGACGTGGTCGAGCGTGCGCTCGCCGCGGCCCGTGACCGCATGAAGATGGACGCGTCGTACGTCACGACGATCGACCCCCGGGAACAGACGATCCACGCGATCGTCGGCGAGCCCGACATCGTGAACACCTACACAGGGGTCGTGATGCCGGTCGAGCAGACCTTCTGCCGGCGGATGCTGGACGGAGAGATCCCGAACGTCGTGGCCGACACCCGCGCCGAGCCCGCGATCCGCGATCTCGACGCGGCCCGCGAGTTCGGGGCCTACATCGGCGTGCCGGTGCGGCTGTCCGACGGCCAGGTCCACGGAACTCTCTGTTGCGTGAGCCGCGACACGAAGTCCGACATGGGCCCCGAGGACCTGCGCTTCATGCAAGTTCTGGCGGGCATCATCGCCGCCCGCGTCGATCAGGCCAGGGGCGACATGGCCCGCCTGACCGAGCGGTTCAAACCCAGCTGAGGTCCAAAGCACCAAAAACCCCACGGCGAAGCGGTTCGGTGCCGCGCCGCCATACGCCTCACACGCCCGACGCCTACGGCGCCGCGAGCAGCACGTCGAGCGACGTCCCGCTTGCCTGCTCGTGCAGGAACGACTCGTTGCTGGTGTTCTCGAGCAGGCGCCGGACGAGGTAGGCCATGCCCGCGACCAGATCGCCGACCGGGCAGTAGGCGCGCACCCGGAAGCCGCGGGACGCGAGGGCCTCCGCGAGCTGATCGCCGAGCCCGCGCAGCACCTGGAGCTCGAGGTCGCGGTCATCGCCGCCCGACAGGCGGTTGTAGGCGATCGCGTGCGACACCGAGCGCAGGTTGTGCGAGGCGATCGCGACCCGGACCGCCGGTCGGGCGTCGAGCAGCCGGGCCGTGAGCGCCTCGAAGTTCCGGTCGCACTCGGCCTTGACCTGGAACACCGGGGTCGGCCATCCGTGCTGGCTGGCCTGGACCAGCTCGTGATCCCAGTAGGCGCCCTTGACGAGCCGCACGGTCAGCGGCGGCGTGCGACCCGAGGTCCGCGCCCAGTCCAACACGCGTTCGAGCAGGTCGGGCGAGTCGCGGAGGTACGCCTGGAGGACGAGCCCGGACGACGGGCCCCGCAGGAACTCCTCTTCGGACAGAACCTCGAGCACCAGATCGAGCACCGCCTCGCGCGAGTCGAGCGACTCCATGTCGATGTGGATGTGGGCTCCGAGCTCGTTGGCGTGGCGCAGGAGCGGCCGCAGCCGCGCGGCGGCGTCGCGCCGCCCGAGCTCCGGCGCGTCGGGCCGGAGCAGCGGCGTAAGCGCAGAGGTCTTGACCGAGACGTTGGCTCGGGGGATCGGACCGGCGCTGTCGCGCTCGAGCACATCGCGGTCCGGCCAGGACCGCTGGGCGCGCGCGAGCTCCACCAGCGCCTCGTCGCAGCGCGCGGCGTAGCGGTCGGCCTCGGGCTGGGTGACGGTCGCCTCGCCGAGCAGATCGACCGAGCTGGTCACCCCACGGTTCCACAGGTCGCGGAGGACGCCGAGCGCCGATGCCGGGGTTTCGCCGACGATGAACCGGTGTGCCATGTGCTTCACCCCGGCCGCGGCGGCGGCGCCGATCGCGGTTCGGGCGGCTCGGTTGTCGGCCATCCGCATCGCCGCGGCCAGTGGCGGCGGAGCGTCGGGGACCTCGCGCAGGAACTCGCGCAGGTGCCGGGCGAGATCGTCGAGCGACCGGCAGGCGGGCGTGACGTCGACGAACCGGAACAGAGCGGCCTTCAGCTCCTGGTCGGCCGACGCCAGATCCATCGCACGCTGGTCGAGCGCTCTCAAAGGGTGACGGGCGCTCGACGGGAACGCGGACGCCAGGTCCGTGCCGACCTCGCGGATCGAGCGCTCGAGCGCCTCGCGATCGGGGGTGGTGAGTTCAGCGTTGGCCATCGGGTTCAGGCCAGGATGTTGACGGCGCGAGCCACGACGAGTCCGACCGTCACCAATGCCACGAGTGACTGTGTCCCCATCAGCCACTTTGCGGTTGCCGTCAGCGGCATCGTGTCGGTCGGGCTGAACGCGGTCGCGTTCGTGAGTGAAACGTACAGGTAGTCGATGAGCCTCGGCATCCAGTCTTCCGGCGCCCAGCGGGGATCGGTCATCTGCGGGAACAGAAAGTCGGGAAAGTCTCGTTCGCCCTTTTCGCGTGCGACCGGGCCACCCCGATCGGTCTCCCAGTACCACAAGCCGAACAGCAGGACGTTGGTGCACCACAGGACGATCCCCGAGAGGATCAGTTGATGCCCGTTCTGCTTGCCGCCCTGCAGCAGTTGATGGGACAGCCTCACGAGCGAGAAGACGTTGGCGGCGCTGACGAGGGCGATCATCCCGATCGCCACGTGGCGGCGCAGCGGGGAATGTCGCACGTTGGGGTTCGGCGAAACGATGATCAGCCCGACCAGCAGGGCGGCTTCGAGGCTCGGAAGCAGCCACGTCGGGCCTAACGTCACCTCGTTGGACAGCGACAGCTGGAGCGCGATCGCGCAGGCGACGACCAGTTGCGGCTCCCAGAAGGGCAGCCACCGTTCGAGCATCGCCAGGAAGGGGTTTCGGGGCGGACGACGCCGCGTCTGTCGGAGCTGCTCGCTACGGTCCATGTCTGCGTTCCGGATACTGGCACGCACTGGGCGGCCCAGAGAAATTCGCCCGCCCGCCCACGAAGGATCGGAGCCCGCTATGCCCGAACAACGCCGAATGAGACGGATCGTCCCGCTGCTCAGCGCGGTGCTCCTCGCCGCCCCGCTGCTGGCCGCCTGCGGCAGCTCCGGCGGCACGCCGGCGGCCGCGTCCGGGACGACGTCGACCGCGAGCTCCCAGCCAGCGAGCACCGCCACAACGACCACGGCTCCGACGACGACGACCCCGACGAGCACGACGACGACGCCGACGACCGCCGCCACCGCGACCACGGCCACGGCGGCCGAGCCGCCGTGCCGAGTCGCCAACCTGTCGCTCTCGTTCCTCGGCCAGCAGGGCGGAATGGGTCATGGCGAGATCGGCTTCGTGCTGAAGAACATAGGCCGCGTCCCGTGCCGGACGTACGGCTGGCCGGGGATCCAGTTCCTTGGCCAGGCCGGCAACCCGCTGCCGACGATCCCGCACCACACGACCAACGATTTCTTCGGCTCCACGCCCGCGATGCGGCTCGTGATCGCACCGGGCGGGTCGGCCTCGTTCCGGCTCGACGTCGGCCACGGCGTGGCCACGTCGAACGGCTGCGCGACCGCGTACGCGCTTCAGGTGATCCCGCCGAACGACACGGCCACACTCAAGACCACGATCCCGAACGGCTCGTACGAGTGCAAGGACGCGAACGTCTCGCCGCTGCGTTCGGGCGCGAGCGCGTACCCGTAGAGCGGCTCAGCCCTCGGCGCCGACCGCCGGCAGCCACGCCGGCCCGCGCTCCAGTGCGTTGGTGATCTCGCGCGCGGGCACCGCGCGTGAGAAGTGAAATCCCTGAGCGAGCGTGCACCCGAGGCGGCTCAGCTCGTTCACCTGCTCGGGCGTCTCGACGCCCTCGGCGACGACGTCCAGCGACAGCGCTCGGGACATCGCGATGATCGTCTCGGTGATCGCGGTGTCGCGCGGCTCGTTGCCGAGCCCGTCGACGAACGAACGGTCGACCTTCAGCACGTCGAGCGGCAACCGCGTCAGGTAGCTGAGCGACGAGTAGCCGGTACCGAAGTCGTCGAGCACGAGGCGGACGCCGAGCGCCTTGAGCGCGTGGAGGATGTCCTTGAGACCGTCGGCATCCCGGACCATCACGGTTTCGGTGATCTCGAGGTTCAGGCAGGCGGGATCGAGCCCGCTGGCACCAAGCGCGGCGCGGACGACCTCGGGCAGCGTGCGCCGCGCAACCTGGACCGCCGACAGGTTGACCGAGATCGCGAGCGGGGCGCAGTCGGGTCGCGCGCCGTACCACTGGGCGGCCTGGCGGCAGGCGTTCTCGAGCACCCACCGGCCGATCGGCTCGATCAGCCCGTTCTCCTCAGCGATCGGGATGAACTCCGACGGAGGGATCTCGCCGCGCTCGGGGTGGTGCCAGCGCAGCAGCGCCTCGACCCCGACGAGCGAGAAGTTCGTGAGCGATACGACCGGCTGATATTCGAGCCGCAGTTGATCGCGCTCGAGCGCGCGGCGCAGGTCGTTCTCCATCCGCAGGCGCTCGATCGCCCGGCCGCGCATGCCCTCGTCGAACACCTCGTAGCGGGCGCGGCCGCGGTCCTTGGCGCGGTACATCGCGGCGTCGGCATCGCGGATCAACTCGTCGGCGCGCTCGCCGCCGGTGGCGAGCGCGATCCCGATGCTGGTAGTGACGAAGTGCTCGCTCCCCGACAGGACGAAGGGCCGTGCGAACGTCGCCGCGATCCGCTCCGCGGTGTCGATCGCGTCGCGCTCGGAGGCGATGTCCTCGAGCAGGATGCCGAACTCGTCGCCGCCGAACCGGGCCACGGTGTCGCTGCCGCGCAGCGCGTGCTTCAGCCGCGGCGCCGCGGCCGCCAGCAGCTCATCGCCGACGTGATGCCCGAGGCTGTCGTTGACGAGCTTGAAGTGGTCGAGGTCGAGGAACAGGATCGCGGCCAGCGAGTCCCGGCGCCCGAGCCGCGCGAGCGCGTGCTCGAGACGGTCGACGAACAGCACCCGGTTGGGAAGTCCGGTCAGCGGGTCGTGCACGGCCCGCTCGCGGATTGCATCCTCGACGGCCTGACGCTCGAGCGCGTCCGCGAGCACGTTGGCGAGCGACTGGAGGAAGTCGATGTCGCGGGGGGCGAAGCCTCGCGCGCGCATCGACTGGACCACGAGCACTCCGAACGGTCCGCGCGAGCCGCCCTCGATCTTCACCGACATCCCGGAGCCCGTCCGCCGGCCGCGAAAGCGCGGCTGATCGAAGCGTCCCTCGGCGTCCCAATCCTCGACCACGACCGGCGCTCCGCTCAGCAGCGTGTAGCCCGCTTGGGATCCCTCGCCGGCGGGATACCGGAGCTTTCCGATCTCGCTGTCGGGCCAGCCGATCCCGCTCCGCAGCAGCAGGCTGTCCTCTTCAGGCAGGTACTCCCACACCGCCGCGATCTCGGCGCTCAGCATCCGCGCTGCACCATCGACCGCCTCGTGCATCAAATCGATCGTGCTCGCTCCCTCGAGGGCATGCTCGCCGAGCTGGGCGACCGCGGCCACCTGCGCGGCGCGCCGCTCGAGCTCGACCTCGACCGCCTTGCGGTCGGTGACGTCGTGCAGCATCCCGTGCCAGCGGAGCTCGCCGTCCTCGCCGCGCGCGAGCACGGCATCGTCGCGGATCCAGACCGTTCGTCCGTCGCGGTGGAACATCCGGTATTCGAGCGCCGCATCGTCGTGCTTGGCGTTGTTGAGGCTGTCCTCGCGCGCCAGAACCCAGTCGCGGTCCTCGGGGTGCAGGCGCTCGGCCCACAGCTCGGGGTTCGCGCACCACTCAGCGGCCGAGTAGCCGAGGATCTGCTCGATCTGCGGGCTGACGTAATGCCAGCGTCCCGCCTGCCCGGTGTCCGCGACGTAGATGATCGCCGGCACGCGCTCGAGGAGCTTCGGGTAGTCCGAAGCGGGGATTCCGCTCGCCTTCGGTCCGATCAGGGGCGCCCCAGGCATCGTGCCGGTGTCGCTGTCGCCGACCATGTCCCCTGCTAATCGGCATTCTCGGCGCGATCGATAGGCCGTATGGACGGGCTTGTCCGCAGGGTGACCGTCTACAGCGCCTCGAATACTGCAACCGCGTCATGGACCTGCTCGGCGGCCTGCCCGGCCTGCACCAGCAAATCCAGGTGTCCGAGCACTTCTGAGAGCGTCAGATACGCCTGCGTGACCGCCACGTTGCCCCACATACGAACCGCAATCTCGTATGCAGTTAGTGGACGTGCGTCCAGAATTTGATGGATCCGAGCCGCCCGGCGGCGGTGCATCCGCAACCGATCGTCGATCAGCTCGGCGTGCTCGAGAATCGGGTCGCCGTGGCCGGACAGGACCAGCCGGGCCGGCAGCTCGCGGGTGATCCGCATCGAGTCGATGTACTGGACGAGCGCCTGCGGCCGCGCCTGATCGGGGTCGCCCGAGAGCGGCCTGGAGACGAGCGGGTTCGAGGAGATGTGGGCGAGCAGGTGGTCGCCGGCGATCAGCATCTCGCGCTCGGCGTCCCACAGGATCGTGTCCGACGGGCTGTGCCCGGGCCGGTGGTGGACCCGCAGAGTCCGGTCGCGAAACGCGAGCTCGTCTCCGTCGCGCAGCGGGCGGGTCACGTTTCCACTCGACCCGAACGCCCGAAACGCCGCCGCCATCGCCCCGACGACCGTCGCCAGGTCGTCGGGGATGCCGTGCCGGCGCATCACGCCTTGAGCGAATTCGTCGTCCGCCGCCGCGCTGCGCGAGAAGTTCGCCAGGTACGGCGCGAGCACGTCCAGGGCGGCGACCTCGGCGCCCGACCGGCGGGCGAGGATTTCGAGCAGGCCGAGATGATCCATGTGCTGGTGCGTCAGCACGATCAGCTCGAGGTCCTCGATCTTGCGGCCGTGAGCGGCGAGCGCGCGCTCGAGGTCGTCGAGCGACTTGCCGGAGTTCGGACCCGTGTCGATCAGCGTGAGCGGCTCATCCTCGATCAGGTAGCAGTTGACCCGACCGACCAGGAACGGCGTCGGCAGCGCGATCCGGTGGATTCCGGCCCGCTGCGCCAGCGCCAGCGCGTCCTCGGCGCTGGTGGCACGCCGGTCCGGAGTGGTCACGAACGGATCACTGCCAGCACCTCGTCACGCCGACGCTCCATGTCTTCGTGCGAGCGCAGTGACTCCAGGCACAGGCGAAGCAGTGGCTCGGTGTTCGACGGTCGCACGTTGAAATGCCAGTCGTCGTAGTCGACCGAGATGCCGTCCAGGCGGAACTGCCTGCCGTCGTGGTAGCGGGATGCGAGCTCCTCGATCTTGGCCTGCGGGTCGGCGACCTCGGAGTTGATCTCGCCCGAGATGAAGTAACGAGACCTGAACGGCTCGAGCAGCTCCGACATCCGTTCGCCGCGGATCGAGAGCAGCTCGAGGATCAGCAGCGCCGGAATCGTCCCCGAGTCCGCGCAGTAGAAGTCCCGGAAGTAGTAGTGACCGGAGACCTCGCCGCCGAAGGTCGCGCCCTCCTCCCGCATGCGGGTCTTGAAGAACGCATGTCCGACGCGATTCATCAGGGCGCGCCCGCCGCCGCGCTCGGTGACGTCGGCCACCGCGCGGCTCGCGCGGACGTCGTACAGGATCGTCGGGGCGGGATGCTTTGAGAGCATCGACTCGGCCAGCAGCGCGGTCAGGAAGTCGCCGTCGACGAACGCCCCTCGATCGTCGATGAAGAAGCAGCGGTCGGCGTCCCCGTCCCAGGCGATGCCGAGATCCGCGCCCAGCCGCCTCACCTCGCCCATGATGAACTCTCGATTCTCGGGCAGCAGCGGGTTCGGCTCGTGATCGGGGAAATGCCCGTTCGGCTCCCAGTAGGTCTCGACCAGGTCAAGCCCGAGGCCCCGGAGCAGCGGCCCCACCATCGGACCCGCCATCCCGTTGCCGCCGTCGACGACGACGCGCATCGGCTCGACCGCGCTGGGGTCGATGAACCGAAGCGCGGCCTGCTGGAACTCCTCGTACAGGTCGACGTGCTCGATCGAGCCGCCGCCGGGAGCGCCGTCGAGCCCGGCTTCGAGCTTCGCGCGGACCTCGCCGATCCCGGCGTCGCCCGACAGTGCGACCGCGCCACGCCGGACCAGCTTGGCGCCGGTGTAGCGCTTGGGGTTGTGCGAGGCCGTGCACATCAGCCCGCCGTCGAGGTCCCGCGACCCGACCAGGTAATAGACCATCTCGGTGCCGACCTCGCCGGCGTCGAGCACGGTGGCGCCCTCCGCGCACATCCCCTCGCGGTAGGCGCTCGCCAACTCGGGCGCGGTCAGGCGCATGTCGCGCCCCAGCCCGAGCCGCAGCGCGGTCGTCGGCTTGCCCTCGATGTCGGCGATGACGCGCGCGAACGCCCGCCCGATCTGCACCGCCGTGTCGGCGTCGATGTCGGTTCCATACAGCCCACGGATGTCGTAGGCCTTGAAGATGTCGGGGTTCGCGACGGCGCTCACCGCGGCGGATGCTACCCACGGGACGCTCCGCGAAAATGAGTTCGCTGTGCACGCGGATCGTCCAACCGTCGTGATTCTGTGCGGCGGGCGCGGAACCCGCCTGCAGGAGCGCGGCTCGTCATTGCCCAAGCCGCTGGTCGAGATCGGCGGTCGCCCGATCCTGTGGCACGTGATCCACATCTACCTGGCTCAGGGCTTCCGGCGGTTCCTGCTACTGACCGGGTATCGCGGCGAGCACGTGCAGGAGTTTGTGGCCGGCGAGAGCTGGCCCGACGATGCCGAGATCACCTGCCTTGACACCGGCGTCGACACGCCGACGGGTGGTCGGCTCCATCAAGCGGCCCCCGTGCTCGACGGTGAACCCAGGTTCTGCCTGGGCTACGCCGACGGCGTGGCCGACATCGACCTCGGGGCGCTGCTGGCGTATCACCGCGGGCACGGGAGTACAGCGACGATGGCCGTGGTCCAGCCCCGGCTCCCGTTCGGCGTGGCCCGCCTCGGCCGCAACGGGTCGGTGCTCGGGTTCACCGAGAAACCGCGGAGCGATCTGTGGGTGAACGCGGGCTTCTTCTGCCTGGAGCCGGCGGCGCTCGACGTGCTCGAGCCCGACAGCGTGCTCGAGCGTGAGCCGCTCGAGCGCCTGGCCGCGGCAGGGCAGCTCCGGGCGTTCCGCCACCAGGGCTTCTGGGACTGCATGGACACCTACAAGGACGCGATCACGCTCAACGACCTTTGGGCCGACGGACAGGCGCCGTGGAAGCTGTGGGAATGACAGCGGCCACTAAACTGGAGGTGTATGTCTGGGCATTCCAAATGGGCTTCGATCAAGCACAAGAAGGCCGTCGTCGACGCTCGGCGCGGTCAGCACTTCACCAAGCTGGCGCGCGCGATCCAGATCGCCGCGCGTGAAGGCGGCGGCGATCCGACCGGGAATTCGGCGCTCGCGCTCGCGGTCCAGAAGGCCCGCGACGCCTCGATGCCGAAGGACAACATCGAGCGCGCGATCGCCAAGGGGACCGGCGAGGGCGCCGACGCCGACCAGATCGAGTCGGTCGTGTACGAGGGCTACGGTCCCGGCGGCGTCGCGCTGCTGATCGAGGCGCTGACCGACAACCGGAACCGGACCGGTGCCGAGATGCGCCACGTGCTGGGCAAGCACGGTGGCAACCTCGGCGAGCCGGGCTCGGTGTCCTACCTGTTCGACAAGCGCGGCGTGATCGTCGTCGACGCCAACCGCTATACCGAGGATGACCTGATGCCGGCGATCGACGCCGGCGCGGAGGACATCGCGCTCGACGAGGACGTGTACGAAGTGGTCACCGAACCGGCCGACCTGTCGGCCGCTCGTGAGGCCTTGTCCGAGGCGGGCGTCGAGATCGAGAGCGCCGACCTGACGCAGCGGCCGCGCGCCCGGGTTCCGGTGGACGAGAACGACGCCGGAAAGCTGATCAAGCTGATCGATGCGCTCGAGGAGAACGACGACGTGAACGCCGTCCACGCCAACTTCGACGTGGACAGCGCCGTGCTCGAGCGCGTGGCCCAGTGACGGGTTATTAGCCGCTTCTTCGAAAAGACTCGCTAGCCTCACACGCCGATGAGGAAACGACGACTACTCACGCCGCTGCTCGCGCTCGCCGCGAGCGCGTTGGCGATCGGACTCGCCGCGTGCGGCGGAAGCTCCAAGGCGGCGGGCGTCGAGCTCGCTCCGTCGAGCGGGGCCACGCAGGCCGCCGTCACCACCACGGCCAAGCCGCCCCCGGCGCTGGCCACGAAGCCCACCGTGACCGTGCCCACGGGTCCGGCCCCGACCCAGCTCGTGACCAAGGACCTCGTCACCGGGACCGGCCAGACGGCCAAGGCCGGCGACACGGTGACGGTCAACTATGTCGGCGTCCTCTACAAGACCGGCAAGGAGTTCGACTCATCCTGGAGCCGCAACCAGCCGTTCACGACCCCGCTCAGCACGGGCAGCGTGATTCCGGGCTGGGTGCAGGGGATTCCGGGCATGAAGGTGGGCGGACGGCGCGAGCTGATCATCCCGGCGAGCCTCGCCTACGGGAAGACGGGCAGCCCGCCGACGATCCCGCCTAACTCGCCGCTCGTGTTCGTCGTCGATCTGCTTTCGATCGCTTCTTAGTCTTAGCGGCGTCCTCGCCGGGCGGGCGCTGGTCCTGCTTGTCGTCCTCAGCGCGCGACTCCTGCGCGCCCTCGTGCGCGCCCGGCTCGTCCGCGCCCAGCCGCCTGGCGCGATAGAGCGAGACCGGCTCGGACATCCCCTTGAGCTTGTGCTTGCGCGCGAACGACCAGTCGAACCGGTCGGCGGCGGCGTCCCGGACCTCCTGCGTGCACAGGACGCTGCCCGGGCGCGCTACGCCGGTCACGCGGCTCGCGAGGTTCACGGCGTGCCCGTAGTAGTCGCCGGCGCGTTGCAACGCCGTCCCTTGCGCGACGCCCGCCCGGAGGCTCGGTAGGTCGGCGGCCTGGACGGCCTCGAGCAGCGACAGCGTCACCGAGACGAGTGCCGCCGGGTCGGTGCTGACGAACATCGCGGCGTCGCCGATCGTCTTGACGAGCCGCACGGGAGGCTCGGTCACGTCGTTGGCGAGTTCGGCGAGCTTGCTCGCGAGGCTCCCGAGTTCCTGGGCCTCGATCTGGGCGCCGAGGCGCGTGAACCCGACCATGTCGACGAAGCAGACCGTTATCTCCTGGGCGCCGCCCGCCTCGCCCGCCTCGCGCTCGGCGGGGCTGAGCATCCCGCGCCGGACGCTCTCGCCGAGATGCTGCCTGTACGCCGCGCGCAGCACGGGATCGATCGCGGGGGTCAGCTGCTCGGCCAGCGTCGCGAACCGCTCGGCGACCTCGTCCTCGCTGTCTCCGGGCTCGAGGAACGCGTCGACGAACGCGGCCGCGGTGGTCGCCGCCAGCCGCGCCATCCCCTCCCCGAGGACCCGGGTGATCTCGGCGATCGAGTCCTCTCCGAGTCCCGACTCGAGAAACAGACTGATCGACTTCGCGGCCTCGATCTCCTCCTCGCCGAACACGCGCTCCTCGGGAGCGGGCTCGGGCAGCCCGAGCAGGCGCCGGATCCGGAGCATCTGTGTAGCCGGCAGCCCGGTTTCCTCTTCCAACTCCGCGGCGGTGTAGCGACCGCCGAGCACGCGCTCGACCTCGAGCAGCGCGAGCCGATCCTCGTCGATCGCGGCCTGAAGCTCGGCGAGCGTGAAGCCGTCGCCCGCGAGCCGCTCGAGCAGCCGCAGGCGCGCGGCGCGGTCGTTGCCCTTCAGTCCGTCAAGCAGCGGGGTGAAATCCACGCCCGCATCCTTTCGCAAATCGCCGTCTCGCTCCACCGGACGTGCCGCCCGGCCGACCCGCTAGCATCGTCGGCCCTCGTGGGTGCGATCCCGGTCGGTGCTGTGTGTCGCCGTCGCCGGCGCTCCCGCTCACTTTTGCCCGACCCGACCCCTACGCCCACATGCTCTCGATCCTGATGCCGGTCTACAACGAGCGCGAGCGCGTCGAGCGTGCGATCGCCGAGGTACTCGACACGCCCCTGCCGACGCAGTTCGAGCTGATCGTGGTCGACGACGGCTCGACCGACGGCACCCGCGAGATCCTGCGCCGCGTTGTGTCTGAGATCCAGCCGCCCCACCGCGTGCGCCTGTTCCAGCACGAGCACAACCAGGGTAAGGGCGCCGCGGTGCAGACGGCGCTCAGCCACGCGGAGGGCGAATTCTCCGCGATCTTCGACGCGGACCTCGAGTACGACCCGACCGACCTCGGGCTGCTGATGCCGCCGCTGCTCGACGGGCGTACCAATGCCAGCTTCGGCGTGCGAGCATTTGATGGCTACACCAGCCACTCGTTCCTGTTCGTGCTCGGGAACAAGGGCGTGACGTTCGCGTGCAACGTCCTGTTCAACGTGTATTTGCACGACATCATGACCTGCCACAAGATGATCCGGACCGAAGTCTTCCGCAACCTGCCGCTGCGCTCGCCGGGGTTCGCGATTGAGCCCGAGATCACCGCGAGGCTGGTGCAGCGAGGGGAGCGGATCTTCGAGGTCCCCGTCCACTATCGGGCGCGCGCAACCAACGAGGGCAAGAAGCTGACCGCGCTCGACGGCTTCCGGGTGCTCGGGACCTTGCTGCGCTGTCGGTTCTCCGGGAGGTAAGCCGGGCGCGTGGAGGGTCAGGTCCTCACGCACACGCCCGCGCAGGCGCGCGGCTCGGCGTCGCCGCCGACGAGCGCGCGCCGCTTCCCCGACTGGCACGGCCTGATCTACGCGCCGTTTCTGTGGTCGGCGCTGGCGTGCCTCGTGCTTGGGGCGATCTCGGCGGTAATCCTGCCGACGGTCCCGAGCTATGACCCTTGGGCATGGATCTCCTGGGGGCGGGAGGTCACCGACCCCCATCTGAGCTTCGCGATCACCGGCGGCCCGTCGTGGAAGCCGCTACCGGTGATGTTCACGACGATCTGGGCGCTGTTCGGGAGCTCGGCGGCGCCCACGCTGTGGGTGATCACCGCCCGCGCCGGCGGCTTCCTCGGGATGGTGGCCGCGTATCTGCTCGCCTTCCGGCTGGTCTCGCGCGACGGCCGCGGCCCGCGCTGGGCGGCGATCGCGGCCGGGCTGATCGCCGCCGCCGGCATCGTGATCACGCAGGACTGGTGGGATGAGATGTTCCGCGGCACGTCCGAGCCGATGGAGATCGCGACCGCGCTGTGGGCCGTTCTGGCGTTCCTCGACGGCCGCCCCGGCTGGGCGTTCGGCCTCGGCGTGGCCACCTCGCTGCTCCGGCCCGAGGCGTGGCCGCTGATCATCGTGTACGCGGCCTGGTTGTGGTGGAAGCAGCCGCGGCTGCGGGTGCTGGTCGTGCTCGGGCTGATCTCGATTCCGTTCTTCTGGTTTGCACCGCCGTGGGTGGGATCGGGCCAGCCGTTCCTCGCCGCGATCCACGCGGAGGAGTACAACGGCGGTCTCGGCCCACATCCGCTGATCGGCGTGCTGGGCCGCGGCATCGACATCCAGCTGCTGCCGGTGCTGCTCGCCGGCCTCGTGGCCCCCGTGTTCGCCTGGTTCGACAAGCCGCGCGACTGGCTGGTGCTGGCGCTTGCCGGTGGGGCCGTCGTCTGGTGGGTGATCGTCGTCGGGATGACACTCGACGGCTATCCGGGGCTCGAGCGGTTCTACCTGCCGGCCGCCGGGCTGACGTGCGTGCTCGCCGGCGTCGGCATCGTTCGTCTGGCGATGCTCGGCGCTCGCGCGGTTTCGGGAGGCCGGGATTCGCTCCCGATCGGGATCGGACTCACCGCGGTGCTCGTCGCGATCACGCTCCCCTGGGTCGGCGGGCGGATCAACCAGGCGAGCGCCGAAGAGAAGATCGCCTCGCAGGCCGTCACTCGCCTGAACCAGATGACCGCCGCCGTCGCCGCCGTCGGGGGCCACGCCGGCGTGTTCCCGTGCAAGTCGAGCTTCGCGGCCGTCAACCACAGCGTCCAGACCGCGCTGGCGTGGAAGCTGCACGTGACGCTCGGCCGCGTTGGGACCTCGATGCGCCACCAGGGCGTGATGTTCGTCGGCCCGCACGACTCGATCGACGGGATCGCGCCGCCGATCGACCACCGGCTGACCCAGCGCCAGCTGATCGCAACCGTCGGGGCCTGGAAGATGTACCGGATGACCGCTCCGAACTCCGACTACAGCTGCGTCGGGCGCTGAGCGAGGACGCTGACGCCGCGGATGCCTGACGAACCCACTGGTCCGAGACGGTCCGTGGACTCGATCCGCTGCTCGTTCTGCGGGAAGCCCCGCAGCGCGGTCGCGTCGATGGTCGCCGGGCCGACGCCGGCGGTCGCGATCTGCAACGAGTGCGTCGACCTCTGCGGAGACATCATCGCCGAGCAGCTGCCGCCGCCTCCCAACGGGGATCAGGCGGCGTAGCGTCCCGGGGGAGGCGTCCGGCCTCCGACGCAGAATGGTGATCTGATGATCGTGGTTGGAATCGATCCCGGCACCGCCAGCACCGGCTACGGCATCGTCGAGAGCTCCGGGTCGACGCTGAGCATGCTCGCCGCGGGGGTGATCGAGACGCCGTCGGCGGCGCGGCTCGAGCGCCGCCTGGCGGAGATCCACGGCCACGTTGTCGAAATCCTCGAGGGCTACCGGCCCGACGCGGTGGCGATCGAGGAGCTGTACTTCGGCGCCAACGTCAGAACGGCGTTCGCGGTCGGCCAGGCGCGCGGCGTGGTGCTGCTTGCCGCCGGCCAGCGGGGGATCCCATCGCGCTCCTACACGCCGCAGCAGGTCAAGGCCGCGGTGTGCGGGCACGGGCGCGCCGACAAGGACCAGGTGGGGCGGATGGTGGCGCGGCTGCTGGCCCTGCCCGAGCCGCCCTCGCCCGACCACGCCGCCGACGCGCTCGCGGTCGCGATCTGCGAGTGCAACCGTTCGCCGCTCGACCGGGCGCTCGCGCGCAGCGCCGGAGTGCGGGCATGATCGCGATGGTGTCGGGCACGGTGGCCGTGCGCCGGACCGATCACGTCGTCGTCGACTGCGGTGGCGTCGGCTACCGGCTCGCGGTGTCGGCCGAGACGCTCCGGCACGTTCCCGCGGTCGGCAAGACCGTGCTCCTGCACAGTCACCTGGTCGTCCGCGAGGACGCGCTCGCGCTGTACGGGTTCGCGACCGAGGAGGAGCGCGAGCTGTTCCTGATGCTGATCGCGGTGCAGTCGGTCGGTCCCAAGGTGGCGCTCGCGGTCCTCTCCGGCGGGCCCCCGCGTGAGCTGCTGGGGGCGGTCGCCGCGGGCGACACGGCGCGCCTACAGGCCGCCCCGGGCGTCGGCAAGCGGACCGCGGAGCGGATCATCGTCGAGCTGCGCGAGAAGGTCGGCGCGACGGACACGGCTCCGCCCGCGCTCAGGGCCATTCGCAGCGAGGACCCGCGCGCGCTCGCGCGCGACGGGCTGCTCGGCCTCGGCTACACCCCGCTCGAGGTCGACGAGCTGCTCAACGGCGCCGAGGGCGACCAGCCCGAGGACCTGATCGCCCACGCGCTCCGGACGGCGCGCCGGTGAGCCTCGTGACGGAGGTTCACGCATGAGCCCGGTGCGGGAAATTCACGGCTCCGCCCAGCCCGAGCGGCCCCCGCGGATCCAGGACCCGGTGGAGCTCCCCGACGACGACCTCGACCGCTCCCTGCGTCCCCGCCGGCTGGTCGACTTCGTCGGCCAGACCGCGGTCAAGGACCAGCTGGCGGTCTCGATCGAGGCGGCGGCCAGCCGCGGCGAGGCGCTCGACCACGTGCTGCTCGCCGGCCCCCCGGGGCTCGGCAAGACCTCGCTGGCGCAGATCGTCGCCGCCGAGCTGGAGGTCCCGTTCGTGCAGACCGCGGGCCCCGCGCTCGAGCGCAAGGGCGACGTCGCGGCGTTCCTGACCGCGCTCGAGCCTCGCGCGGTGTTCTTCGTCGACGAGATCCACCGCCTGCCCCGCGCGCTCGAGGAGACTTTCTACCCGGCGATGGAGGACGGCTGCCTCCCGATCACGGTCGGGCAGGGCGCCGGCGCCCGCGTGGTCACGCTCCCGCTCCCGCCGTTCACGCTGATCGGCGCGACGACGCGCGCCGGGCTGATCACGACGCCGCTCCGCGACCGGTTCGGGATCCAACACCGTCTAGAACACTACGACGCCGACGATCTGGCGACGATCGTCCGCCGCTCGGCGAAGCTGCTCGAGGTCGCGATCGAGGACAACGGCGCCCGCGCGATCGCGCAGCGCAGCCGCGGGACCCCGCGCGTCGCCAACCGGCTGCTCAAGCGCGTCCGCGACTACGCCGAGGTGCGCGGCAGCGGCGTCGTCACGGGCGAGGGGGCGATCGAGGCACTCGACCTGCTTGGAGTCGACCACGCCGGCCTTGACCGGCTCGACCGCGAGATCCTGCGCGCGATCTGCGAGAACTTCGGCGGGGGCCCGGTCGGCCTGTCGACGCTGGCCGTCGCCGTCGGCGAGGAGCAGGACACGATCGAGGACGTGTACGAGCCCTACCTGCTCCAGCGGGGCCTGATCGAGCGCACGCCTCGCGGGCGCGCCGCGACCAGACGAGCGTTCGAGCACCTCGGGATGGAACCGCCGGGGCCCCTGTCGCTCCTATAGGCCACAGTCGCCGACCTTTAAATGTTCGTGAAGAGGTGCCGGGTTGACGCGGGTCCTACGGCTATCCTCAGGGCGCCAATGAGTCACGAGCACTATTTCCTCTGCCCCCACTGCGGCAACCGCTCGATGGGTACCGATCGCAACGCCGGATTCCGCAACGAGGCGCGAGGATGCGAGAAGTGCGGGTTCGCGTACCTGTACGAGTTGCTGGACGACTATTACCCCGCCCCGAACGCGGCGTTCTTCGCGTGCGACTCGGACGGCCGGATAGTCGACTGCGGCCGGGGATCGTTCGAATTGACCGGGCTGAAGACCGAGCAGGTCATCGGGCGCCCCGTGCACGACGTGCTCGGCCTGCGCTTCGAGGACGGGACCGATCACGTAGGCACCGCGCTCGAGTGGGAGGTCCGCGTCAAGGCCAAGCCGGTCGAGGTCCACGCCGAGCGCGATTTGCCCGCCAAGGCGGTCGCCGACATCTTCCCGGCCTATGACGACGACGAGGGTGGGGTGCTGGTGGTGCTCACGCCAACCAACCACCGGTGATGGCCGCTCCGGCCCCGCCGCCGCCGTCGACGCTCTAGCATCCACCACGACCGATGACTGATCGCCAGCGAAATGGCTTCGTCCTGCTCATCGTCCTCGGGCTGCTGATTGGCTCTCTGATCGTGATCGCCGGGGTTCCCGGTGCGGTGAAGTCCAAGAAGACCGTTCTCGGCCTCGACCTCAAGGGCGGCGTCGAGCTCGTCTACCAGGGCCTCCCGAGCGCGCAGACGAAGACCGTGACTCAGGACGCGCTCCAGCGCGCGGTCGACATCATGCGCAACCGCGTCGACCAGCTGGGCGTCGCGGAGCCGGAGATCCAGACCTCGGGCGGCAACCAGATCACCGTCGGTCTCCCGAACGTGAGCGACACCGGGCGCGCCGAGGCCGAGGTCGGCACGACCGCCCAGCTGTCGTTCTACGACTGGGAGGCCAACGTCCTCACCCCGAACGGCAAGACGGTCGCGAGCCAACTCCAGACCCAGGATCCGACCGCGGTCCAGATCAGCCAGGGAGGAACGGCCCAGGCGCCGGGCACGCCCGGCGCGGGGAGCACGAATCTGTACGACGCGGTCACGCTCGCTGCAAAGCAGCCGGAGAGCTCCAGCGACACCAACTCGCGCATCACCCCGGAGTACTGGATGTTCGGAGCGCCCGGGAGCGCGGCCTGCGCCACGGCGGCCAAGGACGCGGGAACGGTGCCGGTCAACGGCCAGCACTGCCTGCTCTCGGGCCCCGACGACAACAAGGCCGACCTGCTGTCGGGCCTGCCGGCGGGCGTCAGCGAGTCAGAGGGCCAGATCTTCGTCGTGCCGCGGGGAACCGTGGTGCTGCAGGCGATCCCCGCGGACTTCTCCAAGCCGACGCCGATCGGCGATCCCAGCGCCCAGTTCTACGTGCTCAAGGACGACGTCGCGCTCCGCGGCAGCGAGATCACCAACCCCCAGCAGAGCACCGACTCCACCACCGGCTCGCCCGACGTCACGTTCGGGTTCACCTCCAAGGGCCAGAACGAGTTCGGGAAGACCACCGCCAATATCGCCCATCGCGGCGATCTCGTCAGCGGCCTCGGGCAGACGCTCAACCAGCACTTTGCGGTCGCACTCGACAACCAGCTGATCACGGTCCCGTTCGTCAGCTTCAAGCAGTATCCGGACGGCATCAACGGCGGCAACGGGGCCGACATCAGCGGAAGCTTCACGATCAGCACCGCGCAGGACCTCGCGAATGAGCTCCGTCTGGGCGCGCTGCCGATCAACCTCAAGCTGATCTCCGAGTCCCAGGTCTCCGCGACGCTCGGCAAGGCGGCGCTCCACAACGGCCTCACCGCGGGCATCGTCGGACTCCTCATCGTGGTCGTGTTCCTGCTGGCGTACTACCGGGTCCTCGGCGTGATCGCGACCTTCGGGCTGCTCATCTACGGGATCTACTTCTACGCGCTGATCAAGCTGATCCCGATCACGCTGACGCTGCCGGGAATCGCGGGACTGATCCTGACGATCGGCGTCGCCGCCGACGCGAACATCGTCATATTCGAACGCGTCAAGGAGGAGATCCGCAACGGCAGATCGATCCGCCAGGGGATCGTCACCGGTTACAAGAAGGGTCTGACCGCGATCATCGACGCGAACGTGGTGACGATCATGACCGCGTTCATCCTGTTCGTGCTCGCTACCTCCGACGTTCAGGGATTCGCGTTCACGCTCGGGATCGGCACGTTCGTCTCGCTGTTCACCGCGGTGATGGCGACCCAGGCGATTCTCAGCACGATGGGCTCCTCACGCATGATCTCGAGCCCGTCGATGCTCGGCGCGGGCGGCGAGAAACGCACCTGGAAGTTCGACTTCATGGGTGCCTCGAGGTACTTCTTCTCGATGTCGGGCGTGATCCTGCTGATCGGCGCGCTCGCGATCGGCGGAAAGGGCCTGAACCTCGGAATCGACTTCACCTCCGGAACGCGGATCACGGTCGGGCTCGAGCAGGCGGCAACGCAGCAGCAGGTAACGAATCTCCTGACCTCCCAGGGGGTATCCAACCCGACCGTCCAGAAGGTGACCGGCGACAAGTCGCTCGGTGACAACGCCTATCAGATCTCGTTCAAGACGCTGCCCTCCGGCGGACGGGAGAAGATCCAGAACGCGATCCAGAACAAGTTCGGGATCGCCGGCAATAGCAAGGACTTCGATTACGAGTCCGTCGGTCCGACGTTCGGAAGGACGGTCGCCAACAGCGCGGTGATCGCGATCATCGCGTCGCTGCTCGTGATCGCGGCGTACGTCGCCTTGCGATTCGAATGGAAGTTCGCGATCCCGGTGATGATCGCGCTCGCGCACGACCTTCTGATCACGAGCGGCGTGTACGCGCTGACCGGCCGCCAGGTGACGACCGCGACCGTCGCCGCGCTGCTGACGATCCTCGGTTATTCGATGTACGACACGATCATCGTGTTCGACCGGGTGCGAGAAAACATCCCGCGCATGCCGCGCGCCGCGTTCTCCCAGATCGTTAACCGGTCCATGTCCGAGGTGCTCACGAGATCGATCGCCACGACCTCATGCACGCTGATGCCGATCATCGCGCTGCTGCTGTTCGGCGGCACGGCCGGCTCGACCGAGTTGACCGACTTCGCGTTCGCGCTGCTCGTCGGCGTCGCGTCCGGAGCGTACTCGTCGATCTTCATCGCCTCGCCGGTGCTCACGCACTGGAAGGAGCGAGAGACTCAGTACCGCCATCGCCGCGAGCGGATCGAGTCCGAGTTCGGGTACGTGCCCGCCTACGCCACCACCGCGGCCGACGTCGAGCCGGCCCAGCGCCGCTCCCGGCGCTCTGGCCGCCTGACCCAGCCCTCACCCGATGGCGTGTCCGCCGCCGAGTTCGAGGAGATGAAGCGAGAGCTCGGCCTCGACGAGCCCGAGGTCGGCGGCCACCGCACCTCGACGCTGACCAAGCGCCTCGCCCACAGCACCGAGGAGGACTCCCCCGAGGCCGGCGCGCAGACGTCGCGCCCGGGGTCCGGGATCACGCGCCGCTCGAGGCGGACCGGCGGCGGCCAGGTCCGCGACGGATCTGGACGCGCCGGCAACGGCGCCCCGCAGCCCGCCCCGCCACCGGAGGAGGCTCAGAGCGAGCAGACCGACGACGTCACGCCGGCGCCCGACGTCGCCGAGAATGAGGGCATGGCCCAGACCGACCCCAAGCGGACGCCCAAGCCGAGGTCGCGCAACCGCCGGCACGGGAGACGTCGCTAATGGCCGTCCTCGCTTGGGGCATGATGGGCCTCGCGATCTGGCACTTCACGATCTGGCTTCCCGACCGGTTCTGGGGCGGAATCGTCGGCGCCCTGATCGGAGCGCTGATCGGCGCCATCCTGATCGCGTGGATCATCCACGGGTTCTCGGTGCCGTCGCGACACGACACCGATCTGTTGACCGCCCTGGAGGCGATTCCGGGGACGCTGATCGGCCTCGCGGCGATCTGGTTCTGGGGCGTCCGGCGCGAGCGCGAGACGGGCATCGGGCCCGAGATGGCCTGACGAGGCGCGATCACCCTCGAGGCCGGCGCCGCCATCAGTCGCGACACCGCCACAACCTCCAAACTGTTCCAATTCTGCGACCCCGCGCTACGACTTAGGCGCGGTTTGGGCGGAATTGGCCCGGTTCCGTCGGGGCCGGTTCATACGCTGCTGCCATGCCCGAGGCAGCAGCCCTATTTCGCGCCGATCATCCCGTCGAGCCTTCGAGGCCGGAAGTCGCCCTCCATGCGGTGCCGAAACCGGCCCAGCCGGCGCCGCGGCTCGAGCTTGCCCCGTATGACCTGACGGCCGCGCTCACGCTCGAGCGCGAGCTCGGCGTCAGCCACGTGCTGGCGCAGGTGCTCGTCCGCCGCGGGCTGTCGGACGTGTCCGCCGCGCGCGCGTTCCTGCACCCGACGGAGGCGCACGACCCGAGCGCGTTCGCCGGGATCGACCGCGCGGTAGGGATGATCGAGCGTCACGTCCGCGCCGGCAGCCGGATCGTCGTGCACGGCGACTACGACGTCGACGGCGTGTGCGCCACCGCCACGATGGTCCGCGCGCTGCGCGCGCTCGGGGCCGACGTGGGCTGGTACCTGCCCGACCGGTTGACCGACGGATACGGCCTCGCGCTCGAGACCGTGCGCCGGCTGGCGGCCGGCGGCACGGCCCTGCTCATCACGGTCGACTGCGCGATCACCGCCGTGGACGAGGTGGCCGCGGCGCTGGCGGCCGGCGTCGAGGTGGTCGTGTGCGATCACCACGCGCCTCGGGCGGACGGGCGCCTCCCCGATTGCGACATCGTCCATCCGGCCGTGTGCGGCTATCCGTGCGTCGATCTGTGCGGAACCGGCGTCGCGTACAAGGTCGCGCAGGCGCTCGGGGCGCCGGGCGTCGAGGACGACATCGAGCTGGTGGCGCTCGCGACGGTCGCCGACCTGATGCCGCTCGTGGGCGAGAACCGCAGGCTCGTGCGCGAGGGGATACGGGCGCTGTCGCGCACGGCCCGGCCGGGCCTGCGGGCGCTGATGACGGTGGCGAAGGCCGATCCGAGCGCGCTCGACACGCGCGCGCTCGGGTTCCGCCTCGCGCCGCGGATCAACGCCGCGGGTCGCCTTCGCCGCGCCGACGCGGGTCTCGAGCTGCTGCTCACCGACGACGAGCAGCGCGCCGGCGAGATCGCCGCCGAGCTCGACCGGGTCAATACCGAACGCCGCGCGGTCGAGCAGCGGATCGTGTGGGAGGCCGAGGCCCAGGTCGCCGAGTTCGGCGAACGCCGCGCCTACGTGCTCGCCGGCGAGGACTGGCACCCGGGGGTGGTCGGAATCGTCGCCTCGCGGATCGTCGAGCGCCACCATCGCCCGGCGGTCGTGGTCGCGCTCGACGGGGACGTGGGCTCGGGGTCGGCCCGGAGCATCCCCGGGTTCGATCTGCTGGGCGCGCTGCACGCCACCGCCGAGCACCTCGAGCGCTACGGCGGCCACCGCGCGGCCGCCGGGATGACGGTCCAGCGCGACCGGATCGACGGCTTCCGGCGCGCGCTCGAGGATCACGCCGAGGCGGTCCTGCCCGACGACCTCCTGATCGCGCGCGAGCGCGTCGACGCGATCGCGTCGGGCTGCGAGCTCGGCCTCGACCTCGCGGAGGAGCTCGAGCTGCTCGAGCCGTGTGGAATGGGCAACCCGCGCAGCCGGCTGCTCGTGCCCGGGGCGCGGCTGCGCGACCCGCGTCCGATGGGGGATGGGCGGCACCTGCGGTTCGTGGTCGGCTCGGGCGGGATCAACGCGCGCGCCGTCGCGTTCGGGTGCGACGGGAAGCTCGGCGTCGAGCCCGATGAGCCGGCCGACGCGACCTTCCGGCTGGAGCGCAACTTCTGGAACGGCGCGGTCGAGCCGCGGCTCGTGCTGGGGCACGCGCGGCCGTGCGCTCCCGACGCGATCGAGTTGCTCGGCGAGCCCGACGACTACCTCGGCGCCGCGCTCGACGCCTCGGACCTCGATCCCCTGCCGGCACGGTCCGTTGCCGGCGCGCGTACGGTGCTCGACCGCCGCGGCCACAGCCCGCTCGCGGTCCTCCGCGACGCGCTGGCGGCCGGCGGCGGGGTGCACGCGGACGGGGGCGGGGTGCTCGGGGACGGGGGCGGGGTGCTCGGGGACGGTGGCGGGGTGCTCGGGGACGGTGGCGGGGTGCTCGGGGTGTGCGCCGACGCGCCGCGCCGGCTGAGCGGGCTCAGCTCCAGGGTCGGCGGGTTTGCGCTGATCTCCTACCACGCGCTCGCGCGCGATCCAGTGGTCGCCCAGCGGTTCGTCCATCTGGTCGCGCTCGATCCGCCGACGTCCTCGGCGGCCAGGGACATACTGGCCGCGGGACGGGGCTTCGCTCATTTGGCGTGGGGCGAGCCTGAGCTACGCTTTGCGCAGCAGATGCACGAGTTGGAGTACGGTCTCCGGGCTTCGCTCGTGGCCTTCTACCGGGCCCTCAGGCTCCGGGGAAGGGTGACCGGTCAGGAGCTCGAGCACCTGCTTCGCGGCGACGGTCCGCATGCCCGCCCGGCACGTCTGGCGGCACGGCTGGTCAAAGTCCTCGCGGAGCTTGAGCTCGTCAGCCTCGACCGGGATCTGCCGGCCCTGGCGATCGCGGGCGCCGCGCCGACGGCGTTGGAGCGCTCGCCGGCGTTCAGGGTCTACGCTCAGCTGTACGAGGACGGTCGAAGATTTCTGAGCAGCGCAAACCATCTCCCAGGAGGCTGAGCCGCACCCGCCAGAAGGGCGGGGCGAACTCGAACGGGCAGGACGGCTCGGGATCGGCGGTGTTCTCGGCCTCGCGGCCTCCGGTCGATCGCGTCGCAAGTCCGGACGCGCACGGCGCGATCGAGCGCTCCGAGCTCACGCCGGCCGAGCGCCGGCTGCTCGGCGACCTGTTCGCGATCGTCGAGGAGCACGCCCACGAGGCCGCCGTCGCGATTGATCGCGACCGGGTGGAGGAGGCGTTCGTGTACGCATGCGTGCACCACGCCGATCAGCGCCGGCAATCAGGAGAAGACTTCATCACGCATCCGGTCGGCGTGGCCAAGATCTGCGCGGGGATGCGGCTCGACACGGACACGCTGTGCGCCGCGCTCCTGCACGACACGGTCGAGGACACGTCGGCCTCGCTCGAGGAGGTCCGCGAGGCTTTCGGCGAGGAGATCGCCAGCCTGGTCGACGGCGTAACCAAGCTGACCGGGCTGACCTTCCAGTCACGCGACGAGGTGCAGGCGGAGAACTACCGCAAGATGATGGTCGCGATGGCCACGGACATCCGGGTCATCCTGATCAAGCTCGCCGACCGCCTGCACAACATGCGCACGATCGGCGCCATGGCGAAGCAGAAGCAGATCGAGAAGGCCCGGGAGACGCTGGACATCTACGCGCCGATCGCGCACCGGCTCGGTATCCACGCGATCAAGTGGGAGCTCGAGGACCTCGCGTTCCAGACGCTCCACCCGCGCAAGTACAACGAGATCAAGGGGCTGGTCGCCCAGCAGCGCGTCGAGCGGGAGCGCTACGTCAACCAGGCCGCGACGTACGTGAGCAAGGAGCTAGAAGAGCTCGGCATCCACGCCGAGATCTCTGGCCGCGCCAAGCACTTCTACTCGATCTACGCGAAGATGACCAAGAAGGGGCGCGAGTTCAACGAGATCTACGACCTGACCGCGATGCGCGTGATCGTCGGGTCGGTCAAGGACTGCTACGGCGCTGTCGGCGTGATCCACTCGCTGTGGAAGCCGCTCCCGGGGCGTTTCAAGGACTTCGTGGCGATGCCCAAGTTCAACATGTACCAGTCACTGCACACGACCGTGATCGGGCCCGAGGGCCGGCCGCTCGAGATCCAGATCCGCACCCGGGAGATGCACGACCTGGCCGAGTTCGGGATCGCCGCGCACTGGATGTACAAGGAGACCGGCGACCGTTCCGACGGGACGGCGGGGCCGCCGGCGTCCGACACCAAGCTCAAGTGGCTGCGCTCGCTGCTCGACTGGCAGCAGGAGGAGGCCGACCCGCGCGAGTTCATGGAGACGCTCAAGGTCGACCTGTTCGAGGACGAGGTGTTCGTGTTCACGCCCAAGGGCGAGGTCAAATCGCTGGCCTCGGGCGCGACCCCACTCGACTTCGCCTACGAGATCCACACCGACGTCGGACACCGCTGCGTCGGCGCCAAGGTCAACGGCAAGATCGTCCCGCTCTCCTACCAGCTGCGCTCAGGTGACATCGTCGAGGTGCTGACCTCCAAGCGAGAGCGCGGCCCCTCGCGGGACTGGCTGGCGCTCGTCAAGACGACGCGGGCGCGGAACAAGATCAAGGCCTGGTTCAAGGCGGAGTCGCGCAAGGACTCCGAGCACACCGGCCGCGAGCAGTTGCAGGACGCCTTGCGAAAGCAGGGGCTGCCCGCCCAGAAGATCGTCGGTTCGCCGCTGCTGGCCGACGTGATCCGCGAGATGGGCTTCCGCAAGGCCGACGACTTCTACATCGCGCTCGGCGGCGCCAAGATCTCGGCCAAGGTCGTCGTCAACAAGATCATGCAGCGCCTCAAGCAGGGCGAGACCGCCGAGTCCGAGCCGACGGCGGCCGACGACCTGCTGAAGACGCGCCGGCGCCGCTCGCGCGCCACCACCACGTCGTCGCGGTTCGGGATCTCGGTCGAGGGCATCGACGAGGTCATGCTGCGCCTGGCGAAGTGCTGCCGCCCGGTCCCGGGCGATCCGATCGTCGGCTACATCTCGCTCGGGCGCGGGATCACGATCCACCGCGAGGACTGCCCGAACGTCGCCGTGCTGAAGAAGGACCCGGACCGGTTCACGCCCGTGTCCTGGGACGGCGACCCCGAGACGTCGTTCCGGGTCGAGATCGAGGTCGACGGCTGGGACCGCCACCGGCTGCTCGAGGACATGTCGCGGACGTTCGCCGAGGCCGGCATCAACATCCTCGAGGCCCGCTGCACCGTCAACCACCCGATGGTCAAGAACCGGTTCGTGGTCGAGGTCGGGGACACGCGGTCGCTCGACCAGGCGATCAACCGGCTTCGCAACATCGACGCGGTGTTCGACGCCTACCGGGTGACTCCGGCCGCGGCGTAGGTCACCGGCCGGGCGCGCCGTGGGCGTGATCCACCGGCGCTCGAGTGCGAGCCGGCCAGGCTGGGAGGGCGTCGAGTCGCGCGCCTACGACGATCCGTCGCTCGCCGGCGTCCGCAAACACGAGCTGATCGGCGAGGCCGAGGGCGCGAGCCAGTACCGGATGCGCTACTTCGAGGTCCCGCCGGGTGGCCGCACGGCGCGCGAGCGCCATACGCACGACCACGGCGTGATGATCGTCGCGGGCCGGGCGCGGGTCACGCTCGGCTCCGAGACGCACGAGGTGGGGGAGGGCGACGTCGTGTATGTCGCCGGCGAGGAGCTGCACTGCTTCGAGGCGCTCGGCGACGCTCCGCTCGGGTTCGTGTGCGTGGTCGGGCCGCGTTCAGCGTCCTAGATCGGGTGGCGGTAGTCGCCGGGGCGGCGTGATCCTCACCGTCCGCGGCTTGGCCCCCCGCATCTTCGAGATCACGACCGCCTCGCCGGTCCCCAGCGATTTGATCTCGTTCGGGTCAACGATGTACTTCTCCCCGAGGCGGCGGGTGCCCCGCGTGCTGCTCTGCCCGCCGAGCAGACCGCCGAGGAGGCCGCCGATCTGCCGGGTCTCCTCCCAAACCCGCTCGGTCCCCGCGATCTGGGCAATCGTCAACGCCGAGCTCGGTACCTCCTGGCGGTGCACGATCTTGACCGCGGTGACGCCGAGCACGAGGTCCTGGAGCCCGGCCGAGGCCCGCTCGAGGTCGGCGAGCTCCTGAGTGGCGACCAACACCGGCATCCGCGACTCGCGCCCACGCGACAGCAGGGCGGCCACGTGGTCGCTGCCGAGTCCCGAGAACTCGTCGATGCCGATCACCGCCTGTTCGAGCGACCGGCCCCGGGATGGCTCATGCAGCCGATCGCCCGACGCGGCCACCAGGTCCTGGACCGCGAGCGTCCCGATCTGCGCCGCGAGCTTGCCGTAGGTGCTCGAGTTGAGGCTGAAGACGACCACCTCGGGCCCGGACAGCGCCACGCGCAGGTCGATCGCATGCCGGCCCGGGTCGGCGGGCGGAGCGAGGAACGGGCCGGTGTGTGACTCGGTCAGGATCGCGAGACGCGTTTGGAGCCCGCGGACGGCGCTCAGCTGGTCGTGAGTGAGCGCGGTGAGGTAGTCCTGCACCCGTTCGCGCAGGGGCCGGTCGAGAGTCCTGAGCGAGACAGCCAGCCGCCGCGGGTCCATCAGCGCCACGACCTCTTGAAGCGTCGGCGGCCGGTCGGCATGGGCCTGCCTGATCACCTGGAGGACGGTCTGGATGTAGCGCTCGGCCGCGCGCTGGTAGTGCGGTTCGGTGAATCGCTCCGTGCTGATCAGCTTGTCCTTCAGCTCGGTGGCGTTGCCGTGGGCGAGGGGGTTCCAGTAGGCCCCACCGTCGATCGTCCAGACTCTGATGGGGCGTCGGGCAGCCTCCGCTGATTCCTCGAGGACGCGCACGAACGCCGGCGACCCCTTCATGTCGATCGCCACCACCGGCCGGCCCCGGCGGATCTGGTCGGTGAGAATCGCGAGCAGCGTCGTGGTCTTTCCGGCGCCGCTCGCTCCCAGGATCAGACCGTGCGCGGACAACTCGTCGTCGCCCAGGCGAACCAGCCTGCCGCGTTCGTCGACGCCAAGTACGACCTCGGCTTCGCGTCCGTGCGAAGGCCGCCGGCGGGTCAGACGCGAGGCGCCGCGAGCCGCCGAGAACGCCAGCAGCGCCGCGACCGCTCCGATCGCGGCCGTAGTGGGCAGCAGGATCAGCGCGCCGAATGCCGCCAGCACGAGGAGCCGCCGCAGCGCGGCCGTGCGGTCCACTGGCCTCATCTGACCGCCTCTGGCGCGCCGGTGCGGCGACGGCTCGTGGCCGCACGCTCCGCGGTCAACGCCGGCGCGGAGGCGGATCTCGACACGGTCGAGCGGACTCGCTGGAGATGGACGAGGTCCGAGATGCCGAGTCGGCGGGCCGCTGCCTGCACCGATCGCGCGACGGCCCGGCTCTCGACGAGGTACACGACGCCGGCGAACCGGGGATCGGCGGCGTATCCACCGAGGATCTTCTCGAGGCGGGTCCGGCTCTTCGACGTCAATTCGAGCTCGAGCGCGACCCGCCGGCCGTCGGCGGTTCGCAGCACCAGGTCCGGATAGTGGAGCCGCTCGTGTCCGTGTGGGCCGAACCCACCGAGCCTCACCCCGACCGGCTCGGCGCCGGGTTCACGCGAGCCGTCGCGCGAGCGGAGCCGGCGCTCACCGACGATCTCGTCCAGCGGGCCGAACGTGCCGTTGCGTGCGGCGAGCCACAGCCACGCGACGCCCACGTCGTGCTTGTACTCGCGCAGGTTGACCCCGGGCGCGGGGAGAGGATTGTCGATATGCGCAAGGCCCTTGCCCGTGATCTGGTACCAGCGCGGCTCTCCGGGGAACGCGTCGTAGCGCTTCAGGTAGCCGGCTCGCGCGAGCTTGCCCATTCGGGCGCAAGCCGCCGCCGCGGAGGTGTCCAGCAGCGCGGCGACATGCGTCGGGAGCGCGAGCCGATGCTCGGCCAGGAACGAAAGGAGCTCGACATCCCGCTCGGTGAGGCGAACGCCACCCACGAGCGTTAAGAGCCGTGGGCACGGTCAGATTCACCCCCCCGGAGGGGGGGATTTGTCATGCGAGGGCCCCCGGGTTCTTACAGGCCGGGATGCGGCAGCGAACTCGTGTCGACGACCTGGAAGTCCGTGCCGGTCAGCCGGTCGAGCAGGTGCAGGGCGTCGTTGTTCCAACCCTTGTTAGGGGCGCCCGAGATGAACCAGGGCGAGCCGTTGTCGGCCAGGATCATCCCGTAGCGCTTGAGCGCCTCGGCGACGATGCGCGCCTGGTAGGGGAGCCCCGAGATGTTGACGCTCGCCTTCAGGCGGACGCGGAGTCCCATCGGCGGCAGGTTCGCGCCGTGGCACGTCGAGGCTTCGTGGCGCGCCGGATACACGTACCGCGGCGCGGTGCACGGCGCGGTGAACCGGAGCGCGTGGTCGATCGCTCCGGCGGCGACCTCGTCATAGCGGGCCAGGCCGGGCAGGATCGGGAGGCCGGCGGCGTCGGCCGAGGTCCAGCCGGCGGGACGCAGGTGGTTCGAACGCAGGTTGAAGATCGCGCCCGACCCGGCGGTCCAGCGCTTTCCGCCGTCGTGCGGGTAGGCGGCGAACAGTTCGTAGTCGGTGCATGTGTCGCGGTCGACCACGATCACGTGCCGGTCGCCGGTCGACGCG
The DNA here is from genome assembly GCA_963770615.1 of uncultured Solirubrobacterales bacterium. GTDB lineage: Bacteria > Actinomycetota > Thermoleophilia > Solirubrobacterales > Solirubrobacteraceae > Palsa-465. The sequence continues at coordinate 141,164 of CAVYQJ010000015.1, read as the reverse complement.
TACCCGCCCTCGATCGGAACGCCGTGGGGCAGCGGGTATGGACCCTTGTCCGACTCGGAGGAGTACTGGAACGCCACCGCCACCTTGGGCGTCCTCGACCCGACGACCGCGAACGGGATCCCGATCGGCTCGCCGTCGTACAACCCGGACCCGAAATCGGGGTGGACGGGATCGCCCCGGCCGATGGCCGCGATGATCGCGGCCGAGTTCTTGGCCACCGGGAGCCGGTCGACCCGCTGGTTCCAGGCGTTGTTCGCGGGGAAGATCGGGCAGTTGGGCGCGCTGGGGAGCGGACGCGCGGACACGAGCGCGGGTACCGCGACGGCGCCGATCGCCGCGATCAGCGACAGGGAGGCCAGGGCGACGACGAGCCGGCGCACGGCTCAGGAGACGACGGCGAGCCCGCGGGCGATCACGCCGAACGCGGCCTCGTCGACGTCGCCGAGGTAGTCGCCGTCGACCTGGAGCGGCAGCGGCCGCTCGTCGCGCGATTTGACGAGGAACCCATCGACGCCTGAGAACGGATGGACGTGACGGTGGCCGCTGACCTTGAGGCTGCTCGCCAGGGCGCGGCCGAGGATCGTCGGAATGTCGGTTGGGCGGGCGCGGTCGAGCACCACGACGGCGAGGTCGCCGCTGGTCAGCGTGGCGCCCTCGGCCATCTCGACCGGCTTGTCCCCGAAGAAGGTGTAAGGCGTCGAGTTCTGAACGATCACGGTGACGCCCGCGATCGTCTCGCCCCCGACGTGCGCCTCGAGCCGCGGCGGGTGGATGAGATACCGCCGTGTGAACGTGCTGACTCCCGTCACCGTGTAGTACCACTCGCCGTACTTGGACTTGAGCTTCGGGTGCGCATCGACCCGCTCGACGACGCTGGCGTCGAGTCCGACGCCGGCAGAGAACAGGAACATCCGGCCGTTCACCGAGCCGAGGTCGACTCGCTTGGGGTGCCAGTCGTCGGCCATCAGCAGCAGGCGCTCGGTCGCGTCGACGACGTCGGTCGGGATCCCTAGCATCCGGCAGTAGACGTTCGCGCGGCCCCCGGGGAGGCAGCACAGTGGCGTGTCCGACCCGGCCAGTCCGTTGGCGGCCTCGTTCACGGTGCCGTCGCCCCCGAAAGCGACGACGACGTCGTAGCCGTCGCGGGCGGCCTCGCGGGACAACTGGGTCGCGTGGTCGCGCGAGTCGGTGTCGATCGCATCGACCTGGTAGCGGCCGCGGAGCGCGTACACGACGAGGTTCTTCAGCCGGTCCGAAACCGTCGTCGCGTACGGGTTGACGATGATCAGCATGCGCCGGCTGGGCGCGCTCGACTCCAGCGCCAGCGCGGCTTCCAGACGCTCGAGCGGGTCAGCGGACGTGGCGGCCATGCCGACGCTTCAACACCAAGCGCGGGGGTTCGTTACGCGATCTCACGCGCGTTGCACGGCCTTCTCGCTCAAGACGGCTCGAACTCTGGCGATCGTCTGCATATAATCCGCAGCACATAGCAGTACGCATCAAGAGGGGTGGAGGGACTGGCCCTGTGAAACCCCGGCAACCTCCCGCAAGGGAAAGGTGCCAATTCCATCAGGCTCCAACGACAAGCCTGGGAGATGTGGATAGGGCGGTTTCCTGGACCTCCGACCACTGACCCCGGCGGAGGTTTTTTCATATGCCGCCAGAGTCCCTTCGTTGCAAAGAATGCGATACGGCGTATCCGCTGGACGCGCGATACGTCTGCGAGCGCTGCTTCGGGCCGCTCGAGGTGGCGTACGCGCCACGCTCGACCACCGACCCCGCCGCGCTGCGCCGCAGGATCCAAGCGGGACCGCACTCGCTGTGGCGCTACAGCGACTTCCTCCCCGTGCAGGCGCCCCCGCGCGGCACCCTACCCGCGGGATGGACGCCGCTGCTACGGGCCGACCGGCTCGCCGAGCAGCTAGGCCTACGCGAAGTGTGGGTCAAGAACGATGCGGCCAACCCGACGCACTCGTTCAAGGACCGTGTCGTGTCGGTCGCGATCGCTCGCGCGCGCGAGCTCGGCTTCCAGACCGTCGCGTGCGCGTCGACCGGAAACCTGGCCAACGCGGTGGCCGCCCACGCGGCGGCCGCCGGACTCGAGTCCTACGTGTTCATCCCGCACGACCTCGAGGAGCAGAAGGTGCTCGCCACCGGCGTCTACGGCACGAACCTCGTGTCGGTCCGCGGCAACTATGACGACGTCAACCGCCTGTGCACCGAGCTCTCGGCGGAGCGCGACTGGGCGTTCGTGAACATCAACATGCGGCCGTACTACTCGCAGGGGTCGAAGACGCTTGCGTTCGAGACCGCCGAGCAGCTCGGGTTCGAGCTCCCCGACCGCGTGGTCGCCCCGATCGCGTCGGGGTCGCTGTTTACGAAGATCGCGCGCGGGTTCGAAGAGTGGATCGAGGCCGGCCTGCTGACCGGCGAGCTGCCGACGTTCCACGGCGCCCAGGCCCGCGGCTGCTCACCGGTCGCCACCGCCTTCGAGGACGGGCAGGACTTCTGCCGCCCGGTCAAGCCCGACACGATCGCCAAGTCACTGGCGATCGGCAACCCCGCCGACGGCCCGTACGCGCTCGACCTGGCCCGTCGCACCGGGGGCTCGATCGAGGCGGTGACCGACGACGAGATCCGCGAGGGGGTCAAGCTGCTCGCGCGGACGACCGGGATCTTCACCGAGACCGCCGGCGGTGTCACGGTGGCGGTGCTCGCGAAGCTCGCGGCGCGGGGTGAGATCGATCCGGGCGACCGGGTGGTCGCCTACATCACCGGCGAGGGGCTCAAGACCATCGACGTCGCGCGCGGGACATTCGAGGCGTGGGAGATCGAGCCGACGCTCGACTCGTTCGAGCAGGCATCCGAACGCGTCGTCTCGGTGGCGTGATAAGACTGCGGGAGCCATGCCAGTAACGGTCAAGATCCCCACCCAGCTGCGTGCCGCGACCGACGGCGAGGCGACGGCGAAAGTCTCGGGCTCGACGGTCGGCGAGGTGCTCGACGCGCTGTACGAGCGCTACGGCGAGTTGCGCCACCGCATCGCCGAGGACGGCGGCCTTCGCCGTTTCGTCAACGTCTACGTCGGCGGGGAGGACATCCGCTTCCTCGACGGGCTCGACACGCCCGTGACCGACGGCGACGAGGTGACGATCCTGCCGGCGGTCGCCGGCGGCTGATTTCAGGCGCCGGGTCGCAAACGCGACCCGGCGTACAGTCACGTCTAGCCGGCCGAGGCGGTCGCCGGCGCAGCCTCGGCAGCCGTCGCGCCGGCCACGCCCGATCCCGCGCCGGCCGGGGTCGCTCCTGCGCCGACCGCGCTCGCTCCCGCGCCGACCGCGCTCGCTCCGAGACCGACGGGGCAGCTCACGCCGGTCCCGCCGAGCCCGCAGTAGCCCCAGGGGTTCTTCTCGAGGTACTGCTGGTGGTAGTCCTCGGCGTAGTAGAACGGCCCGGCCTCGGCGATCTCGGTCGTGATCTCGCCATAGCCGGCCTGGCGCAGGCGCTCTCCGAACGCGTCCCGGCTCGCCTCGGCGATCCGGTGCTGCTCCTCGGTCGTCCAATAGATCGCGGACCGGTACTGGGTGCCGACGTCGTTGCCCTGGCGCATGCCCTGTGTCGGGTTGTGGTTCTCCCAGAACAGCCTGAGGATCTCCTCGTAGCTCGTCTTGGCCGGGTCGAACACGACCAGCACCGCCTCGGTGTGACCGGTCCGGGCCGAGCAGACTTCCCCGTATGTCGGGTTGGGCGTGATGCCACCCGAGTAGCCGACCGCGGTCGTGTACACGCCGGGTGCCTGCCAGAAGACGCGCTCGGCGCCCCAGAAGCAGCCCATGCCGACGATCGCCTGCTCGAGGCCCTCGGGGAACGGGGGCTTCAGCGGCGTCCCCAGCACCGCGTGGCGGCCGGGTACCGACACCTCGGTGTCGCGTCCGGGCAGCGCCCGGTCCGGCTCGACCATCGTTCTCTTGCTTCGTAATCCGAACATGACCACAGCGTACTCAGGGCCCGCCGGCCAACCGATGAAATCCTGCGGAACGCTGCGCTAGGGTTGCGGCATGGCCGGTGACACCGACGGCCGCTCGAGCCGGGTGACGCGGACAAGAGTGCTGATCGGCCTTGCCGTGCTCGTTCCGGCGATCCTGATCGCGGCCGCGGTGGCGCTCGGCGGGCAGCAGTCGCACGCCGCCGCCACCGTCACCACGACGGCCGGCCTGAGCCCCGTCGGGACCGCTGCCGCCGCCACCGCGCCGGCGCCGGCGCCCAAGCCCGCGAAACCGAGCCTCCCCGCCATTCCCGGCGGATCGGGCGCGCTCGTCGCGACCGTCCTTCACCCGACGAACCTGCTCGCGTCTCCGGGCGGCCACGTGCGGATCGCCCGGCTGCTCACGAAGACCCAGTTCGGCTCGCCGGAGATGCTGTGGGTGGTCAGTCACGTGCCGGGCTGGCTCGGCGTCATGACCCCCGACGCCGGCAACAACCGGGTGGGCTGGATCGCGCAGAACGCGACGGCGCTCAGCCGCGTGTCGTGGGAGCTGAAGGTGTCGCTCGCGGCCCGCCGGCTGACCGTGCTCCACCACGGCAAGGTCATCGTTCAGTGGCCGGTGGCGATCGGCGCGGCCGGTTCGGCGACGCCGACCGGCCGCTTTGCCGTCACCGACCGGATCGTCACCAACGACCCGGATGGCCCGTACGGCTGCTGCATCCTCGCGATCTCGGCCCACGCGCCCCACGCGATCCAGGGCTGGGTGGGGGGGACCCGGATCGCGATCCACTCGACGCCGGAGAGCGCGAGCATCGGCGAGGCCACGAGTCACGGCTGCGTTCGGGTGACGATCCCCGATGGGCATTGGCTGCTCGCCCACATCCCGCTCGGGACACCGACGCTGATCAACAGCACCTAACCGCTCCGGTGGCGTCCCCCTCGGGTCGCTCCGGTACGTGTCCGCACCGGGTGCCGTGCGCCGCCGGCTCGGGTCGCTTGTCGGGCTGGGTCGGGCGCGAGGCACCCGGGTGGGACACGCACCTGCGCAGCTTTTCGCCGGCGGCGACTCTCGCCACTCCGAGCTGGCAGCGTTGTCTCGCCAGTCCGGGACTCGGGTCGTCTAAGACCCTGCACAAGTGGCCAAACCGCCCCAGCCGGGCGAGCTTTGGCTACATAAGCATCGTGGGGATGCTTATGTGGACCCTGGTGGCTGCGGGGCGCGGGGTTTGCTGCGTTTTACATGGCCGCCGCGGGCTTCAGCGACGTTCAGCCACCGACCGCGACCCCTTGGGAAGAAACTCGGACTATCTCCGAGTTTCTTCCCAAGGGGCGGGGATGAGGCGTCTCTTTACTTAAGTATTTACTTGTGCTATGCTTGCATCCGTAAGCAACACAAAGGAGCAAACATGGAGTCGAATATCACTCCCAATCCGCAGTACAAGCAGGTCACAGTCGACGTACCCGAGGATCGGGTGGCCGAGTTCCACGCGTTCTTCGCGAGGTTCCTGGCCGGCCCGGGTGGCCGCCGGCGCGGGCGCCATGGCCGTCACGGTCACGGGCACGGACATCACGGTCATGGCTGCGCCGGCCGGCGCGAGGGCGCCGAGCAGCGCGAGCCGAGCACCGAGACGACTGAGGTCTGATGGCCGACAAGCAGGTCACGGTGGCCGTCCCCGAGGACCGCGTGCCCGAGTTCTACATCTGGTTCGCGGCGTTCCTCGAGTCCGAGCCGGGCGCTCCGCCCCCGTTCGGCGGGCGCGGTCGCCGTGGCCCGCGAGGCTCGCGCCGGCACCACGAGGCCCAGCCCTGGTCGGCCGACGACGCCGACGAGGCGGCGTGGCTCTACCGGAAGCTGGCCCCGCCCGCGCGCGAGCTGTTCGACCTTCTCGCCGACAGACCCGGAACCCGGATCGGCGGCGAGCAGGTCGCCATGCAGTTGGGCCTCGACAAGGGCGCCCACGGCGTCGCCGGCATCCTCGCGTGGCCGGGCCGCTATTCGCGGCATCTCGGCCGGGTGATGCCGATCGCGACGGAGGGCCGCGCCGACGGCGGGACCGACTACTACATGGAACCTGAGACCGCGACGCTGTTCACGGCCGCTCGGGAGCGCCCGGGGCGGGAGCGCTCGGGCCGGGAACACCCAGGTCGGGAACACCGCAGAAGAACGTCGTGAGCTCGCGCGCGACCTCCTCGGGGCGGTCCTCGACGAGGAAGTGCGAGGCGTCGACGCCGCGTCCGCGGACATCGCGCGCCCACGACCGCCACACATCGAGGACGTCTCCGTAGAACAACTCGAGCGCGCCGCGCGTGCCCCACAGGACGAGGACCGGGCAGTCGATCAGACGCCCGCGGTCGGACTCGTCCAGTTGGCGGTCGATGCTCGCACCCGCGCGGTAGTCCTCGCAGATCGCCTCGATCGTGCCCGCGTCCCGTAGCTGGGCGCGATACGCCGCGATCACGGACTCGGGGTACCGGCCGGGCTCGCGGTCGAGCCCGATCGAGCGCAGGTGGTAGTCGAAGTACGCGTCGGGGTCGCCGGCGATCAATCGCTCGGGAAGCGGCGCAGGCTGGGCCAGGAAGCCCCAGTGCCAGTACCCCAGCGCTAGGCGATCGTCGGCCCGCGCCCACACCTCGGCGGTCGGGACGATGTCGAGCACGGCGAGCGCGCTGACGCGATCGGGATGGTCGAGCGCCATCCGGTACGCGACGCGGCCTCCACGATCGTGACCGGCGACCGCGAATCGCCCAAATCCGAGCGAGGCCATCGCCTGAATCTGGTCGAGCGCGAGCGCGCGCTTGGAATGCGGCGCGTGGTCGGCGGCCGGCGCCGGTCTGAGCGAATCCCCGTACCCGGACAGATCGGTCGCGACCACCGTGAACCGCTCGGCCAGCGCGGGTGCGGACGCGTGCCACATCAGGTGAGTCTCGGGATAGCCGTGCAGGAGCAGGAGCGGCGGGCCACTGCCGCCCACTCGCGCGTGGATCGTGCCCCGCTCGGTCTCGAGGTCGCGGGTGGCGAAGCCCTCGAACATCACGCCCCGCCAGTCCCGTCGTCGACAATCCGGTCCGCGCCGCCCCCGCCCCAGCCGGCCTCCGTCACGCCAATCTCAGCGTCGCGCAGAGGAGCCGTTCCCCCGATCAGCAGCGCCATCGCGTCTGGCGGCGTCACCCGCGTGGGGGAGGGGTCGGCGGCGGCCGCGGCTGCGATCCGATCGAGATCAAGCGCCGCCACCGCGCCGACGAGGATCGTGTTGCCGGCGCCCGCCCCGAGCGCCCACACGCGCGGGTAGACCAGCGCGAGCGCCGCGCCGACGGTTCGGACCTCACGGCCGGCGCGGTTGTCGAGGACGTTGATCAAGACAAGGGGCGCGACCCGCGCTGCGCCGGCGAGCGCCTCCACCGTGATCAGCTGCCGCGGGACAACGGCGCCGACGAACGCGTCGACCACGACCGCATCCCACGCTCCACCCTCCTGGCCGGCCAGGAACGCGCGCCCGTCGGCGTTGCGGACCCGAAGCCCCGGGGCGCGCCGCAGCCCCAGGTGCTCGCGCGCGAGCGCGAGCACGTCCGCGTCGACCTCGCAGACCTCTTGGCGGCCGCCCGGGTCCTCCGCGGCGAGCGCTCGCGCCAGCGCGCACGCCCCGCCACCCACGTGCACGACCCGGCGCGCGTGCGCGGCCCGCAGAACGATCCGGATCCAGCGCAGGTAGTCGAACTCCAGATGCGACGGATCGGCCAGATCGACGTAGGAGGCATCCATATCGCCCTGGCGCAGCAGCCGTCCGGTGGGCCGCCGCGGGTCGCGCTCGGCGACGAGATCGCCGGAGCGGGCGAGGGTCGTCGGCCGAGCCCGGACGCGTGTCACGCGACATAGCGTGCCACCCGGGGCGAGGTGGGCGGGCCTCAATCACGAGCGGTGAGGGTACGCGGGCCTTGATCCGGGGCAGATAAGGGAATAGATGGCCGATTCCAAGATCACGCCCGGCGTCATCTACAAGGCGGTGCTGCTCGCGTTTGGCCTGGTGATCGCTGGGATGATCTTCCGTGCGCTGACCAGTCTGGTCCTCGGCGTGCTGATCGTCGTGATCATCGCGACGCCACTATCGGCTTTCGCGGACCTGCTCCAGCGCTGGCGCGTCCCGCGGGCGATCGGAGCGGTGTTCGGGTTGCTGCTCGGGGTGGTCGCGATCGCCGGACTGGTGGCACTCATCGTGCCCGTGTTCACCAAGGAGGTGGATCACTTTGGGGCTTCCCTGCCCTCGATCGGGGATTCGCTCACCCACCGGCTCGGACGCCTCACCGGCGCATCGCCGGGCCACATCACCAACCAGGTCCAGCATTTCGTCGACAAGTACACGCACGATCCGACCAAGCTGCTCGGCCCGGTGGCGTCGTTCGGGGCCAGCGTCGCCGCGGCGGCCGCCGCGATCGTGGTCGTCCTGCTCACCGCGCTGTACACCGCGATCCACCCCGAGCCTCTGGTCAACGGGTTCGTCCGCATGTTCCCGATCCCGCGCCGGCCGCAGGTCCGGCACATCCTCCAGCGCCTCCGGACCGCCTACCTCGCCTGGCTCCGCGGGCTATTCGTGGGCATGCTGGTGCTCGGCGGGATCACGTACGTGGGCCTTGAGCTCGTCGGCCTCCAGTTCGCGGCCTTCTTTGCGGTATTCACCGCGATCGCGATGATCGTTCCGTATTTCGGGGCGCTGGCGAGCTCGATCCCGCCGATCGTTTACGCGCTCACGGTCTCGACGAAGGAGGCCGTGCTCGTGGCGATCATCTACATCCTCGCCCACCAGGTCGAGAGCAACGTGATCCAGCCGCTCGTCGTGGCGCGAACGGTCAAGCTCCACCCGGCGCTGGTGGCGATCGGCGTGGTCGCGGTGAACGAGTTGTTCGGCTTCATCGGGCTCCTGATCGCCGTACCGATCATCGCCACGGCCAGCATCCTGCTCGACGAGTTGTGGGTCAGGCCGCTCGAACGCGGCAGTTCGCGCGCCGCCCCGCTCGACCAGGTTCGCCGCCCGGCCACCGACGGCCTGACGGTCCGGGCACGTCGCTGAACGCGCCCGCGGGCCGCCCGCCCGTCATGTCGCCCGACGTGTGTAACTTGCCGCGCTGGGGTAGTCCGCGGATATGAGGGACACAGAAGCCAGAGAACTCGCAGATCGCCTCGACGAAGAGGCCGACGACCTCGAGCGCCGTAGCCGCGAGGTGGAGCAGCGCACCAAGGAGGTCGCCAAGGAATGGGCGCAGAAGCGCTCGGACCCGAAGGTCCCTGGTGCGCCGCCGCCGGACGACGACGATGACGACTCGGACGACGACGATGACGAGGGCGACGGCTGGGACGACCCCGACGACGAGGACGAAGACGACGACTACGACGACGAGTAGCGCGCGGGCCTTGTAGGCCGGGCCGGCCTAGGGCTGGCCGTGCGTGCCGCTCAGATCGCGCTCGTGGTCGATCAAGACCACGCGCAGCAGCTCGGAGTGGTCGAGCGTTTCGAATCCGAGCTCGTCGGCGAGCTCGACCACCGATGCGTCGTGCTCGTCTGAGGACGGCCCGATCGCCTGGAGCCGTTCGCCGCTCCCGGTCTTGAGCGGGCCGATCGTCAGCTCGAGCCGCTGGTCTCGCGCGGTGAGCGAGAAGCTGACCCGGGTGCTGTTGGCGGCCGCTCGCACGTGCTTGGCGACCGCGCGCGTCACGATGTAGACGTCGGAGAACCGCTCCAGCGAGAACCGCGACCTCGCGGCCAGCGCACTCGCGAGCGGCCCGAGCACGTTGGCGAGCAGCTCGACCGGCAACAGCGTCACGACGACGTCGCCGGTCAGGCCCCGCCGCCACGGCATCCAGGCCTCGAGATCCTCGCTGTCTTCGACGCGTACGAGCATGTCGGTGCGGCGCGGATCGTGCCGCAGGTCGAAGCCCATCCGGACCTCGGTGCCGCTCCCGGGCGCGGTGAGAAACTCCGCCCGGTCGGCGAGCGCGTTGATCAGCGGCAGCCCGACCCGCAGGTGGTCGCCCGCGGGCGCGACCTGTTGAAACCCGCCGCCCCAATCGCGGACCGTCATTTCGATCTCCTCGAGTTGGACGTCGAGGCGAACCGCGATCGTCCCGCTCTCGCCACGGTACGCGTGGTCGACCGCGTTGTTGCAGGCCTCGCTGACGACGGTCTTCAAATCGTTGACAAGTTCCGTCCGGAGCGCGAACGGCGCCGCGAGGCCGCCGATGACGGCCCGCACGAGCCCCGCGGTGTCCGGGCGGCTGTTCAGGCGCAGGTTGAGCACGCTAGGTCTCCCGCTGACCACGACCAGATTGCTTCCCCGTAGCGGCCCGAAGAAAACAGCGCTTCGAATTGCGGTGCTACGTGACCTGGGTTCGCCGCGCGATCCCGCCGCTCGGCGGCCCCAGACGCGTCGACGCGGGGATCCCCACCGCGACGCACAGGACGGCCGCGAGCAGCAACGCGTCATGCACGGTGGAGGCATCGGTGCCCCCCGAGAGGACGATGCCGCCGAGCCCCGCGCCGACGCCGGCGCCGATGAGACGGCCGAACGACAGGATCGCCGAGGTCCGCCCGTGCGAGGCCAGCGGCGTGGCGTTGAGCGCCGCGCGCGAGGTGGGGACGAACAGCATCCCGAGGCCGAATCCGACCGGGATCAGCGGCACGATCGTGACCAGGCTCGAGAGCGGAACGCCCGGGATCGCGAGCACCGCGAGCCCGCCGCCGGCGAGCACGAAGCCGATGATCGCGGGCAGACGCTCGCCGTGCTCGTCCACCAGTCGGCCGGTGATCGGAGCGGCCGCCCCCACCAGCAGCGCGACGATCACCAGCGCGCTCGAGGCGCCGAGCGCCGAGTAGCCGGCCGCGCGCTGGAGGTACTGCGAGGCCAGGTAGAAGCAGCCGATCATCACCGCGAACGTGAGCGCCGCGATGAGCGTGGCCGCGAGCACGACGCGGTTGACCGTGTAGCCCCGTACGCCCGGCTCCGGCGGACCGTCGACGGCGGGCGGCACCCACCGGGCGATGCCGGCCGCGGCGATCAGCGCAAGCGGAACGAGCGCCCACCAATTGGCGCGCCACCCGAACGCCACCGTGAGCAAGCCCCCGAGCAGCGGCCCGAGCAGGTTGGCGGCGCCGGCGGACGCCCCCCAGATCCCGAGCGCGCCGCCGCGCCGCTCGGGCGGGAAGCCGCTCACCGCGCCGGCGAGCGCCGCCGGGCTGACTAGCCCGGCGCCGGCGCCCTGCACGACGCGACTCGCGATCAGCGCGCCGAGGCTCGACATGAGCGCGCCGGCGCCGGCGCCGACCGCGAACACCGCGAGGCCGGCCAGCGCCAGGCGGCGGGCGCCGAACCGGTCGACCAGCGCGCCACCGGGCAGGAGCACGATCGCGTAGGCGCCGAAGTAGGCGCTGAGGATCGCGGCCGTCGAGGCGCTCGAGACGTTCAGCCCGCGGGCCACCGACGGCAGCGCCACCGTGATCAGCGTCCCGTCGAGTTGCAGCAGGGCGGCGGCGCCCGTGCAGGCGGCGAGCCGCACCCACGCCTCCCGCGAAATCTCGCCGCGCGGGTCTGGACCTTCAGCTCGGGAGCGGCGGCGCATCACGGAGCGCCCCACAATAGCGACGGCACCATTGCGGGTAGTGGTCCTCTGTGCCCGGCAACGACGGCGACAATGCCTACCCACCGATCGGCGATTACGCGCTGATCGGCGACTGCCACAGCGCCGCTCTCGTCGCGAAGGACGGAGCGATCGACTGGTGTTGCTTGCCGCGCTTTGACTCCGGTAGCGCCTTCGGCCGCCTGCTCGGCCGCCCGGACGCCGGGCACTGCTCGATCACGCCCACCGGAGAGGGGCCGTGGGAGTACGAGCGCTCTTATGTCGACGACACGCTCGTGCTGGAGACGACGCTCCACGGCCCGGCCGGCGAAGCCAGGCTGCTCGACTGCTTCGCACTGCGCGACGACACGGTCGGCACCGACGCTCGCCGGATCGTGCGCGTGCTCGAGGGGATCCGCGGCTCGGTCGAGGTCGAGCTCCGGATCGCGCCGCGCTTCGACTATGGCCAGGTCCGCCCGTGGGTCCGCCGCCATGGCCACCGCCTCCACAGCACGATCGGCGGCAACGACGCGCTGCTCGTGTGGTGCGAGCACGAGCTCGTCGAGGATCCGGCGCACGAGCTCGTCGGGCGGTTCGCCGTCGGCGCCGGAGACCGCGCCCGGCTCGCGCTCACCTACTGCGCCCCCGAACACGTCGACGCCGGACCACCCCAAACGCCCGAGCCGCACACGATCGACGAGCAGCTCGAGGAGACGCTGCGGTGGTGGCGCGAGTGGGCCGCGTCGCTCCACCTGGGCACGCGCGATGAGGAGGCGGCGCGCCGCTCGGGGATCGTGCTCAAGGCACTCACGTACGCGCCCACCGGCGCGGTCGTCGCGGCCCCGACCACGTCGCTCCCGGAGGCGGTCGGCGGCCCGCGCAACTGGGACTACCGCTACGCGTGGGTGCGGGACTCGAGCTTCAGCTCTCGCGCCCTGGCCGAGCTCGGCGCGGTCGACGAGGCCGATGCGTTCCGCGCGTTCATCATGCGCTCGGCCGCCGGCCACGCCGAGGATCTCCAGATCATGTACGGCGTGGGCGGCGAGCGCCGACTCCGGGGCGACGTCGTCGAGGGGCTCGAGGGATACCGAGGTTCGGCTCCGGTCCGGGTCGGGAACGACGCCTCCGGACAGCTCCAGCTCGATGCCTACGGCGAGCTCGTCAACCTGACGTGGCGCTGGCACCGGCGCGGCCACTCGCCGAGCGACGACGACTGGCGGTTCCTGGTGTCGCTGATCGACCACGCGGCCGAGCGGTGGTCCGAACCCGACTGCGGGATCTGGGAATGGCCGGGCGATCCCGAGCACTTCGTGCACTCAAAGGTGCTCTGCTGGTCCGCGCTCGACCGCGGCATCAGGCTCGCCGACGAGTGCATGCGGCGGGCCCCGATCCGGCGCTGGAAGCAGGCGCGCGACGAGGTCCGCGACACGATCGAGCGGCGCGGATACGACCGGGACCGAGGCATCTACGTGCAGTCGTTCGGGCGCCCCGAGCTGGACGCAGCGCTACTCCTGCTGCCCACGGTGGAGTACGTGGCGTGGGACGACGAGCGGATGCTGCGCACGATCGCCGCCGTGCGCGAGGACCTCGACGCCGGCGACGGGCTCATCTACCGCTACCGGCGCGAGGACGGGCTCGAGGGCGACGAGGGCGCTTTCCTGTGCTGCTCGTTCTGGCTGGCCGAGTGCTTGGCCCGCGCCGGCAATCCGGACGACGCGCGGACGATCTTCGACCAGGCGGTCGGCCGCAGCAACGACCTCGGACTGTTCTCCGAAGAAGTGGACCCGCGGACCGGCGAGCTGCTGGGGAACTTCCCGCAGGGCCTCACGCATCTCGCCCACATCGACGCCGCCGTAGCTCTCGGGGGCGGTCGGGACGATCTGTGAGCAACCCGGACCGCGCCAGTTAGTCGGCGCCCGCGGTGGGTAGCGGATCCTCAGGGGCCCGCGAGGAAAGGATTGAGAACGGCATGAGCGACACGGTCGGCGACTATCTCCTGGAGCGCCTGCGCACCTGGGGAATCAAGCGCATCTACGGATACCCGGGTGACGGAATCAACGGGATCATCGGCGCCTTCAGCCGCTTGAGCGACGGTGAGGGACCGGAGTTCACCCAGGTGCGCCACGAGGAGATGGCCGCTTTCATGGCCTGCGCCCACGCCAAGTTCACCGGCGAGGTCGGGGTGTGCCTGGCCACGTCGGGACCGGGAGCGATCCACCTGCTCAACGGTCTCTACGACGCGAAGCTCGACCACCAGCCCGTGGTGGCGATCATCGGCCAGCAGGCCCGCTCCGGCATAGGCGGCAACTACCAACAGGAAGTCGACCTGAACAGCCTGTTCAAAGATGTCGCGCACGAGTACGTCGAGGTCGCGATGGCCCCGACCCAGATCCGCCACCTCATCGACCGGGCCATCCGGATCGCGCTTGCAGAGCGCACGGTCACCGCGATCATCATCCCCAACGACGTGCAGGACGCGGACGCCGTGCCGCAACCGCCGCATACGCACGGCACGGTCCACTCGGGCCCGGGTTACCAGCCGCCGCGGATCCTCCCGCACGACGAGGACCTCGACCGGGCGGCGGAGATCCTGAACGCCGGGGAGCGCGTCGCGATGCTGGTCGGACAGGGCGCGCTCCACGCCTCCGAGGAGGTGGCGCAGATGGCCGACATGCTCGGCGCGGGTGTGGCCAAAGCGCTGCTCGGCAAGGCCGTCCTCTCCGACGAGCTTCCGTATGTGACCGGCTCGATTGGCCTGCTCGGCACCAAGCCGAGCTCGACGATGATGCAGGAGTGCGACACGCTGCTGATGGTCGGCTCGAGCTTCCCGTACTCGGAGTTCCTGCCCGAGGAGGGCGACGCCCGCGGCGTGCAGATCGACATCGACGGCAAGATGATCGGGATTCGCTACCCGATGGAGGTCAACCTCATCGGCGACAGCGCCGAGACGCTGAGGGCACTGATGGCGCGCGTGCAGCGCAAGGAGGACCGCTCGTGGCGCGAGAAGATCGAGGGGGAGGTGAGCGAGTGGTGGGACCTGATGGAGCACCGCGCCGAGCTCACGGCGGACCCGATCAATCCGCAGCTCCTATTCCACGAACTCTCCAAGCGCTTGCCGGACGGAGCGATCATCAGCTCGGATTCGGGGTCCTCCGCGAACTGGTACGCGCGTGACGTCAAGCTCCGCAAGGGGATGATGGCGTCGCTGTCGGGCACGCTGGCGACGATGGGCCCGGGGGTCCCGTACGCGATCGCCGCCAAGTTCGCGTATCCCTCGAGGCCGGTGTTCGCGCTGGTCGGGGACGGGGCGATGCAGATGAACGGGATCAACGAGCTGATCACGATCGCCAAGTACCGCGATCAGTGGTCCGACCAGCGTCTGGTTGTGCTCGTCCTCAACAACGGCGACCTGAACCAGGTGACCTGGGAGCAGCGCGCGATGGAGGGGGACGCGAAATTCGAGGGGTCGCAGGATCTCCCTGACTTCCCGTACGCGCGCTACGCCGAGCTCCTCGGGCTGAAGGGCATCCGCGTGGACGCGGCCGAGCAGGTGGGCCCCGCTTGGGACGACGCCCTGAGCTCGGACCGACCGGTCGTGCTCGAGGCTGTGACCGATCCCTCGGTCCCGCCGTTGCCGCCCCACATCACGCTCGACCAGGCCAAAGCGCTCAGCTCCGCACTGCTCGCGGGCGATCCCGACGCCAAGGACATCGTCAAGCAGTCGTTCAAGCAGAAGGTCGAAGAATTCCTTCCGGGACGATGAGCGCGACTGCTGTCCTCGCGCATGCCCCCGTCGAGCAGCTCGACGTCGCCGCCTACACGATCCCGACCGACGCCCCCGAGGCGGACGGCACGCTCGCGTGGGATGCGACGACGATCGTGGTCGTGCACGCCCGCGGCGGCGGGGAGTCCGGCCTCGGGTACACATACGCCGACGTCTCGACCGCGAAGCTGATCGCCTCCAAGCTCGCGGGCGTGGTTCGCGGCAGCGACGCGATGGCGCCGCAGTCCGCGTGGGCGGCGATGGTCGAGCAGACGCGGAACCTCGGCCGGCCGGGAATCACGTCAATGGCGATCGCGGCGGTCGATCTGGCGATCTGGGATCTGAAGGCGCGGCTGCTGGGACTGCCCCTGTGCGGTCTGCTGGGGATGGCGCGCGATCGGGTCCCGGTGTACGGCTCGGGAGGGTTCACCGCATATTCGAACGACCGCCTCGTCGCGCAGCTCGCCGGCTGGGTGCAGGACGGGATCCCGCGGGTCAAGATGAAGGTGGGTTCGGTCCCAGGCGAGGATCCCGACCGGGTGAGGCTCGCCCGCGAGGCGATCGGCCCGGAGGCTCGCCTGTTCGTCGACGCCAACGGTGCCTACTCACGCAAGCAGGCCCTCGACCTGGCCGCGCGCTTCGCGGACGAGGCCCGGGTGAGCTGGTTCGAGGAGCCTGTCTCCTCCGACGACCTCGAGGGCCTGCGGCTCATGCGCGACCGGGCGCCGGCCGGGATGGAGATCGCCGCCGGCGAGTACGGCTACGACGCGCCGTACTTCAAGCGGATGCTCGAGGCCGGCGCGGTCGACGTGCTCCAGGCCGACGTCACCCGCTGCGCCGGCATCACCGAGCTGCTGCGCGTGGATGGGCTGTGTCGCGCTCACGGGGTGCCGCTGTCGCTCCACTGCGGACCGTCGATCCATCTCCACCCGGCGATGGCGCTCGAGAAGTTCGTCCACCTCGAGTACTTCCACGACCACGTGCGGATCGAGCACATGTTGTTCGACGGGGTGGTCGACCCGGTCGACGGCGCACTCGTACCCGATCTCGACCGCCTCGGCAACGGACTCGAGCTCAAGCGCGGGGAGGCCGAGCGCTATGCGGCCTAGCCGTTGGTGGGACAACGTCCGCAACGGCCGGATGCAGCGGACGCTAGCCGCCGTCACCGCGCTCAGCGCGCTCCCGCTCGGGCTCGAGATCTACTTCGAGCACTTCAAGGGGTCGTTCGGCGACAAGTGGATGTGGACGCCGGTGGCGCTGTCGCCGGCTTTGACCGCGGCCGGTCTCGCGGGAGTTCGCTCCGAGCGGGCCGCGAGGACCGTGTTGCCGGCGGTGTCGGCGCTGTACTGCCTGGACGGGCTGATCGGAGTGGTCACACACGTGCGCGGCGTCGCCCGCAAGCCCGGAGGGTTCGACGAGCCGCTGTTCAACATCGTGATGGGACCGCCGCTGCTCGCGCCGGGCTCGCTCGCGCTGGTCGGCGGCCTCGGGCTGGCGGCGGCGGCGTTCGGGCGCGAGCACTGAATGTCCTCCGACGCACGAGTTCAGCGCAAGGGCGTGACGCCGCAGATGCGCGGCCGCTACCCCGACTACGACGTTCTCGACGAGGTCGATCATTGGGATCCGGTCACGCGCCGGCTGGTCCTCGACCGGGTGGAAAACGTCCCGCCGATCCGATTCTTCACCGGACCCGAGGCTTTGACGCTCGGCGCGTTCTGCGAGCTCGTGCTGGCCCAGGACGACGACCCGAAGATCCCGGTGCTGAACATGGTCGACGCCAAGCTGTTCGCCGGCGAGCTCGACGGGTTCCGCTACGAGGACATGCCCGACGATCGCGAGACGTGGCGGCGGGTCGCGCTCGGGCTCGACGCGGCAGCGCGGCAGCGCGGCGAGGCGAGTTTCGTCGACGCGACGGTCGAAGTCCAGGAGCGCGTTGTCAAGGCGTTTGGCGAAGGCAAGCTCCACGGTGAGGTCTGGGACGACCTCCCGGCGGCGCGCGCCTGGAAGGTCGTGACGCGCGCGATCCTGAGCGCGTTCTACTCGCACCCCTGGGCCTGGAACGAGATCGGCTTCGGCGGCCCCGCGTACCCGCGCGGCTACGCCCGCATCGGCGCGGGCCAGCGCGAGAGCTGGGAAAGATGAGCCTGCGCCATAACCTGCGTACGCTGGCGCGCGGCGCGATTCGACCGCCCGAAAACGACTCGGCGTTCCTGCTCGACGTCCACCGGCGCGCCGTTCCGCGGGAGCGGATGGCTCACTACGACGACGGGGTGTCCGTCGACCTGGTGATCGTCGGCGCGGGCGCCGGCGGCGGGACGCTGGCGCAGCGGCTCGCGCGCCGCGGGTGGAAGGTGGTCGTGCTCGAGGCCGGGCCGTTCTGGGATCCGGACGAGGATTGGGTGTCGGACGAGGCGGGCTCGCACCGGCTGTACTGGACCGAGGACCGGATCATCGGGGGATCGGACCCGGTCGAGCTCGGCAAGAACAACTGCGGCCACGGTGTCGGCGGCTCGATGGTCCACTACGCCGGCTACTGCCCGCGCTTCCATCCGTCCGACTTCGAGGTCCGCACCCGGGACGGGGTGGGGGCGGATTGGCCGATCTCCTACGAGGACCTCAAGCCGCACTACGAGCGGCTCGAACTCGAGCTGCCGGTGGCCGGCGAGTACTGGCCGTGGGGAGATCCGCACCGCTATCCGCACACCGCGCACCCGATCGCCGGCGGCGCCGACGTAGCCCGCGGCGGCCGCGCGGAAGCTCGGGATCGAGATGCGCGTGGGCCCGGTTGGGATCACCAACGGCGCGTTTGGCAACCGCCCGCATTGCATCTATCGCGGATTCTGTCTGCAGGGGTGCAAGGTCAACGCGAAGGCGTCGCCGCTCGTGACCCACATACCCGATGCGATCGAGCACGGCGCGGAGATCCGCGCGGACTGCATGGCGATCGACATCGAGGTCGACGACGCGAGCGGCACCGTGACCGGCGTCAGGTACGTGAGCGAGGGCCGCGAGCGGTTCCAGCGCGCCGACGCCGTCGCGGTCGCGGGCTATTCGATCGAGACCCCGCGGCTGCTGCTCAACTCGACCAGCCGCCGGTTTCCCCACGGCCTCGCCAACGGCAACGACCAGGTCGGGCGTTACGTGATGGTCCAGGGTGCGCCTCAGGTCGCCGGGCGCTTCCCGGAGGAGATGCGGATGTACAAGGCGCCGCCCCCGGAGATCTCCTCAGAGCAGTTCTACGAGACCGACCTCGGGCGGGACTTCGCGCGTGGTTTCTCGATCCAAACCGTCGGCCCGCTGCCGATCGAGCACGCCAACCACGTGCTCGGCCACGGCCACTGGGGGAAGGCGCTGCGCGAGTACATGCGCGACTACAACCACTGGTACACGCTCGGGATTCTGTCCGAGCTGCTTCCGCGGCCCGACAACCGCGTGACGGTGGTGCCGGGCGTCGCCGACGCCAACGGCACTCCGGTGGCGCGCATGGACTACTCGCAGTGCGAGAACGACCGCAAGAACATCGCGTTCGCCAAGCAGATCCTGCATGACATCTTCGAGGCCGGAGACGCCGAGGACGTTCTCGTCGTGGACCGCTACGCCCATCTCGTCGGCGGGTGCCGGATGGGCTCGGGCCCCGAGCAGAGCGTGGTCGACGGCGATCACCGATGCTGGGAAGTGCCGAACCTGTTCATCGCCGACGGGAGCGTGATGCCGACGCAGGGGTCGGCCAACCCAGCGCTCACGATCATGGCGCTCGCCTCGCGCCTGGCGGAGCGACTGGACCTCAAGCGCGCCGGCGCGTCAGCAGGGCAGCGGCGACGCCCGTCACCGCAGCAGCGGCCAGCTCCGAGCCGAGCCGGTGCCGGCTGAGCCAGGCCTGCTCGCTTCGCGTGTGCGACTTGTCGTCGAAACTGCCGCGCGACCCCTCGTCGTGGTCGTCGTCGACCGGCTCGAACAGGTTCGCCGCCGCCGCGCCGTCGAATCGCTCGCCGGTCTGCTGGCCGTCCACCGCGGTCTTCGCCAGGTAACGCTCGGCCAACCACGGCGCGAGCTTGTTGCCGATGATCGTGTAGACCGTCGGAAGGCCGACGTACAGCTCGCGCCGGCGATGGTGCGCGGCCCAATAGATCGCCCGCGCCGCGACCTCGGGCTCGTAGATCGGCGGCACCGGCATCGGGTGGCGTGGCATCTTGCTCAGGCAGTGGTCGAACTGCGGCGTGTTCATCCCGGGCAGCTGGACCATCGTCACGTTCACGGCCGAGCCCCGGTGGCGCAACTCGCACCGCAGCGACTCGAACATGCCCTTCATCGCGTGCTTGGCGCCGCAGTACGGAGCCTGGAGCGGGATCCCCCGGTAGGCCAGCGCCGAGCCGACCTGGACGATCGTGCCGCGGTCGCGGGGGAGCATCCGCGCGAGCGCGACCTTGGTTCCCCACACGGCTCCCAGATAGGTGACCCGGGTGGCGCGCTCGTACTCGTGGGGGTCGATGTCGTCGAGGAACGCGAACACGGTCGTCATCGCGTTGTTGATCCATACGTCGATCGGTCCGAGGCGCGCTTCGATCGCGGCCGCGGCGGCGCTCACCTCGTCGAACTCGGCGACGTCGGCTTGGTGGGCGTAGGCGACCCCGCCGAGGTCCTCGACGTCTTTGGCGGCGGCGTCGAGTCCGGCGCGCCCCCGCGCGATCAATCCGACCGCCGCGCCGTGCCTGGCGAACTCGCGTGCGACCGCCCGTCCGACGCCGCCGGACGCGCCGGTGACGACGACTACCTCGCGCTCAGCCACTCCGCCACCTCCCTCAGGTCTGCGACGAACATGTCCATCGCCCGGTCGCGCTCGTTCTCGTCGGCACGGAGGATCGCCGACGGATGCGTAGTCAGCGTGACGAGCTCGGCCAGGTCCGAGTCGAACCGCTTGCCGCGGTCGCGACCGATCCGGACCTGCGGCCCGAGCAGCGACTGCCCCGCGACCACGCCGAGGCACACGAGCGCGCGGGGGCGCACGACCTTGATCTCGGCCTGCACCCACGGCAGGCACGCCTTGGCCTCCCAGCGGTCAGGCGTCTGATGAATCCGGCGCTTCCCCCTGAGCTTGTAGCGGAAGTGCTTGACGGCGTTCGTCAGGTAGACCTGGTCGCGCGCGATGCCGGCGCGCTTCAGCCCGCGATCGAGCACGCCGCCGGCCGGCCCGACAAACGGGTGACCCTCGAGATCCTCGCGATCACCGGGCGTCTCGCCGACGAGCATCAGCTCGGCGTGCCTGGGGCCCTCTCCCATCACCGCTTGCGTGGCGGCCTCCCACAGGTCGCAGGCTCGGCACTCCTGGACGGACTTACGGAGGCTCGTCAGGGAGGGGCGCGGCGGGACCGGGGCTGGCGGGTATTCGGCTTGCACTGCGGTCATCCTCTCCGGCCCCTACCCAGGCGATGAAGCCGGTACGCATCGGCTGCTCGGGCTGGATGTACGACGACTGGCGTGGGGGCCTCTACCCAGAGCGCGTTCCGAAGCGGCGCTGGCTCGAGATTTACGCATCGGTGTTCGACACCGTCGAGGTCAATTCCACGTTCTACCGCCTCGCGCGCCGCGACGCGGTCGCCGGCTGGGTCGAGCAGACCCCGCCGGGGTTCCTGTTCGCGGTCAAGGCGAGCCGGTACCTGACCCACGTCAAGCGGCTGGTCGACATTGGCGACGGGATCAAGCGCTTCTACGAGCCGCTCTCGCCCATGGTCGACGCCGGCAAGCTCGGGCCGGTGCTGTGGCAGCTGCCGGAGAGCTTCCACCGCGACGACGCGCGCCTGCTTGGTTGGCTGCGGCTGCTGCCCCCTGGAATGCACGCGATCGAGTTTCGCCATGAGAGCTGGTTCGCCCCGGAGGTGCTGGATGCGCTGCGATCGCACGGGGTAGCGCTCGTGATCGGCGATCATCCCGAGCGCCCGTTCCAGACGCTCGACGCCACCGCTTCGTTCCGGTTCGTCCGGTTCCACTACGGGTCGCGCGGGCGCGCCGGCAACTACTCGGCGACCGAGATCGACACGTGGGCGCGGCGGATCGCGCGATGGCGCCGGCGCGAAGAGGTGTTCGCCTACTTCAACAACGACTGGCGGGGATTCGCGCCCGCCAACGCCAAGCTCCTGCGCGGCCGGCTCGCCGACGGCTAGACGAGCGCGTTCTCAGCTGGCGTCGATAAGCGGAATCACACAATCACCCATTCGTATTAGGGGACCTTCGGCTCCGGCGTTAGCCCGAGACCCGAAACCTGTGCCATTTTGTACACCCCACTGAAGTCACGGCCCGCGCGAGCCGACACACGGTCCGCCTGTCCACACGGTCGCGGAGTCCCTGCCGGCCCCTGCGGCCCGACTTTCGATTTGGAGTTACAGAGATGGAAGCCGTTGTGTGTTTACCGGGGGCGGACGCGTGGGAGCTCGATGCCGAGCGGTCTCGCCTCGTGGAGAGTCACATTCGCCTCGCTGAGGGGCTCGCGCACAAGCGTTGCCGTTGGGGGCGCGAGGATCTGGACGACACCCGTTCGGACGCCCTCTGGGGCCTGATGCTCGCGGGCCGCGCGTTCCAGCCCGGCCGCGGGAGCTTCACCGCCTACGCCGTAGTCCGGATCGAAGGCGCAATCCGGCGCGGACGCCAGATCCGGAGCGGCCTGTCCCGGACGCTGTGGGAGCAGGGCGACCATCCAATGCCCCTGTCCCTCAACGCACGAGTCACGGACGAGGGGGACACCGAGCTACTCGACCTTCTTCCCGCCCCGTCCGATGGCGAGCACGAGTGGCTGCCCGACGCAATCCGACGGCTGCCCGCGCGCGAAGCCTTGGTCCTGAGACTCCGCTACTACCACGGCCTGTCACAAGCGGCTGTAGGCCCGATCGTCGGATGCAGCCAGATGCAGATCTCGCGGATCGAGCGAGGCGCCTTGGCGGTGCTGCGCGAGGTCGCGGCAGCTGCTTGACGCGCCCGGCAGGATTTGAACCTGCGACCTCTCGCTCCGGAGGCGAGCGCTCTATCCCCTGAGCTACGGGCGCTTGGGATTCCGAGGACCGTCCCCGAACAGGAGCAGCTTACCTTGCGGATCGCCGTTATCTCGGACACGCACCTTCCGCGCGGCAGCCGGCGGCTTCCGGAGGAGTGCGTCGACCGCCTGCGGGCCGCGGATCTGATCCTGCACGCCGGCGACCTGATGCGCTTGCCGGTGCTCGAGCAGCTCGAGTCCTACGGCCCGGTGGTCGCCGTCCATGGGAACGTCGACGACAGCGAGGTGTGTGCGGCGCTGCCGGAGGTGACGTCCGTCGACGCCGGCGCGGTCACGATCGGACTCGTGCACGACGCGGGCCCGGCGAAGGGGCGCCTGGCGCGACTACGCGGGCGGTTCCCGGATGCCGATGCGGTCGTGTTCGGCCATTCACACATACCGCTCCACGAACGGGCGCCCGACGGGTTTCAGATCTTCAACCCGGGCAGCCCGACCGAGCGCCGGCGGGCACCGAGGCACACGATGGGGATCGCCACCGTCGTCGGCGGGCAGCTGACGTTCGAGCTGATCGCGCTCGGCTGACAGACTGGACGGGGTGGACCTCTCGGTTTTCTTCGCCGGCACCGGCGGCTCGATTCCGACTGCGCGACGCGGGTTGCCGGCGGTGCTGGTGCGCCGCGGTGGCGACCGCGTCCTGTTCGACTGCGGCGAGGGGACGCAGCGCCAGCTCGTGCAATCGGACGGGCTGCCCGACCTCACGGAGATCTTCCTGACCCACTACCACGCCGATCACTGGCTCGGGCTGCCCGGGCTGCTGAAGACGTTTGACCTGCGCGCGCGCGAGCGCCCGCTCGCGATCCACGGACCGCCTGGCCTGCGCGAGCTGCTCACGTTCGCGCTGCGAGTGGTGGGCCGGGTCCGGTACGAGCTCGAGCCGATCGAGCTCGCCCCCGGTGACCTTCTGCCGCGCGACGGCTACACGATCGCGCCCGTGCCGGTCGCCCACCGCGGCGGGCAGGCGTTCGGGTACGTGATCTACGAGGACGAGCGGCCCGGGGAGTTCGACCCGGAGACCGCGACCGCGCTCGGCGTGGTCGAGGGACCCGAGTTCGGGCGACTGCAGCGGGGCGAGATGGTCCGGGGCGTTCGCCCCGAGCAGGTGCTCGGGCCCCCGCGCGCGGGGCGCAAGGTCGTGATCTCGGGCGACACCTCGCCCTGCGAGGCGCTCCAGATCGCCAGCCACGAGGCCGACCTGCTGCTGCACGAGGCGACGTTCGCCGAGGAGGAGCACGATCGGGCGGCCGAGACCGGCCATTCGACCGCCGCCCAGGCGGCCATACTCGCCCGGGAGGCCGGCGTGACGATGCTCGCGCTCACGCACCTCTCGATCCGATACGCGGTCAGCCTCATCCGCGACGAGGCGCGCGCGATCTTCCCGCGCACCGTGCTGCCACGCGACTTCGACTCGATCGAGATCCCGTTCCCCGAGCGGGGCGAGCCCGAGCTCGTCCGGTGGGGGGACCGCAAGCCGACCGAGGACGAGGAAGCAGAGGCAGAGGCGGTGGCGGACAGGGCCGGATGAGCACCGGCACGATCGAACGGCTCGAGACTGAGCGTCTGGTGCTCGAGCGCCTGCGTGCCGAGCACGCGCCCGAGGAGTGTCGGCTGCTTTCCGACCCCCGCGTCGGCGCCACGCTCTGGTCCCGACCGACGGCACCGAGCGAAGCCGAGATCATCAACGCGCTCGCCGCCAAGGTCGACCATTGGGACCGCCACGGCTTCGGCACGTGGCTGATCCGCGACCGCGAGACGGGGGAGGTGGTTGGACGCGGGGGCCTGCAGTACACGTTCACCGCGGGCCTGCACGACGTCGAGGCCGGCTGGGCGATCATCCCGGAGCGCTGGGGTCAAGGGCTCGCCACCGAGCTCGCGTTCGCGTGCATCGAGGTCGGCTTCGAGCAGCTCGGGCTGCGGCGGATCGTCGCATTCACGCTTCCGGACAACGTGGCGTCACGGCGGGTGATGGAGAAGGCCAGGTTCGAGTACGAACGCGACATCGTGCACGCGGGGTTGGCGCACGTTCTGTATGTCCGGCGGCCTTTGTCGTAACTGGGTGGTCGCCGCCGATGGGGCTTTAACCGGCGGGCACCTGGAGTGGGATGGAGGCGGGTCGCCGGCGCGTGGGAGCTCGCCGAGCATGCGCGTGGGAGCTCGCGGAGCATGCGTAACACGACATTTGGTGCTCGCGGGCCGGGCCGTGCCGTGTTACGCGTGCCACGCGTGCATAGCCCGGCACGGCCACGCCGATCGCGGTCGATTGTCGAGCTATGCAGGTCCGCACCCCGCAGGGCTCACTCGCACCGGCCGCTCACGTTCCCCGGCACACCGGCGGTCAGGTCGGCGTGCCGCTCACGTTCCCCGGCGCGCCGGCGGTCAGGTCGGCGTGCCGCTCACGTTCCCCGGCGCGCCGGCGGTCACGTCGGCGTGCCGCTCACGTTCCCCGGCGCCGAAGCGGCCACGTCGGCATCCCAGCCACCCTCTCCAGATGCCCGCCGTTAAAGACCCGCCCGCGCCGCCACCACCATCGCAAACCCCCGCCACCGAACCCCGACCACCGACCACCGCCACCGTTCGACCGCCACCGTTGTTACCCTCATTCAAGTCGGCCCCTTTAACCAGGTCCAGTGAGGCCAGGAAGGAGCGCGTTGAGATGGCAACGGTCGTGCTCGACCGCGATGACATGCGTCGCACGCTGGTGCGGATCGCACACGAGATTGTTGAGAAGAACCCGGACGGCGCGGTGGCGCTCGTCGGGATCCACCGCCGGGGCGCGGTGCTCGCCAAACGCCTACAGGCACTGACGAGCGAGCTGCTCGAACCGAACGTGCCGCTGGGCGACGTGGACATCTCCTTCTACCGCGACGACCTGGCCACGCGCCCCGGCGCGCCGGTCGTCCACGCGACCCACCTCGACTTCCGCGTCGACCACAAGACGATCGTGATCGTCGACGACGTGCTGTACACGGGCCGGACGGTGCGGGCCGCGATCGACGCGATCTTCGACTACGGCCGGCCGGCGCGGGTTCAGCTGGCGGTGCTGATCGACCGCGGGCACCGCGAGCTGCCGATCCGCCCCGACTACGTGGGCAAGAACATCCCGACCTCGCAGGACCAGCGCGTGTACGTGTGCGTCGAGGAGGTCGACGGGGAAGACGAAGTGAACATCGGACCTGCACCTGAACCGGCAAAGGCGGCGGCATGAATCGAATCGGACGGCATCTGCTCTCGATCGACGATCTCGATCGCGCCTCGATCGAGCGGATCCTCGACCGCGCCGAGTCCTTCGACGAGGTGTCCGGCCGCGAGATCAAGAAGGTGCCGGCGCTCCGCGGCCGGACGATCGTGAACCTCTTCTACGAGTCCAGCACCCGCACCAGCTCGAGCTTCGAGCTCGCCGCCAAGCGCCTCAGCGCCGACGTGGTCTCGATCCGGTCGCAGGGATCGGCTGTCGACAAGGGCGAATCGCTAAAGGACACGGTCCAGACGCTGTCGGCGTACGACCCGGCGGCGATCGTGATCCGCTCGCCTCACGCCGGCGCGGCCGGCCTGGTGGCGGGCTGGACCCCCGCGGCGGTCATCAACGCGGGCGACGGCAAGCGCGAGCACCCGACCCAGGCGCTGCTGGATGTGTTCACCCTGCGCCGGCGGCTCGGCTCGCTCGACGGCGCGAACATCTGGATCGTCGGCGACGTGCTCCACTCGCGGGTGGCGCGCTCGGACATCCTCGCGTTCACGCAGATGGGCGCGAAAGTCACGGTCTGCGGGCCACCCACCCTGATCCCGCGCGAGATCGAGGCGCTCGGGTGTGAATCGGCCACGACGCTCGACCAGCTCGAAACCGCCGACGTCGTGTACGTCCTGCGGATGCAGCAGGAGCGGATGCGCGACTCGTTCGTGCCATCGCTGCGCGAGTACGCCCAGCGCTACCAGATCACCACCGAGCGACTGCGCCCGGGTCAGCTGCTGATGCACCCCGGGCCGGTCAACCGCGGCGTCGAACTGTCCGGCGAGGCGATCGACTCGCCCCAGGCATTGATCGGCGCGCAGGTGAGAGCCGGGGTCGCGGTGAGGATGGCGGTCCTGTACGAGTTACTCGTCGGAGCCCCTAGCCTGGCGGCGGTGGCGTGATGAGTGACACCGAGCGCCTGTTCCACCGAGCGGGCGAGCCCGCCCAGCTGCTGATCGCCGGCGCCCACGTGCTGGATCCGCGCACCGGGCTCGACGAGCCGCACGACATCCTCATCAAGAACGGGCACATCGCCGAGCTCGGCGAGCCCGGATCCCTCCAGGCGCCCGCGGACGCGGACACGATCGACGCCGAGGGCATGCACGCTTTCCCTGGGTTCGTCGACCCGCACGTGCACCTGCGCACCCCGGGCCAGGAGTACAAGGAGAACCTCGAGACCGGGACCGCCGCCGCGGCCGCCGGCGGCTTCTGCGCGGTCATCGCGATGCCGAACACCGACCCGGTCGTCGATGACGCGGTCGTCCTCAGATCGCTGATCGAATCGGCGACAAGAAACGCGAACGTCCCGGTCGGGTTCCTGGCCGCGATCACGAGAAACCTGAAAGGCGACGAGCTGACCGAGATGGCCGAGCTCCGCGACGCCGGCGCGCTCGGGTTCACCGACGATGGCAAGCCGGTCGTGCACGCCGGAACGCTGCGCAAGGCGCTCCAGTACCAGCGGCTGTGCGGCGGGGTGGTCGCGCTCCACGAGGAGGACCCGGCGCTGTCGGGCGACGGCGCGATGCACGAGGGAGCGGTGTCGGCCCGTCTCGGCATCGCCGGGATCCCCTCGGTCGCGGAGTCGACGATGGTCGCGCGCGATGCGGCGCTCGCCGCCTACGAGGATGCCCGCGTCCACTTCCAGCACCTCTCGTGCGTCGAGTCGATCGAGGCGCTCGAGCAGGCCAAGAGCAAGGGCATCCGCGTCAGCGCCGAGGTCTGCCCGCACCACCTGACGCTCACCGACGACATGGTCCGAACGCTCGACAGCCGGTTCAAGATGAACCCGCCGCTGCGCGCCGAACGCGACCGCCGCGCGCTCGTCGCGGCGCTCCGGAGCGGGCTGATCGACTGCGTGGCCACCGATCACGCGCCGCACGCGCGCCACGAGAAGGAGGTGCCGTTCGAGGAGGCCCCGATGGGCACGACCGGGCTCGAGACGGCGTTCGCCGCGCTGTTCACCGAACTCGTCCTTCCGGGCGAACTCGAGCTCGAGGTCGTCGTCGACCGCCTCACCGCCGGCGCTGCCTTATACGGACTGCCGATCCCGAAAATCGAGCCGGGAGCTCCCCGCCAACCTGTGCCTGGTCGATCTCGACGCCCGCTTCGACGTCGGTGCCGAGGGCTACTACAGCCGCTCGGAGAACTGCTGCTTCCACGGGCGGATGCTCCAGGGCAGGGTTCGGCTGACGCTCGCGGCGGGGACGGTGGCGTTCAGGGAACGGATGCGCGCGCACGCCCCGGCGGTCTCGTGACCGTCGCCACCGCATACGTGTTGCTCGAGGACGGGGCACGCTTCGACGGGCTCGCGTGCGGAGCGCACGGTCACGCGGTCGGCGAGATCGTGTTCACGACCTCGATGTCGGGCTACCAGGAGGCGGTGACCGATCCGAGCTACGCCGGCCAACTGATCACGTTCACGTATCCGCAGGTCGGCAACTACGGCGTCTCAGACGAGGCGATGGAATCGGACCGCATCCACGCGCGGGCGGCGATCATGCGCGCGGCGGTCGACCACACGAACTCGCATGCGAACACCCAAGGGTGGCTCAGCTGGCTGGCCAGCCAGGCTATTCCGGCGATCACCGACGTGGACACGCGCGCGCTCGTCCGCCACATCCGCGACC
This sequence comes from uncultured Solirubrobacterales bacterium, assembly GCA_963770615.1. Taxonomy (GTDB): domain Bacteria; phylum Actinomycetota; class Thermoleophilia; order Solirubrobacterales; family Solirubrobacteraceae; genus Palsa-465. Next base: position 112,918 of record CAVYQJ010000015.1, on the reverse strand, counting down.
GGGGCGCGATGCGCGGGGGAGTGTTCCCGTCGACCGTCACCGAGCAGCAGGCGCGCGAGCTGATCGCCGCCGAGCCGGACATGGCGGGCCGCGACCTCGTCAAAGACATAACCCCGGCAAAGATGACCGTCGTCGGAGAGGGGCAACCGCGCATCGCCATGATCGACACCGGCGTCAAGCGGTCGATCGTTCGCAACCTGGTGCAGCGCGGAGCCACCGTTGAGCTCCACCCGTGCACCGCGACCGCGGATGAACTCCTCAAAAGCGACCCGGATGCGATCTTCCTGGCCAACGGCCCGGGCGACCCGGCGTCGCTCGGTTATGTCGTCCAAACGATCAAGCAGCTGGTCGGCAAGCGCCCGGTGTACGGGATCTGCCTCGGCCATCAGCTGCTCTGCCGCGCGGTCGGCCTCGACACCTACAAGCTGCCGTTCGGCCACCACGGCGCGAACCACCCGGTCAAGGACCTGACCACCGGAGTCGTCGAGATCACCAGCCAGAACCACGGCTTCGCGGTCCTCGGCCCAAACGGGTCGAAGACGATCGACGAAGACGAGGCGGTGCGTTGGGACACCGACTTCGGCGCCGCCGAGCTCACGCACATCAACCTGTACGACCGCACGGTCGAAGGGCTCGCCCTCAAAGACGTCCAGGGCGCGACGGTCCAGTACCACCCGGAGGCCGGCCCCGGACCGAACGACGCGCTCCACCTGTTCGACCGCTTCGTGAACGAGATCAAGCGTGCCGCGTAGGGACGACCTCCACAAGATCCTCCTGATCGGCTCGGGCCCGATCGTGATCGGCCAGGCGGCCGAGTTCGACTACTCGGGCACCCAGGCCTGCCGGGTGCTGATGGACGAGGGGTACGAGGTCGTGCTCGTCAACTCCAATCCGGCGACGATCATGACCGACCCCGAGGTCGCGACCACGACCTACATCGAGCCGCTGCTCGCCGGCCCCGTCCGCCAGGTGATCGAGCGCGAAAAACCCGACGCGCTGCTCCCGACGCTCGGCGGCCAGACCGCGCTCAACCTGGCCAAGACGCTCCACGAGGACGGCACGCTCGAGCGCCACGGCGTCGAGCTGATCGGCGCCGACTACGACGCGATCGAACGCGCGGAGGACCGCGAGCTCTTCCGCGACACGATGCAACGGGCCGGGCTTCGCGTGCCTCACAGCGCGATCGCTCACACCATCGAGGACGCACAAGCCGCGATCGCAAAGGTCGGACTGCCGTTCATCGTCCGGCCGGCGTTCACGCTCGGCGGCAAGGGCGGCGGCGTCGTCAGGACCGAGGCGGAGCTCGAGCGAATCGTCGGCCGCGGACTCAAGGCGTCCCCGATCTCGCAGGTGCTGCTCGAGGAGTCGGTGCTCGGGTGGGGCGAGTTCGAGCTCGAGGTGATGCGAGACCGGGGCGACAACGTCGTGATCGTCTGCTCGATCGAGAACCTCGACCCGATGGGCGTCCACACCGGCGACAGCGTGTGCGTCGCGCCGCAGCAGACCCTCACCGACAAGCAGTACCAGAAGCTGCGCGACCAGGCGATCGCCGCGATCCGCGCCGTCGGCGTCGAGACCGGCGGCTCCAACGTCCAGTTCGCGGTCAACCGGGCCACCGACGAGATCGTGGTCATCGAGATGAACCCGCGCGTGTCGCGCTCGAGCGCGCTCGCGAGCAAGGCGACGGGGTTCCCGATCGCGAAGATCGCGGCGCGCCTCGCGGTCGGCTACACGCTTCAGGAGATCCCCAACGACATCACGAAGGCCACGCCCGCGAGCTTTGAGCCGGCGATCGACTACTGCGTCGTGAAGTGGCCGCGGTTTGCGTTCGAGAAGTTCCCGGGGGCCGAGTCCGACCTCACGACCCACATGAAGTCGGTGGGCGAGGCGATGGCGATCGGGCGTACGTTCAAGCAGGCGTTCGCCAAGGCGCTCCGCTCGCGCGAGCTCGACGCCAAACCCCGCCACCCCGACGACGAGCATGCCCTCCTGGACGCCCTCGCGCAGCCCGGCGCCGAGCGTTTCGACCACCTGCTCGAGGCGCTCCGCCGCGGCGTCCCCAGCGACGAGATCCACCGGCGCACGAGCATCGACCCGTGGTTCCTGCGCGAGCTCGCCGAGCTCGTGGCCGACCCGGACGCGGCTCAGCGAGGGGTTCGCACGTACAAGTCGGTGGACACGTGCGCCGCCGAGTTCGCCGCCCGCACCCCTTACTACTACTCGGCGTGGGAGCGGGACCGCGACGACGAGGTCGACCGGGGCGAGCGACCGAGCGTGGTGATCCTCGGCTCGGGGCCGAATCGGATCGGGCAGGGGATCGAGTTCGACTATTGCTGCGTGCATGCGGCCGAGACTGTCCGCGAGCAGGGCCGCGACGCGGTGATGATCAACTGCAACCCCGAGACGGTCTCGACCGACTACGACACCTCCGACCGGCTGTACTTCGAGCCGCTCACGCTCGAGGACGTGCTCGCGGTCTGCGACGTCGAGCAGCCCACGGGTGTGATCGTCCAGTTCGGCGGGCAGACCCCGCTGAAGCTCGCCGCCGGTCTGAAGGAGGCGGGCGTCACGATCCTGGGCACGAGCGTCGACGCGATCGACCTGGCCGAGGACCGATCGCGGTTCGGTCCGCTGCTCGACGACCTCGGCTACAAGGCGCCGCCGTACGCGACTGCAACCTCGCCGCAAGACGCCCTCGAAAAGGCACACGACGTCGGGTTCCCGCTGCTCGTCCGCCCGAGCTACGTGCTCGGCGGCCGCGCGATGGAGATCGTCTACAGCGTCGACGGGCTCGCCGACTACCTCACCCGCGTGGCGCGCGAACCAGGCACCGCCATCTACCTGGACCGCTTCCTCGAGGACTCGATCGAGGTCGACGTCGACGCTGTCTCGGACGGGACCGACGTGTGGATCGCGGGCGTCATGCAGCACGTCGAGGAGGCCGGGATCCACTCGGGCGACAGCGCGTGCGTGCTCCCGCCGCACACGCTCGGAAACGAGATGCTCGCCGAGATCCGGTCGCAGACGGAGGGCATCGCGAGGGCGCTGAAAGTCGTCGGGCTGCTGAACGTCCAGTTCGCGATCCGCGAGGACACGCTGTACGTGATCGAGGCCAACCCGCGCGCGTCGCGCACGGTGCCGTTCGTGTCCAAGGCGATCGGGCTGCCGGTGGCCAAGCTCGCCTGCCGCGTTCTGCTCGGCGAGCGCCTGGCCGATCTCGACCTGCCGCCGGACCCGACCAACGGGCACGTGTGCGTCAAGGAGGTGGTGCTGCCGTTCGACCGGTTCGCCGGCGCGGACTCGCTGCTCGGCCCCGAGATGCGCTCGACCGGCGAGGTGATGGGGATCGCCCGCGATTTCCCGACCGCGTTCGCCAAGGCGCAGGCCGCCGCCGGCGCCCAGCTTCCGAACGGCGGGCGGGCGTTCATCACGGTCGCCGACGGCGACAAGCCCGCGGCCACCGGGATCGCGACGATCCTGCACGATCTCGGGTTCGAGATCGTCGCCACCCGAGGCACGGCGCAGGCGATCCGCAAGATGGGCATCCCGGCCGAGACGATCAACAAGATCGGCGAGGGCTCGCCGCACGTGGTCGACTGGATCGAGCGCGGCGAGGTCGACCTGGTCATCAACACCCCGGTCGGCACCGGCGCCCGCGCAGACGGCTGGGAGATCCGCTCGGCCGCGATCGCTCGCGGCATCCCGTGTGTCACGACGATGACCGGCGGGATGGCGGCCGCCCGCGCGATCGCCGCGGCCCGGCGGGGCGAGCCCGAAGTGCTATCGCTCCAGGAGATCCACGCCGGGACGAGCGGAGTCCACTCGGGCGCCGGCGAGGGCTCGTGACGAGAGTCACGGCGCCGTTCGGCCGCCGCGCCGCGGCCGTGACCGCCCGCGAGGCGCACGGCGCGTACGTCGTGATCCGGTGCCGCGACGCCGACGGCCCCGCCCCCCAACCCGGACAGTTCTACATGCTGACCGCCGCCGAGCGCTGGGGCGGGGGAGAGGGCGAACGGCCGTTCCTCCCGCGCGCGTTCAGCGTCCTTCGCGCCGGCGGCGGCGAGCTCGAGTTCCTGATCGAGGACGTCGGCCCGGGCACCAAGCGGCTCACGGAGCTCGCGGCCGGCGACAACCTGCTGGTGGTCGGCCCGCTCGGGAACGGGTTCGCGCCCCCGCGGGACGGCCGCGCCCCGCTGCTCGTCGGGGGCGGCGTGGGGATCGCGCCGCTCGCGATCTGGCAGGACGAGCTCGATGGGGACGCCACCGCACTTCTCGGGTTCAGGGACCAAGCCCACGCTCATGGCGCGGCGCTGTTGACCGCCGCTACCGTCGCCACCGACGACGGGAGCGTCGGCCACCACGGCCTCGTCACCGAGCTGCTCGAGGACGAGCTCGACGACCGCGGGGAGCAGGTCGAGGTCTACGCCTGCGGGCCGCCCCCGATGCTCGAGGCCGTCCGCGCGATCTGCGTCGACCGCGGCGTCCCGGCCCAGCTCGCGCTCGAGTCGGGCATGGCCTGCGGGTTCGGCGCGTGCTTCGGGTGCGTGGTGCCTACGCAACACGGCTACGTCCGGCTGTGCGTCGACGGGCCCGTCCTGGACGCTGCCAAGCTCGAAAGCGCCCTCGTGGCCGGGGCGGGGCATTGACCGTCGAGTTCTGCGGGCTCGAGCTCGAGCACCCGATCATCAACGCGTCGGGGACGTTCGACGCGATTGCGGCCCATCGGGCGTTCGGCGACGAGCTGCTCGAGCGGTTCCCGTTCGCGGCGTTCGTGTCGAAGACGGTGACGGTCGCGCCGCGCCAGGGTAACCCGCCGCCGCGCCTGTGGGAGGTCGCCGGCGGGCTGATCAACTCGATCGGCCTCCCCAACAAGGGCCTCACCGGCTACCTCGAGCACGACCTGCCGTTCCTCGCGAACCTGCCCGTACCGCTGATCGTCAACGTGATGGGGTTCAGCCGGGACGAGGTGGCCGAACTCGTCGAGGCGTTCGCCGAGCACCCCGAGGTCAGCGCGCTCGAGCTGAACGTCTCGTGCCCGAACGTCGAGACCGGGCTGATCATGGGTGCGGACCCCGCCGAGACCGCAAGGCTCATCAGCCGCGTCAGACCTCTGACCGGCAAACCGCTGATCGTCAAACTCACCCCCAACGCCAGCGATCCCCCGTCGGTGGCGATGGCGGCGCAGGACGCAGGCGCGGACGCCGTGTCGCTGATCAATACCGTGCGGGGCATGGCGCTAGACCCGAAGACCGGAGAACCCTGGCTCGGAGGGGGCACCGGTGGCACGTCCGGGCCGGCGGTCCGGGCGATCGCGCTCGCGCAGGTGCACTCGGTGGCGCAGGCCGTCGAGATCCCGATCGTCGGGATGGGAGGGGTTCAGAGTGGCCGCGACGCGCTCGATCTGATGCGGGCCGGCGCACATCTCGTCGCCGTCGGCACCGAGAGTTTCCGCGACCCGGCGGCGGGTCTCCGGGTCACCTCAGAACTGTCAGAACTTCTCGCAAATGCCGCCGTCTAGGAGCCCGCACCTGGCGGTGCAAAGTTGTGCAACAACAGTGCGATGTTCGCACTGTGAACATTTTGAGTACCGTTCAAAAACCCCCTGCAAACTTAGGGTATTGCCGAAACCATCCTCGACAATGCTCTAGCTCAGCTTGAGGTCGAGTCGAATATGGGCCATTTGTCTTGATCGGCCTGCGCCAAGATGTATAGTCGCCGCCCATGCCGCCGGTCACCGAATCGCTCACCAAGCCCACGGCAGCGCCCGAGCGTTCTCTAGTGCAACGCATGGAGGCGCTTCAACGTGCCAACGATATCCGCACTCGCCGGGCGCAGCTCAAGCGTGACCTGAAGGCGGGCCGCCAGCCGATCGACAAGCTGCTGCTCGAGCCGCCGGACTACCTGGCCACCGCCAAGGTGTTCGACCTTCTGCTGGCGGTACCCAAGTACGGCCGGGTGAAGGTGAACAAGATCCTGGGCCAGTGCAAGATCTCGCCGAGCAAGACCGTGGGCGGTCTGTCCGAGCGCCAGCGGCGAGAGCTGGTCGCGCTCATGCGGCGGCGCTAAGTGTCGCGTCGCCGCTGACGGCCCGCCACTGACGGCCCCACCGTTGGGAAGCACTCCGAAGGTCTTCGTGATCACCGGGCCGTCCGGCGTCGGCAAGGGCACGCTGATCCGCGGCCTGCTCGAGCGGGTGCCCGAGCTCGAGCTGTCGGTGTCGGCGACCACCCGCGCCCCGCGTCCTGGCGAGGAGGACGGGGTCGACTATCACTTCCTGACCCCCGAGCAGTTCGAAGCCCGGGTGAAGGCCGGTGACTTCGTCGAGCACGCCAACTACTCCGGGAACCGGTACGGGACACTGCGCTCCGACCTCGAGCGCCGGCTGGCCAGCGGCGCCGGCGTCGTGCTCGAGATCGAGGTCCAGGGCGCTCGCCAGGTTCGCAGCGCGATGCCCGAAGCCGTTGCCGTGTTCATCGCGCCGCCGTCGCGGGCCGCGCTGCGGGCCCGGCTCGTCGGCCGGGGCACCGACAGCGCCGAGCAGGTCGACGAGCGCCTTCGGACCGCCGAGCGCGAGCTCGAGGCCCAGCCCGAGTTCGCGCACGTGGTCGTCAACGACCGGCTCGAGCAGGCGACCGACGAGCTGGTCGAGATCGTGCGCGCGGCGATGGACCCCTAGCCGCGGCCGCGCCGTAGGAGCAGGGGAAGATGCGGCCCGGGCGGAGTCCCCCCGCTAACCTGTTGCGAACACACTCCTGGGAAGGACGGAACAGCTTTGATCTCACCCCGTATCGACAAGCTCCTCGAGCATGTCGACTCCGACTACGCCAGCGTGATCGTCGCCGCCAAGCGCGCGCGCCAGATCAACTCCTACTACCACAACCTGGGTGAGGGCACGTTCGACGAGTTCCCGCCGCCGATGGTTGAGACGCGGTCCAAGAACTACCTCACGATCGCGCTCGAAGAAGTCGCTCAGGGCAAGCTCAAGTACCACTACCGGTAGGCGTTCGCCGTGGCGCGATTGCTCCTCGGCGTGAGCGGCGGCATCGCGGCCTACAAAGCGCTGGAGGCAGCGCGGCTCGCGGTCAAGCGTGGCCACGCCGTGCGGGTGATCCAGACGCCGACGAGTGAGCGGTTCGTCGGGCGCGCCTCGTTTGAGGGGATCACCGGCGCGCCGGTGCTGACCAGCGAGTTCGAACCGGATCCCGCGCGCGGCTCCTATCCGGGCGAGGCGCTCCCCGAGCGCGCGCCGATCAGCCACCTCGCGCTGGTCGAGCGCGCCGACCTGTACCTGATCGCGCCGGCGACCGCGAACACGCTCGCCAAGCTCGCCCATGGCTACGCCGACAATCTCGTGAGCACGGCGGCGCTCGCCGCCGCCTGCCCGGTCGCAGTCGCCCCGGCGATGAACAACCGGATGTATCTGAACGCGGCCACGCAGGCGAACCTCGACCTGCTCCGGGCCCGCGGCGTCACCGTCATCGGACCCGGCGACGGCGCGCTGGCCTCGCACGGCGAGCACGGCATCGGGCGGCTGGCCGAGCCGGCCGAGCTGCTCGAGGCGTGCGAGGCGTTGCTGACGCACCCGTCGCTGAAGGGGCTCCATGTACTGGTGACGGCCGGGGGGACGCGTGAGCCGATCGACAGCGTCCGCTACGTAGGCAACCGGTCCTCGGGGCGGATGGGGTTCGCGCTCGCGCGCGAGGCGGCGCGCCGCGGCGCGGTGGTGACCGTGATCGCCGCCAACGTCGGGCTCGAGCCCCCGCCCGGGGCTCGCGTCGTCCCGGTCCACACCGCGGCCGAGCTGGCCGCCGCTTGCCGGGGACGAGCTCGCCGCGTGCGATGTATTGCTGATGGCCGCCGCCGTCGCGGATTTCCGGCCCGCCGGCGCGGTCGACCGCAAGCTGCACAAGGAGGACGGCGTTCCCACGATCGAGCTCGAGCGCACCGAGGACGTGCTGAGCGCGCTGGCCGACCTGCGGCGCGAGGACCAGACGCTCGTCGGGTTCGCCGCCGAGCACGGCGAGGGCGCCGTCGAGCGCGGACGGGGCAAGCTCGAGCGCAAGCGGCTCGACGCGATCGTGATCAACGACATCGCCGGCGCCGGCATCGGATTCGAGTCCGAGGACAACGAGGTCACGATCCTGACCGTCGGCGGGGGCGAGCGGCATGTACCGCGGGCCAGGAAGGAACGGATCGCCGAGGCGGTCCTTGACGAAGTGGAGCGACTACGTACGACCAGGGGTGGAGTGGATGGAGCCGGAGCAGACGCCCGTAGCCCAGCACGAGTGTGAGACCCACGCCGCGCTGACGCGGCGGCTCGCGGGCAACATCGCGAACGCGGTGCAGGTTCGCACCGAGACGCTGACCCAACTGATGGTGGCGCTGCTCGCCGAGGGCCACGTGCTGATCGAGGACTACCCGGGCGTCGGCAAGACCGCACTCGCGCGGGCGCTGGCGCGCTCGATCGATTGTCAGTTCGCGCGCGTGCAGTGCACCTCGGACCTGCTGCCCGCGGACGTGGTCGGGACGAACGTCTACGACCAGCGCGAGTCGCGGTTCGAGTTCCGCCCCGGCCCGGTGTTCGCGAACGTCGTGCTCGTCGACGAGATCAACCGCGCGTCGCCGAAGACCCAGTCGGGCCTGCTCGAGTGCATGCAGGAGCGGCGCGTGACCGTCGACGTACACACCCACGAGTTGGCGCGCCCGTTCCTCGTGCTCGCGACGCAGAACCCGATCGAGTACGAGGGCACCTATCCGCTGCCCGAGGCCCAGGTCGACCGGTTCATGATCAGGCTGTCGCTCGGATACCCGTCGCGCGGCGCCGAGGCGGGGATGCTCGCCGACCACGAGGCCGGCGACCGCGTCCTGACGCTCACGCCGGTGGCGACCGCGGCCGAGGTGCTCGCCGCCCAGGACGCCGCCAAGCGCGTGCGCGCGTCCGAGCCGCTGCGCGAGTACATCGTGCGCCTGCTGTGGCGCACGCGCGAGGACCCCCGCGTCGATCTCGGCGCGAGCCCGCGCGCCGGCCTGCTGCTCCTGCGCGCCGCCAAGGCGTTCGCGATGATGCAGGGCCGCGACCATGCGCTGCCCGACGACGTCCAGGCGCTGGCCCAAACCGTTCTGGCGCACCGGCTCGTGCTCGCGCCCGAGTCGGCGCGGAGGTCGGCGGCGGACGTCGTGAGCGATGCCGTCTCCTCGGTGAGAGCGTTATGAGGTCCCCCCGCGCGTCCGCCCGGACCCGGCCTGAGGAGGAGCGCCTGCGGTGAGACGGGCGGCGGCGGCGGTGGTCGCCGGGCTGGCGCTGATCCTGGTGGCGCTGCTGTTCGACGCCTCGCCCCTGTTCGTTCCCGGGATCGCGATCACACTGCTCGGGGTCGTCGCGCCGGTGTGGGTCTCGCTGGCCGCGCGGGGCGCCACGATCGAGCGGAAGTTCGATTCCGAGCGGGTGATCGAGGAGGAGCCGATCGAGGCCACGATCGAGGTCACGCGCGGGCATTGGGGACTTCCGGGCGCGGCGGTGGTGGACCCGCTGGCGGGCGAGCCGGTGTCGATCCGCGGACCGATGTCGCTGCTCTCGGGAGGCACGGTCGCGAGCGTTCGGATCGTGGCCTCGTTCCCGCGACGCGGACTTCGGCGGGTCGAGCCGCCGACGCTGATCGTCTCGGACGCGCTCGAGCTCGCGCGCGTGGTGCGATTGAGCGCGTCGCCGCCCCAGGAGCTGCTCGTGCTGCCGCGCACCGAACGGGTGAAGTGGGTGCCGGGGGCGGGGGAGAAGTGGAGGCGGGCCACCGGCGCGGCGCCGATCGAGCCGTTCGGCGCCACCGAGGTCGACGGCCTTCGTCCCTACCGTCAGGGCACGCCGGCGTCGAGGATCCACTGGCCGGCGCTCGCGCGCGGGGCTGGACTGCTCGAGCGGCGGCTGCGCGCCGACACCGAGACCCGCCCGCTGGTCGTCGTCGACGCCCGCTGTGACGGTCCGCCCGAGCACCTTGACGCCGCGGTCAGGGCCGCCGCGTCGCTCGCGCTCGAGCTCGGGACCCGCACCGGCTGCGGCCTGCTCCTTCCCGGCGAGTACCGGCCGCTCGAGATCGAGCCGGACCTGGCCGCGTGGCCGGTCGCGCACGCCAGGCTGGCGCTGATCGAGGGCGGTCCCGAGACCCGAGCTCCGGGGCTCGCGCCCGGCGCCCGCTCGGCCCAGGTTCTGTACATCGCGGCGACGTCGCACGCCCGGCTGCCCGCCGGATTGGCGAGCGCCGGCGTCCGGGCCGCGATCGTGGTGCTTCCGAAGGCGCTGGCAACGCAGCCGTCCCACGAGGCGAGCTTCGAGGTGGCCGGGTGCCTTGGGTTCGTCGTCGGCGCCGGCCGGCGGGTGCGGGAGCGCGCGGCGTGAGCACCAACACGCAGGTCGCGGTACTGGCGCCGCTCAGGCGGGACGCGGGGCGCCGCCATCGTGGTGTCGCCCACGCCAATGATCATCCGATCATCAGGCTGGTCGCGTTCGCCGCCCTCGGCCTCTACGGCGTCGTGCGATGGGGGACGCTGATGCAACCGGCGCCGACCTGGCGGCTGCTCGGGCTCGTCGGGGTGGCGGTGGCCCTGGCGGGTCTGGCGCCGGTGCTGCTCGAGCGCGAGCGCTCCGTCGCCGCGTCCCGCGGCGCGCGAGAGCCCGTGACGATCATCGGCGCGTGGCTGGCGTTCATCGCGATCCTGGCGGTGTTCCCGATCAGCGGCGTCCCGCTCGACTGGACGATCCACCTGCGCGTCGCGGTGACGGCCAACGGGATCGGCGACGGGCTCTCGACCCTGCCCGGGATCCTCGTCCCCTACAACGGGATCAACGAGTGGTCGCGGACCGTAATCGTGCTCGGCGCGGCGGTGCTGTTGCTCGACGCGGCGATGCTGCTCGCGTTCGCGCCGCCCGCGCTCGGCGACATCCGCCGGGCCGGCGCCGCGCTGCCGTTGATCGCGCTCGTCGTGGTGCCGGCCACCCTCGTCCACCCCAAGGTCCCCTACCTCCAGGGAGTCCTGCTGTTCGCGCTGCTCGCGTTCTTCATGTGGGGGGAGCGGGTGGCGGCCGACCGCCGGTTCGGGGTGCTGCTCGCGTGCGCGGTCACCGGCGCGATCGGCATGGTCGTCGCCCCCGCGATCGACCAGCACTCGCCCTGGATCGACTACGAGGCGCTCACGCGCGGGTTCACGCCCGCGCACGTGGACCGGTTCGACTGGACCCAGCGCTATGGGCCGCTGACCTGGCCGCGAACTGGCACCAGCGTGCTCGAGGTGAAGGCGTCTCCTAACGCGTTCACCCAGGAGTACTGGAAGACCGAGAACCTCGATACCTTCGACGGGGTCGGCTGGGCCGCGGGCGGGGTCAGCACGGGCGGCGGCCTCGAGGACGTGAGCGCGGCGACGATCAAGCGCTACACCCAGACCCTCACGGTCACGATCCGCCAGATGAACACCACGGACGTGGTCGCCGCCGGCTACGCGGCGCTGCCGCCGACCCATCTCCCAGGCACGGCGCTCCCGGGAGACAGCGTGGGGACGTGGACGACGGCCACTCCGCTCAGCCCCGGGGATACCTACAAGGTGTCGGTGTACAACCCTCATCCGAGCCCCGGGCAGCTCGCCAAGGCCGGCAAGAACTACCCGACCGACGTCGCGCAGTCGGACCTGGCGTTGACGATGCCCCAGGCGAACGCCGCCCCGCCCCAGAGCGTGCTGTTCGGAACGTTCGGAACCCACCAGGTGCCGCAGGACCAGACCAACCCGACGACCGGCAACGCCATCGCGTCGATTCGCAGCTCGCCGTACTCGCAGGCATACACCACCGCGCAGACGCTCGCGCGCAACGCCCGCACGCCGTACGCGTTCGTCGAGCGGGTCCTGAAGTACCTCTCGCCGGCGAACGGCTTCAGCTACGACGAGTACCCGCCGCTGACCGCCTATCCGCTGGCCACGTTCCTGTTCCTGAACAAGCTCGGGTACTGCCAGCAGTTCGCGGGCTCGATGGCGCTCCTGCTGCGGATGGGCGGCGTCCCGGCGCGGGTCGCGACAGGGTTCACCACCGGCGCGTACGACCAGAACACCAAGAGCTGGTTCGTGACCGACGTCGACGCGCACGCGTGGGTCGAGGTGTGGTTCCCGCACTACGGATGGGTCACGTTCGACCCCACGCCGGCGGCGGCGCCGGCGCGCGGCGGCCATGCTCCGATCTCGTCGCTCGGGACGCTCAACAGCTCCGCGGCGCTCCTGCGCCAGGCCCACCACATCGACACGCTGGGCGGCGCCACCGGCGGCGGCACCGTGACCCATCGCGGCGGCTCGTTCAGCACCCTGCTGCTGGTGGCCTTGGGCGTGATCGTGGCGCTGATCGCGCTCGGGTTCGGCGCCTGGCGCCGGATCGCGCCGCTCGGTCCGGACGGGATGCTGGCCGAGCTCGAGCGGGCGCTGGCCCGCAGCGGACGCCCGCTGTCTGAGGGCGTGACGCTGGCGGCCGTCGAGCGGCGGTTCCGCGCCTCGCCCGACGCGGCGACATACGTGCGCCTGCTCCGACTCTCGCGCTTCGCCGGCGGGACCGACGTGCCCACGCTCCGGCAGCGACGCGCTCTGCGCGGACAGCTGCGCGCGGGGCTCGGTTTCGGTGCCGCGCTGCGTGCCCTGTGGGCGCTGCCGCCGCGGCCGCAGCGCCGCCGAGGGCGTTCCGCCCGCCGGGCGCCCGCCTAAGGGTCCGCGACTGAGTAAGTGGCGGGATCCGACGCGCGTCCAGACGCCGTCGGAACCGTCAATTCCGAAGTCGCGGGCCCTAAAATAAGGCGACATGGAAGACGTCTACGAGCTGTACATACGCGGTATGGAGCTGCTCGAATCGGGGCACAACCACCAGGCGACGATCCCCCTTACCCGCGCGCGCGACCTCGCCCCCGACAAAACCTCGATCCGCGAGGCGCTCGGCCGCGCGCTGTTCGGCGCCCAGCGCTACGAGGAGGCGGTCGACGAGTTCCAGGCCGTGATCGACCGCGCGCCGACCAACGACTACGCCCTGTTCTGCCTCGGGCGCTCGCTCCAGATGCTCGGCCGCCACGCCGAGGCGCGCCAACCGCTGGCCCAGGCGGCGGGCATGGCGCCCGGTCGTCACGACTACCGCCTCTACCGCGACCGCGCCCGTGCGCGCGCGGGCGACGACTCCGAGGACGACGAGTCCACGGAGGAGTAGGGGCCGCCTTCGGCGGCGTCCATGGGGCCGTTCCGCCGGGCGTCCGTGCCCGGCGGTGGGGTCGCTGATTCCGTGGCGGTCGCGGGGCGGACGGGTTTTAACAGCGGGCACCTGGAGTGGGGTGGGGGCGGGTCGCCGGCGCGCGGCGGGTCGCGGATCATGCATAGCTCGACAATCGACGCGTCCGTCCCGAGCCTTGCCGTGCTACGCATGCCGTACATGCGTAGTACGGCACGGCCTCGTCGGATCGGCTCCGTTGTCGAGCTATGCATGCTCCGGCGCGCCGCGACCAGTGGCCAGGACGACCGCACCCCCTCCAGGTGCCCGTCGTTAAACCCCCGGGGGGCCGCGGCACCGGCCCGGAGGACCACCGGACCCCCCTCAGATGCCCGCCGTGACACACCCCGGGGGCCGCGGCACCGACCCAGAGGACCCACCGCACCCCCCTCAGGTGCCCGCCGTTATCCCGCCGGCCATTCAACCCCGGACAGAGGCCCGTGACCACCCCGCCGGGCACGGATGCCCGGCGGAACGGCCCCATGGATGCCGAGCGCAGCGAGGCCCAAGCTAAGGGTCTTAACAGCCTGCGCACACCGCGCGATGCACGGGCCCGGGGGGCTGTCCAGCCCGGCGTGGCGGTGCTATCTTCAGATGTGAAGTTGAGCGTCGGGCCGTTGCTCGGCGGCAGTACCCGAAGTGGGCGCTGGCCCGCTTTTTTTATGTGTGACGGAGGAGACCCCGTAGTGCAGCCCAATGACAACCAGCTCCAGACCGAGATCGAGCGTCGGCTCGCGGCAAGCGAACCGGACGTCGAGGTGCTGCTTGCCGAGGTCGTCTCGCCCGCCACGCTGCGTCTGTTCATCGATCACCCCGAGGGCGTGTCGCTCGACCTGTGCGAGCGCGTGACCGGGCACCTGAACGACTACCGCGAGCGCTACTCGCTCGAGGTGTCCTCCCCGGGGCAGGACCGCCCGCTGACCAAGCCGCAGCACTACACCCGCTTCCTCGGCCGGCACGCGCGCGTGCGCTTGCGAGAGGCCCGCGACGGCCACAAGAGCTTGACGGGGGAACTGGTCGGCGCATCGGACAGCGATGTGACGATCGCGGCACCAGAAGGTGTGGTCACGATTCCGTACGACCTCATCGTCCGCTCCAACCTCGTACCTGGAGACTGAAGCCATGTCGAGAGAGATCGTCGAGGCCGTTCGCGGTCTCGCCGCTGAGAAGAACATCTCGTCCGAGAAGCTGATGGAGGCGCTGGAAGACGCGCTCCTGTCGGCGTACAAGAAGACGCCCGAGGCGGCGCGCTACGCGAAGGTCGAAATGGACCGCGACAGCGGCGACTTCAAGGTCTGGGAGCTCAAGATCCCGCCCGAGCTCGAGGAGCAGTTGCTGATCGACGCGACGCCCGAGCAGCAGCCGACGGTCGACCCCGAAACCGGCGAGATGCGTGAGCCGCCCGAGCCCGAGATCGACCTCGAGAAGCTCAAGGAGTACGAGGACCAGATCGAGACCGAGGACGTCACCCCGCACGACTTCGGCCGGATCGCGGCGCAGACCGCCAAGCAGGTGATCCTCCAGCGGATCCGCGAGGCCGAGCGCGACATGATGTTCGAGGAGTACCGCGACCGCGTCGGCGAGCTGATCACCGGCATCGTGCAGCAGTCCGACTCGCGCTACACGCTGGTCCAGCTCCGCGAGCGGGTCGAGGCACTGCTGCCCAAGTCAGAGCAGGTCGAGGGCGAGCGCTACGACCACTCCCAGCGGATCAAGGCCGTGATCAAGGACGTGTCGAACTCGACCAAGGGCCCGAGCATCATCGTCTCCCGCCGCGACCCCGAGCTGATCAAGCAGCTGTTCGAGCTCGAGGTGCCGGAGATCGCCGACGGCCTCGTGGAGATCACGAACGTCGCCCGCGAGCCCGGCTACCGCTCGAAGATCGCCGTGGTCTCGCACGTCGACGGCGTCGATCCTGTCGGCGCGTGCGTCGGACCGCGCGGATCCCGGGTGCGGATGGTCGTGTCCGAGCTCCGCGGCGAGAAGATCGACATCATCCCTTACAACGACGAGCCAGCCCGGTTCGTGGCCAAGGCGCTGTCGCCCGCGCGCGTGCGCGAGGTACTGGTCGACGACGCCGGCAAGCAGGCGACCGTGATCGTCCCCGACGATCAGCTGTCGCTGGCGATCGGGCGCGAGGGCCAGAACGCCCGGCTCGCCGCCCGCCTGACCGGGTGGCGGATCGACATCCGCTCCGAAACCGAGTTCGCCGCCGAGGAGGCCGCGCACGGCTACGAGCAGGAGGAGGCGCAGGGCCGCTGCGCCGCAATCCTGTCCAACGGCCGCCGGTGCCCGAACGCGGCGCTGCCCGGCTCGCACTACTGCGGGATCGAGGCCCATCAGGCGCTCGAGGGCAAGAACACCAATCAGGTCCAGGCGGCCGCAAACGGTAGTGACTAGGCGCATAAACTGGTTTTAGATGAATAAACGTGTGCATCAGATCGCCAAGGAGCGCGGGCTTGCCCCCAAAGAGGTGCTCGAGCGGCTCAAGGCCGCCGGCCTCGAGGTGAAGGCTGCGTCCTCGTCCGTCGACGAGGCCCAGGCCCGCCGGATCCTCGGCGACGGCGACGGCGACGGTGCCGCCCAGAAACCTGCGCCGGCCGCGGACAAGCCGGCGCCGCGCGACGGCGACGGCGCCAGCGCGGGGTCGGGTGACGCGCCCGCGCGCGCCCGCAGCGAGGCCCCCAATCGGGGTCGCAGCGACGCCCCCCGCGGCCAGGGCCAGCGCAGTGATGCCCCCCGCGGTCAGGGCCAGCGCAGCGACGCGCCCCGCGGCCAGGGCCAGCGCAGTGATGCCCCCCGCGGCCAGGGCCAGCGCAGCGACGCGCCCCGCGGTCAGGGCCAGCGCAGCGATGCGCCCCGCGGTCAGGGCCAGCGCAGCGACGCGCCCCGCGGCAGAGCAGCGGAGCGATGCGCCTCGCGGTCAGGGCCAGCGCAGCGATGCGCCTCGCGGTCAGGGCCAGCGCAGCGATGCGCCTCGCGGTCCCGCCGACGGACCCTCTCGCGACGACGCCGGCCGGGCGCCCACCAACGGTGGCGACGCGCCCGCCCGCGGCGGCGAGACCGGACCGTCCGGCGGCGAGAACGGACCGTCCGGCGGCGAGGCCCAGCACAAGCGCCCGACCCGCGATTCGCTCCAAGGCGAGCGCGCGCCCGGCAACGCCGGCGGTCGGCGGCGCGTGGTGATCGATTCGCAAGCTTCGCGCCGCAACACCGGCGGCCCTCCCTCGCAGACCAATCAGCCGCCGCGCCGCCAGCGTCGCGGCCGCCGTCGCCGGGGCGTCTACGACGAAGAGGCCGAGTCGCGTCCGTCCACGTCGCTGGCGGCGCTCGCCGAGACCGACGCGATCCGGATCAACTCGGGTTCGACGGTCAAGGACGTGGCCGAGTATCTCGACGTCCCGGTCCCCGAGGTCATGAAGCAACTGATGGCGCTCGGCGAGATGAAGACTTTGACCACGACCCTCTCCGACGAGGCGATCCACGTCCTCGCCGCCGAGCTCGGCAAGACCGTGGAAGTCGTCCACTCCGAGGACGAGACCGTCGCCGAGCCCGTGTTCGACGACCCCGAGGAGGAGCTCGTCGAGCGGCCTCCGGTGGTGACGATCATGGGTCACGTCGACCACGGCAAGACCTCGCTGCTCGACGCGATCCGGAAGACCCAGGTCGCCGCCGGCGAGGCCGGTGGCATCACCCAGCACATCGGCGCCTACCAGGTCCAGCAGGACGGTAAGGAGATCACGTTCCTCGACACGCCCGGTCACGAGGCGTTCACCGCCATGCGCGCCCGCGGCGCGAAGGTGACCGACATCGCCGTGATCGTGGTCGCCGCCGATGACGGCGTGAAGCCCCAGACGCAGGAGGCGGTCGACCACGCCAAAGAGGCGGGCGTGCCGATGCTCGTCGCGGTCAACAAGATCGACAAGGAGGGCGCGCAGCCAGATCGCGTCCGAGCCGAGATGGCCCAGCTCGGCCTCCAGCCCGTCGAGTGGGGTGGCGAGACCGAGTTCGTCAACGTGTCGGCCAAGACCCAGGAAGGCCTCGAGGACCTGCTCGACACGATCCTGCTGATGGCCGAGGTCGAGGAGCTCCGCTCCAACCCGGAGGCGCCGGCGTCGGGCACCGTGATCGAGTCCAAGCTCGATCCGGGACGCGGCCCGGTGGTGACGATCCTGATCGGGCGCGGCACGCTCGAGGTCGGCGACGCGCTCGTCGCCGGCGCGCACTGGGGCCGCGTGCGCGCGATGCACGACTTCCTGGGCCAGCGCGTGGGCGCGGCCCTGCCGGGCGAGCCTGTCGAGGTGCTCGGCTTCGACGGCGTCCCCGAGGCGGGCGAGCACGTACGCGTGGTTGAGAACGAGCGGCGCGCCCGGCAGCTTGCCGGCGAGCGCGCGACCCGTCTGAAGGCCGAAGCGTTGGCCCGCCGCTCGGGCAAGAAGGTCTCGCTCGAGGACATCTTCAAGAGCGGCGTCCAGGAGCTGAACCTGGTGATGAAGTCCGACGTGGCAGGCTCGCTCGAGGCGATCGAGGACGAGATCGCGAAGCTGCCGCAGGACGAGGTCTCGGTCAACGTGATCCGTGGCGCGGTCGGCGCGGTGTCCGAGTCCGACGTGATGCTCGCGTCCGCCTCGGACGCGGTCATCCTCGCGTTCAACGTCAGGCCGGTCGGAGACGCTCGTGCCGTCGCCGAGCGCGAGGGCGTCGAGATCCGTCACTACGCGGTGATCTACCGCGCGATCGAGGAACTCCGCGACGCGATGCAGGGCATGCTCGTCCCCGAGGAGGTCGAGGAGATGCTCGGCTCGGTCGAGGTGCGCCAGATCTTCAGGGCCTCGCGCGTGGGGACGATCGCCGGTTGCCACGTCACCGAGGGCACGATCACGCGCGGGTCGAAGGTCCGCCTCGTCCGGGACGGGACGGTCGTCTACGACGGACAGATCCAAAGCCTGCGCCGCTTCAACGAGGACGCCCGCGAAGTGGCCGCCGGCTACGACTGCGGAATCGTGCTCAGGGACTTCGCCGACGTCAAGGAAGGCGATGTACTCGAGACGTACACGACTCGCCAGGTCGAACGCGAGCTCGTCTAAAGCGGCTAACGTGGCCGGCGATGTCGGACAGCGGCTACGTCGCGGTGCTCGTGATCGATCTGCACTTCCCGGATGCCGCCAGCCTCAAGAGCAAGCGCAAGGAGCTGTCCTCGATCAAGGCGCAGCTCCACGGCCGGCTGGGAGCCGCGGTCGCGGAGGTGGCCCACCAGGATCTGTGGCAGCGCGCCCGATTGACCGCGGCGTTGACCGGCGGCTCGCTCGCGGTGCTGACCGCGGCGGCCGACAACGTCGAACGATGGCTCGATGCCCGCTGGCCCGAGAACGTTCGGGTTCAGACCATCCTCACCTCGGTGGAGGATCTGTACGCGTGAGCGCTGACAGCCTGGTGACTCGACCGGTAGGGAGCGGGTAGGATGGCGGCTGGCCGGATGCGCCGTGTCGACGAGGCCGTTAGAGAGGTTCTCAGCGACGCGATCGCCAAAGATCTCCAGGATCCACGCGTTGGATTCGTGACCCTCACTGCCGTCAAGACCAGCCCCGATCTTCGCCATGCGCGCGTCTACGTGAGTGTCCTCGGGGACGATCAGGCACGGTCGGACACGCTCGAGGGCCTGCGCTCCGCGCGCGGCTTCCTCCAGGGCCGGGTCGCCGCTGAGCTGTCGCTCAAGCACACCCCCGCGATCACGTTCGAGTACGACGAGTCGATCGATCGCGGGATGCGGATCTCACAGTTGATCGACCAGGGACCGGACGCGAATGGGTGACAACGGTGCGGCAGCAAACCGCGACCAAGTACTGGCGGAGCTTCGCTCCGCCGAGAAGCTGATCGTCGTTAGCCACGAGAACCCCGACGGCGACGCGCTCGGGTCGCTGATCGCGATGCAGGAGATCCTCGCGGCCCAGGGCCGCGACAGCGAGATGTTCATCGACGCGAGCGAGTTCCCGCTCCCGCAGGAGTACCAGTGGTTCGAGCTCTCGGGCCTCGTCAGCTCGCCGCCCGACGACCTCGAGGAGCGGACGATCGTGTTCCTCGACTGCGGGAACCTCGAGCGCAACCCGGCCGAGGCGTTCCGGCGGGCGGGCGGGGACAAGCTGAATATCGTCAACATCGACCACCACCACGACAACACCATGTTCGGGACCGTCAACTATGTCGTGCCCGAGGCGTCGTGTACGGCCGAGATCGTGTGGGATCTGATGCACGGCCTGGGGGTCGAGCCGACGGTCAACATCGCCGAGGCGCTGTACGTGGGCCTGATCACCGACACCGGTCGCTTCATGTACGAGAACACGGGCCCGCGCGCGCACGAGATGGCGGCCGACCTGATCGAGCACGGCGTCGATGTGCACGAGATCTACCGCCGTGTGTACGAGGGCGTCCCGTACGGCAAGCTGGCGCTGCTGGCTCGCGGCCTCGCCAAGGTTCACCGGTTCGACGGCGGCCGGCTGACCGTGACTGAGCTCGACGCCGACGACTTCGCGGCCTCGGACGCCGAGGAGAGTTACTCCGAAGGCGTGATCGACCATCTGCGCGCGGTCGAGGGCACCGCGGTCGCAGCGCTCATCCGCGAGCGGACCGGGAGCAACGGTGGCCCCGCGCGGAAGGTGTCGCTGCGCGCGAGCGACGAGCGCGTCGACGTGTCGGCGATTGCGCGCGCCCAGGGCGGCGGCGGCCATCGCCAGGCCGCCGGCTTCTCGACCTCGCTGGAGTGGGACGAGCTGGTCGCGTTCCTGCGTCAGGAAGTCGCCCAGCAGCTCTCCAAGTGACGCCCGACGCGGTTTCGGACGGCGTCGTCCTGTACGACAAGCCCGCCGGGATCACCTCTCATGACGTGGTCGCAAGGATGCGACGTGCGCTCGACCGCCCTCGGCAGGTCAAGGTCGGCCACGCGGGGACGCTCGATCCGTTCGCGACGGGACTGCTGCTGATCCTGGTCGGTCGCGCCACCCGCGCGCAGCGGTTCCTGATGGCGCTGACCAAGCGCTACGAGGCAACGGCGCGATTTGGCGCGGTGTCCACTACAGGCGACCCGGAAGGAGAGATCGATTACACCGGGATCGTCCCCGACGGCGATCTCGAGCTTCCGACGGGCGTGGTCCGTCAGCGCCCGCCGGCGTTCTCCGCGGTCAAGGTCGGCGGCCAGCGCGCGTACGCGCTCGCGCGCGCGGGAAAACCAGTGGAGCTCGACGAGCGCGAGGTCGAGGTGTATCGGTTCGACGAGGTGTGGCGTTCTGGCGCGCGCCGCGGATTCGTGATCGAGTGCTCGTCGGGGACGTACGTGCGGAGCCTGATCGCGGACCTCGGCGACGCGTACTGCGAGGAGCTGCGCCGGACCGCGATCGGCCAGTTTGACGTCGCCGATGCCGATCCCGAGCGGATCATCGGCCTGTCGGACGCGCTCGCGTTCATTCCCGAGGTGCGCCTCGACGCCGAGCAGGCGCGCCGGGCCTCGCACGGGTCCGCGGTGTCCGGAGAGGCCGGCGGCGCCGAGGTGGTCAGGCTCACCGACGAGGTCGGGCTGATCGCGCTCGCGACGCCGCGCGGCGACGGGCTGCTCGGGCCTGTCGTCGGCCTCCGGGGCTGACCACTAGCCTTCGCCGCCGATGAAAGTGACGATGCTCTCCGAGGTCCGGGAGCGGTCGCGGCGAGTGGCGGTCGGTGAGTTCGACGGCGTCCACCTCGGCCACCGGGAGGTGATCCGCGGCAGCGACACGGTGCTCACGTTCGAGCCGCATCCGCTCCGCGTGGTCCGGCCCGAGGCGGCGCCCAAGCTGTTGACGAGCCTCGAGGCCAAGGCCGAGCTGATCGGGTCGCTCGGCGTCGACGAGCTCGTCGTGATCCCGTTCGACGACGGGTTCGCGCACCAGACGGCGGCAGAGTTCATCGACCACGTCCTCGTCGAGAAGCTGCAGGCGACGCGCGTGTCGGTGGGGGAGAACTTCCGGTTCGGGCACCGCGCGGCCGGCGATCCGGAGATGCTGGCCGCGGACGGTCGGTTCGAGACTCGGGTCGTGCCGCTGGTCGAAGTCGACGGCGAGATCGTCTCGTCGAGCCACATCCGCGGACTTGTCCTCGCCGGCGAGGTCGAGACCGCCACCCGGTTCCTCGGCGCGCCGTTCCAGCTCCGCGGCGTGGTCGTCAAGGGCGATCAGCGCGGACGCACGCTCGGCTTTCCCACCGCCAACATCGTCCCCGACGAGGCGCTCGTGTGCCCGGGCCACGGGATCTATGCCGCCCGTACCGCGCAGGCGTGCGCCGCGGTCAGCATCGGCGTGCGGCCGACGTTCGGCACGGGCCGGGCGCTGCTGGTGGAGGCGTATCTGCTCGACTTCGACGGCGATCTGTACGCGGAGACGCTCCGGATCGACTTCCTCGCCCGGCTGCGCGGCGAGCGCCGGTTCGACTCGCCGCAGGCGCTGGTCGACCAGATGAACCGCGACGTGGCGCGCACGCGCGAGCTCTGTGAGCGAAACGCGCCCTGAATTACCGGCCTGCTAGCCTCATCGAGCCGATGGCCATTACTCAAGAACGCAAGCAGGAGCTCACCACCAAGTTTGGCGATAGCCCTGCCGATACCGGCAAGGCCGAGGTCCAGATCGCGCTGATGACCGAGCGGATCAACGACCTCAACGAGCACCTGCGCGAGCATCGCAAGGATCATCATTCGCGCCGCGGGCTGCTGATGCTCGTGGGCCGGCGGCGCCGGTTGCTCAACTACCTCCGCCGCGAGGATCTCGAGCGCTACCGCACGATCCTGCGCGAGCTCGGCCTGCGCCGGTGAGCGAGCCCTCCTCCGACGGACCGATCCCGGCCGGGTCGCCGGCCCCGGAGTTCACGCTGATGCGGGAGGACGGCAGCGAGTTCACGCGCGCTGACCTCGAGGGCGGTACGACCGTGCTCGTGTTCTATCCGTTCGCGTTCAGCCCCGTGTGCACCGATCAGATCGGGCTGTACGAGGAGGTGCTCAGCGACTACCTGGCCAAGCGCGGCGCCACCATGTACGGCGTTTCCTGTGACGCCCGGTGGTCGCAGACGGCGTTTCGGGAGAAGCTCGGCGTGAGCATCGCGCAGCTGTCCGATTTTGAGCCCAAGGGCGCGGCCTGCCGCGCGTTCGGCGTGTACCACCCCGGCGGCTTCCCGCAGCGCGCGCTCGTGATCGTCGGACCGGACGCCGTGGTGGGGTGGAGCTATCAGGCGCCGTCGCCGGCCGACCTGCCCGGCGCGAACCTGATCTTCGACGGCCTCGACGCGACGGCCGCCGGAGCCGCCAAGGCCTGACGGCCCGACCGGTACAGCGTTGAGCGGCCTCAGCTCGGCTCCGGTCCCCGGGCTGCGCGAACGGGACCACGTGAGGGGGCCCGAGGACGCCCCGCTCGTGATCGTGTACGCCGATTTCGAGTGCCCGTACTGCGCCGCCGCCGAGGTCAAGCTGAGGCGCGCCCGCCTGCGGATCGCGTTCCGGCACTTCCCGGTTCGCTCGAGTCACCCACGTGCGTGGCCGGCGGCGTGCGCCGCCGAGGCGGCCGCGCTCCAGGGGCGCTTCTGGGAGATGCACGATCTGCTGTTCGCCGACCAGGGACGGCTCGAGGATCCCCACCTGTGGGCGCGCGCACGGACGCTCGGACTCGACCTCGAGCGGTTCGACGCCGACCGGCGGAGCCCGCCGGTCGCGGCGCGCATCCGGGAAGACTTCGAGTCAGGCGTGAGGGGCGGTGTCGTGACGACACCGACGCTCGTCGCGAACGGCGCCCTCCACACCGGCGAGATCGATGTCCGCTCGCTCGAGGAAGTCGGCGCCGGGGGAAATTGATCTGCCGCCGCTCGCGGCGACCTGGGTGGTGAGTGAGGGGTGGGCAGGCTGAGCGCCGGCCGCGAACGCCGGCAGCCGCAGCGCGAAGACCGATCCGTGCCCGGTGTTCCGAACCGTGCAGCCGCCGCCGTGGGCCTTTCCGATCGCGTCGACGATCGCCAGCCCGAGCCCGACGCCGCCGGCCGAGCGCGTCCGCGCCGCGTCGGCGCGGGCGAAACGCTCGAAGATCCGCGGCAGCGCGTCCTCGGGCACGCCGCAGCCCTCGTCCTCGACCTCGATCACCAACTGCTCCGGCCCGTGGCCGAGCGCGCGGAGCTCGATCGCGTCGTTCGTGCGCGTGTACTTGATCGCGTTCTCGACGAGCGCGTCGAGCGCCGCGCGCAACCGGTCCGGGTCGACCGTGACCGTCCCGCCCGCGAGCGGTCCGAGCCGCCATGCCCGCGGAGCGACCTCCGACCATCGCATGAACACGTCCTCGAGGAACGGCTCGATGTCGATCTCCTCGACATGGAGGAAGTCGGGCTGCTCGGCGGTGGCGAGCAGGAGCAGCCGGTCGATGATCGCGTCGATCCTGGACAGCTCGTCGAGCGCGATGTCGAGCTCAGCATCGGCGCCGTTCCCGAGCAGCAGCTCGAGGTGGCCGCGCGCGATCGTCACCGGCGTGCGCAGCTCGTGCGAAGCGTCGTGCATGAACCGCTGCTGGAGCTCGAGCATCGAGCGGCGCTCCTCGGCTCGTGCCCGGGCGATATCGAGCTCATGATCACGGCGCCGAGCGTGCCTGACCGTGATCAGCACGAGCACGATCAGGATCGGGCCGCCGCACAGAATCGTCGACCAGTCGGGCATGGCCACGATCCCGGCGTAGGCGGCTAGGGCGAACGCCGCCCACAGCAGCTCTACTCGGTTGCGCCGAAGTGACCGGCGAAGCTCAGGCAGCGGCACGGTAGCCCGCATTGCGTACGGTCTCGATCGGGGCGTCGGGGCCGAGGCGCCGCCGGAGCCGCCGGATGCAGACGTCGACGACGTTCGATCTCGGGTCGAAGTCGTACCCCCACACCTCGGACAGGAGCCGCTCACGGCTGACTACCTCGCCGACGTGAGCGAGCAGGAAGTGGAGCAGGCGGAACTCGCGGTCCGACAGGTCGGCCACAACGTCACCGACGCGCGCCTGGCGACGGGCCAGGTCGAGCACGAGGCTCCCGACGCGGATAACCGTGCTGCTGTCGGCGACGCGCGCGCGCCGGAGCTGCACCCGCGCACGGGCGAGCAGCTCGTCGAGCGAGAACGGCTTGGCCACGTAGTCGACCGCGCCGAGCTCAAAGCTCCGCAGCTTGACCGGCAGATCGCTGCGCGCCGACAGGATCAGCACCGGCAGATCGGAGCGCTCGCGGCTCAGTTCGCGCAGCGCATCGAGCCCGCTGTAGCCCGGCAACAGCAGGTCGAGGATGACCAGGTCGTAGTTGCCCGTGAGCGCGCGCGAGAGCCCCTGCTCGCCGTCGGCGACCACGTCCACGCCGAACCCCTCGGCCTCGAAGGCGCGAGAAAGGAAGGCGCGAATCCGTGCCTCATCCTCAACAATCAATATTCGCATTTGCTCTTTCGAGCCCCCACGACTCGCGAGACGATACTGCCGGGCAGATGACCTGTAAATGACGTCTCGATGACATCGCCGTCATTTAGGGGCATGCCGCCGCCGGGGAATATATAACTCCGCGCCGAGGGAGAGGCGATCCAGATGAGCTCGTATGGCAGACGGCTACTTGGTGTGACGCTTGCGACCGCAATCGTTTGCGTCGCGATCGGGCTCTACATCGGTCTGTACCTGACGAACGTCCCCGGTTCGGCGGCGGCGACCCAGACCGCGACCGGCGCGAGCCTCTACCTCGCGACGGTTCCGGCCGCCGCGCTCAACGATCCGCACCCGACGTGGGTCTCCTACTACGCCGTCAACCCTCAGGCGACGACGTGGTCGCACGAGACGACCTACGTGCTCCCGGCCAACACCCTCGTGCGGGTCACGATCTACGAGTTCGACACGCAGACCGGGCTGCGCAACCCGTTCATCTCGCAGGCCACCGGCACGGTCGGCGGTAACTTCCTCCTGAACGGGAAGCCGACGGTGGCGATCGACCCCGACACCGCCTCGCACGTGTTCGCGATCCCCGAGATCGGGTTGTCCGTTCCGCTCGCGGGCGTCCCGGTGCGAACGCCAAGAATCTGTGCAGCAACGCGCCCTGTGCGCTGAGCAACGCGCACGAGACGATCACGTTCACGTTCCGAACACCGGCCAAGGGGCTGTACCGCTGGCAGTGCTTCGTCCCGTGCGCGGCGGGCTTCATCCAGGGGTTCGGCGGTCCGATGCAGACCGTCGGATACATGGACGGATTCATCAAGACGGTATGAGGGACGTGTCGCGTTGACGGGGTCACAGCACTTCCGCCGCATCGTGTGGCTGTGGCTGATCTCATCGGTGATCTTCACGCCGATCGTCGTGTTCGTGCTGGCGCCGGGCATGCCCCCGGGGAACGGCACGGTCGAGGCCGCCGGCCAGGTCAGCGACAACACCGTGCTGCTCGGCCTGGCCACGCCGGTCGCGCTGGCCGTGCTCGTGTACTTCCTGTACGCGTGTGTCGCGTTCCGCGAGCGAGACCAGAGTGTCGTGCTCGACGGTCCGCCGATTCGCGGCAACGCCACGATCCAGCTCTGGTGGCTGGTCGTCACGACCGTGCTCGTGCTGTTCCTCGCAGGGTTCGGGTCGATCCAACTCGCTGAGCGACGGCGCGGGCGGTGGTCAGGGGCCGAACCCGATCGCGGCTCCGGCCCAGGCGAAGACGGACCCGGCGCTCCAGGTCCAGGTGATCGCCCAGCAGTGGCAGTTCACCTACCGCTGGCCGGCCTACGGCGGCGTCGAGACGCAGCATCTCGAGTTGCCGGCCAACACCGTGATCGAGTTCCACGTCACATCGCTCGACGTGATCCACTCGTTCTGGGCCTATCAGCTCGGGGTCAAGGCGGATGCGAACCCGGGTGAGGACAACGTCGCGTACGTGACCACCAAGTACCCGCTGACGTTCGCCATCCACTGCGCGGAGCTGTGCGGCGTGTGGCACGGCTACATGTTCGACACGGGGTATGTCGTCACCAAGCCGCAGTTCGCGTCGTGGATCGCCGCGCAGCGGGTTAAGTACGCGCCGGCCACCAAGACGCTGCCGCCTTACTCGAAGACCTACTTCCCGGATCCCCAGAGGAGAGGCGGATGAGCACGATCGCACTTACGTCAGAGCAGCCCCCGGTGTGGCGACGACTCCTCGGCTTCAACCTGTTCATGGGGATCGTCGGCGCGATCATCGGCTACCTGGTCGGGCACTGGATCGGCGGACGCTTCACGGGCGCCGGGATTGCCTACTACGCGACCGAGTCGGGACAGAACGACATCGCGATCTTCCTCGGTTACTTCGTCGGCGTTGTCGGTTTCCTCGCCGGGCTCGGCTTCCTCAACTATCCGTTCCGCCGCCTGCTCGGTCACCCGCCGACGCTCGCCGAGCACGAGAGCGAGGGTGAGGGGATCGGACGGTACTTCCGGCTGTGCACCGACCACAAGGTGGTCGCGATGCAGTACCTGGTCGGGATCGGCGTGTTCTTCTTCATCGGCGGTCTGAACGCGATGCTGATCCGGACCGAGCTGCTCCAGCCCAACGTACACGTGTTCGGCGCCAACCAGTACCTCACGCTGGTCGGCCTGCACGGCTCGATGATGATGGGGATGATGACCTCGGGGATCCTGGGGCCGTTCGCCAACTGGGTCGTGCCGCTGATGATCGGATCGCGCCGCATGGCGTTCCCGCGAATCGAGTCACTGACCTTCTGGCTGCTGATGGCCGCGGGCGTCGTGCTGATAACGACGATCTTCTTCGGCGGCTTCCAGACCGGTTGGACCGGCTACCAGCCGCTCGGTGACCAGAACACCGCCGGGTACGACGCCTACATCGGCTTCTTCGCGCTGGTGGGCGTATCGATGTGCCTGTTGGGGTTCAACCTGCTGGCGACGATCATCACGATGCGGGCGCCGGGGATGACCTGGTCGCGGCTTCCGATCTTCGTCTGGAGCGTGCTCGCCACCGCCGTGCTGATGATGCTCGCGGCGCCGATGTTGATCGCCGCGCTGCTCATGGGCGCGATGGACCGGACGATCCAGACCGCGTTCTACGTCGCCGGCCAGGGCGGCAGCTCGTATCTGTTCCAGAACCTGTTCTGGGTGTTCGGGCATCCCGAGGTCTATATCGTCGCGCTGCCGGGATTCGGGATCGTGCTGGAGCTGCTGCCGGTGTTCACCCGCAAGCCTCTGTGGGGCTACCGTCTCGCGGTGGCGGGAATGCTCGCCGTCTCGCTGCTCAGCTTCTTCGTGTGGCAGCACCATCTGTTCGTGAGCGGGATCAACGCCGACCTGCGGCCGTTCTACATGCTCTCGACCGAGCTGATCTCGCTCCCGACCGGGTTCATCTTCCTGTGCGCGATGGGGACCTTGTGGCGGGGCCGAATACGGTTCACCGTGCCGATGTTGTTCTGCCTGGCGTGGGCGTTCAACTTCCTCTGGGGCGGCATCTCGGGCGTGCTGCTGTCCGACGTCCCGAGCGACGTCACCACGCACGGCAGCTTCTTCGTGATGGCGCACTTCCACTACACGATCATGGGCGGGCTGATTTTCACCTTCTTCGCCGCGATCTACTACTGGGTCCCGAAGATGACCGGCTTCAAGTTCAACGAGGGCCTCGCGAAGGTCCACTTCTGGACGATGTTCATCGCGTTCAACTCGACGTTCGCGCCGCTGTTCGCGCTCGGCTTCCTGGGCATGCCGCGCCGGGTTATCACTTACCCGACCAACCTCCAGGGACTCAACGACTGGGTATCGGTCTCGGCGTTCGTGCTCGGGCTGTCGATGCTGGTGTTCCTGTACAACGTCGTCTGGTCACTGGTGTTCAAGCGCGAGCCGGCCGAGGCCAACCCGTGGCACTCGAAATCCGCGGAATGGCAGTTGCCGACGCCCGTCCCGGTGTACGACTTCGAGCGGATCCCGGTGTTCGATGCGGACCCCTACCCATACGGCGTGGAGCCGGCCGGTCCTCCGAGGGTTGCGCCGGCCCCGGGGGTGGCGTAGCTAATGGAAGCCTCAGCTCCGCTCGCCGGCCACATCGAGCCCGAGCCGTCCGTCTGGCAGCCCCGGGCGCTCTGGGTCGCAGCACGCATGCTGTGCGGCGTCGTCACGTTCTACTTCCTGTCGTTCCTGTTCGCGTACTTCTACCTGCGCTCGCTGGATACCAACAACAGCTGGAAGATCGGAAAGGTCGACCCGACGATCGGGTTCGGGATCGTGATCGTCGTGCTGTTCGTCGTGAGCGCGGTGATCCTCAGGGTCGCCGCGACGCGGCCGGGTAACCCGTTCGGTGCAGCGGTCGGTGCCGTCGTGCTGGCGCTGGTCGCGGTCATTCTCCAGTTCATCCAGTACATAGGACTTGGCTTCGGGGCGGCGAGTGGCGGGTACGCCAGCGTGTTCTTCGGGTGGACGGCCACGTACGCCGTGTTCGCACTCCCGTGCATCTACTGGATCGAAACGCAGGCCGCGACCGTCTGGCGAGCCCGGCGCGAGGGGATCGATCGTCCGGTCGCCGAGGGGGTGCCGGCCGACGACGTCGAGTTGCTTCGGGCCGGGCTCGAGGCGTGCTCCTTCTTCTGGGCGTTCTACGTCGCGCTCGGCGTCGTGGCGTTCATCGTTCTGTACGTGGTCTGACCATGAGCTGGGGTGGCTGGTCGATCCAAGCCCCGCTCGCCTACGTGGTGATCGCCGGCCTGCTCTACTGGCTCGGCGGGCGCTCGCGGACCGTGCGGGCCCGGCAGGAGCCGCTCCGCACGGTGGCGTTCGTGGCCGGGCTCGTGACGATCGTGCTGGCGCTCGACTCGCCGATCGACGGTTATGCCGAGCAGCTGTTCTGGGTGCATATGGTCCAGCACGTCCTTTTGCTGGTCGTCGCGCCACCGCTGATCCTGCTCGGGCGGCCATGGCCGCGAATGTGGTTGGCGCTCCCGCTCGGGATGCGGACCTCGGTCGGGCGATCGGTCGCGCGCGGCCGCTGGACCGCGCCGCTGCGGGCGCTGGCGCGACCGCTGCCCGCGTGGATCCTGTTCAACGCGACGCTCGTCGTATGGCACATCCCGTTTGCCTACAACGCGACGCTCACGTCCAACGCGATCCATCAGGTCGAGCACGCCATGTTCTTCTTCACGGGCCTGTTGTTCTGGGCCCGCGTGATCGACCCGGGTCCTCTCCGGCCGAGGCTCGAGTGGCCGATGCGGATCGCCTACGTGGTCGGAGGGATGATCGTCAGCTGGATGCTCGCGATCGCGCTGGTGCTGTATCCCACTCCGCTGTACTCCCATTACGCCGACCTGATCTCGCGTCCCGGCGGGATCTCGGCCCTGACCGACCAGCAGCTCGCGGGCGGGGTAATGTGGGTGATCGGCTCGATCCCGTACGGGGTCGTGGCGCTGATCGGGTTCTACCGCTGGCTCGAGCCCGAGAGCACCTCTCCTCCCCGTCCCGCGTTCACCGCCTGAGAAGGAGAGACATGACCTCGATCCCGCTCGCAAGCTACCTCGCCGGCTCGCTCCTGACGCTGCTGCTGCCGATCGCCGTGCTGATCGCGATCACCGTCTGGTACGTGGTCGTGGTCCGGCGCCGCTTCGCCGGGGATCCGGGTGACCCCTCCGAGCCCGAGGCGCCGCTGACCGACCCCTCGCACGCGACGGCCGGCATCGGGAAGGCGCCGGAGCAGAAGACCTGATGGAAGCCGGCGCGGGCATCCGGCCGGGCCCTCCGACCGAGCGCCCGCGGCCCGCGCATCTCGTCGCCGTGCTCGTCGCGGCAATTCTGCTCGGCGTCGGCGCCGCCGTCGCCGCTCACTTCATCTTTGCCAAGTCACCGCCAGCACCGTCGGTGCTGGGATCGTCGGCGACCGTGAGCTCGCGCTTCGGGCTCGACGGGCAGGCGGCCTGGGCGGCGGGAGCCCGGCCGGCGCCGGCGATCACCGGCCTGCACGACCAGACCGGCCAGGCGTTCTCGCTGGCGTCGCTCCGCGGGCGGACGATCGCGATGACGTTCTTCGACTCGCACTGCACGCAGGAGTGCCCGCTCGAGGGGCGTGCGCTCGCCGCCGCCGAGCGCTCGCTGCCGGCCTCCAAGCGGCCCGTGCTCGTGGCCGTCAGCGTGAACCCCGCGCAGGACACGCCCGCAAGCGACGCGGCCGCCGCGAAGGCGTGGGGCTTGAGTGGGGTGGCCCCGTGGCACTGGCTGATGGGGACGCCCGCCGCCCTTCGCCGGGTCTGGAACGAGTACCACATCTACGTCGGCATGTCGGCGGGCGGCGACATCCCGCACACCGAGGCGCTGTACCTGATCGACGCCCGGGGGGACGAGCGCTCGGGATACCTGTACCCGTTCGCGAACCGATTCGTGACCCATGACCTGGCCGTGCTCGCGCCCGAGCAGACCGGCGCAGGAAGGGAGTAGCGATGGTCGTGGTCAGCGATAGCGCGCAGGCGCTTGGAGTCGGTCCGGGTGCGGGCGGCGTCCCGGGTGCGCCTGTCGTTCGGGGTGCACGGGCGGTTCCGTGGCGGGACTACGTGACGCTGACCAAGCCGCGGATCATGTCGTTGCTCGTGCTGACCGCGGTGTGCGCGATGGTCGCCGCGGCCGGGGGAGCGCCGTCACTCGTGCCGCTGATGGCGCTGGTGATCGGTGGCGGACTCGCGTGCGGCGGGGCGAGCGCGCTCAACCACGTGATCGACCGTGACATCGACCGGCTGATGGGGCCGCGGACCGCGTCACGGCCGGTGGCGGCGGGCCGGATCAGCCCGCGGCGGGCGGTCGCATTTGCGCTGGTGCTGCTCGCGCTGTCGTTCGCCGTGATGGCCGCGTTCGACAACCTGCTGGCCGCCGGTCTGGCGCTCTGTGGCGGCGCGTACTACGTGGTCGTGTACACGCTGTGGCTGAAGCGGAGCACGCCCCAGAACATCGTGATCGGCGGAGCCGCGGGGGCGATTCCGGTCTTGTCCGGCTGGGCCGCCGCGAGCGGTCACCTCGGTCTCGGCGCGGTCTTCCTGTTCTCGATCGTGCTGCTGTGGACCCCGCCGCACTTCTGGGCGCTCGCGCTGCTGCTCGAGCGCCAGTACGCCGCGGCTCAGATCCCGATGATGCCCGTCGTTCGCGGCGCGCGGGCGACCGCGGTCGCTGTGCTCGCGTATGCGCTCGTGCTCGTGGCCGTGACTTTGGTTCCCGGGCTGATCGGGACGTTCGGGGTGATCTACCTGGTGGCCGCCGGCGCGCTCGGGGTCGCGTTCGTCGCGCTCGCCTGGCGTCTGTGGCGGGACGGCACCCCGGCCCGCGCCGGCGTCCTGTTCCACTTCTCGCTGCTCTACCTCGCGCTGCTGTTCGTCGCGGTCGCGCTCGATGCCGCGTTGCGCTGAGCGGCGGCGCGTAGCGAACCGACGGCGGATCGGGCCGCGCCAATCGGCGCGCGGCTCTGCTCGTTTTACGATGATGGTCGGGGCCGGCGCGGTGGCGCCGCGCCGGCGCCGGGGACCGATATAGGACGATGAACGTCGTCGGCGCGCGCGCACTGGTCGTCGAGGACGATCGCGGCACCAGGCAGGCGATCACGGCGCACCTGCGCCGCGAGGGCTTCCAGGTCCTCGAGACCGACAACGGCCTCGAGGCGCTGTCGCTGCTGCGCCGCGGGACGGTCGACATCGCGCTGGTCGACGCCGTCCTCCCCGAGATCGACGGCGTCGAGCTCGTCCGCCGCGTGCGCCAGGAGTCGATCGTGCCGATCATCATGGTGAACGCGCGCGGACGCGAGGGCTCGCGGATCGACGGGCTCGAAGCCGGCGCCGACGACTACGTCGGCCGGCCGTTTTCGATGGCCGAGCTGACCGCCCGGATGCGCGCCCAGCTCCGCCGCGCGCGCGGGTTCATGACCGAGGAGACCGTGCTCCGCACCGGCGAGGTCGAGCTCGACCTGGGCGCCCGGCGCTGCATGATCGACGGGCGAGAGGTCGACCTCACGCGCCGCGAGTTCGACCTGCTGGGCGCGTTGCTGCGCTATCCGGGCCGGATCCACACGCGCCAGCAGCTGCTCGGGCTCGTGTGGGGGGCCGACGACATCACCCCGAAGACCGTCGACGTCCACGTCGCGGCGTTGCGCCGGAAGCTCGGCTCGGCGGTCAGCATCGCGACGCTCCGGGGCGTCGGGTACCGGCTCGATTCGGCGGCGACCGGCGAGCCGGCGCGGGGTCCGTAGGCGGTCGCCCCCGGTTACGCGGTTGCGGCCGAGTCGGGCGCGGGCGCCGGCTTGACGCCCGCCCTGACCGCCGCGCGCTCGATGTCCTCGAGCGTGGGCGCGCGTCCCCGCAGCGGCTGCGCCGAGGCGTCCGGGCGCAGCGCGGCCCTGAGCAGGTCGAGATGCCGGGGCACGATCTCGGAGTCGATGTGCGCGAACGCGCTCGCGGCTTCGCACACGCCCTTGAACATCATCAGCACGTCCATCGCGCCGATGTCCTGGCGAACGACGCCGGCGTCCTGCGCGCGCCGGAGCAGCAGGTCGACCACGCTCACGACCTCTGCGTGCGCGGCGCGGATCTCGTCGTTGACGAGCCACTCGTCGCCGACCGCCTCGAACAGCGCACGGTCGAGTTGCTGCTGCCCGGCGATCTCGCCCAGGAACTCGAACAGCGCCTCACCGGGCTCCGGGGCCTCGAGCAGCGCTCGGGCCCGGGTCACGGCCTCGCGCATCCGCTCGACCACGATCGCCGCGATCAGCGCCTCCTTGCTCGGGAAGTTGCGGAACAGCGTTCCCCGGCCGACCCCTGCGCGCTCGGCGATCTCGGCGACGCCGACGTCGAGGCCCCGCTCCCTGAACAAGGCCTCGGCGGCGTCGAGGACCCGCCGTCGGTTGCGCTCGGCATCGGCACGAAGGGCTCGCTCACCTTGCATCATCGCGACAGATTCTCCTACGCGGCGGCCGGGGAAGGCGCCAGCTCGAGGTCGATGTTCTCCAGGTCCCGGCGTCGCACCGTCGCCGCGAGGATCACGCCGCCGGCGGCCAGCATCACCGCTGCCGCCGTGAACGCGACCTGATAGCCCGACACCCTCGCGGCGGTGGCCGCGACTGTTGACGCGCTCCCGTGGATGCCGCCCAGGACGCTCGAGGTCTTGCTCGCCGCGAGCGTCGCCAGGATCGCCAGGCCGAGAGAGCCGCCGACCTGCTGGGCCGTGTTGAACAGGCCCGAGGCCAGGCCGGCGTCGTTGGCGTCGACGCCACCGGTCGCCATCAGCGTGATCGGCACGAACACCAGCCCCATCCCGATGCTCATCGGCAGTAGGCCGGGGAGCAGATTCCCGGCATATGTGCCGTGCACCGGCACCTGAGACAGCACCGCCATTCCGATCGTCGCCAGCACGATTCCGACCAGCGCCACGTTGCGTACGCCCACGCGCTTGACCAGTGGCTGGGCGATACCGGCGCCGACGATGATGCCACCGGTAACCGGCAGGAACGCGAGGCCCGCAGTCAGCGGGCTGTAGCCGAGGATGTCCTGCACGTACAGCGAGGCGAAGAAGAACATCCCGAACAGACCCGAGGCAACGAGCAGCAGCACGACGTCGGCGACCGTCAGCGTCTTGACGCGGAAGATGCTGAGCCGGATCAGCGGAGCCGCGCTTCGTCCCTCGACCGCGACGAACGCTGCCAGCAGCACCAACGCGGCCGCGATCAGCCCGATCGTACGCGCCGAGCCCCAGCCGAATGACTGCGCCTTGACGATCGCGTACACGAGCACGATCAGGCCGCTGGTGACCGTGACGGCGCCGGCGAGGTCGAATGTGCGGTGCTTGAGGTCCGCGCGGGACTCCGGCACGTACCGCAGCGCGAGCAGGACGGTGGCGATGCCGACGGGGACGTTCACGATGAAGATCCACTCCCAGGAGGCCAGCTGCGTGAGCGCGCCGCCCAGGATCAAGCCGACGGCGCCACCGCCGGCCGCGATCGCGCTCCACACGCCGAGCGCCTTGGTCCGCTCACTGTGATCGGTGAAGGTCGTGGTGATGATCGACAGGGCGGCGGGGGAGACGAGCGCGCCACCGAGACCCTGGAGCCCGCGGCCGACGATCAGCATCTCTGAGGACTGCGCCAGCCCGTTCAGCAGCGAGGCGCCCGCGAACACCGCGGTGCCGACCAGGAACATGCGCTTGCGGCCGAGCAGGTCGCCGGCGCGCCCGCCGAGCAGCAGGAAGCCGCCGAAGATCAGCGTGTACGCGTTGACCACCCATGGCAGGCTCGAAGACGAGAAGTGGAGGCCTCGCTGGATCGACGGCAGGGCCACGTTGACCACGGTGGCGTCGAGCACGACCATGAACTGCGCGAGGCAAGCGATCACAAGGACCACCCACCGGTTCGAGATGCGACTCGGCCCGGCGGAGCGGGTGGCGACGCTTTCGGGCGGGGTGCTTGTCGGGATGCCGGCGGAGGCGGCTGGGGATGCGCCGTTCAGTGCGGGTGCGGGCGCGGCGCCGGATACGGTCTCGCTCATCTAGTTGACTCCCGGGGGCGTGGTAATCTGGACTGCACGGTCCGCTTAGGCTACCACAAGCGGACCGGCTGGTCCACTTAGCTTTCGCGCCGGGTGCCTCGGGGTCCGGATCGGACACAAGTTCCCTGCAAATGTGGGCCATTCAGCCCCGCGGGCGGTTCTTACGTTAGTCCGACGCTCAGCTCACGGTGGTCTTTCGCGCGCCGCCGATCATGGTCTTGCGACATCACCCGACCACGAAAGCGAGACCAAATGACCACCGCCCTCATCGTCTTCTTAAACGTCCTTTTCATCGGCTTCGTCCTCGTGACGATCGTCGGGCTCCAGCTCTGGGGCATCGCCTCCGATCGGACGATGATGGCCTCGGTCGCCGACCAGCGCGCGCGCCTGCGCGCCGCGTTCCAGCGCCGCCAGCGCATCGCCGCGCCCGCCGCCCGCCGGCCGGGCCGCGCCCTCGACCTCGACCTCCGCGCATAAGACAACTCCCCTGTTGTTTCGGCAAGGGCCGCCGCGCCTGCGGGCGCGGCGGCCCTTTTTCGTTGGGAAGGGTTGCCGGCGCGGACGGGGTGCCGGCGCGGACCGGGTGCCGGCGCGGTGGTCGTGGGGGTTTTCGGTGGTGGCGGCTCGGGCGGTCTTTAACGGCGGGCATCTGGAGAGGGTGGCTGGGATCCCGACGGAGCCGCTCCCTCCCCGGCGGTCATGAGCGAGGCCCGGACCTGCATGCGCGCAGCCCTCGCCCCCGCCCGGCCGCCGGCCCGTGTCCGCCACGAAGCCGACCACACCCATCTCCAGGTGCCAAAACGCGCCGCGATCGCCGCCGCTTCCCACCGGGAGACCCGCCGCCACACCGGGGGTTGCCAAAGCCCGACAACCCACCGCGCCACCGCCACGTTCAGAGCCGCGTTCACGGCCGTCTCCCCGCTACCATCACGAACGTTCGGAACAAACGATGAGAACGAGAAGGACTCCGCCGACCGAAGGGCGGGGTGGAAGGGAATTGAATATGAGTGACGCCGTGACGCGCGTGTCCGTGGAGATCGAAGGTAGGGAGATCTCGTTCGAGACCGGCAAACTGGCCAAACAGGCCTCCGGCGCCGTAGTCGTCCGTTCGGGCGACACCGTGGTCCTGTGTACTGCGACCGCGGGCAACATCCGGGACGTGGACTTTCTGCCGCTGACGGTTGACGTCGAGGAGCGGATGTACGCAGCGGGGAAGATCCCCGGAAGTTTCTTCAAGCGCGAAGGCCGCGCCGGCGAGAAGGCGACCCTGACCGCACGCATGATCGACCGTCCGATCCGGCCGCTGTTCCCCAAGGGGTGGCGGTACGAGACGCAGCTGGTCGCGCTCCCGATCTCAGTCGACCACGTGAATCCGTACGAGATCCTCGCGATGAACGGCGCGTCGGCCGCGCTGATGGTCTCCAACATCCCGTTCCCGACGCCGGTCGGCGCGGTGCGGATCGGCAAGGTCGACGGCAACTTCGTGGTGAACCCCTCCGAGGAGGACCTGGTCGACAACACCGACCTCGACCTGATCGTGGCGGGCACCGACGAGGCGATCCTGATGGTCGAGGCCGGCGCCAACGAGATCCCCGAGGCGGAGATCCTCGACGCGCTTGATATCGCCCACGGCGAGATCAAGAGGCTGTGCGCGCTCCAGCGCGAGCTCGCCGAGAAGGCCGGCAAGGAGAAGACGGTCGTCGAGATCCCGGAGGTCAGCTCGGACCTGTACGAGCAGATCAAGGCCTCCCACGGCGCCGCGCTCGCAGAGGCGACTCAGGTCGTCGACAAGCTCGATCGCCAGGATGCGTGCAAGTCGGTCGAGGAGCAGGTCATCGAGCAGTACGCCGGCGATCCCGAGTCCGCGACGTATCCCGAGTACCGCGCGAACGCGCAGCGCGCGTTCGACAAGCTCGAGAAGTCTCTGATCCGCGAGCGAATCGCGGTCCAGAAGAAGCGCCCCGACGGCCGCAGCGCCGACGAGATCCGTCCGATCTCGATCGAGGTGGGCGTGAGCCCGCGGGCCCACGGCTCGGCGCTGTTCACGCGCGGACAGACCCAGGCGCTGTCAGTCGTCGCCCTGGGCACGACCCGCGAGGAGATGCGTCTCGACACCCTTGGGCTCGAGACCTCCAAGCGCTACTTCCACCACTACAACTTCCCCGGCTTCTCGGTCGGTGAGGCCGGCCCGATGCGCGGCCCCAAGCGGCGTGACATCGGCCACGGTGCGCTCGCCGAGCGCGCGCTGGTCCCGATGATCCCGAGCCAGGAGGAGTTCCCGTACACGATCCGCGTCGTCTCGGACATCCTCGAGTCGAACGGCTCGTCCTCGATGGCGAGCGTCTGCGGGTCGTCCCTGTCCCTCATGGATGCCGGAGTTCCGCTGCCCAGGGCAGTCGCCGGCATCGCGATGGGCCTGATCAAGGAGGGTGACGACTACATCGTCCTCACCGATATCGCGGGGGTCGAGGACCATCTCGGCGACATGGACTTCAAGGTCGCCGGCACCGAGAACGGGATCACCGCTCTCCAGATGGACATCAAGATCACCGGCGTCACATTCGAGATCATGCGCGACGCGCTCACGCAGGCCAAGGCCGCGCGGACGTTCATCCTCGGCGAGATGGCCAAGGTGATCGACGCTCCGCGGTCCGAGCTGTCCAAGTACGCGCCTGGTATCTCGTCGGTCCAGATCGACCCGGAGAAGATCGGCCTGCTGATCGGCAAGGGCGGCGAGACGATCCGCGCACTCCAGGAGGAGTTCGAGGCACAGATCGACGTCAACGACGAGGGCATGGTGCTGGTTTATGCCGCCGACCGGGAGCGCGGCGACGCCCTGGTCGACCGGATCCGGTCGATGACCAAGGAGGTCGAGGTCGGCGACGAGTTCACCGGCAAGGTCGTCAAGACAACCGCGTTCGGCGCGTTCATCGAGCTCGCCAAGGGCACCGACGGGCTGCTCCACATCTCCAACGTGGCGCCCGGCCGGCGGATCGCGTCGGTCGAGGAGGTGCTCAACAAGGGCGACGAGCTGAACGTGCGGGTGGTCGAGGTCGATCGCGAGCGTGGCCGGATCGGCCTGCGGCTGGCGGACGATCCCGAGATCGTCGGCAAGTCCGTCGAGGAGCTCGCTTCGGTCGGCACCGGTGACAGCGGTCCGCCGCGCCGCGAGCGCAGCGGCGGACGCGACGGCCGCGATCGCGACCGTCGTGGTCCCCGGGACCGCGACCGCGACCGGCCCCGTGACGGCGCACGTGACGGCGCCCGTGACGGCGCACGTGACGGCGATCGCGGGCGCGTGCGCGACCGCGATCCCGAGCGCTCCTAAGAGCCGGCAGTGCTCCAGCATCACAAGCTGACCACGCTCGATTCGGGCGTACGGGTCGTGACCGAGGCGATGCCCTCGGTCCGATCCGTGTCGGTCGGCTTCTGGATCGGCACCGGCTCGCGGACCGAGGACGACGAGCACGCCGGCCTGTCCCACCTGATCGAGCATCTGCTGTTCAAGGGCACCGACAAGTACGGCTCGCTCGAGATCGATCAGATCTTCGACGGGATGGGCGCCGAGCTGAACGCGGGCACCGGCAAGGAGACCACCTCGGTGTACGCGCGGGTGATCGACGACCACTTGCCCGAGGCGTTCGACGTGATGTCGGACATGGTGTTCCGCCCGGCGCTCAAGGACATCGACTCCGAACGTGCGGTCATCCTCGAGGAGATCGCGATGTACGAGGATGACCCGCAGGAGAAGGTGTTCGACCTGCTCGGCGAGGCGGTGTTCGGCGAGCACCCGCTCGGCCGCGCGATCATCGGCCGGGCGTCGGTGATCGCGGGGACGTCGCCGGACGAGATCAGGCGCTTCCACACCGATCGTTACGGACCCGAGAACATCGTGATCGCGGCTGCCGGCGCGGTCGACCACGACGCGTTTGTCGAGCTCGCCGCGCGCTCGGTCGCGGAGAAGACCGGCGCGCTCGCCCCGGCCGCCACACCCGCGCCGGCCCCCAGCGCCGCCCGCCGGCGGTTCGAGCGCAAGGACACCGAGCAGTACCACGTATGCCTCGGTGGCCCTGGCTTGGCGCGCCACGACGAGCGGCGGTTCGCGCTGCGCGTGCTCGACAACGTGTTCGGCGGCACGTCCTCGTCGCGACTGTTCCAGGAGGTCCGAGAGCGGCGTGGGCTGGCGTACGCGGTCTACTCGTTCACGAGCGCCTACCAGGACACCGGTCAGGTCGGGCTGTACATCGGGACGCGCCCGGACAACGTCGCCGAGGGCCTCGCGGTGGTCGGAGCCGAGCTCGATCGCGTTCGCGAGGAGCCCGCCACGCCGGACGAGCTCGAGCGTGCCAAGGAGAACCTCAAGGGTCGCGTCGTGCTCGCACTCGAGTCGACCGGCGCGCGCATGAACCGGCTCGGGTCCGAGATCCTCGCCGGCATGCCACTGCTGTCGCTCGACGAGACCGTCGAGCGGATTGACGCGGTGACGCTCGAGGACCTCGCCGGCCTCGTGGATGAGCTGTGGTCGCCCGACCACCTGTCCGCCGCGGGCATCGGGCCGGATGAGGCGCGCTTCGACGAGGCGCTTGCGGCGATCGGACCGGCGCTCGTGGAGAGCGCCTAAGGTGCCGGCACCCATCCGGGTCGCGGTCGCCGGAGCGGCCGGGCGGATGGGCCAGACGGTCTGCCGGGCCGTCGAAGCGGCGCCGGACATGGAGCTCACCGGTCGCGCGGACCCCGCGCTGAACACGCCGCTTGCCGACGTCCTCAAAGACGCCGACGTGCTCGTCGACTTCACGATCCCGACCAGCGCCGTCGCCAACGCGCGCGAGGCCGTCGATGCCGGCGTCCACGTCGTGATCGGGACCACGGGCTTCGACCCGCACGACCTCGACGACCTGA
Organism: uncultured Solirubrobacterales bacterium; assembly: GCA_963770615.1. GTDB lineage: Bacteria > Actinomycetota > Thermoleophilia > Solirubrobacterales > Solirubrobacteraceae > Palsa-465. The sequence continues at coordinate 73,250 of CAVYQJ010000015.1, read as the reverse complement.
ACGCAGGCAAGGCCAACGTGTTCATCGCGCCGAACTTCGCGATCGGCGCGGTGCTGATGATGCAGTTCGCCGTCCAAGCGGCCCGGCACATGGCGAGCGCCGAGATCATCGAGCTTCACCACAACACGAAGGTCGACGCGCCGAGCGGCACCGCGGCCCGGACCGCGGCCCTGATGGCGCAGGCGTCGAGCACCAAGCAGCCCGTCCCGATCCATTCTGTCCGCCTTCCCGGGCTCGTCGCCCATCAGGAGGTGATCCTCGGCGACGTCGGCCAGACGCTGACGATCCGCCACGACTCGACCGACCGCGAGTCGTTCATGCCCGGGGTGCTGCTCGCCGTCCGCAAGGTCGGCAACCTGACCGAGTCGCCGACGGTCGGTCTCGAGCGGCTACTCGGCCTCGTGGGCTAGCGCTACCGACGCCGCGCTACGGGCGCGGGCCGCGAGGGCCCGCCAGCACCGCCTGCACGACCGCGAGGTACCAGTCGGCAACCTCGCCGCGCCCGACCTCGGGGTGGTCGAGCCACCAGTTGGCCAGCGACTCACCGGCGCCGACGAGCGCGTGAGCGATCGCGTCATCCGCCGGCGCGGCGAACCCCAGCGAGGGGTCGCTGAGCATCGGGCGGATCGTCTGCGCGATGCGCTCACGCAACTCCGCGACCTGCTCGGCGAACGGGTGCGTCGACCCGACTTCACGGAACAGCACTTTCCAGCCGTCGCCGTGCTCCTCGACGAACGCCAGGAACTCGGTGATCCGGACCCGCAGGAGCGCGCTGGGCGAAGCGTCGCGCGAGCCCGCTGACACGAGCCGGTCGAGCAGATCGCCGCCAGCGCGCTCGATGTAGGCCTGGTACAGCCGCTCCTTGGACTCGAAGTAGGCGTACACCATCGGCTTCGACACACCGGCCAGCTCGGCGATCTCGTCCATCGACGCGGAGTGGTACCCCGCGCTCGCGAACACCTGCCCCGCGACGTCGAGGATCAGCTGCTCCCGTCGCTCCCGCGGCATCCCGCGCGTTCCGCCTCGCCGGCGCGTCCGCGGCGCGGAGCCTGGTTCTGTCGCGGATTTTTGTGCCAAGGACGGTTAGGAAGGTACCGATACGGATATTACTCGTGAGTAGATGCCCGAAAAAGGTGCCCCCCCAAACGTCCATCCGGTCCAGCGGCGCGTGCTGAAGGCGCTCGAGTCGCTGAGCTCGCCGCTGCTGCCCGACGATTACCTGGAGCTGGTCAACCCGCTGTGGTCGACCCGGGAGCTGCGAGGCCGGATCCAGGAGGTCAGGCACGAGACCGCGCAGGCGTCGACGATCCTGATCAAGCCGGGCTACCGCTGGCCGGGCCACAAGCCCGGGCAGTACGTCCGGATCGGCGTCGACATCGACGGCGTCCGGCACTGGCGCGCGTACTCGCTGACGTCCGACCCGTACCGCGAGGACGGCCTGATCAGCATCACGCCCAAGCGGGTCGACGAGGGCAAGGTGTCGCCGTATCTGGTCGGGCGGGCCAAGCCCGGCACGATCGTGTCGCTGTCGAGGATCGAAGGCGAGTTCGTGCTCCCCGACCCCGCACCCCAGAAGTTGCTGTTCATCAGCGCGGGTAGCGGCGTCACCCCGATCATGAGCATGCTCCGCCACCTCGACCACGCGGGCGAGATGCCCGACGTCGTCGTCCTCCACTCCGCGCGCGAGATCGACGAGGTGATCTTCGGGGACGACCTGCGGGGCCTCGCGGACGCGCACGACCGTTTCCACCTTCACGAGCAGCTCACGCGTGAAAACGGGCGGATGGGCCCGGCCGACCTCGACCGGCTGTGCCCGGACTGGCGGGAGCGCGACGCGTACATCTCCGGCCCGAACGACATGCTCGACGCGTTCACCGAGCACTTCGACGCGAACGGTGATTGCGACCGTCTGCACATGGAGCGCTTCCAGCCCAAGCTCGGCCTCGGTCAGAACGGCGAGGGCGAGGGCGGGACGATCAAGTTCTGCGTGTCCGACTGCGAGGCCTCCTCGGACGGGAGCGTGCCGATCCTGATCGCCGGCGAGGAGGCGGGCCTCGACCTTCCGTTCGGCTGCCGCGAGGGGATCTGCCACACGTGCGTCGGCGAGCTTCGCAAGGGGCAGGTCCGCGACCTGCGCAGCGGCAAGGTCTACGGCCAGGAGGGCGAGGTCATCAGGACCTGCATCAGCGCGCCCGAGGGACCGATCGAAATCGACTTGTAAACGAAGAGGATGAGGGAGTGACCCAAATGGCGACCGCGACCCACAACGGCCACCAGACGAACGGCCGCGTCACGATCGACGAGCCCGACAACCCGCTACACCGCCTCACCCCTGAGCAGCTCGAGGCGATCGGGCGGGAATTCGACGCGCTGCACGAGCAGGTCAAGGACAGCCTCGGCGATCGCGACGCGCGCTACATCCGCTCGATGATCGCGCTCCAGCGCCGGCTGGCGCTGCTGGGGCGGGTCGAGCTGATCGCGTCGCGCTGGCGGATCCCGTGGATCCTCGGCGCCTCGACGCTCGGGATGGCCAAGATCCTCGAGAACATGGAGATCGGCCACAACGTCCTGCACGGCCAGTGGGACTGGATGAACGACCCGGTGATCAACTCGCGGGCGTGGGACTGGGACACCGCGTCGACCGCCGAGGCGTGGCGTCACTCCCACAACTACATCCACCACACGTTCACGAACATCCTCGGCAAGGACCGCGACCTCGGGTACGAGATCATGCGGATCGACCCCGACCAGACGTGGTACCCCTTCTACCTGCTTCAGCCGATCTACAACATCGTGCTGGCGATGCTGTTCGAGTGGGGCGTGGCCGTCCACGATCTCGACTTCGAGGCGATCCGCAAGGGCGAGAAGAGCAAGGAGCAGGTCCGCAAGGAGCTCAAGGGGATCGTCGGCAAGGCCCGGACGCAGATCCAGAAGGACTACATCGCCTGGCCGCTGATCTCAGGGATCGTGATGACTTTGATCGAGGTGGCCTACTTCAGCGCCAAGGAGGAGTCCGAGCGCCGCAACGAGCGCGGCGCAGCGATCAAGCAGGGGCTGCGCAAGGTCCGCCGCTCGCGCGGCAAGTCGAGCAGCAACGTGCTGGGGCGTCTGGTCGAGCGCCGCTCGTTCCGCGAGCCGTTCATGCGCACGTTGACCGCCGACATCGCCGCCAACCTGATCCGCAACGTGTGGTCTTACGCGATCATCTTCTGCGGCCACTTCCCCGACCAGGCGTACACGTTCACCCAGGAGGAGACCGCGGATGAGAACCGCGGCGCGTGGTACGTGCGCCAGCTGACCGGCGCCGCCAACATCGACGGCGGCCCGGTGTTCCACGTGATCAGCGGCAACCTCGGCTACCAGGTCGAGCACCACCTGTTCCCGGATATGCCGAGCACGCGCTACGGGGAGATCGCCCCCAAGGTGCGCGAGATCTGCCAGCGCTACGGGCTCCCGTACAACTCGGGGCCGTTCCACCAGCAGCTGGGGATGGTCCAGCGCACGATCATCCGGCTCGCGTTCCCCGGCGGGAAGCACCGTCCGAAGCCGGGCGCCTACGCGGGTCCGCTGGTCCGCGGCAAGGGCGAACGAGCTTCGGTACCCGCCTAGTCGCGATCACCCGCCCGGCACGGATGCCCGGGCGGAAAGGCCCCACGGATGCCGCGAAGCGGCCCATTCTCCACATGGCGCAAGCAAGCCCGGCAGGTCTGTCCACCTGGCCGCATCGCCGGCGCTCCTCGGCGCGCTATCTTGGATCGTGGTCTATCGCACAAACACGAAAGGGAGGTCGTCATGGCGTGGAAACGGAGCTTTCTCGTGGTGGCGAACGTGACAGCAACCTCCGACGAATTGATTGCCGCGCTGAAGGAACGCGCTCCGGCCAGCTTCACCCTGGTGATTCCGGCGACGCCGTTCGCCGGAGGGCGCGAAGCGGCCACCGAGAAGCTCAGCGAGGCGCTCGAGCAGCTACGGGCTTTCGACCTCGAGGCCGAGGGCAGCGTCGGCAACGCGGACCCGATCCTGGCCGTCACCGACGCCTGGGATCCGAAGAAGTACGACGAGATCATCGTCTCGACGCTCCCGATGCGGTTCTCGAAATGGCTTCACGCGGGCCTGCCGGAGCGGATCTCGAAGCTCACCGACGCGCCCGTAACTCACGTGGTGTCCCAGCCCCCGAGGGCCGAGCACGACGTGGCGCCGCCGCCGGCGCATCCCGACAGCGGCATGGGCCCACTGTCGGTGCTCGCCTGGGGCGCGCACAAAGAGCGCTGAGCGCGAGGTCCCGGGCGTCGCAACCGCTGGCGCCCCTGCGATAATCCCCCTATGGCTGAAAAGCTCGGCACGATTCTGACTGCGATGGTCACGCCGTTCGACGCCGACGGAAACGTCGACGAGGAGGCGGCCGTCGCGCTCATGCATCACCTGGTCGAGCACGGATCGGACGGTCTCGTGATCTGCGGCACGACCGGCGAGGCCTCGACGCTCGACGACGAGGAGCACCTCGGGATGATCCGCCTTGCCGTCGAGGAGATGCGCGGCGAGTGCACGATCGTCGCCGGCGTCGGCTCCAACGACACCCGCCACGCGATCCACCTCACCGAGCGCGCCACCGAGATCGGACCGGACGCGCTCCTGCACGTCAACCCGTACTACAACCGGCCGAGCCGGCGGGGGATCGTCCGCCACTACGAAGAGGTCTGCCGAGCCACCGACCTGCCGATCGTGCTCTACAACATCCCGCAGCGGACCGGCTCGGACATGCCCAACGACCTGCTGGCCGAGCTCGCCCAGCTCGACAACATCTTCGCGGTCAAGCAGGCCAACGCCGCCAACCTGGCCAAGGTCGACGGCATGCGGATTTACGCCGGCAACGACGACCTGCTGGCCGACGTACTCGACATGGATGAGGCCGGCGGGATCCTCGTCGCCAGCCACCTGTTCGGCGAGGAGATGCGCCGGATGGTCGACGAGCCCGAGCACCGCCGGGAGATCGACAACGCGCTCCAGGACGTGTACGCCGACATGCCGGTGGCGCCGCTCGCGTGCGCCACGAAGGCCGCACTCCACCTCCTGGGGCTCCTGCCCTCGGCCACGGCTCGGCTCCCGTACGTGGAGCTCGACGACCGTGAGCTCGGGGTGATCAGGTCGATGCTCGAGCGCCACGGGCTGCTGCAAGCCAGCCGGGCGTGAGTAACGGCACTCTCCGGGTTCTGCCGCTCGGCGGCCTGGGCGAGATCGGTAAGAACATGACCGTCGTCGAGTACGACGGGCGGATCGTCGTGGTCGACACCGGGCTGCGGTTCCCGACCACCGACATGCTCGGGATCGATCTGGTCCTGCCCGACTTCGGCTATCTCCGCGACCGCGCCGACGACATCGAGGCGATCGTGATCACGCACGGTCACGAGGACCACCTGGGCGCGCTGCCGTGGGTGCTGCGCGAGCTCGACGCCTCACCGCCCGTGTACGGCGGCCGGCTGACCGTCGCGATGGCGCGCTCGAAGCTCGACGAGCACAAGCTGCGCGACGCCCCGCTCGAGGACCTGCGACCGGGAGACAAGCTGGAGCTCGGGCCGTTCGGGCTCGAGCTGGTTCACATGACCCACTCGATCCCGGACTCGTGCGCGGTGGCGCTGAGCACCGAGGTCGGCAACGTAGTGCTGACCGGCGATTACAAGTTCGACCAGACGCCCGTCGACGGCGACCCCGCGGACGTCTCGAGGCTCGCCGAGCTCGGCCGGGAAGGGGTTCTGCTCCTGTGCGGCGACTCGACGAACGCCGATCGACCGGGGTTCTCGCCCTCGGAGCGTGACGTCGGACCGCACCTCCAGGAGGTGTTCGCGCGGGCCCAGGGCCGGATCATCGTGACCAGCTTCGCGTCGAACATTCACCGCGTGCAGCAGGTGATCGACGCCGCCGCCGCGCTCGGGCGCAAGGTGTCGCTGGTCGGGCGCTCGATGCGCAAGAACGTCAACATCGGGCGTTCGCTCGGCCACATCGAGTTCCCCGACGGCACGCTGATCCCGCCCCAGGAGGTCGAGGACTGGCCCGACGAGAAGATCGTCGTGATCTCGACCGGGTCCCAAGGCGAGCCGCTTGTCGGCGCTGCGGCGGATGGCGCACAACGACCACCGGATGATCAAGCTGCACCGCGGCGACACGGTCGTGTTCTCGGCCACGCCGATCCCCGGCAACGAGCGCGCGGTCAACGAAACCGTCGATCGCCTATTCCACATTGGCTGCGAGGTGATCACCCCGCGCGAGGCGCCGATCCACGCCTCGGGGCACGGGTACGCCGAGGAGCTGAAGCTGATGCTGAACCTGCTCAAGCCGCGATATGTGATGCCGATGCACGGCGACTACAAGCGGATCCGCCTGCACGCCCAGCTCGCCGATGCCGTCGGGATCGACCCCGAGGACGTGTTCAAGGGCGAGAACGGGCTGCCGCTCGAGCTCGACGAGGACAGCGCTCGGTGGGGCGAGCCCGAGCAGTCCGGCATGATCTTCGTCGACGGCGTCGACATCGGCGACCCGGCCGACGTCGCGCTCCGCGACCGGCGCATGCTCTCGGCGGACGGCATCTTCATCGTGGTCGCGACCGTGTCCGAGCAGAGTGGGGAGTCGGTCGTGCCCCCCGAGGTCATCTTCCGCGGCGTCCCGTTCGTCGAGCAGGCCGACAGCCTGGTCGAGGACATCCGTCAAGAGGTCGAGCGGTCGCTGGCCCACGCGGCCCATGACGGCATCCGCGAGATCGACATGCTCCAGCAGGAGCTGCACGACGACCTGGCGGCGTTCGTATACGACCGGCTCCGGCGCCGGCCGATGGTCCTGCCGGTCGTCGTCGAGGTCTGAGACCCGTCACCCGGAAGGTCGTACGAGCCCGTTCTCGTACGCGAACACGACGATCTGCACCCGGTCCCGGAGGCCGAGCTTGCCGAGGATCCGGCCCACGTGCGTCTTGACCGTCGCCTCGGACAGGACGAGGCGCTCGGCGATCTCGGCGTTCGACAGGCCCCGGGCGACCTCGATCAGCAACTCGCGCTCGCGCGGCGTCAGCGACTCGACGGAGGCGTCGGTCGTGCCCTCGGCCTGCTGCGGATCGGGGAGGTGGTGCGCGAACTGCGACAGCAGACGGCGCGTCACGCTGGGGGCGACGACCGCGTCTCCGGTCGCGACGGCGCGGATCGCCGAGAGCATGTCTGGCGGCGGGACGTCTTTGAGCAGGAACCCGCTCGCGCCGGCGCGCAGCGCACCGAAGGCGTACTCGTCGAGGTCGAACGTGGTCAGCACGATGATCCGCGAGTCGCTGCCCGAGGCGACGATCCGCTCGGTCGCCTGCACTCCGTCGAGCCCGGGCATGCGGACGTCCATCAGCACCACGTGGGGCTCCAGGCGCGCGGTCATCTCGACCGCCTCGAGGCCGTTCTCGGCCTCGCCGACGACGTTCAGGTCGGGCTGGGCGTCGAGGATCATCCGGTAGCCCATCCGCAGCATCGGCTGGTCGTCGACGAGCAGGATGCTCGTGGCCGGTGAATCGTTCACGCGGGCTCCTGTGCGCGCGCCGGATCGCTCACGCGAGCTCGTCTCCCTCGCCGGGCGCCGACAGCGGCAGACTCGCGGTCACTCGCCATCCGCCCGCGGGGCCGGGCCCCGCGTGCACGACGCCGCCGTACACGGCCGCGCGCTCGGTCATGCCGCGCAGGCCGGAACCGCCGTTGCCGTTCTGATGAGGGGGCGTCGAGGAGCCGGTGTCCGCGACCGACACGTGCACATTCGCGTCGGTCGCGACCAGCTCGACCTCCGCCGCCGCCGATGGCCCCGCGTGCTTCAGTGTGTTGGTCAGCGCCTCCTGGACGATCCGGAACACGGTCAGCTGGATCCCCTCGGGGAGGGCGCGGGCGGCCGGCGCCACGCGATAGCTGACCGGGAGGCCCGCGGCGCGCACCTGCTCGACGAGCGCGTCGATCTCGGGCACGCCCGGCTGCGGCACCCGCTCCGAGGCGGGCGCGGCGTCGTCGTCGCGGAGCACGCCGAGCAGCCGCCGCATCTCGCCGAGCGCGCGGCGCCCGGTGCTTGACGCCGCCTCGAGCGCGTGCTCGGCCTCGTCGGGAGCCTTGCGCAGCGTGTAGGCGGCGCCGTCGGACAGGGCGATCATCACCGTGAGGTTGTGGGCGACGACGTCGTGCAGCTCCCGCGCGATCCGGGCGCGCTCGGCCGCCGCCGCGAGCCGGCCCTGCTGATCGCGTTCGAGCTCGAGGCGGTCGGCCCGCTCCCGGAGCGACGAGAGCAGCTGCCGCCGGTTGCGGATGTTCTGCCCGAGAATGCCGGCGGCCGCGACCAGCCCGCTCAGCCCGATGAAGCTCCGGACGTGCGCGTCGTGGAACCACTGTCCCAGCGCCAGGATCACCCCGATCTCCAGGATCGCCGCCGCAGTCAGCGCCGTGCGCCGGTCCTCGCGGCTGGCGACCGTGTACAGCGCGATCAGCAGCGCGACGTCGCCCAGCACCCGGACGCCGGCGACCCATTGCAGGAACGCGATCCCCGCGATGACGAGGAACACCGGGAAGGGCCAGCGCGAGCGCCACAGGAGCGGGATCGCGAACGCCACGTCGAGCGCGACTTCGGCCAGGCCCCCGTGGCGAGGATGGACCTCCGGCAGCACCAGCAGCAGGACGACCGCGGCGCTGATCGCATCCCAGCGCCGCGGTCGTAGGCTTCTCAGCAGGTCCGCCCTGCCGGCCTCGCGCATGCCGGTCAATTTAGACCGACCCGTCCACCTGCGCTATGCGTCTCGACGCTTGATCAGGAACGCCGCGATGCCGAGCGCCAGCAACGTGTAGCCGCAGAACAGCGCGAAACCGCCCCAGGGCGAGAACGTGTAGGCGTCGTGCGTGCCCGACAGGATCGTCGTGCCGGCCACCGAGGGCAGGTACGGGTTGATCGCGTTCTGAGTGCTGGTGGGGAGGATCGCCGCCAGGCCGGGGACGACGAACAACAGGCCGGCGAACAGCGCGATCCCGCCCGCGGTGTTGCGGACGATCGCGCCCAGGCTGAGCGCGAACACGCTAAGCACGGCCAGGTACAGCGCGGCGCCGACCCACGCCCGCAGCGCCGTGCCGTTGCCGAGCGAGGTCTGGACGTGATGCTGGGTCAGGATGCCCTGCGACGCGAGGAACGCGATCAGCCCCGAGATCAGCATCAGCACGAACGTGACCGCCGCGAACGTCCCCGCCTTCGCCCACAGGACCGGCAGGCGCTTGGGGACGGCCATGAAGCTCGAGCGGATCTGACCGGTGCTGTACTCGCCGGTCAGCACGAGCACGCCGAGCACGCCGATGGCGAGCTGGGCGAAGTGGTAGCCGCCGAGCCCGGTGTTGATCGGGTTGAAGTGGAGCCGGTCGCCGGGGCCCAGATGGTTCCAGCGGTTCATCTGGATCGTCGCGATCAGCGGGCCAAGCCCGGCCATCCCGAGGATCGCGACCAGCAGCGTCCAACGGGTCGAGCGCAGCGACCAGAGCTTGGTCCATTCGGACCGGAATACGCGAGCTTGCGTTACGCGCCCGCGCGTAACAGTGGCGCGGGCGGGGACTTCGAGGGTGGTTGACGTTGCGCTCATGCTGCGGCCTTCATGTCGGTGTTGTCATCGTCGGAAACGGCGTGGTACTCGACGGTCTCGCCGGTCAGCCGCATGAAAGCCTGCTCGAGCGACACCTGCATCGGAGTCAGCTCGGCAAGCACGATCTTCTCGGCCAGCGCGATCTCGCCGATCTGGAGCCCGGTGAGGCCGTGGACCTCGAGCACGTCGCGCTCGACGCTGTCGACGCGGGCCTGCTTAGCCGCGAGCGCGTCGCGGAGCGAGGTCGCCTCCGGCGAGACCACGCGGACGGCGGCGCCGGTCGACGCGCGCTGGACGAACTCGTCCACGCTCTCCTCAGCAATCAACCGGCCGCGGCCGATGACCACCAGGTGCTCGGCGGTCTGGGCCATCTCGGCCATCAGGTGCGAGGACAGGAACACCGTCCTGCCCTCCTTGGCCAGCCGCTTGAGCAGAGTGCGAATCCACAGGATGCCCTCCGGGTCAAGGCCGTTGGCGGGCTCGTCGAGGATCAGGATCTTCGGATCGCCGATCAGCGCCGCCGCGACACCGAGCCGCTGGCCCATGCCGAGCGAGAATCCGCCGACGCGCTTCTTGGCGACGGTCTGGATCCCGACCATGTCGATGACCTCGTCCACGCGAGCGCGCCCGATCCCGTGGGTCTGGGCCAGGGCGAGCAGGTGGTTGTAGGCCGACCGCCCGGTGTGGATCGCGCGGGCCTCGAGCATCGCGCCGACCTCGTGCAGCGGCGCCTCGAGATCGCTGTAGGAGCGGCCGTCGATCGTGGCGGATCCGGAGGTGGGAGCGTCCAACCCGAGGATGAGACGCATGGTGGTTGACTTGCCGGCGCCGTTGGGGCCGAGGAAGCCCGTGACGACCCCTGGCTTCACCTTGAAGCTGAGGTCGTCGACGGCGAGCTTGTCCCCGTAGCGCTTGCTGACGTTTTCGACTGTGATCATGCCGTCAGTATCGGTCGCGCAAGCGATCGCGACTATTGGCCGTGGGAGCGATCTTTGTGGCCGAGGATCAGACTCAGGTAGTACGGCCGGCGACGCTGACCTCGGGCCGTGCGCGCGTTTCCCGGCGCCGGCGCGGGAGGCCACTGAGCGCTGCGGCGCCGGCGAGCGCGACGACGAAGCACGTGACCGCGCCGAGGCCCAGACCGGCCCGTGCGCCGGCCGACGCCATCAGCCAGCCGACGAGCGGACCGCCGATCGGGGTCGATCCCTGGAAGGAGACGAACCACAGTGACATCACGCGGCCGCGCATCGCGGGGTCCGCGGTCAGCTGGAGCGTCGAGTTGCCCATCGACATGAACGAGATGCTGGCCCAGCCGACGAACACCAGCGCGATCAGTTCGGCCGGGAGGCTCGGCGCGAGCGTCGCGAACGTCATCGCGATGCCGAACCCGCCGGCGGCGATGATGAGCGGCCGCACCCCGATCTTGCCCCGGGCGGCGACCAGCAGGCCGCCGAACACCGCCCCGAGTCCCATGGCCGCGGTCATGAAGCCGAAGCCGGCGGAGCCGGCGTGCAGCCCGCGGCTCGCCATCACCGGAAGCGTTACCTGGAACTCGTAGGTGAGGCAGCCGACGGCGGCCATCATCAGCAGCGGCACCGCCAACTCGGGCGTGCCGCGGACATAGCGAAGCCCCTCGCGCAGCTGGCCGCGGGCGCGCGGCGCGGGGGTGATCCGGTCGAGCGCGGCGTGGTTCATCGTGGCGAGCGATGCCACAACGGCGACGAAGCTCGCCGCGTTCAGGAGGAAGCAGGGGCCCTCGCCGACGGTGGCGATCAGGATCCCCGCGACCGCGGGGCCGATCACCCGGGCGGTGTTGACCAGCACCGAGTTGAGGCTGACCGCATTACGGAGGTGCTCGGAGCCGACCATCTCGAGCATGAACGACTGCCGCGCCGGGTTCTCGAACGCGTTGTTCAGGCCGAGCAGCGCGGCCAGGACGCCGATCTCCCACACGTGGACGTTCCCCGTGACCGTGAGCACACCCAGGATCAGCGCCTGGACGCCCATCGCACTCTGGAGCGCGATCATCAACTTGAGCTTGTCGACGCGGTCGGCGACGACGCCGCCGTAGGGGCCGAGCAGCAGCACCGGCAGCGTCTGGAAGGCGACGATCACCCCGAGCGTCGTGCTCGAGTGAGTCAGGCTCAGCACCAGCCAGGCCTGAGCCGTCATCTGCATCCAGGTGCCGATCAGCGAGATCGCCTGGCCGCTGTAGTAGCGGCGAAAGTTCGGAACGGACAGTGCGGCGAAGGTGACGCGGCCGGCGCGGACTACCCGCGTCAAGACCGCTCTCCCTTGAGCTGCTCGGCGAGGCGCTCGAGCGCGGGCAGCGCGGCCTCGATGTGCGCGCGCTCCTGCTCGTCCATCCCGTCGAGGGCATGGTTCAGCGCGTCGGTGCGCTCGCGCCGGATCCGCTTGGCGAGCTTGTGTCCCGCCTCGGTGGCTTCCACGAGGGCGGCGCGGCGGTCGCCCGGATCGCTGACCCGCTCGACCAGTCCCGCCTCGGTCAGATCGGCGATCACCCGCGACATCATCGTCGGGTTGATCCCCTCGTCGTCAGACAGATCCGACAGCTTGATGCGGCCCACGCGGGAGACGTGAAGAAGGACCGAGATCTTCGTCGGGGTGAGGCCGGCGCCGACGGCGGCGGCCGTTGGGCGAAGTCGCCGGGACAGCTTGCCGATCACCGCGCGCAGGCGGGGCGTCGTTTCGATGTCGAATGCGGCGAGGAGGGGAGACAAAAGGGGGTTCCGGTCTTTCGCTAGATACTTGCTTGCTGGCAAGCAATATAGCAGGATTATCGGCGCGGGCGCGCGCCGGCTTGAGCGAGCCTCGGCGCGGCGCGATCAGCGGCGACGGTTAGCGGCTGCGTCGGCGGGCCGGCCGGGCCGGCCTTGCACTCGCGGCGGCCGCCGTCTCGAGTGGCGTGTCCACGGCTGGCGGGAGGGTGGCGTCGCGAGGGATCGTGATCACGAACCGCGTCCCGGTGCCGACGCTCGGTTCCTCCAGCTCGACCGAGCCCGAGTGCGACTCGGCGACCGCCCGGACGATCGCGAGCCCGAGGCCCGATCCTCGGGTGCCGGTGCTCGAGCCTCGGACGAACCGATCGAACACGCGGCCACCGAGCTCGGCGGGAATTCCCGGGCCGTCGTCCTCTACGGTCAGCACCGCGACGCCGTTTTCGACGGCGGTGCAGGCGCGGATGTGCGTGCCGGGTGGCGTGTGCCTGACCGCGTTCTCGATCAGGTTCAGCGTCAGTCGATGCAGGTCGTCGCGCACGCCGGGCACGACCGCCGGTCGGGCATCGATCGACAGCTCGTGATCCTCGGCCATCGGCCCCAGCTCAGAGGCGGCCTCGAGCAGCACGTCGGCGAGGTCGGTCGGTCCGCGTGACACGGCCCTGCGCGCGTCGGCGCGGGCGAGCAGCAGCAGGTCGCCGACGAGCCGGCGCATCCGGCGGGCCGACCGCAGCGCCGCCTCCGCGGTGTCGGCCTGGTCTCCGTCGAGCTCCTCGGCGAGAAGCTCGAGGTTTGCGAGCAGGCTGGTCAGCGGCGTGCGCAGCTCGTGCGAGGCGTCCGCGACGAACTCTCGCTGGCGCTCGAGCGCGGCGTGCGTCTCGCCACGCGCAGCGTCGAGTGACCCAAGCATGCCCTCGACCGTGCGCGCCAGCTCGGCGACCTCGTCGTCGGCCTCGGGGACGGGCAGGCGCAGTCGGGGATCGCGCGTGCGCTCGATCTCGCGTGCTGCGCCGGTCAGCTGCACGATCGGGCGCATCGCGCGCGCCGCCGTGGCGAGGCCGCCGAGCAGAGCGAGGACGGTGCCGCCGAGTACCCCGAGCAGCAGGATCACCTGCACGCGCGCGACCGTGTGATCGACGTCGGACAGCGGCCGGGCGTAGAGCAGCCAGACGGTGCTGGGCGGGACGCTCAGCTGCTGAGCGACGACCAGGTAGCCGCCCTGGTTGTAGGTGCCGGCCTTGGCCGGGGCCGGGAACCCGGGCCTCGCCGGCAGGGCCTTCACGCCCTTGACCTTGACGTCCTCCTGCGTGCACAGCAAAACGCCGGCTTCGTTGAAGATCCGGATCTGGGCGTGCTCGGCGCTCGTGTAGTCCTTGAGCGAGACGTTCTGCCTCTTGCAGTTCAAATAGGCGCCGTCCCCGAGCCACTTCAGATGCAGGTCCTTCGCCAGCTGGTCGGAGTTGCTGCGGACCTCGTTGTTGAACTGGCCGCGGAGATCGCGGTCGGTGAGCACCCCGACGATCGCGGCAAAGCTCGCCAGGATCACGCACGTCAGCATCGCCGAGCCGCCGGCGAGCCGCCAGCGGATCGGGATGGACCTATACGCGGAGAACGTAGCCCGCGCCGCGGATCGTATGTAGGAGCCTGGGCTCGCCACCGGCTTCTAGCTTCCTTCGAAGGTTCGAGACGAACACTTCGATCGTATTGGTCATCGAGAACGGGTCATAGCCCCACACCTCGTCGAGTAGGCGCTGGCGTGAGATCACGATTCGTTCGTTGCGCATCATGTACTCCAGCAGCTCGAACTCGCGCTGGGTGAGGTCGATCGTCCGGCCCGATCGAGTGACCTCGTGCGTGTCCGGATTGAGCTTGAGGTCGCTCATCGTCAGCGTCGCCTGGCCTCGCGGAGGCCGGCGTCGCAGCAGGGCGCGGAGGCGGGCCAGAAGCTCCTGGCGCTCGAACGGTTTCACCAGGTAGTCGTCGGCGCCGGCGTCGAGGCCTTCGACCCGCGCCTCGACGCCGTCGCGGGCGGTCAGTACGAGGATCGGCACGTCGTCGCCGGTTTTGCGGAGAGTCTTGGCGACCTCGACGCCGTCGATGCCCGGTAGGCCGAGGTCGAGGATCAGTAGGTCGGGCAGGAACCCATGGGCCTCGTCGAGCGCCGTGGTTCCGTTGCTGGCGATCCGCACCTCGTACCCCTCCATCCGCAACGAGCGCTGGAGGACCTGCGCGATCGCGTCGTCATCCTCGACGACGAGCACGCGCGGGGTGCGTTCGTAGTCCGCCATTTCTGTATGCAGATGGTACGGCGCCTGATGAAGAGCTCTGCGTGCGCCGGAGTCGTGGCAGGAAGCGCGGCCGGGGCGCGGGCGGGGGCAGGAAGCCGTCCCGCGACGTCGAAGCCAGTCCCTCCGAAATGGCCGCCACTAAGCGAAAGAAGCCGCCGCCCAAGCGCGCGACACGCTCGCTGCTGGCTGCCCGCCCATCGCTGCGGCTGCCCGATGTTCGGCTCGAGCCGCACCACGTCGACATCCTCGGGCTCGCGCTGATCGCGGTCGGGGTCCTGCTCGGCGGCGTCGCCTACGGCGGCTGGGACGGCGGCACGCTCGGAAACGGCGCGGTCACCGGGCTCCGGTTCGTGCTCGGCGCTCTCGGATACGTCGTTCCGGCCGTACTTGTCGTCGGCGGCGGACTGGTGCTGGCGCGCGAGATGCGGCCGCCGGGCCGGCCCCTGCGGACCGGGACCATCTGCCTGACCTGTTCGATCACGCTGGGGCTCGCGGCGGGAACGCTCGGCGTCGGCCCCGGCGCGGTTCCTGCTTCGGAGTTCTGGCACGCGGCGGCTTTTGAAACGCGCGGCGGGGTCGTGGGACAGGGGGAGCTGTGGGTGACCTCGCACCTGATCTCGACGGTTGGCGCCGACATCCTCGCGGTGTTCCTGTTCGTAGCCGGGCTGATCCTGGTCACGGGCGCCGGCGTCGCGGGCGTGGTTCGTGCCGGCCGCGCCGGCGTTGCGGGGACGACTCGTGCGCTTCGGCGCTCGTCCTCGAGCGTGGCCGCCACCCGGGCGCGACGCCCGGCCACCGCGGCGGCGAAGGCAAGGGTCGCGGGGACGGCGACGGACGCCGGCGCGGTGCGAGACGATGAACCGGCCGAGCCGCTGCTTCCGCCCGAGCCCGACACCTCGGAGCTCGTCGTTCGCGCCACCCACGTCGAAGCGCCGCCGATCTCCTCCGAGGTCATCGACGACGAGGACGTTCCGGAATTCCGCCCGCCCGGGAGGGGTTCGACTCCTGTACCGGTGGCGGCCGCGGAGGACGAGCAACCGGAGGTCGATCCCGCGGATCTCACTCCGCAGGGGCGCTACCGCGCCAACATCACCGACGACCCGAACTTCGAGTGGCACGTGCCGCGGTCACGTTTCCTGGTCCGGTCGACCGGAGAGGCGGCCAAGCCCGACACCGCCGGGCAGGAGCAGGTCGCGGCGACGCTGATCGAGACGCTCGGCCACTTCGGGATCGATGCCAAGGTGATCGGCCGCGTCACCGGCCCCCACATCACCCGCTACGAGATCAGGCTCGCGCCCGGCACGAAGGTGGCCAAGGTCGCGCAGCTGAAGGACGACCTCGCGTACGCGCTGGCCGCCACCGACATCCGGATCCTGGCGCCGATTCCCGGGAAGCAGGCCGTCGGGGTCGAGGTCCCGAACGCGCGCCGGCGGATCGTCCACCTCGGCGACGTGTTCCAGAATCCCCCACCCGACTGGTCGCCTCTGACGGTCTGGCTCGGCAAGGACATAGCGGGCCGGGCGATCGGGGCCGACCTGGCAAAGATGCCCCACCTGCTCGTCGCCGGCACGACCGGCGCCGGCAAGTCGGCGTGCGTCAACGCGATGCTTTCGAGCATCCTGCTCCGGGCCACGCCGCACGAGGTGCGCCTCGTGCTGGTCGACCCCAAGCAGGTTGAGCTCAACCACTACGAGGGCATTCCGCACCTGTTGACGCCGGTGATCACGAGCCCGCGGATGGCGGCCAACGCCTTGCAGAACCTCGTCAAGGAGATGGAGCAGCGCTACGGCACGATGTCGCTGGCGCGCACGCGTTCGTTGCCGGAGCTGAACCGCGCGCGCGAGAAGCGCGGCGAACCGCCGCTGCCCTACGTCCTGTGCGTGATCGACGAGCTCGCCGACCTGATGATGGTGGCGCCGGCCGACGTCGAGGACTCGATCATCCGCCTCGCGCAGAAGGCACGGGCGGTCGGCATCCATCTCGTCCTGGCGACCCAGTCGCCGCGGGTGGACGTGATCACGGGGATGATCAAGGCCAACGTCCCGTCGCGGATCGCGTTCGCGGTCTCCTCGCAAACCGATTCGCGCGTGATCCTCGACCACAACGGCGCTGAGTCGCTCCTCGGTCAGGGCGACATGCTGTTCTCGCCGGTCGGCTCGAGCAAGCTCCAGCGGATCCAGGGCGCCTACATCGACGAGGAGCAGATCGCCGAGCTGACCGACGCGTGGCGCCGTCAGGGCGAGCCCGAGTTCCACGAGGAGCTGCTCGAAGAGGCGGAGTCGGCGGACGGCGGTTCCGGTTCGGAGGCTTCCCCGGAATTCAGCCCCGATGAGGATCCGCTGCTCGAGGAGGCGATCGCGCTCGTGGCCCAGATGGGCACCGCCTCGACCTCGATGCTCCAGCGCCGGCTGCGACTCGGCTACACCCGTGCGGGCCGCCTGATCGACATGCTCGAGCGCCGCGGGATCATCTCCGGTTACGAGGGCTCAAAGCCGCGCCAGGTGCTGATCACCGAGGCCGACGTCCCGCGAATCCTGTCCCACCTCGCCGAAGCCGACGGCCCCGCGCCACCGCGTCCGGTCCCCGTCCCCGACGACACCGGCGAAGAGCAGTAGTCCCTTGCGCGGCGCGCGCGAGCGCGGGAAAAGTCCTGCTGTCGACGGGCCCTCCGCCGCTAGCCTTCGCAGGCGGATGGCCGATATCGGCACGACACTGCGAGAGGCGCGGATCCGCGCCCGGATCGACATCAGCGAGGTCGAGGCCCGGACCAAGATCCGTGCCAAGTACCTCCGCGCGATCGAGAACGAGGAGTGGGACCTGCTCCCCGGACCGGTCTACGTCAAGAGCTTCCTGCGCACCTACGGCGACTTCCTCGGGCTCGACAGCCGGCTGCTCGTCGACGAATACAAGCGCCGGTACGAGCGCCCGGCGGATTCGGACATGCGGCCGATCGCCCCGCTCGGGCGAGAGCGCGAGCGCAAGCGCCGGCGGCCTCGGCTGGGTCCGGTCGCCCTGGTCGTGCTTGTGCTCGCGGTGGTCGCGGCCGCGCTGTTCGTGGTCGGCAGTCTCAACCCGAGCAGCCCCTCGTCGACGAGCTCGTCGACCGTCACCACCAGCGCCCGGAACACAACGTCGTCGACGAGCACGAACACGACCACCGTCCATCATCACCACCGGCCCCCGCCGCCCGCCAAGCCGACCACGGTCACGCTCAAGCTCGTGCCGACGAGCTCGGTCTATGTGTGTGTGGAAGACGGCACCGGGAAGAAGCTGATTCCCGGGCTGATCTTCGCGGCAGGTCAGACGATCCCGACCGAGACTGCGCACAAGCTGATGATCACCCTCGGCAACGACGCCGTGCAGATGAAGGTCAACGGCAAGTCCGTGACCCCGACGCCCGGGTCTCCCATCGGATACGAGCTGACGCCCGGGAAGACGACTCCGCTGCCGGCGAGCCAGCTGCCGACCTGCGCATGAGCGAGTCCGCGCGCGAGGCGCCTCGAGCGGGGATCCTGGTCACCGGCACCGAGGTGCTGACCGGGATCATCTCCGACCGCAACGGGCCCTGGCTGTCCGAGCGCCTCGTCGAGATCGGAGTCGACGCGGCGATGATCCAGATCGTCGGCGACCGGCCCAGCGACCTGATGGCGGCGCTCCGGTACATGGATGCTCAAGGGATGGCGTTGATCGTGACGAGCGGCGGGTTGGGCCCGACCGCCGACGACCTGACCGCCGAGATCGTGGGCGCGTTCGCGGGCCGCGAGATGGTGCTCGACGATGAGCTCGAAGCGAAGATCACCGAGATCCTTCGCCCGCTGATGAGCCGCTGGCCGGGATTGGATCTCGACGCCGTCCGCGAGGCGAACCGCAAACAGGCGGTCGTGCCTCGCGGGGCCACGGTTTTGGATCCGGTCGGTACCGCGCCCGGCCTCGTGGTGCCGCCGGCCTCCGGATCCGGCCCGACGGTCGTGGTCCTCCCGGGGCCGCCGCGCGAGCTGCACGAGATGTGGGAGATGGCGCGGTCGACCGAGGCATTTGCCGCGGCGATCGCCGGGGCCAGGTC
This sequence comes from uncultured Solirubrobacterales bacterium, assembly GCA_963770615.1. Classification (GTDB taxonomy): domain Bacteria; phylum Actinomycetota; class Thermoleophilia; order Solirubrobacterales; family Solirubrobacteraceae; genus Palsa-465. The sequence goes on along the minus strand of CAVYQJ010000015.1, from coordinate 54,545 downwards.
TTATGTGCGTCGGATCATGCGCTTGTTCGGGATACCGGAGTCCGAGATCGCGAACACGTTGCGGGCTGCTGCGCAAGCAGGCGTCCCGCTGGAGGGGCTCGAGATCACGACGTGCCTGCGCCGCGGCGAGATCGAGGTCGCGACGCGGTACGAGCCTCCCGCGGAGGAGGCGTATCAGGCGTTCGTCGACTTCATCGCTTCGCGCCATGGCGAGCAGTTGTTCTCGCGCGACGGATCGACGGTCGACGCGCAAGTCGCAGCGCTTTTGGGTTCGGCTATGGTCGCCGTCGCTGAGTCGTGCACCGGTGGCTTGATGTCGGCGCGGCTAACCGAGCTCCCGGGCTCCTCGGCGTACTTTGCCGGGGGCGTCGTCGTTTACTCGAACGAGGCCAAGGTGTCTTTGGCCGACGTCGATCCGGATCTGATCATCCGCTTCGGAGCGGTGTCCACGGAGGTGGCCGAGGCCCTGGCCTCGGGCGCCGCGGCGCGCTTCGACGCTGCCTATGGGATCGGGATCACCGGGATCGCCGGTCCCGACGGCGGCACCGAGGAAAAGCCGGTGGGCACGGTCTGCTTCTCGGTGTACGGACCCGACGGCGCGCGCATCACCCGCCGTACGAGGCTCCCCGGTAGCCGGTCGGACGTCCGCGACCGCTCGACGACGGTCGCCATGCACCTGCTCCGCCGGCTGCTCGTGGAGGGGCAGGCGACGGTTCCCGAGGCAGGCGCGGGATCGCCTGACGCCGGGGTGCGCGCCGAGCGGGCGTGACCGCGCGTCTCTTCGTCGCGCTCGAACTGCCGTCGGAGGCGCGGGAGGCGTTGGTTCGGTGGCGCTCGTCGGTGGCCGGGGACGTGGCGGGGCTGCGGTTCGTGCGGCCCGAGGATCTGCACGCCACGCTGTGCTTCCTCGGCTCGCGCCCGGAGGATGAGATCGACGTGATCGCCGGCGCGTGTGGCGTGGTCGCCGGAGAGCCCGTCGCGGACTCGGGATTCGGGGAGGCGCTGTGGTTGCCGGCGCGGCGTCCCCGGGTGCTCGCGGTGGCGCTGGTGGATCCGGACGGGGTAATTGCGCGCGTTCAATCGGTGCTGTCGGACGCGCTGGTCGCCGGCGGTTGGTACGCGCCCGAGTCGCGGCCGTTCCTGGCCCATGTGACGGTGGCGCGCGTCGAGCGCGACGCGCGGGTCCGGGCGGTTTCGTTGCCTCCGCCACCCGGCGGGTTGGCGGTGCGGTGCTCGCGCGTGACGCTGTACCGGTCGCAGCTCGGGGCGGGGGGCGCGCGGTACTCGGCTTTGGCGTCCGTCGATTTGGGGTCCGTCGATTTGGGGTCCGTCGATTTGGGGTCCGTCGATTTGGGGTCCGCGGCCGGGGCGGCCGACCCGCTGTCGGTCGTACGGCGTTTCTATGACGCGCAGGCCCATGTGTACTCGGGTGCGGCGCCCGCCGACTCGCTTCGAGACGTATTGGCTGAAGGCGTCGTGTGGCACGTGCCCGGGGCGAGCGCGATCGCCGGCGAGCACCGCGGCCTCGAGGCCGTGCTCGCGTACTTCGACACGCGCCGGCGGATGACGGATTCCACGTTCCGCGTGACCGTCCACGGCACCGCGATGATCGCCGGCCGCGTCGTCCAACTCGCCGGCGGCCACGCGTTGCGGGATGGGCGCGACGTTTCCTGGGAGACGGTGGGCGTATTCCGGGTTATTGACGGGCGGATCGCCGAGTGCTGGCTGGTGCCGTTCGACCAGGCCGTGTTCGACGAGATCTGGTCATAGGACACGAATCGCTCGGATCCGGCAACCTTGGTCCATGCGGGTTGTCGTCACGGGAGCCACCGGCACGATCGGTCGGTCCTTGGTCAGCGCGTTGCAGGCGCGTGGGGAGGAGGTAGTCGTGCTCTCGCGCGACGCCGCCCGCGCTCGCCGCGCGCTCGGGGACGAGGTCGAGCCGTACGCCTGGCCGAATCCCATGGGCGAACCCCCGCCCGCGGACGCGCTCGCCGGCGCCGACGCCGTCGTGCACCTGCTCGGCGAGCCGATCGCGCAGCGGTGGAATGACGAATCCAAGGAGGCCATACGCGAGTCGCGCGTGCGGTCGACGCGCTCGCTGGTGGAGGGGCTGGTGGCGCTCGCGCCCGATCGCCGTCCGCGCACGCTCGTCTCGCAGTCCGCCGTCGGCTTCTACGGCCCGCATCGGGACGAGCGGCTTGACGAGACCGCGCCGGCGGGTTCCGGCTTCCTCGCCGAGGTCGTGGTGGCGTGGGAGGGAGAGGCGCTCGCCGCAGCCGCCTCGGGCGTCCGCGTCGTGGTCACGCGTACCGGCGTCGTGCTGTCTCCGTCGGGCGGCGCGCTCGCCAAGATGCTCCCGTTCTTCCGCCTCGGCATCGGCGGACCCGTCGCCGGCGGCCGCCAGTATGTGCCCTGGATACATCTCGACGACGTCGTCGGCGGGATGCTGTTCTGCCTCGGGCGGCCCGACGCCACCGGCCCCGTGAACCTGACCGCCCCGACGCCGGTAACCAACGCCGAGCTCGCCCGCGTGCTGGGGCGCGTGCTCAAGCGGCCGGCGTTCCTGCCGGTGCCCGGCCTCGCGGTGAAGTCGCTCTACGGCGAGATGGCAGAGATCGTGGTCACGGGCCAGCGCGCGGTGCCGGCGGTCCTCGAGCGGCTCGGCTACGGCTTCCGCCACCCCGACCTGGAGGCGGCGCTCCGGGACGTGCTCGGTCGGCCGGGCTGAGCTCCGGCGGCGTGCCGGGCGTTCGTCCGGGTCGCGCGCCTCCGTTCGTCCGGGTCGCTGCGCCACCGTTGTCCGGGTCGCGCGCCTCCGTTCGTCCGGGTCGCGCGCCTCCGTTCGTCCGGGTCCGGGTCCGGCGCCGCGTTCGCGGGCGGCGGCGGCGCGGTAGGAATCGCTCGCCGATTAACGGCGGGCGCCTGAGGGCGGGCGGACGGTGGCCGTCGGCGCATGGCGGCATCCTTGGCCCCGGATCATGCGTAACACGGCAATTGAGCTCGATCGTGCCGGCCGTGCCGTGTCACGCGTGCCATACGTGCATAGCTCGGCACGGCCTGGCCGAAGCTCCTCAATTGTCGAACTACGCATGCTCCGGGCCGCCCCGCGCCACGCTTCGGCCCGCCCCGCGCCACGCTCCGGGCATCGTCTCCTGTCCGGACGCCGTCCACGCTCCCTCAGATGCCCGCCGTTCCCGTCGCCGGGCTCCGCTGGGCCCGCCGCCACGCTCCTCAGGTGCCGCCTTTCCGTCGGGGCGCTCCGCTCGGAGCCCGCCGTCCACGCTCCCTCAGGTGCCCGCCGTTCTCGTCGCTGGGCGCTCCGCTCGGGGCCCGCTGGCCAGGCTCCCTCAGACGCCCGCCGTTCCCGTCGCTGGGGCTCCGCTCGGAGCCCGCCGGCCACGCTCCCTCAGGTGCCCGCCTTTCCCGTCGCCGGGCGCTGCGCTCGGAGCCGCCGGCCAGGCTCCCTCAGATGCCCGCCTTTCCGCAACGCCCGCCGTCCCGCATGAAGCCACCCAATCCTTCCACCGGGCCCCGCCACCGCCACCATCCGACCCTCGCCACACAATTGGCACAAAGTTGTTCCCGCGCTGAGACGAACGTGCCTTGTTCCGTTGCAGGCGACGGCTCTAGCGTGCCGGTTCCGTCCGCCACCCGTCTTACCGTGGTGGATCAAAGTGCATGAGACAAGGAGCCGAACGGAGATGAGCGAGCAAGACAGGGCCGCCTTGAAGGCGGGGGCCACGGACCCGAAGGTGGATGTCAAGCGCCAGGCCGCACTCCAGGGCGCTCTGACGCAGATCGAGCGGCAGTTCGGCAAGGGCACCGTCATGCGTATGGGCGACCCAGGCGCGCGCGTGGCCGTCGACGCGATCCCCACCGGCGCGTTGGCGCTCGACCTGGCGCTCGGGATCGGTGGCGTCCCGCGCGGGCGCATCATCGAGATCTTCGGTCCGGAGTCGTCCGGGAAGACCACGCTCGTCTACCACATCCTCGCCGAGGCCCAGAAGCTCGGCGGCGTGTGCGCGTTCATCGACGCCGAGCACTCGATGGACCCGCTTTACGCCCAGCGGATCGGGCTCGACATCGACGAGCTGCTGGTCTCCCAGCCCGACTACGGCGAGCAGGCGCTCGAGATCGTCGACATGCTGATCCGCTCGGGCGCCGTCGACGTGATCGCGATCGACTCGGTCGCGGCGCTCACCCCGCGCGCGGAGCTCGAGGGTCAGATGGGCGACCAGACCGTCGGCGTCCAGGCGCGCATGATGTCGCAGGCGATGCGGAAGATCACCGGCGGCCTCAACCGGACCCAGACGCTGTGCATGTTCACGAACCAGATCCGGGAGAAGGTGGGGGTGATGTTCGGCTCGCCCGAGACCCAGCCCGGCGGTCGCGCGCTGAAGTTCTATTCCTCCCAGCGCCTGGACATCCGACGCATCGAGACGATCAAGGACGGCACCGAGGCGGTCGGCAACCGTGTCCGGGTGAAGGTCGTCAAGAACAAGGTGGCGGCGCCGTTCAAGCAGGCCGAGTTCGATATCGAGTTCGGCAGGGGCATCTCGACCTCCGGGTGCCTGCTCGACTACGGCATCGAGCACAACATCATCAACAAGTCGGGATCGTTCTTCTCGTACGGCGACGAACGGCTCGGTCAGGGGCGCGGCAACGCCAAGGCGTTCCTCGACGAGCACCAGGACACGGCAAGGGAGATCGAAGCCAAGATCTATGCGGCCCTCGGGATCGACCGTGACCTGGTCAAGCCGATCGAGCGTGACGCGCCGGCGCTCCAAGCCGTGGGAGCAGAGGCGGCCGCCGAGGGGCGCGCCGCGTAGCGCGTGCTCGACACCGACGCTGGCCTGGAGCGGGCGCTCGCGATCGCGTACCGCTATTTGAATCCGCGCGAGCGCACCCAGGCGGAGATGCGGACGCACCTCCAGCGCAAGGGCATCGATCCACGCGACGTCGAGCGGTCGATCCAGGTACTCGTCGACCAGGGCTACCTGGACGACGCTCGGTTCGCTCACCTGTTCGTCCAGGACAAGCGCCAACTCGCGGAATGGGGCGCTGACCGGATCCGGCAGGTCCTGCGCACCCGCGGTGTCGATTCCGAGTTCGTCGAGGAGGCGCTCGCCGAACACGAGCAGGATTCAGAGAGCGAGATCGAACGCGCCCTCGCGCTGTTGCGCCGGCGCTTCCCGTCGCCGGCCGGGGATCGCCGGGAGCGCGAGCGCGCGCTTGGCGTGCTGCTGCGCAAGGGCTACGACGTGGACCTCGCGCTCGAGGCAATCGCCGCTCACGTCCGCGACACGGACGTCGACTGACAACGGCGTCACTCGTCCACGGGGGCATTCCGGGATGGCCGCGACGTCGACCGCGCGACCGTGCGTCCACGCGGCTCCCGCGGGCTCCAGACCGGCTGACCGACCCTTCTCGTGACCGCGGACATGCGCCGTTGCGCCCGCCGTCCGCCGGTACTACGATCCTGTCAGCGAACGAAGGCCCACGGGCCATAAAGAACACCAGCAAATTTCGTATATCTTGGATTCCGGACTCAGTGTTGACGGCAAAAGCCATCGGGCCGCCTGGTCCATTTAGAAAAGACCCAGAACCCGCCAGGTAGCCGCCTACTGAAGGCAGGCACCAGTCGCCATGCCGGCATCCGTTCGTGCAGCTATGCGCGGGCCGATCGGTCGCTCCAAAACCCAAAGCTTTGAAGCAGGTCCGGCATGAGCCGGAACCGCACGGAGAGGATCGACCATGGACATCATCGGGGCCGCAGCGCTGATCGCGGTGGGAATCGTGGTTGCGGCCATCATCTACCTTCGGACGCATGTCGCCGGGGCTGTCGTCGTCGCCAGAAGTTCGGCCGCGAGCGTGCCGGTCGTCGAGCCGGCGCCGGCCAGCCCGCGCCGTGACGACGCCGAGCTGCTCGAGCGCACAACGGCGGTCAACCGCCGGGAGGAGGCGCTCGCGCGTAAGGAGTCCGAGGTCGAGAAGGAGCGAGCCGCGCTCGCCGACTCTCGACACGAGCTCGAGCGCTCCCTCGAGCAGGTCTCGGGCCTGTCCGCGGGCCGCGCGAAGCAGCTACTGCTCAAGGAGGTCGAGGAGCAGGCCAAGCACGACAGCGCCCGCCGGATTCGCCAGATCGAGGAGGAGACCAAGCGCGAGGCCGAGCGTCGCGTCCGGAACATCCTCTCCGTTTGCATGCAGCGGCTCGCCGCCGGCCACGCCGCGGAGACCACGGTGTCGGTCGTGCAGCTCTCGGCCGACGACATGAAGGGTCGGATCATCGGCCGCGAGGGTCGGAACATCCGGGCGCTCGAGAACCTGACCGGCGTCGACTTCATCATCGACGACACCCCCGGTGCCGTGGTCCTGTCCGGCTTCGACGGCGTGCGCCGCGAGATCGCGAGGATGACGCTCGAGAAGCTTCTGCAGGACGGCCGCATCCATCCGGCTCGGATCGAGGAGATGTACTACCAGGCGAAGTCAGAGCTCGAGGGCCACATCGTCGAGATGGGTGAGCAGGCCGTATTCGACGCCCGCGTGCAAAGCGTGCATCCCGAGCTGATCAAGCTGCTGGGGCGGCTCCGCTTCCGGACCAGCTACGGCCAGAACGTGCTCGCGCATTCGATCGAGGTGTCCCAGCTGGGTGCGATGATGGCCGAGGAGCTCGGCGCCAGCGCGCGGACGGCACGGCGCGCCGCGCTGCTGCACGACATCGGCAAGGCGGTCACGCACGAGGTCGAAGGCCCGCATGCCCTGGTCGGAGGCGAGCTCGCGCGCAAGTACGGCGAATCCGAAGCGGTGGCGCACGCGATGGAGGCGCACCACAACGAGGTCGAGCCCCAGACGATCGAGGCCGTGATCGTGCAGGCGGCGGATGCGCTGTCGGGCGCACGCCCCGGTGCCCGCGGCGAATCGCTCGAGCAGTACGTCAAGCGCCTGCGTGATCTGGAGCAGATCGCGACCCGTCACAAGGGCGTGGACAAGGTCTACGCGATGCAGGCCGGCCGCGAGATTCGTGTGATGGTCGCCCCCGGGGCGATCGACGACGACGCAGCGACCATGCTCTCGTACGAGATCGCGCGGGAGATCGAGAAGGAGCTCGAGTACCCGGGCCAGATCAAGGTCACCGTGATCCGGGAGTCGCGCGCGGTCGAATACGCGCGCTGAGGCTGTCCGCGGGCCCTCCATAGTCACGCGGCCGGACACGATCGTGTTCTCCGCGTGACGACGGATGGAATTAGCCAGGAGCGGGTATATGTCCGGGCGGCGGGTCTCACTGGCGGGAGGTCGGCGGCTCTGACCCGCAAGTCGCCGAGAAAGGGTTCCTCGATGATTCGACGGTTGTCGTGCCTTGGCGCGCTCCAGCGCCTGGCGGTAGGTCTCGCTGTATCTCTGGCAACGTGCGGGGTCGCGGCCGCAAGCGCGTCCGCTGCGCTGACATCACACGGTCAGCTGCTGCACCTCACTCCGGGTCTGAAATCAAACACGAACTCGAGTAGTAACTGGTTCGGGTACGGCCAGGGCACGCTCGAGCAGGGAGACAAGCTGTTCAACTCGATTACCGGTGACTGGACCGTTCCGACGGCCACCGCGCACACCGCGGGGCAGGCGGAGGACTCCTCGGATTGGATCGGGATCGGCGGCGGTTGCATCGACGCCGGCTGCACCGCCACGGACTCGACGCTGATCCAGACCGGAACTGAGCAGGACGTGGACTCGACCGGCGCCGCCTCGTACTCCGCGTGGTGGGAGCTCGTGCCCGCGCCCTCACTGACGATCAGCAACATGACTGTCGAGCCAGGTGATCACATGCACGCCTCGATCTCCGAGGTTGTGCCTGACTCGGACGTCTGGACGATCTCGATTGAGGACGTCACTCGTGGCGAGTCGTTCTCCCAGACAGTGCCTTACAGCTCCACCCAGGCGACCGCGGAGTGGATCGAGGAGACGCCGCTCGAGATCGGCACCGACGCCGGCTTCGCCGCACTGCCGAATCTGACGAACCCGGCGTTCACCTCGGCCACCGTCAACGGTGCTTCCGCGGGTCTCAAGGCCTCCGAGGAGATGGACCTCGTGGACTCGAACGGCGATGTGATCGGTGCCCCGTCGGCGCCGAACTCCACCGCTGACGGCTTCGACGCGTGCGCGTGGGCATCCACCTGCAGCTAGCTCGAAGCTGACGGACAAGGAATTGACCTCGGGCCCATCGCGCATCTGCGCGGTGGGCCCGACGCCTTTACCCGCTGGCGCTAATCGGCGCTGATCTCGCCCGACCCCTCAGTGGTGGTGATGGTGCATGAACACGCTATGCGCGGTCCAGGTCCCGAATTCCGGTATCAGCACGATCGCAAGCACGGCCCCGCCGACCAGCGCACCGGTGAGCGCGAGCCAGCGGCCGGGCCCGCCGGGTGTCGGCCCGGTGAGCTGCGCCCGCTCGTGGCCGCCCACGCCGAACGTCCTGCCCACCGCCGGCAAGTGCCCGAGGATGTGCAGGCTCGTGAACACGATCCACACGATGAACGTCACCTTGTGGAGCAGCAGCATCGGGTTGCGATCGGTCGGCCCGACGATCATCAGCCCGATGCCCGTGGCGAACACGCCCACGGTCGAGATCACCACCATCGGCGCGATCAGGCGCATCACGATCTCAGGCGGACCCTTGCGCCGGTACGCGGCGTTGTGCGTGTAGTAGCGCACGAACCTGTAGCCGGTGCTCGCCATCTTCAGCAGCACCGGCCCGATCAGCAGCAGGCCGAGGAACAGGTGTAGCCAGATGTACTGGCGCAACTGCGGGATCGTGAAGCCGATGACCGCGAGCAGGACGATCAAGATCACGCCCGTGACCGTCGTCAACTGCTCGTTTCCCTCCGGACCGCCCCCCGTGAGCGAGCTTGCGTCCTTCGATCGGACGAAGCTCGAAAAGCGACGCTCGCGCTCGCGCTCGCGACGCGCGATCATGGGATCGTCGCTCGTCCCCATCGAGCACGATTCTTGCCGCGCAGTCGAAGTTTCCCGTTAGCCGTCGATGAGAAAGCTCTTTGCCACAACGGACCACCCCAGGCCGCGGCTTTATCATCGGACCCCGCGCGACGCCGGAAGCGCCGACAGGTTGGCATGCCCGGATTGATCCAAGTAATAGAAGACGAGCCGGGGATTGTTGACTTCCTCGAACGCGGGCTGCGCGCGCAGGGGTTCGACGTGATCTCGTCCACCGACGGCGTCAGCGGGGCGGTCACGGCGCTCGACGAGGACGTCGATCTCGTCGTGCTCGACCTGATGCTCCCCGGTCGCAGCGGCATCGACGTGCTCTCGACCCTGCACGACGCCAAGCCGGGATTGCCGGTGATCGTCCTCACGGCGCTCGGCGAGGTCGAGCATCGCGTCGCCGGGCTCGATGCCGGCGCTGTCGACTACCTCACGAAGCCGTTCTCGCTCACCGAGCTTGCGGCGCGGATCCGCGCCCAGCTGCGCGCCGCCGCGCACTCGCCGCGGACCACGCTCACCGCCGGGGACATCGAGGTGAACCTGCTGACGCGCGAGGTCCGCCGCGGCGGCGAGCTCGTGCGGCTGTCGACGACCGAGTTCGAGCTGCTCGCATATCTGATGCACAACCGCGGACACGTCCTCTCGCGAGAGCAGATCCTGCGCGCGGTCTGGGGCTACGAGTACGACCCCGGCACGAACGTCGTCGACGTCTACATCGGGTACCTCCGGCGCAAGCTCCGCCGCCAGGGCACGAATCCGCCGATCGTCACCGTTCGCTCGGTCGGCTACCGGCTTGAAGCGAGCCACTAGCGGCCGGTGCTGGGCCGTCGTTGTCCGCTGTGCGCGCGCGACTGAATTCGCTACTTCCGTCCGGACTTCGGTGGCGGTTGACGATCTGGGTGGCCGGCGTGATGGTCGTGTCCGCGGCGGTCGTGTTCCTGGTCGTATACCAGGACACCGGCACGCAGCTGAAGACCGAGATCGATCAGGACATCAGCGGCGACACGATCCAGATGCTCCAGTCGGTGGACGCGCTGAGCGGCCAGGGCTCGGCGCGGATCGCGTCCGCGGCGGCGCGCTACATCCGCGTGCAGCCGTACAGCGCGACCTCCACGCTGTTGTTCGTGCTGACGCCGGGCGGGCAGCACGTGAGCAACCATCCCGAGCTGTTCGGAGGCGGTGCTCCCGACGAGGGTGAGACGGAAGCCGAGCAGCAGATCGAGAACGTCGAAGGGGCCAAGCTGCTGGTGCCACACCTCGGTTACTCGACCGCGCAGGTACCGGACGTCGGGAGCACGCGCATCTTCGAGAAGCGCGCGCTCGTCGGCAACGTGCAGATCGTCGCGGGAGCCGGCGAGCCGCTCACGCTCGTCGAGCGCGCCCAGCATGGGGTGGCGCGGGCGTTCGTCCTCGCCGGGGCGGTCGTGCTGTTGCTCGCACTGTTCGCGTCCTATCTCGCCGGCGCTCGGGTCTCGGCGCCGCTGCGGCGGATGGCACTGGTGGCGACGCGCGTGGACGCCGGTGACCTCGGTCCGCGAATGGAGATCTCGGGCGACCGCGACGACGAGGTCAGGGTCCTGGCGGACGCGTTCAATCGCATGCTCGACCGGCTATCGGAGGCGTTCGCCAGCCAGCGCGCGTTCGTCGCCGATGCTTCTCACGAGCTGCGCACGCCGCTGACGATCATCCGCGGGCAGCTCGAGGTCCTCGCCGCCCAGCGGAACCCGTCGGGCGCCGAGGTGAATCGAGTCGAGCGACTCGTGCTGGCCGAGATCACGCGGGTCTCGAGGCTGGTCGACGACCTGCTCGTGCTCGCACAGGCCGAGCGGACAGACTTCCTTCGCGCCGAGGAGATCGACGTGCGTCCGTTCGTCACCGACCTCTGGGATGGCATGAGCCTGACCGCGGACCGCCGGTTCGAGCTCGGCAAGATCGCCGACGGGTCGCTGTACGCCGATCCGGACCGGCTCGCCCAGGCGCTGCGCAATCTCGCCCGCAACGCGATCGAGCACACCGATGAGCACGATGGCCTCGTGCGCCTCGACGTGACGGGGCTTGCGCCGGGCCGGATCCGCTTCGCCGTCCTCGACGACGGCCCCGGCATCCCCAAGGGCGAGCGCGAGCGCGTGTTCGAGCGCTTCCACCGCACCGACAGCGGCCGTGCTCGATCCGCGCCCGGCGGCGCCGGTCTCGGGCTCGCGATTGTGCGCGCGATCGCCGAGGCCCACAAGGGCACGGTACGCGTCGCCGACTCGCAGAACGGGTACGGCGCGGCGATTGAGCTCGTGCTGCCCGGGTTCGATCCGAGCTGAGATTTGCGACGGATCTTGTTCGAACGGCCGGTGCCGAGTTACGCTTGGTGGACCGTGGGCTCCAAGCTCATCGTCCTGCTGTTCGCCGTCGAGGTCAGCTTCGTCACGGTGTGTGTCGTGGCCGGGTTCAGCACCGGGCGGCGAGCGCGCACGTCGCGCATGTTCGTTCGTTGCCTGTCGGTGCCCGCGCTGGTGCTGCTGGTCGTGCTCGTGGCCCCGGCGCAGGTGGCGGTCCTGCTGGCGTGGGTCGCGCTGATCATGGCGATGCTCGTGGTCTCGGCCTTGTCGTGCGTGCGCCTCGGCCCCTCACAAGGCCCTTCCGATGAGGACGGCGGCGGTGGCGGTGGCGGTGGATCTGGCCCGGATCCGCCATCCGGTTTGCCTAAGCCCCCGCGTGGAGGGGTGCCTCTTCCTGATGCCGATCCGTCGAGGGTTCGAGTGCGCGACCACAGCAGCCCGAAGCTCCCCTACCTGAAGCGGTGGCGCGAGCGAGAACCGGAGCGCGAGCCCGGGCCAAGGCCGACAAGGCGCTAGCAAACCACGTCCCCAGTTCGCTTCGGCCACCCGTGTGTCGGTCGCGCCGGCCGCGATCGCCTATGGTGGCCGCGGTGGGGGATACGTCGGTTGATCTGTATGCGGCGGCCTTCCGCGCGAGGTGCGATGCCTACCGCCGGCCGGGACGGCCGGAAGTCGACGAGCCGGGAGTGCACGGCCTGCTTCCTGGGGCTGAGGATTCGCTCGCGCGGCTGCTGATAACCGACGACCGCGCGTACGAGGTGCTCGAGGCGCTCCTGCCGCCGGTCAACGCCGCGATCATCACCGCGTTCGCCTCGGCGACGCGCTGCGTCGACCTCATCGCCGCCCACCTGGCCGGGAGGATCACCACCCCGACGGCGATGGTCTGCCGCGACCTGCGGACCGTCCCGGCGTTCCCGCTGCCCGACGATCTAGCGCTGAGGCCTGTGCTTCGCGAACCCGGCGACGCCCCCGACGGAGTGCCGCTGCGGGAGGCGGCCGCCATCGCGATGCGCGCCGATCCAGACATCCGGGGGGATCTGGACGCCTTCGCCGACTATCTTCGCTCGTTGCCGCCCGCGTTCCGGCTCCTGGCCGCCGTTGACCCGTCGGGAGCGGTGCGCGCGACGGCCGGCTCCGGCGCCTTCGGTATCTACGGGAGCGTGATCTTCGTCGACACCGACCCACGCTGGCGCGGTCGCGGTGTCGGGACCGCGATGACGTCCGCGGCGCTGCACGCCGCCCGAGAGGCAGGAGCAACAAGGGCTTGCCTCGACGCGAGCGACGCCGGCGCGGGCATCTACCGAAGGCTCGGGTTCGAAGCGGTCGGGCCGGTGACGCGCTTCTACAGCCCCGCGTGACCCCTCGGCGCATCGGGTCGACCCAGCTCGACGACTCGCGCGACCCGCCGGACCAGACCGATACCCTTGCCCGGGTGAAGCGCTACCACGTCACCACGTTCGGGTGCCAGATGAACGAGCACGATTCCGAACGGATGAAGGGGATGCTCGAATCGCTCGGCTACGCCGAGGTGCCGGCGCGCGATCAAGCTGACCTCATCCTGTTCAACACGTGCTCGATCCGCGAGAAGGCCGACAGCCGGTTCGTCGCGCATCTGGGCGAGGCCAAGCGGTTGAAGTCCGAACGGCCCGGCGTGGTCGTCGGCGTCGGCGGCTGCTGGGCGCAGTCGGTGAAGGAAGAGGTGTTCGCGCGGTTCCCGTTCGTCGACGTCGCGTTCGGACCGGGTCAGGTGCACAAGCTGGCGGAGTTCCTGGTCAGCGACTCGCTGACCGCGCAGGGCTACTTCGAGTTCGAGGGGTTCACCGGTCATCTCCCCGCCAAGCGAGCGCGAGACCACCACGCGTGGGTGCAGATCAGCGTCGGCTGCAATTGCGTGTGCTCGTACTGCATCGTGCCGTCCACGCGCGGCCGCGAGGTCAGCCGGCCGTCGCACGAGCTCGTGACCGAGGTGCAGGCGCTGGCCGCCGACGGGGTGCGCGAGGTGACGCTGCTCGGTCAGAACGTCAACTCGTACGGCCGCGACCTTCCGGTCGAGCACCGCACGACCTTCGCGGAGTTGCTCGGGCTGGTCGATGCCGTCGACGGCATCGACCGGATCCGCTACACGAGCCCGCATCCCAAGGACATGCGCGAGGACGTGATCCGCGCCCACGCGGAGCTCCCCGCGCTGTGCGAGCACATCCATCTGCCCGTCCAATCGGGGTCAAGCGCCGTGCTCAAACGGATGCGGCGCACGTACACGCGCGAGCGCTACCTGGACCGAGTGGCGATGATCCGGGAACACGTCCCCGATTGCTCGCTGACGACCGACATCATCGTCGGGTTCCCGGGCGAGACCGAAACCGACTTCGAGCAGACGCTGGAACTGGCCGACGGAGTCGCCTACGACGGCGCGTTCACGTTCATCTACTCGCCGAGGCGCGGCACCGAGGCCGCGGGACTGCCCGATCAGGTGCCGCACGAGGTCAAGGTTGAGCGGCTGCAGCGCCTCGTGGAAGTCGTACAGGGACGGGCGCTCGAGCGCGCTCAGCGATTCGTCGGGCGGACTCTCGAAGTGCTCGTGGAAGGTCCTTCACGTACCGATCCATCTCGCTTGCGCGGGCGCTCACGCCACAACAAGGTCGTGAACTTCACCGGCCTCGGAGCGTCGGGGGAACTCGTCGAAGTCGAGATCCAGGGAGCGACCAGCCAGACGCTGTCCGGTCAGGAGACGATCCTGAGCCGCGCCGCCGGCTGACATTCGTCCAGTTTCACGCTCTCGGCGAAGCGGACATCCGTCCAGAGGCCGGGATTGCAGCGGTTCCGCTGTCCGACCGCGCCGAAACGCTGATTGTGGGAGTGATCCACGGATGTGTGGAGCGGTGATGGCCACCCTGGCGGCGGCCACCAATATGCCTGCTCTGGCGCTGCTTGGCGAGGACGGCCGGCTCGAGCAGAGCACCGAGGCGTTTCGCCGGTGGTACAGGGACAACGAGGAGCTGTGCAAGCAGGCTCCGGAGTTCCAGCGCGTCATCGATGGTCAGGCCAACGCCGCGGTGCTGAAGCTCGACGGGATCGCCGTCGATATCGCGGCCGTGTCGGACCGCGGTGGCGCTCGCCACGTGCTGCTGACGCTGCCGACCGAAGAGCTCCCATCGCTCGGTGACGCCGGCGGAGCGCTGCTCGATGGCGCGCTCGACGAGAGCCCCGCCATCGTGTGGCTGAAGGACCTCGAAGGACGATATGTCCGCGCCAATTCTCGATTCACGACGTTCCTCGGCACGACCGAGGAACGGCTGCTCGGCCGTACCGACGCGGAGCTCCCGCCCGCCGAGACGGTCGACGGGCCTCGCTTGGAGGATCGCGAGGGTGACGTTCAGGAGCCCCTCCAGCTGGAGTACTTCGTCGGCCCCTACCAGGGGCGCGACGCGCTGGTGGTCCTCCGATTCCCGGTCGGTGACGCCAAGGGCGTGCCGACGCTCGTATGCGGCGTGGCAGCACCATCGTCCGAGGCCAACGTAGCTCGCAGCGAGGCCGCGCGACTGCTGCGGATCGAGCGCTGGAGCCGTCTCGACGCCGAGAGTGTCCGTGCCGAGATGCTCGCTGAATGGGGCGTGCTCCCCGACGCCAGGGGCCGGGCGGCGCCGACGACGACCAGCGCCGAGCCGGCGGCGGCAGTGCCCGATCGCGAGCAGCAGGCCGCCGTTGCCGAGGCGCGGGCGGAGCGGGCGACCGCGGTCGCCGAGCGCGACGCCGCGCTGAGCGCGAACGAGGGGCTCGCGGCCCAGCTCGAGGCGGCCAAAGGTCGGCTTGCCAACCTGGAGCGAAGGATCGCCGACGGGGACGTGGAGCGCGGCGATGCCGAGGTGGCACTTGCCGCGCAGGCGGCGGACCTCGAGCGAGCGCTTGGCCGCGAGCGCGAGCGAGCCGAGGAGCTCGAGCGCACGCTCGGGCTCGTCAGAGAGCGCCTGGGCGACGATGCCGAGGCGGCCCGGACCGAGGTAAAGCGCGCCCGCGCCGACGCCGACGCAGCCCGGATCGAGCTCGAGCGAGCTCGAGCCGACGCCGAGGCCGCGCGAGCCGACGTCGACAAGGCGCGGGCGGAGGCGGAGTCGGCGCGGACGGCGGTCGTCGCGGAGCGCGACTCGGCATCCAGTGCGAGGGCGGCGCTCGAGCTCGAGGTCAAGCAGGCCCGGGAGCAGGTGGCCATGCTCGAGCGGCAGCACAGTTCCGACGATTCGGGCGCGCAACTGATTCAGGCCGACAACGCGCGCGTGGCGGCGGAGGCTGCGCTCGCCGAGGCGGTGGCCGAGCGCGACGCCACGCTCAAGGCCCGGGCGGCCCTGACGGGCGAGCTCGAGCAGGAGCGTAAGCAGGTCGCGGCGCTGCACGAGAGCGCCACGGCCGCCGAGGGCCGGATCCGCGAGCTCACCGGCGACGTTGAGCGCGAGCGCGTCCGAGTCGCCGGCCTCGAGCAGGCACAGGCCGGTGTCCAGGAGCTCGAGAGCGAGCTACGCGCGGCGATCACGCGGGCGGACAAGGCCGAGCGCGAGGTCGAGCTCGCGGCCACGGCCGCCGACAAGGCGGAGAACCAGCTCCGGTTCGCGGTCGCCCGGGCCGACAAGGCCGACGGAGAGCTGCACCTGGCGGTGGCCCGGGCCGACAAGGCCGAGGGCGAGCTCCGGGTCGTGGGCGCACGGGTGGTCAAGGCCGAGAGCGAAGCTCAGGCCGCGTCGAGTCGCGCCGGCAAGGCCGAGGAAGAGGTCGAGCGGTGGCGTTCGCGCGTCGACAAGGCCGAGGAGGAGATCGAGCGGTGGCGTTCGCGCGTCGACAAGGCCGAGGGCGACATCGAGCAATGGCGGACGCGCGCGGAGCAGGCGGAGACCGAGCTGGCCCGCGGGTCGGGCCGGGTGGAGGGCCTCGACGGCGAGCTGGCGCGGGGGCAGACCCGCATCGAGCAGCTCGAAGCCGAGCTGAAGCTGATCGCCAAGCGCGCCGACGATGCCGAGCGCGGGGCGACGCTCGGGCAGGCCAGAGTAGTCGCGCTGGAGACCGAGGTCGAGCGAGAGCGCGCCGAGGCTTTCGAGCTGGAGGGGGCTGTCGAGCGCGAACAGTCCCGGGTCGTCGAGCTGACGACGGAGGTCGAGCGCGGGCAGTCCCGGGTCGTCGAGCTCGAGACGGAGGTCGAGCGCGGGCAAGCTCGCACGGAGGCGCTCGAAGGCGAGCTCGAGAGCAGTCGGGCCAGGGCGCAGGAGACCGAGGCGACGATCGCCGAGCTTAAGGAGTACCTCGCCGAACTCGAGGAACAGCTCGCCGACCGCGCCGCTGAGCCCGTCCCGGCCGTCGACAAAGAGGAGGACGGATCGATGGCGGTCGCCGTCGAGGACCGGACCGCCGACGAGGAGGTGCCTGCGCTAGAGGAGGAGAGCGCCGTCGAGCCAGACGCCGTCGTCGAGGAGGCGACCGCCGCCGAACCGCAGTCTGCGACCGAGCTGGCGACGTTCGAAGCGATCGCCGAGGCGAACCACCCGCAGGCAGGCTCCGGGGTCAGCTGGCAGCCGACCGCCAAGCGGACGCTGGCGGCCTCTCTCGCCCGCGAGTCGGTGTGGCGCAACGTGTTGAAGGAGACGGTCCAGGTGATCGGGTCCGAGGGCGGTTGGGACACCGTGACGGCATGGCTTCCCGATGAGTCCGAGGGCCTCGGATGCGCGGCCACGTGGACCGCGCATCGCGGGCTCGATCGGTTCGAGGCCCTGACGTGGGAGGCGGGACTCAAGCGCGACGGCTCGTTGCTCGACCAGGCCCTGCAGGCACCCCACCTGACCTGGCTGACCGACATCGACGCGGTCGACGACGAGCGGCTCCAGACCGCCGCGGCTCACGGGATGAGCTCGGCCCTGCTGCTCCCGGTTCGCAGCGGCACCTCGACGATCGGCCTGCTCGAGCTGCTGACGCATGACAGCGTGGAGCCCGACGCGCAGATCGCCTTGTCGCTTGAGGCTTCCGCGCTCCAGCTCGGCCGGTTCGGCCACCTCCTGAGCCTCGGCAAGTAGCCCGTCGACGATCCGGTGGGATCCGTCCGGGGCGGATGCGAACATGCGTTCGTGCGCTGGAGCAACCTGGAGACCGAGACCGAGCAGCGCGCCCGCCTGCCCGGGTATCGCGAAGAGGCGGTCGTGCGCCATTTCGACGCACCCGAGGCGATCGAGACGAGGTTCTACGAGGTTCGAGCCAAGTCGATCCTGAATCACGTACCTCCGGCGTCCCAGATGCCGTTCCGGTGGACGATCAACCCCTATCGCGGATGCACTCACTCTTGCCTCTACTGCTTCGCCCGTCCGACGCACAAGTACCTCGACTTCAACGCCGGCCGGGACTTCGAGCGCGAGATCGTGGTCAAGGTCAACGCGCCGGAGTTGCTGCGCGCCGAGCTGGCGCGTCCCAAGTGGACGCACGAGCACGTGGCGCTCGGGACCAACACGGACCCGTACCAGTGGGTCGAGGGGCGCTACAAGCTCATGCCGGGGATATGGGAGGCGCTGCGCGACGCCGCGAATCCCTGCTCGGTGCTGACGAAATCGCCCCTGCTGTTACGAGATCTGCCGCTGATGAAACAGATCGCCCAGCGCACGGAGTTCAGCGCCGCATTGTCGGTTCCGACGCTCGATGAGCGGGCCTGGCGGGCGACCGAGCCGCACTCGCCAAACCCGCGGGCGCGGCTCGAGGCGGTGGCCGAGCTGACTCGAGCCGGCATCAGGACGGGAGTGCTGGTGGCGCCGCTGATGCCGGGAATCAACGATGCGCCCGAGCAGGTGGCGAAGATCCTCGAACTTGCCTCGGAGGCGGGCGCGGCGTACGTGACCGGCATCGCGCTTCACCTGCGCGGCGACGTGCGGGGCCTGTTCTTCGAATGGCTTCAGAGCCACCGGCCGGATCTGGTTGATCGCTACAAGCGGCTGTATCAGCGGGGCGCCTACGCGCACCCCGATGAGCGAAAACGCCTCAGCGCGTTGGTGAAGGGCCCCGAGTTGCCGCCGGGGCAGCGGATGCGAGGGCGAAACCGATCGCCGGCGAGGGACCGGGAGGACGACGCAACTTCCGCTCGAAGAGAATCGACGTGGCCCCTCGAGCAAGGTCGCCTATTCTGATCCTCGGTGAAACCCGCGCCGCCCGGCGGTGATAGGTAGAAGGCGGCGCGACACTAACTAAAGAGACAGATGCCACAACCACGCTTCAAGAAGCCGACGAGATCAGATTTCCGGCTCGACCAGATGTTCGACACCCACAGCGAGGAGTGGGAGCGCGTCGGCCTGGCCGTCGACTTCGACGAGAAGAGCCTCCGGAGTGATCGGCGCCGCCTCGCCGTTCTGGTGCCGCTGTTCATCGCGGTGATCGTGGCCTACAGCAAGTACAAGACCTGGTTCGGCACACCCGACAGTCACGTGGAGACGCTGATCCAGGTGGTGGCGGTGCTGGTGCTGCTCGCGCTCGGCTGGGCGATCGCCCGCGACATCGGCCGCGTCGCCGGTCCGACGTTCTTCCGCCGGATGGATCCGGGCACCGCCGGCACGGTGGGCTTCCTCGTCCGGCTCGTGACGGTGGGCATCACGTTGCTCGTGGCGCTCGAGATCGCCGGCGTGAGCGCCGCCTCGCTTGTCGCGACGAGCGCATTCACCGCCGTGATCGTCGGTCTCGCCGCGCAGCAGACGCTCGGCAACCTGTTCGCCGGGATGGTCCTGCTGAGCGCGCGACCGTTCCGCGTAGGCGAGCGCGTCCGGTTCCAGGCCGGCGCGGTCGGCGGACAGATCGAAGGGATCGTGAGCTCGCTCGGCCTGCTCTACACGACGCTCGCCCAGGGCGAGGACCGGATCATGGTCCCGAACAACGTGGTGCTGTCGGCCGTCGTGGTCCCGATCAGGGAGCCCGAGTCGGTAGACGTCAAGGTCCGGCTTGGCCGCGGCATCCGCGTGTCGCAGGTCCAGGACATTCTCGACGACAGTGTCAAGACGCCGACGAGGCGGAAGGCCCAGGTGCTGCTCGAGCAGCTTGACGGAGACGACGTCGTCGTCAGGGTCCAGGCGACGCCGGACCGCGCGGACGACGGCGCGCGGCTAGCCGACGAGATCATCGACGCGCTCGCGAGCGTGACCGGCGAGCACCCGGTCGTCGTCAACGATGGCGGCGAGGATGGTGCCGAGCCTGCGCGCGAGGACCCGAACCACGAGCGCGAGGACCCGAACCACGAGCGCGAGGAGCGCGAACCACGAGCGCGATGAGGCGAACCGCGACCGCGATGAGGCGAACCGCGACCGCGAAGAGGCGAACCACGAGCGCGATGAGCCGAACGGCGAGCGCGAAGAGCCGAAGCGCGACGAAGTGCGCGCCGCCGCCCCTGGCCGTGTCACCGCGGCCTCTCGCCGGCGCTAAGCGCTCGATCTAGACGCCGCCGCGAACCTCCGGGCCCCGCGCGGCCCCGCCCCGGGCGGCCCGCCGGCCCGAATTGCGCCGCCGGCCCCTATTGCGCGCCGGCGGGGGTCCGCACGAGATCCTCGGCGGCGGCGACGATCGCGTCAGCGTCGATGCCGTATGCGTGTACGAGCTCCTCGGGCGTGCCGGAGCCGGGCATCTCGGTGATCGCGAGCTTGCGGACGCGGACGCCTTCGACCTCGGCCAGCGCGCCGAGCACCGCGTCGCCGAGCCCGCCCTCGGGCCAGTGATCCTCGACGGTCAGGATTGCGCCGGTGTCGGCCGCGGCCTGGCGCAGGGTCTCGCCGTCGACGGGCTTGACCGAGTAGAGGTCGATCACGCGGGCCGCGATGCCCTGCTCGGACAGCCGATCGGCCGCCTTCAGCGCCTCGTGAAGCGTCACGCCGGCGCCGATTAGCGTCACCTGATCGTCGTCGGAGGAGCGCAGGACGCTCGAGCCGCCGACCTCGAACCGGTCGTCCGGGTCGTAGATCGTGGGATAAGTGCCGCGGCTGGTCCGCATGTAGGCGATCCCCGGATGGTCGGCCATCAGCCTCACGAGCGACGCGGCCTGGTTCGGGTCGGACGGATACAGCACGATGCTCGAATGGACCGCGCGGAAGATCGCCAGGTCCTCGAGCGCCATCTGCGAGGGCCCGTCCTCGCCGATCGCAACGCCGGCGTGCGAGCCGACGAGACAGATCTTCGCGCGGCTGATCGCCGCCATCCGCACGAAGTCATAGGCGCGGGTGAAGAACGCCGCGAACGTCGACGCGAACGGGCGGTAGTGGCGCACCTGGAGGCCGACCGCCGCGGCGACCATCTGCTGCTCGGCGATGAACATCTCGAAGTAGCGGTCGGGATGCGCCTTGCGGAACAGTTCAGAGAACGTCGAGTTCGACACTTCGCCGTCGAGCGCGACGACGTCGGCACGCTCAGCCCCGAGCGCGGCGAGCGCGTCGCCGTACGCCCGCCGAGTCGCGACCTTGTCGTCCGCACCCCAGGTCGGCCACTCGATTGCGGGGCCGAGATCGATCTCGTGCGGCGTGGCGTCGCCTTCGGGCTTGGCGACGTCGACCCCTAGCTCGCGCACGCCGCCGAGCTCCTCGATCGCCTTCTCGGGGTCGGACAGCGGCTTGCCGTGCTTGCCCTCGAGGTCCTCGACCTCGGTGGCGCCCTTGCCCTTCTTGGTTCTGGCCACGATCACGCTGGGTTTGCCGTCGATGTGCGACGCCTCCGAGAGCGCGCCGTCGATCGCCTCGACGTCGTGACCATCGATCTCGATCGCGTGCCAGCCGAAGGCGCGCGCGCGGTCGGCGTACGAGTCAAGGTCCCAGCCGTGCATCGTCTGGCGGGTCTGGCCGAGCCGGTTGACGTCGATGATCGCCGTGAGGTTGTCGAGGTTCGCGTAGGCCGCGTGCTCGAACGCCTCCCAGATCGACCCCTCCGCCATCTCGCTGTCGCCGCACAGAACCCAGACCCGGTAGGGCAGCTGGTCGAGGCGCTTGCCGGCGAGCGCGACGCCCACGCCGATCGGTAGGCCCTGGCCGAGCGATCCAGTCGCCACGTCGACCCACGGCAACACCGGCGTCGGGTGGCCCTCGAAGCGGCTCCCGAGCCTGCGGAACGTCAGCAGCTCCTCGTCGGTGATCGCGCCGGCGGCCTTCAGCAGGCTGTAGTAGAGCGGGGAGGCGTGTCCCTTGGAGAAGATCAGATGGTCGTTGCGGGGATCGTCCGGACGCCCAAAGTCGTAATGCAGGTGGTTGGCGAACAGCACGGCCATCAGGTCGGCGGCCGACATAGACGAAGTCGGATGGCCCGAGCCGGCGGCGGAACTGGACCTGATCGAGTCGACGCGGAGCTGCTGTCCGAGCTCGCGCCAGAAGGCGGGATCGTTCATACGGCGATCGTACCCACGATCGCATGCGGGGAACATGCCGCCCCGTCGGCCTTGCCGCGATCCGCCAGCTACCGCTTGTCGCGCTGCCCGGCCGCGATATCCGCCGAGACCCGGTGGCTCCCCAACCGCCGGCTGACCGCCGACGCAAACGCGGGCGCGACCACTCCAATGCTCGCGCCGATCCGCATCGACAGCGGCGCGACCACGACCTCCCCCCGATTGCGATCGATCGCCGAGAGCACCGCCCGCGCCACCTCCTCCGGCGACCGCGTGCCCACGCCGGGCGGGAGGGTGGTCTGCGAGTCCGCGAACATGCCGGCCTCGCGAACAAAACCCGGCAGGACGACCGAGACGCCGACGCCATCCGGGCGGAGGTCCTCCCGCAGCCCGAGCGCGAAGCCGCGCAGCCCGAACTTCGTGGCCGAATACACCGAGGACGCGGGCGAGGCCGTCTTGCCCGACAGCGACGAGATGAACGCCAGGTGGCCGCGGTGGCGCTCGACCATTCCCGCCGCGAGGGCCCGCGCGAGCGCGATCGGGGCACGGAGATTGACCTCGAGCATGCGGTCGATCTCAGGCTGGGTCAACTCGGACAGCAGGCCGGACGCGGGCAGCGCGGCGTTCGCGATCAGCACGTCGATCCGCCCGGCCTCCTCGATCAACCGCGCCACATCCTCCCGGCTCGAGAGGTCGCAGCCGATGACGCGCGCCCCCAGGTCCGCCGCCAGCGGCTCGAGCACCTCGGTGCGGCGGGCGGTCAAAACGAGGTCGGCGGTTCGCGGCGCGATCGTCCGCGCGATCGCGTGGCCGATGCCGCCACTCGCACCGGTGAGCAGGACGTTGCCGCTCAGGCGGCTCATGAACCCCGCGGGAACACGGCCAGCGTCGCCGTGAAGCCGTGCAGGAAGCTGCGGCCTCCGACCGGGCCGATCTCTCCCGCCGCGAAGAACCCGGCGGACGGCGCGCCGCGGAGCTCGCGCTCGATCGCCTCGGCGTCGTGGTCGGAGATGCCGAACATGGCGGTGCCGCGACCGTTGCACGAGAACACGAGCGCGCCGGCGGGCCGTTCGCCGGCGAGGGCCTCGACGCGGAGCTTGAGCGCCTCACGGAGGTCCTCGTCGGCCGAGCGCGCGTCGCGAGCATGGAGCCGCACCACCTGGCCCGGCGCGACCTGCGTGCCGACGACGAGCGAGCCCGACTCGCTGTCGGCGCCGAGCACGCCGCGCACGAGGAAATCGCCCTGCTTGTACTCGGGTTTGCCGCCATCGATCACGACGCCGATCAGCAGTCCGCCCGCGACCAGCCCACGCTCGCGCGGCGACAGCTCGGAGATGATCTGCTCGACGGTCTGGAGCGCCGGACGTCCGGCGAGCTCGTGGATGATGTTCCCCTCCGACGCCGTGATCGTGACCTCCCGGCCGAGCGGTGCGGCGCCCTGCGAGACGCACGGGAGCATCTCGACGTCCTGGAAGCTGACGCCGACGGCGCCGCTGTCGACCACGCTGTCGCCGAAGAACAGGGCGCCTTCATCCGCCGAGGTGCGTCCGCTGGCGAGGCCGCCGAGCACCGGAACGATCGGCGCGTGCTCGGCGAGCGACTCGAGCACGGCATCGGTCGGGAACGAGTACGGGTCCGACAGCATCAGCATTCCGCTCGACACATCGAGGTCCGGAAGCCCGACGAGGCGATGCTCTGAGTCCTCCTCGGTCAGCGTCGCGTGGAACGGGGTGGCCGCGCCGGCGCCGTCGAACGTCGCCGCCCACACCGCCAGCGCCGTGCCGGACTCGAGCTCGCGCCCCGAGCCGAGCACCCCGCCGGCCCCACACCCGACGAGCGCCTCGGGCGAGAGGACGGCATGAATGCCCTCGAGCATGGCCTCGGGAGCGATCAGATGCGAGCCGCTTGCGAACACCACTGCGAGATCGGCGGGAACGCCGCCGAGACCCAACAATGCGGAGTGCGCCGCCTCTGTCCCGGCCTGGAGCGGGTCGTGCTCGGTCGAGATTCCGGTACCGATCCTGATCGCTCCACGATACTCCGGGCAATGCCGCGCGCGGACGTGATCGCCCTGTTCGGGCCGACCGGCGTGGGCAAGACCGACGTCGCGATCGAGCTCGCCCGCCGCCTGCGGGACGTGGGCGAGCGGCCGGTGGCGGTCTCGGCCGACGCGCTCCAGGTCTATCAGGGCCTCGAGACGCTGACCGGAGCCGCCAACCCGCAAGAGCGAAGGCAGCTCGAGCACCGGCTGATCTCGTTCCTGCCCGTCGATGCCAGCTTCAGCGCCGGCCAGTACGCCGAGCTCGCGCACGCGGAGATCGACGCGCTGCTCGCCGCCGGCGACCGGCCGATCGTCGTCGGTGGCACGGGCCTGTACCTGCGCGCCGCGCTCGCCGAGCTGAGCCTTCGCCCACCACCCCCCGACGGGGCACGCGAGTACTGGGTGGCCGAGCTCGAGCGCCGCGGGGCGCCGGCGCTGCACGGCGTGCTGCGCGAGCGAGCGCCGTGGGCGGCATCGGAGATCGACCCCGGCGACCGCCAGCGAATCGTCCGCGCGCTCGAGCTGCTCGACGCCGGCGAGCTCGACCGCCAGACCGAGTCCTCCGAGCTGTGGACGAGCGAGGTGCGCCATCCCACGCTGCTCGTCGGCTTGGTGCTCGAGCGCCAGCAGCTTTACGACCGGATCGACGCCCGGGTCGACGCGATGGTCGCGACGGGCGCGGAGGACGAGGTGCGGCGAGCCTTCGCCGCCGGGGCCTCACCCACCGCGCGCAAGGCGCTCGGGTTCGAGGAGCTGCTGGCCGGCGACGTCGACTCGATGAAGCGAAGAACCCGAAATTACGCGCGCCGGCAACTGACCTGGATGCGGAAGCTCGCCGCCGTCAACATCGTCGACGCGACCGGCCGCTCGCCCGCACAGACCGCCGACGAGGTGCTCGCGCTGTGGGAAAGGGGCAGCGCCTAAACGACGCGACGCTGCTCAGGGCAACGGGGTGAACGGATACATCACCACGACCGCCGCGAGCACGCTCACCATCCAGGCGATGCACAGCGGCCGGCCCGGTCCGATCCGTCCGATCAGGTCGGCGACCGCCACGTAGATCCCTGGCATCACGATCACCATGTAGTACAGGTAGCTCGTCCGGCTCTCGAACAGGCTGGTCAGTACGAACGGGGCGTACGTCCCGATGAACCAGGCGAGGCCGACGAGCCCCACCTCGTCGCGGGGACGGAACCGGCGCCCGGTCACGCCGAGCGCCGCGAACACCATCGCCGGGATCGCGAGCAGCAGGATCGGTGGGCTGATCATGCCGAGAAAGTGGACCGCCGGCCCGATCTGGTTCAGCTGGGCGGTTGGGTGAGCCGGGTTGATCTGCAGGTAGGTGATCGGCTTGATGTCGACCAGCCAGTCCCACGGGTAGGACGCGATCCCCTGCGGTCCGCGCGGGCTCGTCTGATTCGCGGCGTAGCTGAGGATGCGCCAGATCTCGCCGAACGGCAGGTCCGGCACGAGCTTGCCCGTTTGCGGGTCGAACGGATGCGCGATCTGAGTGAGCACGGCAAGCAGCGCGACGAACGCCCCCGCGGACGCGATCACGCACGCCGCCAGCCGACGGACCGCGTCCACGGCGCCGGCCCGCCGATCGATCCACCGCAGCACCTCGAGCGCGACGAGCGCGAACAGCACATAGGGCGTCACCTCCTTGGCGCATGCGCCGACGCCGATCACCACCCCCGCGAGCACGGGTCGGTTGCGCAGGTACAGCGCCGCCCCCCAGATCATCGCCGCGGTCGCGTAGATGTCGAGCGTGCCGATGCGGCTGTGGACCAGCATCAGGTTGTCGGCGGCCATCAGCGCCGCCGCGCCGAGCGCGGTCCAGCGGCCCCCGCCCGCCGCCCGGACCAGCGCGAATATCCCCAGCAACGCGATCGTTCCCAGCAAGACGCTCGGCAGGCGCCAGGCGACCGGGCCGTCCCCGAACAACTCGATCCCGCCGGCGATGATCAGCTTGGCCAGCGGCGGATGCTCGGAGTTGGGATCGGTCCCGAGCGGCGAGTTCGCGTACGGGACGCCGTTCGGCGGCGTGATCCCGTCGATAACGCGCGCCGCGTTGACGTAGTAGTCCTCGTCGAAGATCAGAATGTGGTCGGTCGACGCGCGGCACGGCTCGCGGCACGGCTCGGCGATCCACGCCACCCGGGCCACGGTCGACACCACGAGCAGGGCGGCGAGCAGCCACAGCGGCAATGAGGGCCGCCGGCGGGCCCAGGCTTGCAGCCGCTTGAGCATTGCGCGGGCGACGGTACAGATTCGATGGTTGAACGCGCCTTACACTGGCGCCCCGTGGAGTTCGAGAAGTGGCATGCGCTCGGCAACGACTACGTGATCCTCGAAGCGGCGGATCTGCCGTTCGAGCTGACCGAGGCGCGAATCCAGGCGATCTGCGCCTCCCACACGGGCGTGTCCGCCGACGGGATCCTGCTGCTGTCTGAGCCCGAGCAGTCCGGCACCGTCGCCCGCCTGCGGATCTTCAACCCGGACGGGTCAGAGGCCGAGCTGTCGGGGAACGGGGCACGCGAGGCCGTCATGTACCTGCGCCGCCATGAGTGGACGGACTCCGACTCGTTCGCGATCGAGACCGCGGCCGGCGAGATCCGCCCCCGAATCACGTCGGACACCGAATGCACGGTCGACATGGGCCGGGCGACCGTCACGAGCCAAAGCTATCCGTCGGGCTCACACGACGGCCGCGGGGAGCTCAGCGCGGGCGGCCGCACCTGGCGCTTCCAGTTCGTCCAGGTCGGCAATCCCCAGTGCGCGATCCGCGTCGCCGACGAGCCCGAGCTCGCGACGCTGGACATCCGCGCGATCGGACCCGAGATCGAGCACCACGACCTGTTCCCGAACCGCACGAACGTGTCCTGGTTCACCGAGCTCGATTCGGACCCAGGCAGCCCTGGGGTGGGCGGGGACCGAATCCGCGCGCGGATCTTCGAACGCGGGGTGGGGGAGACGTCGGCGAGTGGCACGGGCGCGACCGGCGCCGCCGTGGCCCACGTGCTCGACGGCGGCAGCTCGCCCGTGACGGTCGTGCTCGACGGCGGCGAGCTCGGGGTCGAGGTCTCCGGCGAGCTCGACATCAAGCTGTCCGGGTGGGCCGTGCCGGTGTTCCGCGGCACGCTCGCCGAAACCTTCATCGAGGAGCTGAATGCGACGCAGTAGCCGACTGGACCGAATCCCCCCGTACATGTTCGCCGAGCTCGAGCGCAAGGTCCGCACCAAGCGCGAGGCCGGCGTCGACGTGATCAGTCTCGGGATCGGCGATCCGGACACGCCGACGTACCCGCCGATCGTGGCCGCGGCGCAAAGCGCCGTCGCGGATCCGAGCACGCACCAATATCCGTCGAATCGCGGCCGGAAGGAGTTCCGCGACGCCGTCGCCGCGTTCTACCGGCGCCGCTTTGGCGTCGAGCTTGACCCCGAGACCGAGGTGATGCCGGCGATCGGCGCCAAGGAGTGCATCTTCAACCTGAACCTGGCGTTCCTCGACGCTGGGGACGTGGCGCTCGCTTCTGACCCGGGCTATCCCGTGTACACCGGCGGCCCGCTGCTCGCCGGCGGCGAGCCGGTGCTGCTGCCTCTGCTGGCCGAGCGTGGGTTCGCCCCCGACCTCGGCGCCGTCCCCGCGCCGGTGCGCGAAAAAGCCCGGTTGATGTTCCTCAACTACCCCAACAACCCGACCGGGGCGATCGTGCCGGACGGGCTATTCGAGGAGGTCGTCGCGTTCGCCGGGGATAACGAGATCCTCGCCGTGCACGACAACGCCTACAGCGAGACGACGTTCGACGGCTACGTCGCCCCGTCGTTCCTGCAGACCCCGGGCGCCAAGGAGGTCGGTGTCGAGGTCTTCTCGCTGTCCAAGGGCTACAACATGACCGGCTGGCGGTGCGCCGCGATCGTCGGCAACGCCGAGGCGATCGCGCACTACTGGCATCTGAAGTCGAACATCGACTCGGGCAACTTCGAGGCGGTCCAGCTCGCCGGGGCGGCCGCGCTCGCCCCGGAGATCGACGACTACAAGCGCGAGATGAACGCGGTCTACCAGCGCCGGCGCGACCTCGTGTGCGAGGCGCTCGCCCAGGCCGGCGTCGAGGTCACGCCGCCGAAGGGCACGATCTACATCTGGGCGCCGATCCCGGCGGGCTTCGAGTCCTCGGCGGCGTACTGCGAACACGTGCTCGAGCAGGCGGCCGTCGTGATCTCGCCCGGCGGCGCCTACGGCGCGAGCGGCGAGGGGTACTTCCGGATCTCGCTGACGACCCCGGACGAGCGACTGCTCGAGGCGGTCGAGCGGATCCGGCAGCTTTAGGTTCCGCCCTAACGCGGCTTAACACGTCCGCTACCGACATCGGCGGCGCCGCCGGGTAAAAGGTTAAGGTTGAAGGAGCCGGAGCTACCATCAAATTTGTGCAAAATCGGCAAGCGAATAGCAGGGGACCGGGCTCAGCGCTGAATGGCCAGCGGCCCCAGGGCCGCGCCCGCCAGCGCGCCTACCTGGTTGCCGTGGTGCCCGCTGGCGGCGAGGAGCAGCTCGCTGAGCTACGCGAGCTGCTGAAGACCGCGGGGGTCGCCGGCGTCGGGGAGATCGTCCAGCGGCGCGATCACCCGCATCCCAACACGTATCTCGGCCCGGGCAAGATCGACGAGCTGAAGGCTGAGCTGGCCGGCTCGGACGCGAACCTGGTCGCCGTCGACGACGAGCTGTCGCCGCGCCAGGAGCGCAATCTCGAGGCGGCGCTCGGGATCCCGGTGATCGACCGGACCGCGATCATCCTCGACATCTTCGCCTCGCACGCGCACACCGCTGAGGGCAAGCTCCAGGTCGAGCTCGCGCAGCTCGAGTACAACCTCGCCCGGATGCGCGGCCTGTGGTCGCACCTCGAGCGGCTCGGCGCCGGCCGCATCGACGGCGGCATCGGCACCCGTGGACCGGGCGAGACGCAGATCGAGACCGACCGCCGCCTGGCGCGCGACCGGATCTCCGCGCTGAAGCGGAAACTCGACCACGTCGCGTCGAGTCGCTCGGTGATGCGGGCCGAGCGCGAGCGCACGCAGCTGCCATCGGTGGCGCTCGCCGGCTACACCAACGCCGGCAAGTCGACGCTCCTGAACGCGCTCACCGGCTCGACCGTCGGCGTCCGCGACAGCCTGTTCCACACGCTCGACCCGACCACCCGCCTGCTACGCACCGGCGGGCGCGACTACCTGGTGACCGACACCGTCGGCTTCATCCGCAAGCTTCCCCATCAGCTCGTCGACGCGTTCGGCGCGACCCTCGAGGAGACGAAGCTCGCGGACCTGATCCTGCACGTCGTGGACGCCTCGGTTCCCGAGGAGGAGCTGATCGCGATGACGCGGGCGGTCGAGGACGTGCTGCTCGAGATCGGCGCCGACGCGGTGCCCCAGATCCTGGTGCTCGCCAAGGCCGACCGAATCGACGACGAGCGGCGCGAGGAGCTCGAGCACCGGCATCCCAAAGCGGTGCTTATCTCCGCGGTCACCGGCGAAGGACTCGACGCGCTCGAGCAGCGAATCGAGGAGGAGTTCGCGAGGACGCTGCAGGACGTGGAGCTGCTGATCCCGTACGACGCCGGCGCGCGGCTCGCCGAGCTGCACGCGCTCGCCGGCGATCTGGAGCGCGAGGACACGCCCGACGGCGTGCGCGTGCTCGCCCGGCTGCCGGCGCCCGTCGCCGCGCGCTACCAGGGATTCGCGCTCAGCCGCCCATACGCATGACGCTCCAGGTGCGGCGCCTGGACGAGCGGGCGCAGCTACCAAGCAGGGCGTACCCAGGCGACGCGGGCTTCGATCTTTACGCGCTCGACGACGGCGTGCTCGCACCCGGCGAGCGCGCGTCGATCCGCACCGGCATCGCGGTCGAGATCCCCGACGGCCAGGCCGGTCTGGTGCTACCGCGCTCGGGGCTCGCGGCCCGGCATGGAATCGCGATCGTGAACGCGCCCGGACTGATCGACTCCGGCTACCGCGGCGAGATCCGCGTTCTGCTGCTCAACACCGACCGCGCGGCATCGTTCGCGTTCTCGAGCGGGGAGCGGATCGCCCAGCTCGTGCTGGTGCGAATCGAGACGCCCGAGGTCGCCGAGGTCGACGAGCTCGCCACCTCAGAGCGCGGCGCCGGCGGCTTCGGCTCGAGCGGCTAGCGCTAGCCCGTCGTGGCTGTGGTCGACGCCGACGTCGAGGTCGAGGTCGAGGGCTGCGGCAGGAGGCCCTCCTGCTGGAGGAACTGCGCCGCGACGGCGGCGGGGTCCTGACCTTCAAGCTGCACCTGCGCGTTCAGCTCCCGCATCGTCGACAGCGTCAGCAGGGCGCTGACCCGGTTGATCGTCGCCTCGAACTCGGGACCCTCGGCGTCGAGCGCCCGGACCGACGCCACCGGGACGATGTTGCCCCAGCCGAAGATGTCCGCGGGGTCGTGCAGCAACGGATAGCTCCCGCTCAGCAGTTGCGGATCGGTCGTCTGAACGACGGCCGCTTGGACGCTGCCCTGGTCGAGCGCCTGGTACTGCGAGCCGAGCTCGAGCGCTGTGAACGTCGACGGAACCACGCCGTACGTGCTCTCCACCGCCGGGAGCCCGCTCGGGCTCTGCTGCTGAAACTGGGGCGGCCCTCCTAGCGTCAGCTGGGACATCTTGATCAGGTCGGGGATCGACTGCACCTGGTTCTCGACGGCGTAGTCGAACGTCACGGCGATCGCGTCCGTGTTGCTGAACGGCGTCTCGTTGAGCAGCTCGAGGCCGTGCTTGAGCGCGTAGTGCTGGCCGGAGAGGTATGCCTCGCGGAGCGACCGCGAGGCGTCCTGAACACCGGCGACGTTCGTGTCCCACGTGTTGAGGTACTCCGGGTACATCGCGAGCTGGCCGTTGGCGAGAGCCTGCTGGATCACGGCGGTCGGGCCGATGCTCTGATTCAGCGAGACCGGGAAGCCCTCGGCCTTGAGCGCCTGGTAGTAGAGCTGGCCGAGCAGGAACTGCTCAGGGGTGTTCTCGTCGCCGATCGTGACCGGCGGCCGGCCCGCGCCCGGAAGCGAGACGGTCGTCGTCGTGGTGGCGGTCGTGGTCGTCGTGGTCGTCGACGTCGTCGTCACCGTGGTCGTGCCTGGTACGGCAGCGGTCGCCGGACGCGAGCCCGCGCCGCACCCCGCGAGACCGACGGCGGCCACCCCGCACGCCAGCGCCGACCCGACCGAGGCGATGAACCTTGCCCGGAACGACATGGCGTCAGATTCTCATACTCCCGCGGCCCGGCGCGCATCCGCGTGGGCGTCCGCCTCGAGGCTGTCGTCGAGCGGACCGAGCGGGTCTTTCAGGGAGAGCGCTGTCTCGATCAGCCAATCGGCGAACCACACGTTCTTCGGGAGCAGCGGTCCGTGGAGATACGTCCCGATCACGTTCCCCCTGCGGACGCCCTCGTGACCGTCGACGCCGTTGTTGCCGTGGCCTTTCAGCACTCGGCCGAGCGGGGTCTCGTCCGGACCGAGATTTGTGCGACCGCCATGGTTCTCGAACCCGGCCAGGACTCGCCGAACATTGGGATCGAGCTCGACCTCGATTGCGACGTTGCCGATCAGCCGGGGGCCGTCGGAGCGGACCGTCACGAGGTCCACCAATCCGATGCCGGGCAGGATCTGATCGCCGAGCTGGTAGGAGTGCCCGAGCAGCTGATACCCGCCGCACACCCCGAGGATCACCGCCCCGCGAGCGGCCGCCTCGTGGAGCGCGTCGCGCTTGACCTCGGCCAGGTCGAGCGCGCACAGCTGCTGGTCGCGGTCCTGCCCGCCGCCCATGTAGTAGAGGTCGGCGCCGTCCGGATCGAGTGCCTCACCCAGCCCGCTCGCCTGCACCTCGAAGCCGATGCCGCGCCAGCGGCAGCGGCGCTCGAGCACGAGCAGGTTCCCGCGGTCGGCGTAGATGTTCATCAGGTCCGGATACAGAGCGCAGACGCGGAGCTCAGCCACGGAAGATCACCACCTCGCTTCCGACGTAGTCCTCGGTCTCGCGCACGCGGGCTCGCTGCACGCGTCTGAATCCGGCGGCCCGGCCCTCGCGCTCGAGCCCCTGTGCGGTCAGCCGGTCGAGGCGGATCAGGTCGCGTTCGACGGTTCGCTCGCCCGCCACCGTAACGGTCTCCCGGAGCCGCTCGAGTACGAACCCATCGGAATCCGCGCGGACCGCGACCGGCAGGCTCGAGTACACGACGCCGTCCAGCTCCCGGATGTCGGGAAGCGGCGAGGGCACGCCGTCGGTCACGTCGTAAAGATCGAGGGCCTCGGCGAGCGCGATCGCCAGCGCCCCGCCGGGCAGGAGATGCCGGCGCGCGCAAGCCAGGAACTCCGCCCGACCTTCCGGGCCTCCGAGCAGCTGGATCGTTTGCATCGGCACGATGGTCAACGGAAAACGCTCGCCGAGGTCGAAGTCGCGAGCGTCCGCGACGACGGTCGTGACGAGGGCTTGGGATGAAGGTCCGAATAATTCGGACTTACTTCCCAAGCGCTCCTCGAGCGCGTTGAGCAACTCTGGATCTCGGTCGAGGGCAGTGACCCGATATCCGGCGCCGGCGAGATCCAGCGCGACGCGACCCGTCCCGGCGCCGATATCGAGCACGGGATCGCCGTGCTCGGCGGCGAGCGAGCGCCACACCGGCAGGTCCTCGACGTAGGCGCCGCACTCGACGTCGTGCCAGATCACGCTCATCGGCCGCCCACCGCCGCGGCAGGCTCCCAGAACTGGACGGCATGCCCGCGCGCCGCCAACTCCTGATGGAGCTCGAGCAGCGCGGTGTACGTCGGCAGCACGTACAGGTGACCGGACCCGACCTCCGCGACCGCTTCGTCGAGGGCGCGCCGCCGGCGCGGGCGTCACGTGCAGCCGGTCGCCGGGCACGCCCGCGTACTTGAGGCGGACAGCGAGCTCGGCCGCTCGCGTGCCGGCGCACGTGACCCGGCGGACGCGCCCGGCGAGCATTTCGAAGTCGGCGTCCCACACCCATGAGACGTCGCGCCCGTCCGCCACCCGGTCGTTCAGGATCGCGAGCACGTCCAGCTCCTCGTGTTCG
Source organism: uncultured Solirubrobacterales bacterium (assembly GCA_963770615.1). Lineage (GTDB taxonomy): Bacteria > Actinomycetota > Thermoleophilia > Solirubrobacterales > Solirubrobacteraceae > Palsa-465. The sequence goes on along the minus strand of CAVYQJ010000015.1, from coordinate 21,727 downwards.
AGCACGAGCGTACGCAGGATCTCGTTCGCGCCGGCTGGGTTCTTGATCAGCAGCACCTGGAGCTCGACATCGCCGATCGTGATCCGCTCGGCCCGGCCGAACGCGGCCTGGACGTCGCGCAGGCCGGCGACCACCGCGGTCAGCGGCACGTCGAGCCCGAGGCACAGAGACGCGGCGCCGAGCGCGTTGTAGACGTTGTAGAGACCGGGAAGTGGCAGCTCGATGCTCGCGTTCCCGACCGGCGTGGTCAGTTCGAACGACGAGCGGCGTGTGCCGTCGAGCGAGATCCGTTCGGCCGCGATCGACGGCGTCGGTCGCTCCTGGCCGCACGACGGACAGCGATACCGACCGAGGTGGCCGAGGTAGACCGCGTCATACACGTACGCTGCGCCGCAGCGGCGGCAGTGCTTCGAGTCCGACGCGTGCTGCATCTCGGGCGTGGCCACCGACGGGTCCTCGACGCCGAAATACGTGACGTTCGGCGCGTCGCGCCCGAGGTCGGCGATCAGGGGATCGTCGGCGTTGAGCACGAGCCGGGTGGGCCCGCCGGCCGCGGACGGTGCCGAGGCCGTCGAGGCCACGGCGGCCCAGCGGTCCGCGATCGTCTCGAGCTCGCCGTAGCGGTCGAGCTGATCGCGGAACAGGTTGCCGAGCAGGATCCCGCGCGGACGCAGCTCGGGCGTGACGCGGTCGAGCCAGAACTCGTCGATCTCGAACAACCCGAGCTCCCCGTCGATCCGCCCGCCGCCGCGGGCGGCCGCGAGCAGCGTCGAGGCGACCCCTCCGGCCATGTTCGCGCCGGCCCGGTTGTGGACGACCGGAATGCCGGCCTGCCTCAGCACCGAGGCGACCATCGCGGCCGTCGTCGTCTTGCCATTGGTCGCCGAGATCACGACCGAGCCGCGCGGCAGGCGCGCCGACAGCTCCGAGATCGCGCCCGGCTCGAGCGCCATCAGCACCTTGCCCGGCAGGCTCGTCCCGCCGCCGCGGCCGGCCCGGCGGGCCAGCTCCCCGACGGCGCGAGCCGCCGCGATCTTGGCACCGAGCATCGTCATGCGGGCACGATCATCCGGACCGCCCCCGGAAGCACGCGAATCGTGACCGGAAGCTCCGCGATCGCCTCCCCGTCGGCGTACAGGGTGAACCGCTCCGACGCGCTGATGTGCAGCTCGCGCCCGCGAACCACGTCGACGCCGCGCTTGCGGACGTGCCGGCCGCTGAACACCGTCGGCGCCAGCGCGAGGAAACGAAGTTTTGACATGTCCTCGATGATGACCACATCGAGTAGACCGTCCGTAAGGGACGCGTTCGGCGCGAGCAGCATCCCGCCGCCGAACTGCTTCGAATTGGCGGCGGCGACCGAGTATCCGGTGAACCTGCGGGGCGTGCCGTTGTCGAGCGTCACCTCGAACTGGGCCGCCTTGAACCGCGGCAGCGCGCGCAGGAGGGCCAGCGCGTACACCGGGCTCCCGCGCACGACGCGGGTGTCGTTGGCGATCTGGTTCACGAGCGAGTCGAAGCCGCAACTGGCGATCCCGGCGAAGGTCCGGTCGCCGGCCTCCCCGAGATCGAGCCGCCGCTCGACGCCCGACGCGAGCACGCCGCACGCGGCCACCGGACGGCGTGGGATCCCGAGCACGCGGCACAGATCGTTTCCTCGGCCGCCGGGCAGTATCCCGACGACGCCGTCGGTGTTCTTGAGCGCGCCGGCGACGGCGCCGATCAGCCCATCGCCGCCGAACGCGACCGCGACCTCGCCGTTCGCGGCTGCCTGGACCGCGAGCTCGCGTGCGTGCTCGAGGCTCTTCGTGTACTCGAAGCGCTGCTCGAATCCCTTGGCGCGGAGCGCGGCCTGTACCTCCGGCAACGCGCGGGCCGGGCGGCCCCCGCCGGCCACAGGGTTCACGATCAACGCGAGTTTTCGCACCGGGGAGATCATGCCGAAACCTCGTGGGCTTGCCTGGTACGCTTGTTCGCGGAATGGCGCTCCGCCTCGATCTCCGACTTCTCCTCCTCCCCCCTCGGGGGGAATAGCGCGTGGGCGGCCGCACGTAGCCGCGAAACCAGCACCGAGAAGACACCGAGATCGAGACACTTAGGAGTGACATGACCAAACCCGAAGATCCAAGCCCCAAGGCGCCGCCGGCAGGCGCTGCCGACAAAGTCCTGATTTTCGACACGACTCTGCGTGACGGGGAGCAGTCGCCCGGCATCTCGCTGAACACCCAGGAGAAGCTGGAGATCGCCCAGCAGCTCGCGCGGCTGGGCGTCGACGTGATCGAGGCGGGATTCCCGATCACCTCGCCGGGCGATTTCGAAGCCGTGCAGGAGATCTCGCGCACGGTCGAAGGACCGGTGATCGCGGGCCTGGCGCGGACGCACGTGGCCGACATCGACGCCGCCTGGAACGCGGTCAAGGACGCGACGCGGCCACGGATCCACACGTTCATCTCGACCTCCGACATCCACATCCAGTACCAGCTCCAGACCACGCGCGAGGACGTCAAGGGTCAGGCGCGCGCCGCGGTCGCGCACGCCAAGCAGTACGTCGACGACGTCGAGTTCTCGCCGATGGACGCCACCCGCGCCGACATCGAGTTCACCGCCGAGGTGTGCCAGATCGCGATCGACGAGGGCGCGACCACGATCAACATCCCCGACACCGTCGGCTACACGATGCCGCACGAATACACGGCGTATATGGAGCGCCTCTACGAGCTGATTCCGGATCTGCGCAAGGTGGTCCTGAGCGTTCACTGTCACGACGACCTGGGCCTTGCCGTCGCCAACTCGTTCGCCGGGCTGCTCGCTGGCGCGCGCCAGGTGGAGTGCGCGATCAACGGGATCGGCGAGCGCGCCGGCAACGCGTCGCTCGAGGAGATCGTGATGCTGCTGCACACGCGCGCGGCGGATGTCGGGCTCCACACCGGGGTCGTCACTCGCGAGATCGCTCGCACGTCGCGGATGGTCTCCCGCCTGACGGGCTACCCGGTCCAGCCGAACAAGGCCGTGGTCGGCCGCAACGCGTTCGCGCACGAATCCGGCATCCACCAGGACGGCGTGCTCAAGGAGCGGACCACGTACGAGATCATGGACGCGACCACCGTCGGGCTCGAGGCCAACTCGATCGTGCTCGGCAAGCATTCGGGCCGCCACGCGCTGCAGCAGGCGCTGGCCGAGCTGGGGTTCGAGCTGAGCGGTCAGGGCCTGAACACCGCGTTCCGCCGGTTCAAGGAGATCGCGGACAAGAAGAAGCACGTGACCGCGATGGATCTCGAGGCGCTGGTCACCGACGAGCTGCGCGAGGAGATCGCGGCCTACCAACTCGAGTGGTTCGACGTCGAGGCGTCGTCGCGCCGGCCCCCGCATGCGACCGTCGGGATCAGGACGCCTGAAGGCGAGGAGGTCACGGGCTCGTTCACCGGCGACGGCCCGGTCGACGCGATCTTCCGCGCGATCAACGCCGCCACGGGCGCCGACGCTCGGCTCCGCGAGTTCCGCGTCGACGCGGTCACCGGCGGCCAGGACGCGCTCGGCGAGACCTCGGTGGTGCTCGAGGTGGGCGGGGTGACCGGCTCGGGTCAGGGCGTCTCGACCGACATCCTCGAGGCGGGCGCTCGCGCGTACGTGCGCGCGCTGTCGAACGCGCTCCGCCGAGGCGACGTCATGGCCGAGGCAGAGGAAGCGACGGCTGAGGCGGCCTCGAGGCAACCGGTGCGGACCCCGTGACGTACGCCAAGCCCTGCCGGTAGCCGGCCGCGATGACACGGCCGCTCGGCTCGCGGTCCATGAAGTTGGTCCCCATCGTCTCGGCGGATTCCGCGTTCGGCGCGAGCAGCTGGACCGCCGCACCCCGGCGGCGGAGCACGAGCGCCTCGACCGACACGGCGGTCCGCGACACGCCGCGCACCACCGCGAGGACGTTCGAGGACGTCGGGAGGCTCGCGGTCGGGTTCAGGCACAGCACATGCGTGTCCCGACCGGCGGGAGCGGCGTCGAGGTTGGTGGGGCTCCACACGCCACCGTCGACGTACTCGCGCCCTCCGATCGTGACCGGCTCGAACAGCCAAGGCACGGTGCACGAGGCCGCGACGGCGTCGGCGACGCTCGCGCGCGGCGCGCCCGGGCTCCCGAACACGACCCGGCGTCCGTTGCCGCGGTCGACGGCCGCGACGCGCAGCCGGCCGTCGAAATGGGGATCGAGGCGCTCGACGTTCCGGTGAAGGTCACCCAACGTCTGCTTGGGCCTGGGCAGCCGGCGTAGGAGCAGGGATCGCGTAACCGCCCCGCCAGGCGCGGCCAAGCCGAGCGCGAGCGGCGCGAACGTCGCGCCGACGGCGAGCGCCCACTGGCCGGCGCGGCGCGCGGCGGCGAGGCCGGCGGCGGCCAACCCGTCCGCGGGCTGCGGCGCGCTCGGCAGCGGGTCGAGCTCCGAGCTGACCGTGGACGGGCGCCGGGGCGGCTGGCCGGCGACGAGGTGCGCCGCGACGATCGACCCGGCCGAGGTGCCGACGTAGTAGTCGCAGTCGCGCAGGTCGAAGCCGGTGCCGTCCTCGATCCCGGCCAGGACGCCCATCATCCAGGCCTCGCCGAGGACCCCACCGCCGCCGAGGACGAGCACATCCGGTCGCGAGCGCATGGCTTGTGAGGCTAGCGGCGGACCCTTGTGGCTCCGGCGTACGTGATAACGTACGGGCGTATGTCGATGACTGCCCACGCCCAAGACGGCAGCCTCGGGCCGCGGGTGAAGGCTCTGCGCGAGGCCATGGACCTGTCCTTGCGCGACCTCGCCGAGCGCTCGGGCGTGAGCGCGCCGATGCTCTCGCAGGTCGAGCGCGGCGAGACCAGCCCGACGCTCCAGATCGCGAAGCGCATCGCGACCGGGCTCGAGCTGCGGCTGTCGCAGCTGCTGAGGCTCGACGAGGACGGCGCGGTGAGCGTGGTCCGTGCCGGCGAGCGACGCAAGGGACCGAGCACTATCGAAGGCCACGGCTACGAGATCCTCACGCCGCCGCTGCCCGGCCAGCGCGCCGAGCTGTCGCGCCACACGCTTGCGCCGGGTGCGGTCACGGGCGGACCGGGCGATCCGCCGATGCACGAACCCGGCAGCCGCGAGACGGCCCTGGTCGAGCGGGGGAGGGTCGTTTTGTTTTGCGATGGCGAGCGGTACGAGCTGCTCGATGGCGACTGCGTCACGTTCGACGCAGACCTGACTCATCATTTTGAAAATCCTGGCCCTGGGGAAGCCGTGCTGCTCGCGGTCCTCAGCGCCGGACTCCGGAGGAGCTGATGCCACAGACGCTGTTCGACAAGATCTGGGAGACGCACGAGGTCGCGCCCGGTCTGATCTACATCGACCTGCACCTGGTCCACGAGGTGACGAGCCCGCAGGCGTTCGACGGGCTTCGGCTCGCGGGGCGCAAACTGCGCCGGCCTGACCGCACCCTGGCCACCGCCGACCACAACGTCCCCACCGACGGCACGCCGGTCGCGGCCAGGATCCGGGACGAGCTCTCGCGCGTCCAGGTCGAGACGCTCGAGCGTAACTGCGAGGAGTTCGGCATCCCCGTGTACTCACTCGGCTCCGAGCACCAGGGAATCGTGCACGTGATCGGCCCTGAGCTGGGCGTCACGCAGCCCGGGATGACGATCGTCTGCGGCGACTCGCACACGGCCACCCACGGAGCGTTCGGCGCGCTCGCGTTCGGGATCGGGACGAGCGAGGTCGAGCACGTGCTCGCCACCCAGTGCCTGGTTCAGTCCAAGCCCCGGTCGATGCGGATCCTGTACGACGGGTCGCTCGGCTTCGGAGTCACCGCCAAGGACCTGATCCTGGCCACGATCGGTCAGATGGGCGTCGACGGAGCCGTCGGCCACGTCGTCGAGTTCGCGGGTCCAGCGATCGAGACGCTGTCGATGGAGGGCCGGATGACGGTCTGCAACATGACGATCGAGGGCGGCGGCCGCGCCGGAATGATCGCGCCCGACGAGACGACGTTCGAGTGGGTGATCGGCCGTGCCGGGGCGCCGGAGGCGGTGCCGGACGCCTGGCGCGACCTGCAAACCGACGAGGGCGCGACGTTCGACAAGCAGATCGACGTCGACGCTTCTGCGGTCAGTCCGATGGTCACCTGGGGGACGAACCCGGGGATGGTCGTGCCGGTCACGGGCGCGGTGCCCGAGCCTCACACCGATCAGGACGAGCGCGCGCTCGAATACATGGCGCTCGAGCCCGGGACGCCGATCGGCGAGATCAAGCTCGACCGGGTGTTCATCGGCTCGTGCACGAACTCGCGGATCGGGGATCTGCGCGCGGCGGCCGACGTCGTCAAGGGCCACAAGGTCGCCGACAGCGTGTACGCGATGGTCGTTCCCGGCTCTCAGCAGGTCAAGGCGCAGGCCGAGCACGAAGGGCTCGACGAGGTCTTCCGGCGCGCCGGCTTCGACTGGCGCGGGGCGGGCTGCTCGATGTGCCTCGGAATGAACCCCGACATCGCCGCGCCCGGCGAGCGCGTCGCGTCGACCTCGAACCGCAACTTCGAGGGACGCCAGGGACGCGGCGCGAGATCGCATCTGGTCTCGCCGCAGATGGCGGCCGCCGCCGCAATCGAGGGCAAATTTGTCGACATCCGAAATTGGGGAGACGGACGATGAGAGCGATCGAGACGATCACCGGCCCGGTGTCGGTGCTGAACCGAGACGACGTCGACACCGATCAGATCATCCCCAAGCAGTTCTTGAAGAGGGTCGAGCGCACCGGGTTCGGCGAGTTCCTGTTCTTCGACTGGGCCAAGCAGCCGGGGTGGGATCTACCGAGCAATCCGATCCTCGTCGCGGGGCGCAACTTCGGCTGCGGCTCGAGCCGCGAGCATGCCCCGTGGGCGCTCGAGGACTACGGCTTCCAGGCGATCATCGCGCCGAGCTTCGCCGACATCTTCCACTCGAACTGCACGAAGATCGGGCTGCTGCCCGTCGTGCTGAGCGCCGAGGAATGCGCGTCGATCGCCGACGCCGGCCAGGCGCAGGTCGATCTCGCCGGCCAGGAGGTCAGGTGGCCGGGGGGGACCGCGAGCTTCGAGATCGACCCCGAGATCAAGTACCGGCTGTTGGGCGGCCTCGACGACATCGGCCTGACCTTGAAACAGGAGGACGCGATCGCGGCGTTCGAGAGCGACCGCGAGCGTCCCGGCCCAGTCACGACGGCGCTGGCATGAGCGTCGGGTCGTCGCGAGACTGGGACGCGGCCACCTACGACCGCGTTTCCGATCCGCAGCTGGCGTGGGCGCGCGAGCAGCTTTCACGCCTCGCTCTGCCCGGCGATGAGGTGGTGCTGGACGCCGGTTGTGGCTCGGGCCGCGTGACCGCTCTGCTCGCGGACCTGGTCCCCCGGGGCCGGGTGTACGCGGTCGACGTGGCTCCGTCGATGGTGGCGCACGCTCGCGAGGCGCTCGGCGACCGCGCCACCGTGTTCTGTCAGGACCTGGTCGAGCTGGATCTGCCCGAGCCGGTCGACGCGATCTTCTCGAACGCCACCTTTCACTGGATCCACGACCACGACGCGCTGTTCGCCGCGCTGCATCGGACGCTGAAGCCGGGTGGTCAACTGGTCGCGCAGTGCGGCGGTCGCGGGAACATCGACGCGTTCCGAACGCTCGCCGACGACATCGCTGCGGAGCGGCCGTTCGCCCCGTATTTCGCCGACTGGAAGCGTCCATGGAACTACGCCACCGATTCCGACACCGCGTCGCGGTTGGAGCGGGCCGGGTTCACCGAGGTCTCATGCTGGCTCGAGCCCAAGTCGGTCACGCCCGAGGATCCGCGCTCGTTCATCCAGACCGTGTGTCTCGTCCGCCATCTCGATCCGCTGCCCGGCGAGCTGCGCGATCCGTTCATCGATCGCGTGCTCGAGCGCGCCGGCGACCCGCTCGTGCTCGATTACGTGCGGTTGAACATGACGGCGCGTCGCGGATCGTGACCGCTGGACGACCGATCCGTTAGCGTCCCCCGCCACCATGGCCCCGCACGTCGTCCTTCTCCCCGGTGACGGGATCGGTCCCGAGATCACCGCCCCCACCCTCGACGTCCTGAAAGCCGCCGGCGCGGACCTCGAGTACGAGCAGCACGTGTTCGGCGGCGCGTCGATCGACGCCCACGGCACCGCGCTAACCGACGAGACCATGAACGCGTGCAAGCGGGCCGACGCCGTCCTGCTCGCCGCGGTCGGGGGCCCGAAGTGGGACACCACCGACCCCGACAAGCCCCGCCCCGAGCAGGGCCTGCTCGGGCTGCGCAAGGGGCTCGGGCTGTTCGCCAACCTCCGCCCGGTCAAGCCGCTCCCCGCTCTCTACGACGCGAGCCCGCTCAAGCGCGAGCTGATCGAGGGGACGGACATGATCGTCATCCGCGAGTTGACCGGCGGCATTTACTTCGGGGCGAAGACCCGCACTGCGGACCGCGCCTCCGATGACTGCGTGTACACCCGCGACGAGATCGAGCGCATCGCCCGCGTTGCGTTCAACACCGCGCAATCCCGGGTCACCAGCGTCGACAAGGCGAACGTGCTCGAGACCAGCCGGCTGTGGCGCGAGGTCGTACGCGAGATACACGAGAACGAATTCCCGAACATCGAACTCGAGCACCTACTGGTCGACAACGCGGCGATGAAGCTGATCGCGGCGCCCCGGCACTTCGAGGTGATCCTGACCGAGAACATGTTCGGGGACATCCTCAGCGACGAAGCGGCGATGCTCACGGGCTCGATCGGAATGCTCCCGAGCGCGTCGCTCGGGGGCGACGGCCCGGGCGTGTTCGAGCCCGTGCACGGGTCCGCGCCCGACATCGCCGGCACCGGCGCGGCCAACCCGCTCGCGATGTTCCTGTCCGCCGCGCTGATGCTCCGCCACGGACTCGGGATGGAATCCCAGGCGGCGGCGGTAGAATCGGCGGTCGAGCGAGCGCTGTCCGAGGGGCTGCGCACGCACGACCTGGGGGGCACGGCAACTACATCAGAGGCCACCCAGGCAGTCCTCAAATACCTGTAAGGAGTCAGTCGTGGAACAAGCGGACCTCATCTGGCACAACGGTGAAATGGTTGCCTGGGAGGACGCGAAGGTTCACGTATTGACGCACGGCCTGCACTACGGGACCGGAGTATTCGAGGGGATCCGCGCGTACGAGACCGCCAAGGGAACGGCGATCTTCCGCCACCACGATCACCTCGCCCGCCTGTTCAAGTCGGCCGAGCTCTACTACATGCCGATCCCGTACACGCTCGCCGAGCTGCGGACGGCCACGCACGAGCTGATCGCGGCCAACGACCTGCGCGAGTGCTACATCCGCCCGATCGCGTTCCGCGGCTACGGCCAGATGGGGCTGTACCCGCTCGATGCCCCCGTCGAGGTCTCGATCGCCGTGTGGCCATGGGGGGCGTACCTCGGCGAAGATGGCAAGGCGAGCGGCATCCGGGCCAAGGTCTCGAGCTGGCGGCGGATCCCGCACGACGCGCTGATCCCGCACGCCAAGGCCTCAGGCCAGTACCTCAACAGCGTGCTCGCGAAGATCGAAGCCTCGAAGGCCGGCTATCAGGAGGCGATCCTGCTCGACTCGCACGGGTTCGTGTGCGAGGGCTCGGGCGAGAACATCTACGTCGTCCGTGATGGCGTCGTGCTCACGCCGCCGCAGACGGCCGGGATTCTCGACGGAATCAACCGCAAGTCGATCATCCAGATCGCGCGGGACCTCGGCATCGAGGTCGTCGAGCGCGATCTGGCGCGCGCCGAGCTGTACCTCGCCGACGAGGTGTTCATGACCGGCACCGCCGCCGAGCTCGTGCCGGTGCGCGAGGTCGACGACCACGACATCGGTTCCGGCAAGCCCGGGCCGGTCACGCTCGAGCTCCAGCGGGTCTTCGACGACGCGCTCCACGGCCGCGACCCGCGATACGCCGAGTGGCTCGACGTGGTCGAGGTTCCCAGCCGAACCACAGCCGGCTAAGGCGCCGCCGGCAGGCGCCGCCGACAAATCCATATGACCCACATCGAGCTCTACGACACCACCCTCCGCGACGGGATGCAGGGGGAGGGAATGTCGCTGTCCGCGCAGGAGAAGCTGCGCGTGGCGCATCGCCTCGACGAACTCGGGATCGACGTGATCGAGGCGGGCTTCCCGAGCTCGAACCCCAAGGAGCTCGAGCTGTTCGGGCTGCTCGCCGGAGAGTCGTTCCGCCACGCGCAGGTCGCGGCGTTCGGCATGACCCGTCGCCGCGACACTCGCGCCGACGCCGATCCGGGGCTGCGCGGGCTCGGGCAGTCGAGCGCACCCGTGTGCACGATCGTCGGCAAGAGCTGGGGCCTTCATCTCGAGAAGGTCGTGAAGGTCGACCGCGACGAGAACCTGCGGATGATCTCCGAATCGGTTGCGTTCCTCGTCGGCGAGGGCAAGCGCGTGATCTACGACGCCGAGCACTTCTTCGACGGGTTCGCGGACGATCCCGCGTACGCGCTGCGCTGCGTGGTGGCGGCGGCCGAGGCCGGCGCCGACACGGTCACCTGCTGCGACACGAATGGCGGCACGTTGCCGCATCGGATCGCGGCCACGGTCGCGGATGTCGTCGCCGCACTCGCTCCGACCGGCGCTCGCATGGGGATCCACTGCCACGACGACTCCGGGTGCGGTGTCGCGTGCACGCTGGCCGCGGTGCAGCAGGGTGCGGTCCACGTGCAGGGGACGATGAACGGCTACGGGGAGCGATGCGGCAACGCGAACCTGATCACGATCATCCCCAACCTCCAGCTGAAGCTCGGCTATGAGTGCGTCACCACCGAGCAACTAGCTTCGCTGGCACAGGCGGCGCACTTCTTCGACGAGATCCTGAACTTCACGCCCGACCCCGACCAGCCCTACGTCGGCCGCAACGCGTTCGCCCACAAGGGCGGGATGCACGTGGCCGGCGTCAACGTCGACCCGGCGACATTCGAGCACGTCGACCCCGATGTCGTCGGGAACCGGCGCGAGCTGCTGATCTCCGAGCTGTCGGGCAAAGGTACGGTGGAAGCCCGCGCCCGCGACGCCGGCATCGCGCTCGGTGACGGTGAGGCCGGGCGGCTGGTCGAGCGCGTCAAGGATCTCGAGCATCGCGGGTATCACTTCGAGGCCGCCGACGGATCGTTCGAGCTGCTGCTCCGCCGCGAGACCGGCGACTACGAGCCGCTGTTCCGGCTCGAGTCCTGGCGGGCGATCGTCGAGAAGCGCGCCGACGGCCGCGTCGAGACCGAAGCAACGATCAAGATCTGGGTCGACGGCGAGCGCTACGTGCGGACCGCCGAGGGCAACGGTCCCGTGAACGCGCTCGACCGCGCGCTCCGCGACGCGCTCGTCGAGATCCACCCGCATCTGCGCGACATCGACCTCGTCAACTTCAAGGTGCGCATCCTCGACGAGACCAAGGGCACCGGCTCGGTCACCCGGGTCCTGCTCGACGCTTCCGACGGCGACCAGGTGTGGGGCTCGATCGGAGTGTCGGAGAACATCATCGAGGCTTCCTGGGAGGCGCTCGTCGATTCGCTCGAGTACGGGATGCGCGTATCGAGCCGCCGGTCGTCCGACGAGGCTGCCTCCGCCCCTCGTACCGGCTCGTGACCACTCGCGCCGTCCGCGAGGCGATCCCGCTCGCCCGACCGGTGCTGGGCGAGGCCGAGGAGCAGCGCGTGCTCGAGGTGCTCCGCTCCGGCCGCCTGTCGCTCGGCCCGCTCTTGGGCGAGTTCGAGCGCGCGTTCGCGCCGCGCGTCGGAGCTAAGCACGCCAGCGCCGTCTCGAGCGGCACGGCCGGGCTGCATCTCGGGCTGCGGGCCGTCGGCGTCAGCGACGGCGATGAGGTGATCACCAGCCCGTTCTCGTTCGTGGCCAGCGCCAACGTCGTGATATACGAGCGCGCCCGGCCGGTGTTCGCCGACATCGACCCGGTCACGCTTAACCTCGACCCAGACGCCGCCGCGGCGGCGGTCACCGAGCGCACGACCGCGCTGCTGCCAGTCCATATCTTCGGCTACCCCGCCGACCTGACGGCGTTCGAGCGGCTGGGCCTGCCGATCGTCGAGGACGCGTGTGAGGCGCTCGGCGCGGTCGACGCCGACGGCATTCCCGTTGGTGGCCGCGGGCATCCGGCCGCCTTCGCCTTCTACGCGAACAAGCAGCTGACCACCGGCGAGGGCGGCATGGTCACGACCGCGGACGGCGCGGTCAAGGAGCGGATTGACTCCGAGCGAAACCAGGGCCGCGCGCCGAACATGGACTGGCTCGACCACGACCGCCTTGGCTTCAACTACCGCCTGTCCGATCTCGCGTGCGCGCTTGGGCTGGCTCAGCTCGAGCGGCTCGACGAGATGCTGACCAGCCGAGCGCGGGTCGCGTCGTCGTACGCCTCGGCGCTCGGCGAGATCGAGGGCCTTCGGCTGCCGTGCGCCGAGGTCGGCCGAGTGCGCCGAGGTTGGTTCGTGTACGTGGTCCAGCTGCCACGAGGTCTCGATCGCGATGGGGTGGTCCGGGCGCTCCGCGAGCTCGGCATCCCGAGCAAGCCGTATTTCCCCGCCGTGCATCTCATGAGCTACTACCGAGATCGCTTCGGGCACCACGAGGGCGAATTTCCCGTGTGCGAGGACGTGTCCGCACGATCGATCGCGCTCCCGTTCTTCCCCGAGATGACCGAGTCGCAGGTCGAGCAGGTGGCCGAGTCGCTGCGCGAAGTGCTCGGGCGATAATCCGCGCTCGATGTCTCGCTTCACCGAGCCTCAAGACGCGGCCTTCCGCGCGCTCAACGACTCGCTGTCGTTCGATTGGCGCCTCGGGCCCTACGACGTCCAGCAGTCGCGCGCGCATGCCGCAATGCTCGCCGCGCAGGGGATCATCTCCTCCGAGGAACGCGACCAATTGCGGGGCGCGCTCGACCAGGTCGAGCGCGAGCTCGGCGAGGGCAGCTTCCCGTTCGCCGACGGCGACGAGGACATCCACATGGCGATCGAGCGCCGCGTCACCGAGCTCGCCGGCCGGGTCGGCGGGAAGCTCCACACCGCGCGGTCGCGCAACGACCAGGTGGCCACCGATGTCGCGATGTTCGTCCGCGCGCACGCTCAGACCGCTTTTGAGCGGAGCGGGAGGCTCGCCCGGACGGTCGTCGCAGTGGCGGAGGCGCATCTCGACTGGCCGATGCCCGGCTATACCCACCTCCAGCGTGCCCAGCCGGTCTACCTCAGTCACCACCTGCTCGCCTACTGCTGGATGCTGATCCGCGACCGCGACCGCTTCTCGTCGGTGGTGTCGGCGGCGAGCGCGCTGCCCCTCGGAGCCGGGGCGCTCGCCGGGGTGAACTTCGATACCGATCGAGAGCTCGTGGCGCGCGAGCTCGGCTTCGCCTCGGTGGCCGAGAACTCGATCGACGCCGTCTCGAACCGTGACTTCGTGCTCGACTATCTCGCGGCCGCCGCCACCTGCGCCACCCACCTGTCGAGACTCGGAGGCGAGATCGTGTTGTGGTCGAGCGAGGAGTTCGGCTTCTGCGAGGTCGCCGACGCCTGGGCCTCGGGGTCCTCGATCATGCCCCAGAAGAAGAACCCGGACGCCGCCGAGCTGCTCCGCGCCAAGGCGCCTCGCGTCGCCGGCCACCTGGTCGCGCTCCACGGCGTGCTCCACGGCCTTCCGCTGACCTACAACAAGGACATGCAGGAGGACAAGGAGCATCTGTTCGACGCCGTCGACACGGTCGAGCTATGCCTGGACGCCGCCGACGGGATGCTGTCCTCGATCTCGTTCCGGCGCGACCGGCTGGCCGCGGCGGCGGCGGATGAGCTGCTCGCGGCGACCGACGTCGCCGACCTGCTCGTGCGCCGCGGCCTGCCGTTCCGCGAGGCCCACGGCGTCGTGGCGGGCCTCGTGAGGCGGGCGATCGACCAGGGCAAGCCGCTGTCAGCGCTGACTCGCGCTGAGCTCGCCGATCAGTCGCCACTGCTCGATGACGAGTTCTACGCGGTGCTCCGCGACGGCGAATGGCTCGAGAGCAAGCGCTCGCAGGGCGGGACGAGCCTCGAGCGCGTGCGCGAGCAGCTCGAGCACGCGCGTGCCGCTCTCGCTTTGACATGAAGCGCGCCTTCTACGCTCGCCCGGTGTTGCAGGTGGCGGAGGACCTGATCGGGTGCGTGGTCTCTCACGCGGGCTCCTCGGGGGTGATCGTCGAGACCGAGGCGTATCACCACTCGGAGCCCGCCTGCCACGCGTACGTTGGCCTCACGAATCGCACGCGGGTTATCTTCGGGCCGCCGGGCATCGCCTACCTATACCGCTCATACGGCATCCACGCGTGTCTGAACGCCGTGTGCGAGCCCGACGGCGTGGGCGCCGCAGTGTTGATCCGGGCGCTCGAGCCGGTCGAGGGGATCGAGCTCATGCGCGAGCGCCGCGGCGTGGAGCGGTTGGAGAATCTGTGCTCGGGGCCCGGCAAGCTCACTCAGGCGTTGGAGATCGGCCTCGAGCTGAACGGCACCGACCTGCTGCGAGGCCCGATCGTGATCGCCGACCGGCCGCGAGCATGGCGAGACGTAGAGGTCGTCACGAGCCGGCGGATCGGGATCACGAAGGCCGTCGAGTTGCCGTGGCGATTCAGCGCGCTCGGCAGCCGGTTCCTCTCCCGCCCGGCCCTGTCTCGGGTCTAGGGGCTCGCGTTCCCGGTCCGCTCGCAAAAAGCTGCGTAGGTGGATGTCCGCATTCGGGTGACTCGCGCCCGATACAGCGGCCAAGCGACCCGAGAGGCCGGCGCCCGTCACCCGATGCGGACGCCACCGGAGCCGGTTAGCCCCCGCCGAGGCCGGCCCCGCCGGAGCCGGACCCGCCGGTGCCGCCGGTCGTGCCGCCGCCGCCCCCGCCAGTTGTGCCGCCGCCACCCCCGGTAGCGCCGGTGCCACCGCCGCCGGCGGTCCCGCCGCCACCGCCCGTCGTACCGCCGCCGCCACCGGTTGCCCCGCCGCCACCGGTCGCCCCGCCACCGCCGCCGCCGCCCGCGTTGCCGGTGTTCGGGGCTACGCCGCCGCCGGTGTTGCCGCCACCGGTGCCGTTGGTCGGGGGCGCCTGGGTCGTCTGGGTCGTGCCCGAACCCGAACCCGAATCCGGGGTCGGGGACGCGCTCGTCGTGTCGGTCAGCGTCGAGCTCGTGATCTTCTGATGCGGGTTCTCGCTCTGGAGGATCTGCAGGGCTTGGACCATGAAGTTGTGCCAGATGAGCGCCGGGTAGGTGCCGCCCTCGACCGGCGCACCGTTGTACTGGGTGTTCATCGGTACGAGCTTGTTCGGGTAGCCGACCCACACGGCCGTCGTCAGCTGCGGGGTCCAGCCGACGAACCACGCATCGGCGTAGTTCGTTGTGGTGCCGGTCTTGCCCGCGACGTCCACGCCCGAGATCGCCGCTGACGTGCCCGTGCCGGACTGAACCACGCCAGTCAGCATCTGATGAACGACCGCCGCGATCGGCGCCGGCAGCACCCGCTCGTACTCCGGCTCATCAACCACGTTCTTCTGCGGGCAAATCTTTGGGCAGTAGATCTGGGCGATCCCGGTCGGGCCCTTGTTTGGCGCCCCGAGCGTCGGGTCGTACACCCGCCGCCCGCCCTCGGCGAACGTCTCGTAGGCATGGGCCATGTCGAGTGGCGACACGCCGATTTTGAGCCCGCCGATGATCATCGCGTAGTTGTCCGAGACTGGGGTGCGGATCCCGGCGCGCCGGGCGAAGCGGGCGATCTTCTTCGTTCCCACGTTGATTCCGACCTGCGTGTACACGGTGTTGTCCGAGATGTCGGTGGCGTCCTGCAGCGTGATCGGGCCGGAATACGTGTTGCCGAAATTGCGGACGATGAAATGCTCTTTGCCGCCGCTGTTCGGGACGATGAAGTTCTGGGGAGCGGAGTCGATGATCGAGTCCGGCCCGTACTTTCCGGACTCGAGTGCCATCGCAAGCGTGAACGGCTTGAACGCGGACCCTGGCTGGCGCTGCGACTCGGTGGCCAGGTTGAACGGGAATTGGTTGTAATCCTCCTCACCGTTCACGATCGGCCCGCCGACCATCGCCCGGACCTCCCCGGTCTTGTTGTCGATCGCGACCAGCGAGGCGCTCGGGAGGCCCGAGCCGGACGGAAGCTCCTCGGAGATCGCCTGATCGGCCGCCTGCTCCATGCTCAGGTCGATCGTGGTGCGGATCTTGAGGCCGCCGTAGTAGGCGCGGTACTCGGCGACGCTGTCCGGGACTCCGGGCTTGCCCAGCCCCATCGCCGCGAGGATCTGTGGACGCAGCCAACTCGTGAAGTACGGCGCCGCCGCCGGCTCCTGCGGTTGCTGGATCAGCGCCGCGGTCGGGAGCGGCTGCTTGCGCCCGTACAGGTATTGCTGCTCGGTGATGTAGTGCTGCTGCAGCATGTCCTTGAGGACCTGGTCACGGCGTTGCCAGGCCGCGGCCGGGTGGACGATGGGGTCAAACGCGCTCGGGTCCGCCACCATCCCGGCGAGCAGCGCCGCCTCCCACGGCTCGAGCACCGAAGCGCACGGCGTGCGGGGCGCGTCGCCACAGCCCGCGCCGGCCTGGGTCGACGAGACCGAGGAGTTGTAGCCGTGGACCTTGCCGAAGTAGACGCGCGCCGCCGACTCGACCCCGTACGCACCGTTCCCGAAGTAGATCGAGTTCAGGTACTGGGTCATGATCCGTGACTTCGGCCACCGCCGCGTGAGGTGGTAGGCCAATGCGGCCTCGCGCAGCTTCTCGAGGATCGTCCGGTTGTCCTGTTCGGATAGGGCGTTCTTGACGAACTGCTCCGCGATCGTCGAGGCGCCCTGTTGGGAGCCGCCGCTCAGGTCGGCGATCGCCGCGCGCGCGATCCCGCGCAGGTCGACCCCTGGGTCGGTCCAGAAGCGCCTGTCCTCAACCGACACGATCGCCCGCCGCATCCATGGTGAGATCGCCTGGAAACCGTCGATCACCTCGTGATTCGGCGGTGCAAACTGTCCGATCAGGTGCCAGTGATCGTCGTACAGGTACGAGTTCGCCGAAGCTGAGGAGTACACCTGTCGGTTCTCGATCTGCGGGAGGTCGGAGGCGACCGCCATCATCATCCCGAACACCGTCGAGACGACCGCGAGCGCCCCGAGCCCGACGAGAATCATGATGAGCCGGAGCTTGCGGACTCGCGGCTTGGTCCGCGGCCCCCGGCGGCGGCGCCAGAACCGTCCGCGGATCGGCCTGCGCCCGCGCCCGTTTCCACGCCCCCCGCCATTCCCGCCGCGTCGGCCCATGCGGCCGCCATTGCCGTTCGGACCCCGGGACTCCTTCCATGGGGTCGGGACCTCAGGCTGATCGGCCTGAGCCGGGGTGTCGACGTCGTCGATCATGCAGTCCGTGAATACTCGCAGCCAGCCGGCCGCCGGCTGCGGCGCGCAGCGGAACGTGGCGGCAACAGGGGTCCCGCGGCCGCGAGAGTCTAGCATTGGCCGCCATGGATTCCGAGGTCCAGACGGAGCCCGCGCCGACGCCTGAACCGGAGTCCTCGAGTCCGGCACCGACGCCTGAACCGGAGTCCTCGAGTCCGGCACCGACGGCCGAACCGGAGTCCTCTAGTCCGGCCGAGGCGGCGGCCTGGCTGTCGCGGAACGCCGTCGACAGTCTCCCCGAGGGCGCGCTCGAGAAGAAGCTCGCGGAGGGTCGACCGTTGCGCGTAAAGCTCGGAATCGATCCGACGGCGCCGGACATCCACCTCGGCCACACCGTCGTGCTCCAGAAGCTACGCGAGTTCCAGGACCTCGGCCACGAGGTGGTGCTGGTCATCGGCGACTACACGGCTCGCGTCGGCGATCCCAGCGGCCGCTCGGCGACCCGTCCGGCGCTGTCCGGCGAGGAGATCGACGCCAACGCCCGCACGTTCACCGAGCAGGCCTACACGGTGCTCGACCCCGATCGCAGCACGATTCGCTTCAACGGCGAATGGCTCGACATGTCGATGGAGGACCTGTTCCGCCTGGCGCGTATCCCCACCGTCGGCCAACTGCTCGAGCGCGACGACTTCGCCAAGCGGTTCGCGGCACACGCCCCGATCTCCGTGCTCGAGCTGCTCTACCCCCTGATGCAGGGCTACGACTCGGTCGCGATCCGGGCCGACGTCGAGCTCGGCGGCACCGACCAGAAGTTCAACCTGCTGCTCGGGCGGGACATCCAGCGGGCCTATGGCATCCCCGAGCAGGCGATCCTGACGATGCCGCTACTGCCGGGAACCGACGGCGTGACTCGGATGGCGAAATCGATCGGCAACTACATCGGCGTCAGCGAGCCCCCGAACGAGATCTACGGCAAGACGCTCAGCATCCCCGACGAGGCGCTCGGCACCTGGTATCGGTTGCTCCTGGGCGTGGAGCCGCCGTCCGAGCTCGGGCCCCGCGACGCCAAGCGGGCCCTTGCCCGGAAGCTGGTCGCCCGCTTCCACGGCGCCGACGCCGCCGACGCGGCCGAGCGGGAGTTCGATCGCGTGCACATCGCGCGCCAGGCCCCCGAGGACATGCCGACGGTCCTGTGGCCGGCCGACCAGCCCGACGTGCACCTGCCGGCGCTGCTCGAGCGCGCGTTCGGGATCACGAGGTCGGAGGCGCGCCGGAGCCTCGGCCAGGGAGGGGTCAAGCTCGACAAGGAGACGGTCGGCACCGACTCGCTCGACCTGCCTGCGGCCGAGGTCGACGGCAAGATCCTCCAATTGGGCAAGCGTCGGTTCGCGCGCGTGCGCGTGGCTTAGTCGTGTTCGTGGCGTAGTCGTGTCCGTCACGCTCCGGGGTCGATCCGTACCGCTCGTGCCCGCGGGCCTGGGTCGATCCGTACCGCTCGTGCCCGCGGGCCTGGGAAGCCCGTGACGGTTCACGGCGGGCTGCTCCGGATGGAGACGCCTGGCAACGGGCACATCGTCGACATCACGCCGGGCGTCGCCAGCGTTCTCCAGACCGCCGAGGTCGATCGCGGCGTCGTGTCGGTGTTCGCCACCGGGTCGACCGTCGCCGTCACCACGATGGAGTACGAGCCGGGCGGCGTCCACGACCTCCAGGCGCTCCTCGACCGCCTGATCCCGACCGCCGGCGACTACGAACACAACCGCCTCAACCACGACAGCAACTCGCACGCGCATCTTCGCGCCGCCCTGATCGGGCCCTCCGAGACGATCCCCGTCGTCGACGGGCGCCTCGCACTCGGGACCTGGCAGCAGGTCGTTCTGATCGACTTCGACGACCGTCCCCGCCGGCGGACGGTGACCGTCCAGGTCCTGTCGTAAGGAGGTGGCGCGGTGGCCGCCCGCCCGGCTTGCTCGAAACCCGTCGTACCCGCGATCGACGGCTCATGCATCCCGGATCGTTGGCCGAAAACAGGAGCAACCGTCGCTCGGGGGCAAATGGGCGGCCGAGATGGCGCAGCCACGGGCAGTAGACTGTCCGGGCCACCCGGAATACGCGCCTTCCCCGTGCGGCGGTCCGGGCGCTATACTCACCGGTCCGCTCTGAGATCGGAACGATCTCGGGTGCGCCCTGGGAAGGAATCCCCTTCCGAAGAGGTGCGACGGTCTTTGAAAACTCAACAGCATGCGCACCCTTCGACCGAACCCCGGTCGAGGAGTGTGTCCAGGTTCGACGCCGTCGCATCGACCGGCCCCTTGGGGTCAGGCGATTGACGACGGTGCCAGATTGAAACCCCGTCTTGCGTCCCGGGATCCGTGGTGTACATGGATCCCCTCGTGTGGACGCAGGGGCCTGATCCTTCCAGGGACAGGCCCGGGTCCGCCCACCACGCTAGGTGGAGCGCGGACCTTGACGACTCTTTGTGAAGCGGGTCGCCCTTGGCGGCTCGTTCATGTAGTTCTTCACGGAGAGTTTGATCCTGGCTCAGGACGAACGCTGGCGGCGTGCCTAACACATGCAAGTGGAGCGACGAACCAGGCTTCGGCCTGGGGCAAAGCCGCGAACGGGTGAGTAACACGTGGGTAACCTGCCCCGATGATTGGGACAACCCGAGGAAACTCGGGCTAATACCAAATGTGCCCTCCGGCCATAAGGCCGCTGGGGAAAGGAAGCTTCGGCCTCCGCATCGGGATGGGCCCGCGGCCCATTAGCTTGTTGGTGAGGTAACGGCTCACCAAGGCAACGATGGGTAGCTGGTCTGAGAGGACGATCAGCCACACTGGGACTGAGACACGGCCCAGACTCCTACGGGAGGCAGCAGTGGGGAATCTTGCGCAATGCGCGAAAGCGTGACGCAGCAACGCCGCGTGGGGGAAGAAGGCCTTCGGGTTGTAAACCCCTTTCAGTTGGGACGAAGCTTCGCCGGTGAATAGCCGGCTGGAGTGACGGTACCTTCAGAAGAAGCCCCGGCTAACTACGTGCCAGCAGCCGCGGTAATACGTAGGGGGCAAGCGTTGTCCGGAATCATTGGGCGTAAAGAGCGTGTAGGCGGCTCGGTAAGTCCGCTGTAAAAGTCCAGGGCTCAACCCTGGAAAGCCGGTGGAAACTGTCGAGCTAGAGTCCGGAAGAGGCGAGTGGAATTCCTGGTGTAGCGGTGAAATGCGCAGATATCAGGAGGAACACCAATGGCGAAGGCAGCTCGCTGGGACGGTACTGACGCTGAGACGCGAAAGCGTGGGGAGCAAACAGGATTAGATACCCTGGTAGTCCACGCTGTAAACGATGGGCACTAGGTGTGGGGGGTGTCGACTCCCTCCGTGCCGACGCTAACGCATTAAGTGCCCCGCCTGGGGAGTACGGCCGCAAGGCTAAAACTCAAAGGAATTGACGGGGGCCCGCACAAGCAGCGGAGCATGTGGTTTAATTCGACGCAACGCGAAGAACCTTACCTGGGCTTGACATGTTCCTGACAGCCGTGGAAACACGGTCTCCCTTCGGGGCAGGATCACAGGTGGTGCATGGCTGTCGTCAGCTCGTGTCGTGAGATGTTGGGTTAAGTCCCGCAACGAGCGCAACCCCCGTCGCATGTTGCCAGCATTTAGTTGGGGACTCATGCGAGACCGCCGGTGACAAACCGGAGGAAGGTGGGGATGACGTCAAGTCATCATGCCCCTTATGTCCAGGGCTACACACGTGCTACATTGGCGCGTACAGAGGGTTGCGATACCGCGAGGTGGAGCGAATCCCTTAAAGCGCGTCTCGGTTCGGATTGCAGGCTGAAACCCGCCTGCATGAAGGCGGAGTTGCTAGTAATCGCGGATCAGCACTGCCGCGGTGAATACGTTCCCGGGCCTTGTACACACCGCCCGTCACACCATGGGAGTGAGCAACACCCGAAGCCGGTGGCCTAACCCTTTTGGGAGGGAGCCGTCGAAGGTGGGGCTCGCGACTGGGGTGAAGTCGTAACAAGGTAGCCGTAGCGGAAGCTGCGGCTGGATCACCTCCTTTCTAGGGAGCCCTTTATGGGCAGCGACCGCCTCGAGCGGTCAGCTCTAGCAATGTCGACCGAACCTGGCAGGCCGCACACATGGGCTTCGCGCCCGCGTGTTGCGGTTCGCATGCTGTTGAGTTTTGAGAGACCGGCTCGCCGCCGGCGCTCCTCGGCCGTTTAGGTCCGGAGCTCCCGTCGGCGAGTTGCGCCCTCTTCCCGGACCTTGAAAACTGCACAGTAGCCAATGACACGGGTATCACCGGGCAGAGCCGCAAGGCTCTTCCC
>CAVYQJ010000014.1:0-575560 GCA_963770615.1 uncultured Solirubrobacterales bacterium | reverse complement strand
CTCGGTAGTACTCGATCGCGCCGGTTCGCTCGAGGTCTTCGAGCAGGATCGCTTCGACGTCAAGGACGAGCTCGATCTCGTTGCTTACCACCACCCCGCCGCCGGGGAGTTGATCCTGCCAAGAGACGCCGAAGTCGTGGCGGTTGATCGTGGCCCGCGCTTCGAACCCGAGGCGGCGCATGTCGCCCTTGTTCTCCTCGCCGACCCAGAACGGCGTGTTCCACTCCCCCAAGGACACGATGTCGAGCGGGACGGTTCGCGTGACGCCCCGGATCGTCAGCTCGACCTCCCCTTTGAAGGTTGTGCCACCGGTGCGCTCCGTGAAGTGCCCGGCGAAGGTGATCTTGGGGTGATTGTCGACATCGAAGAAGTCGGCGCTGCGGAGGTGCTCGTCGCGTTGCTCCTGCCCGGTCCAGATTCCGGCAGCGTCGATCTCCCCCTCGAAGGTTGCGTCCTGGCAGCGGTCCCAATCCAATTCGAGTCGCCCATGGATGTCCTTGAAGAGGCCGCGCACCCAGCTGACCATCATGTGCCGAGCGCGAAACTCGGCCTCCGTGTGGCCCGGCTCGAAGATCCAGGTCGCCATTTTCAGATCCTCCCTTTCGATCGTTTGACGTCGGGGTGACTGCAAACTGCGCTTATCTCGCCAGCACCTCCAAAGAGGCGGACGCGGCGAAGCCGCCGCGAAGCACGACTCCGTCGATGACCAGCGTCGGCGTGCCGCGCACCTCGCCCGACGCCTGGCCGCTGCCCGCGTCGCGGCGAACGGCCGTCGTCCGCGAGCGCGTGCTGGCGGTGAAAGAGCAGCTCGTGCATCTCCCAACCGCTAAGCCGCCGGCAGCACCCGGTCCGATGCCGGGCGACGGAGAGCTGCGAGCAGGCTCTCGATCGCCCGGTCGCTCGACTGCTCGCCTGCAAGGCTCATGCCGACACGAGCCTACGCCAAAACGAACAGAGGACTCAGGCCGACCGCCCGTGTGGTCCCATCGACCTCGCGTGGCCGTCCGTCGATGGCCTAGAGCACGGTTGGCCCGGTAGCGTCGGGGTAGTCGGTGCTGAATGCCATCTCTTTGCCGGCCTCGTACTCGGCGCGCTGCATGTCGAGTTTCACGCCGATTCGCCGGTGGGCGTCGCTGCCGAGAATCACCCAGTGACGGGCTTCGTCTGAGTTGACGACGTGGTAGATCGCGGCGGCGGCACGGGCGGGGTCGCCGGGCCACATCTCGGGGGTGATTGTCTTGAGCATCTCCCGGAACGCTCCTGAGGTTGCCGCGTAGTCATCGATCGTCGTGCCGGAGAACTTGGTGCGCGTCTCGAGGCCGGTGCGGAAGGAGCCTGGTTCGACCAGGAACGCGCGTAGGCCGATCGGTTCGAGTTCTTGCCACAAGGCCTCGGTGAGGCCTTCGAGCGCGAACTTGCTTGACGCGTACCAGCCGTTGACCGGGAGGCTGGCGATCCCGTCCATTGAGGAGATATTGATAATCGTGCCGCGGCCGCGGGCGCGCATGCCGGGAAGCACCTGTCGCAGGAGCGCGGCGGCGGCGAAGAAGTTGACCTCGAACTGGGCGCGGTAGTCCTTTTCCTCTTGCTCTTCGATCGCGCCGATGAAGTCGACACCGGCGTTGTTGACCAGAATGTCGATCGCGCCGAAGCGTGCCTCGGCCTGACTGATGGCGTCGGCTCGTTGCTGCGGATCGGTGACGTCGAGCGTGAGCGCGAGGCCCGCGTCCGGGTAGCGCTCCGTCAGAGCTGCCATTGGCTCCAGCGTCCGTGCTGCGGCCACGACCTGATCTCCCTGTTCAAGGACATACTCCGCGAGCGCGTACCCGAGCCCGCTCGATGCGCCGGTGATGAGCCATGTCGATCTGTCCATGTGACCTTCCTTCGATTCGGTCAGTGTTGACGGTGAGAGCCGGCCTGTCGGTCGGCGCCTATGCCGCTGACGCGCTCTGCTGCGGAAAGTCCGCGGTCGCGCTGAGGTCCGCCCACTGCTCGAGCTCGGCCGCGCGCTGCGTTGCGGCGTCCCGTGCTTGAGCGACGGCGCCCGCTCCGAGCAATAGCCGGCGCGGCGGGTCGTCAGATCCGACGACCTCGACGATGATCCGCGCGGCCCGCGCCGGATCCCCGGGCTGCGTTCCGTTGGTCCGCTCCCGCATGCGGTTGATCTCCCCAACGCTCGGCTCGTAGTCCGCGCCGACCTCGTGCAGCCGCATCGAGGATCCCTGCCAGTCGGTGCGGAACGCGCCGGGCTCGACGATCATGACCTTCACGCCGAACGGCTTGACCTCGTTGGCCAACACCTCGGAAAACCCCTCCACCGCAAACTTGGCCGCCTGGTAGGCACCCATCCCCGGGGTGCCGCCGACGCGCCCGCCAACGGACGAGAATTGGACGAAGGTGCCGGAGCGTTGCCCGCGGAGCACCGGTAGCGCCGCACGCGTGACATTCACCACCCCGAAAAAGTTCGCCTCGATTTGGGCGCGGAAGTCGTCCTCATCCATCTCCTCGATCGCGGCGCTGTTGGCGTAGCCGGCGTTGTTGACGACGACGTCGAGTGCCCCGAACGCGTCGACAGCCGCCTGTACCGCGGCCCGCGCGGCCACGGGATCGGTGACATCGAGCGCGGCCGCCCGACCGCGATCGCCGAACCCGGCGAGCAGATCCGTCAGCTGCTCAGGGCGCCGGGCGGTCGCCAGCACCCGGTCGCCGCTCTCCAGAACCGCTCGCGTGAGCTCGAGCCCGAACCCCCGCGAGCTGCCCGTGATCAACCATGTTCTGCTCATCAGACACCTCCGATCTAATTAAACAACCGGTTATATATGGAGTCTTTCAGATCCGATGTGCCATGTCAATAACCGGTTAGATAGATAGAATCAGCCCGGTGGCGAGCGATAGCCGACCCGAACGGACCCGCGACGCAGCACGCACCAAGCAGCGGCTCCTCGACGCGGCGCGCGACGAGTTCGCCGAGTACGGCATCGCCGGCGGCAGGGTCGAGCGGATCGCGGCCGCCGCCCGATGCAACAAAGCGCTGATCTACGCCTACTTCGACAGCAAGGACGCACTGTTCGACGCGGCCTTCGCCGCGCACGTCCAGGCCCACCTGGACCGCGTCAACTTCGACGGCACCGACCTCCCCGACTACGCCGGACGCCTATTCGACATCTTCGAAGACGACCCAGCCGTCATCCGACTGGCCTCCTGGTACCGCCTCGAGCGCTCCAACGGCCCGGGACTTCCTGCCGTGATCTCCGCGAACCAGACCCGGCTGGAAAAGCTGCGCCAAGCTCAAAGCGAAGGCAAATTGACGGATCGATGGGACGCAACCGCAATCCTCGTCCTCGTCCAATCGATCGCCAGCGCCTGGGCAACACTGAACCCAGAGTTCAGCGCGACCACAGCCCCCGACCGCACGACAAGAAGACTCGCCGTCATCGACGCCGTCTCACGACTAATCGCACCCGATTGACCGAACAAAGGCGAGTGAGCCGCCTGTTCGTCGCGGAAGCTCGGAAGGGAAGCTCCCCCACTAATACCGCTGCCGACCTACGCGGGTGAACCACCGGTTGCGCTCGTGGCGACAACAACCCGCGGCAGCCATCACGACAAGCTCAGCGCGTTTGCGACCGATGCGAGGTAATCGATGTGGCTGTCGACGGAGTCCAAGCCGAGCCCCATGGTGACCACCGAGAGGTGGGTCCCGCCTGCCTCGCGCCAGGCATCGATGTCGGCCGTGAGATCGCCCGGGGGGCCCTGCGGACGCACGACATACTCCGCGCCGAACTCCTCGACAGACCGGCCGAGGCTGCGGACGCGATCGCGCAGCCGTTTCCAGGCGTCGATGGTTCGGTCGATGTCCCCGCCGATGAATATGAAGCCGTCCGCGAGACGGGCGGCTCGATCGTATGCGGCTTCGGAGGATCCACCGAGCCAGATCGGGATGGGGTGTGCGGGCCTGGGGACGAGCGCGGCTCGGTCGATCCGGTCGAACCGGCCTGAGAAGTCGACGACGTCTTCTGTGAAGAGCCTGCGGAGCAGTCCGATCTGTTCCTCTTGGCGGGCGCCGCGGGTTCGGAACTGCTGCCCGAGGGCCTCGTACTCGACGTAATTCCAGCCGATACCGACACCGAGCCGCAGTCGACCGCCGGACAGCAGATCGAGATCGGCTGCTTGGCGCGCGACGAGCGCGGTCTGGCGTTGCGGGAGGATCAGGATCCCGGTGGCGAACTGGAGGCGTTCGGTGATCGCGGCCAGATAGGCGAACATCACGAATGGATCATGGAACGGGTCGTGCTCGGTATAGGGGCCGGTGAGCTCGGGTGTTCGATCGGCGTGAACGGCGCCGAGCACGTGGTCGTACGCGAGGAGGTAGTCAAAGCCGAGCTCCTCGACCGCGAGCCCGAGGCGTCGCACAGCACGGGGGTCTCCTCGAAGCTCGATCTGCGGGTATACAGCGCCGATTTGCATGAACTACGCCTCCTTGGGTTGGGTGGACGACGGGGCCTCGGATCTCAGCGGGAGCAGCGTGACAGCCCGAGACAGTGTGTGATGCTCATCGGTCGATGGCGGACATGTCCAATCGATCCTCGACGCGATCACCGGCGCCGCTGCTTTCCGCCCACTGGGGCCGTCGCGCTCGCCGGCAACGCGGACGCCACCGTCGACTTCCTCGCGCCGTTCGCGAACGGCTCACCGATCACGAGCTACACCGTGACCGCCGAGCCGGGCGGCGCCACGGTCACCGGCACGAGTTCTCCGATCACCGTGACCGGCCTGGTCAACGGGACCGCGTACACGTTCACCGTGACCGCGACGAACGCGCTCGGCACGAGCCTGCCATCGGCGCCGTCGAGCGCCGTAACACGGTGACGGCGATCAACAGCACCGGCACCGGACCTCCGTCGGCCGCATCCGCGCCAGTCCAGATCCCCTGACCGTGCCGTCGCTCGGAGCGGTCCGGAGACCCGCGAGCATTCTCGCCCGCTGCGATGAGTTTGGTCCGCGGCGCAGGTCCTTAGTACGAGGTCGCTATAGCGTCCCGTGAGCGCGGAGGCGCTCACACAAGAGTGGTCGAGTCAAAGGAGGAACAGGAGATGCCGGATCATCAGACCGGAACGCGCGAGCAGTGGCAGGCGGCTCGGGACGAGCTCGCACAACTCGAGAGCGAGCAAGCGGAGCGAAACGAGGAGATCAAGCGCAAGCGCCGCGAGCTGCCATGGGTGCCGGTGGAGAAGCAGTATGAGTTCGAAACCGAGGACGGCAAGAAGACGCTCGCGGATCTGTTCGATGGCCGCTCGCAGCTGTTGGCCTACAACATCATGTTCGGCCCGGATTACGAGAAGGGCGCCTGCCCCGGATGTACCAGCCTCGCGGACGGTCTAGACGGAGCGCTTATCCACGTCAACCATCGCGATGTGACCCTCATCTGTTTCTCGCGGGCTCCGATTGAGCGATTGGCCGCCTACAAATCGCGGATGGGCTGGCAGTTTCCTTACGTGTCCACGTACAACACCGACTTCGCGTTCGACTTCGGCCTTGCGATGACCGAAGCGCAGGTAGAGCAGATCCCCGCGGTTAAGGAGATGATCGATAGCCCGCCCGACTGGCTCGAGGAGTGGTCACGGCAGACCGGGGCCGAGCTGAAGGACGGACTTCGAGAGGGCCCCGGCTGGATCGCCTTCGCGTGTGACAACGGAACCGTCTACCACACCTACACGGTGATGGCTCCCGATCCGTTCGTCGCGCCCTACTTCAGCTTCCTACTCGACCGGGCACCAAAGCCCCAGCCCGACGAGCCGCGCTCCTGGCGCAAGGACGAGTATCCCGATTGACGCCTGCCCGATCTCGCCGTCATCGTTAGGTGACGTCGCTGGGGGCCTTGGGAGGTCGACACTTCGCTGAAGCTGCCAGCGTCGATCCGGGCATCGAGGACGTGTCCCGCTGCTCGGTAGGCTGCGATCTCCGACTCGAAAGGTTTCCCGTCATGTCTCCCGATGCGACTCCGACTCGCGGCCGCAGTCTGCGGTCGACCATCTCCTCCAGCGGCGAATTGCGGCTGGAGCTGGCCCAGCGAGATATTCCCGAGCCTGGCGGCAGTGAGGTGGTCGTTGCCGTCGAAGCGTCGCCGATCAACCCCTCGGATCTCGGCATGCTGCTGGGTGCGGTCGCGCCTGGCGCGCTGCGGACCGACGGGGCGGATCTCGTGGGCGAAGTTCCAGAGGCGGCGTTAGCGCTGTACCGCGACCGGCTGGACAAGCCGCTGCCGGTCGGCAACGAGGGCGCCGGCACCGTTATCGCGGCCGGCCCGGAAGCGGCCGCGCTGATCGGTCGTCGCGTCGCGCTGTTCGGCGGGTCGATGTGGGCTGACTACCGCGTAGTCGACGCGGCCGCCGTCGTGGAGTTACCCGACGACGTGAGCACCGCCGAGGGCGCAGCGCTGTTCATCAACCCGCTAACCGCGCTATCGATGGTCGAGACGATGCGCGCCGAGGGCCATAGCGCCCTCGTTCACACCGCCGCCGCCTCCAACCTCGGGCAGATGCTCGTGCGGATCTGCGCCGCCGACGGCGTCGGCCTGGTGAACATCGTGCGCCGCGCCGAGCACGCCCAGGTGCTGCGCGACCTCGGCGCGGTGCATGTCGTGGACTCCTCAGTGCCGGACTTCGCCACGCGTCTCACCGAAGCGATCCGCGAGACCGGCGCGACCCTGGCCTTCGACGCCATCGGCGGCGGGTCACTGGCGGGGGAGATCCTCACCGCGATGGAGCGCGCGCAGCCGCCGCTCGCGTCGTACACGCCCTACGGATCCACGGTGCACAAGCAGGTCTATATCTATGGCTCGCTCGATTTCTCCCCCACCGTCATCGAACGCAAGTTTGGGGTGGCCTGGGGCATCGGCGGATACCTCCTAACGAATGCGCTCGCGCGCCTGGGCGGCGAGGCGATCGGCCGGATGCGCGCCCGCGTCCTGACCGAGGCTAAGACGACGTTCGCCTCGCGCTACGCGCAGACCATCGGGCTGGGCGACGTCCTTCAGCCTGAAGTCCTCGCCGTCGTCGCACGGCGCAGCACTGGAACGAAGTACCTCATCGACCCATCCAGCGACCGTCGAACCTGAGCAGGATTCTGGTCCTCAGCCGTGTTCGCGCGGCAGCGATGAATCGGTCTCGGACATCCGGTCTCCATCACACGTTGACGGCAGAGGTCAGCGCGCGAAGGGAAAGCGCGCTCAGCCATCCGAATCCAGTCGCAATCGAGACGCGCTGCAGAAGACCGCCGTGGCCGGCGAGGCGTGGCGCGCCACCGAACGCTGCGCCGAACAGCGCGGACGTACTCGTCATCGCGATGGCTGAGCCGGCCGAGTAGGAACCCCAGCGATAGGCCGCGGTGCGCGCGGCGGACGCAGCGCAAGTCAAGGCCGCGATCGGTATCCCGGCGAAGATCGGGACTGCGCAGAGGTTATGGAGCGTGCCCTCGCGGCTGGGGGCGACCGGCTGCGTGCGATCAGTCTGGTCGTGGCCACTCGGCAACGGCGGGTACCCAGCGACCGGGTCGGTGACGAACAGGCCAGAACCGATCAGTCCAGCGCCGACCCCGAACGTCAGCGCCGGCACCACTCGCGGGCCCACGATCTGGTTCGGGCTCAGCGCGAGACCGTGTGCCGCGATGCAAAAGAGCGACCCGGTGACGATGAAGTTCGCGCGCTGCAGCCATCCACCCGGACCGTCCGCGAGGGAACTCACTGCGTGACGCCGCCAGTCGTAGCCGGCGCGTTTGGCCCCGATCGCCGTGAAGCTGCTCACGAACAGGGGTCCTGCGGTCGCTCCGCACGCAAGCTCCAGCGCAACCACGCTCGGTTTCACGCGACTCCGCGACATACCGGAACCGTACCGGGGACGGTGATAGACGACGTTGGTGGTCGAGTCGGTGTACGTGCCCGCAACCCACGTCTTGTTGCCCACCCCGACGTCGAACTCCGGCTAGCGGCGCGACGCTGCCCGGTGTGTAATGAAAACGGCCTTCTCGCGGATGTATGGGTTGACACGACGGACGGAGAAGAAGATGGCCCGAACGGTGTTCTCAGATGAAGATGTCGAGCGTCTCTTGAGATTGGTGGATCCGCTCGACCGCGATGTCTTGTCCGCCGAGAGCGTGGAGTCAGCCCGGGACGCGCTGGGCGACGCGCTCATGCGAGAAGCGCGCCGCGCCGGCCGCGCGGGGCCACCGCGTTCGGTAAGGCGGCGCGCTGGTCGGCGGCGTCTGGCCTTATCGGCGGGTGTCGTGGCGGTGCTGGCGGCTGGGGTTTTGATTGCGGCCGCGTTGCTGCCGGCTGGCGGCAGTGACGATGCGCAGCTCGGACCGACGCCGGCGTCGGCCGCGATCGCGCTTGATCGCGCTGCCAGCACGGCGATGCGCCAGACGGCCGTCTATCCCACAGCACGCCAATACGAATATGTGAAGGTGCAGGAGGGCGTGACGTCGTCAGCCGGATTCGCCGGCGTCGGCGTTCGCTTCTGGCAATCCGACACCAAGCAGGACTGGTACAGGGCAAACGGCTCGGGGCGTGAGCGGATCGTCAACAGTCGGGAGGGCTTCTTTGCCCCTCTGGACCGCTCGATCGCTCGGGCGCACGGGCTGTCGTTGGCCCAGTACATGCCGAACCAGGACGGTGACTTGGCCTATCCGGGGGTCGGCGCCTACTACAGCGACTACGATCCAGCGGGCCTGCCGACGCAGCCGACGGCCCTGCTCCGAGCGATCGAGCGCGAGGTGCGCGACACGCGGACCGCGCCCACGGCGACGGCGGGGGCGACGGTGTCCGAAGTCGCCACTGCGAGTGTGTTCGAGGTGATCGCCGACCGGCTGCTGTTTGCCTCAACCTCCCCAGCGCTGCGGTCGGCCCTGTATCGGGTGATCGCGCACCTGCCTGGGGTCGAGCTTCTCGGTTGGCGGACCGATCGGCTCGGACGGCGCGGAATCGCGGTGGCGCTCTCACACGCAGAGATCGGCGACGAGACCACCCGCCGGGAGCTGCTGTTCGACCCCGCCACCGGCGAGCCGCTCCAGACACAGTTGGTCCAGACGGCACCCCTGACCGAGATCCCCGGCACCGCCCCATTGCCGCGCGGGACCGTTCTGAGATATACGGCGTTCATCGAGCGGGGGGTGGTCAACTCGATCGAGGATCTTCCCGGCGGAGCACATCTGCCCTATCACCGCGCCGTGGGTAGCGGTCGATGAGTGGGACCGCTGATTCGGCGAGGTTCGCCGCGCTGTACACCGAGACCAATGCCGACGTACTTGCGTTCCTGCTTCGACGCTGCTCGACACCTGAGGACGCCGCCGACTGCCTGGCCGAGACCTATCTCGTGGCGTGGGAGAAACGCAAGCAGGTACCCGCCGGTGCGGAGGCACGCCTGTGGCTGTTCGGCGTCGCCCGGAACGTGATGCGTCGCGGCCACGAACGTCACCGACGTCTCGCCGTCGCGGCGCAGTCGCTCGCACAGGAGCTGCAGTCGGCAGCAAGCGCCCGACCCGCCCTCGCGCACGATCAGTCTGAATTGATCACGGCCGCCCTCGCTGCGCTATCGGCCGTAGATCAGGAGATCATCACGATGATCTCCTGGGATGGGCTCACGCCCCGGGAGATCGGACAAGTCCTTGGCATCTCCGCGAACGTCGTGCGGGTCCGGGCGCACCGCGCGCGGGCGAAGCTCCGATCGTTGCTCTCAGGCGACGCCAGCGCCCAGAGCCCGGATCTCCTTTTGGCATCGGGCGGGGACTCAGGCCGGTAGCGTTTGCGGAATGCCTGAACTGTCCCAGCCGTTCAAGCCGAGCTTGCGCGGCGTGTTTCACCAATGGGCGTGCGCCGGCGCGGTGCCGCTCGGTGTCGTGCTGCTGATTGTGGCCGGGACGACGCGCGCCCGGATTGCGCTCACCGTCTACTCGGTCAGCCTCGTGGGGCTATTCGGGGTCAGCGCGCTGTATCACCGGGTCAGTTGGCGCTCGCTGACCGGGCGCGACTGGATGCGTCGGCTGGACCACTCGATGATCTTCGTGATGATCGCGGGCAGCTATACGCCCTTCGCTCTGCTCGTGCTCCACGGCTCGGTGGCGGTCGCGCTCCTCGTCGCGGTGTGGGCCGGAGCGCTGCTCGGGGTCGTCTTGAACCTGGTGTGGAGGAACACGCCGACGTGGTTGCGGGCCGCGCTCTACGTCGGGCTTGGGTGGATCGCGGTGGCGGCGCTACCCCAACTCGGGCCGGCAATCGGGCCCTGGGGCTTGACGCTGCTCGGCCTCGGCGGTGTTCTCTACACGGTGGGAGCCGTGGTTTACGCCACTCGGCGCCCGGACCCGGTACCGGCGGTACTCGGATACCACGAGGTCTTCCACATTCTCGTGATCGCCGCCGCCGTCCTTCAGTACGCGGTTATCGCCTTCTGGATCGCGCCCGACTGAACAAGGCGTAGTCCGTTCCAGGTGCTGGCCGCTCACGGCCCCTTGGGGCCACCGCCACAGGCCTTGGCCGCGGCTCGGAACGCCGGCGACTGCAAATTGAGCCCCGCCAGGTAGACCAGTTGGTTGCCGCCCGAGCTGCTGATGATCTTCGGGTCGGGGAAGTTCGGAACGTTGTGGCTGCGCATGCACTTCGCGAAGTTCAGTCCCCGCTGTCGCTGCTGCGCCGTCTCCGCCGCACTCGCGTAGGCGGACGGCAGGTACTTCTGGCACTTCGCACGCGCGGCCAGGAACGCCGGGGCGTTGAGTGAAACGCCGTTCACCGAGAAAGCGTGCGCGTTCCCTTGGATCAGCATCCCGTTGCCGCTCAAGTCAGGGAAGTTCGACACACCGCTCGCGCGCATGCACTTCGAGAAGGCGAGCCTCGCACCGGTCGAGCTGGATCCGCTACCTGTCGACGTGCTCGGGCCCGAGCTGCTCGGCTTGCCCGAGGACCCACAAGCGGCCACGGCGGTGGCGCAAGCGACGACCACCAAGGCCAGTATCGGAGATGAGCGACGCGTACGATCTCGTCGGGTCTACCGGACTCCGAGTTACACGCACGTAACCCCGATGCTCGCGGGAGCACGGACGATGCGATCATGGCTTCCGGTATCAACGGCGAGAACCAACGGACGAAAGGGATCCCGATGGAAGCGCACCTCAGCAGCCATCACCGCGACACGATCGAGAGGATCTTCAGCCATCCCCCGAGCCGCAACGTCGAGTGGCGTCAGGTCGTCTCGCTCCTGGACACGATCGGAACGGTGACGCACGAGCACAACGGCAAGCTCAAGGTCGCGCTCGGTCCCGAGACGGAGGTGCTGCCCGCGCCTCACGGTAAGGATGTCGATGCTCAGATCCTCGTCGATCTGCGGCGAATGCTGAAGCAGGCTGGCTTCGGACCGGAAGCATCCCAGGCCGTGGCTGATCAAAGCACCCGCGATCATGGGGATGGCCAGTGGGGCGAGCCGGTTTAGGCCAGATTGGAATCGACGCTATGACACCAGAAGATGCGGTTCGGGCGTTCTTCGCCGCCTACACCGACGGCCGCCCAGATAGATTCGACGAGATCGTCTCAGCCGACTACGTCGACTACGGCCACACGGTGCCCGGTCACGGACCGCAAGGCGCCCGGGACGACTACGAACACGCCGTCCAACTCGCGGGTGGCGTGATCCGGTACGACGTCGAGGCGTTGGTTGCCGGTGAGGACACCGTCGCCGCGACCTGGACCGGGCATCTGCCGAACGGTTCGGATTATCGCGGCCTCAGCCTCTACCGGGTCGCCGACGGGCGCATCACCGAAGCGCGCAACACGTTCATCGACCGACCGCCTGCCTGACGCAGCGAGCTAGGTGCTCCGAGTGCCTCGCGACACTAGACCCAGCGCCATGAGCTGATCACCTGGGCCAGCGCGGGCAGGCTCGCCGCGTACCCCGTCGACGATGCGGTGTAAGTGATCACGTAGATCCAGCCTTGGTGCTCCACGATCACCTGACGCAGATGTAGCCGCCGGGTCGCCGGGCCGTACAGGTAGTCGAGGGCGCGCGCCGACTCGGCACCGACGGTTACCGGTTCCGGAGTCGAGATCCGGAGAGTCTGTGGCAGCACGAGCCTAAGTCCCCTCAACTCCGCGCGGACGATCGCGTTCATGTCTGTCACCCCAGCAGATCGTTGGCGAACCACGTTGATATTCGTCGTGAGTCCTGCCGCGCGCGGTCCGGTCGCGAGGTACAGAATGTTGATCGGCCCGCCCTGCGCGGACGCGGTCGCGTTCCTGAAGCCGGCCGGGATCACCGCCGAGAAGCCTCCACCCCTAGTGGTCACACGTCCCGAGGACGACGTCCTGGTGGATCTGCTTCTCAAGCTAGCCGTCATTGCAGTTGTGTTCGATGAGGTCGCGGTTGGCGTCGCGTCGGGCGCGGCCGCCGAGCGCGATGACGACGAGACGGATCCGCAGCCGGCCAAGGCCAGCGCCGCGGTCGTGGCCAGCGCGACGGCGCCGTACCGGATCGATGATCGGGAGAGTGCGATGCTCACGGGGTTGCTCCTTGGAGAGAGGAAGGCGTGGGTGCCCCCCGAAGCCCGAGTCCTGTGCCGCTATCGGGATCGGAGGGCATGGCCATAGGCTCCCCTCCCGAACGCCGGCGCGGTAGGGGACACGGGTCTCGACCCCCGCCCCAGAGGTGTCGGCCGACACCCCCCGAGGTGTCGCCGCACGCGTTCCGCTCCCGGATGCTGACCGTCGCGTATTCGGCTACGCGACCACACCGGTCCGAAGATGCGGGACCTTCGGGCCGGGATCACCCTGGAAAGCTCGTCGGTAGGCCGTTGGTGTCGTTCCGGTTTCTCGCGCCAGATGGATCCGCAGGTTCGCGGCCGTGCCCAGACCGGTGCGCCGGGCCACGTCCTCGATCGGGACGTCGCTGGCCTCCAGCAGGCGCCGGGCCTCGAGCAGCCGCTGCGCCGTCAGCCACCGCAACGGGGTCGTGCCTGTCTCCTCGACGAAGCGCCGCGCGAACGTTCGGGCGGAGTAGCCGGCGCGCGAGGCGAGATCTGTGACGGTCAGTGGTAGGTGCATCTGTTGGAGAGCCCATGCGCAGGTGTCAGCAAGACCCGGACCGGCCTCGGGGACCGGCCGCTGCATGAACTGCGCCTGGCCGCCGGGACGGTGCACGGCGGCGACTAACCTGCGGGAGACCTCCGACGCGGCGGCCGCGCCGTGATCGGTGCGCACGATGTGCAGGCAGAGGTCGATGCCCGCGGCGATCCCGGCGCTGGTGAGAACCTGGCCCTCGTCGACGAACAGGACCTCCGGACGGACACGCACCTTCGGGAAGCGCTCCGCGAGCTCCGGGGCGAACTCCCAGTGCGTCGTCGCCGCCCGACCGTCAAGCAGCCCGGCGGCGGCCAGCGCGAACGCCCCCACGCACACCGATGCGATCCGGGCCCCCCGATCGGCCGCCCGCCGCAGCGCCCGGACCACGGCAGCGGAGGGCTCGCGGGGGTGGAACCCCGGCACGATCACGGTGTCGGCGGCGTCGATCGAGCCGAGGCCGCGCGGAACGCGGACCTCGACCCCGGACGCCGAGAAGACGGCTCCGGGCCGCTCGGCACAGACCTCGAACGCGTACCGGTCGCGCTCGA
Source organism: uncultured Solirubrobacterales bacterium (assembly GCA_963770615.1). GTDB lineage: Bacteria > Actinomycetota > Thermoleophilia > Solirubrobacterales > Solirubrobacteraceae > Palsa-465. The sequence continues at coordinate 561,916 of CAVYQJ010000014.1, read as the reverse complement.
CCGCACGGCCGAACACCTCAGCGGGGATCGCGAGGTCGAACAGGATCACATCGGGGATGGCTAAGGCGACGACGCGATGCAATTGGCAGGATCCTACGCCAACTCGGCAGTCCTGCCACTTGTCGAAGGTGCGGCGCTGGCCCACCATGAGGGCCACGGCAGCTACGAGCGAAAGGCCCCGACCATGACAAATCTCGCGCCTCTGCTGGAACGCAACCAGCGATTCGCCGCCACCGACGCACGGCAGCACGCACCACGGCTCCCGTTCCTGCCACGTGCCGGCCTGTTCATCGTCTGCTGCATGGACTGCCGCGTCGATCCCGAGGAGTACTTGGGCCTCGAGTTCGGAGAAGCGCTGGTCGCGCGGAACACCGGGGGGCGGATCACGCCGGCCGTCATCCAGGACATCGCCTACGCCGGCTACCTGGTGGACGCCAAGGCGCCCGACGGGCCGTACTTCGAGGTCGCGATCATCCACCACACCGATTGCGGAAGCCGGCTGCTCGAAGACGACCAGCTCCGCCACGACTTCGCCGAACGGGGCGGCTACGACGAGCAGACGCTCGCCGACCTGCCGGTCACCAACCCCGCCGAGACGGTTCGTGCCGACGTCGAGCGGCTGCTCGCGGCCCCTCAGATCTCGACTCACACGCGGGTCTCCGGGCACGTCTACGACGTGGAGACCGGGCTGATCACGACCGTGGTGGACGCGACCCGCGGCCGGGCTGCCTACGTAGCCTGAGCACATCCCGGCTCGCCTCGGGGCTCGCGGAGTGACATCATCCGTGGATGGCCAACAAGAAAGCCGACGCAGTCGAGCCAGGACCGGTAGAGAACCTCAAGTGGCTCGACGATGTCGCCGACCACGACTACGCCGCCGCCGAGGCCTACCTGTCCCTAAAGATCGACGTCGAGTCTGCCGGCAAAGTCGTAAAGCGACTGCGCAAGGCGCCGATCACTCGGCGGCGCGCCAACGACATCCTGCGCGCGGCGGGTCTCACTGCCGCGCCGCTCGACGATCCGGGAGTAATGAAGGATCTGATCAAGGTCATTGAGGGCAAGGAGCTCAGCCCCGTGCTCGTCGTCAGCGGTGAGGCCGGCGCGGACATCGCCGACGGTTACCACCGTGTGTCACTCGTGTATCGCATCGACCCTTACGGCGTGGTCCCGCTGAAGCTCGCCTAAGGTGACGGGCGGCTCAAACCGAGCTCGCGAATCCACACCTCACCCGCCTCAGATCAGATGAGGCACCGCCGACAGTTCAGCTAGAGGCGTGGTGTCATGCCGTCAGGACGGTCCGTAGTTCAGCCGGGACTTCCGCGATTGACTGCGGCGGTCCCGCTGTCACCGGCATAGGGATCTGAGCGCCCGGCTGCGGTCGCCGGGTCGACGGTCGGCACGGTTGGCCGTTGGCCAGGATCACGCCGTCGCTGCAATGGGCCTCGACGACGCCGTTGCCGAACTGTTCCTCGTACAGTCGCGCGTAGAGGCCGCCCTCAGCGAGGAGTTCGTCGTGCGTGCCGCGCTCGACGATCATGCCGTTGGCGATGGCGAAGATGACGTCGGCGTTTCGGATCGTCGAGAGCCGGTGTGCGATGGCGATCGTGGTTCGGCGTTGGATCAGCGACTCGAGCGCCCGCTGAACGACGCGCTCGCTTTCGGTGTCCAGCGCCGAGGTGGCCTCGTCGAGGACGAGGATCGGCGGGTCCTCGAGGATCACGCGCGCGATCGCCAGGCGCTGGCGCTCCCCGCCGGAGAATCGGTAGCCGCGTTCGCCCACAACCGTGTCATAGCCGTGTTCGAGCGCGGTGATGCGGTCGTGAATGAACGCGGCCTTGGCGGCGGCGACGATCTCCTCGTCGGTCGCATCCGGGCGCCCGTAACTGATGTTCTCGCGCACCGTGCCTCCGAACAGGTAACTCTCCTGGGTCACCACGCCAACCGCGCGTGCGATCGTCGCCGCGGTGAGGTCGCGCACGTCGTGACCATCGATCACGACCGCCCCTTTCTCGACGTCGTAGAGCCGCGGTATCAGGTACGAGATCGTTGTCTTACCCGCCCCGGAGGGACCGACCAGCGCCGCGAGTTGGCCCGGCGACACCAGCATCGAGACATCATGGAGCGCCTCCGTCGGTGCCGGCGGTCCGCCGTCTTCGCCGCCGCCGTAGCGGAAGGACACGTGCTCGAGCGCGACTTCGCCCCGGATCTCGCCTGCGTTCAGGTTGAGCGCGCCGCGTCGATCGGTAATCCGCGGGCGGAGGTCGATCAGCTCGAAGATCCGCCCGAACAGCGCTAGCGATGACTGCACGTCGACCGACACCTGGAGCAACTGGTTGATCGGGATCAGCAGCCGGCTTTGCAGGGTCGTGAATGCCACCAGCGTCCCTGCCGACAGGTCGCCGTGAGTGCCCTGAAGGCCGGCTACCAGATAGACCAGCGCCGGACTGATCCCAAAGAACGCCTGGGTGACGGCGAAGAACGATCGCCCGGTGATCGCCTGTCGGATCTGTAGTTCGGCCTGGTTGGCGTTCTCGGCGCGGTATCGGTCGACCTCGTGCTCCTGTCGCCCGAACACCTTGGCCAGCAGGATCCCGGACACCGACAGGGTCTCCTGGGTGATCGAACCCATCGCCGCCAGCGAAGCCTGGGCGTCGCGGCGAGCTCTTCGCCGGGCGCGTCCGACGCGCCGGCTGAACAGCACGAACACGGGCGTCGCGGCCAGCGAGATCGCCGTCAGCAAAGGCGAGAGCACCAGCATCGCCACAACGGAGGACACGAACGTGACCACGTTGCTGACGACCGACGACGCCGTTGAGGTGATCGTCGTCTGCACGCCGCCCACATCGTTGGCCAGCCTCGACTGAACCTCGCCGCTGCGAGTCGCCGTGTAGAACGCGAGCGAGAGCCGCTCCAGATGCTCGAACAGCTGGTCGCGAAGCTCCTGCAGCACCCGGTTGCCGACTATCTCGGTCAGCCACGCCTGGCCGACGTTCAGGATCCCGTTGACGATCGGGATCGCGATAAGCGCCGCCACCAGCGGGTACAGCACTCCGAGATCGGGACCGCCCCGAACGAACAGCGCGTCGTCGAACACCTGACGGACCAACAGCGCGCTGATCACGCTCAACAGCGAGCTGATCAAGATCATCCCGACGATCACCGACAGCGTGCCGCGATGCGGCCGAAACAAGCGGACGATCCGCCGGCCAAGCCGGGGTGGATCGGCCTGAGGATCCGGTGCAATCATCGCGCGAGCCTAACCGGCCCGGGCGACGTCGCCTATCGACCTACACCGGGGCGGTCTTTACTCTTCGCCTTGTGTCTGACGTGCTCGAGACGCCGGATCGCGACAACGGGGAGCTCGGCTCGCTGTTGGTCTTGCTACATCGGGCGGATACTCCGGTTCAATCCGTTGAGGCGGCGTATCGCATGTGGCAACACGAGGAGCGCGCTTCGGCGGCTTGGCGTGCCGCGACCGAGGAGGAGAAGGGACGCGGAGCAGCGATCTCGACCTACGGCGCCGCGTGCACCTCGAGCGAGCCCGTGGAGCGTGAGGAGGTCTTGCACATCTGGCGGGCTGACGGTCGGGTTCGCGAAGAGCACGCGGGCGGTCCGCGGGACGGTGCCTACGGGGTGCGCGACGGGGAGCTGTGGTGGTCCTGGGATGAGCGGAACGGCGCGACCAGCAACCGGGATGACCCGAAGCTCGGGAGCGGTATCGGGGAAGGGCTCTCGTTCATGCTGGATCCGACGCCGCTCCTGGGGTTGCTCAGATTCGCCGTCGTCGGTCACGGCCGGGTGGCCGGGCGCGAGACGATTACCGCCGAGGCGGTTCCGCGCTGGCGAGATCCGCGCCGCGGTCCGCGGTCGTTCGAGCTTTACGAGCTTGGAGCCGGCGCTGACCGCTACACGCTGGAGATCGATGCGCAGCGTGGGGTGCTGCTTGAGGTCGTCGCCTCCCGAGACGGCGAGCCCTTCAACAAGGTGACTACCGTCGCGATCGCGTTCGATCGCCTGATTTCGGAGGAGCGGTTTACGTTCGAGCCGCCCGCCGGCGAAGAGATCCAGCCCACGTGGGGACACCCGCCGGAGCGAATCTCGGTTCGCCAGGCCCAGCAGCGCGCGGCGTTCACGGTTCTGATTCCCGATCGGATCCCCAGCGCCTGGCGCGTGTCCTGTCTGTTTAGAGAAGCGTCACGTCGACCGCCTTGGCCAGGCAGCGTCGCGCTCATCTACAGATCGGACGACGGGCATGAGGGTGTGTCGCTCTCGCAATTTAGGGCCGCCGACAAGTCTTCCATGATGCTTGCCGATGACGATTGGGAGGACGTGGGGCGCGAGGGGACAGCGATCCGGGCGACCAGGCTCGACGCCAGCTCGGAGGCACAGGCGCAGCTCGAGCACGGCGACACGTTCGTGATCCTCACGTCCCAGACACTTACGCGCGACGAGCTCGCGACGATCGGAGCGAGCCTCAAACCTGCTCCGATTACGAGCAGTATCTAGCCTCCTAGCCGGTCGGCCAGCCAGCCTGCGGCTAGCTCGGTCCAGGCCGAGGCCTCGCCGGCGCCGCGTGCCAGCCCCAGGCTGTGCGGACCCTTCGAGAAGACGTGCAATGCGTGCGGCACGTCGTGGGCTGCGAGCGCTGCTGCGAGCCGGTAGCTGTGCTCGACGGGCACATACGGATCCTCGGCCGTATGCCAGATGAAGAACGGTGGGGCACCGGCGGTCACCAGGGCATCGAGTGACGTGGCTCGGCGGAGCTCGGGCGGCGCGTCCTCGCCAAGCAAGGTCAAGCGAGCCGGCCGGTAGGTCTCCATCTCCATCGAGGTGATTGCGTAGCCGAGCACGGCCAGATCGATTCGCGTGTCGCCGCGCGATGAATCCGACAGCGCGGCGTGACCGCCGAGATGGCCCCCCGCCGAGAAGCCGATCGCTCCGACCAGCGTCACCCCCATCGCGCGCAGTCGACGTACCTCGGAATGGACCGCCTCCAGCGGGATCGGGTGTCGGGCGTTAAGCGGATAGCGCAGGACCGTCGCCGGTATTCCCAACTCGCGCAGCCAGTCGACGATCGGTTCAGCCTCGTTCTCGGCATGCGCTGCGTACCCGCCACCGGGGAGCACGATGAAATGCGCCTCCACCGCCGGTGAGCTCAGGCGTCTGCGCGGCCGGACAGTCTTGCGGCCTCGGCGCGTGCCGCGGCGACGAGCTCGGCGTTGGTGTGGGCATGTCCCCAGAGTCCCCACCCGCCGTCTGGAGCTTCGGTGAGCAGCACCCACGTACGCTTCTTCAGCTCCGGCCGGCCCGCTGCGGCAGCGACGATCTCGGTGAACTGCTCGACGACGGCGAGCTGCTTGGCGCGGTCGAGCGCGCCCAGGTTCGTCAGCACTTGGACCCGCACGTAATCGCTCTCGCCTTCGACGTTCGCGATCGCGCCATCCGGGAGCGCATGAACGAACGCGGCCGTGTTATTGCGGAACATCGGCAGGTCCGGAACCTCCTCGATGCGCATCAGCGTCGCCGCCAGCTGCTGTGCGAGCGAGTCCGGAACGGCAAATGTGCCATCGGTCGCATAGACGTCGATCATCGGCATCAGGTTGCCTTCCTTTCTTCGGTGTGAATGCCTGAGGTCACGCTGGTGAGCCCTCGCTCGAATCGCTGAGGAATTCTTCGACGTCGCCGGCAAATGTGGCGTGGTGTTGGAACAAGAAGCCGTGGGCCGAGTCGGGGTAGATCTTGAGCCGTGCTTGCGGGATCAGCCCGGCGAGCAGATGCGAGAAATGCGGCAGGATCATCGGGTCGCTGTCGCCGTTCGCGACGAACACGGGCACGTCGAGCGCGCTCACCCGCTGTAGGCGCCCGTGATCGGGGATTCCCCACGCGCACACAGCGTCGTACTGGGCCTGACGCGTCTGCCATGTCGTTGGCTGATCCCGGTCCTCGCTCCGTGCAGCCATCCGTCCCAGGGCGTCCAGGCCAGATTGCCGACTCGTCGCCGACCCCGTGAAGAACACGCCGAGGTAGCCGTCAGGGTTCGGGGCAGGCGCGCCGACGGCCTCGATCACGTCTGGCGCCCACCCGTGCATGCCCGAGGCCCCCTGGGGAGCTGACGACGCGAGGACCAGACGGCGGACCGCGGCCGGTCGGATCAGCGCAACCTCCTGGGCGACGAAGCTACCGATCGAGAACCCGAGCACGTCGACCTTCTCGAACTCCATCGCGTCGAGGAACGCAATCGCGTCGCGCGCCATCTGCGTGACCGTGCTCGGTGTCGTACCAGCTGACCCGCCCACTCCGGAGTTGTCGAACGTGACGACTCGCCGAGCTGACGCGAGCGCGTCGATTAGCGCAGGATCCCAGTTGTCCAGATTTCCGCGGAAGTGCTGTAGAAGCACGAGCGGTGGAGTGCCGTCGCCCGTCTCGCGATACGCGTAGTCGACCCCGTTCGCGGCACTGACCACCTGGTTGGGAGATGCCGCGTAAGCGCCGGTGGTGTGTGACGTTGCAGTCATCGCGCTCTGCACGGACTACGCCGCCGGAGAGGTTGCGGCGCCTTGGACCGTGTTGGCGAGAGTCCGGATGACGTCGAGCACGAGCTCGGGGTGCGAGAGCATCGGCACGTGACTGCTGTCCACGCTGTAGGTGGTCGCACCCATCCGGTTGGCCGCGAAACGCTCCAGCTCGGGGTTGACGGTGTGGTCGTTGTTGGACACGATGTACGCGCTCGGTTTCGTTCTCCAGGCGACGCCGTCGACCTTCTGGTTGAACAGATCCGCGATCGGCGACATCGCAGTCGCCCAGACGGTCTCCTTCTCGTCCGCGGTCAGATCCCCGCAGAAGCAATCGATTCCCGACCGAAGCAGCCAGACGCGGTCGTCCGCGACCTCGATGTGGGAGAAGACGTCGGTGGCGGGGAACTTGTCCTGCTGGCCCTGCGAAGTCTCGTCCTCGTCAGGGGCCAGCGCCGCGATGTAGACAAGGCCGGCGACGCGGTCATCGGTTCCCGCGGCGGTGATCACGCTGCCGCCGTACGAGTGGCCGACGAGAATCGCCGGGCTCGAGACGCGCCCGAGCGCCCGAAGGGTGCAATCGACGTCGCCCTGGGCGGAATCGAGACCGTACTCGGCGGTGATCACCTCGTGCCCGTCGGCCCGCAGCGCCGGGATGAGCTTGCCGAAGCACGAGCCATCGGCCCAGAGACCATGGCAGAAGACGATGCTCGGCTTGTCCTGCGGCGACATAGTCGTCCTTTCGGTTGAACTGGCCTGGTAGAGCGGAGCCTGATTCGCGGCGTCCGCGTTCTCTTGAGTCATGCGACTGCTTCCCGCGGCTTGATCACGGGACCGCGGTCGAGGACAGCAGCGCCATCGGCACCTCGACGCGGAGCGCTTCTAGGAGCGCGGCGAGCTTTCTGTCGAGCTCGACCCCGACCGACGTGACCGCAGGAATGCCGAAGCTTCCGAACTGCGTGCTCGGTTGGTCGACCGTGAACCACGCGCGTTCGTGTGCGTCTTCCCAAATGACCGTTCGCAGCGGCGCGTACAGCATGGCGCGGGGGTCGTGGCGGAACATGCGCTCAGCGATCGTGACGTTGCCCATGAGGTAGGCGATGCAGTCGTTGTCGTCGCCTGCGAGTTGCATCACGCCATGTACGTCATTGCGCCAGTAGATAAGAAAGCCGTGCGAGGCCAAGTCGGCGTGGAGATCGATGACCTCGTCCCAACTAGCCCCGCGTTCCACGAGTGCGTGGATCTCGTCCACGGGATTCGCGGGCACCGCCTGCTCGTAGAGCTGTTGGAACTCGCGGACGCCTGGCACCTCGATGTTCAGCCGTCGCGCTGAGTAGGTCTCATGACTCGTCGCCACGGTGGGCAAGGTAGGCGCGATCAGCGCCCGTCGCTTCAGTCATGCGACTGCTTATCCTGCGAGTATGACCGTCTCGAGCCCGCCGGATAGGACCGGCGAGCTGATCGGGCGCGACGACGAGGTCGCGCGGGTCGATGCAGTCCTGGACCGCGTCCGGGACCGCGGCGGAGCGCTGCTGATCCTCGGGGAACCGGGGATCGGTAAGTCGGCGTTGCTCGACCGGGCGCGCAGCCGGGCAAGCGCGCTAGGCGCGCGAACACTCGCGACCGTTGGCGTCGAGTCTGAGTCCGAGCTCGCGTTCGCCGGACTGCACCAGCTGCTCGCGCCGATCAGTAGCCGCATGGATGGGCTTCCCGATCCGCAGCGAGAGGCGCTCGACGCGGCGTTCGGGGCCAACGACCTGGTGGAGCCCGATCCGTTCCGCGTTGCCCTCGCCGCATACCGGCTCATTTCCGACGCCGCGGACTCGAGCGCGCTGCTGCTGATCGCCGACGACGCGCACTGGCTCGACCGCTCGAGCCTCGACGTGCTGGCGTTCGTCGCGCGGCGTTTGGACAACGAGCCGGTGGTGTTCATAGCCGGCCTTCGCGACGGGTTCTCGACCGCGCTCGAGGACGCCGGCTTGCCGAATCTCCATTTGGGGCGGCTGTCTGCGCCGGACTCGGACAGGCTGCTTGATCACGTCGCGCCGGGGCTGTCCATTGAGGCGCGCGGTCGCGTGCTCGCGGAAGCCGCCGGCAATCCCCTCGGCCTCGTCGAGCTCGCGCGCGCCATACCGGAGTCGGGCGACCCCGTCGACACGCTCTCGGCGGCGCCGGCCACGCTGACAGCGCGCCTGGAGCGCGCGTTCGGTGCGCGCCTCGACGGGCTCAGTGAGGACACGCGCCTGATGCTGCTTGCCGCCGCGCTGGACGGCAAAGCCTCGATCGAAGAAGTGCTGTCCGCCGCCAGGCTCGTCTCCCGGAAAGAGCTCGCGCTGTCCGCGCTGGATAGTGCGGCGGAACGCGGGCTGGCGGAGGTGCGCGGATCCGAGGTGCGCTTTCAACATCCGCTGATCCGATCGGCGGTAGCCAGTACGGCACCGCCGGCGCAGCGACTCGCGATGTACGCGGCCTTGGCAGAGGTCGTGGACGCTCCGGAACGCCGGCTGTGGCACCGGGCCGCCGGCGCAGTGGGGCATGACGAGGAAGTCGCCTCGGCACTGGAAGACCACGCGCAGGTTGCGCGCCGGCGCGGTGCGGTGATGGTCGCCGCGGCCGCGCTCGAGCGTGCCGCCATGCTCACGGCCGATTCGAGTCGGAAGGGCGAGCGACTGGTAAGGGCAGCGGAGCTCGTGTACGACCTCGGGCGCGTCGATGTCGTCAGCCGGCTGTTGAAGGAGGCGGAGTCACTCGATGTGGGTCCGGTCGATGCCGCGCGCGCGGCCTGGCTGCGGCAGATGATCAGCGGTGACGTCTGGTCCGAGAAGGGTGCCGCCAAGACGTTCGTGACGATCGCGGACCAGCTGCTCGCCGGCGGCGATTCGGATGCAGCTCTGCGGTCGCTCGTACCAGTCGCGCATCGCTGCTGGTGGACGCCGGTCCGTCCCCGGACGCGGCAGTACATCGTCGACGCGGCCGCAGGCATCGGCGTTCCGGACGACGACCCGCGACTGCTGGCGGTCATCGCGCTCGCCGATCCGGAGGTGACGGCGCCGTCCGTGCGACGCCGGGTGGCACACGTCCGGCTGCAGGAAATCACCGATGCTGTTGCTGCGATGTACGTCGGGATCGCCGCCGAGAAAGCGGGCGACTTCGCGGGGGGCTCGCGGTTCCTGGCGCGCGCGGTCGAGCGGCTGCACGAGCAGGGCAGGCTCGGTCCGCTCACGCAGGCGCTCGTCCACTACGCGTGGGCCGCCACGAACGCCGGCGATTGGGAAGCGGCTGAACGCGCGGCCGCCGAAGCGGCGAACCTGGCACGCGACACTCGGCAGCCCCAGTACGGACTCACCGCCCGCCTCGTGGGCGCACTGGCCGTCGCGCACCGCGGTAGCGACGCCGACCTCGACGTACTACTAGCCGGGCCAGAGCGAGCGCTGACCGCGATGAGAGGTGGACCGTTGCTTGCGCCCGCACACCTCGCCCGGGGCGCGGCGGCTCTGAGCGAGGGACGGCACGTCGACGCGTTCCGCGCGCTCTGGCCAGTGTTTGACGAGGGCGACCCGGCGTTTCACCGCTTCATGCGCTGGACGGCGGTGCTGGACCTCGTCGAGGCCGGGGGCCGCGGTCAGTACGCCGCACGTGTCGCGACGGTCACCGGCGAGCTCGAGGAGATCGCGAGCCGCAGCGAGCCGCCGATCCTGTGCGCCGCTCTGGCCTGCGCCCGGCCGCTGCTGAGTGACGACGAGCACGCCGAGGTGTTGTTCGAGGCGGCGCTCGGCGAACAGTCAGAGAGTTACCCGTTCCTGCGTGCGCGGACGCTGTTCTCACTCGGCCGCTGGCTGCGCCGGCAGCGGAGAAACGCGGACTCGCGTTCACCTCTGCGCGACGCGATCAACCTGTTCGACGCTCTGGGGGCGACCCGCTGGAGTGAACGCGCGCGCCACGAGCTGCGAGCGACCGGCGAGAAGATCGGGCCACGCACGCCGGACGCTCGCGACCGGCTGACCGCTCAGGAACTTCAGATCGCCGAGCTGGCCGCCGCGGGCCTGTCGAATCGTGAGATCGGCGAGCGGCTGTTCCTGTCCCACCGCACCATCGGATCACACCTGTACCGGATCTTCCCGAAGCTGGGGATCACGGCCAGAGCACAACTCCGCGCGGCCCTCGAGCCGCGCACGGTTTAGTGCTCGATCGAGGCCGCGATCAGGGAGGCTGCCGCGGCGCGGACCGGCCCGGCGATCGAGGGCTCTCGGTCGAGGTTGGCGGCGGCTGAGCCTCCGTCGTAGAGCAGGTGCAGCTGCCTGCCCAGCAACGGTGGATCGAGCGCCTCGGCGGCGGCCGCCAGGTCCGTGAAGAGCTCGCGGATCTCGCGGCGGTAGGCGCGTGCCGCGTCATTGATTCGCCCGTCGCGGGGCGCTTCGGCGGCTGCCGCTGTGAAGGCGCAGCCGTGGTAGTCCGGGCGCTCGAACAGCTCCGCCTGCGCGTCAAACACCGCGAAGATGCGTGCCACCGGGTCGGCCGGGTCGACCGCGTCGACCGCGGCGTAGAGCCGGCCGAGGATCCGGGCGTGGCGCTCGTCGAGGTAGGCCCGAACGAGCTCCTCCTTGCTGCCGAATGTGCTGTAGAGCGATGCCTTGGCGACGCCGGCCCGCTCGATCACGCGGTCAATCCCGACCGACTGGACGCCCTCGGCGTAGAACAGCTCGCCCGCCGCCTCGAGCAGACGCTCGCGCGGCGAGCGACGCGTGCTGTCGGGATTCGTGCTCGTGGCGGACGGCATCTCAGGACTCCTGGATCGCGATCTCGACGCGGTCGGCGTAGAACGCGACGTGGTCGCGGATCGACTCGACCGCGGCATACGGCTGATCGTAAAACCACACCGCATCCTCGCCCCGCTCTGGGTCGGTATTGATCGACCAGTAGGACGCCTCGCCCTTGTAGGGGCAGTACGTCGACCTATCGCTTGGGGCGAGCAGGGATTGGTCGACATCCGCGAGCGGGATATAGCGGACCGGCGGGTAGTCGGCCTCCCGGAGCACCAGCGTGGTCGTGCTGTCGGCGAGGGTCGTGCCGCCCGCGCGGACGACGACGCGGTCGGAGCTCGGCTCGACCGTGATCGGATGATCGAGGCCGGGGATCTTCATTTCACGGGTCATGGTGATTCTCCAATCGGATGGGTCGCGGCTACCGGGTCGCGAGGCAGCCGGTGGTCGCCGCGGTCGCCTCCCTGGCGCGGGCGCGACGACCGTTGACGAGGATGCCGGCCGCGGTGCTCGCGGCCAGAGCGATCACGCCGAGACCGAACAGTAGGGCGGTGTGCGTGACGGTGGTGTGAACGACAAGAACGCCGGCGCCGATCGCGGGCAGCCCCAGCGCCAGGTAGCAAATCACGTAGACGACGGCAATCACGCCGGCGCGCTCGTCTGCCCGGGCGAGCGGCACGATCGTCCGCAGGCCACCCTGGAACCCACCGCCGAACCCGGCACCTGCAATCGCGGTCCCGGTGAAGAACAGGATCGGCGAGCGGGCCGGCACGGCCGCGAGCAGGAGCGCAACGCCGAGGATGATGAGGCCCGCGCCGGCGAGCGCGAACGTGCGCGCGTCGGTCCGGTGGAACGCGAGGACGGTGAGCGCGCCGCTGCCGGCGAGGACGAACAGTCCCGCGCCGCCTAGGATCGTCGAGCTCGAGCCGTCGACCAGAGCAGCGAGCGATGGACCGAGCGAGGCGTAGAAGCCGGCCAGTGCCCACACGGCGACCAACGACGGCGCGGCAACGGCGACGGCGCCACGGACCGGGCCGGGGAGCGCCAGCGTGGGACGAAGGGAGCGCATCGCCCCGGGGACCCTGCTCGAGGTCTCCGCAACCCTGCGCACGCCGGCCGCCTGGAGCAGGAACAGCACGAGCATCACGAGGTAGACGAGCTGCGTCGGGGCGGGGAGCAGTTGCACCAGCAGCGCCGAGATCAGGGCTCCACTCGCCGTTCCGCTCATCGCCCCGGCGGCGTTGGCCACCGGCCCGCGTCCCGGGTGCAGATCAACCAGCGCCGCGCCGATCGCCGCGACCGCGGCGCCGGTGGCAAGGCCCTGGAGGATGCGAGCGAGCAGCAGCACGTCGAGCCCGCTCGCCGTGGCGAACATCAACATCACGGCGGCCTGAGCGACAAGCGCGACCGTCAGCACGGGCCGGCGGCCGATGTGGTCAGATAGCGCGCCGAACACGAGCAGCGAGACCAGCACGGCCACCGCGTAGACACCGAAGACGATCGTGACCGCCACCGGAGAGAACCCCCAACGCGCCTGGTAGATCGCGTAGAGCGGGGTCGGCGCGCTCGAGCTGGCCAGCAGCGTGACGAGGATCGACGTGAGCAGCGCGAACGCCGCGCGAGGCTTCAGATCCGTGGCGCCCGTCACGAGCGCGCGCGCGCCGGGGAGTCGGCGGCCGGGACCGTTCAAGCTGAGAGTGGAGGCGAGGGAGCTCATTCCGGTCCGCACGACACTAGCAGACAGACAGGTCTGTTTGCAAGCCGATGCGACCGAGAAAACCGATGACGGCGAGCGGAAACCGCAATCGCATCAGTGGGACCCGGCGGTGGCGCCTCAAGCGAGCGCCGCGTTAGAGGGGCGGCCGCGCGACTAGGTCTATCGCCGCCGGAGCAGCCAGCCCACAAGCAACCCGCATGCGAACGCCCCAATCGCGGTGAACGGGACCGGCCTGTTCTTGACCGTCGAGGTGATTTGTTGTGCCCCCGCGCCAGCGGAATCGGGTGCCGACTCCCTGGCCCGCGAGGCGAACTCGTCCTTCTTGGTTTGGGCGGTGTCCTTGAGCGAGGCGATCCGCTCCTTGGCTTGTGCCTTGACGTCGGTCTTCGCGGCGAGCGCCTCAACCGTGTCGCCGAGCTCCTCGCGCGTCTGCTCGATGTCGACGCGGATCTCCTCTGGGGATTTCTGACGGCCCTCGTCAGCGGCGGCGCTCATCGGCGACCCGCCTTCGCTCGCTGCTTGGTCAATTCGACGTCCTCCTTCACGGTCTCAATCGTCTGTTCGGGCACGGGCGGTACGCCCTTCTTGACCTTGGACTTGCCGGCCAGCGCCAGGACGCCCGCGATCACGCCGTAGGCCGCCGCGACGATCAACGCCGCCAGCCACGCCGACACCGTCGTGGCCAGCGCCAGGATCGCGCAAGCGGTCAGGGCCCCGAGGGCATAAAGGCCGAACATGCTCGCGCCGCCGAACAATCCCGCGCCCAGCCCCGCCTGCTTGCCTTTCGTAACGAGCTCGGCCTTGGCCAGGTCGACCTCTTGGCGAGCCAGCGTCGTGGTCTGGTCAGACAGCCGTTTGAGCAACTCGGCGATCGAGCGATCACTCGCTTCGCTCTCGCGACGGACCTCGTTTCCGGACATCGGTTCCCATCCTCCCCTCGCACCCGGGCATGGTGCCCCACGTCGTTCGCCTAAATCGGATACCTCTCTCGCGCCTACCCGCAGGGAGCTGCTTGAACCCGATCGCGGTCAGCTACCTGCCGTACGGAGCGACGCGGTGAGGCGGACGCTTCAACGTCATATTCAAGGGTATGACCGGATTACAACTCGCCAACCCGAGGGAGGGTCAGTGATAGCACTCGGAGTAATACTCCTGATCATCGGCTTCATCGCCAAGATCGCGATCTTGTGGACGATCGGCATCATCCTGTTAGTGATCGGGCTGATACTCGCGGTCCTCGGCTTGATGGGGCGCGCCGTAGGCGGGCGGGCGCATTACTACTAACGCTTACGCATTGACGCCGGGTACGCGGACGCGGCTCGGCTGAACCCTCGTGGGCCCGAGCCGCTGTTCGCGGCCGGGCCTCGCGAAGGCGGTATCCGTCGGGCTCCGACGGCTCTTCCCACCGCGCCGGCCGCATCCCGCCCTGTAAAACGCAGCAAACCTCCGCCCCCCGACCGCCCAAAGGCCACATAAGCATCCCCTCGATGCTTATGTGGTCGATCTGGCCGCGGGTGGCGAAGTTTGCTGCGTTTTGCAGCCTCGGATCCGGATCGGGGTGGCGGATCCGGATCGGGGTCGCGGATCCGGACCGGGGTCGCGGATCCGGACCGGGGTCGCGGATCCGGACCGGGGTCGCGGATCCGGACCGGGGTCGCGGATCCGGACCGGGGTCGCGGATCCGGACCGGGTGGCGGATCCGGACCGGGTGGGGCTTCTAGGCGCGCCCGACGTAACCCGACTCTGTGCTAAATCACAATCACGCTGCGACCCGCTCGATCGCCGAGGACTTGGTGTTGCCGTGGACGAGTTCGAGGACCGCGCGCTCGACCCGCGTCCGCACGCGATCGTCGGCGACGTCGAGCGAAGGAATTCGCTCCAGCGCTCCGGCGATCGTCCACCCCGACAGGTAACGGTCGAACACACGCGGGTCGATGTACGACTTTCGCGCCACCGCCGGAGTGTTACCGAGTAGTTCGGACACGGACCGCACCGCGTCGTTGATCGCGCGTTTGCGAGCGGTCTTCGACTCCGCCTCCCGTCCATCCGCAGCGAGCGTCACGGCCGCCATGACCGTCGCGTTCCAGGTCCGGAAGTCCTTGGCGCTGACCTCGTCGCCGAGGTACTCCTTCAGGTAGTCGTTGATGTCGTCTGAGCGGACGTCGCGCCACCTGCGCCCGTCGCGGTAGGCGAGCAACTCCGCCGGGCCGCGCCGGCGCTGCTTGAGCGTCCTGACCAGCTCGATCGAGATCGGATCATCGATCACCTGCCGCCGTCGGGCGCCTCCTTTGCCCGGGTAGTCGAACGTAATCGCGTCGTCCTCGATCCGGACGTGCTGCTTGCGGATCGTGGCCAGGCCGATGCCGCTGTCCTCGTCGGCGTACTGCTCGCTGCCAACACGGAACATGCCGACGTCCAGCAGCCGAATCGCCAGGGCAAGCACGCGCTCTCGGCTCGGCTCGTCTCCATCCCGCAGTGTCTTCGCCAACCGCCGCCGTAACCGCGGCAGCGACTCGGCAAAGCCGATCATCCGGTCGAACTTCTGCTGGTCCCGGCGCTCACGCCAGCGCGGGTGATACAGATACTGCCGCCGGCCGGCTGCATCGAGGCCGGTCGCCTGGAGGTGGCCTAGCGGGTCCAGGCACACCCACACGTCCTCCCACGCCGGCGGCACCGCGAGCTCGCGGATGCGCTCGATCTCCTCAGGATCATCGATCCGCCGGCCGCGCTCGTCCGCGTAGCTGAAACCCCGGCCCCGGCGCACGCGGCCGATACCGGGGCTCGAGCAGTCCGAGCGGCGTAGGCGTGGTCTGCGCACAGCTTCCCTCGAAACGGCTCGAGCCCCCGATTCCGCGACGAATCGCTACGCGGCGACGCGCTGCTTGTGCTTGCCCTCGGCGAACTCCTCGACGATCTTCGCGCAGAACGCCGGCAGGTCATCCGGCTTGCGGGAAGTGACGAGGCCGTTGTCAACCACGACCTCCTCGTCGACCCAGTCCGCCCCCGCGTTGCGCAGGTCGGTCTGGAGGCTCGGCCACGACGTCACCTTGCGGCCCTTGGCGACGCCGGTCTCGACCAGCATCCACGGTCCGTGGCAGATCACGCCGACCGGCTTGTCCTGCTCGAAGAACCCGCGGACGAACTTGACCGCGTCCTTGTTCAGCCGCAGCTGATCCGGGTTGGCGACGCCACCCGGCAGCACGAGACCGTCGTAATCGGACGGGTCCGCGTCGGCGACTGCCACCTCCGCTGTCATCTTGTCGCCCTTGTCGAAGTGCTTCCACATCTCGACCTCGCCCTTCTCGAGCGAGACGATGTCAGTCTCGGCCCCCGCCTTGCGGACCGCCTCGAGCGGCTCGGTCACCTCGACCTGCTCCGCCCCGTCGGTGAACAGGAATGCCACACGCTTGCCCTTAAGCTCGTCGGCCATGCCACGGCTCCTTTCGTTTCGTTCTCGGGTACTACTTCATCCGCTACCCGCGCGAACCGGGGGACGAACAGGGGCGAGCATCCTGAGGACGCGAGCAGCGCCGTTCAGGCCACACGTGCGCAACATCACGAAGCCGTCATCGACGATCTGCCGGACGGTATCTCCCTGATAGATCCACGCCGGGTTGCGCGCGTACACCGAGGCCAGCTTGCGCGCGCTCGATGACGCCGAGGCCTCGAGGCTCGCGATGTCAGCCCGGTGGTTGCCGGGGAACGCGGTCACTTGGTAGCTCAGTCCGCAGTCGGTAGAGATGTCGCCGGTGGCGCTGTCCAGCTTCTTCGCCTGCGCGAACGGAGCCTGCGGCGCGGTGGCGCCGCATCCCGCAACCGCGAGCGCCACCCCAACCGCAACCGCAACCACAGGGCAGGCGAGCAGCCGCCGGATGATCGAGCGCCGACTCATGTGAGCAGGATCAGGCAGGCTCCGCCGAGCATCGCCGTGGCGGCCGTCCACCACGCGATGTAGTCGCCGATGTGGCCGCTGTGGAGTCTGCGCAGCGCGGTGAGGGCAGCTCGCGGGGGTCGCTCGAGTCCGCTCGGCAGCCGCCGGCGGAGTGGGGCGCCGAACAGGGTCAGCGCCGCGATCGCCAGGGCGCCGAGCGTGCCCGCGGCGCCGTAGAGGTAATCGAACGTCTCGACCTGGCTCGTCGCCGTATGGGCGAAGTGCGGCGCGCTGCCCCGCAACACCCAGGTCGCATAGGCCGCGTGATCGGTGAAACGTACGGCTGCGGCCTCGACCGCCGGGACGAGCCCCGGGATCAGGCCGACCACGATCGCGGCGAGCAGCAGCGCCGCGGGCACGGCCAGCATCAGCGGCGGGGTGAAGTCGCGCTCGACGCGCTCCTCGTCCTCCTCGGGCGGCTGGCGCAATTGCACGTCATCCTCGCGCGAGGACGCCCCCCAACCGAGGAACACGCGGCCCGTGACCCGCAGCACCGCGCCCCCGGTCAGGATCGACGAGATCACGAACACGGCCGGAAGCCATGGAAATCCCCGCTCGAGCGCCGTACTGTCGATCAGCGACTTGCCGAAGAACGCAGTGACGCCTGGGAACGCACTGAGCAGCAACCCGCCAACGCCGAACAGCACGCCCGCGACCCGAAGCTGGCGCCCCCGGCCATGCAGGTCGAACTCGTCGACGGTTCCGAACCGGTGCAGGAGGACGCCGGCGAGCATGAACAGGGCGGCCTTCGTGAACCCGTGACCGATCACATAGACGGCCACACCGGCGACGCCGTGAGCCGTGAGGAATCCGATCCCGCATACGAATACGCCGATGTGGCTGATCGTCGAGAACGCCAGCAGCCGCTTGAGGTGGCGTTGCGTGTAACACATGACCGCGCCCCACAGCGCGGTCACCGTTCCGAGCGCGACGAGAATCACACGGAGTTCGTCGGCGTGGGGACCGAGAGCGCCCGCGAAGATCGTCCAGTACAGGCGCGCGACTGCGTAAACGCCAAGCTCGGCCATCACGCCCGAGAACAGGACGCAGACCGGGGTCGGCGCCACCGCATGCGCGTCGGCAAGCCAGAAGTGCACAGGGACCGCCGCGGCCTTCGTCAGGAAGCCGGCGAACAGCAGCACCATCGCCACGATCACAAGCCCGTCGGCCCGGTGACCATCGAGCGCCGCGCCGATCTGCGCCATGTTGAGCGCGCCGGTCCGGGCGTACAACAACGCCAGCCCGATGAAGATCGCGTATGCACCCACGCTGTTGGTGATCGCGAAGTTGATCGCGCCCTGGATCGGCCCGCGCTCCTCGATCCGGTACGCGGTCAGTGCGTAGGCGACCGCGCCCATCAACTCGAAGAACACGAGCATGTTGAACAGGTCGCCGGTCAGGCAGAAGCCGACCATCGCGGCCATGAACAGGAGCATGAGCGCGTGGAACAGGCCGTCGGCGCCGTCGAAGTAACGCCACGAGTAGATCAGCGCCGCGGTCACGAGCACCGCGGCGAGGGTCGCCATTCCGGCCCCGATCGGGTCGATCGAGAACGAGATCCCGATCGTGACTGAGTGACTCGGGCGCCAGCCGCCCATCCAGTAGGCGAACGGATGACGGGCCGCGCGGACGAGCAGGATCGCGCATAGCGTGACCACGGCCACCGCCACCCCGGCGGCGGCCAGGTCGTTAACCATCCGCGGCGACCAGTGCCTCACTGCGACCAGTGCGGCGGCGCCCATCAGCGGCACGACGACAGCGAGTGCAGTTACATGCATCGAGCGCCCGTCTCCCGTGCCCGCGCGTGCGTCAGTCGCGCAGCGCGCGTAGGTCTTGCGGGTCGAGGCTTCCGAAGCGCTTGTGGGCCTGGACGGCCAGCGCGAGCAGCATCGCGCTTACCGTGGCCTCGATCACGATGTCGGTCAGCACGAGCACCTGCACGACCGGATCGACCGTCTTCGTCACCTGCGGGATGTCGGCGAAGATCGGAGCCTGTCCGCCGTTGGTGTAGCCGATCGCGAGCAACACCACATACGTCGCCGACTGGACCACGGTCAGCGACAGGATTGCGCACACGAGGTTGCGGGTCGAGACGATGCCGTACAGGCCGACCAGAAACAGCCACGCCGCGACGGCGTAGGGGAGGAAGCTCATCTCATCGATCCCCTTCGTGTCTGACGAGGATCGCTTGGTCGAAGAACTCACTCCAGCCGACGAGGAAGGCACCGCTCACCTCGAGCCCGACGGCGACGCTCGCGACGTCGATCTGCCCGGCTGACAACAGGTGCCCGGGGATCCCCAGTGGGAGGAAGTTCTTGAAGAACACGCCGACGAACACGAGGCCGCCGAGTCCGATCAGCGCGTAGCCCATGGCCCCGGCCGCGTCGCCGAGCTCGATGACCGTGTGGGGCGCGAGCGCCTTCATGCGCAGATAGCGACCGGAGAGGAACGCGACGAGCGGCCCGGTGGCCAGGATCACGCCGCCCTGGAAGCCGCCTCCCGGCGTGATCTGTCCGTGCACGACGATGTACACCCCGAGCGCGATCATGCTCGGGATCAGCCCGAGGGCAAGCGCCCTGAGCGCGGAACTGGCGCCGGCGAACTGGTGCTCGTCCGCCTCCTCCTGGCGTGGGCGTTCGTGCTCGTCCCGCATCTCGCGCAGGATCAGCACGATCCCGAGCACCGAGGCGAACAGGATGAATTCCTCGCCAAGCGTGTCGAACGCCCGGAAGTCGAAGTTGAGGCCGGTCACGAGGTCGGTGGCGTGTCGTTGAGCGACACCGATGCCGTCGAGCACGCGGCCGTAGACACCCTGATAGTGACCGAACGCGGGAATGCCGCCGAGGCCGTAGACGAGCACCGCGCCGAGCCCGGCGGCGCCGACGCCGAACATGAGCAGCCGGGCGGTTCGGCTCATCGGTCCTCCTCCCGCCGGGCGCGCTCGTGCTCGCGGATCTTGCGGAGCGCGAGCAGGAGCATCACCGGCAAGCCGACCGTCGAGACCACGATCTCGGACAACGCCACGTCGGGCGCCTGGAAGACGAAGAACAGCATCGTCAGCGCCAGCCCGTAGATGCTGAGCACGAGCGCCTGGCGCAGGGGATCCTTTGCCGCCACGACGGCGCCGCCACCGAGCGCCACCGCCGCGAGCGCTGCGATCTGGAGCACGGTCACTGTTCGTCCTCGCCACGCGTCTTCGCGCGCCAGTCGCCGAGGTCGCGGATAAGCAGGCTGCGGGCGGTCGTCTGGACCATGACCGGCCCGGTCAGGACCAGCACGACGCCGACCAGCAGCGCCTTGTCTCCGATAAGCGAGAACGACTCGCGAACGACGATCGCGACTCCGATCAATAGCGCCCCGAACCCGGCCACGCCGACGTAGTGCAGGCGGTCGTAGACATCGCGCATCACGCATAGCCCGAGCACGGCGATGAGCTCGAGCAGCCCGCCCGTGATCAGAAGTGCGACCGCCACCACCCCGCGCCAGATCACAGGTCACGCTCCATCAGTCGCGCGAACAGCATCGAGCCCACGAGCGACATCGGCGCGAACACGACCGCGAGGTCGACGAACGGCTGCCGGTGAAAGCCCTCGGCCAGGAGCATCAGGATCGTGCCCAGCAGGACCGCCGCCACCTCCAGCGCCGCCAACCCGTGCGGGGGTGCGGCCAGCAGCGCGATGGCGAGGCACGGGATCAGCGCGAGCCCGAGGACGGCGGCGGCGATGTCCCACTCGTTCATCGTCGTCTCCCGCTCATTCGCCCCCGAGGCGGAGGACGTCGATCGCGTCGTCGCCGCCACGCCGGCGAAGCTGGTGGCCGAGCAGCAACTCGCGTTCTGCGTCGACGCCGATGATGATCGTGTTCGGCGCGAACGAGCCGAACGACTCCGCGAGTGCACGGCGCCCGGTCTCGCGCTTCTGGGCGTGGGTCCGGAACGGCACAGATCGGAACTCGCCGTTGACCTTGCGCGGTTGGATGAGTTGGCGGGCGGCGAGCCAGGTGAGTGCGACCACGTCTGACGGTACGTTGAGCAGCGGCCGGTACAGGCGCCCGAGCCACCGCAGCCGTGCGCTCATCCCACCGGCCATGCGTTGTTCGCGTGCCAGTTCGAACCCGGTCGCCGCGAGCGCCGCCGCCCCCGCTCCGACGATCAACTCAGGCAGGTCGGTGGTGTCGATCAGCAGTAGGTAAAGCGCTCCGGCGAACAGCCAGCCGAAGCACCACGCTATGAAGCGCGTGCCTCTAACTCTCATTGGCCGCGAGCGCACGGTCGATGTCGGCGTCGGCTGCCATACGATCGCCGTTACCCAGGGGCGCCCCGGGCAAGCAAAATGGTCTGCGCCCGCGCCGGGCCTGCGGATTGGAGCGTGACCAGCGGGGGTCGCTCGGTCACGGGCACCTCGGCAATCGCATGGTCATCCCACGGCCGGAGGTAATGACCGCCCGCCGTGCTGCGATCACCATCGATCCGTCTCTCCACGGCCGCGAGCACGGCGTACGCCATCTCCCCGAGGGCGCGCAGCGGCTGATGGCGATTCTGCCGCTCGCCGAGATGACACTCGGCCAGGGTCTCGAGGCCGTGCCGGCGGAGCGCGTCGATCAGCACCGCGATCTCGACTCCGTAACCGACCGGGAACGGAATCGATTCGAGCAGCGGCCGGCGACCGGCGAACTCTCCGGCCAAGGGCTGGGAGAAACCGGCCAGCCTCGGCACGTGAAGGTTGATCAGCGGGCGCGCCATCAACTCGGTGACCCGCCCGCCCTCGTTCGGCAAGGCGACGCCGCCGGCGAGCAGCGGACGATCGAACGCACCTTTCACGAGCTGTAGCGAGGGGTCGGCGAGCAACGGTCCGATCAGTCCCTGGAGGTGCCCGGGGTCGGGGTTCGCCGTGTCCCCGTCGAGGAAGCAGACGATGTCGGTGTCGCAGACGTGCAGCGCTCGCCACATCGCGTCGCCCTTGCCGAGCGCCGGGCCGTACTCGGGGAGCACCTCGTCCTGGTCGATCACCCTAGCGCCGGCCGCCCGCGCGACGGCCGCGGTTCCGTCAACCGAATGGGCATCGACGACCACGACATCGTCGACCACGCCTTCGGCGCGCAGTGGACCGACGGTACCCGCGAGCACGCCGGCCACCGTCCCGGCGCACTCCTTCGTCGGGATCACCACCCCGACCGAGGTCGTCCGCTTCCAAGCGCGCACCCGTTCGGGCGGGAACGCGCTCGTCACGTAGCGCCGCTCCACCGCCCACGAAGACACTGCCAGGTCGACCGACAGCCCCCGCGCGGCGCGGCCCACGGGCCGGGCGGAGGTGCGTACGCGGACATCGTCGGTGCGAAGGATCGGGATCCCGGCCTGTGCCAGTCGCTCGGCGAACGCGGCGTCCTCGAGCGCGGGCACCGGCTCGAGGCCGCCGACCGCGCGATACACGCCGGCGGTGACTCCGATCGAAGCGCCCGCGAAGTGATGATGGGCGGCACCCGGATCGCTCTCACGGATCCGTTCGAGCCGCCGGGCGGCGTCGCGCTCGCGACGTCGCAACACTTCAGGGGCCAGGCGAATTGCTTCCTCCGGCGCGAGCTCGATCAGTCCGGCGACCGCACGCGCACCGGCACGGACGTGCGCGAGTTGGCGCGCGAGCCAGTCCGGGGCTGGCCGGGAGTCGGCGTCCGTGCACGCCACAAGTCCGTTGTCGAGTCCGTCCGCGAGCAGCCGCTCGGCGGCCACATCCATTCCGGCCCGTCGCGCTGCGCCCGCGCCGGTTCCGGGCCCGTCGAGCAGCGAGAGCCGGAGCGAGAACCTGCTCGCGGCGTGCGCGGCGACGTCCGCGGTTCGGTCGGAGCACGCATCGAGCACGACGATCACCTCGAACTGGTCTCGCGGCACCGTCTGGACGCTCAGCGCGGCCACGCACCCCGCGATCTGGTCTTCCTCGTCGCGCGCCGGGATGACGACGATGCTCGCTAGCGCCATGACGCTCCCTCGGAGATCAGCGAGCTGCCGCGTTCGTAGTCCTCGTCGGTCTCGTGCGTGAGCACGCCGACGACCCTCCCGGCGCGGCCATACCACGCCGTGAATGCGCCACCGCCGTGGTGCTCGACCCGGGATCGGTCGAACCCGTCTCCCCAGGCCGCGTACTTGAGGACACGGGCACCGATCGTCGACCAGAACCCGGGGACGGCATCCCAGCGCGCTTCCTCACCGGCGGCGCTGCGTCCCGCGACCTCGCCTTGGCCGAGCGCATCGCCCCAATGCTCTACGCGCAGGGACCGACCGGCGGCCGCGTTCTCGGCGAAGGCGACGTCGCCAGCGGCGTAGAGACCGTCGTGGGTCGTGCGCATCGCGGCGTTCACTGGCACGGCACCTCGGCACAGCTCGAGCCCCGCGGCGGCCGCGAGCTCGCCGCGCGGCGCCACGCCGGCGGCCATTACGACCACGACACCCTGCGCGCGGACGGTTCCGGCACGAACCTCGAGCGAGCCATCGCCGGCCGCGATCTCCTCGACCTCCTGCCCGAGGTTGACGTCGACGCCCTCGGTCTCCAGCCAGCCGGCGATCTCCATCGCTGCCTCACGACCGAGGCGGGCGGCATTGGGCTGCTCCTCGTCCGAGATCAGCGTCACGTCGTGGCCGCGCCGTTTGAGCGACGCCGCGATCTCGCACCCAATGAAGCCTGAGCCGATAACGACGACGGGGTCTCCGTTCGACAGGCGTGCGGTCAACTCGCGCACGTGATCGAGCGTCCGGATCACGCGGACCGCCGGGTGATCGGCGCCGGGGATGGGCAGCCGGGTTGGCTCGGCGCCGGTGGCGAGCACACAGCTGCGGTAGCGGAGCTCGCGCCCGCCGGACAGCGCCACCGCGTGGTCGTCCGGGCTCAGGCTCACGGCGCGTCCGCTGAGGAGGCGGACGTTCTGCTCGCGTAGCCACACCTCGCGCTCGATTGGCAGCTCGTCCTCGCTCGACTCTCCCCGAAGCAGCTCTTTCGTCAGCGGCGGCCGGTTGTACGGCATCCGGTGCTCGTCGGTGACGATCCCGACGGTGCCGCGCCCGCGGGCGTCCCGATAGGCCCGCGCCGCAGACAGCCCGGCGGGGCCGCCGCCCACCACGAGCAGTTCGAACTCGTCGCTCATACGCGCTCGAGAACGTCGAGCCGGTAGTCGTCGGTGCCGCCGGCGCTGACGGTCGCCAGCCACGGCTGCTCTCGCAGGGTGGTGTGAACCTGGTCGGCGTCGAGCGGTCGCTCCGGTCCGGCGGGACGCCAGTGAGCCGCGACCAGGCGACCGCCCGGGATCATCAACGACTCGAGCCGTCCGAGCGTCCGGGCGAGCTCCGCGGCGGTGAGGTAGTAGAGGATCTCGGACGCGACCACAAGGTCGAAGCGCCGGATCGGGATCGAGTCGGGGATCTCGCCGAGGATCGTGTCGACGTACGTGGCGCCGGCGAGCCGCCGGCGGGCGGCCGCGACGGCCGTCGGGGCGCCGTCGATCGTGGTCAGCCGCTCGCAACGGGGGGCGAGCAGCTCGGTGAACACGCCGATCGACGCCCCGAGCTCGAGCGCATCGGCGAACGGTCCGTCGCCACAAGCCGCGAGTGTCGCCTCGTACTTGTCGCGCTCGTACTCGCTCGATCGCGTATCGCCACGGATCGGGATCGACCTGGTAGCGGGCCTCGAAGTCAGCAAGTGACATCCGCACCGGATCAGCGCCCCCCGAGCGCCGCGTCGCCCAGACGCGCGAGCAGCGGGTCGAGTCGGTGCTGGAGCAGAAACAGCTCGAGGTCGCGACGGGCGCGGTCGAGTGCGCCGCCGCGCGCGAACGGCCTCGACCCACACGCACGCGCGGCTTCGTCGAGCAGCACCCGGCAGGCGTCGGCGATGCCCACGCGCGCCTGCGCGGAGATGTCCGGCAGCGCTTCCTCGCCGGCGTCCATGGCGCGTGCCGCTCGCTCGATCCACAGGTCGATCGTCCGCTGGGCTGTGAGGATGCGACCGGCCGCAAGCGCCTCGAGCGGCCCGTGGCCGGGCCGCGCCGCGAGCTCGTCGAGTGCCGCGCGCACGGCCGTGTCGGCCATCCCCGCCCAGCTCGCCGCGGTGCGCAGCGCGTCCCGCGAGAACCACGGCTGCGCGGCGAGAGATCCTGCGGGGCCGAACCGCGCGATCACCGGGGCGTTGCGGAACACGACCCGGTGAGACACCGACGCCCTCAGCCCATGTGACTGGAACCAGCTCGCGTCGACCTCGGCGCGGCTGTCGGTGAGGTCGACCCACACCGCCAGCGGCGGACCGTCGCCGGATTGCCGGGCGAGGATCAGCGCCCGATCGAGCCCGCCGGCGCCCGAGCAGAACGTCTTCACGCCGCGCAATACATCGACTCCGTCGATCGACAGCACGGTCGCGGGCGGCCCCTCCCCAGGAACCGGGTCGCCGCCCCACACACCCGCGCGCAGCTGCCGGGCGCCCACCGCGGCGAGCTCACGGTCTCGGACTTCGGCGGGAGCCTGCACCGCCAGGCGCTCGACGGCGTTCAGGTGCCCGTCGAAGATCCGCCCGACCGACCCGTCGGCGCGCGCCACCTGCCTGACGAGGTCGAGCTCCGCCGCCGCGGACGGACGCGACGTTCCCGCGCGCGCATTCCACGCGAGCATCCCGGCGCGTTCGAGCAACCCAATGGGTACCTCGGGAAAGCTCGGCGTCGACTCGCCGTCCCGCGCGGCGGCACCGGCCTCGATCTCGGCGAGCACGTCATCCAGACCTGACGGCACCGCGTCCACCGATGCGCTCACTCGACTGGCTCCAGTTCGAGACCGGCCTTGAGCGCGTGGTCGGCAACGAGCCGCGTGTAGGCGATCGTCTCGCGCACGTCGGTTCTCTTCGCGCCCGGACCGATCGAGTCGTGGGCGAGCACGATCGCGCCGTCGCGCAGTCCGTCCCGCGCCGCCCGGAACATGTCGCCGGCGGCGTCGCCCCGCCAGTCATGGGTGTCGACCGTCCAGCCGATGATCCGCAGCCCGTTCTCGCATGCGACCTCATCCGACCACGCCGCGGTGTCGCCCCACGGAGTCCGCCACAGCGTCGGCTGCACGCCGAGCGACCCCAGCAGGTCGAGCGCACGGGCAGTGTCTCGCCGTCCCCACTCGATCGAGCGTTGTGAGTGCCGAACATGCTCATCGCAGTGGAGACCGATCACATGACCGCCGTCGACGATTCTTGAGATCACTTCGGGGTGCGCGGCCGCGCGCGACGCGATCGGAAAGAAAGTGGCGTGGGCGCCGACCTCTGCGAGCACGTCGAGCAGGCGGGGCGTCCATTCCGGATCCGGGCCGTCATCGAACGTGAGCGCCAGTCTCCGCATCATTCCCCCCTTACCCACCGAGTTCGGTAACACCCGACGGGGTACCGGTCCGGACGTACGGATTCGTACGTCGCTGGTTTCGGGCGCCAAAGCGTCGGAGAGGATCGAATCAGTTTCGGCGCGGCTTCGATCGAGTCGCTTCCGGAGCGCATAGCGTCGGACGACGCTCGGGACGCCTCGTCGCGGACCCCGCGCGGACCTCGCGTTTGGCAACGCCCTAATTGGAGGTTCGATGAGTGTCACAGTCGCTCCCGCGCGCGATCTCGCGCGTCTGACGGACGAACAGTTGCTTCAAATCCACTACGAGGAACGCGATGTCGCGGCCCGTGAGGAACTGGTCGAACGCTTCATGCCGTTCGCCCGGAAACTGGCGCACCGTTACATGCATACGACCGAGCCGATGCCGGATCTGGTCCAGGTGGCATGCATCGGATTGCTGAACGCGATCGATCGGTTTGAGCCCGGCCTGGGCAAGCCATTCACGGCCTACGCGGCGCCGACGATCGTCGGTGAGCTGAAGCGGCATTTCCGGGACAAGGGCTGGAGCATGCACGTCCCCCGCGATCTGCAGGAGCGGGCGTTGGCGGTCAGCCGTCACAGCGAGCGCCTCGCCTCGGAGC
Source organism: uncultured Solirubrobacterales bacterium (assembly GCA_963770615.1). GTDB lineage: Bacteria > Actinomycetota > Thermoleophilia > Solirubrobacterales > Solirubrobacteraceae > Palsa-465. The sequence goes on along the minus strand of CAVYQJ010000014.1, from coordinate 535,025 downwards.
TTGGTCGCACGCCGACCGTGGACGAGCTCTCTCGAGCGCTCGAATGCACCCCCGAACAGACAGTCGAGGCGATTGGCGCTGCCCACAACTACCACCCGGTGTCGCTCGACACGCCCGTCGACCAGGACGAAGAGGACAGCTGCCCGCTCGCGGACACGCTCGGCATTGAGGAGGACGGCTTCGACCTGGCGGACGAGCGCCAAGCGCTCGCGGCCAACTGGGGGACGCTCAGCGCGATGGAGCGCCAGGTGGTCGGACTGCGTCTCGGCCAGGGCCTGACCCAACGCGAGATCAGCCGACGCATCGGCTACTCGCAGATGCACGTGTCCCGCGTCCTGCGCAGATCGCTTCTGAATCTGGAGGCAGCGGGCGAACCGGCCTCGGCGATGTAACGGTTGCCTTGCGAGCGCGGGCTGGTCGCTTCGATGCGTCCAGTGATCTAGCGGTCGAGCTGGTAAACGGTTGCACAGCCGAAGGGGTGAGCCAACGCGATGATCGGCGCGAGCTCGCGTGCAAGGTTGGCTCGCGTGGTGCAGTCGGCGAGCAGGAAGTGGGCGCCGGTGCCGGCGACGAACCGCAGCGCCTGCGCAGGCGTCAGCCGGCCGGCGAGTAGGCGTGCGACCTCGGCCTCGCGCTGCTTCGGGCGGGGTTCTGACCAGAACACGTCTCCGATGTACGTGCGGCGCCCCGTCTCCGCCGGGACGTAGCGGCTGATGGGAAAGCCGGCGAGCACCCCGCCCGGCAGTGGATCATGGCTGAGGTAGCTGACCGCCCGCCAGTCGCTGCGTGTTATCGGGGTGGCCGTGGGGCGAACGAAGCGCCATTTGTCGGCGACCTCGCTCACGGCCTCGGGCACGGTGAGCGCGAACAGTGCGAGCACCGCAAGCATGCGCCGCGGCGTGGCCGGCGGCCAGCGAAGGCCGGCGACGCCCTGGGCGGCGAGGATCGCCAGCGGAACGCTGATCCCGAGGAAGGCGTGCATCGGCTCGTTTCCGAGGCCGTGCTCACCGCCCAGGTAGACGGCGAACGCGGCCGGTGGCCAGACGCGGACGGCGGCCGCGGTGAATGACACCGGCCTCAGCCGGTACGCGAGCAGGGCGGGGGCCAGCAGCGGCGCGAGCATCAGCAACACCTGCCAGGCGGGGACCGCTCCGACAAGCGATTGACCGGCGAGCCGCCAGGCCGGATCGGCCCGGTCGAGCACCGCGTAGTACGCGAGGGGCAGCGCGATCGCGACCAGGACCAACCCCGGCCGCGAGAGGCTGCGTCGGCGCGGCGCCCGCGGCGACGCCGCGGGCGCCATCAAGACCACGATCTCGGCGCCGGCGATGATCAGCGCCAGAACCGCCCCCTGCCATGGGTGCAGCCAGCCCGCGAGCCCGGCGAGCACCGCCGCCGGCCACACCGAGGCGGCGCCCCGGACCGCGCGCTCGTACAGGAGCAGCGAAGCGACCATCGCCGCCAGCGACAGCACCCCGAATACGTATCCCCACGTCCACCAGGGCAGCCACAGGTCCTGGAACGTGCCGATCGAAGCCCCGAACAGGGCGAGCACCAACGCCGCTCGGCGACCGAGCCGTCCACTTAGCTGGCCACGTACCAGCGAGCGGATTGCGATGAACGCGCCCCCGACCGCGACCGGCTGCCACAACGCCAGCGCGAGCCACGGCGCCATACCGATCGCCACAAGACCCCCCGAGATCGCGATCGCGGGCTGGAGGTAGTCGTGAGGTGACGGGTGCAACACGAACAGATTCGACGCAAGCACATGTCGCGACGCATCCTTGATCCATGCCAGGTACTGGGTCACGTCCTGGACGTACACCCCGTTCACCCCGGTCCAGATCCGCTCACCGGTGATCGCCCACAGCAGGCTGAGGGCAAGCACCCACACCGACATCGCGGCGAACACGGCCAGCACGAGCAGCTCGACCGGGTCAACCCGCTCACGCCTGTTCCATTCGACGCCGTGTCGTGACATGCCGCCTCAGCCGGCCTCCGCATCGACGAACTGTGAGGCGACGGTTTACGCACTGGCACCTAACACGGAGATAACGCCGTTACGCGCCCGTTATCGGGCGCGAGCTAAGGGACTGGTGTGTCGACGTAAGGGGTGGTGTACGCGCGATCGCTCCTTATGCCCGATGTGTCAGTGTGCGCTCAGGTCCATGATCGGGCTGTCCCCAGCCCCCGACGCCGCGAGACCGAACAGGGAGAGACCATGGAACTAGTCGAGTCGGCCGACCGGACGAAGATCGCGTTCGATCGATCCGGAGGCGGGACGCCGCTCGTGATCGTCCTCGGCGCGTTCTGCGACCGATCGACGAGCAAGCCGCTGGCCACGCTGCTTGCCGCGAGTTACACCGTGTATGAGTACGACCGCCGCGGACGCGGCGACAGCGGGAACGGCGTGCCGTGCTCGATCGAGCGCGAGGTTGAGGACCTGGCGGCGGTGATCGCAGCCACGGGTCAGCCTCCGTTCGTCTATGGCCACTCCTCCGGGGGCATACTGGCGCTCGAGGCGGCCGCGCGCGGTGTGGAGATGCGCGGTCTCGCGGTCTACGAGCCGCCGTACACGGGCGACCGCGACCCTGGCCCCGGGTTCGGCCAACACCTCGACCAACTCGTGATCGCGGGATGCCGTGACCAGGCGGCCGAGCAGTGGCTCGCGATGACCGGCACCCCGCCCCGCGTGATCGAGTCGATCAAGCGCAGCGCCGGCTGGGCACACAGGCAGTCGCTCGCCCACACGCTCTCGCAAGACCTCAGGCTCGCCAACGGCGGGCAGGTGCCGATCGAGCGGCTCAAGCGGATCGATGCCCCGGTACTCGCGATGGCCGGCGGAGCCAGCCCGCCCTGGGCGGCATCGACGATCGCGACGCTCGCCACCCCGCTACCGCACTCCGGCGAGCTCATCGTCGAGGGGCAGCAGCACATCCCCGCCGACCCCGTCGTTGCGGCGATCCTAGGCGGCTTTTTCCGGTAACGGACGCTTGGGAACGGGTCGCGGGGACGCTGGGGAACGGGTCGGCGCGGCTACCAGCGGGCGGTACGGCCGGCCGTCCCCTGCCTGGTCCGACCGGTCCGCCCCGCTCGCCGCCGGCAGTCGACTAACCCCGTACCCAACGATTGCGCGTGTTAACAGAATTCATAGGAACTAGTCCCCGCGCGCCGGATCCGGATCCGGGGCGGGATCCGGATCCGGATCCGGATCCGGGGCGGGCTCGCGGGCCGGGTCCGGAACGATCGGGGTCGGCGGCTCGTCGACCGCGGGTACCTCAGCGGGCTTGCTCGGATCCGCCGGCGTGCCGGGATCGGGGTCGATCGGCACGGCCGGCTCGTTCGGTGCCGGAGAGGTGGGCGGCTCGTTCGGCTGAGGGACCTTCAGTTGAAGCCCCATCTCAGTGCTCATCGTCATCGCCTACCCTCGGGGTTTGCGCTGAAACCGTTGAGTGGCGGGCCGTCCGGCTCGGTGGCGGCGAACGTGGCACTCAGCGGGCCGCCCCGGTCGACTGTCACGTTGCCCGCTACATGCGCGGCGAACGTGGCACTCGAGCGGGCGTAGGGATCGAGTGCCACGTTAACCCGTCGTCGTCGCCGCACGCCCCGCCGGCTGGGTCATATCGCGACACTCGACCCGCGCGAAAAGCCGAACGCGGATTCGGGCACGTATGTGGGTCATTTCGACGATCTCGGCTCTGCAGGAAGGCCGAGAGTGGGGTTGTGACCCGGGTTCACGTCGCCGCCCCGCCAACCGAATCGCAGAGTCAAACCTCAGGCGACGGCCGTCAGTACGCCGGCCTCGCCGATGTCTAGGTTGCGGTCGATGCCATGGGAGACGACGGTCTGGCCTGGCTCCAGCTCGAGGCGCTCGCCGTCGAGGCTGACCTCGACGCGGTCGGGCTCGAACGAGACCAGGTCGCCGATCGGCGCCACGTCGTGCAGCGGGGCGCGGTAGGACCACGCGGCGTTGTTGGCTCCGTCGATGTCGTAGTAGGAGGCGATGCCCTTGTACGGGCAGAACGTCTGCAGGTCGGTCAACGCCAGCGCTTCGGCGACGACGTCGTCTCGGGGGACATACCAGCGCGGCGCGAAGCCGGACTCGTACAGCACCAAGGGGCCGGTGGTGTCGGCCACGACGCGCTCGCCGGCGCGCACGACGAGGTGTCGCGACGTGCGGCGGATGTCGATGCGGTGATACGGGTCCGAGGCGTGGCCGAGGATTCGATCGTCCTCCTCGAAGAAGGCGTCCATCGCACGCCAGGCGAGCGCGACCTTGCCCTCGAGGATCGACGCGTGGGCTGGAAGGCCGACGTGCTGCCATGCACCCCGCGCGGCGGTGCGGGTGTCCCCGACGACCTCGAACCACGCGGTCTCACCTAGCTCGGGGTGGGTGGTTCGGTGGTCGGTCGGCCGCAGCGCGCCCTCCGCGAAGTCGCCGATCGGGAAGTACGCGACCGGGTAGCGCCCGGGCTCGAACAGCACGACGGCATCGTCGCTCCGGACCACGGTCCGCCCGCCCACCTCAGCGCGCATGCGACGCCGGAGCGGCTCGGCGTAGAGCACGCGTTCGGGCATGCCGGGGACGAGGAATTGTCCGTTGGGGTTGCGGCCGAGTGGCCCTTGCTGCCATGAGAGACCCATTTGCGCTCCAATCTTGTCGTGCCGGGACCGTCACGAGAATTCGTGGCCGCGCATGCCCTGGTCTTACCGGCCGCGGGTTAGCGGCGTACGGCGGCCCGGTCTACGATCTGCTCGTGACTGTCGAGCGCCCGGCGGCCGAGACGGCCGACCGACGACCAGCGCCCGGGGACCTGTGCTCGCGCCGCTGGGTCGAGCAGCTGCATCCCGGTCATCCCCGCCACGACCAGGCTGTCGCGACGCTTCACGACGTCCTTCGCCGGGCGGCGCAGCACGAGCTTCGCCGTCGCGGCACGCTGGCGCCACGTTTGGCCGGCCCCGAGCTTGACGACGTGGCACAGCAGTGCGCCGATGACGCGCTGGTGAACATCCTCGCGAAGCTCGATGACTTCAAGGGCCTCAGCCGGTTCACGACGTGGGCATACAAGTTCGCGATCTTCGAGGTTTCGAGCAAGCTCGCGCGGCACGCGTGGCAGCGCCACCCGCCCAGCCGCGAGGACCTCGAACTCGCCGAGATTCCCGACAGCCTGTCACCTCGACCAAGCGATCAGGCCGAGCGCCGCGAGCAGCTCGTCGCTCTGAAGGGAGCGATCGAGCGGGACCTGACGCCGCGCCAGCGCGAGGTGTTCGTCGCGGTCGCGCTGAACGACGTGGCGATCGACCTGCTCGCCCTCGAGTTGGGCTCCAACCGCAACGCGATCTACAAGAACCTGTTCGATGCCCGCCGCAAGCTGCGCGACAGCCTTGCCACGGCGGGCTACCCGCTCACCGACGAGGAGCTGAGCGCATGACCGACCTCTACGCGATCGACGAGCTTCTGCGCGCCCAAGAAGGCGACGCGGGCTGCGAGGCCGGCAGCCCGATCATGGACCAGTACGTCGAGATCGAGCTGCGGGGCGAGGACCCGAGCGAGCGCTTTCCCGGGACGGCGATTCATCTGCGCGTCTGCTCGGGCTGTCGCGTCGATCACGACGGGGTGCTCGAGGCCGCCCGGCGCTTCGGCGACATCGGTCCGGAGCCGGACTAGCGGTAAGACGCGACGGTCGCGGGGGCACTCACGTGATGTCATGACCGGACGCCTTGTGTCGCTGAACGTAGGAGGACCCCGCGAGGTGCAGTGGCAGGGGAAGACCGTGCGAACCGCGATCTGGAAGGACCCGGTCGAGGGCCCGCGGATGGTTCGCCACATCAACATCGATGGCGACGACCAGGCGGACCGGCTCGCGCACGGCGGCGAGCATCGTGCGGTGTTCGTCTATCAGATCGATTCCTACCACTACTGGGAGCGCGAGCTCGGACGCGACGACTTCACCTACGGCCAGTTCGGCGAGAACTTCACGGTCGAGGGCCTCCCCGATGACGAGGTTTGCATCGGGGATCGCTACCGCATCGGCGAAGCGCTGTTCGAGATCACCCAGCCGCGAGTGACGTGCTACCGCGTCGGCATCCGTATGAACGAGCCCTCGATGCCGACGCTGCTCGTCGCGCACCACCGCCCGGGGTTCTACTTCCGTGTCATCGAGGAGGGGGTCGTTCAGGCCGGGGACGAGATCGAGAAGGTCGCCGACGGACCGGAGGGCCTGACGGTCGCGGACATCGACGCGCTGCTGTATCTGCCTCACAAGTCGCGTGCGCTGCTCGACCGCGCGCTCCGGGTGCCGGCGCTGAGCGAAGGTTGGCAGGGGAGCTTCCGGGAGCTGGTCGCAAAGCTCGACCGTGACGCGCCGACCGCTCCCGCGTGGAGCGGCTTTCAGCCGCTGCGCGTCGCCGAAATCAGTCGTGAGAGCTCGACCATCACGTCGTTCCTGCTCGTGCCGACCGAGGACGCGGAATCGACGCCGGTCGCGGCGCCCGGCCAGTACCTCACGGTGCGGGTGCGACCCGACGCCGGGGAGCAGGCGCTCGTCCGCAGTTACTCGCTGTCCGACGTCGCCGACGAGCGTGGGTTCCGAATCAGCGTCAAGCGCGAGGGTGCGGTCAGTTGCTACTTACACGACCGTGTCAAGGTCGGCGACGTGTTGGACGTCGCCGCTCCACGCGGGAGCTTCGTCCTGCGCGAGGGGACCCGTCCGGTCGTGCTGCTGAGCGCTGGGGTGGGGGCGACGCCGGTGCTCGCGATGCTGCACGAGTTGGTCCGAGAGCACAGCGCGCGGACGGTGTGGTGGCTGCACGGCGCACGCAACCACGACGAGCACGCCTTCGGACCCGAGGTCGACGACTTGCTCGCGGAGCTTCCCGGCAGTCACCGACTGGTCGCCTACAGCAAGCCCACCAACGGGGACGCGCCCGACCACGATCTCTCAGGCCGGCTTGACCTTACGGTGCTCGAAGCCGCCGGCGTCCCAAAAAACGCCGATTACTACATGTGCGGGCCTGACGCTTTCATGCACTCGATGGGCGCGGCGCTCGCCGCCGGCGGAATCACGCCGGATCGGATATCCACCGAGGTGTTCGGCGCGATCGCCATCCACCGCTCCGGGATCGTCGACGGCGACGGCGGCGCGCCACACGTTCCGGAGGGGCCACCTGGCACCGGACCGACTGTGACGTTCTCGCGCAGCGACCTCTCGGTGCCGTGGGACGACCGATACCCGAGCCTGCTCGATTTCGCCGAAGCGTGCGACGTACCGGTTGCCTTCGGCTGCCGCAACGGGACCTGCCACAACTGCGAAAGCGGGCTGCTCGCCGGCGAGGTCACCTACTACATCGAACCGTTGGAACCGCCGCCGGACGGCCGAGTGCTCGTGTGCAGCACTCGGCCCCGCTCCGAGCTGACGCTCGATCTCTGAGCCCCAGCGACGGCTCGTCCGAAGGTTTCGACACCTTTTCGTAGCGTCGAGTCGAGTCAGGGAGGCGCGCATGCACCCGGGTCTGCAAGTCGCCGAATCCCGGCTATAGTCGCCCCGCATGAGGAACCACATCGCACGACGCCTAGGACTCGCAGTTCTCGTGATGACACCGCTGCTCGCGCTGATCGGAATGGCCGGATCGGCCAGCGGATACACGACTGAGTACTGCTCATCGGTTCCGATCGTGCAGGGGATTCCACCCTGGGGCTTCAACACGGGCGCGCCGATCAGTGGAGCGACTGGCACCTACGCCCGCGGCCATGGCGATATCAATCTGGATGCCAACACCGTGTCAGGCATTCTCTGCCAGGTCTTCCGTGTGCGTAACCAGCCCGATCGTCTGATCATCATGTCGGTCGAGCACCATCTGGTCTACCACTCGCACACCGCGCAGATGTGGGGTTACCCGGGGAACATCATGAAGATCATCGTCCGGGTGCAGAGCAGCACGGACCCCCGCTGCAAGGTCGGGACCATCGGCCACGTGACGCTGTTCGCGAGCTACAACGGCGTGCGGAGTGACAGCGTCCAGTTCTTCTTCCCGGCCGCGTGCAAGGACCACGACCACCTGTATCACGGCCCGCAGGTCAATAACCAGGTCCCACCGCTGTAGCCGAGGGCCGCGAGGCCGCTCTAGGTCCGGATAGCCGATCGCGATCGCGGCTCGGCCCTCAACCCCTGGGTGGAGCCGAAAGATCCATCCCAGAGCCGATGACAACCTGTCGTTCGGGGCGTACGGTGCAAAGCGCCACCACGCCCACGATCCACCGAACGACATGCAGACACTCAAGACCGTCATTGGCATCTCTTGGCTCATCTTCTGGGGCTACTGGCTCGTCTCCGCCGCCGGCGCAAAGGCGAGCGTCAAGGGGAGGGGGTGGCGGCCCCTCGCCGGCGTCAGCGTCTTGTGCGTGTTCCTGCTCACTCGCGTCATCAAGGGCGGGACCTTCGTCGTCCACAGCCCGATCCTCGGCGCGATCGGCGCCGTGGCGTTCGCGTGCGGGATCGCGCTCGCGGTCTGGGCTCGGGTCTACCTAGGCAGCAACTGGGGTATGCCGATGAGCCAGAGGGTCGAGCCGGAGCTCGTCACGTCGGGGCCCTACCGGTTCGTTCGCCACCCGATCTACTCGGGGATTCTGCTCGCGCTACTCGGGACCGCGCTCGCGACCAACCTGCTTGGCCTGATCCTCGTCGTGGTCCTGTGCGGCTACTTCTATTACTCGGCGACCGTCGAGGAGCGCAACCTCACGGCGATTTTCCCCACCGCGTACCCCGCGTACCGGGTGAGCACGAAGATGCTCATCCCGTTCGTTCTGTAGCCGGCGCTCGAGCGGCGAGCACGTCGGGGGAGCTTGCATCGTATTCCGGGATCCAGCCGGTGCCACGACCATCCGGATCCCGGCCGATGCGCCGCCGCACCGCGATCGACAGATCCCGCTTCAGGGCGGCCAGGGGAGACGCGAGATGGTTGCTGACGCCGCGCTCTCGCGACGTGAGGACGACCTGGCTCGCACGCGGCCGGCGCGAGCGTTCGTATAGGCCAAGGGCGGCGACCGGATCGTCCGGTTCTGCCGCCAGTGCCGCGGCGAGCACGACGCCGTCCTCGATCGCCTGACACGCTCCCTGCCCGAGGTACGGCAACATCGGGTGCGCGGCGTCGCCGAGAACCGTGACACGACCTCGGGTCCACTGCGGGATCGGGTCGCGGTCGTAGAGCGCCCACTTGTACCAGACCTCCCCCGCCGAGAAGATCCGTAGCAGCGACTCGTCCCAATCGCTATAGCGCTCGAGTACTTCGCTGCGCTCGCACCGGGTCACCCACGACTCGTGACGGTAGTTCTCGTCGTCGTAGTGGCAGACGACGTTGATCAGTTCCTCGCGCCGTACCGGATAGAGCACGATCGTGCCGTGAGGCCCCAGCCACTGCACGTTCTCGGCCGGAGGCCGTTCGCCGGGCACGGTATCGACCGGGACCACGCTGCGGTAGCAGATCTTGCCCGTGAACCGCGGAGCATCCGGGCCGAACAGCGAGCCCCGTACGACCGAGTGGATCCCGTCGGCGCCGATGATCACGTCCGCCTCGACCTCGCTGCCGTCCTGGAATCTCGCGACCGCAACCCGGCCGTCCGGCTCGACTTCGGTGCAGCGCGCGTCGAGCGTGACGATGTCGCTCGGAAGCGAATGTGACAGCACGTCGAGCAGGTCGGCGCGGTGGGCCGTCGCGCCGGCCGCGCCGAACAGGACGGCCTGCTGGTCGCGGCTCGTCTTCGAGATCGCGCGGCCGGTCTTCCCGTTGCGCGTGACCGCCCAATCCCAGCGCCCGGCGATCCCGCGAACATCGTCCTCGAGACCGAGCGACCTGAGCGCCTTCATCGCGTTCGGGCCGAGCGCGACGCCGGCGCCGATCTCACGCAGTTCGGGCGCCGCCTCGTAGATCGAGACTTCGATGCCGCGCCGGCAGAGCGCGCGCGCCGCTGCCAGGCCGCCGATGCCACCGCCGATGATCGCGACACGCGTCATCCAGACGCGACTGTACTGCTGTGGCTATCCCGCCGCGGGGCGATGCCACGGCCGCGGCGGGATCGCATGGCGGCTTGCCTACAGAACCCCCAGCTTGGCGCCCCAAAGCTGGTCTGGGGCGAGTTCGGGCACGCTGTTGATGCGGAGTGTCGAGGTCGACAGCGGCAGGCCCGGCGCCAGAGCGCTCAGCACGTAAGGGTCGAAGAAGCTGTTGCTGGTCGCGCCGCTGATCCATTGCACAGCGGACGCCGTAAGGGACGAGGTGGTGTCGGGGATCCAAGTGGTCTTGGCGGAAACTCCACATGGCTCGAGCGCGACCCGGGTCCCGTTGGCGGGAGTGGTCGGGACCCCGACACAAAGTCCGGTTGCCGCGCCGAATGGCGCGTACTCGATCTCGTAGACATCCAGCGAGGCATAGAGCACGTCCATGCCCGGCCACATGAGGCCGGCCTGGACGAACTCGTCGACAGTCCCCTCGAAATCAAGGTTGAAATCCTCTCCCGGGTTTGAGTTACTCGCGCTGGCCAGGGTCAGCGGCTGACCCACGTTCTGGGACCGCGTCTGGTCGGCGAGCACCCACGTCGGGTTGCTGATGCTGCCGAACGCCGGGGTGGACAAGTCGATGCACGAGGCGCCGCACGACGGCGTGGCGGCGGTCGCGCTGGCCGCGCCCACGCCGCAAATGATCAGCAGTGTCGCCGTAACTGCGAACAACCTGGTCCTGAGTGACACTGTTCCTCCGTTAGGGTTGACCGGGCCGGTCGCAGTCGCCGTCGTGGTCGGGGTCCTGGCAGACGGACGGCGGAGCGAGGATCGTGAAAGTGGTCGTGATCGTGTGGCTTCGCTGGCCGGCGAGAGAGGCGGTGAGCTCGAGCGTGTAGCGCCCGGGCGCGAGCACGTGGCTGTGCAGTCGGCCGCTGAACCGCAGGGTGTTGGCGCCGGCGTGGTCGTGGTGCGAGAACGTGCCCGCGAGCATGAGTTTGTTGCAGCGGCCGTGAGCGCCGACGCAGCGCAGTACCTTGAACGTAGTGACGGCCGCGAGCGAGTCGCGGTAGCTGATCTTGACGCCGCCGTCTGAATTGGTGGTAATCGTCGGGCCGCGAGTCAGCGCGAGGAACGTGCGTGGGGCGAGCTTGAGCGCGCCGAGCCCGGGCACGGGCGAGGTGGCGGCGGCCCCGACCGTGTAGGCGATCTGAGCGCTCCCGGTCTGCCCGTCGGAGCTGGTGGCAGTGACCGTGTAGGAGTGAGACCCCACGATCGAGGTGCTGAGGCGCCCGGATCCGCCGCTGATGGTCACGGCGCCGGCGCTGTCGTCACAGGAGGACAGGCCCGGGCCGTCGGCGCCGTCCGTGCACGCGAAGCTTGTCGGCACCGACTGCCCCAACGTGTATGTCCCGCCCGACGCCGGCGAGGTGATCGAAGCCGACGGGGCGGACGCGACCGTATAGGTGATGTGGGTGGTCCCGGTCTGCTCGTCGCTGCTCGTGCCGGTGACCGTGTAGGTGTGAGCGCCCGGGGTCGTGGTATCGAGATGTCCCGATCCGCCACTGATGGTCACGGCGCCGGTGCTGTCGTCGCACGATGACACGCCCGTCCCGCCGATGCCTTCGGTGCACGCGAAGCTCGTCGGCACCGACTGCCCGACCGCGTACAGACCGCCCGAAGCCGGGGAGGCGATCGACGCGCTGGGCGCTCCGGCGACGACCAATTCCGCGCTCTGCAGGAAGCTGCCGGCCCCGGCGTCGAGTCCGCCGGCGATCAGCGCGTGTCCGCCGGGCAGCGGTGCCGCGACGGCGCCCTCGCGCTCGCCCTGGAGTTCGCTGCTGCCTGCCGCGGGCAGTGCCGTGAACGTGTCGGAGGAGGGATCGAACAGCTCGGCGCTCTGCAAGGTTGTGCCGCCGTTGTCGCCGCCGGCGATCAGCACCTGCCCCGTCGGCAGCGACACCGCGACCGCGCCCTGCCGGCCGGTATTCAGCGCCCCGCTCAACGCTGTGAAGGAGCCGTTGCTGGGGTCGAAAAGCTCCGCGCTTTGAAGGTCATTGGTTCCGTCAAAGCCGCCGGCGATCAGCACGTCTCCACCCGGCAGCGACGCCGCCACCGCGTCCTGCCGGGCGGTGTTCAGCGTCCCGGCCACCGGCGAGAACGTGCCGCTGGTCGCGTTGTACAGCTCGGCGCTCTGAAGATAGTTGGTTCCGTCGAAGCCACCGGCGATTAGCACGTTCCCGTTCGGGAGCGTTGCTGCCACTGCGCCGTCGCGCGGTGTAGCCATAGTGCCGCTCAGCGCTGTGAACCTCTGGCTGCCCGGATCGAACAGCTCTGCGGTGTTCAGCAAGCTGGTTCCGTTAAAACCGCCGGCGATCAGCACGTCGCCGTTGACGAGCGTCGCCGCCACCGCGCCCTCGCGCGCCGTATGCAGCGTGGCGCCGAGCGCCGTAAACGTGTCATTGGAGGGGTCGAACAGCTCCGCGCTGTTCAGGATGGTGCTTCCGTCCGGAGAGCCGCCGGCGATCAGCACGTCTCCGCCCGGCAGCGGCGCCGCCACGGCGCCCCACCGGGCGGTCTGCAGTTGCGTGCCGCCCGCGGCCGGGAGCGCTACAAACAGCGGATCGAGTGCTGACGCGCTCGCGATCCCGAGCGACGCCAAAGCCGCGCCGGCCAGCGCCAGAAGGACGTACGCCGCACGTCTCCACCGACGCTCCACACTCGCAAAAACGCTTCGCACAACCGCCCCGGAGTAGCTCATCAATGCGCCGATCGAGTGCGCGCCGACCGGCAAAGCGCACCCTAGTCGATCGAACCGAGCGCGACAAGGCCCCGAGCCCTCGAGACCTCGCAATACGTGAAGATTCGGTGGCCGGCTCGGAGCAGACGGCTTAGTTCGCCGCCGTGTCCGGAGCGGTGGTAATGAGCTCGAGGATCGCGCCGGCGCCGGCGTGAATATCCGAGGCGATCCGTCCCTCCTGAACGAGCACCGCCATCGGGGTGCCGGGAGCTTCGAACGCGCGCATCGCGTGGCCTTCGGGGTCGAGCAGTACGGTCGAGCTGATCGCCTGCTCGCGCAGTTCCCCTGAGTCGCCTCGACTGATCACGACGACCCGCGGTGCTGCCGCCGGCGGACTCTGCTCGAACGCGTGCAGGATCGGCAGCATCTGCCGGGAATACGCGCAGGTCGGGCTCCAGAACAGAGCGACGATCGGCCCGCCGTAGAGGTCTGCGAGCGGCACCGGATTGCCGGCGAGGTCGTCGAGGATCAGCACGGGGGCGGGTTCGCCGATGCGAGCGGTCGTATCTGGAACAGGCCGGGTGACGTGCGCAACCAGCGTCTCGATCGCGCCGGTGCCGGCGACGGTCTGGCTGGCGATCGTCGCGTCCGGCGCGACGAGCACCGCCATCGGGGTCCCATGCGCCTTGTACGCGTCAGCGGCCGCCTCGCTCCGTTCGCCGAGGAGCATCAGATCGAGCCCATGCTCGCGCGCGGTTCGCTCGTTCCGGTTGCGCTCGCCGCGCGCGATCAACGCGATCGTGAGGCGGTCGCGGTATTTCGGCTGCCAGCCGGCAAGCTCCGGCAGCAGGGTCTCGCAAGGCACGCATCCCGCCGCGGTGAACACCAGCAGGACCGGACGAGCCTCGGCGAGCAACGAGGAGAGGGACCACCGGCGCCCGTCGACGCCGTCGAGCTCGAAGTCCGGAGCCGGGACCCCCAGCGGGAGCCCGAAGCGCGGCAGGCCTACGTCCGCCGGGTCCCTCGGCGAGGAGAACCAGAGCAGAAACGCGACCAGCGCCACGATCACGACGCCGGCCGCCGCCGCCACGATCCACGGGGCGCTCGCCCTCCCGATGCCGGCGACGGCGACGAACGACGCGCACGCGAACAGCGCCACGTTGCGTGCCACCGTTCCCCGGCCGACGGGGCGGCTGTGAACCTGGCCGAAGCAGTGACAGTCCGGCGCGCGCCCGCGCGCGAGCGACCGCGTGATCGCCACCGTGAACGCCACGAGCAACAGGGTGGCGCCGAGCGCCCCGAAGCGCGCTGTGACATCAGGGACGAGCGCGACGGCGATCGCGATCTCGAGCACCGGCAGCGAACCTGCCACCGCGCCCGCGATCCGTCGATCGACTCCGAACTCGACGACGGCGTCTCGCGTCCCGGCGCGGTCGATTAGCTTGGCGACCCCGGCGGTGACGAATACGACCGCCAGCCCCAAGCGGCACACGAGCAACACTGCCCCCATCGGAGCCCAGCATGGTAAGCCCGGCCCGGACCGTGGGTCAACCGACCCCGGCCCGGACGCGGGTCAACCGACCCCGGCCCGGACGCGGGTCAACCGGCTCCGCGCCCGGGCCGTGGGTCAGCCGAGCGTCACTTGGAGCTCGGTTTCACGACGAGCGCGCTGCCGCCGCCCAGCCTGACCGGCTCGGCGATCGCCTCGGCGCGGCCGCGCCCGAGCATCTGCAGCGCCGTCGCATCGCCCGGGTAGTTGTCGAGCGGGAGGATCGGACCGGTGGCGAGCGAGAACTTCTCGCCGTACTGGCTCGACAGCTGCTGCGCGAGCGCGCTGTTATAGAAGTCGGGCTCGGCCAGCGACGTGTTCGACGACGAGTTCGTCTGGCTCACGCGCGGCGCCGCGAGGGCATCCGGGAGGCTCATGCCGAAGTCGACGTGGTTGATGAGGATCTGGACGACCGTGGTGATGATCGTCGAACCGCCGGCGGCGCCGATCGCGAACACGGGACGGCCGTCACGGAGCGCGATGACGGGGCCCATGCTCGACCGCGGTTCCTTGCCGGCCGCCGGCAGGTTCGGGTCGGAGGCGCCCGGCGAGGGCGGGGCGAAATCGAAGTCGGTCAGTTCGTCGTTGAGCAGGAAGCCATAACCGGGGACGACCTGGCCGCTGCCGCCGAAGAAGTTGATCGTGTTCGTGTAGGCGACGATGTCACCCCACTTGTCCTCGGTGACGATGTTGTTCGTGTGGTGCGCCTCGGGGGATGCCGAGGAGGCCTGCGTCGAGGAGGCAGTGCTGCCGCATGCCGAGAACGGGGCGAACGGCGAGCCGGGCGCGACCGGCGAGGTGCCGGCGGTGCTCCCGATCAGGCACCGGCGCGAAGCGGCGAACGCCGGATCAAGCAGGCCGGACAGCGGCACGTTGACGAAGTCCGGATCGCCCACGTACGCGTTGCGGTCGGCGTAGGCCAGCCGGGACGCCTCGAGGTACTGGAACAGAGCCTGGACGCGCGGCTCGGAACCGAGCGAGTACCCGTTCAGGATGTTGAGGATCTCACCCTCGGTCGAGCCGCCGCTCGAAGGCGGGGCCATCCCGTAAACGTCCAGACCCCGGTAGGTCACCCGAGTCGGAGCGAGGATCCGAGTGCTGTAGGACCGCAGGTCCTTCATCTTCATGATCCCCGGGTTCGTGACGACCGTCTGCCCTGGAGTGAGCACGGGATGATCGTCGGCCTGGACGATCGCCTGTCCGATCGGTCCGTCGTACAGCGCGGACGGCCCGCGGCGGGCGATCAACTCATAGGTGTGTGCGAGGTCCGGGTTGCGCAGCCACGTCCCCACCGGCAGGGGATTGCCGGAAGGCGTCAGCAGCAGCGAGCGGCTCGCCGGGTATGCCTGCAGGGTCGACAGCCCGGACTGCTCGAGTTGGTTGAAGTCGAAGTTGACCGCGAAGCCGCGCTTGGCAAGGCCGATCGCCGGCTGGAGGTCGTCGCCGAGCGAGAGCCGGCCGAGGTTGTGCACGGCCGTCGCCCACGTCGCGAGGTTCCCGGGCACGCCGGTCGACAGCGGCTGGTCGGACGCCGCGTCGTAGCCCATCGGCTGACCGGTTGTCGGGTCGATGAACAGGGTCGACGTGCACGCCGAGGGACAGGTCTCGCGGCCGTCGATCGTCGTGACCGTGTGCGTACGCGCGTTGTAGATGACCATGAAGCCGCCGCCGCCGGGGCCGGCGACGAACGGAACGGTCACCCCGAGGGCGCTGGCGGTGGCGACGGCCGCGTCGACGGCGTTGCCGCCCTTACGGAGCACGTCAATGCCGGCCCGGCTGGCGCCGACGTCCATCGAGGCGACGCCGCCGCCGCTTCCGACGGCGAGCGGCTCGTTCGGGTACTGCGTCGTGTGGCGCCCGGCGGACGGCGCTTTGTGGCGCGCGGCCGACGCGCCGGCCGACGCACCGGCCGGTGCCGCGACAAACGCGGCGGCGCAGAGAACGGCGAGGACAGTTGCAATTCGACGATTACCCATCAAACCCACCTCCCAGCTACCTTCAGGACACCTTGACGTTTCCCAAGACCAGTGGGTCGGAAACCACGTTGCCGGCGCGGTCGCACCCTTCGCGAGCATGAGGGGTCACAACTAGACGCTCGACCCCTCCGCTGGGGGTGAACGCCGATTCAGGCACGAATACGGGTCATTCGGCGCATCTGGGCGCCCGCGCGTCGCCGAGAGCCGGGTTATGACCCAGTCGCCCGAGCCTCGCCTGACGAAACCCCGGGATTCACCAAGTAGCGAGGTTGCGGGCGCTGCTTAGAACAGCGGCTCGGACGCGCGGTAAAGCGGCTCGACGCCCGCCGCCGCGAGTAACTCGCAGTAGCCGATCACGTAATCGAGCGGGCGCTCCATGGCGGCGGCGTGGCGAGGGGCGATGCAGTAGGTCCGCTCGGCAAGATGCGGTCCCTGCCACCCGTCGAGCAGCTTTGCGGCGGTAGCGCCACGGAGCATGGCGCGGATGAATCGGTCACTCATCTGTGGCAGCAGGCAGGGAGGGAGCAGACCGGTTCTGCCCGCTCGGGCGGTTTTTGAATCAGGGGTGGCGGAATTCATGCAGATCGCCAGGTCAGCGGAATCGGTTCGCCGTGAGGTAGCTCGCGCTCGGGCGGCGCGGGGGCGCCCACCGCGATCAGCGCGGCGCGGATCGTCCCGGCGTGCGCGACCACCAGCGCGGGCGCCGGACCGGACGCGACGACGTCGAGCGCCCTGCGCGTCCGCTCGACCTGCTCACGGAGCGACTCGCCGCCCGGGAACGCGAAGTCGCTGTCGCCGGCCTCGAACGCGGCAAACAGCGCCGGCTCGGTCCTCGCGAGGTAGGCGACCGTTTGGCCCTCCCAGCTGCCCCGAGCGGACTCGATCAGCCCGTCCAGGATCGTCGGCGCGACGCCGATCGAATCGGCGACGACGCTCGCGGTCTGGCGAGCCCGGAGCAGCGGAGAACACCAGAGCGCGAGCAGGCCCAACTCAGATGCCTGCGCGGCCAGCCGCGCGGCCTGCGCCCGCCCGACATCGGAGAGCGGCGGATCGCGGCGGCCCAGAATCAGGCCGCGGGCATTGTCGACCGTCTCTCCGTGTCGGGCGATGAACAGCGGTACGGGCCGCCCCTAGAAGATGCGGACCGCCACTTCGGCGGGCGCGTCGAACAGGTCGTTCAGCTCATCGTCTAGCTTCACCAGGGTCAGCGAGGCGCCGGCCATGTCGAGCGAGGTGCAGTACTCGCCGACGTAGCTTCGCGTCACGTTGATCCCGCGGTCGGCGAGCTGCTGATGAGCGCGCCCGTACAGGATGTACAGCTCGGAGATCGGCGTTCCGCCGAGCCCGTTGATCATCAGCGCGACATCGTCGCCTGAGGAGTAGGGCAGATCGGAGGCCACCGCCTCGAGCAGCTCGTCGATGATCGCGTTGGCGTTGGCGAGCTTCTCGCGCCTGCGCCCCGGCTCGCCGTGGATGCCGACGCCCATCTCCATCTCGTCGTCGCCGAGGTCGAACAGCGGTGAGCCCTTGGCGGGCGGCGTGCACGAGGTCAGCGCCATGCCCATCGTCCGGGTGACCGAGTTCACGCGCTCGCCGAGCTTGACCAGGTCGTCGAGCTCAGCGCCGCGCTCGGCGGCCGCGCCGACCGCCTTGATCACGAAGAAGTTGCCGGCGACGCCGCGGCGGCCGACCGTGTAGGTCGAGTCCTTCACGGCTACGTCGTCGTCGACGATGATCGTCGCGATCTTGATGTCCTCGGCCTCGGCGAGCTCGCGTCCCATGTCGAACGACATGCGATCGCCGGTGTAGTTGTTGATGATGTGCAGGACGCCCTTCGGGCTCGCCAGCAGCTTGGTCGTCTCGTACACGTAATCGGACGGCGGTGCCGCGAACACGTCGCCCGGACAGGCGGCGTCGAGCATGCCCTTGCCGACGACCATCACGTGGGCCGGCTCGTGTCCCGACCCGGATCCCTGGACGATCGAGACCTTGTTCTCCTGGGGCGCGTCGGCGCGCATGATCAGGTTGTATTCGGGGATGTAACGGAGCTTGCCCGGGTTGGCCAGCTCGACTCCCTTGAGCATCTCGGGCACGAACTGCTGCGGGTCATTGACAAACTTCTTCACCACTTCTCCTCTCGAGTGTCCTGCCTCTTACCGTCGCTGAGCGGATCTCGCCAGCGTCCAACCCCGCGCCCCCTTACCCGCTTGCCGCGCTGACCGTCAGGCCAGCTCCAGCTCGGCCTCCTGCCAGGCCTTGCTCACCGCTTCGAACATCACCGCGATGCCGATCGCGCCCGCGTCGACCGAGTCCCGGCTGCGCTCGCCGGTGTACGACGCACGGCCGCGCATCGCGACCATGCCCTTCGTCGCCTCGGCCTTCTCGCGAGCGGTCGCGGCGGCGCGCGCGATCGCCAAGCCCGCGCCGTCGGGGAGTGCGGCCTCAAGCTCGTCGACGGCGGGGACGAGCGCGTCGAGCAGCGTCTTGTCGCCGAGGTCGGTATTGCCGCGCTGCTTGATCCCCTCGATCGCGGCGCGGAACGCGGCGATGACCTGCTCGCCGCTCGGCTCGGGGATGTCGTTCAGCGCGCCACCGCCGCGCAGGAATGCCGTCCCCCAGATCGGCCCCGAGGTGCCGCCGATGCGCTTGGACAGGACGATCGCGGTCTTCTTCAGCAGGCCGCCGACGTCGGAGTACTCCATCGCGTCCCAATCGGAGAGGACGACCTCGAAGCCGCGGGCGAGCGAATAGCCGAAGTCGCCGTCGCCGACGACCGCATCGAGCTCGCAGAAGTACGTCTCGTTGTCGACCGCGGTTTGGGCGATCACCCGCACGACCATCTCCGCGCGGGGGAGCGCGTTCTCGCTCATACAGTCTCCTTGTCGAGTAGGGGTTGACTCCTGCACGCGTCGAGATCGGCGAGCGTCACCATCTCGCCCACCTCCGCGGCTCCACGATTGGCCAGCACCACGGCGGGCTCGCCGGGATCGCCCAGGCTGGTGACCACGAGCATCGCCTCGCTCATGTCCTCATCCGCGGTGTAGCTCGAGACCGTCACCACACACCGCAGCCCGGCGCCGACAGCCGCGAGCAGCCCGTTTCGTGAGTCCTCGATCACGAGCGCCTCGCCGGGCTCGAGCGCCAGCCGCTCGAGGGCGAGCGTGTAGATCGCCGGGTCGGGCTTCTTGGCGGGCACGATGTCGCCGGCGAAGACCGCAAACCGAGCCGCGTTGTCCGCGCCGACCGCGTGCTCGAGCACCGCTCTGACCGACTCCTCCGCCGAGGTCGAAGCCACCGCGAGCGTCCAGCCGGCACCGATCGCCTCGTCCACGATCCGCGCGATGCCCGGCCTCGCCGGCAGCTGTCCGGCGGCGACCATCTCCTTGTACCGCGCGGTCTTCCGCTTGTGCCAGTCGGCGAGCAGCGCCTTCTGACCCTCCGGGTCGGTCGGGAGGCCGTTGGCCCGGACGAACTCGTCGGTCAGCAGCGACGCCATGCGCTCCTTGCCGCCTCCGATCTGGAGCTTGACGCCGTATTCAGCGTCCGACCACGCGACGGGCAATCCAACCTCGGCGAACGTCGCGTTGAACGCCGGCCGGTGCCCGTCGCGCTCGGTATCGGCGAGCACTCCGTCGCAGTCGAAGATCAGCGCCGGCACGCGCTCAACCGACGGATGCGGACAGCGTCCGAGCGCGCCCGGCCGATCCGAACATCCCGATGTGGTACTCGGCCATCTGCTTGACCGCGGCTCTGACGTGGCTGAGCATCGACGGCGGGTCGTGCTTTCCGGGATTGGCGTCGAGGTACTCGCGGTGCGCGTCGACGAACGCGATCTTCAGAGCGGTCGAGATGTTGACCTTGGCGCAGCCGCGCGCGATCAGATCCGTGAACTGCGCCTCGGTGAGGCCGGTACCGCCGTGCAGGACCATCGGGATCGGGTGCAGTTCGACGAGCTCGGTGACGCGTTCGGGCTTGAGCTCGGGCGCGCGCTTATAGAGGCCGTGCGCGGTGCCGATCGCGGGCGCAAACGAGTAGACCCCGGTCTCTTCGATGAACCGCGCAGACACCTCCACGGGATGTACCTCGGCGGCTTCGTCGGAGCCCACCCCGTCCTCGACGCCGAGCACGCTCTCGATCTCGCCCTCGACCTGAGCGCCGACACGCTCGGCCTCGGCGACGACTTCGACCGTCTGCCGCGTGTTCTCGGCGACGTCGAGGTGCGATCCGTCGAACAGGACCGAGTTCCAGCCGGCGTTGAGGCAGATGCTGATCCACTCGCGGTCGGGGCAGTGGTCAAGGTGCAACGAAACCGGTACCGGGGCCTCGTCCGCCCTCGCGCGCCACATGCTGTACAGCGGCTTGGCGCCGATCGATTTGACGGTCTTCAGCGACGTCTGAACGATCAGCGGGGCGTCGAGGTCGGTCGCGGCCGCGAGCACGGCCTCCAGCGAGAGATCGTCGACCACGTTGATCGCCGCCACTCCGTAGCGATCGGCGAACGCGGCGTCGAGAATCTGACGGATCGGGACAACCCCCATCTACAACCTCCCTCATGGCACCGGCTGCACCCCCGGTGGAGCGAACCTGAGCGCCAGGTCGTTCACCACAAAGTTTACGGCTCAAGCACTTCGTGCTCAAGCACTGCTTAGGTAGCCCGCGCGACCTCAGCGCGGATAACCCGGTCCGCGTGCACGGATTGGCGAGTCCCCAGGCCCGTTAACGCCCGGCGCCCGCCGCGACATCATGTCGCGACGGGCGCTCCCTGTCCGGGCCCCTGCACGTCAAGCCGGCTCAGATCGAGCTGGCGCCGCCCGCACCGGATGACTCGCGCCCGGCCCGTTCAGGCGAGGCCGGATGCCGAGCGGGCCGTAGGCGCGAGCGGCTCGGGCGTGGCCGACGGTGAGGGCGTGGAAGCCGTTCCCTGGCCACCCTCGCTGGTCGGCTCGGCCAGCTTGATCGCGTAGAGCCTCGTGGAGAAGTCGATCTCGTCGTCGGGGCCGTCGGGGAACACGAGCTCGCCTCCGGAGAGCGCGCCCGACGCGACGTCCTTCGGGATGTCGAACGCGAGCACGGTGCTCCCGCTGTCGCCCGGCTGCATCGGGAACGTGTTCAGCGAGTCGAGGTCAAAGTTCGCGTCGTCGTCCTGGGAGTAATACTTGCCGCCGACCTCGAGCTCGGCGCTCTCGACGTCGTCAAGCGGGGAGGAGCCGGTGTTGTCGACGCTCAGCTGGACGGCGACGAACGCGCCCTTGGCGTAAAGCCGCGGCTCGTAGGAAGAAGGCGCCGGGTTGATGACGTCGCCGACCTTGGTCTTCGTGACCCGGACGTCCATGCTTGGCGCGTGCAGCGTGCCGCCGCGGTTGACCACGGTGCGGGTGACGCCGTCTTGGAGACACGTGCCCGCGCGTGAGCCGGTCGGGGTAATCCCCTGCGCCTCGCACGACAGCTCGCTCGCGGGAAGCTTGGCGGTGACGGCGGACGCGGGCTGACCGAGCGTCGACAGGATCGCGTTCAGCAGCGTGAACTGCGAGTTGGTGGCGCGCGACTGCGTGCTCCAGGTCAGCACGACGTTGCCGTACACCTTCGCCGGGTTCCAGTAGCCATTGGCGTCCGCGGTGAGCGGCCAGTACACGCCCTGGGGGTCTGGGGAGAGCCGGTGGCCGTTCTGCGTGGTGAAGACGCTCAGGTCGTTCGCGTTGTGGATCACGTCGATCGTGAACGCGCCGAAGCGGTTGTAGTCCTGCATGTTGCTGGCCGGAAGCGAGAGCGTGTCCCAGCTCCCGACGGGGCTGTCGGTCAGGGCCTGCCCGGTGGCGGCCTGGAAGTGCTGCTCCACCTGCTGGACGCTGTGGCTCGACGCGAACGTGCGCTGGCTGACGTCGTGGCGGTGCTCGACGCTGGTCGAGCCGCAGCCCGCCGTCAGCAGCGCCGCGCTTGCGGCCAGGGCCGCCGCGCCGAAGCGGATCGAGGTCGACAGGCGATTTGAGGACAGACGGGTGTTCACGAGACCGCTCCTTGGAGAGAGAGGGAGATTTGAGTGCCCCCCCGGCGCCAGGGTCGGCCGATGCGGTGCTTTCGCATCGGCTGGAGCCGGGAGGGCATGGCCACAGGCTCCACCTCGGAAGGGCCCCGCGGGAGGGGACTCGGGTCTCGTCGAGCCACCCCACGGGTGTCGGGTGACGCCCCCCAAGGTGTTGCGGGTATCTCACAATGTGCACATGCCCCCGGGCCCGTTCTCACCGCACAGCTCGTCCCCCCGTGAGCTCAAGGAACAGATCGCCGCCGAGCGCGCGCAGACGCCCTTCTTGGTCTACCGCGACGCCGAGGACGCGCAGCAGATCCTCACGCTCGAGCCGTCATCAGGCCGGTTGCGGGTCGGGCGCGACCCCATGTGTGACCTGTGCCTCGCCCACGACGATCGGGTGTCGCGCCTACACGCGGAGCTCGAGAACGTCGGCGACGTGTGGACGCTCGCCGACCACGGCCTGTCGCGCAACGGCACGTTCGTCAACGAGGAGCGCGTCACCGGACAGCGCGTGCTGCACGACGGCGACGTCGTGCGAATCGGCGCCACCCACCTGCTGTTCCGCTCACCGGCGGACTCGGCGGCACGCCCCACGCGCGCGGCGACCGGCGGGGCACCGCCGCAGCTGTCCGACGTCCAGCGCCGGATCCTGATCGCGCTGTGCCGGCCCTACCGCGAGGGAACCCCGTTCGCGACGCCCGCCTCCAACCGGGAGATCGCCGCGGAGGTGTTCCTCAGCGTCGACCGGGTAAAGGCCCACCTGGGGGCGCTGTTCGAGCTGCTCGGCGTCGCCGAGGAACGGCAGACACACAAGCGCGCGCGCCTGGCGGAGACCGCGCTGCGCACCGGACTGGTGACCAGCCGTGAGCTCGAGCAGCCATGACCGATCTGACGCTCGGTCAGACGCTTGGCGGCTACCGGCTCGATCAGGTCGCCGGGCGGGGCGGGATGGGGGTGGTCTACCGCGCCACTCAGGTCCGGCTCGACCGGGTGGTGGCGCTCAAGGTGATCGCGCCCGAACTCGCGTCGGATGACACGTTCCGCGAGCGCTTCCAGCGTGAGGCCCGTCTGCTCGCCTCGGTCGACGACCCCAACGTCGTTCCCGTGTACGAAGCCGACGAGGCCGAGGGCCAGCTGTTCCTGAGCATGCGCTGGATCGACGGCGGCGATCTCGCCGACGAGATCGCGCGTAGCGGCGGCCTCGATCCAGCTCGCGCGCAGAAAATCCTGGCGCAGGTGGCGAGCGGGCTCGACGCGGTCCACGCTCACGGGCTGATCCATGGCGATCTGAAGCCGGCCAACATGTTGATCGAGCATCGGAGCTCGGGGAGCGACCGGGCGTTCCTGAGCGACTTCGGGGCCGGGCGCAGCCTCGAGGCGACCGCGACCGGGAACTGGCTCGGCACCGTCGATTACGTGGCCCCCGAGGTGATCCGGGGGGCGTCGCCCGACGCGCGCTCGGATCGCTACGGGCTGGCTTGCGTGCTGTTCGAGGCGCTGACCGGTTCGCCGCCGTTTCACCGCGACACGGCGTGGGCGACGATGTGGGCGCACTACAGCGATCCGGTGCCGTCGGCGTGCGAGCGCCGGCCGGCGCTGCCGCGAGCCGTCGATGCCGTGCTGGCGCGAGGGCTCGCGAAGGATCCCGACGCGCGCTACACGAGCGGCGAACGGCTGCTCGAGGCGCTCTCGGACGCGCTCGTTTCCGCGCGGGGCGCGGCGACCGGCCCGATCGATCGTCCTGGCGCTCCGGCGCGCCCGGTCCCGGAGCCGGCGGCTCGCGAGCTTGCTGCGGCGCCGTCGCCACGGCGCGCCGGTGCGACCCGGGTTGGGGGTCGCCGGCTGGTGCTGGCGCTCGGAGGCCTGGCGCTCCTAGTGTGCGCGATCGTTGCCGTGATCCTGGCGTCGTCGGGCTCCTCGCCGCGCAAGGTCATCCCGCCCGCGGCGGCGCCGGCGACGATCACTCGGACGCAGCTCGGAGCCGGGAGCCAGCCGATCCGCGTCGTGGTCGGCAGCGACGACACCGCGTATGTGCTCGACCAGTTCGGCCCCTACGTCGACGTCGTCCAGACCGGCGGCGAACCCACCCGGATCCCGCTGCCGAGTAAGCCGCGCAGCCTCGCGCTCGACCCGGGCCACAAGCTGCTGTGGGTCGGGCTCGCCGACGACAAGCTTCTCGCGATCGCGCTCGGCAGCCATCGGGTGCTCGCGACCATCCCGCTGCCGCTCGACCCCGACGACCTCGCGGTCCTTCCCGACGAGGTCGTCGCGCAGCAGGGGAACCCCGGGCGGCTCGTCCGGGTCGACGCGACTCGAATGCGGGTCGTCGGCGCCGCAGTGACGCCCGGCGGCAGCGGCACCGCCCTGATCGCGTATCAGGGTGGCGTGCTGGCGACGTTCGCGTTCCCGGTCCGGCTCGAGCAGTTCAACGCGAGCCTTCAGCGTGTCGCCGACCACTCGATCCGGGTCGCGCTTCCGACCGCGATGGCGGTCGACTCGACCGGCGTGCTGTGGGTGGCCGACTACGACGCCGCCGAGGCGTGGCGGCTCGATCCGTCGAGCGGCGCGTCGGTAGCGCCACCGGTTCCAGTGGGCCAGGACCCGACGGGGCTCGCGGTCTCGGGCAACTACATATGGGTCGCGAACGCGGGCGACGAGACCCTCACCTTGATCAACGAACAGTCGAACCCGGTGACGAGCGCGCCGCTTCCCATCCACGGCTCGGTCGGAGATATTGCGACGGCCGACGACGTCTCCGGCGACGCCTGGATGGCGTCGGGGACTCAGTTGCTGTCACTCGAGCCCAAGTCCTAGTGCGGGCAGTCGAGCACGAATAGGTCCGAGGACGACGGGAAGCGGCCGATCGTCGTGATCGTGCCGGTGTTCGGGTTCAGCGTTCCGAACCTGCTCTTGATCTCGTTGACGGTGAAGATCGTGCCGTTGTGCAGCCAGCAGGTGGCGTGCCAGTTGCCGAGCAGGAACGACTGGCTTTGCCCTGAGGCTGACCGGATCACCACCCGCGGACCGAGGATCTCGTAGCTCAGCTGTCCGCGCGGACCCCACCAGATCCCGCTGTCGACGTCGATCATCGCGGCGGGTTTGATCGTCTGCTCCTGGGAGGTCCCCGGATACAGGAGGATCTCGGTGTTGGTCCAGAGGCCGTCTTTGCCCGTCGTGGCGACCAGCACGGCGAGCCGGTTGTTGACGCTCCAGACGTCGCTGAGGATCGTGCCCGGATGGCGGTCGCGGTAGATGATCCGGTCGGCGCCGAGCAGCGTCGGCCGCACCATCAGCACGTCGCAGTCGCACCCGGGGTAGTTCTGGACGACGTGGGCGAACTGCCCATCGGGGGCGATCCCCGCGGCGCCGCCCGACCCGAGCACGGTTCCCGGCAGGCCGCCCCGCCGAGTCAGATTCAGCTCCTCCATGAACATCACCCCGCCGCAGCAGACGCGCTGGATCACGACGTAGCGCTGGCTCGCGCCGAGACCCTCGATCCCGAGCCCGACCGGACTGTAGGTGAGGCGCTTGGCCTCGGGCAGCGGCCCGCTCAGGCGGTACGCGTCGAGCGACAGCTCATCGGGCCCGACGCCGAGATACACGGTGCCGGGGAGGCTCCCGCCCGTGAAATGCACCGTCGGCCCCTGGCCCGCGCCGCCGGCGCTGGTGGTGGTGGTCGTGGTCTGGGTGTGTTGGGTGGCGCCGCAGCCGGCGAGCGCTAGAACCAGCGCGACGGCGCATCCAAGCCTGCCTCTCACAGAGGCCGACGATACGCCGCGCGCTGGTTGGCCGTGGTGGCCGCCCCCGCAAGTGCGCTCGCACTTACGCGGACGACCACTGACTACGGCAGCGGGCTTGAGCCCTTGTGCACGACCGTGATCGTGCCCGAGCTCTCGGGATGCAGGCTGCCGGGGGCGTAGTCGAACACGACGTGGGTCGCGAAGTTCATGACGAACACGTCGAGCAGCGCCTTGGTCTTCGTGTCGAGCCACGCGACGTAGACCTCGTGATTGCCGATCGGCATCGCGACGTAGTCCTCGACCGGGAACTTCACGCCGACGTTCGGACCCGCGATCGGGACGCCGTGCACGGTCTTGCTCTTGTACGTCTGCTGGAACGTGTTACCCGTGTTCCGTCCCAGGCTGTAGTCGGCGTTGATCACGTAGCCGTTGAGGTTGAACCGCTTGACGCTCGGGCCACTCGCGGTGGCGGCGTGGCTGGGGCGGGCGGTCGCGGTGGCGGCCGTGACGGCTGCGTAGACGCCGATCGAGGCGCCGGCGACGAGCACCGCCGACGCGAACCGAAGCTTGAGTGAACGCATGCATCCTCTCCTCTGTGGACGATGAACGCGGGATCGTACGTCTAGGCTTGAGGCATGTGCCGAAACATCCGAACGCTCTACAACTTCGATCCACCCGCCACCCACGACGAGGTGCGGGCCGCCGCGCTCCAGTACGTGCGCAAGATCAGCGGCTTCACCAAGCCCTCTCGCGCCAACGAGGAGGCCTTCGCGCGCGCGATCGACGAGGTCACGCACGCATCCATGCACCTGCTTCACGATCTGTCCACGACCGCGCCGGCCAAGAACCGCGAGGCCGAGGCCGCCAAGGCCCGGGCTCGGTCCGCGCAACGCTACGCCGCCTGAGCCGGGGGGTCGTCGGCCGGCTTTAACGGCGGGCACCTTGAGTGGGGTGGGGCGGGTTGCCGGCGCGCGCGACGCCTCCCGGATCATGCATAGCACGACATTTCGCGCCCGCCGGCGAAGCCCTGCCGTGCTATGCGTGCCCCAGATGCTTAACTCGGCACGGCCCGCCCCCAGGCGCGTCAAATGTCGTGTTTTGCAGGTCGTTCACGGGGCTGGACTCCCCCAGCTAGCGCCGCCGCCTGAGAGCGGTGGCGCCCCAACCACTGTCTACGGTGATCAGGGTTGCGGCGCGGACCCTAACGTGGTCGAGGAAAACATCGCCCGGGTCGCGCCCGCGATCTCTACGACCGCGTCGCGTGAAGTGCGGCTGACGCCTGCGCCGTTGATGAAGCCGTGGATGAAGCCCGGGAACCGGCGCAGAGTGGCTGGCGTGCCGGCGGCGCGAAGCGCGGCGGCGTAGGCCTCGCCCTCGTCGCGGAGCGGGTCGAACGCGGCGGTCACGACGAACGCCGGCGCAAGCCCGGACAGGTCCGCGGCGAGCAGCGGCGACGCGCGGGGATCGTTTGCCTGCGTGCGCTCGGCCCCGAGGTAGTGGTCCTCGAACCAGTTCATCTCGGCGTCCGTGAGCAGGAAGCCGTCGGCGAACAGATCGCGGGAGCGGCGCCGGGCGGTGAAGTCGGTCACCGGGTAGATCAGCAGCTGGAGGACGGGCGCCGGGCCGCCGTCGCGCGCCGCCAGCTGCGACGCCACCGCGGCAAGGTTACCGCCGGCGCTGTCGCCGCCGACGCCGACGCGGCTTGGATCGGCGCCCAGCCGCTCGGCGTTCGCGTAGGCCCAGCGGAGCGCGGCTCGGGCGTCGTCGACCGCCGCGGGAAACGGGTGCTCGGGCGCAAGGCGGTAGTCGACCGCGAGCACGTGCGCGCCGGCGTGGCGGCAGAGGATCCGGCAAACGCTGTCGTGCGTATCGAGGTCGCCGTAGAGGAAGCCGCCCCCGTGGTAGTACACGAGCAGCGGATGCGGTCCGCCGGACTCGGGAGGTGCGTAGTGCCGTGCGCGGAGCGGGGCCGCGGCGTCGATCTCGAGGTCCTGGACGGCGCGGACGGCGAGCGGTTTGCCGCCGAACACCGCGGTCAGCCGGCGCCGCGCCTCGCGCGCGTCGGCCAGCGTCATCGTCTCGAGCGGCGCCTCCTTCCGGCGCTCGAGGACCGCGAGCACGAGTTGAGTCTCGGGGGCGAGCGTCTCGCCGTCGATCACGACCGGCGGCTTGCCGGACAGGCGAATCTTGAGGCCGGGCGGGAGCGCGTCGAGCCCCTGCGCGCCCCACCGCTGGACGCGCGCGCTCAGCTTGGATCGGGCGGCGGGACTGGGCACGCGGCGATCCTACCCGCCGCGTGCCCGCCTGGTCTCAGCTGACCGCCGAGCGCGAGAACACCCGGATCGAGATCGCGGTCAGCGCGGCCGCGAACACGGCCACCACCGCGAGGCTGAGCCACGCCTCGGTCGTCACGTTGCTCATGCCCCAGATGTCGTGCAGTCCCTTCCCGGACGGGTCCACGAGCGCGTAGCGCATCAGCGCGAGCGCGTGGGTGAGCGGCAGGAACTTCGCGATCGTGGTCAGCGCGCCCGGCATCGCGCCGATCGGGAACAGCGCTCCCGCGAGGAAGAACGGCAGGATCGCGACCGCCGGGACCGCGCCGACGTACTCCTCCTGCTTTCCGATCCGACTCGCCAGGGTCTCGGCGACCCCGTACATGAACACGGTGAAAAGCAAAGCGGCGCCGGCGAACCACGCGACGCCGTCGGCGGTGATGTGGAACGCCCCGCCCCGCAGCGCTGAGAGGCCGATCAACACGATCACCTGGAGGGCCGAGAGCACGAGCGCGACCGCGAGGTTCCCAATCACCAGATAGGAGCGCGGCACCGGCGCCGCGAGTAACTCGCGCTGGGCGCCGCTGTGACGATCGACGATCACGCTGAGCCCCGCGAAGATGCAGCTCAGCGGGATGACCAGGCCCACCGCCCCGACGCCGACGAACGACTCGTAGTCGATGCCCGAGTGCAGGCCTCCGGTCGCGACCTTGAGCGCCGGCGCGACGACCAGCGCCAGCAGCGCAGGTCCGATCAACGGCACGAGGATCTGTCTGGGGTTACTGGCGGTGAGTGCCGCGCGCCGGCGCGCGAGGGTCGCGAGCGCGCTCGTCGTGCGCGCACGGCGTGGCACCTTGAGTGTGACTGGTATGGATTCAGCTATGGCTGACATGTATGTGTTACTCCTTGATTCCTGTCGTTTCTTCTAGAGGTCACGCGGCGTCGCGGACGGGCGTGCCGCCCGTCAGTTGCAGATAGACGTCGTCGAGGTTTGGAGCCCGGGTCGCGATCTCGGACGCGCGCACGTGCTCTGACTCGATCGTCGCGAGCGCGTCGGTGGCCGAGTGGTGGTGGAGCGGGACGGTGATCCGCGCGCCGATCGCGAACGCGTCCTCGCCTGCGATTCCTCGGTCCCGCAGCGTTGCGAGCACGCGCTCCGTGCTCCCGTCGACGCGGAACTCGAGGATCTCCCGGCCGAGCCTCGTGAGGAGCGCCTGCGGAGAGTCGAGCGCGAGCAGCGAGCCCTCGTGGATGATCGCCACCCGGTCGCACAGGCGCTGCGCCTCGTCGAGGTAGTGCGTCGTGACCAGGATCGTGAGGTCGTCGCGCGCGCGCAGGCCGGCGATCACGTCGAGCAACTCGTGGCGGATGCGAGGGTCGAGCCCGACGGTCGGCTCGTCGAGGAACAGGACCTGGGGCTCGGAGCACAGTGCGCGCGCGATCTCGAGGCGCCGGCGCTCGCCACCGCTGTAGGTGTGGACGGGTCGGTCGACGAGCTCGCTCAGCCCGAGCGCTTCGACGAGCTCCTCGGTGCGCCGCTTGGCCCTTTGCGGCGGCACGCCCCAGAGCTTCGTGTGGAGCTCGAGGTTGGAGCGGCCGGTGAGGCCGCGGTCGACCACGGCCTCCTGGAAGACGACGCTGGAAACGCTCCTGGCCAGCAACGGCGACTTCGCCACGTCGTGGCCGGCGAGCCGGGCCGTGCCGGCGGTCGGCACGATCGTCGTGGTCAGCATCCCCACGGTCGTCGACTTGCCGGCGCCGTTCGGGCCAAGCAGCCCGAACACCTCGCCTTCGGGGACTTCGAAGTCGATTCCCCTGACGGCCTCGACTCCGCCCGGGTATGTCTTGCGGAGACCGTGTGCCTCGATGGCATACATGTTCAGTTCCTCCTGTCACTTCCGTGGTGTCTGGTACGTCACCCCTTTGACGAACGCAGACGAGAGGATGTGACAGATGCAAGCGACCGAGGAGTTCGAGCAGAACCGGGATCATCTGCGGGCGGTGGCGCAGCGGATGCTGGGCTCAGCCGCCGAGGCGGACGACGCGGTGCAGGAGGCTTGGCTCCGGCTGAGCCGCTCTGACACGGCCGAGGTCGAGAACATGCGAGCGTGGCTGACGACCGTGGTCAGCCGGATCTGCCTCGACATGCTCCGGGCCCGTCAGACGCGGCGCGAGGAGTTCGTCGACGAGTGGTCGGGAGAGCCGACCGTCGCCCTGTTCGAGGCACGCGAGGACGATCCCGAGCACGAGGCGCTGCTCGCCGACAGCGTCGGGGTGGCGCTGATGGTCGTCCTCGACACGCTGGCGCCGGCCGAGCGCCTCGCGTTCGTCCTGCACGACATGTTCGGCGTCCCGTTCGACGAGATCGGTCAGATCATCGACCGCAACGCGACCGCGGCGCGCCAGCTTGCTTCCCGCGCGCGCCGGCGGGTCCGAGGCGCTCACGCGCCGGACGCGCCACCGCTGGATCAGCAGCGGAAGGTCGTCGAGGCGTTCCTGGCCGCCTCGCGGGATGGGGACTTCGACGCGCTGCTCGAGGTGCTCGATCCAGACGTCGTGTTCCGGGCCGAGGCGGGCTTGACCGGTCCGCGCGTCCCGGGCTCCGTCCGCGGCGCTCGCGACGTCGCGACCGTCGTGCTCGAGCGCGGCGCGCCGTTCGCGCATCTGGGCCGGCCGGTTGTGGTCAACGGCAGGCCGGGTGCGATGGTGGCTCTCCCCGATCGCTTGGTGTCGCTGGTCGCGTTCACGATCGTCGGCGACCGTGTCACCGAGCTGGACCTGCTGGTCGATCCGGTCAAGCTCGCGCGCGTACGGCCGCAAGGCGCCTGAGCGCGGCGCGTACGCAGCCCGGCTCGTCGAGCCACGGAAAGTGGCCGGCGGCGGCGACGGTAAATGTCTCGCGCCCGCTCACCGGGCGCAGCCTACGCTGTCCAGCCGCTGGTCTGGCTGAGATACTGGGCGCGATGGGGCGGCAGCAGCCTGTTCGACGCCTCGGGGTTCTGCAGCAGGCACCCCGGTCGTCGATGCGGTATCGGCGCAGAGCGGTGTGGCGCCGGCGCGTGGCCGCGCTGGTGGTGTTCGCGGTAGCGGTGGCCGCGATCGTCGCCGCCGTGGTGCTGGTGGTGCGCGCGCTCAGCACGAACACCCACGGAGCGCACGTGGTCCGGTTCACGATCGATAGCCCACTCGTACATCAGTCGCTGCCGGTCGCCGCTGTCGTTCCCGCGGGCGCGAGCGCGGGGCCGCGCCCGCTGCTGATCTTCCTCCACGCCAAGGGACAGGACCAGAACACGAATCTCGACGACGCGTTCTACGCGGCGCTCGCGCGGCTCGGGCCACGCGCCCCGGACGTGGTGTTCCCGTACGGAGGAGCCGACTCGTACTGGCACACCCGTGCGAGTGGAGCCTGGGGCTCCTACGTGCTCGACGAGGTGATCGGGGACGCGGTGAAGCGTCTCGGTGCCGACCCAAAGCGCATCGCGATCGGCGGGATCTCGATGGGCGGCTTCGGCGCGTTCGACCTCGCCAGGCTGAGACCCCGCGAGTTCTGCGCGGTCGGGGGGCACTCGCCGGCGATGTGGGTCAGTGCCGCCCAGACGCCCGCCGGCGCGTTCGACGATGCCAGGGACTTCGCGCTGAACAACGTGATCGCGATCGCCCAGCACGGCGATCCGTACCGAGGGATGGCGGTGTGGATCGACGTCGGAACCCAGGATCCGTTCCGCGCCGCCGACACGACGTTCGCCGACGCGTTGCGCCAGCACGGGCAGCCGGTCGACTTCCACGTGTGGGCCGGGGGGCACGACCAGGCGTACTGGGACAGCCACTGGGGCGACTACCTCGCGTTCTACGCGAACGCGCTCGCGGGCTGCCACCATTGAGACCTCGGAGGATCTCGACCGAGGAGCGACCGTGAGCGCGCGGATAAATCACGTCAGCGTGAACGCCCGTGATCTGGAGGAGTCGGTGGACTTCTACGTCGACCTGCTCGGGGCGGAGTTGATCGCGACGCCCAACTTCGGGCTGCCCGTGCAGTGGCTCGCGCTCGGCCGCACGCAGTTGCACCTGTTCGTACGCGACGTGCAGCCGAGCAGCCACCATCACCTCGGGATCACCGTCGACGATCTCGAGCCGGTGTACCGGGCCGCCGAGCGGCGCGATGCGTTCGACCGCGAGGCGTTCCGCAACCACCTCGTCGAGCTTCCCGGCGACGTGGTTCAGCTGTATGTGCGCGATCCCGCGGGGAACCTCGTCGAGATCGACCACTACGGCGTGGCGCGCCTTCCGGACGACCTACGCGCCAAGCTCAAGGGCCTGTGGGAGTTCAACCCGCAGAGTGAAGAGCAGATGCAGGGGCGGCTGTTCGTTCCCGATTAGCGGCCCGGCGCGCGTCGACGCTCTCGAGCATGAGCAGCGCGAGCGCGATCGGCACGGTCGCCGGCAACAGGTGCGCGATCGGCAGCAGGAGCAACCCGTAGGCGGCCCCGAGCACGGTCACGAGCACCGCGGCGAGCAACTGGCGGTGGCGGCCGGCGAGGAATCCACCGAGCACGGCCGCGAGTACCAGGTCGGGATAGTCGGTCGTGACCCGTCCGATGTCGGCCTGGCTGAAAACGGGCCCGTGAACGTCGCGGGTGGCGGCGGCCATCAGCTGGGCGGCCGAACCGCCCACGCCCGAGGCCAGCAGCGCCACGTCCGCGAGGCACATGCCGACCACGCCGAGGACGAACCAGCTGCTCGGAATCAACCGGGCGAGCGCCGTGCCGACCGCGAGGCATCCGAGCGCGGTCAGCGCGGTGGCCGAGAGCTGGGCCTCCCAGCCGCTGATCAGCGCGGCGATCAGCGCGAGCGCGAACGCCACCGCCAGCAGCGCCCGCCGGGGTCCGGCGTGACGAGGTCCACGGACGACCTCGAGGATCGCGATCGTCGCCAACAGCGGCGTGATCACGCCGGCCATCAACACGAGTCCGAGCGCCATCGAGGGCATCGCGAGCGGCAGGAATGTGCCGGCCACGATCGATCCGGGTAGAAGAGCAGCCCACGCGGGCGATCGCAGCGTCCTCAGCGGCTCGAGCGCGTCCGCCCGCGGCAGCGCCACGAGCGCCCCTTCGAGGCTCGCCAGCGCGATCACCGCGGCATAGCCAGAGGTGGTCATCGTGCCCCGCAGTGCCCTGGCTGGTGGCGCGGGGAAGAGTCGAACTGCACCGCCAGGTTGTACCCGGTTCTACTAACACGAACCTAACACAACACTAAACTTTTACAAAGGAGCCGAGAGGGCCCGGGGGTGGGCGCGCTGACCCTGCCGAAAGCTGTCGAAGGCTCCCGGTGGCGGTCGTGGGGCGGCCGCGGGGTCGCCGCGGGGTGGCCGCGGGTCGTCGCGCCGCGCGAGGGCGCGGTTAGGTCTAGGTCCCCGAGTCGGCTTCCAGTGCCTGTGCCGTCAGCGCGATGTAGTCGCCGGCGCTGCCCTGCGGGAACGCCCAGCCGTCCGCCGGCCCCTTCAGCGCCAGCACCGTCCCGGTGTCGAGCTGCTCGGCGACCTCGGGGAAGCGCATCGTCGAGACCAGCAGGTAGCGGGCGGGGCGGTCCGAGGTGTTCCGCAAACGGTGCGCGCCCTCGGCACCGGCGGGGAACGCGACGACCGCTCCCTTGGAGATGGGCCGCGTGCCGTCCGGGGTGCGGAGCTCCAGGGCGCCTTCGAGCACGATCAGAAGCTCCTCGTTGGCGTGGTGCATGTGGTACGGCGCGGCCTGGCCGCCGGGATCGAGCTCGTACAGCGTGCACCCGAGCTCGGTGGCGCCGGCGGCGGCACCGACCCGCGTGCCCCGCGCCGCTCCGATGTCGCGCTCCCAGGCTGTGGTCTCGAAGACGTTGGTGTCGTTGGGCATCAGCGAAGGATCGCGGATCCAGGGGCTGGCGCGGCCGCGCGGTGGGTGCTCAACTCGCCAAAGCGCCGCCGCCGCCCACCGCCGAGCGCACATAAGCGCCACCCCGGCGCTTATCTGCAAAGGGCGGTCGCGCTGATACCCGCCTTGGCGGGTTAGGCACCCGCGGCGGGCCCGATTTGCCGATCCGCGCACTGATCCCACTGGGACCGCGCCAAACCTGGCGGCGCCGCGCGGGGTGCTGTAGAAGTCGCAGACGCCGTAGTCCTGACTCGAGAGGTGAAGAGATGGCAGACCGAATCCTGACCACGCACGCGGGTAGCCTGCCCCGCCCCGACGAGCTGGCGGACTTGGTGTGGGCGCGGATGGACGGGGAGGCCGTGGACGAGGCGCAGCTCGAGGCGAAGATGGACGCAGCGGTGGTCGACCTGGTCGGCAAGCAGCGCGAGGTTGGCCTCGACGTGATCAGCGACGGCGAGATGAGCAAGCCCGGGTTCAGCACATACATCAGCGACCGCTTCTCGGGGTTCGGCGGTGGCACGTCGGAGTTCCAGTCCGACGACGTCGCGCCGTTCCCGGAGCTCGCGATGAAGCTGTTCGCGAACCCGCAGACGGCGCATCTGGGCTTCTCCTACTGCGTCGGACCGGTGGAGCTCAGCGACAAGGAAGCGGTGAATCGGGACATCGCCCGGTTCAAGGCCGCGCTGGGGGATACGGATCCGTCGGGCGCGTTCATGGGCACGATCAGCCCGGGTCAGATCGCGTTCAACTATCCCGACCAGCATTACGGGTCGCACGAGAAGTACCTGGCGGCGTGCGCGGACGCGCTCGCGCACGAGTACCGCGCGATCATCGACGCCGGGTTCAACCTCCAGATCGATTCGCCGGACATGGCGATGGCGGCCCACGCGCGTTCGGTCGGGAGCAGCGTCGGCGACTGGCACCACCATCTCCCGTTGGCGGTCGAGGCACTGAACGGAGCGCTCGACGGGATTCCGGCCGACCGGGTCCGGTTCCACGTGTGCTGGGGCAACACCGGCACCCCGCATCATCTCGACGTTCCGTTGGCGGACATCATCGATCACGTGCTGAACGTGAACGCGGGCACGATCTACGTCGAGGGCGCCAACCCTCGCCACGCCCACGAATGGCGCGTGTTCCGCGACGTTGAGCTCCCCGCGGACAAGTCCGTGATCCTCGGTGTGATCGACGTCAAATCGAACTATGTCGAGCACCCGCGTCTGGTCGCCGACCGGCTCGTGCAGGTCGCCCAGTTCGTCGGCAAGGACCGGCTGATGGCCGGCACCGACTGCGGCTTCGGCACGTTCATTCGGTGGTCGCTTGTGGACCCGGGCGTGATGTGGTTGAAGATGGGCTCACTGGTCGAAGGTGCCCAGATCGCGTCGGCGGAGTTGTAGAGCCGGCGCGCGGCACGGGATAATCGCCTCGTGGGCCAGGAGGTAGCTGCAAGAACCTTCAGCCGCGAGGACCGGCAGCGCTACCGCATGAAGGTGCGGGCGAACCTCGACGTGTTCGCGCGGATGCTGTCCGAGGCGCGGTTCAACCCGGAGACGCGGTCGTTCGGGCTCGAGGTCGAGCTGAACCTCACCGACGACGCGGGCGAGCCGGCGCTGATCAACGCGGCCGCGCTGGAGGCGATCGCCGACCCGGCGTTCCAGACCGAACTCGGGCAGTTCAACGTGGAGATCAACGTCCCGCCGCGGCTGCTCGACGGCGACGTGTTCACCGATCTCGAGCGCGACGCGCGGGCGAGCCTCAACGCCGCCGAGGAGCGGGCGCGGACGGTCGGCGCGCACATGATGATGATCGGGATCCTGCCCACGGTCGGTCCTGAGCAGCTGCGAGCCGAGGTGTTCAGCGCCAACCCCCGCTACGCGCTGCTGAACGAGCAGATCTTCGCCGCTCGCGGGGAGGACCTCGAGATCTCGATTGCGGGGGTCGAGCGCCTATCGACGCACGCGGACACGATCGCGCCCGAGGCCGCGTGCACGAGCGTCCAGCTCCATCAGCAGGTCGAGCCCCAGGCATTCGCCGCGTACTGGAATGCGGCGCAGGCGATCGCCGGGGTGCAGGTCGCGGTGGCGGCCAACTCGCCGTTCTTCTGTGGCAAGGAGCTGTGGCGAGAGACCAGGATCGCGGTGTTCGAGCAGGCGACCGACACCCGGCCGGAGGAGCTCAAGATCCAAGGCGTGCGACCGCGTGTGTGGTTTGGCGAGCGCTGGATCACCTCGATCTTCGACCTGTTCGAGGAGAACGTCCGGTATTTCCCGTCGCTGCTGCCCGTATGCGAAGACGAGGATCCGCTGGAGACGCTCGAGCGCGGCGACGTCCCGCAACTCGGCGAGTTGCGCCTCCACAACGGGACGATCTACCGCTGGAACCGGCCGATCTACGACGTCGTGCGCGACCAGCCGCACCTGCGGGTGGAGAACCGCGTTCTGCCCGCAGGCCCGACCGTCATCGACATCATGGCCAACGCCGCGTTCTACTACGGGCTGCTGCGGGTGCTGACCGAGGAGGATCGTCCTCTGTGGTCCCAGATGTCGTTTTCGGCGGCGGAGGAGAACTTCCACGCGGGCGCGCGCGGGGGGATCGACGCGCGGCTGTACTGGCCCGGCTTAGGCGAGGTTTCCGCCGCCGAGCTCGTCGTCCGGCGGCTGCTCCCGCTCGCGTACGAGGGCCTCGACCGGCTCGGGGTCGACTCGGGCGACGCCGCGCGCCTGCTCGGGATCATCGAGCGCCGGTGCGTGTCGCTGCGCAACGGCGCCGCCTGGCAGAGCC
The DNA here is from genome assembly GCA_963770615.1 of uncultured Solirubrobacterales bacterium. Lineage (GTDB taxonomy): Bacteria > Actinomycetota > Thermoleophilia > Solirubrobacterales > Solirubrobacteraceae > Palsa-465. The sequence continues at coordinate 498,046 of CAVYQJ010000014.1, read as the reverse complement.
AGGTGTTCCACAGTCTGTACGACGACAAGGGGATGGACCGCCCGGAAGCGTTGCGCGAGATGACCCGGCGCTACCGCGAGCACATGCACTCGAACGCGCCGGTCCACGAGTGGCCGATCGACTGACCGGGACGGTCCCGCTACCGGGCGATTAGCCTTCGGGGCGTGGCCGACCCGGGAACGCCAGGCAGCTCCGCATATCGTGCCGCGGGCGTCGACTACGAGGCGCTCGACGCCGGCAAGCGGAACGCGCTGACGGAGGCGCTCGCGACCTCGGGGCTACTCACCGCGTCCGGAGGGCGCGCCGTCGACGAGTCGCGGGGCGAGCCGGCGTTCGTATTCGAGGCCGGCGGCCAGACGCTCGCGTTCGTCGTCGAAGGCCTCGGCACCAAGTCGATCATCGCCCGCCAGGTGGAGGAGCAACTCGGCGTGAGCGCGTTCGACAACGTCGCGTACGACACGGTGGCGGCGATCGTCAACGACCTCTGCTGCGTGGGGGCGGTACCGCTGGTGGTTAACGCCTATTTCGCAACCGGATCGTCCGACTGGTACGCCAACGAACAACGGAACGCCGGGCTGGTGAAAGGCTGGCGCGAGGCGTGCGTCGATGCCGGAGCCACCTGGGGAGGCGGCGAGTCGCCGTCCCTGCCGGGGCTCGTCGCCACCGAGGACATCGAGCTCGCCGGCAGCGCCGTCGGCGTCGTCCCTCCCGGACGCCGGCCGATTCTGGGGGCCGACCTGGCGGCGGGCGACGAGATCGTGATCGTCGCGAGCAACGGCCTTCACGCCAACGGCTCCTCGCTGGCGCGGCGGGTGGCGGAAGGGTTGCCGGACGGGTACCGGACGCCGCTCCCGAGCGGGCGGACGTTCGGCGAGGCACTGCTCGACCGGACGCCGATGTACGCCGCCCTCGTCCGGGCGCTGCTAGCGGGCGAGGCCCAGGTCGAGGTCCACTATCTCAGCCACATAACGGGGCACGGGCTGCTGAAGCTGATGCGGCCGCGCCGCGAGCTGACCTACACGGTGGCGCGGCTGCCCGAGGTTCCCGAGGTGCTCGAGTTCCTGGTGGCGCGGACCGGCATGTCGCCCGCCGCCGCCTACTCGACGTTGAACATGGGCTGCGGGTTCGCCGTGTACTGCGCGCGGGGGTCGGGCGAGGAGGTGGTCCGGATCGCGTCCGCGCTCGGGCTCGCGGCGAGCGTGGCGGGCGCCGTCGAGGAGGGCCCGCGCCGCGTGGTGCTCGATCAACTCGGGGTCGTGTTCGAGAGCGGCGATCTCGACCTGACGCCCCGCCGCGCCGCCTAGGGTCCGCCACTTACAAAGTCGCGGACCCTTAGCTGACCGGCCGCTCGAGGCGCGCCGGCGACGGCATCGGCGGGAGGCGCTCCGACGTCATCGGGTGGACTCGCAGGGGCATGAGCGGCGTCACGAGGTGGTGCACCGGCGGCGGCGGGAGCATGAGGTGTGAGGGCACCACCGCGCGGCGGACATTCTTCTTACGGGTGTGGTGGCTCGGCTGGGCCCGAACCGGCGCCCGCGCCGCGGTGGCGGTGCCGGTCGTCCTGGCGGAACGCGCTGCCGTCGTGGCCGTGCGCGCCGGGGCCGTCGCTCCGGCCGCGAGGGCCGTCGCCGCAGCGGACGTGGCCGCTGGGGACGTGGCCGCGGGGACGTGGCCGCAGGGGACGTGGCCGCAGCCCTCGTGGCCGGGGGTGCTTGCTCGGTGGCGGAGCCGCACGCGGCCAGGGCGCCGGCGCCTGATGTCAGGACGGCCGCGAGGACAGCGGTCGTGCGGAGGCGGGATGCGTGAACGCCGGACAACGACTCTCTACCGGGACTACGCGCGAGCACGGCCTACGTCACGACCAATTGCGGAACCCGGTCGAGCCGGTCAGGCCGGCTGGGCGGGAACCGGCGTGGCGGCGGCGCAGGCCACCGCCCCGAGCAGCTCGGCCCGCCCCTGGAGGCTCGTCATGATCACGGTGGTATGGGCCGGCCCAGGTTGCGCGAGGTGCCGGACCGAGTCCTGTACGCCGGCGGTGAAGTGGGCGCCGGTCGACGCGAGGTCGCCACCGAGGATCACCGCCTCCGGATTGAGCGTGTTGCACAGGTTGGCGATCACGACGCCGACGGTGCGACCCGATTCGGCGAGGACCTTGGTCGCCACCGGATGCTCCATGTCCGCGGGGTTGTGCGGATCGAGTCCGAGCGGTTCGAGCTGCCGGCGTACGACGTCGACCGACACGGTGGCCTCTAGGCAGCCGCGATTGCCGCACCGGCACCAGGCCCCGGTCGGGTCGATCTGGGTGTGCCCGATCTCGCCGGCCATGCCGTGAGACCCGCGGTACAGCTGCCCGTTGAGGACGAGCGCGGCGCCGATCCCGTTCGAGGCCTTGACGTAGATGAAGTCGCGGAAAGCGCGGGCGGCGCCGTACGTCATCTCGCCGAGCGCGCCGAAGGCGGCGTCGTTGCCGAGCGTGAACGTCAGTCCGGTGCGGCGCCGAAGCTCCTCGGTGGGGTCGAGCTCGGCCCAGCTCGCGAGGATCGTCGGCGAGCCGACCCGGTTGGTCCGGTTGTTGAGCGGGGCGGGGATGCCGGCCGCGGCGGCGCGAATGTCGCGCGGCCGACACGCCGGCGCGGTCGAGGACGTGGGCGAACAGTTCGCGGGCCGAGTCGAGCGCGCTCCCGCCGCCGCCGTCCACGTCGAGCGGGGTGCTCTCCTCGGCGAGGATCTGGCCCTCGCTCGGTCGCGACCGCCACCCGGATGTGACGATGACCGAAGTCGAAGCCGGCGACGAGTCCGTCCGGCCGGTGGAGCGACAGCAGCGTGGCCGGCCGCCCGCTGCCCGACCCGGCGCCGCCGCTGCGGGCCGGAGCCTCGTCGATCAGTCCCTCGTGGAGCAGTTCGGCGACCAGCGCCGTCGTCGTGCTGCGCGGCAACCCGATCGCCCGGGAGAGCTGCGACCGGCTGATCGGGCCGTCGTCGCGGATCATCGACACGAGGTGGGCGCGCAGGAGGGTGTGTGCGGTCGCCGGGGCGAGTTCGGAGTCCGAGGTTGGGGCCACGCGCGCAGACTAGCCGACGATCCAGCCTTTTTGGCTTGCTACGGGCTAAAACGGGCGAACATTTCCTTGGCTTGACGCGAGATGACCCGGGGTGTTAGCGTGCGGGCGCCTCGTCCTCGCGGCTTTTGACTACCACGCGCTCAAATCCGCTCGGCAGAGGCCCTGCCGTGCAACGGACCCTTCGAACAAGCTGCAAGCCTCCGAGTTGATGCGGAGTTTCCCCGGGAGTAAGAGAGGTGCTTTCCTGATCGACATCGTCCGCAGTCCGCCGCGGCGACCGTCCGTGTAGCTGCGTTCCCTGCCAGGGCCACCGGTGGTGCGCCGCATCAACCGAGCCAACGGGCCCGATGTTTATGGTCTGTTAATCGCAGTGGACGGCGGCGTTGCGGTTTGCCAGTGTGTATTTCTGGCCGGGGTGGAGGACCGGCGAGAACTGTTACTAGTCGACGTTTCGCGCCGATTGAGAGGAGCGCGCAGGTATGAGTACTCGTTTCTTGCGAGTGTGTGTGTTAACCGTTGCCGTGGCAACGGTAGCTGTGGGATGTGGCAGCTCGAAGAGCAGCAGCAGCAGTACAAGCAGTGCAGCTGCGGCGAGCTCCACGAGTGCCACCAGTACGTCCTCAGGTGGGACGGCTACACCGGGCATCTCGGTGACATCGTTCACGAACGATTTCTCCGCGATGAACGCGCTGAAGCCGCTGACCGCGGCGGGTAAGGGTAAGGTCGCGGCGATCCTGCCGGACACGACCAGCTCGACCCGGTACGTCGAGTTCGACGCGCCGTACCTGAAGAAGGCGGCGGCGGCCGCAGGTCTGCCAAGCGGAGACATGACCGTCGAGAACGCGCTCGGCAGCGATTCGACCTTCGTGACTGATGCCGAGAGCGCCATCACCAATGGCGCGACCGTCCTGCTGATCGACCCCGAGGATTCGGGCACCGGCGTGACCGTGCAGCGCTATGCCAAGGCGCACGGCGTCGCGGTCGTCGACTACGACCGGCTCACGCTCGGCGCGCCGGCGGGCACGGCTGACTACGTCAGCTTCAACAACGTGCACGTCGGTCAGCTGATCGGCTCGGGTTTTGTGCAGTGCGTCAACGCCTGGAAGGTGGCCAAGCCGAACGTCGTCGTGATGGCAGGCGCCGTGACCGACAACAACGCCACGCTGTTTGCCCAGGGCTACAACGGGGTCCTGGCCTCGTACTTCCAGTCCGGAAAGTACGTGCTCGCCGCCCGCCCCGCGGGGACGTGGATGCCGCCGGTCGCGCTGACCGAGTTCGAGGGCGCCTACACCGCGCATCACGGCATCAACTCGGCGGTGATCCCGAACGATGAGAACGGGGCGCCGATCATCTCCTTCCTGCAGGCCCACGGGGTGAAGCCGAAGACGTTCCCGACGACGGGCCAGGACGCGACTCTGACCGGTCTCCAGAACATCCTCGCCGGCTACCAGTGCGGGACGGTCTACAAGCCGATCTACCTGGAGGCGCAGGCGGCGGTCGCGCTGGCGATGTACCTCCGCGCCGGGAAGACCGCGCCGGCGTCGCTGCTGAACGCGCAGACCGTCGATCCGACGACGCACGTGTCGGTGCCTTCGTCGCTGTTGGTTCCCGAGTGGGTCACGCCGACGAACATGAACGACACGGTCATCAAGGACAACTTCGTGCCCGCGGCGCAGTTGTGCTCCGGGAAGTACGCGTCGGACTGTAAGGCGGCAGGGATCACGAGTTGATCGAGCGGTTCTTGTCGAAGCGATAGTGTGTTAGGGCCCTTCCGGCGCATCGGAGGGGCCCTTCGCACACAGGGAGGACGATGAGCACTTCGGACAGCCCCGCCACCGAGCCGGTCTCGAGCCCCGGCAGCTCGAACGGCGCGCCGCTGCTGGAGCTTCGCGGGGTCACCAAGCGGTTCGGCCCGGTGCAGGCACTGACCCGGATCAACTTCGAGGTCCCGCCGGGCAAGGTGACGGCGCTGGCGGGGGACAACGGCGCCGGCAAGTCGGTCACGATCAAGACGATCGCCGGGCTGTGGCCGCCCGACGAGGGCGAGATCGTGTGGGAGGGAAAGCCCGTTCACTTCCATGGGCCGCGCGAGGCCGAGGCCGCCGGAATCACCACGATCTATCAGGACCTGGCGCTTGCCGACAACCTCGACATCGTCCAGAACATGTTCCTCGGCCACGAGCCGCGCGAGCGCGGGTTGCTCGACGAAGCGAAGATGGAGACGAGCGCCAAGCAGACGCTCGAGGAGCTCTCGGTCAAGACGATCAGGTCGATCCGCCAGCCGGTGGCGTCGCTGTCAGGCGGCCAGCGGCAGTCGGTCGCGGTCGCCAAGGCGGTGATGGCGAAGGCGAAGCTCGTGATCATGGACGAGCCGACGGCGGCGCTCGGCGTATCGCAGACGAGGACGGTCTTGAGCCTGATCAAGCGGCTCGCCTCGCAGGGCGTCGCCGTGCTCGTCGTCTCCCACAACCTCAACGATGTGTTCGCGGTCGCGAACCGCGTCGTGATCCTGTATCTGGGCAACATGGTCGCTCAGGGTCCGGTGTCCGACTTCGACCCCAGCTCGGTCGTCGACTACATGACGACCGGGCGCTCGTCGCGCGCGGTGGACCACGCCGCGGTCCCACGCTCGGCCGGACAGGAGGGCGTCTGATGCCTGACGAGTTCTCAAGCCCCGGCGTGCCGTCCGAGCTGGAGGAGCCGCCGCTCTCGACCGAGCTGGAGGAGGACGAGGCCACTCCGGAGACCGATGCGGACCTCGATAACGGCCGCGCCCGAGGTGCTGGCCGACTCGCTCGGCGACTACCTGCGCGCGCAGTGGCGGCGCATCAAGAGCGGGGAGAGCGGCGCACTGCCCGTCGTCGCCGGACTGATCATCATCGTCATCTTCTTCCAGGCCGAGCGATCCAGGTTCGGTTCCGCCGGGAATCTGGTCAACCTGTTCGACCAGGCGTCGATCTACATCCTGCTCGGGGCCGCCCAGATATTCGCCCTGATCCTGTCCGAGATCGACCTCTCGGTCGGCTTCGTGCTCGCCGTCGGCGGGATGGTGATCGCCGAGTTGATCGCTCCCCCGGTCAACTTCCCGTGGTGGCTCGGGATCATCTGCGGTGTCGGCGTGACCGCGGGAATCGGCTACCTCCAGGGGAGCCTGATCACGAGGCTCCACATTCCATCGTTCGTCGTCACGCTCGCCGGACTGCTGTTCTTCGAGGGCGTCCTGATCGAGCTCGCCACGATCGACAAGCAGGCGGTCGGCGGCGTGATCTCGGTCTCGACCTCGAGCCCCATCTTCAAGCTCGTGAACGCCAACCTCAGCGTCGCGGCCGGCTGGATCGGCCTGGTGGTGGTGATCGCGATCTACGCGGCCGTATCGATACGCCGCGCGGCGCGTCGCCGCGCCCAAGGGCTGAGCTGCGCCGCCGCTCAGCATCACCCTGTTCCAGATCGGTGCCGCCGCGGTCGGCGGGATCCTGCTCGTCTACGTGTGCAGCGAGAACCGCGGCCTGCTGACCCCGCTGAAAGGGGTCCCGTACGTGGTTCCGTTCGTCGGGCTCGTGCTGCTCGTGTACTCCATCTTCCTGGGGCGGACGCGGCTCGGGCGGTACATGTACGCCATCGGCGGAAATCCCGAGGCCGCCCGTCGCGCCGGCATCAACGTTCAGCGCGTGCGCAGACTGGCGTTCGTGTTCAGCGCGATGACCGCGGGGCTCGCCGGACTGGTCTACGCGTCCACCCTGGGGTCGGTGTCGACCGGCGTCGACGGGGGCACGTACACGCTGTACGCGGTGGCGGCGGCCGTGATCGGCGGGGCCAGCCTGTTCGGCGGCCGGGGCAAGCCGATCCACGCGCTGCTGGGCGGGCTCGTGATCGGAACCGTCTACAACGGTCTGGCGTTGATGGGAGTCAGCGCGGCCGGCCAGTTCATCGCGACCGCTCTCGTGCTGCTGGTCGCGGCGGCGATCGACTCGCTCGTCCGCCGGCGCGGCTCCACCGGGGCCCTATAGCTCCATTCCGCCGGCGCTCGGTGAGTGCCGGTAGGGTCGGCGTGGGTAGGCTGGATGGGATGACCCTGGTTCCAGCGATGCCTTGAGACGTCTCGGTCCCGCGTTCGAAGAGCGCGACTTCCGTCTCTGGTGGCTGGCCCTGCTCGGGATGGGGATCAGCCTCCAGGCGATCGAGGTGGTGATCGGCTGGGAGGTCTATGCGATTCACCGGAGCGCGCTCGATCTGGGCTGGATCGGGCTGGCCGAGTTCGTCCCCCTGTTTGTGCTGGCGCTACCGGCCGGGCAGCTGGCCGACCGCGTACCCCGGCGACTGATCTTCGCCGGCGCACTGCTGTTCGCAGCGTGCATCAGCGTCGGCCTCGCGCTCGTCAGCTCGTCCGGGACGAACCAGGTGTGGCCCTACCTGGCGCTCGCGGTCGGCGCCGGTATCGCGATGGCACTCGGCTGGCCGGCCGCGCGCGCGATGCCGCCGACGCTCGTCGGCGTCGACCTGCTCCAGAACGCGATGACGCTGCGCTCGATCGCGAGCCAGGCCGGCATGGTGATCGGTCCCGCGCTCGGCGGGCTCCTGTACGGGGTGTCGCCGTCACTCGTGTACCTGCTCGCGGCCGGCTCGTGCGTGATCTCGTGCGCGGTTGTCATGGCGATGCATCCGGGCGCCGCGGCCGACGTCGACGAGGAGGGCGGCGTCCAGCCGGCCAACGTCGAGAGCGTGCTCGAGGGCCTTCGGTTCGTGCGCCGCACCGAGATCCTGCTCGGCGCGATCCTGCTCGACCTGCTCGCGGTCCTGTTCGGCGGCGCGGTGGCGCTGTTGCCGGTGTTCGCCCGCTCGATCCTCCACGTCGGCGCCACCGGGCTCGGAGTGCTGCGCGCCGCGCCGGCGGTCGGGGCGTTGCTGGCCGCGGCCTGGCTCACCCGGCACCCGCTCCGGCACAACGCCGGCCGGACGCTCCTGCTCGTGGTCGGGCTGTACGGCGCGAGCATCATCGTGTTCGGGCTCTCGCGCGTGTTCGTGATCTCGCTGCTCGCGCTGGGGGTGAGCGGCTTCGTCGACCTCTACAGCATGAACATCCGCTCGACCACGGTCGCGCTCGCCTCGCCCGACCGGCTGCGCGGGCGCGTCAACGCTGTCGAGATGGTGTTCATCAGCGCCTCGAACCAGCTCGGCGCGTTCGAGTCGGGCCTCGCCGCATACCTCGTCGGGACGATCCCGGCGGTCGTCGGCGGGGGCGTGATGACGATCCTGCTCGCGGTCAGCTGGGGCCCGCTGTTCCCCGCGCTCGCGAAGGTCGATCGCCTGGAGGACGTCCGGCCGCCCGAGCCGGTGCCGGAAGCGGTCGAGCTGGTCGCGTAGTGTGGCGGGTCGATGAACGAGGCCCGACGCCGGATCGCCGACGAGCTGTACGCCGTCAGCCACGCCCACGACCAGGCGCGTAGCGATCGGCTCGAGCGCTTCCGGAACGTCGAACCGCCGACCGCGGAGCTGCTCGGCGTCCTGATCCGCGCCACCGGAGCTCGGCGGATCCTCGAGCTGGGCACGTCCAACGGCTACTCGACGATCTGGCTCGCCGACGGCGCGGAGGCCACCGGCGGAGCGGTGGTGAGCGTCGACGTCGACGCGGCCCGCACCGAGCTTGCGCGCGAGAACCTTCGCGGTGCCGGGCTCGAGGAGCGCGTCGAGCTACGCACCGAGGATGCGGCGCTGACGCTCGAGCGGTCGCGCGACGCGGAGTGGGAGTTCATATTCCTCGACTCCGAGCGCCCGGCGTACACGTCGTACGTTCGCGATCTGATGCGGACGCTCGCGCCCGGCGGCCTCCTCGCCGTCGACAACGTCAAGTCGCACGCGCACGAGCTGGTCGAGTTCACGGAGTTGATCGAGGCCGAGCCCGAGCTCACGCAGACCGTTGTCCCGATCGGAGCCGGGGTCAGGCTCGCGGCGCGCGATCCCCGGCCGTCGAGATGATCCGCTAGTCGCGGCGCCGGTCTCGCTGGGTTCGGCGGGGACAGCGCCGCCGTTCCCCGGGCTTCACCCGCCGGCACTCGGCGAGCGCGCGACGGAAGAAGGTCGCGAGCTCGCGATCGCCGATGCTCTCGGCTTGGACGATGTAGCTCTCGAGCGGCGCGCCGTTGTTCATGCACTCCTCGGCGAACCAGGTCAGGCCGGAGTGCTGCTCGCTCTCGTGTGGGTCCGCAAGGCCAAGATGAATGTCCGTCAACATCGGTCTCTCCCTCGACGACGACAGAGTCCGTTTACCCAGATACGCCGGTTTCTCAACGGATTGTCGGGTCGAATTCACCGGTCGACAACACGGGTCGGCGAAGGCTCGCCTAGGCTCGTGGGACGAGCCTCGGAGGCTGGCGAGCCGCCGAGGCGAACAAGGGGGCAAGCGCAGAGAGCGCGACACCAAGTGGCGCGCGCGCCCGACCTCACGCGCGCGCCGGGCGGCCCGGCTGGACTCGAGTCCAGCCGGGCCGCCACCGTTTGCGGCGGTCAGCTGCGCGCGGTGGCCCGGGACGCGGTGGCGCGCTTGCGCGGGCTGCGGGTGGACGCTGTACCTCGCGAGCGGGCGGACGTGGTGCGGGCGGACGTCGTGCGGGTCGCCGGGCGCGACGTCGACCGCCCACGAGGCTTGCTCGGGGACCGGCGGGCACCCGACGAGGCCGCTCGCTGATCGCGCGGTATCTCGGCGCGCACCACGTCCTTCACGAGCCGTCGCAGCTCGGCCGCGAGGTACTTCGCCATGCGCTCCTCGTCGCGACGGATGTCGCGCGCCAGCCGCGCCGTCTCGCGATCCCCGACCTCGGTGGCAAGGACCTCGATGCGGGTGTAGATCGCGATCTCGGTGTGCTCCTCGCGGAGCTCGTCCTGGGCGTTGCGCAGATGGGTCTCGGCCTGTTCGCTGACGAGCGCGCGAGCCAGTCCCACCTGTCCTTTGACAGCGGCGACGGTCTTGCCGGCGACCTCGCCGACGGTCCCCGTGAGGCTGAGCAGCCCCTGGCCGGTCGGGCCGCCGAGCTTCTTGATCCGCGTGGCGACGCGGCGCTTGTGGTCGCGCGTCTCCTTCAGGTGCGTCTGGAGACGCTTCTTGTAGGCCGGCTTCTGGGTCACAGAGATGTGCGTCGCCAGGTCCGCCTCGAGCTGGGCTTCCTTGGCGTGGGCTTCGCCCAACCAACCCACGAGCTTCGCGTCGCGCTGGTTCAGGGTCTTGGCTTCAGGCATGTCGATTGTCCTTTCGTCGACGGGGGCGGGGACAGAGTGGGGCCCGCGGCCGGTCAGGCTGCGCGGCCGGCGTTCGCCAGCTTGAGCTGGCGCTCGACCGCGACGAGCACGGTCCGGCGGGCGCGGTGCCGCGCCTCGTACAGCCTGATCGCGGCGAGTTCCGCGACGCCGGCAAGCCGCGCCCGGTCGATCACGTCCCGGGCGTTCATCTGGCCGTAGCCGGTCCACGGTTCCTTGACCGTGATGTGCGCGCCGGCGCCTTCCTCGGCGCCGGGATCGGCCGATTCTTCGACCAGTTCGGGCTCCGCGGAGACGTGACTCGGCACCGCGGGAGGCGTCGGGTTCGCGAACGGTGCCGCGGGAGGCTCAGCGGGCGGCGTCGGCTCCGCGCGCGGCGCCGGTGAAGGCTCCACCCGGGTCGTCGAAGCCGGCCTGATGGGCGGGGCGTCGTCGGTGCCGGCGCGATCGAAATGCCCAGGCGACACGACGCCGATCGCCAGCTCGGCGATCGACAGCGCACGCCCCGCAATCCCGCCTGCGGCATGAGTCAGTACTTGCGCCGACCGCAGCGAAACGCGCAGCGGCAGCGTGATGATCTTGCCCGCCATCCCTACGTGTACTACCCATGAGGTCGTAAACGATTCACGGCGTTGGCGCGAGCGATGTGGACGCCGCCGCCGCGTGGGGTCGGCGGCGGCGCCGTTTCATCGCTGCATAGACTGCAGCGAGTTCGCTGCGGACCCGGATCCGGAATCGTTCACGTAGTACAGGCCGCGCCCGCCCGGTATGAGCGCGAGCCCGAACAGATCTCCGGCCCCGTCAGGCATGAGCGTCTTGCTCGTGGTCTTGCCCGCTGGAGTTGGCTCGACGATCTACCGGCCCGCTCTTCGGGATCACGGTTAGCAGGAATATTCTGCGTCTCGTTGCGGTATGCATGTCTCTGGAGCTCCTTTCGGTGCCTGTTCACACCGACGCCCCAGCGCGGAGAACCTTCCCGAAGCAGCCAAAATTCCATGAAGCGGTGAATTAGCCGTACGAGGAGGAGAGTCCCATCGTCAACTTGGACCCCAAGGCCATAATCAACGCCGCGCGCGACCCCAAGGGCCTGATCGACGGTGCCGCCAAGCTGGCCGAGCGTGCCGGCGACGAGGCGTACTTCGCGACGCTGTGCATCCGCAGCGGGCTGCTGGGACCTGAGCCGCCGCAGAAGGTCGCGCGGCTGCTGCTCGGATTCCAGCGCTACGGGCTGCTCGGTGGCGCGGTCGTCGCCGCAGCACTCCGTCACGGCGACCGCGCCGTGATGATCGACGAGCGCGGTGAGCTCAGCTACGAGGAACTCGACGAGCGGACCAACGCACTGGCCAACGCCTGGCGCGAGCACGGACTCGAGGCCGGCGATGGGGTGGCGATCCTCGCGCGCAACCATCGCGGCTTCCTCGAGGCCGTGTTCGCCGCGGCGAAGTGCGGCGCCCGGATCGTCTTGCTCAACACGTCGTTCGCCGGCCCCCAGATCCGCGAGGTGGCCCAGCGAGAGGGCACCGATCTGCTCGTTTACGACGACGAGTATTCGGAGGTGCTCGCGGGCATCGACGATCCGCCGCGCGGTCGGTTCCGCGCGTGGGCCGACGAGCCCGGGGACGACACGCTCGACGCACTGATCGACGGCGCCGACCGGAGCGCCCCGCCGAAGCCCGCCGAGTCGCCGCGGATCACGATCCTGACGAGCGGCACGACCGGAACGCCGAAGGGCGCGCCGCGATCTGAGCCGCGGTCGCTGTCGCTGATCGGCGGCCTGCTGAGCAAGGTGCCGTTCAAGGCCCGCGAGGTGACCGAGCTGTGCGTTCCGATGTTCCACGCGCTCGGGTTCATGCAGGCGATCGTCGGCGTGGGCCTCGGGTCGACGCTCGTCGTGCGCCGGCGCTTCGATCCCGAGGTCACGCTCGACAGCCTCGAGCAGCACCGCGCGACCGCGATGGTCGTCGTCCCGGTGATGCTTTCGCGGATCGTCGACCTCGGCGAGGATCAGGTCAAGCAGCGCGACACCTCGGCGCTGCGGATCATCTTCGTCAGCGGCTCGGCGCTCGGCGCCGACCTCGCGCAGCGAGCGACCCGCGCGTTCGGGCCGGTGATCTACAACCTGTACGGGTCGACCGAGATCGCGTACGCGACGATCGCCACCCCCGAAGATCTGCGCGACGAGCCGAGCAGCGTCGGCAAGGTCGTCCGCGGCTCGATCGTCAAGCTGCTCGACGAGGACGGCAAGGAGGTCGGGAAGGGCGAGACCGGCCGGATCTTCGTCGGCAACCTGTCGCAGTTCGAGGGGTACACCGGCGGCGGCAACAAGGAGTTCGTCGAGGGCCTGATGTCGTCCGGCGACGTCGGCCACTTCGACTCCGAAGGTCGCCTGTACATCGACGGGCGCGACGACGAGATGATCGTCTCGGGCGGCGAGAACGTGTTCCCGGCCGAGGTTGAGGAGTTGCTCGGCGCGCACGAATCGATCCAGGAGGCGGCGGCGATCGGCGTCGAGGACGAGAAGTTCGGGCAGCGGCTGAAGGCGTTCGTCGTGCTCCAGAAGGGCGCGAACCTGTCCGAGGACGGGGTCAAGGGTTACGTCAAGGACAACCTCGCGAGCTACAAGGTGCCGCGCGAGGTCGTGTTCCTCGACGAGTTGCCGCGCAATCCGACCGGCAAGGTCCTCAAGCGCGAGCTCGCGGAGCAGGGTGACGATGACTCAGGGTCCGGGGGCGAGGAGGCCGCGGACGACGAGAAGGAGAAGGCGAAGACCTAGCCCGTGTGGCTCTCGAGGAAGCCCAGCATCCGGCGCCAGGCGTCCTCGCACGCTTCCGCGTAGTCCTCGTAGCGCCGGTCGAAGAACGAGTGCGGAGCGCCCGGGTAGACGTGGATCTCGTGATCGAGCCCGGCGTCGGTTAGCTTCGCGTCGAACTCCTCGACCTGCTCGACCGGGATTCCCTGGTCCGCGCCACCGAACAGCCCGAGCAGCGGCACCTTGATGTCGCCGGCGCGCTCGAGCGGGCCGTCGACGCCGAACCGCGAGCCGGTGAGCACCCCGTAGAAGCCGATCACGGCCGCCAGGTCGGGCATGTCGGCGCCGGCGAGGAATGACTCGAACCCGCCGAGGCAGAACCCGACGGTGGCGATCTTGCCGGCACCCGTCCGCTCGCGGAGCGCGTCGATCGCGGCGGCCGCGTCCTGCTGGACGCCCGGGACCGTCAGCTGCTGGACGTGCGGCATGTACTCGAACTCCTCGTCGCGTGGGCCGAGGCCCGCGGTCCGCCCGAAGTAGTCCATCGCGATCGCGTGGTAGCCGGCCTGCGCGAACCGCTCGGCCAGCTCCGAGTAGAACGGATACAGGCCGCGGACGTCGGGGAAGATCAGCACGCCGGCGCCACGGTCCGACGCGCTCTCGGCGAGCGCCGCCGAGAAATGCGTGCCGTCGGCGGAGGTGAGCTCGAGCACTTCCGCCCCCGCGCCACCGGCGATCGGGGCGAGCAGCAGGTCCTCAGGGGGCGCCGGCGGCCGGGCGTCGAAGTCGAAGCACATCCGGCTCGACAGAATACGGGTATGAACGAACCTACGACCTCCGCCACCGACCCGACCACCTTCCGCGCCGAGTTCCCGGTGCTCGAGCGGCTCTCGTACCTGAACGCCGGAACCGAAGGCCCGATTCCGCGCGCCGCCGCGGACGCGGTCCGTCGCCGGATCGAGACCGAGGCCGATCGCGGCCGCTGCGGGCGGCCGTACTTCGAAGAGCTGATGGCGCTCGCCGCCCAGGCCCGCGCCGGCTACGCCAACGCGCTCGGCTGTGACTCGTCCGAGGTCGCGCTGACGGGCTCGACGACCGACGGCGTCAACACCGTGATCGGGGGTCTCGATCTGCGCGCCGGCGACGAGATCGTCACCTCCGACCAGGAGCATCCCGGCCTGCTCGCGCCGCTCGGGCGGGCCCGCCGGCGCCACGGGGTCAAGGTCCGCGTCGTCCCCTTCGCCGAGCTCGCCGGCGAGGTCTCGAGCACGACGCGGCTCGTAGCCTGCTCGCACGTGTCGTGGGTCGGCGGCGAGGTCGCCGACGTTTCCGCCCTGGTCGCCACCGGGGTGCCGCTGCTGCTCGACGCCGCCCAGGCGCTCGGCGCGGTGCCGATCAACGTGCACGAGCTCGGCTGCGACTTCTACGCCGGCTCGGGCCAGAAGTGGCTGTGCGGCCCGGAGGGCAGCGGCGCGCTGTTTGTGCGCGCCGACCGCCTCGACGACCTGCTCGTTCCGTGGCCGGGCTATGGGTCGGTGGCGGATGCGGCCAACGCGCTCGAGTTCGAGCAGGCCGACGGGGTCAAGCGCTTCGACCACGGCTTCCCGGCCGGGATGCGCAGCGCGTGGGCGACCGCGTCACTCGGCGTGTTCGAGGAGGCGGGCTGGGATTGGGTGCACGAACGCGCCGCGACGCTGGCCGCGCGGCTCGCCGACCGGCTCGCCGAGCGCGGGCTGTCGGTGTGGCCGCGAGGGCGTTCGACGCTCGTGTCGTGGGCGGCCGAGGACCCGGACGCCGAGGTGGCGCGGCTCGCCGGCGAGGGCGTGATCGTCCGCAGCATCCCCGCGTTCGGTCTCGTGCGGGCATCGGTCGGGGCCTGGTCGTCGGACGACGAGGTAGAGCGGCTGGTGGCGCTCGCGGCTGCGTGAGATTTTGGGCCTCGCTGCGCTCGGCGTCCGTGGGTCCGGTTCCGCCGGGCGTCCGTGTCCGGCGGTGGGGTCGCTGATTCCGTGGCGGTCGTGGGGCGGGTTGGGTTTTTAACGGCGGGCACCTGGAGTGGGGTGGGGGCGGGTCGCCGGCGCGCGGCGGCTCGCGGAGCATGCATAGCTCGACAATCGACGCGCTCCGTGCCGAGCCGTGCCGTGTGACGCGTGCCATACGTGCGTAGTACGGCAGGGCCTCGTCGGATCGGCTCCGTTGTCGAGCTATGCATGCCCGGCGCGCCGCGTCCGGTCCCCGGGACGACCGCACCCACCCTCAGGTGCCGCCGTTAAACGGCGGGCACCTGGAGTGCGGCGCTGGCGGGTCGCCTCGCGGGGCGAATCACTCGGCAACCCCACCTCAGGCGCCCGCCGTTAAACACCCCGGGCGCCGCTGCACCGCCGCGGGGGAAATCCGGCACCCCCCTCAGGTGCCGCCGTTAAACCCCCCGGATGCCGCTGGACCGCCGCGGGGGAAACCGGCACCCCGCCTCAGGTGCCGCCGTTAAAACCCCCGGGCGCCGCTGGCACCGCCGCGGGGGAAACCGGCACCCCTCCTCAGGTGCCCGCCGTTATCCGCCCGGCGTTCAAACCCGGACGGAGGACCGCGACCACGGCCGCCGGGCACGGACGCCCGGCGGAACGGCCCCATGGATGTCGCCGCAGGCGGCCCAAAATCAGCCGTCCAACACCCGCTCGGGGTGCGTGTAGACATTCGTGCTGCCGCGCCGGGTGAACCCGCAGAGCGTCATCCCGCGGTCATCCGCGAGTGAGACCGCTAGCGAGCTGGGGGCGCCGACGCCGACGAGGATCGGGGCGCCGGCGACGGCCGCCTTTTGCACGAGCTCGAACGACAGCCGTCCGCTGACGCACAGGATCCGCTCGCCGAGCGGGACGATGCCGTCGAGCAGCGCGCGGCCGATCACCTTGTCCATCGCGTTGTGCCGCCCGACGTCCTCACGCGTCAGCAACAGCGCGCCGGTCGGCTCGAACAGGCCGGTGGCGTGGACGCCGCCGGTGCGCTCGAACGCCGGCTGCTCGAGCTTGTCGGGCAGGCCGGCGAGGAACGACCGGGTGACCGTCGGCCCGGCGGGGAGCGGTGCGCTGTGGACCGCGACCTCCTCGAGCGCGCCCTTGCCGCACACGCCGCACGACGAGGTGGTGTAGAAGCGGCGCTCGCCGGGATTGCGGGTCAGCGGACCGGCGACCTCGACCGTGTTGTTCGCGAAGTCGTCGGTCGGGCCCGCCGCGTGCGGGGCGTCGATCAGGCCCTCCCCGTAGAGGAACCCGAGCGCGAGCTCTTCGTCGTGGCCCGGCGTTCGCATCGTGATCACGAGCGGGACCCCATCGACTCGGATCTCGAGTGGCTCCTCGACCGCGACCTCGTCGTCGCGGCCGTCGAGGTGGACCTTCGTGAACGCGAAGGCGCTCACAGCTCCGCGAGTTCGTCGCCGCGACCTGGCTGCGCGGTGAACTTCACGTAGCGTCCGACTCCCGTCACCGACGGTGATGTTATGAGGCGGCGGGTCCGGGCGCGTTCAGGCGAGCGCCGGCTCGGCGCGGAGCTCGTCCTCGTTGGACAGCAGCTCGCGCTCGAGCTCGCCGTCCGGGCCGATCCGGTACGCGCCGCTCCGGGTCAACGGTGGCGAGTAGGCGTGGATCGTGACCGCCGGGGCGCCGCCGGCGTGGAGCACGCGATGGATGGCCACGGCCGGCACGGTGAACACCGATCCCGGTCCGAGCACGCGCGAGCGGGGGGTGTTGCCGAGCCGCAGGCGGTCCTCGCGGACTTCGCCCGAGATCACGGCGATCGCGGCTGACGACTCGTCGTGGTCGTGGTAGCCGGTGTCCTGGTCCTCGCTCCAGCAGATCACCCAGGCGTTGACGTCCTCCTCGTCGACGATCTGCTCGTACACGCGGACGTCGGTGGCGTGGTGGACGAGGTGGCGCCAGCGAGCGGGCGTGGCGGCGAGATCCGCGACGAAGTCTTCGAGCTCTGCTGGGGTGAAGCCCATCGGTACGGAATATATCACTAATTCGATCGACTTAGAAGGAGCGCGAGGGTGCGGTGCTCAAAAACCCACGCTATTCGTGGTTTTTTGAGCACGGCTGCAGAATGGGGATCGCGATGAGAGCGATACCGCGGCCGATCCTGTTCAAGCTCGCGACCAGCGAACGGTTCGAGCGCGCGGTACGAGGCGCGCCGGCTGGCGACCGGGTCGCGTACAGCCTCGCGTCCCGGTACGTCGCCGGCGCCACCGTCGACGACGCGCTTGCGACGGCACGCCGGCTGGCGGCGCAAGGCATCGACGCCTCGATCGACTTCTTCGGCGAGAACGTCACCGATCCGGGTGAGGCGGACAGCGTCGCGGACGCGTACGTCGCGCTCGCCGGCCGACTCGCAACACACGCGCCATCGGGGACCTACCTCTCGATCGACCTGTCCCACGTCGGGATCGACGAGCCGGGCGAGGGCGCGCGCCGGCGGCTCGAGCGGATCGCGTCGGCGCTCCCGGCCGGCGCCCGCATCCAGGTGGGCGCCGAGCAGGCCGCGCGGGTCGACCGGATCCTCGACGCCGTGCTCGCGGTGGCGCGGGGCGGCGGGCCGGTGGCGGCCACGATTCAGTCCAACCTCCGCCGCAGCCCTGCGGACGCGGACAAGCTCGCGGAGGCCGGAGTGCCGATTCGCCTCGTCAAGGGCGCCTACGTCGAGACGCCGGCGCTCGCCCACCCCTGGGGGGACGAGACCGACATCGCGTTCATCGACCTCGCGTACGCGCTCCACGGCGCCGGCGCGACGCTGTCCCTCGGAACGCACGACCCGGTGATCCGCGAAGCGCTCCTCCCTGCGCTCCCCGGCGCGGTGCTCGAGATGCTGCTCGGCGTCCGCACCGAGGAGCTCGAACCGCTGGCAGCGAGGGGTGTGCCGGTCCGCGTGTACGTCCCGTACGGCGACCGCTGGTTCCGCTACGCGATGCGGCGCGCCGCCGAGTCGCGCGGGGCCGGCTGACAGGCCCCCCGGGCAAGGATCGTCCCGCGCCGTGACACGGTGTAAACGTCTGCCGGACCGGCGCCCGGTACAACTAGTGGATGCGTGACTCCGAGCTGCTGCTGCGTCGTGCCCGGCGCCCGCTGGTGATCGGCATGGGAGGCGGGGGCGACGTCGTGGGCGCGCTGGCGACCGCCGAGCTGATCCGGCTGTACGACGGGGGCGACCCCGTGCTCGGCGGCCTGACCTGGGAGCGCCGGCCGTTCGACCCCGTGCCGGGGCCCCGTAGCGCGGCCGAGATCACGGGCGCCGAGGAGCTCGCACCCGGGATTCTGCTGGCCGGCCCCGACACCCGGCTGCGCGACCGGGACGTGTTCTTCGCCGAGTCGCGGATGGCCGAGTTCCTGGGACAGCGCACGCTGCTGATCGACATAAACGATGGTCCCGGCCCGGTCGCCGAAGGGCTGGCGCACGCGATCGCGGCGTTGAAGTGCGACCTGCTGGTGCTCGTCGACGTCGGCGGCGACGTGGTGGCGCGAGGCGACGAACCGGGGCTGCGCAGTCCGCTGTGCGACGCGCTGATGCTGGCCGTCGGCGGCCTGCTGTCGAGGCGCGGCCAGCCGGTGCTGCTGGGGATCTTCGGGATCGGATGCGATGCCGAGCTCACGTCCGACGAGGTGCTGACGCGTGTGGCCGAGGTCGCGGCGGCCGGCGGGCTGTGCGGCGCCCGCGGCCTGACCGGGCCGGTCGCAGATCGGATGGAGGCCGCGATCGAGCTCGTCAGCACGGAAGCGAGCGCCCAGGCGGTCCGCGCGTTCCGCGGCGTCTCGGGAACGACGACTATCCGGGGCGGGACCCGGAGGCTCGAGCTGACCCCGGCGGCGGCGCTGACGTTCTACCTCGACGTCGACATCACGATCAAGGCCGCGGGGCGCCTGGCCCGTGCGGTCGCGGACGCCGGCAGCCTCGAAGAGGCCAACGAGGCGCTCAACCTGCTCGGCGTCGGGACCGAGCTCGACTACGAGCGGGAGGCGGCCGGCGTTGCGACGGGCTCTTAGCTCGGACGCCGCTTGAACGCCGACGCGTAGTCGACGCCCTCGACCTCGATCGCCACGTTCACCGTCTTGCAGCGCGCACATTTGATGCGCAGCTTGCGGTTCATGTACTCGGGCGGCATCGCTGCCGCGAGCAGGTTGCCGCACTCCACGCACACGTAGTCATCGGGCCCGTTGCCCTGGAACACCGGGCGATCAACGGCTTCCTGGACCGCGGTGCCGCCGTCGCGCGGGACCTCGCCCTCGCGCACGTGCCTCATCGCCAGCGTCGCCATCTCAGATCCGCCTACAGCGCCGCCAGGTTCTCGGTGAAGCTGTTGACCAGCGCGTCGAGCACGTTCTGGACGACGCCCTCGCCCATCGACGCGGCCTTGCCGGTGATCTGCGCCGCGGTGTGGATCTTGCCCCCGCCGTCGGAGAGCTCGAACGTCACGTCGGCGTTCGCGTAGCCCTGCCCGCCGGCCTCGCGGGACTTGACCTGGAGGACGGCGCGGTGGGCGCCGGCGTCCTGCTCGATCACGGCCACGGTCCCCTTGAACGTCATCGACATCGCGCCCATCTTGACCTTGATCTGAGCCTTCACGTTGTCCGGGGCGGTGGCCTCGGTCACGCTGCCGCCCTCGACGCACGAGACCAGCTTCTCGAGGTCGAGGATCGTCTCCCAGTTGTGCTCAATCGGCTTGCCGTTCGAGTACGAATGGTCCAGTTCAACCATTGATTGTCTCCTGGGTTAGGGTTGCGGTTATGTCACAGAACTTTGGACCAGACAACGGGAGCCTCAAGATCAGGACCCGCAGGACCGGAGGCGCCGCCAAGGCGGGCCACGACCTGGTGATCGAGGTGGAATCCTGGCAGGCGACGCTCGACCCCGAAGCGCAGCCCGCGCTCACGCTGACCGCGGACTCGCGCACGCTGCGCGTGCTCGACGGCACCGGTGGCCTCAAGTCTCTGAGCGACGGCGACAAGGCCGACATCAAGAAGACGATCGACAAGGAAGTGCTGAAGGGCTGCGCGATCGAGTTCCGCTCGAGCGAGGTGCAGAAAACGGCTGGAGGCTTGAGCGTAAGCGGCGAGCTGACGCTCAACGGCAAGCAGTCCCCGGTGACGTTTGACCTCACGACCGCCGACGACGGCCACGTGACCGGCATCGCCAAGGTGGCGCAGACCGCGTTCGGGATGAAGCCGTACTCGGCGCTGTTCGGGGCGCTGAAGGTCGCCGACGAGGTCGACATCGAGATCGACGCCAAGCCTCACTGATCCTTGTAGACGGTCTGCGCGTCGAGCCCGCCCTCGACGCCGGGCGGGAGGACGCCGGTGCCGTGCGCGTACAGCGCGATGTCGGCGATCGTCTTCGGCTGGGCGGGGTCGGCGCTCGAGACGAACGCGCCGTCGTCCCAGGTGATCGTGTCTGGCGAGGTCTCGAGCGCGGCCGCCGCGAGCAGCCGTGCCTTGTCGAGGATCTTCCCGGTGGCGCTCTGGATCGCAGCCGGCGTCTGCGCGGAAGGCGAGGTGTTGTAGCCGTGACCGGCTCCGAACCGGTCCTCGTCGGCCGGGACGACCTTGACGTCGAGCGCCGGGACGCCGAGCTCGGCGGCGACGAGCTGCGCGTAGCGAGCCTCCTCGCCGTCGGGCTCGGTGGTCAGGCTGAGCACCATCTTGCCGGTCGGGTGGACCCTGAGGAACACCGCCCGGTACGCCTCGTCGGCCATCACTCATCCTCCTCTGTCGTTTGATTCGAACACCCGTCACCCGCCAACCGCTGGCGCTCCTGATGGGCGGTCAAAGCGTTGTGCTCCTCGAGATCGCAGAAGCTCGGCTGGGGGCCGCCGAGCGGGTGCGGCGGGACCGCCGGCCGGCCGCACCCGGGATAGATGCAGATCTTCGGGCCCGCGTCGCTCATGACCCTCCGAGAGACCATCCGGGCGTCGTCCGTCCCCGGCTCGGCCCGTAGCCGCTGGGCATCGCCACCGAGCTGCCCGGCACGGGCGTCGCGCTGGGCCACGGCTCGTCCTCGGGCTCGGGCTCTGGGGCTTCGACGGGAACGACGAGATCGCCGGTGCGCGCGGCGCCGATCGCGGCGGCCACCTCGTCGAGGGCCTCGAGGCTGTGGCCGCTCACGAGCGCGTCGCAATGGGGAAGAGCCGCAACCAGACCGCCGGCGCGCGCCTCGAAACCCCGGGCGCTCACGCGCGGATTGACCCACACGATCCGGTGCGCCAGCCGGCGCAGCCGCTGCATCTCTCGCGCGACCAGCGCCGGGTCGCCACGCTCCCAGCCGTCGGACAGGATCACGACGACCGCGCCGCGGGCCATGCCCCGCCGGCCGTGGCGATCGTTGAACGCCTTGAGCGCGTCGCCGATCCGGGTGCCGCTCGACCAGTCGGGCGCCGCGGCGGCCGCACGCTGGATCGCGCGTTCGGGGTTGCGGGAGGACAGCGCGCGCGTGAGGCGAGTGAGCCGGGTGGCGAACACGAACGCTTCCGATTGGGACCGGCCCACCCGCCCCCCACCGATCCCGGCGCCGGCGGCGCAGGTCAGAAACTGGAGGTAGGCGCGCGCGTACGGCTCCATCGACCCTGAGATGTCGCACAGCAGCACGAGCCGCCGCGGGACGACGCGCCGGCGCCGGCGGGCCAGCCGGATCGGGTCTCCGGCGGTGCGCAGGCTGCCGCGCAGCGTGCGGCGCATGTCGATGCGTTCGCCGTGCCGATCGCGCTCGGCGCGCCGCGTCCGGCGGGACGGCGTGGCGATGCGCAGCCGCGTCATCAGCCGGTAAAGCCGCGCGAGCTCGTCGGACTCGAGCGCGTCGAAGCGCTTGGAGCGGAGTACCTCCTCGTCGCTGGCGAGGACCGGAACCGGCTCGTCGTGCGTCGCCTCGGCCGGCCCCCGCCTGGATGCGTCGGAGCGCGTCGCGCCCGACGGTGGCGAGTCGCGGCTCTCGGAGCTTCGCCGCTGCTCGTTCGCCGGGGCCGGCTCGGTTTCGGGGACGGCCGGAACGGGACCTGACGGATCGTCCACCGGGGCCGCGCCGAACACGCTGATGAACACCGCGTCGAACGCCGGCACCTGCATGCGGTCGGACACGAACGCCGCGCGCGCGGTCCAGTACAGCCGCCGGCGCGAGATCGGCTCGACCACCGCCAGCGCCTCAGCGAACCAGGCAGCGCGCTCCACCGTCACCGGCACGCCGGCGTCGTGGAGCCGGCGACTGAGCGTCGCCGCGACCGCGGGCAGGTCGAGGAGGAGCGGGCGAACCCGGAACGGCTGCTCGGAGACGGTCATCGGTGGATCACCAGCTCGTCCAGCCCCGCGGCGCGGATCACGTCTTGGTCCTCGGAGTACTTGAGCACCGACCCGAGCGTCCGGTCGATGGCGGCCACGTCCAACTCCTCGACGCCGAGCACCGACAGCGCCGCTACCCAGTCGATCGCCTCGGCGACGCCCGGCGGCTTCTGCACGTCGCTGTCGCGCATCCGCGCCACCGCGTCGGCCACCTGCACGGCGAGCGTCTCCGAGGCGCCGCGCACGCGCCGGCGGATGATCTCGACCTCGCGCTCCGGCGTCGGGTAGTCGATCCACTGATACAGGCAGCGGCGCTTGACCGCGTCGTGAAGGTCGCGGGTGCGGTTCGAGGTGAGCACGATGATCGGCGGGTGGGTCGCGCGGATCGTGCCGATCTCGGGGATCGTGACCGCCGCCTCGGCGAGCAGTTCGAGCAGGAACGCCTCGAAGTCGTCGTCGGCGCGGTCGATCTCGTCGATGAGCAGAACCGCCGGCCGGGGCCCGGGGTGCTCGAGCGCGCGCAGCAGCGGACGGCGGATCAGGTAGTCGCGACCGAACAGGTCCTCCTCGCGCAGCTCAGCGCCCTGGGCCTCCGCGACCCTGATGCTCAGGAGCTGCTTCGGATAGTTCCATTCGTACATCGCCTCGGCCGCGTCGATCCCGTCGTAGCACTGGAGTCGGATCAGCGGCGTATCGAGCACCGCCGCGAGCGACTTGCCCGCCTCGGTCTTGCCGACGCCGGCCTCGCCTTCGAGCAGCAGCGGCTGGGGCAGCCGCAGGCTCAAGAACATCGACGTGGCGAGTCCCTCGTCGACGAGGTAATCGACAGCGGCCAGGCGCTGGGCAAGCATCTCGACGTCGGGCACGAGCTGCCGGACCTCGTCCGCGGCCTCGCCGGTGGCGCGGGTCATGCCGCGTGCTGGCGCTCGAACGCCTTCCGGCACCCCTCGCCGCAGAAGTAGTGAGCCTCGCCGCCGTGCTCGGACGACAGCGCGTCGGGACCGATCAGGACGGTCATCCCGCAGATCGGGTCGACCGCCGTGGTGGGAGGCGCGGCCGCCCACGAGCGCGGCGTCGTGCTCGACCGCCGGCGCACCTCGATGATCGACGCAAGGATCGACAAGGCGATCTCGGCGGGCGAGCGCGCTCCGATGTCCAGTCCGGCCGGCGTGTCGATCCGCGCGAGCAGCTCGTCGGTGACCCCGTCGGCGCGAAGCTCGCCCAGCACGGCCGCGCCGCGCTTGCGACTGGCGACGAGCCCGACGTAGCGGACACCGGCCTCAAGGGCCGCGCGGAGGATCGCCAGCTCGTCGCGCCCGTGCGCGGCCACGACCACCGCGAGATCGTCTGCGGACGGCAGCGGCGCGCCGCTGTCGTGGCCGCGGGAGTCAACCGCGTCGAGCCCCAGCTCCGGGCCCAGCCGCAGCAGCGCGGTCGCGATCGGCGTGTCACCGGCGACGATCATCCGCGGCGCGGGCAGGAACGGCTCGAGGAACACCTCGATCGCGCCCCCCGACAGGCACGGGTTCTGCACCGTGACCGAGCCCTCGTCGTGACCGATCTCGGTGCCGACGTCCTCACCCTCGGTCCCTCCGGGGCCGTCGGGGAGGATCCGCAGCAGCAGCGGCTCGCCGCGCTCGATCGCCTTGAGCGAGTACAGCCGCACGCTGTTCTGCGCGCACACCCCGCCGACGAACCCCTCGATGCTTCCGTCCTCGTGCACGAGCGCGACGTTGCCGGGCCGCGCGCTCGTCGGGTGCTCGACCCGCACCACGGTGGCGGTCACGAACGCTGCTCCCCGCTCGGTGAGCTCGCGCGCGCGAGCAGTGAGGGGCCCGCTCAACATCACTGCGGTGGCTCTGGGCGCCCCTGCATCGCAGCCCACACCCGCGCCGGCGTGCAGGGCATATCGATGTGGTCGACGCCGTGACTGTCGTGCAGCGCGTCGATGATCGCGTTGACGATCGCCGGCGGGGAACCGACGTTCGGCGACTCGCCGACGCCCTTGGCCCCGAGCGGATGGTGTGGACACGGCGTGACCGTTTCGCCCAACTCGAAGTCCGGACACTCGAGCGCGGTCGGGATCAGGTAGTCCATGAACGACCCGTTCAGGCAGTTGCCCTCGTCGTCGAACGTGATCACCTCCATCAGAGCGATCCCGATCCCCTCGGCGAGGCCGCCGTGGATCTGGCCCTCGACGATCATCGGGTTGATCCGCACGCCGCAGTCGTCGACCGCGATGAAGCGCCGGACCTTGACCGCGGCGGTGTCCGGGTCGATGTCGACGACGCAGATATAGGCGCCGCACGGGTAGGTCAGGTTCGGCGGGTCGTAGATCACCTGGGCGTCGAGTCCGCCCTCCATCCCCTCGGGCATCCCGGCGCCGCTGTACGCGTAGGCGGCGATCTCCTCGATCATCGCGCCCTTCTCGGGGTCGCCCTTGACGTACCAGCGGCCCTTCTCCCAGGCGAGGTCCTCGGTGCGGGTCTCGAGCATCGTCGCGGCGATCAGGCGGGCCTTGTCTCGCACCTTGCGGGACACGACCGCGACGGCGGCGCCGCTCACCGGCGTCGAACGAGACCCGTAGGTGCCGAGGCCGTATGGGGTCTTGTCGGTGTCGCCGTGGCGGACCTGCACGTCCTCGGGCGGGATCCCGAGCTCCTCGCCGACGATCTGCGCGAACGTCGTCTCGTGCCCCTGGCCCTGTGTCTGCGCGGAGATGCTGACCACCGCCTTGCCCGACGGGTGCACCCGCAGGTCGGCGCCGTCGTTCATCGCGAGGCCGAGGATGTCCATGTGCTTACGCGGTCCGGCGCCGACGCCCTCGGTGAAGAACGAGACGCCGATGCCCATCAACTCGCCCCGGGCGCGCTTCTCGGCCTGCTCTTTGCGCAGCTCGTCGTAGCCGGCGATCCGCATCGCCTCGAGCATCGTCTTCGCGTACTCGCCGGAGTCGTACGTCCAGCCGGTGGTCGTCTCGTACGGGAACTGCTCGGGGGCGATGAAGCTGTTCATCCGCAGATCGATCGGGTCGACGCCCATCTCCAGCGCGAGCGCGTCGACCATGCGCTCGACCAGATACACGGCCTCGGTGATCCGGAACGAGCAGCGGTAGGCAACGCCGCCCGGCGCCTTGTTCGTGTAGACGGCCTTGACCTGGACGTGGGCGGCCTCGAGGTCGTACGAGCCGCACACGATGTGGAAGAAGCCGGCCGGGAACTTGGTCGGCTGGGCGGTCGCGTCGAACGCACCGTGGTCGGCGATCACATCGACGCGCAGGCCGGTGATCTTGCCGTTCTTCGAGCACATCTCGGAGCGCATGATGTAGTCGCGGGCGAACCCGGTCGACATCAGGTTCTCGGAGCGGTCCTCGATCCACTTGACCGGGACGCCGGCGACGATCGACGCGGCAATCGCGCACACGTAGCCCGGATATACCGGCACCTTGTTGCCGAAGCCGCCGCCGATGTCGTTGCAGCGGATCCGGATCATGTGCTCCGCGAGCCCCGCCACGTGCGCGTACACCGTGCGATGGGCGTTAGGCGCCTGGTTGCCGTTGTAGATGTCGAGCTGGCCGGTATTCGGGTTGAAGTCGGCGATCATCCCGCACGTCTCGAGCGGCGCCGGGTGGCAGCGGGGGTAGATGATGTCCCGGGTGACGATCGTGTCCGCTTCGGCGAACGCGCGGTCAGTGGCGGCCTCGTCGCCGGCCTCCCACAGCGGGCTGGCGAGGTTGTCCCGCTGGCCCTCCTTGTCGTCGCGGATCAGCGGCGCGTCGGGGTCGAGCGCCTTGCGCGCGTTGACGACCGGGGGCAGCGGTTCGTACTCGACGTCGATCAGCGCGAGCGCGTCGCGGGCCGTGTACTCGTCGACCGCGACCACGAACGCCACCTCCTGCCCCTGGAAGCGGACCTTGTCGCCGGCGAGCACCGCCTGGGTGTCGTAGGAGATCGTCGGCATCCAGGCGAGCCCCAGCGTCTCGAGGTCCTTGGCGGTGACGACCGCGGCCACGCCGGGATGGGCGAGCGCCTCGGAGGTGTCGATCGAGACGATGCGGGCGTGGGCGTAGGGGCTACGGAGCATCACGCCGTGCACCATTCCGGGGAGGCGGATGTCGTCGAGGTAGGTCCCCTTGCCGCGGATGAACCGCGCGTCCTCCTTGCGCTTCAGTCGACCGAAGCCAATCGGGCGTTCAGTCGTGGCGGTGTCCATAGTGGCCATGCTTCACGCCTCCTGTTTCATGGCGGCCTCGTGCTCGGCCGCCCAGCGCACGGCGCTGACGATGTTCTTGTAGCCCGTGCAGCGGCAGATGGCCCCCGAGATCGCGGTCCGGATCTCTGCCTCGGTCGGGTTCGGATTGTGGTCGAGCAGAGCCCGAGTGGTCATCAGCATCCCGGGCGTGCAGAAGCCGCAGTGCAGGCCATGCAGCTCGTGGAATCCCATCTGGACCGGGTCGAGCTGGCCATTCACTTCCAACGACTCTACGGTGCGGATCTCGTGGCCCTCGCACATCGCGGCCAGCGTCGTGCACGACTTGATCGGCTTGCCGTCCATCAGCACCACGCACGCGCCGCAATTGGACGTGTCGCACCCCCAGTGCGTGCCCGTCAAGCCTGGCGTGTCCCGGATGAAGTGCACGAGCAGCGTGCGCGGCTCGACGTCGCGCGACACCTCCTGCCCGTTGATCGTGATCTTCACTTCCATGTCAATGATCCTCCTGGCGCGGCGCGGGGTTCATCTGTCTTCCTGTTGCAGGGCGCGCGCGGTGGCGCGCCGGAGCGCGCGGACGCTGAGCACGCTCGCAAGGTGGCGCTTGTAATCGACCGGGCCGCGGCCGTCGGGGACCGGCGAGCAGTCCTCTTTCGCGATGTCGCCCGCCTGGGCGAACAACTCCTCCGAGGGCGGCTTGCCCTTGAGCAATTCCTCCGCGCGAGTCACGATGATCGTGGTCGGGCCGAGCGCGCCGAGCGCGAGGCCGGCATCGGCGATCACGCCGCCCTCGATCCACACCGCCGCCGACACCGCCGCGATCGCGAAGTCGCCAGCGCGGCGCTCGACCTTCTCGTGCGCGCTCCCCGCTCCTGAGCGGAGCGGGATCCGCACCTCGGTCAGCATCTCATCAGCGCCAACCGCGGTCGTGAACGGCCCGATGTAGAACCCGTCCATGCCTAGTGTTCGTTCGCCGGATGGTCCTCGGAGCACCACTTGCGCTTTCAGCGCTGCGCACACCGCGGACAGGTCCTCGGCCGCGTCGGCCTGGCACAGCGACCCTCCGATCGTGCCGCGATTGCGCACGACCGGATCGGCGATCACCTCCTCGGCGTCCCGGAACACCGGCGCGCGCCGCGCGAGCAACTCGGACTCGAGCAACTCCGCGTGCCGCGTCAGCGCCCCGATCCGGATCTCCGTGATCCGCTCGTCGATGTAGGCGAGCTCCTCCAGGTCGTTGATGTCGATCAGGTACTCGGGGTTCGCCAGCCGCAGCTTCATCATCGGCAGCAGGCTGTGGCCGCCGGCGATCAGTCGGGCGTCGGGACCGATCCTCTGGAGCGTCGCGATCGCGCCTTCGACGCTCGTCGCACGCTCGTACTCAAACGGAGCGGGGGTCTGCACCGGATCTCCTTATCGGTCGTCGTTCTTCAGACGTCGCAGGAAGGCGAGGCCCGACTTCACCACGCCGCCCTCGCTCGAGGTCGGGTCGGCCCCGGCGTCGGCCGCCCCGCCGGCAGTGACAGGCATGCGCTTGCGGACGCCGGGCGACTCGCTCGGCTCGTACTGGACCGGCGAATCGGTGCCGATCACCGGTGAGCGCGGCATCGACTCCGGCCGCGTTTGACGCACCTCCGGGTACAGGCTGCGGGCGGCGAGGCTGCCGTAGGTCGGGTTCCGGAGCGCCGGGCCATTCGGGCTGGCGGCCGCGATCGGGGCCTCGCGTCCGAGCCGGGCCAGCGTCAGCGTGCCCTTCGTGTACACCTCGCTGATTCGCGGGGCCTTGGTCTCCTTGCTCTCAGGGAAGTTCCTGAACCCTTCGCCGGCGGCGCCGGGGTACAGCCCTTCGACCAGGCCCACGGCGTCCGAAAGGCCGGCCTTCTTGACGAGCAGGCCCTCGAGCAGGTCGACCCCGGCGTCGAGGTTCGTGTTGATCGAGGTGACCACGTCGTCGACGGGTGCGCTCTTCTCGATGATCCCGACCACGCCGGTGATCGCCTCATCGAGTGCGTTCGTGATCCGCTGGAGCGCGACGATCGTCGACACGAGGTAGTAGACGACCGCCAACACGATCAGCAGGACCGCGATGATCATGACTACACCAGCTGCTGGCATTCTTGCCTCCTATCGGGTGGCGTCGTCGAGGATCACGTCGAGCGAGCCGCCGTAGTCGGCGGCGACCTCGATCGTCTTCTGTACCTGGTCCTGCGTCGTCAGCAGGAGCGCCGTCGCGTCGAGGTCCTTGGAGCCGGCGGCCGCGGCGGCCGCGATCTGCTTGGCGCTCGGGACGATGCTGTTGGCGGCGTTCAGGACGCCGCGGAGCAAGTACACGACGACCGGCAGGATGACGAGGAGCAGGATCGCGTCACCGATCCATTCGAGCGTCATCGAGGCCTCCTTTCGGCGACGACCTTGGCCTTGCGCGCGATTCCTGGGAACGCGCCGATGATCACGTCGAACTGGCTGTTGATCGCCTTGACCGCCGGCTCGAGTGGCTTCAGGTGCTCTGACTCGACCATGTTCAGGGCGCCGGCGAGCGTCGCGAGGTCCGCCGACGTCGCCTCCAGGTCGATGCGGACCTTGATCAGCGCCGCGGCCACCGCCGCGATGATGATCAGCGCAAGCACGATGCTCAGGATGACGAGCGTGGTCATCGGTCACCGTTCCCGTTGCCGAACCCGTCGGTGAGCGCGTTCATGTAGCCGTCTTGGATCACGGCCTCCTCCACGATTAATCCCAGCACGGGCGCGGTTGCATTGAGCTGGGGAATGTTCTGGGTGTTGCCGGCGACCTTGCCGGCGACGTCGAGCAGCGCGCCGACGGACTTCCGGATGTCGCCCACGGTTCTGACGAGGACGATCAGCAGGCCCGCCACCGCGAGCGCCACGACGAGTCCGATAACCAGCGCGACCGTCCAGGCGTCGTGGTTGGTGAACGTCGCGAACACGGTCATTTGCCCACCGCCACCTTCCGGAGCGCGCGCGCCGAGTGCAGGATGCGGACCCCGGAGTCGTTGATCCGTCCGACCCCGGCGAGCCCGTCGGTCTGCGCTCGCACCTTCTCGACACCCTCCACAGCCGTTCGCGCCTGCGCGGAGATTCTCCTCGCAAGCAGCACGATCGTGATCACGATCGCCGCGGCGACGGCCGCGACGACGATGCCCAGCACGAGCCCGATGTACCAACCGGTGGAAGCACCGATCAAGCTCAACTCACACCTCCTGTGTATCCGTCCCTCGTCTTCTCGCTGAAGGACGCCGAACCGGCCAGCGACCTTCCATCGAGCTGAACTTTGCCGAGCAATCGATTGCGCGTCAACCAGAAGAACGGGACGGCCATGCGCCGGCTTTCTCCAGTTCGGACAGCACGGCGCGGTAGTCCTCGTCGGTGTCGACGTCGCGGGGGACCGCGCCGGCGACCGGCACGTCGACGACGTCGGCGGCGTGGCGGTCGAGCAGCTTCCACACGCCCTTGTCGCCGTGCAGCGTCGCGAGCTCGCCGAACATGACGCGGGCGAACGCCAGCGGATGGCCGCGGCCGTCCTCGTACGCGCACGCGGCGACGGTTGCGCTGCGCCGGTTCTCGACGAGCGTTTGGATCGTCGCCGCGGTCACGCCCGGCTGGTCGCCGAGCATCAGCACGAGCACTTCGGTCTCGTTGTCGACCGCGGTCAGGGCGGCCGCGATCGACGACGAGCATCCCTCGCCGAAGGTCTGGTTCTCGACGACGGTGGCGCCGCTCAGGTCGACGCGTTCCCGGATCTCAGTTGCGCCGCCGCCGATCACGCACAGCAACTGATCGAAGTCGCACTCGCGCGCGGTGGCGAGTACGTGGTCGAGCAGCGTCGCGTCGCCGTATGGGAGCAGTTGCTTGGGAGACCCAAGCCGCTTGGAGCCGCCGGCGGCGAGGACGAGGCCGGTGACGAACGGAGTCGCGTGCGTGTGCACGCCCGAATTATGGTGGTTCGACTCAGGCGGCCCGGCGCGGGGCGACGGCCGGGAGCGTCCGGCGCGCGAGTTCGAGCTCGCCGGCCGGCCTCGGCTTCGAGATCACGTACCCCTGCACGAGGTCGCAGCGCAGCCCGGTGAGCAGGCCGAGGCAGTGGTTGTCCTCGACGCCCTCGGCGACGACGCGCAGCCCGAGCGCGTGGGCGAGCTCGACGGTCGCGCGGACGAGCGCGACGTCACGGCCGCCCTCGGCGTCAGCCAGGCGCGTGATGAAGCTCCGGTCGAGCTTGAGCTCGCCGACGGCGAGGCTGCCCAGGTACGCCAGCGACGTGAACCCGGCTCCGAAGTCGTCGACGGAAACGACCAGTCCGAGATCGTGCAGCTTCTGGATCGCCAGCTGCGATCGCTCGAAGTCGGCGATCGCGGTCGTCTCGGTCATCTCGAGGACGAGCGCTTCGGGCGGGAGCGCGTGGCCCGAGAGCAGTCGCTCGACTCGATCCGGGAAGCCGGAGTCGAGCAGGTCGGAAGCCGAGATGTTGACCGACACCGTGAGCTCCCTGCCGGCGGCACGCCACGCCGCGCACTGCGAAAGGGCCTCGTCGAGCACGAACGAGGTAAGCGCGCCCATCAGCCCGGCGTCCTCGGCGAGCCCGATGAACTCGAGCGGGGGGACGAACCCAAGGCGCGGATGCATCCAGCGGACCAGCGCCTCGACCGAGCCGATCTCCCCGGTCGCGAGATCGACCTGGGGCTGATAGTGGAGCGCGAGCTCACGCTGCTCGATCGCCGCGCGCAGCTCCTCGACCAGCTGCATCCGGTTGGCGGCGCCGTCGAGGTCCTCCTGGTAGATGGCGAAGCGCTTGCCGGCCAGCTTGGCGCGGTACATCGCGAGATCGGCGCAGCGCACGAGGTCGGCCGGGCTGGTGGCGTCGTCGGGGAACACCGCGATACCGATGGCGGCGCCGATCTGCGCCCGCACCGCGTCGAGCGCGAACGGCTGCTCGATCTCGGCCGCGACCCGACCGGCCACCGTAGCCGCGTAATCCGCGCCGGCGTCGAGCAGCACGAGCGCGAACTCGTCTCCTCCGAGGCGGACGACCAGATCCGAGCTCCGGAGCGAGTCCTCGAGCCGCGCGCCCAGCTGCCTGAGGAGCTCGTCCCCGGTGGCGTGGCCGAAGGAGTCGTTGACCTCCTTGAAGCGGTTGAGGTCGATGAACATGAACGCGAGGCTGCGGGCCTCCGCGTCCTCGTCCGGGTTCTGGTGCTCGGCCGCGACCGCGTCGAGCAACTGGAACAGCGCGCGGCGATTGCCGAGTCCGGTCAGCTGGTCGGTGACCGACTCGCGCCGGCGCTGCTCGGTGAGCGTGCGCAGGCCGACGAGCGACAGCGCCGAGCGGGCGCCGGCAACGATCAGCGTCGCCGCGGCCAGGCCGAGCGACACGCGGCCGACCGGATGCAGCGAGCCGACGAACAGGATCGCGAGCGCCGAAGCCGCGGCGAGTGCCGGGAGCACGAATCCAGGAGGCTCCTCGCTCAGCGAGGGCCGGCGCGTCGGGGTTCTGACCCACACCGCGATCGAGACGAGCAGGATCGCCACCGGCCAGGCGATGTCGTTCAGCACCGTGGCCACGTGCGAGGTCGAGCCGAGCACGTTGAAGATGTCGCCGACCGCGTTCAGGGCATACCCGGCGGCCAGCAGCAGCCAGGGGAGCTTCCGCTTGCCGGTGACGATCGCGGCGCTCCCGACGACGAGTCCGAGCAAGAGGATGTCGCCGACCGGGTAGGCCAGGTTGACCGCGACTCCGGCCGCGGACCCGCCGGCGTGGTGAAGGACGCCCTTGAACGCGAACGTGGCGCACACGGCCGCGGCGCCGAACCCGGCGACCGCGCCGTCGAGCCAGGTGGCGAGGCTGAACCGCTTGACGCTGCTGCGCAGCAGCAGCATCAGCGCGAAGTACGTGACCGGATAGAACATCAGGTAGAAGCCGTCGGCGATCGAAGGCGACGGCGGCGTGGCGCCGCCGAGCGACTGGATCGTCAGGACGATGTCGCCCGCCGCCCAGCACAGGAGCCCGATTCCGAGCAGCAGCGGTACGGCACGGCCGCGCTTGAGGCTGGCGGCCTTCAGCATGCAGAGGCCGCCGGTGACGACCTCGAACGCGTCGACTCCCCAGCCGTCCAGCCACGACCAGTCCACTCCGATCGCGTCGACCACCACGTAGCCGATGACCAGGGCCGTGAGCACGGCATAGGCGGCCAACACGAAAGGATGCGTGCGATCGCCCGCGCGGCGCCGCGGATGCGGCTGCCGCGTGAAGGCAGCCTGAAGCGAGGCGCCCATGTCGTCGCCGTCCACGCTGAAGTTGTCCCTTGCCTGGTGTGCCATGAGGATTCTTTTAGCCTCGGCCCTAGATGCGTGTTCGGCTGATCAGCCGGAAACTTGTGCGGATCGGGGTTTTAAGGCCAAATGGCCAGGGGCGGTGGCGCTTTGGTGCGGTCGCGATTGCCCGTAAGCGAGTCTCTCGCCTTCGTAACGGCGGGCACCTGGAGGTGGGCGGGTGCGGGTTGCCGGCGCGAGGCGGGGGCCAACGCTCAGGATTACCTGCATAAGTCGACAATTCGTGTCCGCCGGCGAAGCCTCGCCGTGTAGAGCGTGCCCCACGTGCCTGACACGGCACGGCTTGGCTCGACCGCCTCAAATGTCGTGTTAAGCAGGTCGCGCGGCGTCGGGCTCAGACCCGGTGGACGGCGGCGAGGAGGCCGGCGTACGAACGGACGAGCGCGGCGCGCTCCTCCTCGATCAGCGGGCTCGAGAGGTCGCAGCCCTCGCGCACCCATCGGTCCGAGTGGCGCATCGCGAGCGCTCGCTGCTCGGCGGCGACCGCCACCCGCGCCTCGGGGACGCCGTAGACGTACGAGTACAGCGCGCATAGGGCGGCGATCAGCGGGCCTTCGTCCGCGCCGCCGTTGCCGTCGTGCTGGTGGGCGCGGTGCACCCGCCACCACTCGACCTCGAGCTCCGATGCCCGGCGGGCGTCGAACGTCTCGCCGTGGCGCTCGGCGACGAGCCGGTAGAAGCGCTCCATCGCCCGGCGCGCGCCGTCCGGGTCGTTATCGGGATACGGGGCCCAGAGTTGGTTCGCGCGCAGCACGAGCCACGCACCGCGCAGCGTGGCCGGCCAGGAGAGTCCGAACGTGTGACGGGTGAGGCCGACGGCCGAGCTCAGGAACGGCAGCCACTCGCGCCGGTAGTAGGTGACCCACGCCGTCGCCTCGAGGCCGCCGACGCGCCGCGGATCGAACGATCGGTGCGGCTTGACGGCGGAACCCGGCCTGCCGCTCCACCGCGTTCGCCGGGTTCGGCTTCTGCGGATCGTGTTTGGCATGCGCATTGCCGACCGTAACCGATGCGAAAGGACCCCGGGAGGAGGGGTGGCGCGCCGGGAGAAGGTGTGCGGCTCGTCACCAAGGGTGGGTATGCAGCGGTCGGGCTCGGACTTACGGTCTGCTCCATCACCGTCCACTCGAGGAGCATCAACGTATGAGCCGCATCACCGACCCGGACTTCCGCCTGCGCGATCATCACACGCCGCCGACGCTGCCGGCAACGCCCAAGACGGGGCTGAATCTCGCGACGCTGCACCGGCCGGCACTGAAGCTCGCCAACTACATCCACAGTGAACTCGCGAACCCGCCCGCGGCGGTGTCGCGTCCGCACCCCGGCTTCCAGTGGGGGATGCTCGCCAACGACCAGATCGGCGACTGCGTGATCGCGATGATGCTCCACTCGATCGAGGACTTCCACCTGGACGACGGCACCCCGGTGCCGGCGTTCACGGACCAAGACGCGATCAGCATCTACTC
Source organism: uncultured Solirubrobacterales bacterium (assembly GCA_963770615.1). Taxonomy (GTDB): domain Bacteria; phylum Actinomycetota; class Thermoleophilia; order Solirubrobacterales; family Solirubrobacteraceae; genus Palsa-465. The sequence continues at coordinate 463,663 of CAVYQJ010000014.1, read as the reverse complement.
GGCGATCACCGGCTACGTGCCGGGCGACCCGAGCACCGATCGCGGGACGGACGAGAACGCGGCCATGAAGCACTGGGAGCACCCGGGTCTGAAGACGACCGACGCCGGAAAGCACACGATCGTCGCGACGGTGGCGGTCGATCCGAGCAACCTCAACGAATGCCGGATCGCGATCGACGAGTTCGTCGATCTGCAGATCGGTATTGCGCTGCCAACCAGCGCACAGGGGCAGCAGGAGTGGACCGTCGTCGGCGACGGGAAGACCGGAAAAAGCGCTCCGGGCTCATGGGGCGGACACGGCATCCCCTACCGGGAGTACGACCAGGAGACCTTCTCGTGTGTGACATGGGGCGCGGAGCTGCTGCTCACGGTCCCGTTCCACCAGGACTACGCGCAGGAGGCGCACGTCGTCGTCACCCAGGAGATGCTGAACAAGCAGGGCGTAGGACCCTCGGGCGTGGCATGGGACGAGCTGATCGCCGACATCAAGGCGCTCCCTCGTCAGCCGGGCGCGGGTGATCCTGCGGGGGCGCCTCAGGCCGCGCTCGCGTAGGCGAGGCCAACGCCCCCGCGAGAGCGGGAGTGAGCCTGTCTGCATCGAGTCGGTCAGAGGACTGCGGAGAACATCCCGGGGAGGCGCACGGTCGGTGCGCCTCCCCGATGCGTTGTCATTCGCTTCGCATTGCTCCCGATCGGTTGACATTCCTCGGGCGTTCCGGCGCCGCATGCCCGGCGGTGTCCTACCCTCGCCCTCGTGTGCCGGGGAAGGCACACCGAGTTCGGCCACGAGCCGAGCGCTGCATCGTCCACCGGCAAGGAGCGAGGTATGTACACGCGCGCACGGCGCAGGTTTGTCGTCACGATCGGGCTGGTTGTGGTGCTGGGCTTGGGAGCCTGGTCCGGCGCCTCCGGCGCCTCCGGCGCGTCGCACGGGTCGCGCGGGTCGCGGTTGTCCGGCGCGCGGGGCGCGGCACCCCAGGCCCACCCCGCCGGGGCGTGCTCGTCCAGCGACACCGGCCCGCGCAACCCGGCCAATCCGCTCGACACGGCCGGGTTCAGCGGGACGGACCCGATGGACAATGCGCACCTGTTCGTCGAGAGCCCGTGGCAATACGGTGGGGACGCCGCGGACGTCATCGCCAACGACGTCGGCCTCGGCTACCTGAGCAACGAGGAGAGCGGTACGCCGATCCCGTGGGCGCAGTTCGAGACCCGCGTCAACAACATGCACATGTCCCGATCCGTCTCGTACAGCGTGCACGAGCTCGAGAAGATCGGCAACTACCCGCAGGCGCATCAGTTCAGCCTGTACACCGCCGGCGGCTCGGGACCGGCGATCTTCACCCAGGTGCAGAACTACCTGTGCCGCATGCAGCGAACGGATCCGGCCGCGGCGGCGGAGATGACGACCTACTTCATCCCGCACGGCGGCGGCTGTAGCGGCGGGAACAACCCGAACTTCGACGCCGAGGTCAACGCGTTCAAGGACGCGGTCGGCAACTTCCCCGCACTGATCTTCGTCGAGGAGGACGCGATCGACACGATCTGCTGGCGCAGCCCCGCGGCAATCGCGCAACGGGAGGCGCTGCTCAAGTACGAGATCGACACGCTGTCGCAGCTTCCGCACGCGCTCCTCTACGTGGAGGGCGGCACGTCGGACGCCAACTCCCCGGCGGAGGCGGCCCGCGTGCTGAACGCAAGCGACGCCTCGAAGATCCGTGGCTTCTTCACGAACGACACGCACTTCAATTGGGCCTACAAGGAGATCCAGTACGCCAACAAGGTCTCGGCACTGACGGGCGGACTGCACTTCGTGGTCGACACACGCGGTGACGGCAACGGTCCGCTGCTCAACCCGCACCCGGTCACCCAGGGGATCGAGCAGTTGTGCAACCCGCCCGGTCGCGGGCTCGGGCCGAAGCCGGGCGCGAGCAATGGTCGGTCGTACGGGATGTACTCGCCGCATCTCGACGGGTTCGTGTGGGTGACGACGCCGGGTGAGAGCGCCTCCCCGACGTGTCCGGGCCGGTCGACGCACTACGCGGCGTCGGGGATCTTCGACCCGGGGATTGCGATCGGCTACGCGTCCCGCGCGAACAACAGGATCGGGCCCTCGCCGCGGTTCAAGAGCAACAAGTGGTGACCGTCGGCGGGCCGGCTCGGGATCGTGGGGATCCCGAGCCGGTCGCCGGCGAACGTCTGCGTCAGGCCTGCCCGACGATCATCAGCGAGTTGCCGTCGGGGTCCCGGAACCAGAACATCGGCGGGACCGGGTCGCCCATCCGCGCGACCTCAGCATCGACGTCGACGCCGCCAGACCGCAGGTCCGCGTGGGTGGCGTCGATGTCGTCGGTGGTCAGGATGATCCCGGTCTCGACGCCGGTGTGGTCGGTGCCCGGGCGTGGCGGCGCGAGCGCGATTCCGGTGGTGCCGGAGGGCGGGTACACCTCGACCCAGCGGTACTTGTCGCCGAACGGGATGTCGGTCCGCTTCTCGAAGCCGAGAGCCTCGTAGAACTCGATCGAGCGGTCCTGGTCGGTCGCCGGGACGGCCACGAGGCTGATCGTGCCGATGCGGCTCTTCGTGCTGGTCACTGCAGGCCTCCTTGGAAGTTGGTTCACCCGCTACGACCCCGTGCCCTGCAAGAAATCATCGCTCCATTTGACGGAGTCAGAATCCGTCTGGTAGGTTATGTACCTAACAGTCCGTGCGACTGAGAGAGGTGCGAAGGCGGCGGCGCTGACGCTGGGCGCCGCCGCGGCGCCTCGTTTGACACGGGGGCACGCGCCGGGGCCGAATCGGGGCGCGTCGGGACCGGCACCGCGCCGGTACGCAACCGCCGTGCGGATCGGTCCTCCACCGCGCTACCCCACGGGGCGGTGGAGGACCCTTGCCGCCGACGCGCGGGGTGGTGCGCAGCACCTCCGGTTGACCTGTGCGCACGATTGCTCCGGATGGGCGAGGCGGAGATTCTGTATCTCAGTGGCCCGCCGGACCAAGACCGTGAGCTCCGCGCGCACGCCGGGCTCGTTGCGCCGGCGCTTCGGGACGGCCGGACCCGCCGCGGGCCCCCTCGTGGTCGAGGACAGCATCGTCACGGCTCCGCCGACGGCGCCGCGCCCCGGCGAGGAGCCCGGCGGCGCCCAGATGCTGGTCGTCGATCTGTGGGGCACGTTGATGCTCCTCAACGAAGCCCGCTACCGCACGTTCGAGAGGACGTTCGGGGTCTCGCGCGACCAGGTCAACCTGACGACCGTGATGCTCGCGCTGGTGGCGGCGGAAGCGATCCACACTCAGGCGCAGAAGGTGAAACCATCGCGGCGCCCGACGGTGGCCGACGCCGCGATCGGAGTGGGGGCGCTGCGGGAATCGATATACAGCGTCGCCGGTCCGGCGTCTCGTGACACGCCGCTGGTGGGATCGCTGATCGCGCTGGCGGTCCTCGGAGGGTTGGTGCGACCGGGGGTGGCGAGATCGGTCCGCGGCATGAAGGCATCCTCGCGCCGCATGCACACGATGTTCCTCGGTCGCTACGGCCACCTCGTGGGCCAGCGCCGCCGGGACTGACAAGCCACGGCGCTGAGCGTCAGCGTTCCTGCAGCGGCACGTCTTTAAGCGTCTGCACCAGTTCCAGCACCTGCTCCATCGAGTAACGGAGGCTGTGCCGGCGCGAGTCGGGCGGATCGTTGACCAGGCCGGCGCCCTCGCGCCAGGCGCGCTGCGGGCGGATGGGACGAGGGGCGAACCCGCCGCCACAGTTCGGACAAACGTTGTGCAGCGTGTTCTCAACGCAGTCGGCGCAGAACGTGCACTCATACGAGCAGATCCGCGCGTTCGGCGATGCCGGCGGGAGATCGACGTCGCAGAGTTCGCAGTTGGGACGCAGGGCCAGCATCACACCTCGCTTTCGGTTCGGTCCGCCAAGCTTGACTTAGATCGGCTGAGTTGTAGGGTCGCCCGCGGGAAGGTTGTCAGCGGAGCGAGGAGATGCGCATGCGATCGATGAAGGTGCGCGTGGCGGTTGTGGCCACGCTGGCCGTCGGCATCGTCGGATTCACCGCGGGGGCCGCGTCGGCAACGGTTGCGCACGCCGGGCCGGCGCCGAACTTCGGCCCGAACGTGATCGTCCTGAGCCCGAGCATGCAACAGAGCGCGATTCAGGCGAAGCTCAACGCGGTCTCGACGCAGCAGGTCGGCAACCAGTTCGGCGCGCAGCGCTACGCGATCCTGTTCGAGCCCGGCACCTACGGCTCGGCATCGGACCCGCTGATCTTCCAGGTCGGCTATTACACGCAGGTCGCGGGGTTGGGTGCGGAGCCGGGCGACGTCGTCGTCAACGGCGCGATCGACGTGTTCAACGGGTCCGATGGCACCGGACTCGAAAACTTCTGGCGGTCGCTCTCTGACCTCACGCTCAACGTCACGCTCCCCAGCTCACCGCCCAGCTACGCGCCCGCGCCGCCCGAATCGGCGGCGTGCGCAAACCAACAGGAGTTCTGGGCCGTCTCCCAGGCGGCACCAATGCGCCGCGTGATTGTGAACGGGAACATCTTTCTATTCGATTACTGCAATACGGGGTTCGTCAGCGGCGGGTTCTTCGCCGATGACGCGTTCCAGAACGGCGCGGTGATCAATGGTTCACAGCAGCAGTTCTTCACTCGCAACAGCAGCATCGATTCCTGGACCAACGGCGTGTGGAACCAGGTGTTCATGGGCGACAACGGCGCTCCGGCGACGGCATTCGGGGCGGGAACCAACCAGTACACGACGCTGCCGACGACGCCGGTGTCCGAGGAGGAGCCGTTCCTGTACGCCGATTCGAACGGCGACTACAACGTGTTCGTGCCGGCCGTCCAGCACGACTCCGTCGGCCCGTCCTATGCGAGCGGCACGACGGCGGGAAGCTCGATCCCGATCCGGCGATTCTTCATCGCCACTCCGAGCACGCGGCTGTCGGAGATCAACGCCGCGCTCGCGTTCGGACAGAACCTGATTCTTACTCCGGGGATCTACAACCTGAGCGGGACGATCGAGGTCACCCGTCCCGACACCGTCGTGCTCGGGCTCGGGTTCGCGACGCTAATTCCGCAACACGGGAAGGTCGCGATGCAGACCGCCGATGTCCCCGGGATCAAGCTGTCGGGGATGATCTTCGACGCCGGCCCGAAGAACTCGCCGGCGTTGCTCGTCGTCGGCTCTGGACGCGGGCGCTTCGGTCAGGGCCGGGCCTGGCGGACGCACAGCGCGGACGGCCCGACGCTCGTCCAGGACGTGTTCTTCCGGATCGGCGGTGCCGAGGCCGGGCAGGCGACCGACAGCCTCGTGGTCAACACCGACGACACGATCCTCGACGACGTCTGGGCGTGGCGCGCCGACCACGGCGCCGGCGTCGGCTGGGACAGCAATCGCGCCGATACCGGCGTGATCGTCAACGGCGACCACGTGACCGCGTACGGTCTGTTCGTAGAGCACTACCAGAAGTTCGACGTCATCTGGAACGGCCAGGACGGCGAGGACGTGTTCTTCCAGAACGAGATGCCCTACGACCCGCCGAGCCAGTCGGCGTGGATGTCGAGTCCGACCACCGACGGGTACGCCGCGTTCCTGGTAACCCCGCGGGTCAGGACGTTCCAGGGCTGGGGGATGGGGAGCTACTCGTTCTTCGATCTGGGAGTCCCGATCACGGCGACGCAGGCGTTCCAGCCCCCGGACACCCCGGGCGTGCAGTTCCACGACATCTTCACGATCTTCCTCAACGCGACCACGGGGAGCGGCGGGATCGACTCGGTGATCAACGGAATCGGGGGGTCGTCGACCGTGACCAACGCGGATACGCCGGTCGACGTGCTCAGTTACCCGTAGTGTCGCGAGGCACTACGCGGTGGCACGAGCCATGCGTGCCACGGCCTCGGAGAGGTACTCGGGGCTGGTGGCGAAGTTGAGGCGGACGTGGCCCGCGCCGGGGGCGCCGTAGTCGAGGCCGCGGCCGAGCGCGACTCGCCCGCGGGCGAGGAAGATCGCGGCGGGCTCGTCGCCGAGGCCGAGACCGGTGCAGTCGAGCCAGGCGAGATACGTCGCCTGGGGTGGTCGCCAGGACACGTCTGGAAGGTCGCGCGCGAGGTCCTGCCCCAACTGGTCGCGGTTCGCATCGAGTTGGGCGATCACCGCGTCGAGCCACGGATCGCCATCGTCGAACGCCGCCTCGGCGGCGATCACCCCGAGCAGCCCAGCGTGCTCGTGTAGGGGCGCCGTCCGGGCGACGAGATCGCGGGCGGCCGGATCGGCGGTCACGATCAGGGCCGCCTTGAGCGCGGCCAGGTTGAACGCCTTCGAGGCCGAAGTCACGGTGACGCCCCAGCGGCGCGCCGCATCCGACACCTCGAGCCACGGGACGTGGGTCGCGCCTGGGAGCGTGAGCGGCGCATGGATCTCGTCCGCCAGCACCCACACCTCGTGCGCCGCGCACCGCTCCGCGATTGCCTCGAGTTCGCTCCGCGGGAGCACGCGACCGGTTGGATTGTGGGGGCTGGCGAGCACCAGCGCGCGCACGCCTGCGGCCAGCACCGCGTCGAGTCCGTCGAGATCGAGCGAGCCGTCGGCGAGCAGGCCGACGTTGACCAGCTTCACGCCCGCGTGTGGTAGCGCGCCGAAGAACGGCGGGTACGCGGGCGTGGCAAACGCGACCGCCTCCCCGGGTGCGGCGATCGTCCGGCACAGCTCGACCAGTCCGACCATCACGTCGGGCACGAGCACGATCTGGTCCTCGTCGACGGCCCAGCGCAGGCGCCGGCCGGCGAAGCGGGCGAACGAGCGCCGGAGCGACGCACTTGCCGGCCCGGGATAGCCGAGGTCGTCGCGGTCGATCGCGCGATGGAGCGCCTCCGCGACGGGCGGCGCGAGCGGGAAGTCCATCTCGGCGATCGTCGCGCTGATCACGTCGGCGTCGTGGGCGGCCCATTTCTCGCCGGCGCGCTGGTGCAGTGAGTCAAGGCCGGGGACGGACAGGTCGATCGCCATCGCGCGCTGGAGCTTCTCAGATACCGTCTGCTCGATGGCTGAGTTGATGGTCATGGCATGTCTGAACGGCGGGCGCTCGCGGGCCGAGCATGCTGCGGTCCCGTACACACCCGCCGAGCTCGCCGCGGACGCCATCGCGACACGCAAGGCCGGGGCGTTCGCGGTGCACGTGCACGCGCGCGATGCCCGCGGCCGCCAGACGATGGCGGCGGCCGCGTGCGACGCGGCGGTCGACGCGATCCGCGCCGCGGCTCCGAGGCTGCCGATCGGACTGACGACGTCCTCGGACGTCGATCCCGACCCGTTCGCGCGCGCCGCGGCGGTACGGGCATGGCGTAAGGCGCCGGACTTCATCTCGGTCAACGTGTCCGAGCTCGGCTGGGCGGGGATCGTCCGTGCGGCTGTGCACGCCGGAATCGCCGTCGAGGCCGGCCTGAGCAATCCCGACGCCGCCGACGAGCTGGCGAGGAGCCCGTTCGCACATCAGGTCGTACGGGCGCTCGTCGAGGTCGAGGGCGGGGTCGACGAGGCGCGTGCGATCGCGCGGGCGATTCCGCCGGCGGTTACGCAGCTCTGGCACGGGGTCGGCGAGCGGACGTGGGAGGTGATACGGGCCGCGATCGCCGCGGGACACCAGGTGCGCGTCGGCTTCGAGGATGTGCTCCTGTTGCCCGACGGGCGCGCGGCTCAGAGCAACGCCGAGTTGGTCGCGGCCGCGGTGGCGTTCGGCGCCCCGCCGCCGGGCCCCGACGGCTGAACGACGACTTCCAACCAGCGAGCGAACAGGAGGCGGGCGAGGCTCGTCATCTCGGCCTCTGCCGCCGCGATCCGCTCGAGCAGCCGGGGCAAGGCGCCGTCGCCCATCAACCCCTCGAGGCTTCGGGCGTACGCGGGCACCTCGCCCCAATCCGCGGCCAGCGCCGTCCCGACCTCGACGTGGAACTGCATCCCGTAAGCGCGGTTGACCACGAACGCCTGCTGCTCATACGCGTCTGACCGCGCCAGCTGCACGGCGCCGTCCGGGAGGGCGAACGTGTCCCCGTGCCACTGCAACGCTTCGAACTCATCCGGGAGCACCGAGAACACCGGGTCCAAGGCGCCGGCGGCGGTTCGGGACACGGACAGCACGCCGACCTCGGGCTCGGGCCCCGGGACCACCCGCGCGCCGAGACTCGCCGCCAGTAACTGCGCTCCCAGGCACACGCCCCAGACCGGCGTTCCCGCTGAGACGGCTTGCGCGATCAGCCGCTTCTCGTCGCGCAGCCACGGGAACGCATCGTCCTCGTAGGCGCCCATCGGGCCGCCCATCGCGACGATTCCGTCGAACGCGCGCCAGTCGGGCAGCGGCTCGCCCTGATCGACCATCACGCGGCGGAGTCGGCCACCGCGATCGAGCAGCTCATCCTCGTAGGCCCCCGGCGGCTCGCAGGCGATGTGCTGCAGGACGAGCAGGTTCGGCACCGGGCCGGTCACCTGGCTACGGGTTCTCGTGGCGCAAGCACTCGACGAGCCTACTCAGCTCGTCGATGGACCGCTCGGCGTCATCGTCGTCGAGCTCGGACAGGAACCACGGAAACGTGTTCTGGCTCGCGATCCCGCTCGTGTTCGTGTTCGTCACCCGCTCGATGCTGTCGCGCGGGAGCGGTCGCCGCGTCGGTTGCGCGCCCCGCCACGAGACGTACGTGTGAGTAGCCTGTCGCCATTCCCGGGATCGTCGATCAACTTCATGGGCTTGTGGGCTCAGCCCGCCGCGGTGCCGGCGCTGCGCGGCACGCACCCATGCGCCTGCGCTGGGCGCTCGAAGATCGCCGGCTGACCGCCGAGCAGCGACGCGGGGTGCTCGGCCCCGCGCACCTGGGGTGGGTGGGCAACTCCGCCGCCGAGAACCAGCAGCGCTGGACAAGCTGGGACTGGAGCCGCGCGGGAGAGGAGTGGACCCTGTCCGAGGAGTGGAAGGACGCCCTGATCGACGATGTGCTCGAGCGCTGGATCCCCACCGGCGTGGTCGTGCTCGAGGTGGGTCCGGGCGCTGGGCGGTGGTCCGAGGCGCTCGCCGAGCGCGCGTCGCGGCTGATCCTGGTCGACGTCAGCGAGCGCCCGCTCGAGCTGTGCCGCGAGCGGTTCGGCACCGCCGGCAACGTCGAGTACGTCCTCTCATCGGGCAGCGACCTGCCCGGCGTCGCCGACGGCTCGGTCGGCGCGGTGTGGTCGTTCGACGTGTTCGTGCACGTCGCTCCGAACGACCAGATGGGCTACCTCGGCGAGGTGGCCCGCGTGCTGGCGCCCGGCGGCGTGGCGGTGATCCACCACGCCGACGGCCGCAACCGCGGGCTGCTCCCCTCGCGTCACGGTTGGCGTGCGCCGATGTCGCGCGGGTTGTTCGCGGCGCTGGCGGCCGAGCGCGGTCTGCGGGTCGAGCGGCAATTGGACTCGTGGGGACCCGAGGGCCGCTACGACCTGAGCGGCTACGCGGACGCGATTACCGTGTTGCGGCGCCCGGGCTAGTCTGCGCCAACGCTAGCCCGCGACCGGCTCGCGCTCGCCGTCAGTGATCGCCTGAAGCAGTCCGTCGAGGATCTCCTCCGCGCGGTCGTTGTCGATCTGACAGGTTCCTGCGGCCTCGTGGCCGCCGCCGCCATGCGCGAGCATCAGCGCCCCGATGTCGACCTGCGAGGAGCGGTCGAGAATCGAGCGCCCGACCGCGAACACCGTGTTCTGTTGTTTGAGGCCCCACAAAACGTGGATCGAGACCGTGCATTCGGGGTGCAGCGCGTACAGGAGGAAACGGTTGGTCGGGTGGATGACCTCCTCGTCGCGCAGGTCGAGCACGATGACGCGATCTTGCACCGTCGAGCAGCGCAGGATCTGTCCGACCGCCGCCTCGGAGTGCTTGCGGTACAGCGCGACCCGCTCGGCGACGTCCGGAGAGGCGAGGATCTCCTCGATCGAGAGATACAGGCAGCTATCGATCAGCTGCATCATCAGCTGGTAGTTGGAGATGCGGAAGTTGCGGAAGCGCCCGAGCCCGGTCCGCGGATCCATCAGGAAGCTCAGGAGGATCCAGCCCTGCGGGTTGCGGATGTCATCCATCGACAGCTGCGCGGCGTCGGCGCGGTCGACCGCCTCCATCATCTCGACGCTCACGCGCGGGAACGTCGCCGCACCGCCGAGGTAGTCGTAGACGACGCGCGCGGCGGAGTCGGCCTCGGCGGCCATGACCCGGTTGCCCGTGTCCTCGCGGACGCGCAGCTCCTCGGAGGAGTGGTGGTCGAACGACAGCCCGACCTCGGGGCGGTAGGGCAGGTTGGTCGTGATGTCATCGGCGGTCAGCGCGACCTTGCCGTCCTGCACGTCCTTGGGATGGACGAACAAGATCTCGTGGAGGAGCCCGAGCTCCTTGAGCAGGGCGGCGCAGACGAGGCCGTCGAAGTCGCTGCGAGTGACGAGTCGGAAGGTGCGGTTCGATGAGAGAAGATCAAGATTCGGCATGTCTCCATCGTCGTCGCGCCGGCGAACAAGCTTGAGATTGCATCGGACCGCCGGACGGAGGATGGGCTCGGGTTCGCCGCATGGGCGCCGTCCAGTGTTGGCCAGGTGCGCGGCCGGGAGCCGGGTCTCCGTGACGGAGCCTGACCCGGCGAGGCGGGTCATAACCTGACACTCGGCCGGCCCTCGAAGCCGAATGCCGATTCGGGCACGTATGCGGGTCATTCAGACGATCTCGGCTGCCCAGGAACGCCGAGAGACGGGTTATGACCCGGGTCCAGGTCGCCGCCTACCGAACCGCGGAATCAGCCACGCTGGTCGCCACGGCCCGCGCCGCCGAAGAACTCGGCTTCGGCTTCGCCGAGGGGGGTCGCGGGTGGTGCGCCGTGCATGTACTCGGCGGCGATCGCCCCCCAGTCCGCGCCGGCGCGCAACTGCCACAGGACGATCCCGACGATCCCGTGCATCCGGCGGATCAGCACGGTCTCCGGCGGCAACGTGAACTGGTTGACCTGATCGCGGACGTTCGCGGGGCGGTGCTCGTCGCCCCCCTCGAGCTGCCGGTGCTCGTTGCCCCTATCGCGGCGCCGGCGCCGATCCTCGTCGGGGCCGAACCGGCGGTGACCGGGGACCGCGTACCAGCGGGTGGCGCGGCGCATCATCCGGAGCGCCAGTTCGGCGTCGACCGCGTCCGCCCGCTCGGGCGGTAGATACCCGCCCGCCACCAGCGCCGACTTCAGCGCCGGCGCGTCCCGGTCAAGGACGGCGAGCGCGATCGTGCGCTCGGCGTCCACACGCTCGGGGTCGATGTCGCGCAGGAGGCCGTAGTCGAGGAACGCGACGCGCCCGTCCGGGCGCAGCAGATAGTTGCCGGGGTGAGGATCCCCGAGCGCGATCCGATCCCGGTAGGCCAGCCCGAAGTAGAAGCGGAAGACGATCTCGCCGTACCGGTCGCGCTCGGCCTCGCCGGACTCGCGCACGGCCTCGAATCGCTCGCCCGTCACGTATTCGGTCGTCAGGACCCGGCGGGTCGAGAGCGCGGTGTCGACCCGGGGGACGAAGATGAACGGATGGCCGCGCCGGAGCCGCTCGATGCGTCGCTGATGCTGAGCCTCGAGCTCGTAGTCGAGCTCCTCGCTGATCCGCTCTCGAAGCTCTGAGAACAACGGCTTCGCGTCGAGCCCGGGCGCGAGGCGCTTGACCAGCGGCAGCAGCATCAGCGCGTTGCGCAGATCGGTCTCGACTGCCTCGGCGACCCCTGGGTACTGGACCTTGACCGCGACCTCGTCGCCGGCGAGGGTGACCGCGCGGTGGACCTGGCCGATCGAGGCGGCGGCGAATGCCTGCTCCTCGAATTCCGAGAACACGCCCGAGAGCGGGCCGCCGAACTCCTGGCGCATGAGCCGCTCGAGCTTGGCGAACGGGACCGGCGGGACGTTGTCGCGCAGCGACGCGAGCTTGGCCTGAAGCGCCTCGCGCTGGTCCTCGGGGAGCCCGTCGAACTCGACCATCGAGATCATCTGGCCGACCTTCATTGCCGCCCCGCGCATCCGCCCAAGCTGGTCGACGAGCTCGTTGACGAGCGCCGCGGTTCGCTCCTGCTGCGCCGCCTCCGCCCGCTCCGGGCTACGCAACCGGTTCGCGGTGCGCATCCCCGCCCACCGCAGGCCCTGGCCGGTGACCAGGCCGCCGACGCGAGCGGTCCGCCCGATCCGTCCGGTCGGAAGCTTCCCTGCCTCGGGTGGTGGATCGTCCGCGCGCCCCGTCATTCGATCTGAGGCTACACAGCGCTGAAGGGGGGCTCTGAGGCGCATCGTCGGCCGATCGCTACCGTGCGACGCGAATGGATGTCGAGGACGCGATCCGCACCCGGCGCACGCACAAGGCGTTCGCCCCCGACCCGCTGCCCCGGGAACTGATCGACGAACTACTCGAGCTGGGCCGGTGGGCACCGAACCATCACCTCACGAATCCGTGGCGGTTCCGCGTGCTCGGGCCGGAAGCGCTCGCGAGGTTGAAGCAGGCCGCCGGTCCCGAGGCCGCCTCCAAGCTCGATCGCGCGCCGACGCTCGTCGCCGCGACCGTGGTCCGGTCCGATGATCCGGTCCAGGACCAGGAGGATCTGTGCGCGACCGCGTGCGCGGTCTACGCGGTTCTGCTCGCCGCCCACGGGCGAGGGCTCGCCGGCTACTGGCGTACCCCGGGTGTGCTCATGACCTCGCCGGGGCTCGAGGCGCTCGGCATCCCAGCAGACGAGCGGTTTGTCGCGCTGATCCATCTCGGCTGGTCGCGCCAGGAGAAGGAGCCGCCGGCGCGGGTCCCGACCGCCGATGTCGTGACCTACCTCCCTTAGGGCTTGCGGACGCGTTCACGGGGTTGCGACGCCAGTGTTCACGGGGTTGCGACGCCGGTGTTCACGGGGTTGCGACGCCAGTGTTCACGGGGTTGCGACGCCACTGTTCACGGGGTCGCGACGCCAGTGTTCACGGGGCTGCGGGCGCGAGCGTGAGCTGGGCGTGGAGCACCGCGTCCGCGCCGACCGACCTCAGCCGGTTCCATGTCATACCCGCGGCCTCGCGGGCAACGGTCGTCCTGCCCTCGAGGCGCGGCGCGCCGTCGGGCATCCGCGTGACGCTCACCGGGAGCTCGAGCCGCAGGCGCGTGGACGCGACCGAAAGCTCGCCCGCGACCGTCAGACCGCCATCCCGCCGGGTGACGGACCTCAGGACAAACACGATCTGCGGGTTTCGCCCGACGTCGAAGAAGTCGGGCGAGCGCAAGTGGCGGTCGCGCTTCTTGTGTCCGGTGTCGAGGCTTGCGGCGTCGATCGTCAGGTTGCCTGCCGCGCCGCCGGCCCGAACCGTGAGCGTGCCGTCGTAGGCGCCGAAAACGCCGCGCACCGTGTGTATTCCCCACAACGCCTTCACGTCGAACCCGATCTCGCTGCGCTGTGGGTCGACGCTCCACACTCCATCGGCGAGCGGCAGCTCAGGGCCGGGGTCGCCGGCGTCGCGATCGGCCGTGGCCTGAAGGTCGCTCATCGGATTCCTCCTTTGTCGGTGTTCAGGGGCCACCGGACGTCACATTTGTGACGTCAGGCGTGTCAATGCCCATATGACACGCGGCGTGGAGAGAATGTGACCGATGGACGATCGCGATTGGCTGGCACAGCGCTTTCAAGAACAACGACCGCATCTGCGGGCGGTCGCCTACCGGCTGCTCGGGTCGGTCAGTGAAGCTGACGACGCGCTCCAGGAAGCGTGGCTCCGGCTCAGCCGAAGCGACGCGACCGCGGTTGAGAACCTCGGCGGATGGTTCACGACGATCGTGGCGCGCGTGTCGCTGAACATGCTGCGCGCGCGTAAAGCGAAACGCGAGTCACCTCTGGAGGAGCGGCTGCCCGACCCGATCGTGAGCCGGCGCGACTCGCGTGGCGGCGACCCCGAGCACGAGGCGCTGATCGCCGATTCGGTCGGCATGGCATTGCTCGTCGTGCTCGAGACGCTCACCCCGGCCGAGCGAATCGCGTTTGTGCTGCACGACATATTCGCGGTGCCGTTCGACGACATCGCCTCGATCACGGAACGCACTCCCGCGGCGGTCCGGCAGTTGGCGAGCCGTGCTCGGCGGCGCGTGCGAGCCCAAGCGCCGGTTCCCGATCCCGACCTCGCTCGCCAGTGGGAAGTCCTCGAGGCGTTCTCCGCCGCGAGCCAAGAGGGCAACTTCGACGCGCTCATGGCGGTGCTCGATCCGGACATCGTGCTGCGCGAGGACGGTGGCCCGGGCGCGTCCATGCTGATTCGCGGCGCACGCGCCGTGACCGAGCGGGCGATGATGTTCTCCCATCTCGGGCCGGCCGGCAAGCCCGCCCTGGTGAACGGGGGCGCCGGCGTCGTCGTGGCTCCCGGCGGCCGCGTATTCGCGGTCATGAGCTTCACGATCGCCAACGGCAGGATCGTCGAGATCGACGTTCTCAACGATCCGGATCGAGTCAAGGAGATCGACCTCTCCATCCTCGACTGACGCCGGGCTTCCCGGCGGCGACGAGTCAGTGCTTGGACCCCGCCCAGCGTCGGAACTGCGTCGGTCGCTCAAGTCCTCAGCTGGCGGCTTTCTTCACGAGCGCGCGGATCTTCTTCTCGACGTCGGCGGTCAACTTGTCGACTGCATATGCGTTCGGCCACATCGCACCTTCATCGAGGTTCGCCTTGTCGCTGAAACCGAGCGTCGCGTACCTCGTCTTGAACTTCTGCGCGGGCTGGAAGAAGCAGACGACATTCCCGTCCTTCGTGTAGGCAGGGAACCCGTACCAGGTCCTTGGCGAGAGGTCCGGCGCGGTGGCCTTGACGATGGCGTGGACCCGCTCGGCTATCGCGCGGTCGGAGTCCTGCATCTCGGCGATCTTCGCGAGCACGTCGCTTTCGCCGTTTGCCGAGCCCGCTCGTGACTCTCGGGCGCGCTCCTTCATGGCGGCACGTTCTTCGGCCGTGAAAGTCTCGGACGCCTTGCGGGTGGCGGTCTCTTTCGCGGGTTGCTTCTTGCCCTTCTTTGAGGTCGTTGCGATTTGCCTCTCAGCCATTGCGAAGTACCTCCTCGGTCGTGGCCAGATCACGTCGGTCGTCGTGCGTGACCAACGTTTTATGAATGCCGATGCACATGGGGGTCACGCTAACGGCGCTCGCGACGCGGCGCTTCTTGAAAACTGACCAGTTTCGGCCAGCCCGCCACGCGGGCGCCCGTGCGACGGCTAAGGCTCCGGATGCCCGTGCAGGTAATACGTTCCGGTGCATGCGTTGATGTATGTCCCAGGCGAGAACTTCTGTCCGTGCGCCGGGAAGAACCACTCGATCGCGTTGTAGGCCGCCCGGCCGTGGCAGCTACCAAGCTGGAAGAGGACGACCTTGGCGCCCTTCTGGAATTGACCCTGAGCGACGATCTGATGGGGTCCGACCCACTCTGCGGTTCCGGTTCCTGTCGCCCGGCGGCCGCCCCACGAGGTCCAGTGGATCGCCTTGACGAGCCCCGTCGGGTCACCGCCGTTGAAGATGGTGCTTGGCTTCACGTGCCCGTACCCTTTCTGGGCGGGTGACCATGGGCCGGCGAGTATCGGCACTGTGTTCGCCGCCGCCGTTGCGGCGGCTATGCCAAGTGCCACGGCAGCTATCGTCGCCGTGGCTGCGGTCTTGTGTCGGATGCGAGTTCGCATGGTCCGCCTTCCCGTCCTCGAGTAGGGCTAGATACAGGCGGCACGCTATCGCTCAGGGACGATTACTCGTAATCGAGCCCGAGCGAGGCGGTCATTCGATGGCCGGCGGTGCGAGGTCGTCGGTCGCCAATGCGAAGTCGCGGATCATGTCGAGTGCTTCGGTCGGCTTGTCCCGGAACACGCCGTGGCCGGCGCCGGCGAAGACCTCGAGCCGCGATCCGCGGATCCCGGCGGCCATGTCCCGGTGATCGGCAACGGTCGTGATCGGGTCCAGTTCACCCGCGAGGATCAGGGTCGGGCAGCGGATGCGGTCAAGCTCGCCGAGCCAGTCGTAGGTGAAGCCCTCGCCGGCGAAGAAGTGATGGCCGACCTCCGGACGTAGCACCGCGCGCGCGAGCAGATTCGGGTCGGCCGGCGTCTGGTTGTAGAGCGGGAGGCAGACCGCCATGAACTCGTCGAAGGTCTGCTGACCCGGATCGCGGAAGTACCGCTCCGCCACCTCCCGCGCTCGCTCTCCTCCCAGTCGCTCGAACATCGGCAGGGCCCGATCGAGCCTGAATTTCGCGATGCTGCTCGAGACGATCAGCCGCGAAGGCAGGTCGGGATAACGGATGGTCGCTCCGAGCGCGACGACGCCCCCAAACGATTGTCCGAACACGACCGGTCGCTCGATCCCGAGCGCCTCGCAGAACCCTCGAAAATCGTCGATCCACGTGTCCAGGTTCCAGCGTTCCGGCCCGCTCGGGTCGCTGCGCCCCTGTCCTCGGTGGTCGAAGAACACGAGTTGAGCGTGTTCGGCCAGAGGCACAAGATGAGGTTTGAACGGACTGTGGTCAAAGCCCGGACCGCCGTGCAGGCAGACGATGACAGGTCGCTCCCGCATCACGGGTCCGTCCGGGACCAACCCCATCCCGACGACATCGAAATAAAGGCGCACGTCGCCGACCCGAACACGCATGACCGACAGTGTACCTGAGGTATGAGTAGGAAATGGCCTATGCCATCCGAAATTGCGTGTCACCGCGGTTTCGTACAAGGTGAGTGTCGACTCCTCAACGGGTGACGTTGGAAGTTGACATCGAGCCGCATTGACAGGTAGGGTCCGCGCCCGTCCGGATGGGTAGCGGGAACTTCATAGGGAGGGGAACTTTCTGATGTCAGAGGGAATGCCGAAGTGGGCGAAGTCGTTCGCGCGTGTCGTGTTGACAATTGCGCTCCTAGGCGGTGCGGCACTGGGGATCCCCTCGGCGATGGCCGCTTCGGCGGCGTCTAAGCGTGTGGGCGCCGCGCCGCGCTACCCGTCGGGGGCGCGGTCGGTCGGTGCGCTCTCCGCCTCGACCAAGGTCCCGATTCTCGTAACGCTCAGCACGCGTGACCCGGCCGCGCTTGCGCGGTACGCCGCGGCGGTGTCGCAACCGGGCTCGAGCCTCTACCGCCATTTCCTGACCGTCGCTCAGTTCCGGGCCCGGTTCGCGCCGACCAATCAGCAGATCGCGGCCGTCCAGGCGTCGTTGCGGTCGCATGGCCTTGCACCCGGCGCAGTCACCTCCAACGGTCTAATGATCCCGGTGGCAGCGAGCGCCGGCCGGCTGTCGAGCGCCCTCGGGACCTCGTTCGCGCAGGTCAAGCTCCGCTCGGGCCGCACCGCATTCGCCAACACGCGTGCGCCGCAGTTCGACGCATCGGTGGCACGCCTCATTCAGGGTGTGGTCGGGCTCGACACGCTGACCCACCCGCACGCGCTGTCGCTCGAATTGCCGCATCCCTCCGGTGAGCGCTCCCGCTTGGTGGCGCATGCGGCCGCGGCGACCGGTGGCCCGCAGCCGTGCTCGGCAGCATCGAGCGCTGCCCCGGGGCAGGACGCCTACACGGCCAACGAGATCGCCGGCGGTTACAACTTCAGCAACCTTTACGGCGCCGGGGACGAGGGATCTGGGATCAAGGTGGCGCTGTTCGAGCTCGAGCCGAACAGCACCTCGGATGTTGCTGCCTACCAGTCCTGCTACGGGACAAGCGCGACCGTCACCTACACGAAGGTGGACGGCGGGTCCGGTTCGGGCTATGGCGAGGGCGAGGCGGCGCTCGATATCGAGGACGTCATCGGGCTCGCGCCGAAGGCGACCGTCGACGTCTACCAGGCTCCCAACAGCAACACCGGCCTGATCGACAACTACACGAAGATCGTCGACAACGACACCGACCAGGTCGTCTCGACCTCATGGGGCGAATGCGAGTCGGAATCCGGCTCAAGCATCATCAGCGAGGAGGGAACGCTGTTTGAGCAGGCGGCCACGCAAGGCCAGACGATCTACGCCGCTGCCGGAGACGACGGCTCGAGCGACTGCGTGACGAGCTCGCTCGGGGTCGACGATCCGGCCAGCCAGCCGTACGTAACCGGCGTGGGCGGCCTGCACATGTCGACCACGAGCTACCCGCCGACCGAGTCGGTCTGGAACGACTCCAGCAACGACACCGGCGCCGGCGGCGGTGGCGTCTCGAGCTCACACGCGATGCCGAGCTACCAATCGGGCGCGCCCTCGTCGCTGAATGTGATCAACAGCCACTCGTCCGGATCGCAGTGCGGTGCGCCGTCCGGCAGCTACTGCCGTGAGGTCCCCGACGTTTCCGCCGACGCCGACCCGTATACCGGCTATCTCATCTACTACGAGGGCACCTGGACCGGGATCGGTGGGACGAGTGCGGCAGCGCCGCTGTGGGCGGCATTCACGGCGCTGGTCGACGCCTCGAGCAGCTGCGCCGGCAAGTCGATCGGGTTCGCCAACCCGCTGCTCTACAGCGCCGCGGCGAGCGCCTACTCGAGCGACTTCACCGACGTCACCTCGGGCAACAACGACTACACCCCAGACGGCTACACCGGCGGCCTGTACCCGGCGGGGACCGCCTATGACATGGCCTCCGGCCTCGGTAGCCCCGACGGCGCGACCCTGCCCGCGACCCTGTGCGGCGGAGGCGGCACGACCGGGAACACGGTGACGGTGACCAACCCGGGCAGCGAGACGAGCGCGGTCGGGACGGCGGTCAGTCTTCAGATCAAGGCGAGCGATTCGGCTTCGGGTCAGACGCTGACGTATTCGGCGACCGGGTTGCCCGCGGGTCTGTCGATCAATAGTTCGAGTGGGCTGATCAGCGGTACGCCGACGACTGCCGGGTCGAGCAGCGTTACGGTGACGGCGAAGGACACGACCGGCGCGTCGGGCAGCGCGTCGTTCACCTGGACCGTCAATTCGACCGGCACATGCACGGCCAAGCAACTGCTCGGCAACCCCGGATTCGAATCCGGTAACACGGTGTGGTCGGCGACGGCTGACGTGATCCTCGACAACAGCGAGACTGAGCCCTACGAACAGTCGCACTCGGGCTCGTGGTTCGCCTGGTTGGACGGGTACGGGACGCCACACACCGACACGGTCGCCCAGGCGGTCACGCTGCCCACGGGCTGCCAGAACTACACGCTGTCGTTCTGGAAGCACATCGACACCTCGGAGGCCACGTCTTCGGCAGTCGACACGCTGAAGGTACAGCTGCTCAACTCGAGCGGCACCGTGCTGACGACGCTGGCCACGTTCTCGAACCTGAACGCTGCCAGCGGCTACCAGCAGGCGAGCTACAGCATCGCCGGCTATGCCGGACAGAAGGTGACGCTGAAGTTCACCGGGACCGAAACCGACAAGGGCTTCGGGACGACGGACTTCACCCTCGATGACGCGGCGATAAACGTGTCGTAGCGGAGGTCGCGCCGGCGGGCGCAGCAGGGCCGCTTCGTGCGGGGTTGTCGTCTGCTTGACAAACCTAAGACCATTAGGTAGATTCCTAATGGTCTTAGTCAAGCATTCGAACCCGGAGACGCGACCATGAAGACCACCCCGCTCAACGATCACCTCATCCAGCTCACCCGCTACGGCTTCGTCAACGCCTACCTGGTGCGCGAGGACGATGGCTTCACGCTAGTCGACACCACCATGCCGCGCACCGGCGCTGCCCTGATCGCCGCCGCTAAGGTCGCCGGCGCCCCCATCCGCCGGATCGCGCTGACCCACGGTCACGGCGACCACGTTGGCTCGGTCGACGAGCTCAAGCGCACGCTGGGCGAGGACGTTCAAGTGCTGATGCCCGAACTCGATGCCCGGATCCACGCCGGCGAGAAGGTCGTCGACGGCAAGCTGACCGGCAGCTGGCCGAAGCTTGCCACGGTGCCCGACGTGCGTCTGGCCGCCGGCGACCGGGTCGGCAGCCTCGAGGTGATCCCGAGCCCCGGCCATTCGCCCGGCCATGTCGCGTTCCTCGACGCCCGCGACCGGACGCTGATCGCCGGCGACGTCTACACCTCCTACGGCAAGGTGGCGGTGAGCAACCACTTCTACCTGCGCTTCCCGCTGGCGGCAATGGCCACCTACGACAAGGCGGAGGACCTGCGCTCCGCCCAGGCGCTGCGCGCGCTGGACCCCACACTGCTCGTCGTCGGTCACGGGCCGGCCACGTCGAACCCCGCCGCCGCGATGGACGCCGCGATCGCCCGGGCGGCCCGCTGATGCCCCGCGCCGGCCTGGACGCGGCGGCCGTCGTCGCGGCGGCCGCCGCCCTCGCCGACGCCGACGGCCTGGCCCAGCTGACGCTCGCTCGGCTGGCCGCCGCCCTGGGGATTCGGACACCGTCGCTCTACGCTCACGTCGACGGGCTTTCAGACCTGCGCGCACGGCTGGGGGCGCGCGGCGCCCGCGAGCTCGCCGCCAGCATCCAGATCGCGGCGGCCGGACGCGCCCGGGGCGAAGCGCTACGCGCCGTTGCCCTCGCCTACCGGGAGTACGCCCACGCCCATCCGGGAACCTACGCGGCCATGCAGGTCGCTTCCGGGAGCGAGGAGTTCCAAGCCGCCGGGGCCGAGGTCATCGGACCGATCCTCGCTGTGCTCGGCGGCTACGGGCTGGCGGGGGAGCCGGCGATCCACGCGGTCCGGGCGATCCGCAGCGCGCTTCACGGCTTCGTCTCACTCGAGCGCGAGGGTGGCTTCGGCATCCCGGTGGCCGTCGACGACAGCTACGACAAGCTGATTACGATGCTCGACGCCGGGCTGGCCGCCGCCGACCCGATCGCGAACACCCGGACGCGAATCCGACTCAACGTCGCATTGACTTGAGAAGGCGTAGGGCGTCCGTTTCCCGCCGGACCGCCGGCGTGCCTGCGTAACACTGGGTCGCGTAGGATGCCCTGACCGTGGGTGCCAAAGTGATCATCTCTTATGACGGAACTCCGAACGATGACGACGCCCTTGCGCTGGGCAAGATGCTCGCGCAGGCCGGGTTCGCGTTGGCGCTCGCGTATGTGCGCCATTCGCGTGAGTTCGACCCCCGCCGGGAGGAGGTGGCCCAGCATGATGCTGAGCAACGCCTCGAGCGCGGCGCCGCAATGTTGGGCGATGCGGAAAGCACTCGTCACGTCGTCATCGGCGCCTCGACCGGAGACGCCCTGGGGCGCCTGGCCGAGAGCGAGGGAGCGTCGGTGGTTGTGTTTGGCTCGGATTACCGGACGACACCCGGTCACGTTGAGCCCGGCACGTCCGCGCAGCATCTCCTCGACGGCGGCTCGGTGGCGGTGGCGATCGCCGCCGCCGGTCTGCGAACGCAGTTGGACGGCGCGATCAGATCGATCGCCGTGCCTCTTGCCGGCCCGACCAATGATGTCGCCCGCGAAACCGCGAGCGCGCTGGCCGCGAAGCTCGGGGCAACGCTTCGCGAGTCGCGCGCCGAGCCGGTGGACCTGACCGTCGTCGGGTCGCAACCGGGCGCATCGTCCGGTCACGTCGTGATCGGCGGGGACGTACGCAACGAGCTGGACAGCGCCCGGAGCTCAGTGCTGGTCCTCGCGGCCGGCGTGCCGCTCCTACCCTAGCTCCTGCCTTCCGCACACGGCGTAGCCTCGCGGCTTGATCTCCGCCGATTCACCGCCGATACCGTGTTCGTGCGGCGTACGTGTGTGGATGTGCTGTCGATGGTTCCCGCGGCGGTTCTGGCTGCTGCTTCGCTGCACGCTTGACCCAGAGTGCGGGCCCTACTACACCATCCCCGCGATCGTCGCGCTGCTGGCCTGGGAGGGTCTTGACGGGCGGATCTCGCTCGCGGCGCTTCTGGCCACGGCGTTGTTTTCGCTCGGTGAGCATGAGGCCTTCGCCGCCGCGACGCTGGGACCCGCCCAGCTCTGCTGGCTGGCCGGAACGGTCGGCCTGACCGCATACCTGCTTCGTGGCGAGTTCCGCGTGGTGACGGCCGCACGACAACGCCTGGTTGCGCTAGTAGCGCGCAGCTACCGTGAACGTCGGGTCAGTGGGGCGCAACGGCTTTGACGTACCGACGCGCGGGCACCCTGATCGGACCGTCGGGACCTTGCGCCTGATAGTCGAAGGGACCCTCGTCAACCCACCCGCACTTGGCGTAGAAGCGACGCGCGCGTTCGTTGCCGGCCACGACGGCGAGCCACGCGGTCTCGTGCCCGCCGTGTTGCACGCGCTGCTCGGCCTCGGTGAGCAGGACGCTCGCGATCCCTGAGCCTCGGTGGTCCTCGCCGACGTACACCTGCTCGACCTCGTCGTCGACGACCATCACGAATCCCGCGACGTCGCCCTCGATCTCGGCGATGGTCGTGTCGGGCAGCCGCTCCGCAGTCCGGCTCCAGAAGGACCGCTCGGTACGCGCGGTTGTCAGCTCGTCAGGAACATGCCCGATGTGGCCGTCCTGCCACCCGCGGTGCCAGATCGACGCGATCGACGGAATATCCTCGGCGGTCGCAGGACGCAGGATCACGCCGGCGCGTGGTGTCATCGACGGCACCCTATCCACACTCCGAGTTGGGTCCCGGGGAGGCGGTCGGTGCGGGCCGCGAGGCGGCTCGGATGTACCTGTTGGTGATCTCGTGCCATGCCTGCCCGGTGTGGTCTCGCCGGCGTGGTCCGACTTCGCCGAGCCGGTCCCAACCGCGCTGCTCGAGCCGGACGGCGGTGCCGTGATCGGTCGGCGTGAAGGTGACCTCGACTTCGGTCGCCTCGCTGGGGTCGAAGAACAGGTGCCACAGGTAGCGCAGGCGGGTTGGCGGTTCCCAGTCGAGGATCTCTCCCCACCGGTGCTGGCTTCCGTCCGGTTCGTGTTCTGTGATGCTGCCTCCAGTGCGGGGCTCGAACGTGATGGTCGTCGGATTGCCGCTGATCGTGTGCGACGGCGGCCACCACGTCGCGCACCGACGGGTCCAGGTTTCGAACGCCTGCGTCGGCGGGACGCTCACTTCGAACGCGACGACCAGCGGCTCAACGCTCATCCGCGTTTGTGCTCGTGTTCTCAGCGACGATGCGGTAACGGGCGATCGCCTGGTCCCATGTCTGGGCGAAGTAATCGCGGATCGCATCTACGCCCTCGGCGCGGAGTTCGTAGATGCGCCGGGTGCCGACGGGCCGGTCGGCGACCAGGCCGGCGCCTTTGAGCATTCGCAGGTGCCGGGAGACGGCGGGCCGGCTGATCGGCAGCCGGTCGGCAATCTGCTGCACCGAGTGTCCGCCGTGACTCAGGATCTCCACGATCGCGCGGCGGTTCGGGTCCCCCAGCGCGTCAAGGGCGTCTCGGTGCAGCGCCCGCTCCATCTCAGCTTGCACCAGCCTCGGCGGCTGCCTTGAGTCCGTCGGCGAACTGCCCAAACGCTTCGTTCATATCCGGAATGGTCTTGGCGATCAGCGGGGCGAGCGTCCCGGAGTATTCCTCGCGCATTGAGAATTGGGTCTCGGCGTCGGGACGGCGTTCCAGGGCGAAGGTTCGCCGGTCCGGGCCGGCCTTGATCGTCCGCATCACCTCGTAGCTGACCGGCATGCCAATCCTCCGTCGTCGTGTCTTGACCGATCCGTAACCGTCATGCTACCGTAACGTTCAGGTTACCGACTAGCGGAAAGGGTCCCGCGATGCCGACAGCTTCGGCGACAGGATCGGGCACGCGTGAGGATCCGTGGATCCTCACCACTCCACCCGGCAGCTCCGAATATCACGCGTATGAGGACGAGACCGCCGAGCCGCCCGCGCTGGTCGTGCGGGTCGGCAAAACCGAGCTGCGCTACCACCTCCGCGCGATCGCGGACCTGCACGAGATGCTGCGCGAGCACGATGACTGGATGGCGCTGGGCAACGCGGACGAGCAAAAACCTGCCGCGCCGGGGACGGTGGAGGCCTGGGGGCGCTCGCCGGAGAACCCGGTCGGCGGCTGGTACGGCCTAAGGAAGGGTCTGCGGGGCCGCTTCGGCACCTACCTGCCGCCCATCCTGGAACGGCTCGGGCTCGCGGAGGTCGAGCACAACCCACGCCACAACAGAATGCGCGCGATCTCGCGGACCCCCACGACGTAGCCCGCTCTCGTTGTGCGGTCCGCGCGCGGCGACCGGCTCGGCGCGCACACGTTCTCACTGAAGAGGTCAACTCGATCAAAGGAGCGCCGGTGGCAAGGTACGCAATCGTGGTGATGTGCGAGCACAGCGAGGGAAACCCCGGCGGACAGGGGCGGATGGTCCACGCGCTTAGCACCGTGAAGGCCTTCCGCGACGCCGGCGAGGAAGTGTCGCTGTGGTTTCACGGAATCGGCGTCACCTGGCTGGCGGCATTCGACGCCCGCTACGACGCGTTCACCCGTCATTACGGCGGGCTGTTCGACGAGGTACGGGAGTCGATCGGGGGAGCATGCGACTTCTGCACGAACAAGCGCTTCGGCGTCAACGAGAGCGCCGGCCGGCTCGCAGTGCCGACGGTCGGCGGCGAGGGCGAGCACCACACGATCGCCGCGCTCGTGCTGGATGGCTGGCAAGTCACGACGTTCTGACCGCTGCAACCTTGGCCCGCTGGCTGATCCCGTTTGGCTGGGTAAAGACGATCTTGAGTAGACAAAGCTATGCAGTTGTTGGCAGAGCGCGATAAACCTGGCCAAATCGCGGCGGGGCTTGTCCGAGCGGGGTAGAACCGCGGCGGTGGAACTTTGCCAACCGGACCAACCCACCCCGAAGGACCGTGCCTGACATGCGCTATCTGAAGACGAGCGAGGCGGCGACGCTGCTGAACGTCAACGCGAACACGCTGCGGGCGTGGGAGGCGAGGTTCGGCTTCCCAAAGCCGCAGCGATCGCCGGGCCGGCATCGGATGTACGTTCACTGCGAGGTGGCTGCTTTGCGGGAGGCACGGGAGCATGGCGGGTCGATTTCCTCAGCGGTTACGCGCGCGCGCCAGGCGCTCGCAACCGATAACAACTCGCTGCTAACGGCGTTCGGTAACTACGATCGCGAGCAGGCAGATCTGGCCATGGAGGCGGCGCTTGGGTCACGCTCGGTCGAGCGCGCGGTCGGGGAGGTGCTGCTTCCCACGCTCGAGCAGGTCATCGTCCAGCGCTCGGTCGATTCGGCGGCGTGGGCCTTCGCGGCGCCTTGGGGAGCGGATTGGCTACGGCGCGCCACCCGGCTGGCGCCGCCGCTGTGGCGTCCGCTGTCGATGTTCGTCGGCGACGCGTCGCGAGATGGGCTCGACCCCGACGCCCTGCACATACTCGCGCTGGAGCTTTTCTGCGTGCGCGCCGGGGTCAGGATCATGAGTCTGTCCGCGCGCGGTATCGCTGGTCTACGTGACGCATTCGACGTGCACCGTCCCGACCTCGTCGTGCTGGCGGGCGGACATCTCGGCGACGAGACAGTCGCGAGCTGGACGCATGCGGTCAGGATCGCAGCCGGCCCGATGCCGATCGCGCTCTACCGGCGTGGAGAGCACCTCACGCATATGCCCACGACAGGTACGATCGTATTACCGTCCCGCGCGACTGACGCGCAACAACGTCTGCTTGAGCTCGTCGAAGACGAGCAAGCGCGAGCCTCGACCACAGCGTCAGCGGACCGCAAAAGATGGGACGGTGGCTTCTCCGATCCCAGCGGGCTACATCCCTTTGACGCCAAGCACCCCCGACTTGGCTCGCTTCTCCGTGTCGCCGGTGCGGATCGCTAACTGAAATTCATTCGGTCGCATGAAGGTTTCTACTACGAGGGTGCCCGGGGCGGTAGCGTCTCCGGTTGATCGGTACTACGTCTCGGGGGTAACGCGATGGCTGGAGAGGCTCTATTCCTCGGCTGGGGTCAAATTGTGCGGGGGCGCGAACAGTTTGCGCTTGAGGTCTTTCAGGAGGCGGTCAGCTACTACGGCAAGCTCCAGGAAGAAGGACAGATCGAGAGGTTCGACGCGTATCTCCTGGATCCCCACGGCGGCGATCTCGCTGGGTTCTTCGTGATTCACGGTGAGCGATCGGCGCTTGACGCGATCAGGTCGAGCGCGGAATTTCGGCGGCTGCTGATACGGGCAGGATCGGTGATCGACAACTTGGGTTTGGTGGCCGCCCACAGCGGCGAGGCGCTAGGACAGCAGATGGCGCTGTTCGGCGAGATGGCGCAGGAGCTGCCGCAGGCCAAGTAGGCGCCCCACGCCGTACCGGTAGGCGACACGAGCTCTGTGGCCGCTGACGCCGGACTGCGCATCTGCGAGCAACGAGAAGCGACGGACCGGCGTCAGGTCTGCAGGTCGAGGATGGCGTCGCCTAGCCATGCGGCCTCGTCGGCCCAGGAGGCCACGGGGGCGAGCGGGCGGACTACGAATTTCGACAGGCCGGCGTCGACGTAGCGCTCGACGAACTCGCGCAGGCCTGCGCGGCCGACCGGCACGAACGCCGTCGGGTCGACGTCGGGGCGGCGGGCGGCGAGCGGGCCGAGCAGCTGGGCCTCCGGGGCGACGCGGGCGTAGGGGACGCTCATCCCGAAGTGTTCGGGGTCGACCTCGCGCTCGACACGCCGCGCCGCCTCCTGGATGTGGGCCCGGGCCGGTCCGGCCTCGTCCGGGGTCAGCTGGGCGCCCAGCCATCCGTCGGCGATCCGCCCGACGCGGTCCAGCGCCTGGGGGCCACGTCCGCCCAGCCACACCTCGAGCGGATCCTGGACCGGGCGCGCGACGGGCGCCAGGCGCTCGAACGTCCAGCGCTCGGAGCGATGGTCGACAGCTTCGCCCGCCCACCAGCTCCGCAAGAGGCCGAGCACCTCCTCGAGGACGTCGCCTCGCCGGGCGCCGTCGAGTCCCAGCGCCTGGCGCTCCCCCGGCTGGCCGAGGCCGGTCACGAAACTGAGCAGCAGCCGGCCGCCGGAGATCTGATCGAGCTGAGCCAGCTCCTTGGCCAGCAGGAACGGGTTGCGGCCGAGGGGGACGAGGTTGGCGCCGAGACGCAACCGGTCCGTGCGGCCGGCGGCGAGCGCGAGCCCGAGCAGCGGGTCGAGCACCGGGGCGACCGGAAGGTCCGACAGCCACAGACCGTCGAACCCGTTGGCCTCGAGCGACTCGGCGAACGTGACCAAATCCGGCCCGGATAGGAATCCGGCGTGCGGGCCGACGGCGAAGCGGATCTTCATCCCGCACAGCCTAGATCGCTGCACGACCGTCCTCATCACGAGCCGGCGGCGTCGACCGTCCGGCGACTTGAACGCGAGGCTCATCAACGGAGGCGAATCGCTACCAGCCCTGGGTGCCAGGCGATCCTTTGAACGGGCCGACGAGATCGCCGGTGATCCATCCTCCATAGAAGTCTCCCGGCTGGGCTTGCACGCGCTCGTCATCAAGCCACGCGGCATCCAAGCGCCCGGGATAGAAGGCAATGTGCTCGCGCAACGGCTCATACCCCGAGGTCGGGCGTGGATAGCTCCAGGCGATCGCCTTAGCCCGTCGCCCGGCGACGACCGCATCCAGGTACCGTGCTTCGCCCTTGAACTCGCACCACGTCGGACCGGCATCGCTTGGGTTCAGCAGGCTGAGGCGCACGTCGGCGGGCGGGATGTAGATCGTCGGCGGGTGACTGGTCTCGAGGACCCGCAATGCATGGATCGAGTCGGCCAGCACCTCGCCCGCCCACTCAACCCGGACCCGACGCTCACACGGTCCGACGGCGGGCGGACGCGGATAGTCCCACACTCGCTCCATCCCACCACCGTATATCGCTGCGGGGCACGCGACGCCAAGACGCCACTCAGCAGGTCGGCGGCAGACGCGACCGATCGGCGTGGGTTCCGATGACCGGGAGGGGACCGGGTCGGCGTGACCGCCTACCCACTCGAGACTGTGCGATCGAGTGTCTGGTCGGACCCGTGGGTTGCGGTGAGGATGTCGAGAAGCTGCCCGATGTTCTGCTCGTGCGCGATCGTGTCGGGGAGTGGGAGGTGGGCGTTGATCGTGTAGTGGTTGCGGCGGCCGTTTCGGTGGCGTGTGATGTAGCCGGCGTCGGCGAGCTCGGCGACGATTCGATGCGTGGCCCTTTCGGTGATCCCGACACGCTCGCCGATGTCGCGCAGACGAACGCCGGGGTCACGGGCGATGCAGACCAGCACCTGGGCGTGGTTGGTGAGAAATGTCCAACTCGGTGCCGCGTGCGTGTGCTCAGCCATCTAAGCGAGGGGCCCTGACAGCGGTGCCGGCTTACCGTCCGCATCCACGTCGTGGGTCGAGCCGTTACTGGTTGCCGCGGCCTCATCGACTCCCGGCAAGCCAGTCTTATCCGGCGGTTGCCCGGCTCCCTGAACGCGATCCGTCCAACCCCGGGCCACGTCAAACCACCGACGAGCTGCACGCCCGTATGGATCTGCATACCAGTCTCCGGGCCGCTCGAGTGGCTGTTTCTCCTGGCCCTTATCCTTCCGGAACCCGAAGGCCATGGCTTTCTCCTTCCACCGTGGGTCGCTCCCACGGTTGCTACCCTCCCACCGAAACGGAAGGAGACTTACTTATTGTCGGCGTTTCTGTCGCCCACACGAAACGACCCGTTAAGGTCATCGAAAGACGGTGGCCGGCGCGAGCTATTCCGGAGGAGCGGGCTAAATCCGCCCGGACAACGACTCTACCCTATTCCTAGACGTTTCCCGTGCTTCGCGCAAACAGCTCGGTGAGATTGACTGCCGAAACTGTCAGTGTCGGTCATCAAGAGGTGCTACAGTAAGTCTTGCGGTCAAGGGCCCTCTGCCGACGTCGTCGGGCTAACAAGCTCCTTTCGACGTCACCCCGGGCCGGACCGCGTCAGGATCACTCAATCGAGTGTGTCCTACCTGAAGAGATCGTTGGGAGTAACACATGCATGCGACCATTCGACGCTACGAGGCGAGCGACAAGACTCGTACGACCGAGATCGTGAAGAAGGCTCACGACGGGCTGCTTCCCCGGCTGAGCGAGATGCCGGGCTTTGACGGCTACTACCTGATCGATGCCGGTAACGGCGTCTTTACCTCGGTCAGCATTTTCGACACCGAGGCTCACGCCGAGGAGTCGACCCGCATCGCGTCCACCTGGGTGCACGACGAAAAGCTGGAGACAGCGCTCACGAACCCGCCGCAGATCACCACTGGAAAAGTCGTCGTGAGCAAGTCACGCGAACTCGTCGCGGCGTAACAAGCAGCGCAGTCGTTCGTTGTCAGCGAGAGGGTCCGCGGTCGCGGGCCTTCTCGGCGGGGGCGGTGCGGATCGCGGCGAACGCGATCGCGCGGCCTCGAGACTTGGGTTATCCGGCCTCGGGGTTCGCGCAGGCGGTGGCGGGGAGTTGGCCGCCGGCGGCACGGATCAGGAGGGCGTGCAGGGTGCAGCGCTCGTCGGTGGTGAGCGCGCCGAGGACCTTGTTTTCGACTTCGGCGAGGCGCCGTTCGGCGGCGTGCAGGGTTGTCAGTCCGGCGGGGGCGAGCTCGACGATGTGGCGGCGGCGGTCGTCGGGGTCGCGCCGGCGTGTGACCAGGCCGCGTGATTCGAGGTCGTTGAGGAGTCCGACGAGGTTGCTCGGATCGAGTCGGAGTGCTTCGGCGAGCGCTTGTTGGGTGGCGGCGCCATGGTCCCGCAATAGCGTGAGGGCAACGAGGTGGCGCGGTCGCAGGCCGTCCGGGTCTGGCGCCCCGTCGGCTTCGCGCCGTGCGACCCTTGAGAGGTGATCGAGCAGCGCGAGCGATTGATAACTCGCCGCGGTGTCAGGGGTTGAGGCAGCCACGCTCCTCATGGTAGCCGCACGACCGATGATCTATAGGGCACAAATGGTTTGTGCTATATAAAAGATCTATGAATCATCATCTCCTGCACATCGACTCCTCGCTGCGGACCGACGCGTCGCGCAGCCGCAAGCTCTCCGCCTACTACGCCGACGCCTGGCGCGCGGTCCACCCGGACGGGACCGTCACCTACCGCGACCTGGCTGCCGACCCGCTGCCACACCTCGACGAAGTGGCGTTCACGGCCAACTTCGTGCCCGCCGACCAGCGCACCCCCGAACAACGCGCGGCGCGCGAGCTCACGGACGTGGTCGTCGGCGAGGTCCTCGCCGCCGATACGATCGTGATCGGGATGGGTCTCTACAACTTCGGAGTCCCGAGCACCGTCAAGGCGTGGTTTGACCGGATCGTCGTCCCGGGCGTCACGCTCGGCGAGGAGGGCGGCACCCTCGGAGGGCGCACGCTCGTGTTCACCACCGCCGCGGGCGGCGGCTACCGACCCGGCACGCCTCGCGAGGGATGGGATCACCGCGAGCCCTGGCTCCGCCACGCGTTTGAGCAGCTCGGGGTCGGCGACCCCATCTTCATCGGCGCCGAGCTCACCCTGGCCCGCGAGAGCCCAAAGATGATCCCGCTCGACCTCGGCGCCGCCGAGGACGAAAGCCTCGCCAACGCCCACGCCGCGATCGACGCGCTGTTCGCCCCCGCCGGCGTACCCGCCTGACTTCCACCAACGGCAGGAGCAAAACGATGAGCACCGACGCAACCCCATCCACACCCGCGCCCAGCGACCTCGCGACCGGCGCCTGGGGCCTTGACCCGGCCCACTCGAGCATCGAGTTCCACGTCCCCCACTTCTGGGGACTGATCACGGTCAAAGGCCATTTCGAGCGCTACGAAGGGACGCTCGACCTCGAAGCCGAGCCGGCTGTCGAGCTGACGATCGAGGCTGAAAGCCTGCAGACCGGTAACCGCAAACGCGATCAGCACCTGCGCTCAGCGGACTTCTTCGATGCCGAGCACCACCCACAAATACGGTTCGTCTCGGAAACCGCGGCGCTCGAAGACAGCACGCTCAAGGTGCGCGGTCGCCTCCACGCCGCCGGCCGGAGCATCCCACTCGAGCTCGACGCCACCGTCCAAAGCGTCGAAGGCGGCTTTGAAATCGAAGCGGTCACACACGCCCCGCACCACGAACTCGGGATGACCTGGAGCCCACTCGGGATCGCCCGGCCACACAGCACCCTCATCGTCAAGGGCCACCTCGAGCGCCGCTGACGGCAACTGAAGAGCGGCCACTCGACCAGGCCCGCGATCACGTGACGTGGTCGCTCGGCTGCGGTTCGACTGTCGACAGTGGGCGCTCCGAGCTCGCGAGCTCGCCCTCGATGACGCGGCTTTCCCGTGCTCCGAACAGCGATCCGATCGCGGTGATTGCGACCGTGATCCGCCGGCCGCCGACGCCGCCCAGGTAGAAGAGGTGCACAGCAACGTACGTTAGGAAGGCGATCAGCCCCGAGAGCCGGTGGCCTCGGACTTCGCCGACCGCTCTGCCGCGGCCAACGACCGCCAGCGCGCCCTTGTCGAAGTACTTGAACGGCGTCGAGGCTGCTGGCTGTCCGTCCCGGATCGCTTTTGCGACGTGACGGGCCTGTTGAATCGCGACGGTCGCGAAGCCGGGCAGCGGCTTATCATCGGGTCCGGCGAGACGCGCGGCGTCGCCAATCACCGAGATCTCACGGTAGCCCGGGAGCGTCAGGTCAGGGTTGACCTTCACGCGACCAGCTCGGTCGACGTCAGCGCCGGCGGCGCGGGCGATCACCTCGGCGATCGGCGCCGCGCGCACGCCCGCGGCCCACACCACCGTCCGGGTAGCGATCCGCTCGGTCTTCTGGCCGACCGTCACTGTCACTCCGCGTTCGTCGATGTCCGTGACCATGGCGTGCTCACGCACCGTGACGCCGAGCTCGGCGAGTTGCTTGGCGACGTTCGCCGAGGTGCGCGGGCTGAACCCCGCCGCGACTCGTTCGCCGGCCTCGAGCAGAATCACTCGCGCGGCTCGCGGATCGATCCGCCTAAAGTCTCGCTTCATGGTGTGACGGGACAGGATCGCGAGCTGACCCGAGATCTCGACACCGGTCGGTCCACCGCCCACAACCACAAAGGTAAGGCACTCATCGCGCACCGCGACGTGCGACGTACGCTCGGCTTGCTCGAACGCGCCGAAGATCCGCTCGCGGAGATCAACCGCATCGCGCAGGGTCTTCAGCCCCGACGTGACCCCCCGCCACTCCTCGTGACCGAAATACGACGTCTGGCAGCCGCAGGCCACAATCAAACTGTCGTAAGTCAGGCTCTCGCCGCTATCGAGTATCACCTGGCGATGTGCGACGTCGACATCTGTGACGGCGGCCATCAGCAACGTCGCGTTGGCCTGCCGCTTAAGCAGATGGCGAATCGGCGCGGCCACCTGGCCGGATGAGAGCGCCCCCGCTGCCACCTGGTAGATCAGCGGCTGGAATAAGAGGTGGTTGTGACGGTCAACCACGGTCACGTCGACTTCCGCGTTCTTCAGACGCCGCGCCGCCTCCAGGCCACCGAAACCCCCACCCACGATCACCACCCGGCGGCGGGTCATCACCGTTGGGAGGTGTCCCATCTCCATGCCACCGCTCTCGTCAGTGAACCGGGTCCGAAGACGATGCTGTGCGAAATGTCACCCGGGTGCGCCCTCGCGCGGGGCCGGCGGTTGCGGTGTGCCCGTCGGGCCGCTTGGGGGACGCCCTCCGCGACGCCCGAGCAGGAACATCACGAGCCCGATCAAGACCACTCCGAGCCCGATCAGCGCCCAGCCCCATCCTGGGAGCCCGCTGCTCCCGGACTGATCCTCCGTGCTGGCCGTGGCCGGCGTCACCTGCACCGTGGCGGTCCGGTTCGTGACCGAGGTGGTGGCCTCGGGCGCGGAGGCCGTGGTGGTTTCGGTCACGGTGTCCGTCCTCGAAGGGGCGGTGACCGTCCGCGTCGCCGTGCTCGCGGTGCCCGGTGCAGTCGTGGTGGCTGCTGTCGTACCGGCGGCGGTGCTCGTGCCGGTGGCGCTCGCGCCGAGCCCGGCGCCGACGGCCAGCAGCACCAACAGCCGCGGAAGCCGACGGATGCGCCGCGATGTCACGTGGAGACTCTCGCCCGCGGTCTGCGGCCGCGCAACGGTGTGGCCACGACTGTTCACGGGGTGCCGGCATCATCGGCGCGGGCCCGGCGATGGCCAATTGGACTGGCTATCGGTGTCGACGGGAGGCGCGCCGCGCTTGGCGTTGCTGTTTGAGCTCTTGCTCCTTGACTCCGGCCGCGGTGTAGGACTCCTTGACGAGCTGCTTGCCGCCTGACCAGCCGAACACCCAGGCGACCAGCGCGACGGCGAGTAAGACGTCCCAGGCGGTGATGATGAGTTGCTGGCCCAGGGAATAAGCAGCGGCGTTGGCGCTGCTTGTGGTGCCACCAAGCACCGCGACGTTGAACGCCTGGTTAACGCCCGCGCCGCCTGGCGTCACCGAAACGCTGTTCGAGATCGAGTTCGAGGCCGAAACCGCGACCACCGAGTGGAACGTGACGGGGATCGAGTATGCGGCCATGAAGACCGCGACGATCCCGAGCCGCGCGATGTAGCTTCCGAGCTCGGGAAGGCCGACGCCGATGACGAACCGTCGCGGCCGGCCGAGGATCGCGCCACCGTTTTTGACCTGCTCGCGGAGCTTGGTGGCGCGCAGCCAGAAGATACGCCCCAGGAAGACGAGCAACACCACACCGCCGAGGACGATGACCACACTCGCAAAGGGGTGGTCGGCCAGAAAGTCGAGCTTTATCGATAGCGACCCGCTTACGGTCGCGAAGAGGTAGATGTAAGAGGCGACGTTGAAGACTGAAAACGGGATCTTCTGCACGATGAATCCCGAGAACACGGCAGCAAAACTGGCTGTCGCGATCAACGTCACGAACATCAGCATCATTACCAGCGAGCCGATGTTCGCCGGCAGGAAGCCGTTGAGGGCGACGGCGACCGCGTACGACGCCAGGACCGCGCGGAACGGGATGCCGGCGTCCGGAAACGCGGCGCGCAGGATCGTCAGCCACGCGATCGCGGCGAACACGGTCTGGAGCGTTTCGAGCACGATCCCACCGGCAATCGCGTAGGCCGGAACCGCGCGTAGCTGCTGGAAGAAGTCGTGGATCCAGTCGGAGACCGGAACGCCGAGCTGATCCAGCACGAACAGAACCAACGCGATTCCAGCCAGCCAAGCCGCGATGCGCCCAAGCCGTCCGCGGACCGGTGTGGCGCTATCGACCCGCCCTTGGCTCGCCTCCATGCGCACATGATCGCCCCCCCGGCAGACCGCTTGCTCACGCACACGGCGAACCGCGCTTGTGAGCGTCCCATGGTGTGGGGTAGCGTCGGAAGATCGTGACGGCCGTCGTGACCGCATCGACGGGGTTGACTGAGGTCGAAGCCGCGCGGCGGCGGGAGGCGCGCGGGCGGCTGCCCCGCTCGCGTACGAGTCGCTCGTACGCGAGCATCGTCCGCGCGAACACGGTCACGGTGCCTAACGGGATCCTGCTGCTGTTCGGGGTGTTGACGATCACGTTTGGGTCGTGGCGCGACGCGTTGTTCCTGGGGATCCTGGTCTCGAACATCGTGATTGGCTCCTTTCAGGAGATCCGCTCCAAGCGGGCGCTCGACCGGCTCGCTGCGCTTGTCGCTCCTGTGGCAGTCGTGGTGCGGGACGGGGTCGATCGCCGGGTCCCGGTCGAGGACGTGGTGGTGGGCGACCTCGTGCGTCTGGCGCCGGGCGACCAAGTGGTCGCCGACGGGACCGTGGTGTCGACAGACGGGCTCGCCTTGGATGAGTCAAACCTGACCGGCGAGTCCGAATCGGCCGTCCGCGGCAGAGGGGAGCCGGTGTGGTCAGGGTCGTTCGTCGCCGAAGGTGAGGCGCTCTTTGAGGTCACGGCTGTCGGTCCAGATAGCCGCGCCGAGCGACTGACCGCGACCGCGCGAGCATTTCGTCACGCGCGCTCTCCGCTTGAGCGAGCGAACGATCGATTGTTGTTGTGGCTGATCGCGCTGTCGGTGCCGCTCGTGATCGGGCTCACGATCGCGGTGTTTGCCCGGCCCGGATCCGCGGCCACGCGCGTTCAGTTCCTGACTGCCGGAATCGTTCCGCTCGTTCCCGAGGGCCTGATCTTGCTGATCAGTCTCACCGCGGCGGTGTCGGCACTTAAGATGGCCCGCCGCGGCGTGCTCGCTCAACAGCTCAACGCGGTCGAATCGCTCGCCTCGGTAGACCTCGTGTGCACCGACAAGACCGGGACGCTGACAGAGCCGACGCTGCGAGTCCTTGGGCTGGTGCCTGCCGCCGGCGAGGATGAAACATCGCTTGCCCGTGAGCTGACCGAATACGCGGTCAACTCACCTTCTCGCAACCTGACGCTCGCGGCGATCGCGGACGCTCAGCTGGCGAACGTCGAGCCACGCCGAGTTGTCGCACAGGTGCCGTTCTCCTCGCGGCGTCGTTGGAGTGCGCTTGACCTCGGGGACGAGCGCCTGGTGCTCGGGGCCCCAGAGTGGTTCGCCGGCGGCGACGCCGCGCTCGCTCAGCGTGCCCGCTCGGAGGCGGCCGCGGGACGACGAGTGCTGGCGCTCGGACGAAGCGGATCGCCTCTTCCCGGATCCGACCCCGAGCCGCAATTCCCCGGCGACGTGCGGCCGCTCGGCTTGGTGTTGTTCGCCGAACGACTACGGTCGAACGCGGCCGAGACGGTTGCGTTCTTCGCCGATCAGGGGGTCGACCTCAAGGTGCTCTCCGGCGACGCGCCTGCGACCGCGGGCGCGATCGCTCGCGATGCCGGCGTTCCCGGCTCGGCGCCGGCGCTCGACGGCGAGGCGCTGCCGTCCGACCCGGCCGAATTGCGCGAGGCGGTCCTTTCCGCACCCGCCGTTGGGCGGATCTCCCCGGAGGGCAAGCGCGCGGTCGTGGCCGCCCTCGGCGACGCCGGTCGCTACGTCGCGATGGTCGGTGATGGGGTCAACGACGTACCCGCGCTCAAGGAGGCGCGTCTTGCAATTGCCCAGGGCTCCGGGACGCAAATGTCGCGCTCGGTCGCCGACCTCGTGCTCGTCCGCGACGACTTCGGCGTCGTGCCCGGGATGGTCGCCGAGGGGCGCCAGATCCTGCGCAACATCCAGCGGGTCGCGCGGCTGTTCGTCACCAAGACCGTGTTCACGGCCACCGTCGGCCTGGCGGTGGCGATCCCCACCGGGGTCTTCCCGCTGCTGCCGCGGCAATTCTCGATCGCGTCCACGGTCACGATCGGGATCCCCGCCTTCCTACTCGCGCTCGCGCCGAGCTCCGGCCCGTGGCGCCCAGACCGCTACCTACAGTCGGTAGCGCGGTTCGCGATCCCGGCCGGCCTGGCGATCGGGATCGGGAT
The DNA here is from genome assembly GCA_963770615.1 of uncultured Solirubrobacterales bacterium. GTDB lineage: Bacteria > Actinomycetota > Thermoleophilia > Solirubrobacterales > Solirubrobacteraceae > Palsa-465. Next base: position 427,406 of record CAVYQJ010000014.1, on the reverse strand, counting down.
CACAGCCGGCTATCTCGTCGCGCGCTACGGATTTGACCTCAGCGTCAGTCACTCTCGCACCGTGGCCACGGGGATCGTGGTCGTGTGCGGGCTAGCGGTGGTGATCAGGCTCGAGGAAGAACCCGGATGGCGACGGTTCGCGATTGCCGGGCTATGCGCCCTGATGGCGCTCCTGTTCGCGCTCGCGTTCATCATTCCGTTTCTGCGGAACTTCTACGAGCTCTCCACCCCAACCGGCGACAGCGCTGCGGCCTGGGCAATAGGAACCGCCTTGGGAGTCGGTGGAATGCTTGCCGCGTTACGTGTCCTCAAGGTGTAGACCGCACAGGAAGGCACAGCCACGCGGGGTCCTCGTCACCGCCTGGCTCCAGCCGTCCCGATACCGGTCGTCCTCGGTGGGCGCGAACACCGACCGACGGGCGACGGCGACCGCGAGCATCACCCGAAAGGGATGACCCGCGCTCACGCACGTGGTCATATGCTGAGCTCCGCTCGCTCCGAACAGGTTTGAGGTGAGGGTGTGCGGGATGCGGTGGTCCCGCGGTGCCCTCGCAGCAGCGATGTGAGGATCGGCGGTTAAACAACCCAGTCCCGGGAATAGGCACCTGACGGCCGAGGGCAGTGGCGCGCGTCGATGCCGACCCGGAACGCGCAAAATCGAGAGGACTCATGGCCGAAATCAACCTTGACCAGCTCGGACCCGTGGACTACGTCGTTGTCAGGTTTCCTGCCGACAAGGCGGACTTCTCGGGTGCGATGGCCGACCAGCTGAAGAAGCTGATGGACAGCGGCACGATACGGGTGCTCGATCTCCTGATGGTCACGAGAGGCGAGGACGGCACCGTGGAGGTAGCCGAGTTGCGGGATCACGACGAAAGTGCGGTCGGCGAGCTGCGGTCCCTCGAGGCCGATCTGTCGCTTGTGCTGGCCTTGGAGGACGTCGAGCAGGTCGGCGCTGATCTCGAGCCCGGTAGCGCGGCTGCCGTGCTTGTGTGGGAGAACACATGGGCTGCTCCCTTCGCATCGGCGATTCGCCATTCCGGCGGCGAGCTGGTCGGCATCGGTCACATCCCCACTCAGGCGCTCATCGCGGCAGCCGAGGAGGACCGCGAGGCGGCCGAGGCAGGAGCGTGACGCGGGGTCTTTGACGAGACGCGGTGATCGTCACATCCCGCGATCCGAGGTCGGCGCGGCGGTCGCCGCGTTGACGGTCGCGCGGCAGCCGCCTGGCGGCCCGTCAAACCCGATGGAAATTCCTGATGCCCTCCGGGATGAGGACGAGCTGAGGTTCTCAGCCTGTGGCGCACGCTGACCTGTCGCCGGACACGTGCCTACAGCTCGCGCCGGGCGTCCGGACGCGCTTGGACGCAGCCGGGCACGTGCTCGTGGACGCACCGGACGGCACCATTATCGACGCAGGTCCGAACGGGTTCGCGACCTTGTCGATGTTCGCCCGGCCGCTCAGCCTTGGAGCGGCGATCGAGCGACTCGAGAACAGCAGCAATGGCTCGACTGATTTCGTGCCGACCCTGAGTGTGATCAACATGCTGATCGAGGAGGGTGCGCTCGTGCCGCCCGACGCGGATCGGATCCCAACCAGGGGGTGGGCAGATCCCGTGGAGCACGCGCGCATGCTCCACGACGACCGCCGGACTAGTGACTACATCGCCGCCCTCCGCATGGCAGTACGACCCGAGGACATCGTTCTCGACGTCGGCACCGGTAGCGGGGTGCTCGCCATCGCCGCCGCCCGAGCGGGAGCGCGTCACGTGTACGCCGTCGAGGCCAGCGATATCGCCGATGCCGCCGAGCGCGTGTTCGCCGCCAACGGCGTCCAAGACAAGGTGACGCTGATTCGCGGGTGGTCCAGAGACATTGAGCTGCCCGAGCCGGCGGACGTGCTCGTGGCGGAGGTGATCGGCAACGAACCGTTCGAGGAGGAGATCCTCGAGACGACGCTCGACGCCCGGCGCCGGCTACTGAAACCCGACGCGCGGCTCATTCCGCACACGCTCGAACTCGTGGCCCGTCCGCTGCTGATCCCGGATGCGGAGGCCAGGCAGCGCGCGATCGGCCCTCAGGCCATACAACGCTGGCGACAGCTCTACGGGATCGAGTTTGAGCCGCTGCTCGAAGCAGCCTTCCCCGGTCCTGTGAACAACCCGACCGAAGCCGACGTCCTCGCTCGGTGGCCACCGGTGGGTCCGCCGGTCACGCTCGTCGCCGTCAAGCTCGGGTGCTACGAGCGACCCACCGTCAACGCGTCCGCCGAGCTCGCCGTCACGAACACCGCATGGGTCAATGCCATCGCCATAACGTTCCGCGCGTACCTACACGGAAGCCTCGTTCACACACTTGATCCATGGAGATGGCCGTCTTCGAGCTGGGCGACGTCGGTGTGGGTGCTTCCTGACCCCGTCCGGGTCGGGGCCCTCGATACCTTGCGGGTGCGCTACTGCCGCCGGGTACGGGGCCGGGCCGACGGATTGACCTGCGAGGCATAGCCCCTTTTGGGTGATGCCGCGACAGCCCCAACCGGCACGATGGACTGGCTCGGTTCCGGTGAAGCCACCGGAGCCTGATGTCATCACCGCTCATGATCAGGAGGACGCGATGGGATTTGTACGTCGACGCGCACGCCGCCGGACAGCGCTGGTGGTCGGAGGAGCGGCCTACGCCGTCGGCAGGCACCAGGGTCGCAACCGGGGCTACGAGGACGCGTCATACGACGAGCCGCCGCCCGAGGCAGCGCCTGCGCCCGCCGAGCCCAGTGCATCGATCGACTACGACGAGCTCTCGAAGCTCGGCAAGCTGCACGCCGACGGCACTCTGACCGACGAGGAGTTCGCGGCCGCCAAGGCCAAGATCCTCGGAACCTGAAACACGCGATCGCCGCAGTGCGATCGCGTTTGCCCGAGCCTACGCGCGGGTTGCCCGCACTGGTCGTCGAAGGGTCGCCCGACCCGGCTGACTTGGCGCTGCTCGAGGAGCAGGTGGCGGCGGCCGCGAACGCCGCCACCGGGTTCGGTGAGGAACAGGAGTTCGGGATTTTCGCCCGGGACGACGACGGTCGCGTCGTGGCGGGCATCTCCGCCATCGTCTGGGGCGGGTATTGCGAGCTACAGGCGATGTGGGTCGAGGAATCACTGCGCAACCGTGGACTGGCGCACGCACTCTTCGCCGGCGCGGAGGCAGAGGCGCGCCGCAGAGGCTGCGCACTCGTCGTGTTTCACGCCTACGACCTACTCGCTCGGGGTCTATACGAGCGGCTCGGATACGAGACGGTCGGCGTGATCGAGAACTGCCCAGCGGGGAGCGCTGCCCGCTGGTACCGCAAGGTCCTGTGAGTGCCCTCCGACCCGGCGTGCTAGAGGCGATTCACCGCTTCGCGCGCGAGGCGAAACCGGTCCGCCATCACGTAGCCGGTTAGTCGGCGTCCGCCGTGCGGGGCGGCCGGAGACCGTTGAGCATCGCGTCGAGGATTGGCTCGAGGTAGCCGGGGTCTCCTGGGATCTTGGCGATCGCGACGACCATGTCGAGGATCTGCTCCAGGGTGAGATCATCCCGGACCTCGTGAGCGTCCTGGGCGGCTCGAAGCAGCGGGCGTCCGGCTGCGAGCACGCGGGGGCGACCCGCCCCGAACACAGGGTTGTCTCGGTCTGAGTGTTCGAGCAGTTCGGCGGCGACGTGGCGCTTGCTCGTGAAGTAGACGAAGAACCGGCGCAGCCAAGCCATGAAGGCCGCTGCCGGGGTGTCGCCGTCGATCGTCGCCGCGGCACTGCAGACGGCGTCGACCTCGTCGATGTAGAGCGCTTCCAGCAGCTCTCTACGGTTTGAGAAGTTGCGGTAGAGGGTCGCCATGCCCACCTGCGCGCGGCGCGAGATCTCGGCCATCGAGACATCGGCGTCCGGATCAGCGAACGCGGCCCGCGCGGCCGTGAGGATCTTCTCGCGGTTGCGCTCGGCGTCGGCCCGTTTGGCGGGCGCTTCGGATGTCGTGCGGGCGGTCATCACACAAGTGGAGAGGGTATCCGCTACAGTGTCTGGACACCCTCTCCGTTTCGACACGGAGTCTACTCGACCGCCGCCGACCATTCGCGGCTACCTGGGAGCTATCAATGGAATACCGACCTTTGGGACGCACCGGCGTCTCGGTCAGCCAGATGTGCCTCGGCGCGATGATGTTCGGCGCCTTCGGCAACCCCGACCACGACGACGCGGTCAAGATCATCCACAGGGCGCTTGACGCCGGGATCAACTTCATCGACACCGCCGACGGCTACTCGGCCGGCGAATCGGAAGAGATCCTCGGCAAGGCGCTCGCCGGCGGAAGGCGCGAGAACGTCGTGCTCGCCGTCAAGACCGGCGTTCAGTTTCTAGGTGATGACCCCAACAAGCGTGGCGCGTCACGGCGCTGGCTCACCGAAGCGATCGAGGGGTCGCTGCGCCGGCTTCAGACCGACTGGATCGACCTCTACCAAGTTGGCGTTCCCGATCCGAACACCGATATCGATGAGACCCTCGGCGCGCTCTCGGACCTCGTGCGCGCGGGCAAGATCCGCTCCTTTGGCGCATCGAAGGTCCCCGCCTCCCAGATCGTCGAAGGCCAGTGGACCGCTGAGAGCCGCGGCCACGGCCGCTTCCGGACCGAACAGCCTCCCTACTCCATGCTCACGCGCGCGATCGAGTACGACGTGCTGCCGACCTGCCAGCGGCACGGAATGGGCGTGATGACCTACGGCCCAATAGCCGGTGGCTGGCTATCCGGCAAATACCGCAAAGGGCAAGACGTAGCCGGGCCAGGCTCCGCCGCCCGCGCGCAGCGCTTCCCCGGCGCCTACGACGCCACGAACCCCGCGAACGCCGCAAAGCTCGACGCCGCCGACGCGCTCGGCGCACTCGCCGACGAGGCCGGGATCACCCTGATCCAAATGGCGATCGGATTCGTCACCCGCCATCCCGCGGTCACCTCCGCGATCATCGGCCCGCGCACGATCGAGCACCTCGACGGCTACCTCGCCGCAGACGGGATCGAGCTATCCACCGAGCTGCTCGACCGAATCGACCAGATCGTTCACCCGGGAGTCACCATCAACATCGCCGACAACATGTGGAACTTCGGCACGACTGCACTTACCGCCGCGTACCGCCGCCGATAAACCGCCAGGCCGTGGTCGGCCAATGCCACCGGCTAGCTCTGAGCCTCGAAGTGCTCGGTGAAGACGATTAGGCCGTGAAGTACCCACCATCTCTCACCTCGCTCTGAACACCCGGGCGGTCAATAATCGTTTTTAAAAGCGAAGTAGGAACCGCGAATGGTTCCGGCCAGCTTTGACTTCTGCCGCGCGAATTTGAACCGCGAGGCGAGTTCCTCCGGGACTTCCATCCCTTCGGAGAGCTTGAACCCGACCGCCCGCTTCTCGCCGTGCTCGATCGTGTACATCACGTTGATCGACAGACCGCTCTCGTAGAAGACGTAAGCCATACGGATGTTCTCGACTTGGAAGGCCGTGGCCTCGAGCGGCCGAGAGGAGATGACGATGTCCCGTTCTTCCTTGAGGATCCGATGCACCCAGTCAATGGTCGTCTTGGCGTTGCTCGCAGGCTCCACCGTGAAGACGTGGTCGTACTTGTTCTTGAAATAGCGAGCCTCGTGCGCTCGCAGCCCGGCAAGCGCGGCCGCGACCGACGAGGACTCGAGCCCGACCGTCGAGACATCGGTGAAATCCACGGCATAGGGCATGACGCACTCTCCTGTCCGTCGGTTGGATGGGCGCACGGCTCCTTAAGCACAAGAAGTGCCCGATTTCCAGGCACTTCTAAGAGCGGGAGCGACGGGACTCGAACCCGCGACCTCCGGCGTGACAGGCCGGCGCTCTAACCAACTGAGCTACGCCCCCGGAGGGGACGCCCGATTATCGCAGGACCGACTGGCTCGAGGTTCGCCGCGGCCAGCGCAACTTTCGACCCGCCGGCGAGTTTCATCGTCGGAATCGATCTCCGGAGGACGCACTCAACCCGGCCGTGAGTGCGTTGTTGGGATCAGCGACGGGGACCCCTCACGGGGTCCCCGTCGTATTCACCGGCCGTGCGGGCGGGTGCTAGCCGGCTTGGATCGTGCGGTTGCAGCCGGTCAGGTCGATCGTGATCGGCCCGTCGGTCGTGACGTCGACGTGGACGCCACAGTCCACATGCGCGCGCGAGACGTCGATCGAGGCGGTCGCGATATTGGTCGCGGTGACGTCGAGCGTGTCGCTCGCCGGCACCGGGAGGGCGGCGCCCCAGGTCTGGCTGAGGCTGGCGAAGGCGAGCGGGCCCATGTTGCCCCCCGTAAGGGTTCCGGTGCCGGGTTCGTTGCCCGACGCGATCGGGTCGGCGGTGCCGAACCCATGCGAAAACACGTCGATCTCGCCTTCGGGGTCGCCGGTCGTGCTTGTGTGGGTCGGGCTCCGCAGGGTGAGGTCCGAGACCCAGTAGGCGTGATCGCCGACGATCCCGTAGCCCGGCCGGTCGCGGGCGGTGTCGACGACATACGTGACGTGGGCGGGGTTCAGATCGACGGTGGCGGAGCCGAGGAACGCCGCCGCGGGCGCGAACTGATCGTTGATCCCGAGCATCAAATGGTTCGCGAGCACCGGGCTGCACAGCGAGTTGGCGCACGGCTGGTACACGTCGAGCTCATAGCGGTAGCCGAGGCTGGCCAGCTTGGCCGCCGTCGGCGCGTAGTCCGAGGCGTTGACGAGCTCGTCTGACGACACGTTCCACATCAGCACCGGCAGGTTGCGCAGCGACGCGAGCACGTCGTTGTTGGTCTCGAACCCGACAGTCGGCTGCGCGCGCGCGAACAGGTCGGGGAACTGGGCTCCGAGCTTGAACGTGCCGATGCCGCCCATCGAGTAGCCGGTGATGTCGGTGTACGCGGGGTTGAGCGGATACAGGCTGGCGATCTCGGCCCACGCCTCGAACACGTCGGCCGCGCCGAGTCCCTCGTACTCCTGGTCGGGCCCGCGCGCCTCGGGCGTGATCACGATCGACGGGTTCGTTCGATCGCCGAACTCCGACTGGTTGCGGCTCCCCAGGTACTGGTTGTAGTTGGCCGACAGTGAGTGGAGCAGGAGCGTCAGCCCGTAGCCGCCGGCGGGCGCGGGGCCGGGCGGGACGTAGACGGCGAACGGCTCCAGGTTGCCCTGATACTCGGGGACGCAGGTTGACGGCTCCTCGGCTCCGGCCAGGCCGCATTCGTTCGAGAAGTTGGCGCCTTGGGCGGGCTCAAAGTGGCTGGCCAGGATCCGGTCCATCGGACCCGTGGTCGGGACGTCCGAGTTGTCGGTGACGCCGCTGAGAAGCTTGGCGAAGTCGACGTTGGCATAGAACTCGGAGATGTTGCCCTGAGCGAGCGCGGCCCCTTGCTGCTGGTCTCGCCACCAGGCGGGGTCGAGTACCGCCCCGGTCTCGGCCGTCTCCGAGGGGAATGGCTCTGCCGTTCGGAAGGCCACGTTGAAAAACGCTGCGGGGTTGGAGGCGATGCCGGCGCCCCCGGGTTGAGTCGCGGTGGCCGTCGGGCCCGGGAGGAGGTACTTGCCGGTCGCGGCGTTCCACAGCCCGACCCCCATCGCCATGCGGACGGTGCTCTGCGCCCGGATTCCAGTCCTGATGGGGAACGTCGACCTCGATCTGCCGGCGGTACGTGTCCACGGTGACGGTTGGTGCCGGCCCGGTGACGGGCGTGTCGCTGCCGGCGTGCACAAGGTCGGCGACGAGCTTGGATCCGGACGGATGCACGGTTAGGAACAGGCTCGCCGGCGCGACCACATTGGCGCCGTCTGGGAACGCGAACGTCTGTCCGGGCTCGCCACCGATGGCGATCGAGAACGCGATCAGCGATGGGTTCTCGAGCGTGTTGAGCGTAATGCGGAAGGCGGTGTAGCTCGTCGTCGGCTTGACACGGAACTCGACGAGGTCGGCGGCGTCGTTGTTGTACCCGGGCCCGGTCGGGTACGTGTACGTGCCGTTGGGCTTGGAGAACGTGTCGCCCGAGGCACGCGGATCGGTCGGGTCGAGCACCTCGCGAGCGCCGTGGTCGTCGTACAGATAGTCCTGGTAGAGGAACTCCCCGTCGCGGTAGGCGGTCGTCCCTGAGATCAGAATCGGCGGAGCGTCCCAGATACCGGTGTTCGTGAGCTCCGGCGCGACCGCCGGCGTCTCGTACAGGATCGCCGGGCCTGGGCGCGGGCCAGGGCCCGAGTACAACGACGACGCGCTGGCCGGCGCGGCGAAGCCAGCGAGCGCCGCCGCTGCGAACGCGATCGCGAGCGTGCCGCGTGCGGTACTGCTGACCCCTGCCGAGAGTCGCATCGGCAGAGAAATACCACAGTGAACTTACGAATGCGTCAGTAGCTCGAGGAAGTTCCTCACGAACCGCTCGTAGCGGTCGGGCGGATAGCTCTCCGGATCCGTGAGCACCATTCTCGCCGCCTGCTCGCTCCAGTCGCGGAACGTTCTCGCCGTCAGCTCGACGTCGAGGTCATGCGGGAGCTTGGCTCGCTCGACGCCCCATCGCACCAGCGACTCGATCCGGGCCAGCACGAGCGCGCGGTTGACCTCGACATGCTCACGGACGATCGACGGCGTCCCTTCGAGCGGGAGGAGGATGATCCGCCAAGTCGCCGGCCGGCGCCTGACGGCATCGAGGAAGGCCGCCACGCCGGTCGCGAGCAACTCGCCGGGCTCGTGGTCGCCGGGGTCCTCGGGTACCACCTTTGCGAGCTGCTCGAGCGAAATCCGCTCCTCGCGCTCGATCACGGCGTGGAGCAGGCGGTTGAGATTCGGGAAGTGGTCGTAGACGACCGGCCGGGTGATGCCGGCCTCGCGCGCGATCGCCTCGATCGAGACGCCGGCGTATCCCCGCTCGAGGATCACCTCGAGCGCGGCGTCGATCAGATGCTCACGGCGCTGCTCGGGCGCCATCCGCGGCGCGTACCGGCGCCGGCGCTTCGTGGGCGGAACCGGTTGCGAAGCCATCGCGCGGTCAGGCTAGCGGACCCGCCCGCTGGTCCGGGCCAGTCTCACTCGGGCGGGCGGCGCCAACGTCCCTTGCCGTCGATGACCTGCTTCAGGACCTCGTCGCTCCACTCGTGCGTGCGCAGCAGCCAATACCGCTCGCCCGCGATCCGCATGTATGCCTCAGCGTTGGTCCGGTGACCGACGAGTCCCGCCTCGTGCAGCATCGCGACGACGGGCCGAAACTCGGTCTCGAGCCATAGGAGCGCGTTCTGCCGGCGGTTGAGCGCATCGCCGCGGCTCTGGATCGCACGGAACCCCCACGCCTCGACCATCTCGGCCAGGAGCGCGTAGTCCTCGAGATCGTTCAGCTGGATCTCACTGTGGGCCTCGGCGGGGAGCGGCACGCGGTCGAAGAACACCCGCTCGTGGCTCTTGAGCGGCAGGTCGGAAAGCTTCGTGGCCTGGTCGGCGTCGACCCTCGTCGTCACCTCGGTCACGTACGCGTCGATGTCGGTCCGGCCGAGCGCGCGCGCGACCGAGACTCGGTGGTGGCCGTCGCGGACGAAGTAGAGCTCGCCGATGCGGAGCAGGTCGACCGGCGGGAACGACTCACCGCGACGCGCCGCGGCCGCGATCTGCTCCCAGCGCCCGCGCGTGCGACCCGAGGTGGGGCGGAAGCGGCGGTCGTAATCGCGGCTACGGTCGACCGACCCGACGATCGCGTCGAGTTGCACGACGGTGAGCCCAACCCGGCGCTCGCTGACGAAACCGAGCGCCGCGATGACCTCCTCGTATGGGAGCACGACCCCGACGTCGTCGGGCTCGCCGCGCAAGCGGGCGATCAGCCTGGCGATCGTCGCACGCCGACGCGCGCGTTGAAAGTCGTGCTGCGCGTCCAGACCGGGAAGGCCCGTGGAATGCGGCGCCGGCATGCGCCGCTGAGGTTAGCTACGCGACGGGAGGCTGTGGTGCGGGTGCCGTCGCGGATGTTGTGCCGTTGCCGGCGAGGAGGCTGCGGCCGGAGTCGGCGTCGAACAGCTGAAGGTGCTTGGAGTCGAACCACAACTCCGCCTCCGCGCCCTGCTTGACCTGGCTGTCGGCCCCCAGCCGTGCGGTCACCTGGACCCCGCCCTGGGTGCGCGGGAGGTCGGCACCGCCGATGTCGGCGGCAAGCTCCTCCAGCTCGCTCGATGAGACCTGCTCGGAGGCGACTACGAAGTAGGCGTAGTACTCCGAGCCCATCGACTCGAGCACGTCGATCTTGGCCTTGAACACCGTCCCTTTCGATCGGTCGGAGACCAGCGCCGCGTCCTCGAAGTGCTCGGGTCGCAGGCCGGCGACGATGCCCCTGCGGCCACCGGTGGGGCCTGATTCGAGCCGCCGGCGGAGCTCGTCCGGGATCCGGACGTCGCCGATCGGCAGGTGGATCGTGTCGCCGTGGATCTCGCCTCCGAGGAAGTTCATCGACGGCGACCCGATGAAGCCGGCGACGAACAGATTTTTCGGTTGGCCGTAGAGCTCCGAGGGCGGCCCGACCTGCTGGAGCACGCCGGCGCGCATGACCGCGATCCGGTCGCCGAGCGTCATCGCCTCGGTCTGGTCGTGGGTGACGTAGATCGTGGTCGTCTCGAGTTGCTGCTGGATCCGGGAGATCTCGGTCCGCATCTGCACGCGCAGCTTGGCGTCGAGGTTCGACAGCGGCTCGTCCATCAGGAACACGCTCGGGCTGCGCACGATCGCGCGGCCCATCGCGACGCGCTGGCGCTGGCCGCCGGACAGGTTCGCCGGCTTGCGATCGAGGTGCTGCTCGAGGTCGAGGATCTTCGCGGCGTCGTTGACCTTCTGGTCGATCTCGCTTTGCGGCGTCTTGGCGAGCTTCAGCGCGAACCCCATGTTCTCCCGGACGGTCATGTGGGGATACAGCGCGTAGTTCTGGAACACCATCGCGATGTCGCGGTCCTTGGGCGCCTTCTCATTGACGACCTGCCCGCCGATCTTCAGCTCGCCGTCAGAGATGTCCTCGAGTCCGGCGACCATCCGCAGCGCGGTCGACTTCCCGCATCCGGACGGACCGACGAGGATCATCAGCTCGCCGTCCGGGACGTCGAGATTCAGGTGCTTGACGGCCTCGAAGCCGTCTGAGTAGCGCTTGGTCACATCTTGGAACTGGATCTCGGCCATTCGGTGAGGCTCCTTTTCGGTCTATCCCTTGACTGCGCCCGCGGTCAGCCCGGCCACGATCCGCCTCTGGAAGATCAGGACAAGCAGCATCACCGGGATCGTCACGATTACGGCGGCGGCAGCGATGTCCCCGTAGGGCACGCTGAACTGTGACACGCCGGGGAACGAGGAGATCGCGGCAGGCACGGTCTGCGCGGCGGACGTCGAGGTCAGCGAGATCGCGAACACGAAGTCGTTCCAGCAGATGATGAACACGATGAGGAACGTGGTCACGATCCCCGGGGTCGCGAGCGGCACGATCACCTTGCGGAACGCCTGGAACGGCGTCGCCCCGTCGACCTGGGCTGCCTCCTCGAGCTCCCACGGTATCTCTCTGAAGAACGCCGACAGCACGTAGATCGACAGCGGCAGCGCGAACGTCATGTAAGGGATGATCAGCCCCGGCCAGGTGTCGTACAGGCCGATCCGCCGCCACAGGTTGTAGAGCGGGCCGACGAGCGAGATCTGCGGGAACATCGCGACGCCGAGCGCGGCCAGCAGGATCACCTGCTTGCCGGGGAAGTCCAGGCGCGCGATCGCATATGCCGCCGAGGAGGCGAGCGCCACCGCCAGGACAGTCGAGATCAGCCCGATCCCGATCGAGTTGCGAAGCGCGTCGGTGAAGATGCCCTGCTTGAAGATGTCCGAATAGTTCGACAGCGTCCACTGGTGGGGGATGAAGCTCCCGTCGGTGGCGGTCGCGGGCGTCTTCAGCGACAGGAACAGGATCCACAGGACCGGGATCAGCGAGACGACGCAGATGACGATGATCGCCGTCGACCAGCCCCCGATCTGTTTCGTACGATGGTTCATCACGCCACCTCGGTACTGGGTGCCCGGCCAGCACGCAAGCCCACGATGAACACGAGCGCGATCAGCGCGACGAGCAGGAACAGCAACACCGACACTGCGGATCCGAGCCCGAGGTTGAGCCGGTCGAGCAGCGTGTTGTAGTTGAGGATCGAGATCGACTCGGTGCCCTGCGCGCCCTGGTTGAAGATGTAGATCGTGTCGAAGATCCGGAACGCGTCGAGCGTGCGGAACAGAAGAGCGACGACGATCGCGGGCTTCATCAACGGCAGCGTGATCTTGGTGAAGCGCTCCCAGGTGGTCGCCCCATCGACCTTGGCCGCCTCCTGGAGCTCTTCGGGGACGAGCGCGAGCCCGGCGAGGAGGAGGAGCGCCATGAACGGCGTGTTCTTCCAGACCTCGGTGACGATGATCGCGACGTAGGTCCCGAACGTGTGGCTGAGCGGATCGCCGCTCAGCCCGAGGAGCTTCGGGATCCACCCGCTCTGGAGCGAAAACGCGAGCTGCCACGACTCGGCCGCCACCACCGCGACGATCGCGTACGGCACGAGCGCGATCGCGCGCACGAGGCCGCGGGCGAAGATGATCCGGTGCATCACCAGTGCCAGGCACATGCCGAGCACGAGCTGGATCGAGACGCTGATCACCGTGAGGATCACCGTGTGGAACACGTCCTGCCACCAGACTGGCGCGGTCAGGACGTGGCCGTAGTTCGACAGGCCGATGAACTTCGTGGCGTTCGGGAAGCGTAGGTCGGCGCGCTGCAGCGACAGCGCGACCGCGTCGATGATCGGGTACGCCGTGACCGCGACCATCACGATCGCCGCCGGAGCGACTAGCCAGTACGCGAGGCGGCGCTCGGCTCGGGCTCGGTCGCTCAGATGCTTCCGCCGGCTGACTGGCGCGCTCGAGGCGCTCGGGGGGGCGGTGACGGCGCTCACAGCAGGGCCGATGAGGACAGCGACAGCTTGATTTCGTTACGCAATGTGCTGACCACCGTTTTCGGGTTGATGTTCGATGTGGGCGAGAGGGTCTTCTGTATCGCGAGCGTGACGTCCGCGTAGGCTGGGGTCTGTGGCCGGATGCCGTAGGTCTGGAGCTGCTGCTTGATCAGCTGGTGGAACGGATACGCCTTCTCGAACGCCGGCTGGTCGTAAATGCTCGCGGCCACCGGCGCAAGGCCGCCCTTGATCGCGTCCCGGCTCTGATTCTTGTCCTGGGTCAGGCACTGGACCGCCTGGAAGGCCAGGTTCGGGTGCTTGGAGAAAGCCGAGATGCCGAGGTTGTAGCCGCCGATGGAGACCTTTGGAGGGATCCCGGGCGAGACCTGCGGGAAGTAGGCGTACCCCATGTCTTTGAAGACCTTGGGGTTCCCCGCCTGGGTCGCCGACCAGACGAACGGGTAATTGATCATGAACGCGGCGGTGCCGTTCTGGAAGGCCACCTGCCCCGGGCCCTCCATCGACACGTTCAGCGACGGATCGGCGCCCTTGGAGGTGGCGAGCTCCTTCATGATCTCGGCCGCCGTCAGGGCGGAGCTGCCGAGGACGACCTTGTTGTTGGCGGCGAGAATCTGGCCGCCGGCGGAGTTGACCATCGAGTTGAACCAGACCGTGAGCCCTTCGTACTGAGCGCCCTGCTCCTCGATGTAATGCGGCTTCCCCTGCGCGGCGAGCTTGTCGGCGTCCGCGATCATTGCCGTCCACGTCTTGGGCGGATTCGGGACCAGGTCCTTGCGGTACCAGAGCAGCTCGGTGTTCGAGTTGATCGGGATCGCCCACAGTCTGTTCTGCCAGGTCGCCGTCTGCACGGGTCCGGCAAGGTCCTCCGATTTGATCTGGGCGGCGAGGGATCGCCGGGCACGGGCTTCAGCCACTTCGCGGTAGCGAACTCGGCCGTCCAGTCGACGTCCATCGCGAGGATGTCGATCGACGAGTCGTTCGCGGCCAGCCGGCGCACGAGCGACACGCGCTGCTGGTCAGACGAGGTCGAGAGGAAGCTGATCTTGATGTTGTAGGCGCCGTGCGAGTTGTTGCTGCACTCGGTCGCGGCGGCCTGGAACGACCCGGAAGGCTCGGGGAACACGTACCAATTGAGCGTCACCGGGCCCTTGCCCGACGAGCCGCAGCCCGCTAGGAGCGCGGTGGCCGCGGCGGTGGCGAATAAGCATGCCATTCGCCGGATCGCATTCCCGCGAGAGCGTCTCCTCGGCACTCCCTGTCCCTTGCTATGAAGCACTTCTGTCCCATCCCTTCTCCTCCGACGAATTTCTCGTACCCGGGTTTGGGACCGGAGTAACGACAAATTGTTAAAGCCGGCGTAGAGGGTCGTGGCGGATAGGACAGGCGGGACAGTTGGCGGCGGGGTTTGTCGACTCACGCACCGCGTGGGAGCGGCCGCGGACCTGGATAACGCAGGCCGCGGACCTGGATAACGCAGCAAATCGCTCAGCCCCGAGCGCGCTCGGCGCGAACTACAGCTGGTGCACGCTTATTGGGCCCCGACCGTCGGGGCGCAGACGATTTGCCGCGTTAAGCAGGGCGACCGGTCAGGTCCGGACCTCTTGGCGCGGGCCGGGTTGGTTCTGCGCACAGCGCGCACTTGGTCCAGTCGAACGGTCGCGCGATCCCGCGGATGCGGCGGTCGTTCTCGTGCCACTCGCGGTTGAGGTGGCGGGCGATCACGATCGACGCGATCGCGCCGGCGCCGGCGGCCTTGAGCGCCGCGGCGGCGCTCTGAGCACTCGCGCCGGTTGTCCACGTGTCGTCGATCAGAAGCACGGACCGGCCGTCGATCGGTCCGGTGGCGATGAACTTCTCCGGGCTGAACGCGCGCGGCTCGGCCTTGGCGTCCGAGCGGAGCAGCAGTCGCTGGTACCGGTCGCGGGTCGGCGCGACGAGCTCGCCGACGATCCAGCGGAGCGGATGGCGCTCGTCGCGGTCGCGGTCACCGGACGGCACGGTCGTGACGAGCTCGAACCCGTCCGTCCCGGCGGCGTGCGCCAGGCAGCGCTCGTGCTCTGAGAGAAAGCGCCACAGGATCGCGGCGAGGCTCGCGCCAAGGCGGCGGGCGACGTCGCCGTCCAGGCGTTTGTAGCTGGCGAGCGCATGATGAAGCTGCTCGCGCGCGACGCTGTAGGAGATGGGAGCGACCGCCTCGAGTACGAGCCGGCCGTGATCGCACGCGTAGCACCGCGTGTACCCGTCGGTGAAGTTGAAGCAGGTGCTGCAGACGCTGGGACCCCGCCGCGGGCCGAGCATCACGTTCTCGTACAACGCACTCAACTCGCGGACCGAGGGCATGTCCGCTCCGGTTACGCGACGAGCGAACCGGGCGAGATCAGCCGCTCGACGACCGTCGTGATCTCGCCGGGCGAGCGCACGACGTGCGTCCCGGGCCGCCCCGCGTACTCGCGCGCCCATGGCTGCCGCTCGACCAGAGAAGCGAGGAGGAACACCGGCCGACCCTGGGCGAGCGCGAGGCGCGCCTGCATCCGCGCGCCGCTCGTGTCGGACGCCTCGATCACCACGGTCGCCAGCGTGATCCCGGACATGACAGCGTTGCGCATCGGGAAGCTCCGGCGGCTCGGAGGGGCATCTGGCCAGAACTGCGAGATCACCGCGCACTCCGAGGCGATCCGGCGCTGGAGCGCTTGGTTCTGCGGCGGGTACGAGCGGGCGAGCCCGGTCCCGATGACCGCGACGGTTCGTCCGCCACGGGCCAGTGCGGCCGTGTGCGCGGCCGTGTCGATGCCGGCGGCGAGCCCCGAGACGACCGTGAATCCGCTGTCGACGAGATGCTCTGCGATCACGCTGGCCCTTTTGGTGCCGTCGTGCGTCGCCTTGCGTGCTCCAACGACGGCGACCGCGCGTGCATCCGCGGGCGTCAGGCTTCCGGCGACGAACACCATCGGCGGGCGGTCGTGGACCGCGCGGAGGTTCGGCGGGTAGTCGGGCTCGAGCACCGTGACGAGGTTCATCCCGTTCGTGCTCCACCGGCCGAGATCCGCGCGTGCCTGGGCCAGCGGCTCGTGAGCGGTCGGCGCCGGGGGGTCGAGCAGGCTCGTCTGTTGTGGCGGCGCCGCGCGTCCGGCGAGCTCCTCCTCGAGCACGGCGCTCGCGCTGCCCCTTTCCTCGACAAGCTCAGCGTATTCAACCCACGGCCGCTTGCCCGTCCTGAGCAGGGCCACCATCGCAGCGCGCTCGCCCGCAGCACTCACCGCGCGAGCGTAGCGTGCCCGACAGATGCGCTTGGTCGGCTTGTCAGCCGACCGGCTGGAACGGCTCTGCTGGCGCGGGCTCCGTCGCCTGCGGCTGCGGCTCGGGCTGCGTCGCCTCGACGGTGGTCGCCTGGACGTTGGTCGCCTGGCTGACGAGCTGCTCGTGCGGCTCCTGCTCGTGGCTGGTCATCGCGCTGCGGAAGTCCCGGATTCCCTGCCCGAGCGCGCGCCCGGCTTCAGGCAGTCGCTTGGGTCCGAGTACGAGTAGCGCCACAACAAGGATCAGAAGCAGGTGCGTGGGCTGAAGGATGTTGTCGACGAATGGCATCGGCACAAGCTTACCCGGTGTTCGGCGCCGGTCACGGGACTTTTCGCCGATCGCTGGTCGTATGGCCAGTCGAGGCCGGTGATCAAGGCATTCCTCGGCGCGATTGCGATGTTGCTCGTGGCCGGCGGCGACGCCGTCGGGCCGGCTATTCGCGTGCGGTCGGGCCCTGCGCCGCCTGGAGCCGCCGGCACCAGCGCGATACCCGCGCGGACCGCCGAGGGCACCAACTCGACCCCGGGCGTGTTCCCGCTTCCGCAGATCGGGTCCGCGGGATTCACCTGCAATCGCGACTGGGAGGTGCAGCCGTTCTTCGATCTTGGCTCGGCGATCGCCACCGAAGCGGTCACGATCCGAGCCGGCGCGGCCACGCGGCGCAACTTCACCTTCAGAGCGGTCGGCAGGCACCGCGGCCGCAGGCTGGTCGAGGAAGAGTTCTCGCGCGCGCGTGAGTTGGCGCTGCCGTTCGGCCGTTACGGCTCGGTGTCGTTCACGATCCGCCAGGGCACGGAGGCCCGTGAGATCGTCGCGACGGTCCGCGCCGAGTTCGTCGACGGCACGTTCGCGGTACGCGGGGTGCGCGGGCGGTTGGGCGCCTGCTACGCGAGACGATGGTCCGTGCGGATGGACGTCAGTCCGTATTAGTCCCGCGGCAGCTCAGGGCCAGTCCGCGACGATCTCCGCGGCGCGGCGGCGGCGTCGCCGCCGCTCACGGCGTGACCGACACCGAAACCGCTTGGCTCTTGTGCGGCGAATACGGGTAGTCGCTCTCTCTCGCGGTCTTTGCCCAGAGCTTGTAGGTCTCGGTCCCGTTCCCGCGTAGGAAGGTGTAGGTGCCGCGGAACGTGCCGTCGGGCTTGGTGTAGAGATGGCCGATCTCGGTCGACCCGCCGCGCCACCCGATCCAGAGCACGACGAGTTCGCCGGAGGGCGGGACGTAGCCGCCATTCAGCTGCCCGGAGAGCACGATCGTCGAGCCCCAGTGCGTGTGCCGCGGGTGGACGCGGAGCGACAGCGACGCGCCGACCACGAGACGTACGGGCGCGGACGTCGTCGGCTCGACGGTGGCGGCGCCGTCGTACTGCGCCTCAACGATGCGCGAGGGTCCGGCCGGGAGCGATGCGGTCCAACTCCCGTCGGCGGCGGTCGTCACGACCGCGGCCTGGGTGAACTCGTCGCTGCCGTTGTCCGGCGCGGTAACGATGCGGACCGGCTGATCAGCGAGCGCATTGCCCTGCGCGGTGCCGAGCCAGCCGCTGACGGTGGCGGCCTGCCCGTACTTGACTGACCGCACGCTCACCTCGGCGGTGTGGGGCGGGAGCACCACCCGCTCGATCTTCCAGTGACCGTCGACCAGCACGCGCCGGCGCGCCGTCTGCGGGTGGCAGTGCACGACGCTCACGGTTCGCGTCTCGCCGGGCAGCCTGACCCGAATCGGGTGGCCGGCATGGACCGCGGTCACCCAGCGCGGCGGGATCCGAACCCGCTCGCGCTGCTTCTTGCACCGCAGCGCGTCGACGATCCGACTGAAGTCCGCGCTCGCCTCGGACGGCTCGCGGATGCTGAGCGTCCAGGTCTGCACACCCGAGTTGCCGGCGTTCCCAGCTTGATCGCGGGCGTTGTTCTCCGCGTAGCAACTTACGTGGTGCACTCCGACGCCCTGCACCGCGATCAGCCTGGTGGTGACCGCCTTCCACACATACGGCGCTCCGTCCAGCGAACACGCGATGCCGGCGACGCCGCTCGGGCCCGCGGTCGCCGTCGCCGTGACGTACTGCGTACCGCTCGTCGAGACCACATCCGTCGGGCCGGCGAGGGTGAGCCCGACGGGGGCGTTGTCGACGTCGACGACCCTCGGGTAGAGAGCGGGCTCAGATGCGGCGTCGTCGCCGGCCATCACGAACTCGAGCGGTCCCTGTCCGTACTGACTGGTGTCGATCGTGTCATCGATCGCCGGCGCCGCGCACTGGTGCCAGACTGCCGCGTTTACGGACGACGTACTGGTGGTGATCAGGTGGTCGTTCAGCTCCGCCGACAAGCTGCACATACCCGATGGTGAGTCGCCCCAGAAGTGCACATTCCAGTCGCCGCGAACCCAGCCACTGCTCTGCCATAGCCCGTCGGGTGAGAACAGGGTGGGTGGAGTCGTTTCTTCCATCTGGAGCTCGAGGAACTCGACGCTCAGCCATTCGGAGCCGCCCTCGTCACACGTTGGGATGCCGCAAACCACTTGCCATCCGAAATACGAGGAGCCGCCGGCGGGCCAGGTGAAGGCCGGCGAGCCGCCGGATGCGGAAGTCCAACTGGGCTCCCCGTCGGTCGTGCCGACACCGCCGCTGCCGCCAGCCCAGTAGAAGCCGCCGCCATAACCGAACCCGTCATCGATGCCTTCCGAGAACATGTGCGGGATGTAGACCGACGCGATCGTCATTCCCTGTGGCGCGTTGACTTGCCAGTGAACTGATTGCCCCTCTGTCGCAAAAGACGAGGTTGTCCATATCGCCATGCCTCCTGGGGGCAAGCCGTTGCCGTACGACGAGTCGTCGCCGGGACAGATGGCACCTGCGCCTATCCCATTGATCGGGGCGGGCACTGTCACTACCTGGTCGCCCCAGACGTCGCAGACCATCACCCATTCGTTCGCTCGCGCGGTCGATGCGAGCACGCGCGAGCGTCAACGCTGTCACCGCCACGACTCCGGTGCGGATGTATCTGGCTCTCATGTCAGCCTCAGCGTGCTCTATGGCTGCGGACAGAGCACGGCGATATAGACGAGGCCTGGTGCATGCTGGTCGGTCTCGCTGTATGTCCCGACCAGCACAACCGCTTGGCCATGCGCACGCGGAAGCAGCTCCGCGCGCGCGAATCCGGCGGCAGCGCTCGCGAGCGGGAAGCAGTTCTGCGGGACTGGTGGACTCCAGCTGACTGTGCCGGTGTCGAACGTCGGGTCCCACGAGGTCAGTGTTGCTTGTGGCCGCGATTGAGTGACCTGCTCCGTTCCCGACACATCGTTGATGACCGCCCAGAACCGCACCGACGCCCCGATATCGGACGGGTTCAGCTTGATCGGCGTAATCGAGTGGTTCTTGATCTGCCGGGCACCGACGCTGTTGGCGGGCAATTGCGTGGCGGCGTACGAGGTCCCGCCGAGCGCGACGAATAGGGCGATGTACGCCACCGTGTTCGCGCGGACGTGACGCCAGATGCGGCGGGCTGGACTCATCCCATTTCTCCTGGTCCGAATGGTGCGCCCGGCCCGGATGGGCCCGCCGGCGCGGATCGGTGCGAGGCAGGGTGCGCTGCCTGCGCCGGCGCCGACCCGGTCTCGCTCGAGACCTGCTGGGTGACGGGCGCGGTGTACTTCTCAACGGGCGCGGTCTGCGTGTAGGACACGGCCGCTGTGTGCGCCGGCGTCGACGAATGACTTGGCGCGGCCACGAACTCGGTGTGGCTCGGCCGCCGGCGGTGGTGGACGACGAGGCGAGGCTTCGCGGCCGGTGCTGCGGCCGTGGTGACCCGAGGCCGCGGAAGCCCGCCGGTCGGCAGCGGCGACACCCCAATGCTCAGGACCGCGGCCTCGTTAAGCCGGAAGCCGCCGGCCTCACGTTGTGGCTGGCGGGTGAGCTTCACACCGTTGGGTGTGAACCCGATCGCGATCGAAACGACCGCGACGCCGCTGAGCGTCGCGATGGCCGTCTTTCGGAGCGTGGCGACGCTGACGCGGATCGGTGGGAGACGGAGGCGCCGACCCGTGTGCCTGTCGGCCGCGCCCGCCCGACCGGGATGCGCCCGCGCGCGGTCCGCGGGCTTGCGATCCGGGGGCGTCCAATTCGCCGGCGCCTCGAGTGCGCCGTGAATCGCCGCCGACCGCTCGCCCCAGAAATCATCGGCACTCGGTGGCGGCTCGTCGGCGCCGCGGAAGGCTCGCGGGCCGAACGGCACGAGTTCCTCGCGTGGCCCGAGCCAGTCGCGCGGGAGGCGGACGACGTTGTCGCCTGGGTGAGCCTCGCGCTCTCCTGCCTCGGTGTGCCGACGTTCCGTCACCCGTTGACGCCCTTTTCCAGCGAATTTTGCGTCGACGGCCGTGATGCCGTCCCAACCGCGCGGTATTATAACCCTGATTTGGTTCCAATTGGACTCAATTAGCAAACTTTCGGATGAATTCTTGGGAGCCAGAAGAAACCTTCCTCACGGTCGCTGAGGTCGCGGAGATGCTCAAGCTGAACCAGCAGACGGTTCGCAACTGGATCGACCAGGGATCGTTGCCGGCGCTGCGCGTCGGTCGGCGGGTTCGGATCAAGCGCTCGGACTTCGAGCGGGTGCTGGCTGAGTCGTATACGGCCGGCCCCGGCGCGCGGAGCGAGGGCCCGAGCGCGGAGGACTTCTGGGGTGGCGAGCCGATCGGCGTCGTTGATGCCGCGCCGGAATCCGAGCGCCCCGGCGAGGACTGATGAGCTTCCAGGACGACCTCGACCGCCAGCGTGCACAGATCATGCGCGCTGTCCGCCAGGCCGGGACAGACTGGGCCGAGGCGATGCGGGCCCACAAGCTCGCGCCGCCGGACGCCGGATTCGCGGCGAGGCTCCGGGCGCTGTCGGAAGCGGCCGGGCGCGAGCAGGTGGCGTGGGAGCACGCGCACGCCGCGGGCCTGATGTGGCGTCCGATTCCGGGCGCCGAAACCGCCGAGCCGCCCTACGAGCTTCGACCCGGCACCGGTCGGCGCGGGCCGGCGGAGTTCTGGGCGCGTTTCGACGAGACCGTGGCGGCGCTCAACCGCGCGATCACCGAACCCAGTGCCGCAGGCGTGGCCGACGCGTTCGGCGAGTTGGCCGACGCGGCCGGGGCGCTCGCCACCGCGGTCGCGACCGAGGACGACGCGCAGCCGCGTGCGCCTGCGCGCGACGCCGCGTAGCCAGTTCCCACATCCGCGCGGCTGTCGCATAACCGTCGGGTCGACCCCGAGTGTTGTCGCCACCTCACCTGGTGCGGACCGGAGAGGTGGAGCCTGGCTGAGAAACGCTCAAATACGGGACGTTTCTCAGCCAGGCTTCGCCGGGTCGTGCAGGGGCGGGGACGATGGCCGGCGCGTCTCCCGGCGGCGGGCTACATGCACTCTCGGTCGCGTTATGCAGATTTGGGAGGAGCGACCGCGGGGCATGTACAGAACTGCAACAGAATGTTTACGCGGGCCGAAGGTGGAACTCCCAGAATCAGACGCCACACGACGAAGGAGAGAGACATGCCTCAGATCATCGTGACCTCGGATCACGGGGCTGCTTTCGGGGAAGGCGCTGTGATGCTTCGTGAACGCGTGACCGTGGCTGACTTTGAGAGCGACCACTTCGCCATGCAGTTGGTGGAACGGCTCGGGTGGGCGGTCGGTGACGCTGACGAGGTCGAGCGCGTCGCGAACCGATGCTCGATCAAGACGAGCCCGACACCTCGCCGGCGGAGCCGCACACGACGCCGGCTGAGCCGATCAGGATTCCGTCGCCAGCGTAGTCACGACGGCTTCGTAAACGCCCGCGCCGTACCGCTCCGACGCGACCCGGACGCCGGGGCGGCCCGCGATCTCGAGCTCGGACGCGAGGGTGGGGTCGCCCTCGAGAGCGTTGGCCACGAGCCAGAACGCGCCGACGACCGCAGCAGCTTCCATGTCCTCGCGCGAATCCCCGACCGCGATGCAGTCGGCGCGCGTATAGCCGCGGTTCTGCATATGCCGGGCAACGGCGCGCGTTTTCGACGCGCCCGCCGGGATCAGGTGGTACGCGCGGATGACCGGCAACGCCTCCATCTGCTCTGACGCTTCATGGATGACGCCGTTGTCGACGAGCCGTAACCAGCCGAGACCGGCGCGCTCGAGAACCTGCCGCACGACGTTCAGATCGACGTCGCCGCGGAACAGGTGCGAGACATCCCGCCCGGCCGACCATGGAGTGTGGTACTCGAGTCTGCCTGCGAACTCCCTGAGCAGCAGCGCGGGTGCTCCCGATCGCTCGATCTGCTCATAGATCGTGCCGCGCTCGGGCGAGGGGACGATGCCGTCGGTCAGCCACTCGAGCTCGCCGTCGAGCATCAGCCCGCACCCGAGCTCGAAGATGTAGGAGCTCGAGCCGATGATCCGGCTGTTCTCGAACACGCCCGACTGCCGGCGCCCCGAGTACAGAACAACCTCGACCCCGGCGCGCCAGCAAGCCTGGAGGGCTCGGACCCCTTCCAAAGCGAACCCGCCGTCGGCTCCGCGCAGCAGCGAACCGCCCGGACCGAGCAGCGTTCCGTCGAGATCGACATACAGACAGCGCATGGCGGGCGCGACCGTAGCAGCCGGGGGAGCCCCCGCCATACTGGCCATCGTGGCGATTGCGCACGACACCGAGCCTTGGGCGGCCCTGCTCGAACAGGGCCGCACTGATCAACGTCTGGTCCACGACGACTTTTATGAGGCCCGCTCCGGTCGCCCGGTCCTGCTGCCAAGCGAGCTCGGACCGGCCGTCCAATCAGCGCTCGCGAACGTCGGGATCGACCAGCTCTACTCCCATCAGAGCGAGGCGCTTTACGACGCGTTCGAGGCGCCGACGATCGTCACGACCGGGACGGCATCGGGCAAGTCCTTGTGCTTCCAGCTGCCGACCCTCGAGGTGCTGACGTCCGACCGGACCGCCCGCGCGCTGTACATCTACCCGACCAAGGCGCTCGCCCAGGACCAGGCGCGTGCGCTCCACGCCTTCGGTCTGCACAAGCAGATCCGGCCGGCGATCTATGACGGCGACACGCCCCGTTCGGAGCGTTCGGCGATCCGGAAGCGCTCGAACCTGATCCTCACGAACCCCGACATGCTCCACGTCGGGATCCTGCCCCACCACCCGGCGTGGGGCGACCTGTTCGCGAACCTCGCGTTCGTGGTCGTCGACGAGGCGCACGTTTACCGCGGCGTGTTCGGCTCGCACGTGGCCAACGTGCTCCGGCGCCTGCGACGCATAGCCGCGATCCACGGCACCGAGCCGCGCTTCCTGCTGGCGAGCGCGACGATTGCCAACCCGGTCGAGCTCGCCGAACGACTGACCGGGCTCAGCGACTTCAAGCTCGTCGACCGGGACGGGGCGCCGCAGGCGAGCCGCCGGGTCGCGATGTGGAACCCGCCGCTGCTCGACGAGGATCTCGGGATCCGCGCGTCGGCGCTGTACGAGGCCGCCGAGGTGTTCTCTGCGCTCGTGTCAAACGGCGCCCGGACGATCTGCTTCATGAAGTCGCGCAAGGGCATCGAGCTGATCCTGCGGCACTCGCTCGACCGGCTCGAGCCCGAGTTCGCCGAGCGGATCGCCCCATACCGCGGCGGCTACACGCCCCAACAGCGCCAGGACATCCAGCGCCGGCTGAGCGACGGCGAGCTGCTCGGAGTCGTCGCGACCGACGCGCTCGAGCTCGGGATCGACATCGGCGACCTCGACGCCGCGATCTGCGTGACCTTCCCGGGCACGGTGGCGAGCCTCAGGCAGATGTGGGGCCGGGCCGGCCGGCGCGGCCGCGGGCTCGCGGTGTACATCGCCGGCGAGGACGCGCTCGACCAGTTCTTCTGCCGACACCCCGAGGAGTTCCTCGGCCGGGCCGTCGAGGCCGCGATTCTCGACCCGCACAGCCCGGAGATCTTCGGCGAGCACTTACTGTGCGCGGCGCACGAGGCGCCGCTGACCGAGGCCGACGCCGATGTCCTCGGGCCCGATTGGCGCTCGTACGCGGACGACCTCACCGAGGCCGGTTTCCTACGCGAGCGCGCCACCGGGTTCGTGCCCCGCCGCGCCGACGACTACCCGGCCGCGAGGACCGCGCTCCGATCGGCCTCGCACGACAGCTTCGCGCTGGTCGACGGGAGCTCGGGCGAGCTGTTCGGGACGGTCGAGCTCGCGCGCGCGTACGGGACTATCCACGAGGGAGCGGTGTACCTGCACATGGGGCGCTCCTACCACGTGCTCGAGCTGGACCTTGCCGGACGTCGGGCGCTGCTCGAGCCGTTCAGCGGGGACTACTTCACCCAGGCCAAGCGCGAGAGCATGATCTACATCACCCGCATGCATGCGCAACGCGAGCCGTGTGGGGTGACGCTGTCGTTCGGCGAGATCGTCTACGCGGAGACGGTCCTCGGGTACCAGCGCAAGCGCCTGCAGGACTACGAGGTGATCGATTTCCAGGGGCTCGATCTGCCGACGGTCGAGTTCTCGACCCGGGCGCTCTGGTACGAGCTCGACGAGCTGATCGGCGCCGAGCCGTTCCCGCCGCACGAGCTGCTCGGGGCGCTCCACGCGCTCGAGCACGGACAGATCGCCGTGCTGCCGCTGATCGCAATGTGCGACCGGTGGGACATCGGCGGGCTGTCGACCAACGCCCATCCGCAGACAGGCGTGCCCACGATCTTCATCTACGACGGGCACCCCGGCGGGGTCGGGATCACGCGCCGGGGCTACGACGAGTTCGAGCGGCTCGTCGGCGACGCCCAGCGCCTGATTGGTGAATGCCGGTGCAAGTCGGGCTGCCCGTCGTGCGTGCAGTCGCCAAAGTGCGGGAACCTCAACGAGCCGCTGTCTAAGCGCGGTGCCCTGGAGCTGCTGCGCCGGCTCCAGACTTCCCGTTGAGCTCCTTCGGCGCGAGGAACGCTGTCAGGCGCGCGCTCCCCGGACCGAGTTCGCTCCAGCCACACTGGAACGTGAGCGTCGCCAGCGCGCCCGTCGGGAACTTCCGCTCGACCGCAGCGCGTTCGGGCCCATCGTCCCCACGTCGCGCGAGCCGAAGGACGAGCATCTGCATGGACGGGTTGTGGCCGATCAGCATCGCCGAGGAGACGTCGTCCGAGAGTCGGTGGAGGCGGTCCACGAGATCCTGGGTCGACGCGGAGTACAGCTCGGCTTCGATCAAACGCTTGCCGGGAGGATCGACGCCCTCGAGCGTCTCGCGCGTCCGGCGCGCCGTCGAGCACAGAACGAGGTCGGGCGCGATTCCGGCCGTGCGGATGTGCTCGGCCATCCCCGCGCAGGCCCGCCGGCCTCTTGGGGCAAGCGGCCGCTCGTGATCGTCGAGCCCCGGGTCATCCCAGCTCGATTTCGCATGACGGAGGACGTACAACCGCTTTGTTCCAGACATCCCGGTCTCGATTCTGCCGCCCGTGGCGGCGTCAGGACTATGCGTGGCGGACGAGTACCCGTCCCCGTCCGTGGCGAGGCGGCGATTCGTCAGAATCAACATGCGCACAATCTTTAGAGCGTGGTCCGGACGCCCCCGCAGGATGCCCGCAAATCGCTAGCATCGCTCCGCCACGGCGAGATAGCTCAGTTGGTAGAGCACACGACTGAAAATCGTGGTGTCCCCGGTTCAAGTCCGGGTCTCGCCATTGCCGAAGGGGCCTCCCGGCTGGTCACACGAGGAACCGATTTCAAGGTTTCCGCTCGATTTGCGGGCAGGAGGTTCCAGAGCGCAGCCGGTACCGTGAAGCGGTCAGGGAGACGTCGGACCGGTCCGGATCGCGTCGCGCCGGAGTGCCCACCAGACTTCGAGGGCGCTCGTCGGGTTGCGCAGGTTCGCACCGGTGATCTCCTCGAATCGACCGATCCGGTAGCGAAGCGTGTTGGGATGCACGAACAACTGCTCGGCAGCGCGATCGACGTGCATGTCGGATTCGAAGAAGGCACGGAGGGTCGCGGCGATCTCGGCTCGTGACGCGGCAAGCGGCTCCAGGTAGCGCCCCACGAGCGCATCGCCGACGGCCTTGTCCGCGACGATCGCCGGCAGGGCGCCGAGGGCGTCGAAGTCGCAGACGCCGATCATGTCGAAGGCCCGCATCGTTGCGAGGACGCGCGAGGCGAGCTCGAACGACTCCGTCAGCCGTTCGACGGGGCGCGGCGGCCCGACGCCGACCGCGAACGGGATCTCGCCGGCCGGAGGCTTGAGGAGGAACCCAGCGAGGTCGTCATCGATCATCGCGGCGAGACCTACCCGTGGCGTGAGGGTTCCCTGAAAGCCGAGCTGGCGTTCACGCTGGGTTCGATCCTCGGGCACGTCATCGGCGCGAATCGCGACGTACTCCCGGCTCGCGTCGATCCCGCAGGACTCGGCGTGCGCACGCACCACGACCGGTGCGATCTTTCCGAGCAGGGCCTCGCGGACCACCGTCGCGCGCCGGTCATGCTCCCGAGTCGCGAGTTCCAGGTCGGCCGTCCGGTGCGCGCTGGCGATGATCGCCATCGCGCGATCCGAGGAGGCGATCAGTGCCCTGACGAAGCGGAGCATCTCGGCGTCGGAGATGTCGAAGCCTGGGGCGATCTCCGTGGCACTGTCGATCACGACCTGAACGGCGAGTCGCCAGGCCAGCAGGACGTCCGCGATCGGGATCCCCTGTTGGGCACGCGCCTCCCCAACCGGCGCCAGCGCCGCGAGCTGCTCGTCGGTGACTCCCTCGTGACCCGCTCGGGCTGCTCTGAGCGTGCTGTCGAAATCGATCCAAAAGCCCCAGTCGAACTCCCTGTCCGAGACGGTCCGGTAGGCGGGGAAGCCGGCGCGGATGCCGTCGCGGATGCGCTCGGTCAACAGTTCGCGGTCCGCGACCAACGCGTCGATGAATGCTTCCCATCTCGCTTGTGAGCGACTATCGGAGTCAGAAACCGTCACCCCGGGCGCAGCCTACGAGGAATCGAACTGTGCCGTCCTCCAAGCAGGCTCGGAGCATTCTCCATGGCGAACGGTCGGGCCGTCTGTGACGCTCCTGGCCTCTCAATGCACGTACGGGAAGGACAACAGATGGGCAATCTTGCGGGCAACCTCGTGGCGGCCGCTGAGCGCCACGCCGACAACATCGCGCTCAAGCTCGACGAGACCGAGATCCCGTACGCAGCCCTTGAAGCCGCGAGTGCGAGGGTGGCAGGGCTGCTGCACCTCAGAGGGATCGAGCCCGGCGCGCGCGTCGGGATCATGCTGCCCAACGTGCCGCAGTTCGCCGTGGCGTACTACGGCGTGCTGCGGGCGGGTGCGGTGGTCGTTCCGATGAACCCGCTGCTCAAGGCGCGCGAGGTCGAGTTCTACCTCGCAGACTCCGAGGCCCGGCTTGTTTTTGCCTGGCACGAGTTCGCAGCCTCAGCCGAGGCGGGCGCGACCGCGGCCGGGGCCGAGGCGGTCGGCGTGACCCCTGGCGCGTTCGAGCGGCTGCTGTCCTCGGTGGAGCCGAAGCCCGACGTGATCGACCGCGACGGCGACGACACGGCCGTGATCCTGTACACCTCCGGCACCACCGGCAAGCCGAAGGGCGCGGAGCTGACCCACGCGAACCTGGGCATGAACGTGGAGGTCGCGGTCGACCTATTAGGTTTCGATGGGCGCTCCGTCGTGCTCGGAGCACTCCCGCTGTTCCACGCGTTCGGACAGGTCTGCGGAATGAACGCCGCCGTCGCTGTCGGTGGCACTTTGTCGTTGATCCCGCGCTTCAACGCGAGCAGGGCGCTGGAGATCATCGAGCGCGATCGGGTGACCGCATTCGAGGGCGTTCCGACGATGTACGCCGCGATGCTCAACGCTCCCGACAGCGACACATACGACACCTCCTCGCTACGCATCTGCGTCTCGGGCGGGGCCGCGATGCCGGTCGAGGTGATGCGCGGCTTCGAACAGCACTTCGGCTGCACCGTGCTCGAGGGCTACGGACTCTCGGAGACCTCGCCAATAGCGTCGTTCAACCATCCCGACCGCGAACGCAAACCAGGGTCGATCGGTACCCCCGTCAAGGGCGTCGAGATGAGGGTCGTCGACGACAACGGCGACGAGGTGCCTCGAGGCGAGGCCGGCGAGATCGTGATCCGTGGCCACAACATCATGAAGGGGTACTGGAAGCGCCCCGAAGCGACCGCCGAAGCGATCCGTGACGGCTGGTTCCACAGCGGCGACATCGGCCGCATCGACGATGACGGTTATTTCTATATCGTGGATCGCAAGAAGGAGCTCATCATCCGCGGCGGATTCAACGTCTACCCGCGCGAGATCGAGGAGGTCATCTACGAACATCCCGCCGTGCGAGAGGCCGCCGTGATCGGGATCCCACACCCTGAACTCGGCGAAGAGGTCGCTGCCGCGATCGCGCTGAAACCCGGCAGCACCGCCACCGAGGCGGAGATCCGCGACCACGTGAAGTCGAACGTCGCCGCGTACAAGTACCCACGGCGGGTCTGGTTCGTGGACGAGCTGCCCAAGGGCGCGACGGGCAAGATCCTCAAGCGCGAGATCGTGCCTCCGTCGCCCGACGCCGAGGCGAGCACAAAGACCGGCTCGTGACGAGCGTCGAGAACCCGACGACCGACGGGCATCCGCGCGCCGGGACGGACGCCCGCAACGTTGCGGCGACCCCCGCGGCGCTTGACGTGGTGGTGACCGATGCCGTGGTGAGCCAGGGCCAGGCGAGCCGGTTCGTCGACCCGGTCGCGACGGCGACACGCCGTATGAGCACCGAACCCGCCCAGGCACTCAACGATGCGTCCGAAACCGCTCGTGCGTCTGCCCCCGCCGGTGCAGGGTTGCCACTCAGGTGGTGGGGTCGACCTCTCGCCGAGACACGCTGGATTCTCGAGCTGTCCCGGCTCTTGATCGATCCGGTGTTCGCCGGACGTGACGTCCTGCGCGGCGATGGACGTCCGGTGATTCTGATGCCGGGGTTCCTCGCCGGCGACCAGACGCTCGTGGTGATGGCCGCGTGGTTGCATCGGATCGGATATCGGCCCCACGTGTGCGATTTCATCGTCAACGTCAGCTGTTCGGATCGGGCCGTCGAGCGTGTCGAGCGCCGGATCGAATCGGTCGCGCGGCAGCACAGCTCCCGCGTGGCTCTGATCGGTCACAGCCGAGGCGGGCATTACGCGCGGACACTCGCGGCTCGCCGCCCCGATCTCGTGTCTCACGCGATCTCGATGGGATCCGACCTCCACGGAATGTTGGGCTGTAGCACGCCGACCCTGAGCGCGGTCTCGGGTGTGCGGGCGATTCTTCGGAGCACCGGTCGGGCGCGGTCGCCGGCCTGCCTCACCGACGCCTGCCGGTGTCCGTTCATGACGGACTTCCAAGCCCCGTTCCCAAGCGACCGCGTGCACTTGACCAGCATCTATTCGCGAGGCGATGGCGTCGTCTTGTGGCAGCGGCAGATCGTGCCCTACGCCAATTGCGTCGAGGTTACGGGCAGCCACGTCGGGCTCGCCTTCAACCGTAAAAGCTACCGCGCGATCGCCGACGCGCTCGCCACACCTGACCTGCAGCCACCGCGCCTCACGAATTTGCAACGCGCACCGTCTCACCGAGAGTGACAGGCTCCGTGTTGGCCGTATCGTTCATCGCTCTTACCGGAGGTTTCCCATGGCCGTGCTGGACCATTTCCGCCTCGATGGCAAGGTGGCCGTCGTCACTGGCGCGTCGTCCGGGTTGGGGGTCGCGTTCGCCGTGGCATTGGCGGAGGCCGGTGCCAACGTCGCGCTCGGTGCACGCCGGGTCGACCGCGTGACCGAAACCGCCATGTTGGTTGAGGCTGCCGGTCGGCGCTCGCTCGCGGTCGCTACCGACGTGAGCGACCCGGACGCCTGCACCGTCCTGGTCGAGAGCGCGATGAGTGAGTTCGGCCGGGTCGATGTGCTGGTCAATAACGCCGGCGTGGGTACGGCCTATCCGGCGACCCGGGAGACGCCCGAGCAGTTCAGAGAGGTCGTCGACATCAACCTCAACGGGTCGTACTGGATGGCCCAGGCCTGCGCCCGGGTGATGCAGCCGGGCAGCGCGATCATCAACATCGGAAGTGTCATGGGATTCACGACGGGTGAGTTGCCGCAGGCGGCGTACTGCTCGACGAAGGCGGCAATCGTCGGCCTGACGCGGGACCTGGCCCAGCAGTGGAGCGGTCGCAAGGGTATCCGTGTCAACGCGCTGGCACCGGGCTTCTTCGCCTCCGAGATGACCGGCCATTACCCCGAGGGCTACATGGAGCGGATGATCGAGCAGCGGGTGCCCTTGAAACGACCCGGAGACGCCGAGGAGCTGTGCACGGCCCTTATCTTCCTCGCCAGCGACGCTGGTAGTTACGTCAACGGAATCACTCTCCCGGTCGACGGTGGATTACTGACCACATGATGTGGACGAACCGATCGATCGTGCGACCTGAGCATCGAGTTCCGGAGCCGTCGCATCTGACGGTCGGTACGTCGCCCAAGTCGCGACCTCATTTTGCGCTGACGGGTGGGAGCAGCGCCCGATGAGCTCACGGACCGAACGCAGCACGGTCCCAGACCAGGACCCGATGGGCATCCGCTCAGCCCTGGACGATCCCACCGCAGCCGCCGGTCAACTCGCAGCCATCCTCCTTGCCGACGCGACGTCCAACCTCCGCGCTCGGGTCCCGGTCGACGGGATCGTCCAGCTTTTGATCGGGCTGACCGGCCACCCGGGCCGAGTGGTCCGGCGCCTGGGCCGTTTGACCGGAGAGCTCGCCTCGATCGGCTGGGGCCGCTCACGAGTCGAGCCCGAGCCGAAAGATCGGAGATTCCTCGATCCCGCCTGGCGGTCCAACCCGTTGCTGCGCCGGATCCTGCAAGCCCATCTCGCGGCAGCTGAGACGCTCGACGGACTCGTTGACGACGCCAACCTGGATGTGCAAATGAGCGAACGGATGACGCTGTTGGCTGACAATGTCGCCGCCGCCATAGCCCCGAGCAACGCGGCGCTGCTGAACCCTGCAGTCGTGAGAGCGGCCGTGGATAGCCGGGGAGCCAGCTTAGTCCGGGGAGCCGGGGCGCTGGCGCAGGACCTTCGCGGTGGCCCTTCCCGCCCAGCGATCGTCGACAGCTCGAAGTTCAGCGTCGGCGAGGACATCGCCGCGACCGCGGGCGCGGTGGTCCTACGGACACCTCTCCTTGAGCTGATCCAGTACGAGCCGACCACCGTCGAGGTAGATCCCGTGCCGCTCCTGTTGATCCCGTCGGTGGTCAACAAGTACTACCTGGTCGACCTGTCGCCGGGGCGTAGCATGGTCGCCGACGCGCTCGGGCGGGGCCGGCAGTGCTTCGCGGTGTCGTTTGTGAACCCCGATGTCGCTCACGCCGGGCTTGGACTCGACGACTACACCTCGGCGCTACTGGAGGCGCTCGCCGCAGTCGAGGCGATCAGCGGCTCGCCCCGCACGCACGTGGCCGCGTTCTGCGCCGGTACCCTGATGTTGGCTGTGGTCGCCGGCTATCTCGCCGCTGTGGGCGAACTGGATCGGCTAGCCAGCATCACCCTTGCACTGGCTGTGCTCGATCCCGAGCAGGGCGGCCTCCTCAACGCGCTGCTCGACCGAGGGGCGGCCGACCGGGCGATCGCCAAGGCGGCCCGTGCCGGCTACGTGGACGGGCGCGCGACGGCGTCGATGTTCGCGTGGATACGACCCAACGAGGGCATTTGGCTACCAGCCATCAACAACTACCTGCTCGGGAACGACCCGCCCGCGTTTGACCTGCTGTTCTGGGCAGACGACGCCACCAACCTCACCGCTGCGCTGCAACGCGACATGATTGAGATCACCCTCGGCAACGGGTTCGCCCACCCGAACCAGGTCCGAGCGCTCGAGCGACCTATCGACCTTACCCAAGTCCGGGTCGACGCCTACCTGCTCGCAGGGCTAACCGATCACATCGCCCCCTGGCCCGGCTGCTACCGCAGCGCCACGCTCCTGGGCTCAAAGAGCCGGTTCGTGGTCGCTGACGCCGGCCATGCCGCCGTCATCGTCGCGCCCCCCGAAGCCAAGCGCGGCCGCTACCGCACCAATCGCGCTCGGCCAGCCAACCCCCAGTCGTGGCTGGAGAGGGCGTCAGTCCACCAGGGAAGCTGGTGGGACGACTGGCACCGCTGGCTCGACCGTCGGACCGGTGGACGCCGACCCTCGCCAGCCACGCTGGGTGATGCCGATCACCCACCGATCGACCCAGCCCCCGGCACCTACGTCCGACGCAGGATCCGCTAACCGCTAGCGCGAGCTCAGCGACGTCTTTTGCTCGAGATCCCTTTCGTCTGAGCGACTGGATTCGTCCCGCGATCGAACTGACAACCAAACGCAAATCTGGTGACGACGGCGTGCTAGCTGCGGACGACGAAGCAAACGCCTTTCAGGCCGGAGCCTTCCGCAATTTCCATTTGCGACAGGCCGGTCTCGCACTGCCCCGTTTCGTCGAGGGTGTCGCATAAATCCGAACTGCCGGCGAGGTGTTGTGATCACCCCACAACGGATCGCGACGACATGGCGCCCGCGGAGGAGGCGGCTCGAGAAACGACGTCTGGGGTTGCGTTTCTCGAGTCGGCTCCGAGTTGCGGCGCCGCGCAGGACGCGAGGCAGGCTGGCACTTGTGGCCAGCTCACAATCGCTCATATTTATGCGACACCCTCCGATCAAAGCGGGAGGCAACTCGCATTACACCCGCTCGCCAGACTGTCGCGCCGTCATCGAGTTCTGCGGAACGGTCCGGACAACACGATGTGCCGATACAGGCAGTGCGGGTCGCGGACTCGCACAAAGCTCAGCGCACGACCGTTCCGTTTGAAGTGGTAAACGCCGGCTCCTCGGCAGCCGATAATGGGTTTGCAGCCCCCTGAGGCCTGCATCGACGAACACGCCGCACTCATTTCTTTGAACGTGATCCTTCCCTCGGCGATCGAATAGCGCCCAGAAATGATCACGTTCTTCGCTGTCATGCCGGTGAATGTGAACGTGTATACGCCCCCGCGCAACGTCAGTCTCCAGATGCCCCTGAGCCCACCGCGGAACGCAGTGCTAGCGATCTCCGTTTTGTACCTCCCGCTCAGACCGTCAGCTGCCGAGGGGGCAGCGGCCAGGGCAACGCCTACAGCAGACATACCGACGACCGCTACGGCGGCAACCCCGAGCGTCCTCACTCGTCCGGCGGGACTCATGGCCAATGCAGCTTATCGACACGCACCATGCCTAGTGAGCGGTCCCTTCCGCGTTGGCCTAGATCCGGCAGTTCGAATAACGATCCGCTTCCGGACCAGCCGTCGGTTGTCGCACGCTCAGAGCTCGGCGAAGGGCGAGGCGTAGCGAAAGGTGCCCGTGAGGCCGCGTGGGACAGAACTCAGCACACGCGCCTGGAAGTGGCTGCCCCAGGCCGGGTCGGGCGCGGCGATCCCAAGCTTCGAGGCGGCAACGAAGCCGAAGCGCTGATAGAACGCGGGATCGCCGAGCAGCGCGACAAGCGGCTCCTCGCTCGCGTCCGCCGCGCCGAGCACAGAATGCATGAGCGCGTGACCGACGCCGCCGCCCTGGCGGTCGGGCAGGACGCTGATCGGGCCCAGGCCCAGCGCCGGCGTGTCGTCGACGAACCCTCGAGTGCAGACGACGTGGCCGATCACGGCATCGTCGGTCACCGCGACCAGAGACAGCGCCGGTAGCCAGCCCATGTCTGCGCGCAAGCGACTCACAAGCGCCGTCTCCGGCGGTTCCGGTGCGTCGGGCCGCCGGCGAAACGCTGCCGTAGTCACGGCGCTGATCACGTCCACATCCTGGGGCGTCTCGCGTCGGATCAGCATGCCGACAGTCTCTCATCGCCCGACCGCGCTCACCGATCCAGCAGCGAACGCCGCAGAGCGTTCTCGCGCCATGTAGCTCGAGGCTGTTCGCCGTGTTGTCGTGTCGCCGGAGGTCCCGTCACGCGGGAGGGGCGCCGGCTTGATCCCCAAGCACCCTAGTCGACAGTCACCTTGGTCATTACGGCGGGTTCCTTGGCCGGAATGGCGCCGCTAGTGCGGGATCGCGACCGGCTACGCACCGTCACGCGCTCCCGCCGGCGTTCCCACCACGCCCATGCGCCCATCACGCCGCCGGCGTATATCCACCCGACCAGGACGTCGAAGAAGTAGTGCTCGCCGGTGGCCATGAGCGTCAGTGCCATGGCCAGTGGATAGAGCAGGAGCAACGGTCGCAGCGGGCGGCGCACGCGAGGCCAGAGGAACAGTGCTATCAGCATCGTGAACGCCGAGTGAAGCGATGGCACGGAGGCGACCTGGTTCACGGTTGCCTGGCCCTCGTTGAACAGCTCGACCGTCCTCCCGCCGATCACCTGCCAGCCGTCTGACGTGGTGCGGGTGACGCCGTGCAGCAGACCCATGTCGGCGGCCATCCACGGCGGGGCGGCCGGGAACGCGATGTAGGTGGCGAGGCCGGCGGCAAAGAGGGTGACGATCCGGTGGGAGAAGCGCAGGAACTCGAGCCGGTCGCGCGCCCACAGGAACCCCGCGACGGTGAACGGGACGATGAAGTAGGACGTGTAGATCAGCGTGAAGGCGACGTCGAGCCAGTTGACGACCTTCGGGTTGTTCACGTGCGCCTGCAGCCACTGGGTCGGCGTCGTGCCGAAGAACAGGAAGCGGTCGAAGTCGATCATCGGGTGGACATGGACGCCGATCCCGAGGCGGTCGGCCAAGCCGCGCGTGAAGTCGTAGGCACTCAGCAGGATCACCATCGGCAGCCAGTCGCGCACGAGACGGAGTCCCTCGCGCCACGGCCGGCCAAGCGACGTGCAGGCGAGCGCCCCGCACACCCAGGCGACGACCAGCTCGCGCTGCACGGGAATCCCGTAATGGGCGCTCCAGACCCCGAGCACGATGAAATACAGGACGAGGACGCCGCGGCGCACCGCCACCCAGTGCCCGAACCCCGAGTCCGCCTCCTCCTCGTCCCCAATGCATGCCAAATCGGTCGCCGTCACGCAGGAGAATCTAATCCCCCACACCCCTCGGCTCGACCAAGAGGACTCCCACGACATTGAGTCCGTTTCTCGGTGAGCGAGACCGTCGAGCTAGGGACAGCGTTCGCCCGGTGCGGGTCCTGCGTTCCTCTAACTACGGTTGGTCGACGGCGGCGCTACCAGCCACCGACCTCGCCGGTCACCCCGGCGAGCAGTTCGATGGCGGCCAGCGGCTTGGGGTTCCGGGCGAAGATGTAGGTGGTTGTGAAGCCGAGGTCGTGGCCGGCGCGGAGCTTGTCGAGCAGCTCGCCCTGGGAGGTGGAGGCGTCGATGCTGATCATCGTCGTCTTCTCGATCTCGTTGTAGTCGCGGCCCACGGTCTCGCAGTGCGAGCGCAGGACGTCGAGCTTGTTACGGGCCTCGTCGCCGCCGACGTAGATGTTGCAGGCGTCGGCGTACTGGGCCACGAGGCGCAGGGTCTTGCGCTCTCCGCCTCCGCCGATGAGGATGAACGGGTGGGGCCGGCTGAGCGGTGCCGGCGAGTTGAGCGTGCGCTCGAGCTGGTAGTGCCGTCCGTCGAACGCGCTGTCGTTCTCGCTCCACATCTGCAGGCAGATCTGCAGCGTCTCCTCGAGGCGCTCGAAGCGTTCGCCAAGAGGCGGGAAGTCGAACCCGAGTCCCTCAGCCTCTCCTTGGAACCATGCGGCGCCGATACCCAGGCCGGCGCGCCCGCCCGAGAGCACATCGAGCGTGGAGATGACCTTCGCCAGAAAGCCAGGTTGGCGGTAGACCACGCCGGTCACCAGCGTATGCAACAACACCCGCTCGGTGACCGCGGCCAGATAGCCCAGGGTCGTGTAGGCCTCGAGCATGCTTTCCTCGGGCGCGCCGATTGGCCCGATCTGCCAGTAGTGGTCCATAACGGTGAGGCGGGCAATCCCGCCGGCCTCGGCCTCGCGGGCGAGACGGCCGAGCGTCGGGGCCAGCTCCGGCGGCCCTCCGCTCCAGGTGAAGTCGGCGATGTGGAACCCCAGGTCCATCGGCATCGACGATCCTA
Source organism: uncultured Solirubrobacterales bacterium (assembly GCA_963770615.1). GTDB lineage: Bacteria > Actinomycetota > Thermoleophilia > Solirubrobacterales > Solirubrobacteraceae > Palsa-465. Next base: position 391,035 of record CAVYQJ010000014.1, on the reverse strand, counting down.
CGTCACTCCCTGAGCCAACTCGGACACCGGCTGCCATTCGCGCCAGGTCGCGAGCCGGCCCTCGTAATCCGCCTCGGCGATACCCAACGGCGCGGTGCCGAAGAACACCCGTAAAGGCGGCGGGTTGGCGTCGACGACACGCATGATTGCCGCGGCTGAGGCGGTCGGGTCGCCCGGCACGTTGCTGGCTCGCCATTGCTGCTGGCGCTCGCGCAGTCCGTCGTAGGCGGGGTTGGGGTCCGAGCGTTTGGCCGACGCGCCGCTCCAGTCCGTCGAGAACCCGCCAGGCTCTACCAGCGTGAGGTTGATCCCGAACTCCTTGACCTCCTGGGCGAGCGCCTGGCTGATCCCTTCGAGCGCCCACTTCGATGCGTGATAGATCCCTACGCCGGGGAACGCCGAGATCCCGCCGATCGAGGACACCTGGACGATGTGTCCGGCGCCCTGCCGGCGCAGGAACGGCAGGGCGGCCTGCGTGATCCATAGCGCGCCGAAGAGGTTGGTCTCAATCTGGGCGCGAGCGTCCTGCTCGGAGATCTCCTCCACCATTCCGAAGTGGCCATAGCCCGCGTTGTTGACGACGACATCGAGGCGCCCAAAATGCTCCTGGGCCTGCCTGACCGCGCCGAATGCCGCGTCGCGATCGGTCACGTCCAGGGCCAGTGCGAGCAGCGCGTCGCCGTGGTCGGCTTTGAGGTCGTCCAGCGTGCTCGTGTCCCGCGCGGTGGCGGCAACGCGGTCGCCACGCTCCAAAGCTGCCTTCGTCCACTCGCGACCGAAGCCGCGGGACGTTCCGGTGATAAACCACGTCTTGCTAGTCATGCGTCGATCCTAGTAACCCCGCTGGCGCCGGCACTCGGGTCCGTCGGCTCGTCTCAGCCATTGCCACTCCGAATCAGACCGGCACTGACATCTCGTGCCCGTCGAATGCGACCGTGCGGTCGCGGCCGCCGCGCTTGGCGGCGTAGAGCGCGCTGTCGACCCGCTCGAGCATCGTCTCGACCTCGATCGGCACCGCGGTGGTGGTGATGCCGGCGCTGACCCGCATGTCGGGCAGGCTCGGAGAGTTGTGGGTCGCCAGGGCGTGGCGGACGCGCTCGGCGAACGTCTCGGCGCCCTCGCGGTCGCTGCCGGGCATGAGCACGGCGAACTCCTCGCCACCGAGCCGGGCGGTGACGTCGATTTCCCGCGAATGGATGGCGAGCAAGTGGGCGAGGTGCACGAGGGCGCGGTCGCCGACGACGTGCCCGTGCTCGTCGTTGATCTGCTTGAAATGGTCGATGTCGAAGGTGGCGAGGGCGATCGGCCTGCCGTCGCGCCCGGCGCGGGCCAGCTCGCGCGTGGCGTGCTCATCGAAGCCGCGGCGGTTGAGCAGGCCGGTGAGCGGGTCGGTGCGCGCCTCGCTGCGCAGTCGCTCGAGCAGAACCTGGCTCCGGTTCTCGAGCACGTGCGCGACAACGGCGATCGCGGAGGTGGACACCATCACGTCGACCCAGCGGCCGGGGTAGGCGCTGGCGGCGGGCAGCAGCAGCAACGCGACCGCTTCGCCCGCGCCGACACAGGCGACGATCGCGACCGCGCCGGGCCGCCCGAAGAAGATCGTCGTCCACAGCACCGGCAGCGCGTAGAGGATGGCGCCATCGCCGGGGCCCGGGGACGTGGCCAGCGCGTACGCGATCAGGGCCACACCGAACGGTCCGACGAGTGCAAGCCCCCGCCGCGATAGGCGCGGGCCGATGGTCAGCAGGAAGACGAACAGCACCAGCACGAACGCCACAGGCACCACGGCGAACTTGGGATCGCCGGGCAGGAACCCCTCGATCAACCCGTCGAGCGCGGCGGCGCCGGCCATCGCCGACGCCGTATAGGCCATAACCGTTCGGTTGGATCGGATGTCATCTAGAGATGAAACCACCGCCGAAATATCGGTCCGAAGCGCCGGATTCCGAAGCTTCAGACCGGCCGTCACTGGACGTTCTGGCCGTTGTGGTTAGAACTCTGACCAGTCGGTGGTCAGGTCTGGGGCTCGGCCGAGTCGAGCGAGCTGGCGACCGAATCGAGGATGCCGGTCACCTCGTGGAGAATGGCGGCGGCGGTCGCCATGTCCTTGTCGCTGAATCCGGACAGACGCTCGGCCCAGAGACCGTTCCAAACCGCGAGCTTGCGCTCGAGGAGCTCCCAGCCCTCCGGGGTCAGCGCGACGTTGCAGACGCGCCGGTCCTCGGTGCTTCGCCGGCGCTCGACGATGTTCGTCGCCTCGAGCTGATCGACGATCGCGGTGATGGCCGCCGGGGTCATCTCAGCGCTCTTGGCGAGCTGGCCGGCGGTCATCTCGTGCTCGCGGCCGAGGGCAGCGATCGTCCGGATCTGGGCGAAAGTGAGCTCGCCCGGACGGCTGTGGTCGCGCCCGCGGAGGCGGCGATCAGCGGCGGTCAGCTGGTTCAGCGCGGTGCGGAGCTCGTCGATCGTGCCCGTCGTCTTCTCGACGCTCTTAGTGGCGGTTCGTTGACTCACGCTGCCTCCAGCAGGGGCTCCTCGACCGAGATCGCGACCGGGGCCTCGGTGGCAGTCGCCTTGGCCCGTCGCTCGATCCGCGCCAACAGTAGCGTCGGGATCAGCGCCAGCAGTGTGATGCCCATCACCCACCAGTAGGTCTGCCCGAACCCGGCGGCCGCGGCGGCCGCGGTGTGAGCGCCGCTGGTCTGGGTTTGGAGGACGACCGCGAAGATCGCGGTTCCAAGCGATCCGCCGACCCGCTGGAGCACGGTCAGCTGCGGGCTGGCGTCGTTGACCTTCTCGCGAGGGAGGACCGAGAAGGCGGCGGTCATCGCGGGCATGATCGACAGGCCGATGCCGATGCCGCGGAAGATCATCGCTGTGCCGATCGTGGTGTAGGGCGTGGTGTCGGTGACGAGCACGAACGGGATCGTGGCCACCGCGAGGAGCATGGCGCCGAAGAACGAGGTGCGTCCGGCGCCGAAGCGCTCGGTCATGCGACCGGATAGGAACATGCCGAGCCCGCCGCCGATGCCCTGCGGGATCAGCAGAATGCCGGTCATGATCGCGTCCTCGCCGCGGATCGTCTGGAAGTAGAGCGGCATCAGGATCATTCCGCCGAACAGCGCCGCGCCGAGACAGAAGGTCACGATCGACGCCGAGCGGAAGGCCGGGTTGGCGAACAGGTTGAGATCGAGCAACGGACGCTCGATCCGCAGCGAGCGGGCCACGAACAGCCCGAGCAGGACCAGGCCGCCGAGGGCGGGGACGAGCACGGACGAGGAGACGAGGGTGCCAGCGGTCGCGCTCTCGGACAGGCCGTAGGTGAGGCCGACGACGCCGGTGGCCGCGAGACCGAGTCCGACCACGTCGAGCCGGCCGGCCTGATCGGTGCCCGCGGAGTCATGGGGCAGCAGCCGCCAGGCCATCGTCAGCGCGAGGGCGCCGATCGGCACGTTGATCATGAAGATCCACTGCCAGCCGACCGACTGGAGAAGCAGGCCGCCGAGGGTGGGTCCGAACACCGGCGCGAGCACGATCGGTATGCCGATGAGGCTCATGACCTTGGGCAGGTTGCGCGGGCCGGCGGCCTTGACGAGGATCATCTGACCGATCGGGGTGAGCATTCCGCCGCCGATGCCCTGGAGGACGCGGAACGCGATCAGCTCACCGCTGTTGGTGGCGAGCGCACAGAGGGCCGAGCCCAACGTGAACACCACGAGGGCGATCAGGTACAGACGGCGGGCGCTGTAGCGGCGGACGGCCCAGCCGGTGACGGGAATCACGGCAGCGAGCGAGAGCAGGTATCCGGTGATGACCCACTGGATCCCGTCGAGCGAAGAATGGAGGTCGATCGACAGGTCGTGGAGGGCGACGTTGACGATCGTCGTGTCGAGCACGGACATGATCGCGCCAAGGATCACGACGATCGCGACGCGCATCACGTGGGGCTCGATCCGCGGGGCCGAGGCGGCGCTGGCCGCCTCGAGGCTCACGACGGACGAAGGAGAGGAAGAAGAAGAGGAAGTTGTCGAGTTCATTTCGTAACGAAAGTTTAGCGTAAAAATATTTCGGCGTCAAACATTATTTCGGCTAAAGATCGAGATTCCTTTAGCGCGGCTCGGCCAGATTTCGTGCGAGGCGGCGCCGACTCTGAGATGGTCTGCGCCGAGAAGTAGGGACCCGATCCGAGAGGAGACCGACTTATGGCCGAATGCGCCCACGTCGACCAGATGAAGGTCGAGGTACCAGCAAACGTCGAGGGCTGCGAGGAGTGCCTGGCGACCGGCCAGACGTGGGTCGCGCTCCGGGCGTGCCGGACATGCGGCCACGTCGGCTGCTGCGACTCGTCGCCGGGCACGCACGCCACCAAGCACTACAAGGAGACGGGCCACGCGATCATGAGCTCGGCGATGCCCGGCGACACCTGGTCGTGGTGCTTCGTCGACGAGGTGTCGTTCTAGTTCGCAACTCGTAGTGCCGGGATCCGTTCGCGGCCCCTAATGCATGGGCCGCAATTGGATCGCTGAGCGCACACGAGTCCGCATCGCGCACGGGAACCCGTATCGTTCCCACGGAGGGTTGAACGAGCCACGAAGGAGAGCGAGATGACGACGGTCGACCTTGCCCAACAGCAGCTGCTGATCGGTGGCGAGTGGACTGGCGCGAAGTCCGGTCGCGAGTACGAGCAGAGCTTCCCGTTCACGGGCGAACCGGTCGGGCGGGCGGCCGCCGCGGGCCGGGAGGACGCGCGGGCTGCGGTCGACGCCGCGCGCGCCGCGTTCCCCGAATGGTCCCGGAGCGCGCCGGCGGGCAGGCGCGCGATCCTGTCGAAGGCCGCCGACCTGCTGATGGAGCGCCAGGCGGAGATCGCCGGGATCGTCACCGAGGAGACCGGCGGCGTATTCGGGTGGGGCATGTTCAACGTCGAGCTCGCGGCGGGGATGCTGCGCGAGGCCGCGGCGCAGGCGTACGGGCTGGTCGGTGAGGTCATTCCCTCCGACGTGCCGGGCAAGCTCGCGATGGGCGTGCGGGCGCCCGCCGGCGTGGTCGTCGGGATCGCGCCGTGGAACGCGCCCGTGATTCTTTCCACGCGCGCGGTGGCGACGCCGCTCGCGTACGCCAACACGGTCGTGCTCAAGGCCTCCGAGCTGTGCCCGCGCACGCACGCCGCCGTGGTCACCGCGCTGGTCGACGCCGGCCTGCCGCCCGGGGTGATCAACCTGGTCACGAACTCGCCCGAGGACGCGGCGGACGTCGTCGACGAGCTGATCGCGCACCCGGCGACGCGCCGGATCAACTTCACCGGCTCGACGAAGGTCGGCCGGATCATCGCCGAGAAGGCGGGCCGGCACCTGAAGCGGGTGCTGCTCGAGCTCGGCGGCAAGGCGCCGATGGTCGTGCTCAGCGACGCCGACCTCGATCGCGCCGCCGCGGCCGCGAGCTTTGGCGCGTTCTTCCATCAGGGACAGATCTGCATGTCGACCGAGCGGATCGTCGTCGACCGAACGGTCGCCGACGCGCTGGCGGAGAAGCTGGCCGAGCGGGCGCGCGCGCTGCCGGTCGGCGATCCCCGTGAGCCGACGACGGCGATCGGCCCGCTGATCAACAGCGCCGCGGTCGAGCGCGTCACGGGGTTGGTGCGGGACGCGGTCGAGAAGGGGGCGACTGCCCTGAGCGGTGGCGAGCCGGACGGCCCGTGCTACCCGCCGACCGTGCTCACCGGCATCACCCCGGACATGAGGCTCTACAGCGAGGAGTCGTTCGGGCCGCTGGTCACGGTGGTGCCGGTCGACGGCCCGGATGCCGCCGTCGACGTCGCGAACGACACCGAGTACGGCCTGTCGGCGGCCGTGTTCTCGGAGAACGTGCCGGCGGCGCTCGAGCTGGCCCAGCGGATCGAGAGCGGGATCTGCCACGTCAACGACACGACCGTGCACGACGAGCCGCAGATGCCGTTCGGCGGCGTGAAGGCGAGCGGGTTCGGGCGGTTCGGCGGACGGGCCGCGCTCGAGGAGTTCACCGAACTGCGCTGGATCACGGTCCAGTCGACGCCACGCCACTACCCAATCTGATCAGGCGCCGGCCCACGACGGGCCGGCGTCGCTACACCCAGCTGCTGTAGGGCGTCGCCTGCTGGTGGCTGTCGACGACGGTCGTCACGTTCTGATCGAGGTTCGGCCCGGCCTCGTGGCCGTGGGCCGAGACCAGATGCTGCGTCGCGGCGGTCAGCACATCGTCCCGCTCCCCGATCATCTGCACCGAGCAGGTGTCTCCGGGCACGCGTGCGCAGTCGAATACAGTCCGGCTCATGGGCTCCCCTTTCGAAGTGTCGAGACCTCATCCTCGCGAGTTCCCGGCTTGTAGTCAACGCTGATGGCCGGCGCCCACGTGACGTTGGCCGGCAGCACGCGAGCGAGCAGGCCGGGCGCCGTGCGCGTCGGCGACGTCGATCGGGACGAGCGTGTCGAGATGACGCTGGCGCTGCGGCCTGAGCATTTCGCGCTCGACGCCAAGAAGGTGAAGAAGGTACTCGGCCGGTTCGGTCTCGCCGCCGACGCCGAGTTTCCGGCCACGGGAAGCCTGGTCATGAGTGGCACCGCCGCTCAAGTCGAGGAGGCATTCCATGCGGGCCTCGGGATGTACAGCCACCGGGAGGACGGGGTCCTCCGCGGTCGCGAGGGTGAGCTGAGCATCCCGGCCGACCTCGACGGACTGATCACCGGTGTGTTCGGGCTTGATCAGCGCCGGGTCGCGCGACGGCTGGCGCAGACGGCCGCGGCGCAGGTGGCCGCGGCGCAGGTGGGCGCCGGCGCCGGCCCTCCCGGACCCGATCCACTCGGCCCCGCCGACCTCGAGAAGCGCTACAGCTTTCCCGACGGAGATTGTGCCGGCCAGACGATCGCGGTCGCCGAGTTCGGGGGCGGTTACTTCCCCGACGACGTGCGCATGTTCTGCCAGACGCACGGTCGTGCGTTGCCCCAGATCGAGACCGTGTCAATCGGCGCTACGCCTCTGACACCCCCGCAGATCGCGGCCCTGTCGGCCGAGCAGCAAGGCCCTGCGTTAGGAGAGAGTCACGAGCTGATGATGGACGTGGAGATCGTGGCAAGCCTGTGTGCGGACGCCAGGATTTGTGTGTATTACGCACCTTTCGATCAAAAAGGTTGGATCGACCTGTTGGACCGGGTCGTAGCTGCGGAGCCGGCCCCGTTGGTCCTGAGTGTCAGTTGGGGTCTGGCGGAGGATTCGCCCGATTGGTCGCCGGCCGCGATCGATGCGATCAACCAACGCCTTCGGGCGGCATCGCTGCGCGGGATCACCGTGTGCGCGGCGACAGGTGACGACGGGTCGGGCGATCAGATGCATGACCAGCGCGCGCACGTGCATTTTCCGGCGTCGAGCCCGTTCGTGCTGGCGGTTGGAGGAACGATGCTCGATGGCGACGACGAGGTCGTGTGGTGGAACACGCCGGGCGACCGCAGTCAACCCCGTGGCGGTTCGACCGGGGGAGGCGTCAGTCTCAAGTTCGCCAGGCCGGAGTGGCAGACCGCGAAAGTTACGTCGCTCAACGCCGGCGGCATCGACGGTAGGGTCGTTCCGGACGTCGCGGCGCTCGCGGGGCCGCCCGGCTACAGCCTCGTGTTCGACGGTCAGCCCACGCTCAACGGCGGCACGAGCGCCGCGGCTCCGCTGTGGGCGGCGCTCATCGCCCGCCTCCACGCCGCCGCCCCGGGGAAAGCGCCGGCGTTTCTCGCCCCGCTCCTGTACCAGGCAGGCAACGACGGGCGTGCTCGCGGCGCAAGCGCGTTCGCCGACATCACGAAGGGCAACAACACCTCGCCCCAGCCGGGGTTCGGCTACGGCGCGCAGGTCGGGTTCGACGCGGTCAGCGGGTGGGGTGTGCCGAACGGGAAAAAGCTGCTCGCCTCGCTCTAAGGGCCGGGGTCAGCTGGGGGCCGCAATGGGCAGACCGGCCAGCAGGTCTTCGGCGCGCTCGAGCGCCGGCACGGCGCGAAGGTCCTTCAGAACCGCGATCGCATCATCGAGAAGCACCCTGGCTTCGGCAGCGCGGTGGTCATCGATCAGCAAGCTCGCCAGATCGGCCTGCACGCGCGCGAGCCAGTACGGATAGCCGAGCGCGCTGAGCTCGTCCCTGGCGGCGACGAGCCGAGCTTCAGCGGTCGCGTTGTCCGCTTCGGCCGCGGCGAGCAGCCCTTCACCCCGAGCGAGTTGCGCCCGGAGGAAGGGCGGAACGTGTCCGGGCGGACGGCTCGCCAGCAGCGCCAGTAGCTCGGCGGCCTCGCCGTCGCGCCCGAGGGCGACCGCGGCCTCGATCGCGCACGGGAAGCCGATCCGGCTTGCCTGGCTCGAGGCTCCCTCGGCCGAGATTATCTCGCCGATCGTGTCCGACAGCAGGTGGAGCGCCACCGCGGGATCGCCACCGGCAAGCGCGATCGTGGCCTCGCACGCGGCGTACGTCCAGCGCGCCTCGTTCGCCTCGGTGTTGCGCCAGGGGGCCATCCCCGCCAGATGCTCGCGCGCCGTCTCGGTGTTCCCGCGGGAGGCCGCGAGGAGCGCCAGGTCGAGATGCAGGTATTCCGCGCCCGGACGCTCGCGAGCGGCGTCGAGCAGCTCGACGCCGAGCCGCTCGAGATCATCCCAGTGGCCGGCGTACTCCCAGACGCGCATCAGGTTGGAAGCGGCCACGCTCTCGTAGACCCGGCTGCCGGCGCGCCTGGCCGTTGCGAGCGCGTCACTCGTTCGCTCGGCGGCACCGGGCAAGTCGAACCTCCTCAGGAAGTCACCGCTGTTCAGCTCGGCCACGATTAGCCTGTCGGTGAGCTCGTACCGCCCGCACAGCTCGATCGCGCCGTCGAACAGGATCCGTGCCTCGGTGGCGCGTCCGAGCGCGACGCACAGCTGGGCCTTGTAGGTCAGCGCGCCCGCGAGAACGTGTGGAAGCTCGAGCGCCTGAGCGAGCTCAAGCGCACGCTCGAGCGGTTCGGCGGCCTCGCGCAACCGCCCGGCGGCGAGCAATGCCACGCCGAGCTCGACGTTGATCTGCGCTACATCGCGGTCCTCGCCGTCGCCGCTCAGTGATGCCAGGCCGTGGCGCATGACGTCGATCGCGTCGGCGGACCGCCCGACTCGGCGCAGAGCGTGCCCGCTCGTGGATGAGAGGCGAGCCGCGTCTCGCTCGCGCCCAAGACCTCGAAGCCGGGCGGCGGCATCGTCGAACAGTTCGAGCGACTCCTCGTAGCGCCCGTCGACGAGCGCCATCTCCCCGGCCGCCGTGACCAGGTCGACCCGCTCGTCCTCGGTCGCAGCCAGGTCGATCGCGGTCCGGTATGCGCGCTCCGCGGTCTGAGGAGCGCCAACCGCCGCCGCACGCTGGGCGCCGCGACGGAGCGCGGCGATCGCCTCGGTGCGGAGCTGGGTGGCGTCGGAGTCGTCGGCCGCGGCGCGATAGGCCTGGAGGTAATGCGCGGCCAGGACCTCGGCGACGTCCTCACCCTCGTTGGCGAAGGCATGGGACAGGTAATGCGCCGCGGCGAGGTGGCGAGACTTCCGCTCGCGTTTGGAGAGAGTCTCGTAGGCGACCGTCCGGAGCAGCATCTGACTGAACCGGTACTGCCCCCGATCGGGCGAGTGCGGGTCGGCTCGAACCGTCAGCACCTGCTTGCGCACGAGGCTGGCGAGGACCGCCCCGGCGTCCCCCTCCGGCATGCCCGAGAGGGCCTGCGCCGCGGCCAGCGGGAAATTGCCGCCGAACACGGACATCGACCGGACCAGCTCGCGCTCGTCGGACCCGAGAGCATCGAGCCGCGCGCCCAGCAGCGAGATCAGGCTTGGCGGAACGTCGAGCTCGCCGAGCTCGCCGGTGAGCACCAGCGCCCCATCGCGCTCGACGAGGACGCCGCGGTCGGCGAGTGCGCGCAGCGTCTCGATGGCGTACAGCGGCACGCCCTCGGCATGCGAGATGATCCTGCGCTTGGCGGTCATCGGCAGTGTCGCCACCGCGTCGATCAGGTCCTCCATCGCGCCATCCCCGAGCGGCTCGAGCGACATCGCGGTGGCGCCCCGGTGGCGAGCCGCCCAGCCCGGTCGGCGCTCTGACAGCTCCGGCCTCGCGAGCGTGAGGATGAAGATCCGGTGGTGCGCGGACCAGTCGAGGAGGTACTCGACGAAGTCGAGCAACCCGTCGTCGGCGCAGTGCATGTCCTCGAACACCATCACCACGGGATCGAGCTCGGCCATCCGCTCGAAGAACAGCCGCCAGCCGGCGAACAGCTCCTCGCGTCCTGGGCCGCCCTCGGCGACGCCCAGCAGCACCCCGAGCCGAGCTGAGACGAACTCGCGCTCGCCTGGGTCGGTGACCCAGCGCTCGACGCCGGCGTGCAGCTTTCGCTCGGTCTCCTCGACGGGTGCGTCCTCCGGGATTCCGAGCCGGTGCCTGACCATCTCGGCGAGCGCCCAGTAGGCGACGCCGTCGCCATACGGGAGGCAGCGGCCGGGGTGCCAGAGGAAGCGATCCGGAAGCCCGGTCAGGTAGTCGAGCAACTCCGAGCGCAGGCGGCTCTTGCCGACGCCGGCGGCTCCCGACACCGCGACCAGCCCCGCCGAGGAGCGGCTCACGGCGGCGTGGAGCAGCTCCTTGATCAGTCGCAGCTCCGCGTCACGGCCGACGAATTGCGCCTGAAGGCGGTCCCGATCGGCGTCCGGTGCGGTCGCAAGCAGCGCGACCGCACGCCACAGCTGAAGCGGCTCGGACTTGCCCTTGAGCGCGTGGCGGCCCGCGTCCTCGTAGCCGATCACCGGCGAGGTCACCTGCCGAGTGACGTCGTCGACGAACACTGTCCCGGGGTCCGCGACTCCCTGGATGCGGGCCGCCGTGTTGACGCGATCGCCGACGACCACGCCCTGGTCGCGGCTCAGCATCGCGGCCTGGCCGGTGACGATGCCCGCCCGGGCGCGGAGGTCCGGGGCTCCCACCCGGTCGCCGAGAGACGCCACTGCGTCGACCAGCTCGAGCCCGGCGCGGACGCTTCTCGCAGCGTCGTCCTCGCGCGCGACCGGCGTGCCCCACACCGCCATCACCGCGTCGCCGATGAACTTGTCGATCGTCCCGCCGTACCGGTCGACGATCCCGCGCGCCGTCTCGAAGTAGTGACCGAGCAGGTCGCGCACGTCTGACGGATCCCACGACTCGGTCAGCGGGGTGTAGCCGACGAGGTCGACGAACATGACCGACACCCGGCGCAGCTCTGCCGGGTCGCGCCGCGGCATCGGGACGACCGCGGCAGGCGCTCCGCCGCTGAACGTCCGTGTCGCGTCCCGGGGTGGCGCTAGTCCCGGGGCCAGCGCCGTGCCGCACTCCGAGCAGAACCTCTGCCCAGGGATCGTGGCGTGGCCGCACGCCGGACAGGACGTCGACAGACTCGCCCCGCACTCCGTGCAGAACTTGGCGCCGGCCACGTTGTCGGTGCCACAGTGCGGACAGCCAAGAGCTCCTCCGGTGCTCACCCCGTCGGGAAGTCTACGCGCGAGGGGCCCGCCGTCACCGGCATCACCCCCAGGGCAGCGTGTAGAGCTTCGTGTAGGTCATCGCGCGCATCGCCTCGCGCACGCCCTCCTTGACGCCGAGTCCGCTGTCTCCGATCCCGCCGAACGGGGTGAGCTCGGTGCGCCAGCCCGGAACCTCGTTGATGTTCACGGTGCCTGCGCGCAGCTCGCGGATGCAGCGGGAGATCGCGCGCCAATCGAACGTGCAGACCGAGCTCGACAGGGCGTAGCGAGTGGCGTTGGCGGTCGCGATCGCTTCGTCGAGGTCGCGCACGCGGATGATCGGAGCCACCGGGCCGAACGTTTCGAGGGCGACCAGCTCGGCCGACGGCGAAACGTGATCGAGCACGGCCGGCGTCAGCAGCGCGCCGTCGCGGTCGCCACCGCACAGCAGATCGGCGCCCCCGTCCACGGCGGAGAACACGCGGGCCTCGATCACCCGGGCCGCGCTCTCATCGATCACGGTCCCGACGTCTGTATCGGGATCGAGCGGATCGCCGCAGCGCAGCGGGAGCGTCCGCGCGACGATCCGCTCGGCGAGCTCGTCGGCCACGTCGGCTACGGCGATGATCCGCTTGACGGCGGTGCAGCGCTGCCCGGAGTTCCGGAAGGCGCCGGCGACCGCGAGCGCGGCGGCCTCGTCGAGGTCGGCGTCGGCGAGCACGAGCATCGGGTCGTTCCCGCCGAGCTCGAGCACCGCGCGCCGGTAGCCGAGCCGCGCCGCGATCGACTTGCCGACGGCGACGCCGCCGGTGAACGAGACCACCTCGACGGCCTCGTGCGCGAGGAACTCGTCGAGGATCGCGGCGGGCTCGCCGCATACGATCTGCGCCGCCGCCGGCGGCACTCCCTCGTCGAGCAGGAGCTCGCCGAGCCGGATCGCGCTGAGCGGCGTGCGCTCGGATGGCTTGAGCACGATCGGTGCGCCCGCGGCGATCGCCGGCGCGACCTTGTGCGCGACCTGGTTGAGCGGGTGGTTGAACGGCGTGATCGCCGCGACGAGGCCGACCGGCACGCGGAGGGTATGCGCGCGCCGGGCGCGGCCGTTCGGCGACACATCGCCTGCGAACGCCTCGCCGTCGTCCCGCAGTGCTTCGATCGCCGAGAAGCGGAACACGTCGACGGCGCGCGCGACCTCGTGGCTGGTGTCCATCAGCGAAAGTCCCGACTCGCGCGAGATCAACGTGGACAGCTCCCCCGCGAGTGAGCCGAGGCGCTCGGCGACCGCGAACAGCAGTTCCGAGCGCTCGTGACGCGAAAGCTGATTCTCGTATGCGGCGCCGGCGTCGAGCGCCCCGACGACCTCCGCCGACGAGGACACGGGAGCCGAGCCGACCAGCTCACCGCTGAACGGCGAGTGGACGGCGATCGCGGACACGGCTCTCATGCCACGGACCCCGCGCTCATGCCACGTGGTTGAGCAGCAGGTCGTGAAGGTCGCGGTTGTGGAGCTCGCGCCCGGCAAGCCCGTCGCGCTTGACGGGCTGGCAGACGATGATCGGGACGTCGCGCTCGTGCAGCCCGCCGTGCGAGCGCAACCCGCCGTTCAGGGCGCTGAGGTCGTGCGCCGCGCGCGACTTGCCGAGCACCGTCCGCTCGTCGGCGAGCACGACGAGGTCGCCGATCCGGTCCGCGGGCAGCTCGAACGCATCGGCTGCGGCGAAGCGGTCGAGCACGCCCTCGACGCCCGCGAGCGAAGCCAAGACACCGCGCGCCCGGTCGAGCGCATCGAGATCATCGAGGTGGACCCACGCGAGCGAGCCGAGCGCGGCGTGGTGGACGACGTACGGATCGGTGATCGGGCACAGCGTGTGGGCACCGCCGATGCCGGCGGCGGCGAGTGCATCGTCGAGGAAGCGGACGTTCGGGCTGCCGTCGGCGGTCGTCTTCGCGTGCATCCCGTGATCGGCGGCGAGCCCGACGACGAACCCGGCGTCCAGCGCGCGGCCGAGCGCCGCGTCGACCGCGGCGTAGAACGCGTCGGACAGGGGGTCGCCGGGGGCGGCCGAGTGCTGGACGAAGTCCGTCAGCGAGGCGTACACGAGCAGGCTGCCGAGCCGGCGCGCGATCGCGAGCGCGAGGTCGATCGCGTAGACCGAGAGCTGCCAGTCGTAGATCCCGGGGTTCGGAGCGCCGATCACGTCGACGAGCGGCGTGCCGTCGGGGAGCGCCTGTTCGTGCGCGCACTCGGCGCTGAACGCGGGCACGCCGCCGTCGGCGAGCAGGCGGCGAAGCTTGTCCTTGGCGGTCACGCACAGGGCCGCCACGCCGGCGGCGTGCGCGGCGGCGTGGATCGTGCGCGCGCGCAGGAAGCTCGGGTCGGTCACCTGGACCTCGTGCCCGGCCTGGTCGCGGTAGTGGTTGCCGGCGATCCCGTTGTGCGCGGCGGACACCCCGGTGACGATCGCGGCGTTGTTCGGGTTCGTGAACGTGGGGACCTGGGCTCGCCCGATCGCGTACATCCCGCCGCCGCTCGAGAGCGTCTCGGCCAGCCGCGGCATCAATCCGCGCTCGAGCGCGTCGTCGACGTAGCCGGGGTCCCAGCCATCGGCGCACACAGCCAGGACCGGGCGCTGAGGAACCTCGTAGGACCGCTCGTTGGCGACGAACTCAACGCCCATAAACCTGACTATGCCGAGGCGTGGGAGACTCTGCGGCGCCGTGGTCCTGGCGACCTACAACATCAAGGGTGGAGTCGGCAAGACCTCGGCCGCGGTCAACCTCGCCTACCTGGCCGCGCGCGGGGGCGCGACCACGCTGCTGTGGGATCTCGACCCGCAGGGGGCGAGCACATACCTGCTGCGCGTGAAGCCGAAGGTGAAGGGCGGGGGGGAGAGGCTGGTCCGCGGCAAGAGCGACGCGTCGGCGCGCATCAAGGGCACCGACTACGACCGGCTCGACCTGCTCCCCGCCGACTTCTCCTACCGCCACATGGATCTCCACCTCGACGCCACCAAGCATCCGACCAGCCGGCTCGGCCGGGTGCTGTCGCCGCTCGAGCCCGACTACGACTACGTGTTCCTCGACTGCCCGCCGAGCATCTCGCTTGTCTCGGAGAGCGTGTTCGAGGCCGCCGATGCGCTGCTGATACCGCTGCTTCCGGCGACGCTGTCGGCGCGGACGCTCGAATACATCGATCAGGTCGCCGGCGACGGCGTCCAGCGGCTCCCGTTCTTCTCGATGGTCGACTCGCGCAAGCGCATGCACCGCGACGTGATGGAGGCGTTCACCGCCGAGCGTCCCGAGATGCTCCACACGGTGGTGCCGCTCGCGGCCGACGTCGAGCGGATGGGGCTGACGCGCGCCCCGCTCGAGGAGTTCGCGCCGCGCGGTCGGGCGGCCGAGGCGTTTCGCGATCTCTGGGCAGAGGTCACCGAACGGCTCCTGCGCCGCTCGAAGGCTTAACCAATTCATCACAGCCTCTCAGTGGGGTCGGACTCACTCGCGGCCTGAGCGGGCCGATGATCTAGGCGGCCGCGGGGGCGAGATCGGGCGCTGTCTGCGCGTCGCGTCTCGGCCACATCTCGAGCGCACGCTCGAGTAGCTGCTCGACGACGGTCTCGACGTCGACCCGGCGCTCGAGCTCGATCAGAGGCTCGGGGTCGGCCCACGTGACGGCCCGGCCCGGCATCAGCAGCGTGCAGCAGTCCTCGTCGGGCAGGATCGACGTCTCGAACGTGCCCAGCCGCTCCGCCTCCTCGATGATCTCCGACTTGTCGCGATCGATCAGCGGCCGGAGCAGCGGGAGCGTCGCCGCGGCCTCGACCACCTCGAGGTTTCGCAGCGTCTGGCTCGCCACCTGACCGAGCGAATCACCGGTGACCAGCGCGTCGAAGTGCTCCCGGCGGGCGAGCGCGTCGGCGACGCGGACCATCAGCCGCCGCCCGGCCAGGACCTGGAGCCGGCCCGCGCCCGAGCTCGCGAGCAGCCGCTGCGTGACTCCGAACGGGACCACGAACAGACGCGACCGTCCCTGGAAACGGTTCAGCTGGGCGACCAGCGCGTATGCCTTGTACGCCGATTCGGGCCCGGTGAGCGGCTGGCCGCTGAAGTGGACGAAGTCGCAGCGCAGCCCGCGCCGCATCATCCGGTAGGCGGCGACCGGGGAGTCGATGCCGCCCGACAGCAGCACCATCGCGCGTCCGCTGGTGCCCACCGGGAGGCCGCCGGCTCCCCGCAGCCGGTCGACCGACACGAACAGCTCGTGGGTGTACGCGTTGACATGCACCTCGATCCCGGGGTGGGACAGGTCGACGGCACGCCCGAGTTGCGAAATGACAGTCGCGCCGACCTCGCGCGCGATGTCCATCGAGCCGACCGGGAAGCTCTTGTCGCGCCGGCGCGCGCGCACGGCGAACGACCCAGGCTCGAGGTCCCGGAGCAACTCGACCGCGGCCTCGCCGGCGCGGTCGACCGCGGGCTCGATCCGCAGCGCCGGCTGCACGACGCTGAGGCCGGGAACCTCCTGCGCGACCTCGAGCGCGCCCGCAAGACCATCGATGGAGGGGACGACTAGGAACGATGATCCGCGCCGGCAAAGCTCGATCTCACCGGTGCGGCGAAGCGCGCGGCGCAGGTTGCGCTCGAGCGCGGCGGCGAAGGTCGAGCGACGCCGGCCCTTGAGCGCGAGCTCGCCGAACATCAGCAGCAGGCACGGCGTGCCCCGCGCGGGGCCCGATGCGCGCTTCAGACGTGCCGCGGCGGTCTCTGAGATGGTGGGGTTCATGGCCTGCTACGCGGTCAGGCTAGTGGGTCTTTGCGGGCGGACGCGAGGGCTGGGGCGAGGGGCGCGGCGAGCCCGAGCCGGCGGGACCGTTCGAGCGCGCGAGCCAGCACCTCCCCGGCGCCGTCGATCGCGCCGTCGCGCATCAGCACCCGGCCGGCGACGACCGTCGTGTGGACGACCGCGCCCGACGCGGCGTACACGAGCGCGGCCGGCAGCTCGCCGAAGCTGAGCTCGGGCGCGCCGGCGCGTAGGAGCAGAAAATCGGCCGGCTGCCCGACCTCGAGGGCCGGCGCCGCGCCGAGCGCCGGTGCCTTCTGCCCGGTGGCGATCTGCCAGGTCTCGGCCGCGTCGATAGCGGCGGCATCGTTGGCCGCGTGCTTCTGGACGAGCGCGAACGTCTTCATGTCCGAGAACAGGTCGAGCGAGTTGTTCGAGCCGGGACCGTCGGTGCCGAGTCCGACCTGGACGCCCGCCGCGCGCGCCTGCGGGTACGGAAACACACCGCCGACCGCGAGCTTGAGGTTCGCCACCGGGTTCGTGACGACCGTCGCGCCACGCTCGGCGATCAGCTCGAGCTCGTCGTCGTCGAGCCACACCCCGTGGGCGAGAACCGTGCGCGGCGACAGCAGGCCGACGCGGTCGAGGTAGTGCGCCGGCCGCTCGCCGTGGGCGGCGAGGCAGTCGTTCACCTCGGGCTCGGTTTCTGACAGGTGAATCTGAACCGGGATGTCGCGGTCGGCAGCGAGCTCGGCGATCCACCGCAGGCTGTCCTCGGTGACCGTGTAGATCGCGTGCGGCGCCAGCCCGGCGTCGATCCGGTCGGGAGCGCCGGAGAGCTCGTCGAGGGTGTTGAGCGCGGCCGCTCGCATCTGCTCGCTGCGTCCGTCGATGTCGATCAGCGGCGCGGCCACCGTGGCGCGCATCCCCGCATCGGCGACGGCGCGAGCGGCGGCAGGCGCGTGCCAGTACATGTCCCAGAAGCGAACGGTCCCCGACCGGATCATCTCCAGGCACGCGAGCCGCGTCCCCCAGTAGACGTCCTCGGGTTCGAGTCTCCGCTCGATCGGCCAGATCTTCTCCTCCAGCCAGCGCATCAGCGGGAGGTCGTCGCCGTAGCCCCGGAACAGCGTCATCGCGGCGTGGGTGTGGCCGTTGATCAGCGGCGCCGTGAGGATCGCGCCGGGGGCGTCGAGTACGTCGTCGCCAGGCTGGGGCTGCACCCCGGGTCCGATTTCGATGATGATTTTTTCCTGGGTCCGCAGCCCAACCGGCTCGCCATCGAGCGAAGCGCCGGTCACGGCCAGGCTCACGGCGCGGACCGTCCGACCGGGTCCCCGGGGATCCCGAGCGCGTGCTCCTGGAGGTCGATCGCGGTCTGGATCAAAGGTGCCTCGTGGCCGCGCGGGGCGATCAGCGACACCCCGACATTCCAGGTCACCGGCAGCGCCGCCACCGGCATTCCGGTCATGTCCCACAACGCGGTCAGCTCGATCAGCGGATCGCCGGCGCCACCGGCGTGCCCCCGTTCGTAGCCAGGCCCACGCTCGTAGGGGAGGATCGGCAGGGTCGGCTCGAGCACGACGTCGACGCCGCCTGCCGCGAACCAGTCCTCCCAGATCGCCGTCCCCTCCGCCCGCCGGGCCTGGGCGGCGAGGTAGGCCTGAGCGTCGTTGAAGTTACGGGCCACCTCGACGAACTCGGCGATCGCGGGTCGGTATCGGTCGTGGCGGTCGGCCAGATCGCGGTGGTACGCCCAGACGTCGGTCAGGAGCACCGAACTAAGGTCGTCCCAGTCGAATGTCCACGGCGCCGGCAGTTCGACGATCCGCGCGCCGAGTCGCTCGCACGTCTGCGCCGCCTCCTCGAGCCCGCGTGCGACCGCCGGCGCGATCGTGATCCCGTGCGTGCGGTCGGTCAGCGCGATCGTCGTGCCCGCCAGCGGACGCCCGCCCGAGCGGGCGGTGAGCGGCAGGCCTTCGAGGGCGGCCGGGGGCGGCATCAGCGGCGTGACCGCGGCGCCGCCGGCGGCCATCCCGGCAAGCAGCGCCGCGCAGTCGGCGATCGTTCGGGCCATCGGCCCGGGGTGGTCGAGCGTCGGCGCCAGTGGGAGGATCCCGTCGATCGGGATTCGCCCGTGGGTCGGCTTGATCGCGCAGGTCCCACAGCAGGCAGACGGGATCCGCAGCGAACCGCAGGTGTCGCTCCCGAGCGCCGCGGGTGTCATCCGCGCCGCCAGCGCCGCCGCGCTCCCGCCGCTCGAGCCGCCCGCGATCAGACGGAGCGAGTGCGGATTGCCGACCTGGTCGGTCGTGCCGCCGGCGGCGAACTCGTGCGTGTGTGTGTGGCCGAGCAGGACCATGCCCTCCTTGCGCAGCCGCCCCCACACGGTGCTGTCCCCGCCGGCGACGTTGCCCTCGAGCACGCGGCTCGACGCGGTCAGCGGCAGGTCAGCGACGCCGTACAGATCCTTTACGCCGATCGGGATGCCGCACAGGAGCGGGGCCGCCTCGCCCGCGACGGCGCGGCGCTCATCCGCCGCCGAGGCCTGTGCGCGCGCCCGCTCGTGGTACAGACGGGCCCAGGCGTTGATCGCATCGGGCGCACCGTCGGCCGTGGGAGCGCCACCGTTGCGGTGATCGATCCGGCGCAGGCAGGCCTCGGTCAACTCGACCGATGACATGCGGCCGGCGCTGAGCAACGCCGCGGCCTCGAGCAGGCCGAGGTCGGCGGGGTCTGCGTGCTGTGCGCTTGCGGTCGGGTCGGGGGCCGTCTCGCTCACGCTTGCGAACGCTACTGCGCGGGGGCGGGCTCAGCGGGTGGCGCGGGCCCGGAGCCACGTCGCGATCTCGTCGGCGGGCGCCGGGGGCGCGAACAGGAACCCCTGACCGCCTCCGCATCCGAGGTCGCGCACAACCTCGAGTTGGCGCTCGGTCTCGATGCCCTCGGCGATCGTGTTCAGCTCCGCGGCGCGGGCGACGCCCAGGATCGCGCCCAGCATCCGGGCGGCCTTGGCGTCGGCGGCCGCGGACTCGGTTAGCGCGCGATCGAGCTTGACCACGTCGAACGGGTACTGCGACAGCGCGCTCAGCGACGAGTGGCCGGTCCCGAAGTCGTCGAGGCATAGCCTCACGCCGAGACGCTTCAGGCCCTCGAGCACGGCGGCGGCGCGGACCGGCTCTTCGTCGACGGCCGTCTCGGTCACCTCGAGCGACAGGCATCGCGGGGGCAGGCGGGCGCCGGCGATCGCGCGGTCGACGGCGTCGGTCAGCGACGGCGCGCCCAGCGAGCGGGGGGAGATGTTGACCGACATCCACACCGCGTCCGCGACCACGCCGTCCTCTCGCCACCGCGCCAGCTGCAGACATGCCTCGGTCACGACCCATTGGTCGATCTGCGCGATCAGCCCAGTCTCCTCGGCGATCGGCAGGAACTCGAGTGGGTCGAGCAGGCCTCTCTGGTGATGCCGCCAGCGGACCAGAGCCTCGACCGCGACCGGCTGCGGGTCGGTCGCGAGCGTGAGCACCGGCTGGAACTGGAGGCGCAGCTCGCCCCGGTCGATCGCGTCGCGCAGCTGGTGCTCGGTCTCGAGCTCGCTCATCGCCTCGACGCTCATGCCGGTGTCGAACAGCTCGACGCCGGTGCCGCGCTGCTTGGCGCGGTACATCGCGAGGTCGGCCTCGCGGACGAGATCCTGCGCGTACGTCTGGCCGCGGCGGGCGCGGGCGACGCCGACGCTCGCCCGGATCGTCACGTCGTGGCCGCGCACGAGGAACGGTTCGGCGATCGCCGCCCGCGCTCGCTCGGCGACGCGCAGCGCCTCGCGCTGACCCCGCAGGTCCTCGCACAGGATCACGAACTCGTCCCCGCCGTACCGGACCACGGTGTCGCCCGGCCGGAGCGTCCGCTGCAGCCGCCGCGCGACCTCGACGAGCAGATCGTCGCCGGCGTCGTGGCCGAGCCTGTCGTTGACCCGCTTGAAACCGTCGAGGTCGAGGAACAGCAGCGCGAGCGAGGTCGGGTGGCGGCGGGCGCGCCCGACCGCGACGTTGAGGCGGTCGAGCAGCAACACGCGGTTGGGCAGGCCGGTGAGCGGATCGTGCAGCGCCTGGTGAGCAAGCCGGGCCGCTGAGCGCTTGCGCTCGATCGCGTAGCGGATCGCGCGGTCGAGCGCATCCGCGTCGGTGGCCTCGTCGACCAGGAAGTCCTGGACTCCGTCGCGGATCGCTCGCAGGGCGGTCGACTGGTCGTCCGTATCCGCGAGCACGACCAGCGGCACATCCGGGGCGCTCGACAGGACCGCCTCGAGCACTTCGGGCGCGTCGTCGTCGCCGACCGGCAGGCGGAGCACGACGCATGCGAACGCGTGCTCGCGCAGCGCCCGGCGGATGCGCGGCACGGTGTCGCGGACGAGCACGTCGGCGTGCCCGCCGGCCCGTTGCCTGAGCCGCTCGGCGAGCACCGCGGCGCGGTCCGCTGTCGCGTCTATTACGAGCAGCCGGAGCCGCTCGCTGAAATCCTTTTCGTCGGTTCGCCCCAACCCCACAGAGAACCTGTCTCTTGCCGTGGTTTGTTGGATCAGGAGGCTAGCGCACGATTTCGCTATTTCCGGCGCTGTAGGGTCCACCTCCACAGATGTTCGGAATGCGCGAACGGCTCCGGGGGGCCCTGTTTTCGGCGGCGCTCGTGGCGATTGCGCTGGTGGCGTGCCTGTCGGTGGCGGCCACCGCGTCGGCCGCGACCGCGCTGACGCCCGCCGGCAGCGTCCAGCAGGTGTACGTGACGGGCGCGCGCGGGGGGGAGCGCGTGGCCCTCGTGAACCGCCGGGGCGCGACGGTGGCGGTCCTGCCGGCCGGCTCGCTCGGGGGCGTGATCTTCCGCGGCGTCCGGCCGGGACCCGGGTACCGCGTGCGCCCGGCCGGGGGCGGCGCGGTCTCGCGCGCGGTGACCGTGATGCCGGACCGGTCCGCGCCACCGAGCACGAAGATCTACGACCAGCGCATCCCCGCCTCGGGCTACGGCTACCTGACCACGCGCGACGGGACCGAGCTCGCGATCGACGTCCACCTGCCGTCCGGCCCCGGCCCGTACCCGACGCTGATCGAGTACTCCGGGTACGGCTACGCCGACCCGGCGGGGGCGGAGAACGGGATCAGCCCGGTCGCAACGCTGCTGGGGTTCGCGGTCGTCGACGTGAACATGCGCGGCACCGGTTGCTCGGGCGGCGCGTTCAGTTTCTTCGAGCCGCTCCAGAGCCTCGACGGCTACGACGTGATCGAGACCGTGGCCCACCAGCCGTGGGTGCTGCACCACAAGGTGGGGATGATCGGCGTCTCCTATGGCGGCATCAGCCAGTTGTTCGTCGCCGCCACCGATCCGCCCGATCTGGCCGCGATCGCGCCGTTGTCGGTGATCGACGACACCGCGACGACGCTGTACCCCGGCGGAATCCTGAACACGGGCTTCGCGGTGCCGTTCGCTCAGGCCCGCGACTTCGACGCCGAGCCCGCTTCTGCGGGCCACGGTGAGGCGTGGGCGCTCGCGCGGATCCGCCGTGGCGATCGGACCTGCCGGTCCAACCAGGTGCTTCACCCCGAGGCCGTCAACGAGGTCGCAGAGGTGAGCGCGAACCGGTACTACGTTCCGTCGTTCGCGAACCCACTGAACCCCGATACGTTCGTGCACAAGATCCACGCGCCCGTGTTCCTCGCGTGTCAGTGGACCGACGAGCAGACCGGGGCTCACTGCCCCGAGCTCGCCGAGCACTTCACCGGCACGCGACTGAAGTGGTTCACATTCACCAACGGTGCCCACATCGACTCACTCGACCCCGCCACCGCGGTGCGCTGGTATGACTTCCTGTCACTGTTCGTCGCCCAGCGGCTGCCCGATCTGACTCCGAGCTTGCGAGCTTTCGCGCCGCTGCTGTACCAGACCGCGATGGGGATTAGCGGGGTCACGTTCCCCGCGGACCCGATCGAGAACGAGCCCGACTACGCGTCCGCGCTGGCCGCGTTCGAAGCCTTGGCGCCGGTCCGCATCCTGTTCGACAACGGCGCCGGCGGCTCGACGCCGGGCGCGCCGGTGGCCGGTTTCGAGCAGTCGTTCTCGCGCTTCCCGCTGCCCGGGACCGCCGCCAAGGCGTGGTACCTCGGCTCGGGGGGCGTCTTACAGAGCCCTCCGCCGGGGTCGGGCGGCACGGACGTCTTCAACTGGTCCCCCAAGGCTCGGCCGCTCACCGACTTCACCGGCAACACCGGAGCCGGCGGACTGTGGGGCACCACGCCGAACTATCACTGGACCCAGAATCCGGCGGGGACCGCGGTCTCGTATGTGACCGCGCCGCTGCCGGCGAACCTGGTGGTCGTCGGCGCGGGCGCGCTCCACGTCTGGATCGAGGCCTCGACGCCGGACGTCGATCTCCAGGTGACGGTCTCCGAGGTCCGGCCCGACGGCAACGAGACGTTCGTGCAGAGCGGATGGCTCGACGCGAGCGAGCGCAAGCTCTCCCCGCAGAGCACGCTACTCGAGCCGCTGCTGACCGAACGGAAGGCAGACGTGAGGCCGCTGCCGCGCGGAAGGTTCACCGAGGTGATCGTGCCTTTGTATTACGAGGGCCACGTCTACCGTGCGGGATCGCGGATCCGGATCACGATCTCGGCCCCGGGTGGCGATCAGCCGACGTGGGCGTTCGGCGACCTGGTGCCGGCGGGTCGCGCGACCGTGCGGGTGGCTCACTCGCCGGCGATGCCGTCGCAGTTGATCCTCCCGGTGGTGCCGGGGATCGCGGTTCCGACCGGCCTACCGCCGTGCCCGGGCCTGCGCGGCGAGCCGTGCCGGCGTTACGTGCCGCTGACGAACCGAACCGTCAGCTGAGGCCGAACCCAACTGTCAACCGACGTTGAACACGCGCTCGAGCACGCGCGCGACACCGGCATCGTCATTCGAGGCCGTGACCTCGTCGGCCGCGGCGATGACCTCGGGATGGGCGTTGGCGACCGCCACGCCGTGGCCCGCCCAAGTCAGCATCGGCAGGTCGTTGGGCATGTCGCCGAACGCGATCACGTCGCGGCGGTCGATGCCCCGCTCGTCGCACAGGCGAGCGAGCGCCGTGGCCTTGCTGACCCCGGCGGCGCTGATCTCGAGCAGGGTGTCGGTCGCGTTCGAGTGGCTGAACTCGGCGAGATGGCCGCAGACGTCCCGCGCCCGCGACAGCAGCTCGTCGGCCGACAGCTCCGGGTGCCGGAGCATCAGTTTCAGCGCCGGCTCCTCGACCAGCGCCTCGACGGCGGCGATCGTCGTGTCGTCGGGCACGGACCAGCGTGGCACGTAGGCCGGCTCGTGCCCGAACCCTCCGGCCCGCTCCACCGCCCAAGCTCCGCCGGGCACCTCGGCCCTCAGCAGGTCGACCAGCTCGAGCGCGATCGCCGGCTCGAGCGACCTGGCCTCGATGACCGATTCGGTGTGGAGGTCCCAGATCACCGCGCCGTTGGCGCACACCGCCACGCCGCGATGGCCGGTCGCCTCGGCCAGCGGCTTCAGCCTCAGGGGAGGACGAGCGGTGCAGAACACGACGACCACGCCGGCGGACTCGACTGACGCGATCGCGCGGCGTGTGCGCTCGTCGACCGAGCCGTCCGAGGTGAGCAGCGTGCCGTCGAGGTCGGAGGCGACGAGCCGCGGGCGCATCATCAGGCGGGGCTATCTGCGCCGATCGGGAGGCGCCCGGTCATGACGCGCTCGGTGACCAGCCAGGTGATGAGCCCGACCGCGGCCGTCCCGGCGCCGAGCGCGCACACGGCCTCCCAACCACCGCTCGAATACAGCGCCGAGGTGGCGGCCGACAGCGCCACGCCGCCGCTGAAGTAGGCGACCATGTACGCCGTCGTCAGCCGGCTGCGGGCCTGTCCGTGAAGCGAGTAGACCGCGCTCTGGTTGGAGATGTGCATCGCTTGGGCACCGAGGTCGAGCACGACGATCCCGACGATCAGCGCGACCACCGACGACTTGCCGAACGCGAGCACCCCCCAGCTCAACAGCAGCAGGATGATCGAGCCGCTCATCGCGGTGCGACCGCGGCCCCGGTCCGATAGCCGTCCCGCGACCGGCGCCGCCATCGCCCCCGCCAGCCCGGCGAGCCCGAACAGCCCGATCACCGCGTTCCCGTAGTGGTAGGGGGCGCCCGAGAGCAGGAAAGCGACCGACGTCCACAGCACGCTGAAGCACCCGAACGCGGTGGCGCCGAGCAGCATCCGCTGGCGCAGCAGGGGCTCGTCGCGGATCAGGTCGAGAACCGTCCTGAGCAGCGCCGGGTAGCGGAGCCGTTCGGTCGTCGGGACGCGCGGTAGGGCGTAGCGGAGCACGCCCGCGAGCAGCACCATCGCGACCGCGGCGAGCACGAAGATCACGCGCCAACCGAGTAGCTGGGCGACGATCCCGCTGATCGTGCGGGCGACGAGGATGCCGATCAAGAGACCGCTCATCACGGTGCCGACGACGCTGCCGCGCTCACGCTCGGTGGCTAGAGACGAGGACATCGCGACGATGATCTGCGCGACGACCGCGGTCACACCGAGGAGCCCGACCGCGAGCGCGAACACCGCGAAGCCCGGCGCGGCCGCGGCCACCCCGAGGCCGGCCGCCGCGACCAGCAGCGTGACGGCGATCAGACGCCGGCGCTCGAGCAGGTCTCCGAGCGGGACCAGCAGCGCCAGCCCGACGACGTAGCCGGCCTGGGTGACCGTGACCAGCAGCCCCGCGGAGCTGTCCGAAACCGAGAACGCGCGGGCGATCGTGTGCAGCAGCGGCTGCGCGTAGTACAGGTTCGCGACCACGGCACCGCAGGCGAATGCGAGCAGCAGGACCATCGGCCGGCTGACGCCGGCGCCGAGTTCGGCTGACTGTGCGTTGCGGGCGCGCATGGGTGCCCTTCCAAGGTAGTAGGGTGCCCGCCGGTCCGAGGAGGGAGAGCTTGTGGTGAATCGCATTTGTTGGGTTGCTCTGGCGGTAGTCGTGAGTGGGCTGACGATCGCCGGGTCGGTGGCCACGGCCAGGCCAGCGCGCGCTCGAGCCGCCGGAAGCGGTCCGGCCGCGGACTGCCAGCCGTTCTCGGGCGGTCCGTGTCTGCTGCCGTTCCCCAACAACCTGTTCACGCGCCACGACCCGACGAGCCAGACCGGGCTGCGCGTCGCCCTGCCGGCGGGCGCGATGCCGGTCAACTCGAGCGGGCAGCGGGTGAGCGTCGCTCCGTACGACCGCGCCGACGGCTTCAGCCCGGGGTCGGCGGCGATCGTCCACGTGCCCGGCCTCGACAACGCCGCGGCGTTCGCGCGAACGGGCGCGGCCGGCGTGCTCGACATGGCCAAGTCGCGCGGCCGGAACCAGCCGATCGTGACCGTCGACGAGCAGACCGGGCGCCGGCAGCTGATCTGGTCAGAGCTCGACGCGAACGCCACCACCCCCCAGACCACGAACCTGCTGATCCACGGCGCCAAGGCGTTCGTCGACGGGCACACATACGTGGTGGCACTCCGCAACCTGCGGACCGGCACGGGTCGGTTGATCCCCGCGCCGAACTGGTTCGAGCGGCTACGCGACAACCGCCGGCTGCCGGCCAACGAGAGCTCGCAGCGCGCCCGGTACGCGAGCATCTTCGCGGCGCTCGCCCGCGCGGGAGTGCGCCGGTCGAACCTGTACGAGGCGTGGGACTTCACGGTGGCCTCGCGGCAGAACGTGACCAGTCGTCTGCTCTCGATCCGCGACAGCGCGTTCGCCGGCCTCGGCGACCGCAAGCTCGCCGACGGGAAGGTCGCCGGCCGCGCCCCGAGCTACACGATCACTTCTACGAAGACGCTGTCGCCGCAGTTGCGCGCTGTCGTAGGAACGTTTGACGCTCCGTGCTACCTGATCCAGTGTGGGACGACCGCGACGACCGGCTTTCACTACAGCTCGTCGAAGCCCGACGCGCTCCCGACTCAGCGCCCGGGGAACGTCGCCGTCGCCCCGTTCGAGTGCATCATCCCGAGCACCGCGGGCAATCCGTCGCCGGCGCGGATCTCGCTGTACGGCCACGGGTTGTTCGGTGACTACACCGAGGTCGAGGACCGGTGGGTCGAGGCGCTCGCCACCCAGCACAACATCGTGTTCTGCGGGACGGACTGGTGGGGGCTGACCGACGCGGACGAATCGTTCGCGGCCAACGTCGTCGGGAACCTCAACCTGTTCGGAGTGATCGTCGACCGCCTGCAGCAGGCGGTGCTGAACACGCTGTTCCTCGGGCGGCTGATGGACAGCCCGCACGGTTTCGCGGCCAACCCGGACTTCCAGGCCGGCGGCCGCTCGCTGCTCGACACTTCGCACCTCTATTACAACGGCAACTCGCAGGGCGGGATCATGGGAGGAGTGACACTGGCGGTCTCCCCGGACGTCCGTCGCGCCGTGCTCGGTGTCACCGGCATGGACTACGGCAACCTGCTGCTCGCGCGGAGCACGGACTTCACCACGTTCAGCCAGTTCCTCGGGATCTACTACCGGGATCCGTCGGAGTATCCGGTGATCCTCGACCTGCTCGATCAATTGTGGGACCGAGCCGACCCTGACGGTTACGCGCCGTACATGACATCGCACCCGCTGCCGGACACGCCGACCCACGAGGTGCTGATGCAGATCGCCTACGGTGACTTCCAGGTCAGCATGTACGCCGGCGCGGCCGAGGCGCGGACGATCGGGGCTTCGGCTTACGAGCCGGCGCTCGACCCCGACCGCTCGCGCGACCGCAACCTGTTCTACGGCATCCCGGCGATCGGTCACTATCCGTTCCACGGCTCGGCGATCGAGATCTGGGACAGCGGTCCGGGACGTGTTCAGGAGCCGCCGGTCGGGAACATCCCGCCGACCGCGGGCGCCACGAACATCGACCCGCATCAGGACCCGCGGAACACGCCGGCGGCCCAGCAGCAGATCTCCGACTTCCTCGAGCCGGACGGCGCCGTCACCGACGTGTGCGGCGGCGCGCCGTGTCACTCGTCGGATTTCACGCCCTAGTCGCCCGGGGGAGGGTGGTCAGCGCCGTGGCGAGGGTGGTGAGCGCGCGGGCGAGGGCGTTCAGCGCCGGGGCGAGGGTGGTGAGCGCCGCGGGACGAGGGTGGTGAGCGCCCGGGCGAGGGCGTTCAGACCGCCTTATCATGTGGAACGTTCCACAACCGGGCGGTTTCCAGCGGTATGAGCTCCGTCGTTCGCGAGGTCGGGATCGGGATCGTCGGCTATGGGACGATGGGACGAGCCCACGCCTACGCGTACGCGGCGGCGCCCAGGATTCGCCGGCTCTCGTGCCAGCCGCGCGTACGCGCGATCAGCGGCCGGAGCCGCGCCGCGGTGCAGCGAGCGGCGCTCGACCTGGGGGCCGAGTGGTTCACGACCGACTGGCGGGAGCTCGTCGAGGCGGCGGACGTCGACATCGTCGACATCTGCACCCCGCCGGGCACGCACGCCGAGATCGTCGAGGCGGCGGCCGAGTGCGGCAAGGCGATCCTGTGCGAGAAGCCGCTGGCGGCCGGCTGGGAGGATGCGAGCCGCGCGGTGGCGGCGGTTCGCCGGGCACAGGTGAAGAACGCGATCGGCTTCAACTACCGGCGGCTGCCGGCGCTGTCGCTGATGAAGCAGATGGTCGACTCCGGCCGGCTCGGCGAGGTGCGGCTGTGGCGCGGAAGCTGGCTCTCGGACGAGTTCGCCGATCCCGAGATCCCGTTCGACTGGCGCTTTGAGAAGAGGCTGGGGGCGAGCACGATCGCCGACCTCGGGGCGCATCTGCTCGACCTCGCCGGCTGGCTCGTCGGCGAGATCGACCAGGTCAGCGCGCAGTCGCAGACGTTCACGCCGCTCCGGGGCGACCCGGGCGGCGCGACCCGCGAGGTCGACGTCGACGACGCCTCCTCGGCGCTGCTGCGGTTCCGGTCGGGCGCACTCGGGGTGTTCGAGGTGGCGAAGACGTGCGTGCGCCGGCCGTGCGACTTCACGGTCGAGGTCAACGGCGAGCGCGGAACGGTCCGATTCGACTATGCCCGGCTGAACGAGCTGTGGTACGGAGACGCCGGCGACGAGGCGGAGCTGTACGGGATGCGCCGGATCCGGGCCGAGCATCCGCTCCATCCCGAGACTCAGGGATGGTGGGCGATCGGCCAGGGGATCGGGTACGGCGCGAGCTTCGTCAACCAGGCGGCCGACCTGCTCGAGCATTGGCCGGACGGGGCCTGGTCGCCGGACTTCGCGACGGGCCTCGAGGTGCAGGCGGGATGCGAGGCGATCGAGCGGGCCGCGGCCGAACGGCGGTGGGTTGGCGCTCGACGAGATCCGGGGCGCGGGGTAAGCGAGGTCCGGGGCGCGGGGTAGGCGAGGTCCGGGGCGCGGGGTAGGCGAGGTCCGGGGCGCGGGGTAGGCGAGGTCCGGGGCGCGGGGTAAGGCAAGCCCCACCAAGCGCCGACCGGCAAACAGGCTGGGCGGGCGCTTCGCGATCGCCTACGGTTGCCGCCATGGCATGGCTCCAACCACGCGAACTGCTCAGGCAGGCACCGCGGGACCTCCTGTACGTCGGGCTGAGCGCTCCGATCGGACTGGCGTGGATCATCGCGCTGCTCATCGGGTTCGTGGTCGGGGCCGCGCTGACCGTGATCATCGTCGGGCTCCTCTTGCTCGCGTGCACGGTCGAGCTGGCCCGGCTCGGCGCGAGGATCGAGCGGGCCCGCGCGGCGCTCGTGCTCGGAGCGCCGATCGCCCAGCCGGTGCTCCCGCGGCCCGCCGGCGGCGTCCCGCGCCGCCTGTGGGCGCGATACACCGACCGCGTCGGGTGGAAGGAGGTCGGGTTCATGCTGCTGCTGGGCACGGTGGGCACGACGCTCGGCGCGATCGTGGTCCTCCTGTGGTCCGGAGTCCTCGCGGCCGTCGTCGCGCCGGCTTTCCACGCAGCCGCGCCCAGCCACTCGTTGCTCGGCCGTCAAACCGCATGGGCGCTTGTCGGGATCGTCGCCGCCGGGCTCGCGCTCGGCGTACTGACCGTGGTCGTGACCCGCGGATTCGCGATCGGGCTTGGCGCGATCGCCAAGTGGCTGCTCGCGGCCGATGACCGAGCCGTGCTCGCCGCGCGGGTGGACACACTCGTGGCCACACGCGCAGCCGCGGTCGAGTCAGCGGATGCGCGTCTGCGCCGGCTCGAGCGGGATCTGCACGACGGCGCTCAGCACCGGCTCTCGTACATCGCGATGGAACTGGACCGGGCGCGGGCCAAGCTCGCCGACGACCCCGAGGGTGCCTCGGAGCTTCTCGGGCGGGCGCACGAGGAGTCCAAGAAGGCGATGGTCGAGCTGCGCGATCTCGTACGTGGGATCCATCCGTCGGTGCTCACCGACCGCGGTCTCGATGCCGCGGTGTCGGGGCTGGCCGAACGCTGCCCGGTGCCGGTCGACGTCGACGTTCAGGTGGAGGCGCGGCCCCCGGACCCGATCGAGACCGCCGCCTACTACGTGGTGGCCGAGGCGTTGACGAACGTCGGCAAGCACGCCGGCGCTCGGTGTGCGGCGGTGGAGATCCGACGCGAGGGGCCGGTGCTCGCGATCGCCGTGTGGGACGACGGACACGGCGGAGCGTCGCGCCGGGCGGGGTCGGGGCTCGAGGGTCTGGCGCAGCGCGTCGAGGCGCTCGACGGCTCGCTGACGATCCACAGTCCTGCCGGCGGCCCGACGACGATTCGTGCGGAGGTTCCATGCGCGTCGTGATCGCCGAAGACCTGGCGCTCCTGCGCGAGGGAATCGCCTCGCTGCTGAAAGACGAGGGCCATGAGGTGCTCGCCGCCGTCGGCGACCCCGACGGCCTGCTCGAGGCGGCCGCCGAGCACGAGCCGGACCTCGCGATCGTCGACGTCCGGATGCCGCCGACCCAGACCGACGAGGGTGTCCGCGCGGCGGTCGAGCTGCGCCGGCGCCAGCCCGGCGTCGCGATCCTGATCCTCAGCCAGTACGTCGAGGAGCGCTACGCGACCGATCTTCTGAGCGCCGGCAGCGTCGGCGTCGGCTACCTGCTCAAGGACCGCGTCGCCGACGTCAGCGAGTTCATGTCCGCGGCGCGGCGCGTCGCCGCCGGCGGGACCGCGATCGACCCGGAGGTCGTTTCTCAGCTACTCAGCCGGCGCCGCCGAACCGACGTGCTCGACGAGCTCACGCCGCGCGAACGCGAGGTGCTGGCGCTGATGGCCGAGGGCCACACGAACGCGGCGATCGCCGAGCGCCTCGTCGTCACGGGCGGAGCGGTCGAGAAGCACGTCCGCAACGTATTCATGAAGCTCGGGCTGCCGCAGACCGACCAGCAGCACCGGCGTGTCCTGGCTGTCCTCACGTACCTGGGAGTGTGACTTCAGATGGCGATCGCAGATCCTCCTCGCGTCACGTCGTGGACCCCGGGCCGGGGGTGGCGCCGAGCGCTGGCCGCGCTCGGCGGGCTGGCGCTGGTCTTCCTGATCGGCTGGTGCGCATTTGAGCTGATCGACCTTGTCTCGCGCCACACGTTCGACGTGTCGAGCACCTACGAAGGGGTCCGGTCACTCGAGGTCGACGGTGGCACCGGCGACGTCCACATCAACGGCGGTGCGGCCGGGAGCGGGGTCTTCGTCGTCGCGCAGGTGACCGAGGGGTTGACCACGCCCCATCGCAACGCGGTCCGCGGCGCCGGCGGCGCGCTTGGCCTGAGCGCGAGCTGCCCGATTGGCGTGTCCAACTACTGCGGGGTCAGCTACGCGATCACGGTGCCGCCGGGGGTGACCGTCACCGCGGACTCGGGAGCCGGCGACGTCGACGCGCGTGGCCTGACCACGTCTGCACCACTCAAGCTGAGCAGCGGCGACGGCGATGTCGACGCGGTCGGGGTGACGGCCCCCGTCGTGACGCTCGACAGCGGCAACGGCGACGTGACCGCGACGCTCGACCAGGCGCCGACCCGCCTCGACGCGAGCTCGGGGAACGGCAACCTGACCCTGACCGTCCCGAACGCCACCTATGCGGTCCACGCGAGCTCCGGCAACGGCTCGGTGTCGTATCCGACGCTCCGGATCGATCCGAGTTCGGCGCGCTCGATCACGGCGAGCTCGGGCAACGGGAATGTGACGATCCGGGCCGCCGGCGTCTCCGCGCGCTAGTCGGCCTGCCGCTCCTCCCGGTCCGAACGCAGACACCTGTGGGGGTGTGAGACGACACCATGGGGCTTGGGGGCGACACCTAGGGAGCCTGGGAGGGGAGAGTCTCCACTGAGACGATCGACCGGCGCGCACACATCCACTCCGACTGTGATCATTCCGTGATGGGTCCGGGGCGCAGGGTGAGTGTGCGGGACACGTCGTCAAAACAAAGGAGCCAGGCCCCATGTCCTATCCGGTCGCCTTCGAGGTTGACTACGTCGAGCGGCGTAGTCGTTTGACCGCCTTTTTCAGGTTGATCTTGGTGATTCCGCTCGCGATCTGGTTGGTTTTCTACGGCCTCGTCGCCTATCTCGCGATCATCATCGCGTGGTTTGCGATCGTGATCACCGGTCGCTTTCCCGCCGGCCTGTACGAGTTCGTGGCGCGGTTCACGAGGCTGACCGCGTTGACCACCGCGTATGCCGGACTGCTGTGTGACCCGTATCCGTCTTTCGGCGGGGGTGACGACCCGTCATATCCGGTCCGGATGCACTTCGCGGGGCCACTGCCTCGTTACAGCCGATTGAAGACGTTCTTCCGGGTGATCCTGTCGATCCCGATCGGGATCCTTCGTTACGTCGTCAACCTGCTGTTCGAGATCGCCGCGGTCGCCGCGTGGTTCGTGATCGTCATCCTGGGGAGGCTGCCCCGGGGATTGTTCGACGTGATGGTGCTGGCGAACTCCTACACCGCGCGATCGGACGCCTATCTGTTCCTCTTGACCGAGACCTACCCTCCGTTCCAGGACGATCACACGCGCTCGGCCGGCGTCCAGAGCAGCGGCCTAAGTGGCCGTGCTCAATAACCCACGAATAGCGTGGGAAATTGAGCACGCACGAGCGGGTCACGCGCCGGGGTGGTCGCGGCCCATCCCAGGTCACAAGCGCACACTCGGAACGCGCTCATGGGCGAACGCGTCAACCGATGCGGCCCAGGAACCGCATCAGGCCGGCGAAGAACGCATTTCGTGGGTACGCGCCGGCGGGGTCGTTGTGCGCGTAGGTACTCGCGCGGTTGATCAGGAGGAGGTTGCCGGCGGGGATCCCGGATTGTGCGGCGAGGGCGCGCGCGTCGAGCAGCACGCCGGCGCCGCCGAGGCGCGCGCCGAACGCGTAGATCTCCAGGCGCTTGGGCAGTTGCCGCCCAAGCGTTGCGTCGACGCCGAGCACGCGCTGAGCCGGGTTCGAAAGACCGTTGCCGACGGCGCCGCTGTCCAGCGTGAGCCGATCGGGGAAGTACCACTCGGTCCCGTCCGCGTGGTCGACCCCGAGCCCCGAGAACATCCGTGCGAACCGGGTGATCGGGGTGAGCGCGCCGGCGCCGTCCCAGCCGTGCAGTGGGCCGACGGGTGAGATCCCCCGGCCGAGGTGCGCCTGGGCGGCCAGTAGACCCATCGGCGAGGTTCCGACGTTGAGCGCGTAGCCGAACTGGGCGAGGTTCGTGACCGGCACCGATGGGGTCAGGTGAAACGCGCTCAGCAGTCCGGACGACTGGCCGAGCGAGGCCGAGTCGGGGTCGATCAGCGCGGCGGTGGCGCCGGTGGCGCTGAACAGGCCGGCGAACGGGGCCGGGATGCCGCCGAACGTGAGCCACGGAGACGTCCCGGGTGAATCGAGCCCGCTCAGCTCCGAGCGGGCGGTGGCGGCGCTCACCGCCGGCAGGCTGCCCCCGTCGATGTACACCAACCCGGCGAGGTCGTGGGCGCCGGCGACGCCGTGGAAGTCCCATGTGGCGTACGCGGTCACGACCGCCCCGCCGAGCGAGTGGCCGCCGAGGACGACCTTGCCGCCGAGCCTGCGCGCGGCCTCGATCACGTGGCGCAGGTCGCCGACGGCGACGCTCATGCCCCACCGCTTTGCGAACGACACGCTGGAGTTGGGGATCAGCTGGATGTGCGACTGGACCTGCAACGCCGGGTCGAGCCAGCCGAGGTAGTAGTCGAACAGCTGGGTCGAGGTGGCGAGGCCCTGCTTGGCGAGGTTCAGCATCGACTGGTCCTCGAGCAGGTTTTCGCGGCGCTCGACCGACCACACCTGCCAGCGCGGGGCCCGCGACACGAGCCACTGGGCGAGCGGCACGAAGTAGGCCGCGCCGGCGGACGTCCCGGGCTCGAGCACGAGCACGTTCCGGGCGCGCGGCGACCCGACCTTGATCACGCCGACCTTGTCGTAGCGTGCCGGCGTCCCGGGTGACGCCACACCGCGCATCCAGGAGACGTGCAGGTCCGCGCGGGCGGTCGCGGCGAAAGCCGCGAGCGCCGAACACGCAAGACACACGACGAGCGCCGACAGCCAGGTCGCGCGCGGGACATGCGGGCGGGTCACCCGCGCACCATACAAGTAGCCTGTCGCGCGATGCGAGCCCTCGTCTCCAAGAGCTCGGCCCCGTTCGCCGAGGTTGCGGACGTTCCGGATCCAAAGCCCGAACACGACGAGGCGCTCGTCGAGGTCAAGGCGATCAGCCTCAACCGTGGGGAGACCCGCCGGCTCGAGACGATGGACCCCGGCACCGTCACCGGCTGGGACCTCGCCGGGGTCGTCCGCCAGCAAGCCGCCGACGGACGCGGACCGAAGGCCGGCGCTCGCGTCGTCGGGCTGGTGGCCAGCGGTGCCTGGGCCCAGCTCGCCGCGGTCGGCGCCGATTGGCTTGCCGAGCTCCCCGACGAGGTCTCGTTCGAGCAGGCGGCAGCGCTGCCGGTGGCGGGGTTGACCGCGCTGAGGGCGCTCGAGGTCGGCGGTTTCCTGCTCGGAAAGCCGGTGCTCGTGACCGGCGCGAGCGGCGGGGTCGGGCGGTTCGCGATCCAGCTCGCCAAGCTTGCCGGCGCCCACGTGACCGCGCTGGCTCGCCGGACCGAGGGCCTCGCACAGCTCGGGGCGGACGAGACCATCGAGCACATCGACCTCGACGGGCCGACCTACGAGCTGATCGTCGACGCCGTCGGCGCCGACGTGCTCGGCGCGGCGATCCAGCGAGTCGCCCCCGGCGGCACCGTCGTCAGCTTCGCCTCGACCGTGCCGGAGCCCGTCTCCTACCCGGCCCGGGAGCTATTTGCGCGGGCGCCACGGGCCAAGCTCTACGGGCTGTACATCTTCGCCGAGCTTGAGCACACCCGCACGGGCGCCACCGACCTCAGACGGCTCGCGGACCTGGTCGCCGCCGGCAAGCTCGACCCTCAGATCGACGTCACGCTGTCCTGGAGCGACGCCGGCCAGGCGATCGAGGCGCTGCTCGACCGGCGCGTCAACGGCAAAGCCGTGTTGCGGGTCGACTAGCGGCTGGCGGCTAACGTGGCACTCGGGACCGTCCAAGCCCCGGATGTCACGTTCTCCGCCCTAGGCGCGGCGAACGTGGATCTCGTCGGGCGGCCCCCGTCGAGTGACACGTTTCCGGACGAACAACGCGCGAAATCGGCCAGCGAGCTTAGCTACGGGGCGGGGAGGCGGTTGCCCGCCTTCAACGGCGCGCCCGGCCCGGTGAGACTGTCCGGGCTCGTGTCGAGCGCGAGGTACGAGTACGTGCCCGGGAACCCGTCGTCGCTCTCGGGGACCATGCCCGGGCAGCCGTCGCGGAGGTCCTCGCAGTCCCACACCTGCCCGTTCGACAGGTGGATGTCGAGCCGCGAGTAGTAGTAGAACGAGAACGCGTTGCCGTCGTGGTTGGGGTCGATCGAGGCCTCGATCGGGTCGTCCCGCCACCGCTGCGTCAGCAGTTCAGCGTCGGCGTCAGGGGAGTGCTTGAGGTACTTGTCGAACCACGCGGTCGTGTACCACGCGATCAGGTCTGGCCCGCGCAGAGACGCGCCGAACGCCTGGTTGGGGATGAAGCTGAAGTCCAGATGCGATCCGCCGCGGATCACGATCTCGCCCGTGTCCACCCCGGCCTTCGAGTAGTTCAGCGACCACGTCGACTTGCCGTCGGGATCGGGGAGCGAGGTGTTCGGCGCCGGCGGGAGGCCGTAGTCGGCGGACATCCCGAGCGCCGGCTTGGTGATCGGGACCGTGGTCCGATCCGCGGGATCGGCCGGGCACGAGGACGCGGACTCGCCGATCGTCTGGGAGGGCGCCCCCGGGGCCGCGCCCGGCACCGGGGAATCGTCTGGCCCGGGGCCGCCGAGGTTGTCCCACGCCACGATCGCCTTCACGCGCGGATCCCACTGGCCGATGTACGACACGCCGGCGGCGCCGTACGAGTGACCGGCGAGGCCGAGCTCGGAAGGATCGAGCAGCTTCCAGAAGGGATTGAAGCCCGCGTCCAAACCAGCCGCCACGCGCGAGTTCTGCTTGGCCGCGTGGCTCGTGCCGGTGGTGCAACTCGGAACCGGCTCGTATGGATGCGACGGAGTCGAGAGGAAGAAGTCGATCGCGTCCTCGGTGCCGTCGTAGAACGGCGTTCCGGTGGTCTGGGCCGGCACGCCCTCGTCCTCGTCGGGCGACTGCCCGAGCGTGTCCGACTGGCCCTGTCCCTGCGGGTCAAACGTCAGCACCACGTAGCCGGCCTTGGCCAGCGCCTGAGCGGCGTACCAGTACATGTTCTCGTCGGCCTGGACCGAGCCGTCGGTGATCACGATCCCCGGCCGCTTGGCCGGCCCCGCGACCGTCGCCCACACGTGGCCCGAAATCGTCGCGCCGTCGCGGGCTGTGAACAGCACCGGGCGGACGATCCCGTAATCGTCGGACGCCCAGTTGTTCAGACGGATATCGCCGGCGCAGCCGTTCGCCAGGTTCCAGCACAGGTCGTCGGTGAAGAATCGGCCCGGGTCGGCGGCCTCGGTGGCGAGCGCCTGCGCCGTGCTGGCGGCGCTGTCGGTCGCGAGCTCGGTCTGGTACTGCGGCGTGTCGTAGATCGTCTGCCGCTGCTGGGTGATCGAGAAGTTCTCCGCCTCGACCACCGGATTGAAGGTGGTCGGCGGTTTCGCGACGGCGGGTCCGGCGTGCACCGTAGCGAGCACGCCGAACGCCATAAGGATCCCTGCCAAGAATCTCTGAGTCATCGCGATCCCGCCGGGCCTCCGGACCTGGAACCGGAAGCCTCTGCCGGGGCCTCCGGACCTGGAACCGGAAGCCTCACCACCAATGGTGCCCGCGCGGCGAACTCGCGACACCGTCATCAGGCACGTTTCTGGAGCAACGGGACTGTGCAAATGCACAATCGGGGTTCATACTTGGCCGATGGAGGCGCCTACGCGCGGTGAAGTGCTCCGCAGGATCGTCGAGCGGGCCGACCTCGAGCTGTTCACCGATCGGGTGCTCGACAGCTTCTGGGAGCAGCCGGCCTTCCAGCAGCTTCGCCCGAGCCGCGACGACACACGCGCGTGGGTGCGGTGGAACCTCGACCTGGTGATCCGCTGGCTGATTGAAGGCGAGCCGCCGAACCAAGGCGAGATCGCCGTGCTCCGCAAGCAGGCCCAAGCGCAGGCCGACGGGGGGTTCCCGGCCGACATGATCCCGGCCAACTTCAGACGGGGCGCCCGGTTCGCGTGGCGCGCGATGCTCGAGGCCGCCACCGAAGCCGAGCGGCCGGCGCTGGTGGAGAGCGCGGATCTGCTGTTCGAGTACGTCGACCGGGTCTCCCGGATCTACTCGGAGGTCTACGAATCCGCCACGAAGAAAAGCGCACCGACCGTGGAGGAGATCGCGGCCGGCGACCTGCTGCGTCGGATCGCCGCCGAGGAGGCCCCGCTGACCGAGGACTACCGGCTGGCCGAGCGGATCGGCTTCCGGATCGAGCGGGCGGCGCGGCCGTTCGTGATCGCGATGCCGGGCCGTTCGGCCCAGCACCACGCGGAGTTGGCGGCTCGGCTGCGGGGCCGGCACGCGCTGGCGGCGGCGGAGGGTCGACGTGTGATCGGGTTGTCGAACCTGCGAGCGCCCTGGACCGCGCTCGCCCTCGACCGCAACGCGATCATTGCCGGGTCGCCGCCGGCGATCGGAGGCGAGCGCGGCCAGGTGCTCGAGGAGTTGCGCGGCGCCGTGGCGATTGCC
Source organism: uncultured Solirubrobacterales bacterium (assembly GCA_963770615.1). GTDB lineage: Bacteria > Actinomycetota > Thermoleophilia > Solirubrobacterales > Solirubrobacteraceae > Palsa-465. The sequence continues at coordinate 353,552 of CAVYQJ010000014.1, read as the reverse complement.
GCCGCGCACGGGCGCGCCGGCGAGATCGACGTCGCCGACTATCTCCCCGAGCTACTGCTCAGCCGCTCACCGCGGCTCGCGAGCCAGATCTCCGCTCGCATCTACAGTCCGCTCGATGGCGATCACGCCGAGCTCGCCAGCACCCTGAATTCATTAATAAAAAACAACTTCGAGAAGGGCCGCGTCGCCGCTACTCTGCACGTCCACCGCAACACGCTGCGCGACCGGATCGCTCGCATCTCCGAGCTCACCGGGGTCGATCTCGAGGGAGCCGAGGGCCGAGGAGTAGCCTGGCTGGCTTGGCTCGCTCGCGGAGACGGCGCTCGTGGGGCACACGAGGACCGAAAGGATGGGGCCACCGTGTTGCGGCTTGATTAGGAACCCTGCGCGAAGTTCCATCTCCCAATAGATTTCTCCGCGTAGAAACGACCTTCTGAGGAGGAGGCAGCATGAAAAAGCTCACCAGACCGATCGCGGCGAGCGTCTTGGCGCTCGCAGTTGTGATCGCGCTGGCGGCCTGTGGCAGCTCGAACAGTTCGAGCTCGGCCACGTCATCGTCGGCGGCTTCGTCGTCGAAGACGACCTCGTCGTCCACGACTAGCAGCAACGGAACCGTCGCGACGGTCGTGGCGGGAACGTTCCCGCAGTCGCTCGATCCGTCGATCGACTTCACCACCCAGGGCGGCGAGGTGCACTGGCTGACGTATCTCGGCCCGTACTCGTTCGCCCACGCGTCCGGCACGGCCGGCACGCAGATCATTCCGTCGGTCGCCACAACGATGCCGACCGTCAGCAACGGCGGCAAGACGTACTCGTTCACGATCCGCAAGGGCCTGACGTATTCGGACGGCTCACCCGTGAAGGCGTCTGACCTGACGTTCGCGATCGAGCGGGACCTGAAGCTCGGCTGGAGCGCGGCGAGCTTCCTGACGAGCACGATCCAGGGGGCGTCCGCGTACTCGACGGGCAAGGCCAAGACGATCTCGGGCATCACGACCAACGACGCCACCGGCCAGACCACGATCCATCTGGTCTCGCCGTACGGCGCGTTCCTCGACGTGCTCGCGGTACCGGGCGTCAGCTACCTGCCCGCGACCACGCCGATGAAGCCTGAGCCGAACACCCCGCCGGTCGGGTTCGGCCCGTATGTGATCAAGAACGTGGTCCCGAACGTGTCGTTCGAGCTCGTCAAGAGCCCGAACTACGCGGCGCAGGCGATCCCGGGGATTCCCGCCGGGCACCTGAACGTCGAGGTGAAGATCGAGTCGAACACCACGACCGAGGCCTCCGACGTCCTCAACAACTCGGCGGACGTGTTCGACTGGGGCGACACGATCCCGCCGGCACTGATCCAGCAGGTCAGCGGACTGACCAGCCGGTTCAAGGCGATCCAGACGAACAAGACGTTCTACTTCTTCCTGAACGTCACCGAGAAGCCGTTCTCAAACCAGCTCGCCCGCGAAGCCGTGCAGATCGCGGTCGACCGGCCGGCGCTCGCTCGCCTCGGAAGCGGCGCGCTCGTGCCCGGCTGCTATCTGCTCCCGCCGCAGATGACGGGGCACCCGACCGGGCCGTGCCCGGACGGCATCGATCCGAACTCGTCGCCGGACGTGGCGAAGGCCAAGCAACTGGTCCAGCAGTCCGGGATGGCGGGCCAGGCGGTCACGGTGTGGGCCGAGAACCGCCAGCCGCGGCTCGAGTGGGCGGAGAACTACGCCGCCACGCTGAACGCGATTGGGTTCAAGGCGACGCTCAAGACGATCGCTGACGCGGATTACTTCTCGACGATCGAGACGCTCAAGAACCATCCGCAGACCGGCTTCGCCGACTGGCAGCAGGACTTCCCGAACCCGACCGACTTCTACCAGAATCTGGTGGACGGCCGGGCGATCGTTCCCGTCGGGAACTCGAACTACGAGGAAGTCAACGACCCGCACATCCAGAAGACGCTGGACTCGCTGTACCCGGTCCCGGCCGCGCAGATCGCGACCGTGGCGTCCCAGTGGCAGGCGCTCGACACCTACGTGACGCAGAAGGCGTACGTGGTGCCTTACGGCTACCTGTCCTCGCCGGAGTTTGTCTCCACCCGGGTCAACTTCGGCGCGCTGGTGTTCAGCCCGCTCGAGGGCAACGACTTCAGCTCGTTGCAGTTCAAGTAAACGCGCTGTGGGCCGGGGCGCGGTGACGCGCCCCGGCCCGCTCGCACTGGATGACAGAAGAATTAGTCTTTACGCGGTATGAGTGCTACAGGGTCCACACCCGCGTCCGTAATCGAAGAGTCGCTGCCGCACGAGGGATGGCCGTCGTCCGACGGCGAGGAGCTTCCTCCCGGCATCGGCCCGTACAAGCTCGCCTGGCGCCGGCTCAGGCGGAACAAGGTGGCGCTCGCGTTCGGCGGGCTGTTCCTGGCGATCGTGATCCTGTGCCTGCTCGCGCCGGTGTACGCGAACGACATCGCGCACACCGGGCCGAACCAAGAGAACGTCGACACGGCGCTCAACTCGTTCGGGTTGCCGATCGGGCCGACGTGGCATTCCCACTACTTCCTCGGCGCCGACAACGTCGGCCGTGACGTCGCCGTCCGTCTGCTCTACGGCGGGCGCACCTCGCTGCAGATCGGCGCGGAGGCGACGCTCATCACGATCGTGTTCGCGACGCTGCTGGCGCTGCTCGCCGGGTACTTCCGCGGTCCGCTCGACGGGCTCATATCGCGTGCCTTCGAGCTGATCTGGGCCTATCCCGTGTACCTGCTTGGCATCGCGCTCGGCGTGGTGCTGGCGATCAGCGGCCTGGACCTCGGCTTCGTCACGTTGAGCGGCAACTCGACGCAGATCCCGGCGATCATCATCGGGCTGATCTACATCCCGTACGTCGGCAAGGCGGTCCGGGGCCAGATCATCACCCTGCGCGAGCGCGAGTTCATCGACGCCGCGCGCCAGCAGGGCCTTGGGCACACGCGGATCATGTTCAGCGAGATCCTTCCCAACGTCGCCTCGACGATCATCGTGTTCGTCCCGCTGATCATGGCCAACGCGATCCTGACCGAGGCGGGGCTGTCGTTCCTCGGTGCCGGCGTGCGCCCACCGAACGCGTCGTGGGGGACGATGATCAGCGACGGGATCAACCTGCTCCCCGCGGCCGTCCACACGATGCTCGTGCCGGGGATCATGCTCGTCCTCTGCGTGCTGGGCATCAACGTGTTCGGCGACGGCGTGCGCGACGCGCTCGACCCGCGCGCGAAGATCCGAATCGATCACTGATGGGGCGCTTCGTCGTCCGCCGGCTCGCGTCGATGGTCGGGGTGCTGTTCGCGATCTCGGTCCTCACGTTCCTGATCTTCCAGGCGATCCCGAATCCCGCTGTGCGGCTCGCCGGACGCTTCCCAACGCCCGCGACGATCGAGCACATCAACCAGCAGTGGGGCTTCGACAAGCCGATCTACGTCCAGTACCTGAAGACTATGAAGCTGATCTTCACCGGCCAGGTCATCTCCTACACCCAGCAGATAAACGTCGTGCACGAGATCTGGACACTCCTGCCGGTGACCGCGTCGCTGGCGATCGGCGCGGGGATCATCTGGCTGTCGATGGGGATCCTGTTCGGTGTGCTGAGCGCCTGGCGCGCCGGCCGCTGGCTCGACCGCGGGCTGACCGTGCTGTCGATGATCGGCGTTTCGATGCCGGTGTTCTTCCTCGGCGCCGTGATGTCCTACTACCTCGGCGACAAGTGGGGGATCCTGCCCGCCGGGGACTACGTTCCGATCCAGCAGGACCCGTGGCAATGGTTCGTGCACATGCTGATGCCGTGGTTCGCGCTGTCGGTGCTGTTCATCGGGGTGTACTCGCGCGTGCTGCGTTCGACGATCCTCGACACGATCAACGACGACTACGTGCGGACGGCGAAGGCCAAGGGACTTACGGAGCGTCAGGTGATGACCCGCCATGTGCTCCGCAACAGCCTGATCCCGATCATCGCCCTGTTCGGGCTCGACTTCGCCGCGGTCATCGGCGGCGGCGCGATCCTCACCGAGACGGTCTTCAACCTGCACGGCGTCGGTCAGTACGCTGCCCAGTCCGTGGAGGCGCTCGACATCCCGCCGGTGCTCGTGATCACGTTGTTCGGGGCGTTCGTGGTGGTGCTGATCGGCGGCGTCGTCGACGTCCTCTACGCGTATCTCGACCCGCGGATTCGCCTGTGAGCGCGGACGGTGCCCGAGGCGCGTCCACGGACGGCCGCCTGCTCGAGGTGCAGGATCTAAAGGTCTCGTTCCGCACCGAGGACGGCGTCGTACAGGCGGTCGACGGCGTGTCGTTCGGGATCGACCCCGGCGAGGTCCTGGCCGTCGTCGGCGAGTCCGGGTCGGGGAAGTCCGTGACCGCAATGACGCTGATGGGGCTCACACGCGGGCCCAACGCCCAGTTCGAGGGCCGCGCGATGTTCGATGGCCGCGACCTCATCACCGCCTCGGAGGACGATTTGCGCAAGGTGCGCGGCGCCGGCATCGCGATGGTCTTTCAGGACCCGATGAGCTCGCTCGACCCGGTCTACCGCGTGGGCGACCAGATCGTCGAGCAGATCCGCGTCCACGACAAGAGCATCTCCAAGGCGCAGGCGCTCGACCGCGCGGCCGAGTTGATGGAGAAGGTAGGCATCCCGAGGGCGGGCGATCGCCTGCGCTCCTACCCGCACGAGTTCTCGGGCGGCATGCGCCAGCGGGTGATGATCGCGATGGCGCTGTCGAACTCGCCGAAGCTGTTGCTCGCCGACGAGCCCACGACCGCGCTCGACGTCACGATCCAGGCGCAGATCCTGGACGAGCTGCGCACGCTGCGGGAAGACACGGGGGCGGCGGTCATCCTCGTCACCCACGACCTCGGCGTGGTCGCCGACATCGCCGACCGGATCGTGGTCATGTACGCGGGGCGGGTGGTGGAGCACGGGACGCTCGACGAGATCTTCTACGACCCCCAGCATCCCTACACCTGGGGGCTGCTCGGCTCGATCGCCCGGGTCGACCGCGACCGGTCGCAGCGGTTGCCGGCGATCCCCGGCATGCCACCGTCGCTCCTGCGCCCGCCCAAGGGTTGCCACTTCCGCCCCCGCTGCCCGCACGCGTTCGCGCACTGCACCGAGGTGCCCGATCTCGCGGCGCGGCTACCGGACGCTCCGGCCCACCTCGATCGGTGCTGGCTCGAACCCGAGCAGAAGCGCAAGCTCCGCCAGGTCGGCGATCAGATCGGGCTCGCGAGCCGTGAGACGGTGATCTCATGAGCGTCGAGGTCGAGCCGCAGACCAACGGGGCCGGCGCGGGGGACCGCGCGCCGCTGCTCGACGTGGAGCACCTGCGGGTCCTGTTCCCGGTCAAATCGGGGGCCGTGGTCACCCGCACGGTCGCCCACGTCCACGCGGTCGACGACGTCACGTTTGCGCTTCAGGAGGGTGAGACGCTCGGGATCGTCGGCGAGTCGGGCTGCGGCAAGACGACGCTGATCCGAACGCTGGTGCGGCTGGTCGACGCTACCGGCGGCGCGATCCGGTTCCGCGGCACCGACATCACGCACGCCGACCGCAAGCAGCTGGCGCCGATCCGGCGCGAGATGCAGATGGTCTTCCAGGATCCCCAAGCGTCGCTCAACCCGCGCAAGCGGATCAACCAGATCCTCGCCACCCCGCTCAAGATCCGCGGCGTGTCCAAGGACAAGTTCGAGGCCGAGACCCGTGGCCTGCTCGACAAGGTCGGGCTCCAGCCCGAGCACCTGAACCGTTACCCGCACGAGTTCTCGGGAGGCCAGCGGCAGCGCATCGGGATCGCCCGGGCGCTCGCGGTCGAGCCCAAGCTGATCCTGCTCGACGAGCCGGTGTCGGCGCTCGACGTGTCGATCCAGGCCCAGGTGATCAACCTGCTCGAAGAGATTCAGGATGACCTCCACCTCTCGTACGTGTTCGTCGCGCACGACCTGGGCGTCGTCCGCCACGTGTCCGACCGGATAATCGTGATGTACCTCGGCAAGCTGATGGAGATCTCGCCGGCCGAGGAGCTGTACACCAAGCCGATCCACCCTTATACGTCCGCGCTGCTCGGGGCGATCCCGATCCCCGACCCCAACGAGAACCGCTCGAGGCAGCGGATGACGATCACCGGGGAGCCGCCGAACCCGATCAACCCGCCGGTGGGGTGCCGCTTCCACACTCGCTGCCAGTTCGCGACCGACATCTGCCGCTCGGTCGAGCCGCAGCTGACCGAGTACCCGAACGGCCACATCGCGGCCTGTCACCACCCCCAGAACGTGACCGCATCCGAGGTCGTGAGCGCCGTCCGGTCGGACGCGACTCCGCACAGCGCCGGCGACGAGCGCCCGTCGACGTAAGGGGTCGGTAGGGGTCGAGTAAGGGGTGGGCGAGCCGAACCGGCTCCGTTCTCCCGATGTCGGACGCAGCGTCTCAGTTCATCCTGATCGCAGTGGAAAAGCAGGATTCGATCGAGAGGAACGAGCAATGCATCCCTCCATCACCCAAGCCCTCGCCTCAGAGCACATGGAAGACGCCCGCCGTGCAGCCAACCAACAACGGCGCGCCGCCGAACTCGCCGCCGAGGACCGCCGCGCAGGTCGTCGAGGCTTCTCGCGATACTTCTCACATGCGCGCGAGGGTCACATCAAGTCAGTTCGTCGGGCGCACCGGGGAAATCGCGGAGCTGGAGCTCGCCTTACGTGAAGCCGCGGGCGAATCGCCGGTCGTGGCGTTGCTGAGCGGTGATTCCGGCGTCGGCAAGACACGACTGATACGGGAGTTCGAGCGCCGCGCCACCGACGGCGGCGCGCTCGTGCTCCGTGGGGAGGCCGTCGAGGAGGCGGACGGCGAGCTCCCCTACGCGCCGGTCATCGGCGCGCTGCGGCCGCTGGTTCGAGCTCGCCACCCGGCGCTCGGCGCGCTTGGACGCGGGAGCCGCGCCCAGCTCGCCGCGCTGCTTCCCGGACTCGACGAGGAGGCCGGGGCATCCGACGTGAACGACCCATCCGCGCAGGTTCGGCTGTTCGAGGCGCTGCTCGAGCTGCTCGACGTCCTGAGCGAGGAGCGACCGGTGGTCCTCGTGCTCGAGGATCTGCACTGGGCCGATCGCTCGACCCGCACGTTCGTCGACTTCCTCGCGCGCAGCCTGCGCTCCGAACGGGTCGTGCTGCTGCTGAGTTACCGAACCGACGAGCTCCATAGGCGTCATCCGCTCAGGACGCTGCTCTCGGAGCTTGACCGGCTGGACCGCTCGCGCCGCGTCCAGCTCGAGCCGTTCGACCGCGAGGAGCTCGCCGAGGTGCTCGCGGACATCATCGGCGAGGCGCCGAGCGCGAAGCTTGTGCAACGGCTGTTCGAGCGCAGCGAAGGGAACCCGCTGTACACCGAGGAGCTGCTCGCGGCGGGGCTCGACGGGCGGGGAGCGGCCCCGCAGAGCCTGCGCGACGCGTTCATGCTGCGGATCGAGCGGCTGTCCCCCGACGCGCAGGCGGCGGCCCGCGTGATCGCCGCCGGGAGGGCGCTTGACGAGCCGACGATCGCCGAGGTGAGCGGGATCGAGCCCGATGCTCTGCACGTCGCATTGCGCGAGGCGGTGTCAGAGCAGGTGCTGGTGGCGTGTGAGCCAACCCGCCTTAGCTTCCGCCACGCTCTACTGCGCGAGGCTCTGTACGACGACCTGCTGCCCGGCGAGCGCAGCGAGCTTCACCTGGCGCTCGCCCGCGCGTTCGAGGACCGCGCCGACTACGAGAACGATCAAGGGGTCGAGCTGGCGTCGGCGATCGCCCGGCATTACGCGACCGCGGGAGATCAGCCGGCCGCGCTCCGCGCCACGGTCCAGGCCGCGCTCGCGGCGCGCGAGGTGCACGCTTACGGCGACGCCGCCGACCTCGCCGAGCGCGCGCTCGAGCTGTGGCCCCGCGTCCCGGACGCAGACCAGATGATCCCGCTCGACCACATCGAACTGCTTGGGATCGCGGCGGCGGCCCATGGCGTGGCCGGCGACCGCGCCCGGTCCGATGTGCTCCTCACGCGAGCGCTCAAGGAGCTCGACCCCGACAGCGAGCCCCGGCGCTATTCCGAGCTGCTCGCGCGGCTATCGCGCAGTCAGTGGTCGCTCAATCGCGGCAGCGAGGCCGTCGAGACGGCCGAGCGGGCGTTGTCGATGCTGCCCGCGGACGAGGTCAGTCGCGAACGTGCCTCGATCCTGGTCTGGACGGCGCGCGTGCGCTATCTGCGCGGGCGATACCGCGAGGCCCTGAAGGAGGGGCGGGAGGCGCTCGACACCGCCGTCGCCGCCGGGGACCGGCACTCGGAGAGCGAGGTGCTCAACACGCTCGGGATGGCGGGCATCGTGACCGGGTCGATCGACGGGGGCATCGACTCCCTGCGGCGAGCGATCGACATCGCGCGCGAAGACGACGACGTCGACGGCATGGGAACGGCGTACTCGAACCTGGCGGACACGCTGAGCCTCGCCGGGCGTACGTCGCAGGCTTTGGAGACCGCCAAGGAGGGGATGGCCGCCGTCCAGGGGCGCTTGCGCGCCCACGACTGGATGTCCTTGACGGTTTCGGACCTCGCGTTCGAAGCCGGCGACTGGGAGGCCGCGCGCGAGCACCTCGTCCCGTCAGGGGCTCCGCTCGTCGGCCGTCAGCTGATCTTCCGCCACCTGCGCGAGGCTGAACTGGCCCTCGGCGTCGGAGACGAGGAGACGGCGGCGGACTGCCTCGAGGAGCTCGAGCCGCTCGTGGCGAGGTCGTCGGAGCCGCAGTGGATCGGGGCCTACGGCGCCTTGCTCGCCGAGTCGCGCCGACGCCAGCGCGACCTAACCGGCGCTCGCGCCGCGGTCACGTACGCGCTCGATCGGATGGAGTTGTGCACCGACGACGTGATGCGGATCGCGCGCGTGACCGCAGCCGGGATGCGCGTCGAGGGCGACATCGCCGAGCGGGCCCGCGATCTGCGCGAGAAAGCCGACGAGCGCGACGCGGTGGCGCGCGCGAGAATCCACATGCAGCGTCTGCGCGCAGCCGCGTCCGAGGGCGGCCCGGTCGAGCGCGCCTGGCAAGCGGTCGGCGCCGCCGAGCTGGCCCGCGCCCGTGGTCGCAGCGACCCGAAGCTTTGGATCACGGCGGCCCGCGAGTGGGAGGCGATGGGTAGACCGTACGTGCGCGCGTATTCGCTGTGGCGAGCGACCGAGGCGTACGTCGAGGCCGGGAACCGGGCCGCCGGGTGCTCGTCCGCCGAGGCCGCGCTCGAGGAGGCCCGGAAGCTCGGCGCGCGGTGGCTCGAGGACGAACTGGTGGCGCTGGCGCAGCGTGCGCGGCTCGAGCTCGGCGAGGACGCCGGCGCAGGCTCCGGCTCGTCGGAGTCAGGGGCGGGCGCCGGCGGTGGATCGAACGGCGCCGAGGACCCGTTCGGCTTGACCGCGCGCGAACGGCAGGTGCTGGCGCTGGTCGCCGAGGGCGCCACCAACCGGCAGATCGGCGCCGCGCTGTTCATGGCCGAGAAGACCGCAAGCGTGCACGTGTCGCGGATCCTGTCGAAGCTCGGGGTCAAGAGCCGGACGCAGGCGGCCGCGGTGGCGCACCGGCATCATCTGGGTTGACCCCGGAGGCGGCCGCCGGGATTAGGCCCGAGCGAGTTTCTTGCCTGGGTTGAGCAAGCCCTTGGGGTCGAAGGTGCGCTTGATCGCCTCGTGCATAGCGACGGCCGCGGGTGCCCACTGGCGCTCGACCTGACCGTTCTTGACCACGCCGATCCCGTGCTCACCCGACACCGATCCACCGAGCTCGACAGCGAGCGCGAACAGGTCCTCGGCGGCGGCCTCGGCCCGCTCGAGCTCGGCCGGATCGTCGAGGTCGATCATGAACGTCGAGTGGAGGTTGCCGTCGCCGGCGTGGCCCCAGGAACACGCCGGCAGGTCGTGCCGGCGCCCGATTTCGACCGTGGCGCCGATCGCTCGTTCGAGGCAGTCGACCGGGACGACGATGTCCTCCGAGACCTTGCCGCCGCGCTGGGCGGTGACGGCGATCGAGGCGCCGTCGCGCCAGCGCCACAGCGCGTTGATCTCGCTGGTGGCCGTGGGCGCGTGGATCAGGATCGCGTCTTCGCTCAGCACCTCGCCCAGCTCGTTGCGGACGTGGGACGCCTCGGTTTTGGTCCCGTCGGCATCGACGATCACCATGAACCTCGCGTCTGCGGGGATGTCGACTCCGAACGCGCCGCGGGTCGCCTCGATCGCGCCCTCGTCGAGGTACTCGATCGCCGCCGGGACCACGCCGCTGGCGAACGCCGCCTCGATCGCGGCGCACCCGGTCGCGGTGTCCGGGTAGAACGCCGCGAGCGGCAGCGCCGCCTCGGGCGCTGGGATCAGCTTGACCCAAGCCGCGGTGACGATCCCGAGCGTGCCTTCGGAACCGATCATCAGCGACTTGAGGTCGTAGCCCGCGACGTCCTTGCGGATCGGTCCCCCGACCCTCACGAGCTCGCCCGGCGCGAGCACGAACTCCAGGCCGGTGATCCAGGCGCCGGTGACCCCGTACTTGAACGCGTGGGGCCCGCCGGCGTTGGTCGCGATGTTGCCGCCGAGCTGGGACTGCTCGTGCGAGCCCGGGTCGGGCGGGTAGAGCAGCCCGTTCTCGCGGGCACGGCGGCGCAGGTCGGCCGTGACCATGCCCGCCTCGGCCGCGGCACGCCACATACCGGGATCGAGATGCCTGATTCTTTTCAGGTTCTCGAGGCTCACGACGACTCCGCCATCGAGCGGGACGGCGCCGCCGGTGAAGCCCGTGCCGCCGCCGCGGGGGATGATCGCGACGTCGTGGTCGTAGCACCAGGCCACGGCTTTTTGGACTGCTTCGGCATTGTTCGGGAGGACGACCGCGTCCGCCCTGCCGCGGAGGTTGCGGCTCTCGGTGGCGTCGGTCAGATAGGTGCGCGTGTTGCCGGGCAGGACCGCGTCTTCGCCAAGCAGCGTTTTGAGGTCACGCTCGAGCGCCGTGGAGGCGGTTGTGGCCACGCCCCGGATCCTAATGGGGTGGATCCGTAAGCTTCGGGGCGATGGGCAAGATCTTCGACGACATCGACGAGCAGCTCGAGCGCTGGATCTGCAAGCAGCCGATGTTCTTCGTGGGGAGCGCCCCGCTCGACGAGGACGGGCACGTGAACGTGTCGCCCAAGGGCCCGATCGACAGTCTCCGCGTGCTGACCCCGACGACGGTGGCCTACCTGGACATGGTCGGGAGCGGCGCCGAGACGATCGCCCACGTTCGCGAGAACGGGCGCATCGTGATCATGCTGTGCGCGTTCGAGGGGCCGCCCCGGATTCTGCGGCTGCACGGCCGGGCTGAGGTGATCCCGGCTTCTGATGAACGCTTTGGCGAGCTGATGGAGTTGTGCGCGTTCGCGGAGCCTTCGATCCCCGAGGCGCGGCGCGCGATCGTCCTGGTCGAGGTTGTACGCGTCGCGGATGCGTGCGGCTACGGCGTGCCGCTGATGAAGCACGAAGGACAGCGACCCCACGCGGACCTGTGGGCGGCGAAGAAGGTCCGCGTCGGCGGGTCCGAGGCGCTGCTCGACTATCAACGCGACAAGAACTCGCTGAGCATCGACGGCCTGCCCGCGGTCGACCTACCGCTCAGGGTTTCCGAGTAGCACCGTGGTAGCGGTCTTCGACGGGCACAACGACGCGCTGACCCGCGAGGACCATGCGCGGCTCGCGCGCGGGCGCGACGGCGGGCACCTCGATCTGCCGCGGATGCGCGCCGGCGGTGTCCGCGGAGCGACCTTCGCGGTGTTCACGCGCTCGGACGGGGGCGCGCGCGAGGTTCAGGTGCCGCGTGACGACGGGGTGGTCGAGTTCGAGCCCGCGCCGCCGGTGGAGCACGCGGTGGCCGCCGCCGACGCGAGCGCCGCCGCGGGGCGGCTGCTGGCGCTCGAGCGAGAGGGTTTCGTGCAGGTCGCGCGTTCTGGCGCGGATCTGGATCGCGCTGTGGACGATCTCGACGGACCGCCGGTCGCGGTGCTCCATTTGGAGGGCGCCGAGGCGATCGACCCCGGGCTCGAGGCGCTCGACCTCTGGTACGAGGCCGGGCTGCGGTCGATCGGCCCCGTCTGGAGTCGCCCCAACGCGTTCGCCCACGGGGTGCCGTTCATCTCACCTTCCTCGCCGGACACGGGCCCGGGGCTGACCGACGCGGGCCGCGCGCTCGTGCGCCGGTGCGGAGAGCTTGGAATCGTGATCGACGTGAGCCATCTGAACGAGGCGGGGTTCTGGGACATCGCGCGCCTGGACGTGGGGCCCCTGGTGGCGAGTCACTCGGGGGTGCACGCGCTCTGCCCGACGTCGCGGAACCTGTTGGACTCTCAGCTCGATGCGATCCGTGATTCCGGGGGCCTCGTCGGGATCGTGTTCGCGTGTTCGTTCCTGCGGGCCGACTTCGCCGATGACGCGGACACGCCTTTGTCACTCATCGCTGAGCATGCGCGGTACGTTGCCGATCGGATCGGCGTGGAACATGTGGCGCTCGGCTCCGACTACGACGGTGCCACGATCCCGGCGCCGCTCGGCGACGTGGCGGGGACCCCGAAGTTGCTCGACGCGCTCGCCGGCGCAGGGTTCGGTTCGAGCGAGGTCGCCGCGATCGCGTGGGACAATTGGCGACGCGTGCTCGGGGCCTGGTGGCGGGACTGAGCCCCGCTAGTTGCCGCCGCTTGCGATCGGGAAGGCGTAGAACACCGCCAGCGCGGCGCAGATCGCGAGCGTGACGTACGGCGAGACGATCGCCAGCGCGGTGGCAACCGCGTACGGGATAACTCCGCTGACGGTCCGGTAGAGGATCTGTCGCCGGCGCTCAAGCGGGATCTCCTCACGGAGTCTCTGCGGCTTGACCAGCATCAAGTGTCGATTCAGCGTCGCGAAGAACAGCGCCATCACCAGGAACGCGCCGCTGTAGATGGCGGCTGCGAGGTGCTGCCCACTGCTCTGCTGGAGGTACGCGGCCATCAGGTCGGTCGCGAACGGCAGCACCGCAATGCTCATCAGCAGCAGCAGGTTCAGGAACAGGATCATGTGATCGGGTTCGCGGAGCCGCCGGATCATCACGTGATGGTTGATCCAGATGATCCCGATGGTCAGGAACGACGTGACGTAGGCCGCGTACACCGGCCAGTTGACGGCGAGCTCGTGGGCGAGCGTCTTGCCGGGCGGCAATGGCGTGGCGGGCACGTGGATATTCAGCACGAGCAGCGTGATCGCGACCGCGATCACCCCGTCGGAGAACGCCTCGAGTCGGGCGGTGCTCACGCCGACAGGGTTCGCCACCGACCGATCTGGTCCTGTTAGGGGAACTCGCCGCGGGAAACGCCCGCACGGACCGCCCCAAACCTAACCTTTACTACTCAAGTTTTCGGGCGGAGCGCCGATTCGAAGACTGAATGGGATCTAGGTCTTTGCGTCCGCACGGCAAGGTGCGCCTGATGGTGTTCGCGATCATCGGCACGGTGTTGCCGGTGACGATCGCCGCTGGCACCGATCTATACGGCCACCACCCAGTGTTTTTCGTTGGCGCGGTCGCGGCTTGCGCGGCATCGCTGATCGTCGCGCTCGTGCCGCGCCGGCGCCGGCTCACGTTCTGGACGGCGGCGTTCGGGCTGATCCCGGCGCTGACGCTGATGCAGGCCTACACCGGGGGGGCGGCGTCCGGCTTCTCGGTGCTGGTGATCGTCGCGATGGTGTGGTTCGGGCTCGAGGCGACCGACATCGAACTGGTCGCGGGCATGCTCGTGCTCGCGGCGTGTTGCGTGCTCCCGATGGTCCTGATCGGCGCGCCGGCGTATCCGCGCACCTGGGGCCATGCCGCGCTGCTCACGCTCGTCGGGACCGCGGTGGCGGGGTCGCTGCGGTCGGTCACCGGCGAACTGGCGACGCTCGCCCAGCGGTTCGCCAACGAGGCCGTCGTCGACGACCTGACGGGCCTGCTCAACCGCCGCGGTTGGCGGTACACGGCCCCGCGAGAGCTCGCGCGGGCGGCGCGTAGCGGCAACCCGATCACGCTGGTCACGCTCGACCTCGACAACTTCAAGGAGCTCAACGACGAACTCGGCCACGAGCAGGGCGACCGCGCGCTGCGCGACACCGCCGAACGCATCCGGGCGACGCTGCGCGCAGGTGACGTCGTCGCGCGGCTGGGCGGCGACGAGTTCGTGGCGCTGCTGACGAATTCGACGCTCACCGGCTCGCTGACCGCGATCGACCGCCTGCGCGAGTCGACCCCCGAGAGCGAGGGCTTCTCCGCCGGGATCGCCGTCTGGGATCGCAAGGAGGAGCTGCCCCAGCTGCTGCGGCGCTCCGACCTCGCGCTGTACGCCGCCAAGGACAGCGGTCGCGGCTGCACATCGGTGGCCACGCATCAGCTCGAACCGCTGCCGGCGCCCGACGTCGACGTCGATGACGACGACCTCGAGCTGGGGAAGCGCGCCCGCTCCGCTTAGTGGTCTCTTTCGTATTGCGAAAGCGACCACTTAGTGTGCGCTCATATCGAGCTCTTCTCAACTCCATAAGGACCTCTTCGTGAGCTCGTCAGCCGCTCTTACTCCCGCGGTCGACAGTGGAGCGCATGAAATTACGCTTGGTTTTGACAACACTCACCGCGGGTGCCGCGCTCCTGGGCGTGTCGGCCGGTTCCGCGGGCGCCGCGACGAGCGCCTCGGATGCTCAGGTGAGCGCAAACTGGGCTGGATACGTCGCCGGGAGCTCGGACGGGAGCACTCAGTTCTCGAACGTCTCCGGCAGCTGGGTCCAGCCCACGTCGACTTGTAGTTCCGGGCAGGACGATGCCGCCTTCTGGGTCGGCATCGGCGGTGACGATGGACAGTCGTCGTCGTCATTCGGGCAGTCCTCGCTCGGCGACGGGTCATCAACGTCGCTCGAGCAGATCGGGACGGAAGGAAACTGCACCGGCAACGGGACCTCGTACTACGCGTGGTACGAGCTCGTGCCCGCCGCACCGGTCCAGCTGAATCTCACGATCCATCCAGGCGACCACATCACGGCTAGCGTCGCCGTGAGCGGCTCGAACACCTCGTTCTCGCTGAAGGACGAGACCACGGGACAGTCGTTCACCAAGACGGTCGCGTCGCCCAACCCGGACACCTCGAGTGCCGAGTGGATCGCCGAGGCGCCGTCGCAGTGCGACGGCTCGGGCAGTTGCACTCCGCTGCCGCTGTCTGATTTCGGCACGGTCGACTTCACGAACGCGACCGCGACCTCGAACGGCCACACGGGCCCGATCTCGGATTCGAGCTGGTCGGCGCAGCCGATCGCGCTCGGGTCGAGCGGCTCGTACGACATCAGCTACGGATCAGGCGGCAACAGCGCGGGCGCGACGCCCTCGACGCTGTCGTCCGACGGCTCGTCGTTCTCGGTGTCCTGGCAGCAGAGCGGCGCCGGATCCTCGTCCTCACAGACGAGTGGATCGTCCGGTGGCTACGGCGACGGCGGCTATGGCGGCGGCGGTGACGGCTACGGCGGCTATCCGGGCGGCTACGGCGGCTACGGTGGCGGCGGCTACGGCTCCGGTGGCTATGGCGGTTACGGCGATGGCGGCTACGGCTACGGCCAAGGCGGCTACGGCGGCGATGGCAACGGCTACGGATATGTCTACGGCTCCTATTGATCCGTTGAACGACCGCTATGCGACGCCGCGCGCGAGCCGGTGATCACCGTGCGCGGAAAGCGCGATGCGATAGGCGGCGGCGAGGCGGTCAAGCGCAGCTTCCCAGCTGCGCCCCCGCACCGCCGCCAGCGCGGCGCGACTTATGCGCTCGGATAGAAGCGGAGTACCTGTCATTGACACCAAGGCGTCAGCGAGAGCATTGACGTCCGGGGCCGCGAGCAGCCCCGTCTCCGAATGCTCGATCAGGCATGCGGGCCCGCCGCGGTCGACCGCGACCACCGGCAGCCCGCTTGCCTGCGCTTCGAGGACCACCTGACCAAACGTCTCGGTGGAGCTCACGAACAGGAACGCGTCGGCGCTGGAGTAGGCACGGGCGAGGTCGTCTCCGGACAGCCACCCAAGGAACGTGGCGTGTTCGCCGAGGCGGGCGCGGAGCAGCCCCTCCTCAGGGCCGCCCCCCGCCAGCGAGAGGTGCAGGCGCGGATCGCGGCGGTGGGCCTCGAGGAACGCGTCGGCGAGCAGGTCGACTCCCTTCTCCTTGCTGAGGCGCCCCGCGTACAGCACGCTGATCTCTCCTGGAAGCAGTTCCTCGTCGCGGTGGGCCGGGTCGAACCGCTTCAGGTCGACCCCGCGATCCCAACGACGGATTCGCTCGTCGGGTATGCCCAGCGTGTTGAGGCGCTCGTCCGTCGCCCGGCTCGGCGAGAGGACGACGTCACACGCCCCGTAGAACATGCTGAGCCCGATGTTTCCGAGCATCTCGAACTCCGCCTGCCCGGTGCGGAGCGCCGCGTAGGCGGCGAGCTCGGTGTGGTAGCTGCCGACTCGCGGCAGCTCGAGCACGCGCGCCACCAGCCAGGCGCCGATCCCGGCGGGGCCCGGCGAGCAGACGTGGACGATGTCGTACCGACCCTCGGCGAGCGCGTCGACGATCGCGGGGACGGTCGGGACTCCGATCTGAAGCCCGGGGTAGAACGGGACGTCGATCTCGGCTACCGCGCTCAGCCGGCGATCGACGTCACAGTCGGTGCCGATCACCTCGACGTCGAAGCCGCGGACGCCGTGGGTGCGGATCTGCTGGAGCGTGTGGGTGACGCCGTGCATCGAGCCGATCCCGTCGGCGACCAGCGCCACGCGTGGGCGATCTCCGTCGGTGCGCGCGAGCTTGGCCTTCTCGCGGCCGAGGAAGGCCGACGCGGCGGCGTACGGAATCGCGGGGATGCACGCGTCGAACAGCGCGAGCGCGCTGCCGGCGCCGTCGATCGTTCGGTTTTCGAGGCCCGCCACGGTGTCGCGCACGACGGCGGCCAGCTTTCGCTCGTGCACCCGGCGAGCACGCCGGTCGAGGTCCGCGTGGCCCAGCTCTCCCTCCTGGAGCTGGGTCAGGAGCTTGTGCTCGTCGAAGTCGAGGTCCATCGCGAGGAGCCACGCGCGGAGCAGCGCGAGCGCGTCCTTGGCCTCGAGGTCGGCCGTTCCGCTTCCGTGCCGGGCATCCCCCTCGCACAGCACCCGCTCGACGATCTTCAGAACGCTCGCGGGATCCGGGCGGGCGGGCGCCTCGCCGTCGCCGAGCGATCGGATCGCCAGCGCCATCGCCGCGTGCGCCCACTTGGCGGCGCTGCCCTGCTGCCCGTGCGCGGACGCGTTTCCGGCGCGGATGTTCGCCAGAAACTCGCGCGGGTTCGCGGCGCGCGGGGTCTCGGTGAACGTTCGGCCTACGTCGATTCCGGCGTGGTCATCGGACCCACCAATGGCGGTTCCCCCGTGGGTTTCGATGTACACAAACGCCGGCAGATTCAGTTCTTTGGCCCTCGAGCCGTTGCGGGTCTCCCAGATCGGGAACAGCTCGGCCAGGCGCCGCCGGTGGCGCGCCGTGAGCGGCGCCGCGACGGCGTAGAAGGGGTGGGCGAGCGCCGCGGTGATCTCGTGGTCGTGCAGGTACGCTGCGCACGCCTCGACGTTGTCACGATTGGCCTGGAGCCAGCCGTGATCGTCGGGCGTGATGCCGTAGCAGAGCACGTGCACGGCCTGGGGCTCGCCCTTGAAGGAAGCGGTCAGCTCCTCGGAGATGAACGTGTCGGGCAGGTGCTCGATCGACAGCGCTCCGTCGATCGTGTCGTGATCGGTGATCGTCACGAAGTCCATCCCGCGGCGCTTGGCAAGCTCGTAGACCTCAAACGGGTCGGTGGCACACTCCGGAATCCGCAGTGACCGCTGGACGCCGAGCTTCGAGATCTGCGAGGCCGAGGAATGGACGTGCAGGTCGGCGCGACTATGTTCGTTCATGGTGATCAGGATCCCCCTGCAAACGAGGGGGTCAGTGAAGAACGAGGTCATGTCCTGTGATGTTTCTGTTACCGCCGGCATGGGATCGCGGGGGTGTGGGAGAACCTTGCCCCTATGCCAATTGCGGGGTCAGTTCGCGGTGAGTGACGCCGACACGGTCGTGCTGCAGCAGGGCCGAGTGCGGGTCGAAATCGCGCTCAGACCGTTCGACTTGACTATCCGGCGTGCCGGCCGGCGGCTGGTTCGGTCGATGGGTGCCTGGGTGGCCGAGGGAACCGTCCATGACCATTTCATCCAGCTCACGGAAGGGGTCGTGGCGGCGGAAGAGCTGGCCCCGGCCGAGCGTGCGGTGGTGGCTCGCGTGCGGCGGCTGGCGCGCGACCGGGTGGTGCTGGCGATCGAGCTGAACGGCGGCCGGCGCGCGCGGCTCGAGGTCCGCGTGCTCGCCAGCGAGCGGGTGTCTTTCGAGCTCGCGCCGGAAGGGGAGCCGCTGCGGATCGCCGCCGACTGGCGCCGGCGCTCCGACGAGCATTTCGCCGGCCTCGGCGCTCGGCACTGCACGCAGTTCGACCAGGTTGGGCGAGTCGTCCAGCTCGGCGCCGATCGTCGCTACACGGGCCCCGACTGCCCTGCGGACCTACTTGCCGGAGGGGGGATCCCGCAAGGCGACTACGCGCCGGTGCCGTGGTTCGTCTCGAGTCGCGGGTACGCCGTCTGGGTCAGATCGGACGCGAACGGGACTCGGTTCGACTTCGCCGGGGACCGCGTGTCGGCGTCGACGCGATTCAGTGCGGGCCCGTTGCGGATCGACTTCTTGTGTGATCCGACGCCGGCCGCGCGGCTCCGGGCGTTCTGCCGCCTGACCGGTTTCCCGGCGGTTCTGCCCGAATGGGGGTACGGATTCTGGAAGAGCCGTGACGTCTACGAGCACCAGGACGACGTGCTCGACGACTTCGAAGGCTTCCGCCGCCACGACATCCCGATCGACGCGATCGTGCTCGATTCACCGTGGGCGACGCAGTACAACACGTGGGAGATCAACCCCTACCAGTTCCCCGACGGGCCGGGGCTGATCCGCCGGATGCGTTCGGAGGGTGTGCGTACGGTCGTGTGGGTGACGCCGTGGGTGAACACGGACTCGCGCGACGGTCAGGCCCCGCCGCAACCAGAGTCGGAGCGGCTTCACCGCGGGCCGGCGCCGAACTATGCGCCCGGGGCGGCTTTGGGGGCATTCGTGCGGTCCGGGTCGGGCGCTTCACCTGAGGAACCGTTCGTCACGCAGTGGTGGATGGGGACGGGATCGCCCATCGACTTCACGAGCCCCGTCGCCGAGGAGTGGTGGCGCGAGCAGGCGTCGCGCTTACTGGCGTTAGGGGTCGAGGGGATCAAGGCCGATGACGGCGAGGGCTACTACATGCCCGAGCACGTGCGGTTCGCGGACGGGCGAACCGGCGCCGACGCGGCTTGGGCGCTTGGCGGCCTTTACCGCCTCAGCATGCAGCGCGCGCTCGACGAGGTCCACGACGGACAGGGAGTGGTGTTCGGGCGAAGTGGGTGGACCGGTCAGCACGCGGTGGGCATGACCTGGGGAGGCGATCAGGCGTCGGACTTCTGGTCGCTGCGCGTGCTTGTGGTTGCGACGCTGTCGGCGGCCTGCAGCGGGTTCTCGAACTGGTCGCACGACGTCGGCGGTTACCTCGGACACCGTCTCGTCGAGCGCTGCCCACCCGAGTTGCTCGTGCGCTGGCTCCAGTTCGGTTGCTTCACCCCGCTGATGCAGGCTCACGGCCGGATGCCGCAGGAGCCATGGCACTACTCCGAGCACGTGCTCGACCTGTACCGCGCGTACGTCCTGATGCACGAGCAGTTGGTGCCTTATGTCCGGGCCGCTGCTGTCACCGCTGCGCGGACCGGGCTTCCGATCATCCGACCCTTGTGCCTTGTTGACCCTGGAGATCCGCGTGGGTGGGAGATCGGCGACGCGTACGGCTACGGGCCGGCACTGTGGGTGGCGCCGGTGCTCGAGGACGGCGCGCGCGAGCGGGAGGTGGCGCTGCCGCGCGGAGATTGGATCGAGACCTGGTCGGCGCGGGTCGTTGGCGGCGGTGGTGAGACGGTGGTGGAGGCGCCGCTCGAGCGGATCCCGGTGTGGGTCCGGGCCGGGTCGATCGTCGTCACCTATCCCGCGTCGCACGTCGCGCGAGGGTTGGGGGACGTTCCCGAATCCTCGCGTCCTCTGGTCGCGACGCTGTGGGGTTCGCCGCGACTTGGTCGGGCGGCTTGTCGTCTCGCCGACGGGACTCGGATCGCGTGGCGGCGTGGTCGCTGGTCGGTGTCGTCGGGAGGTGGCGGTGGCGGTGGCGGTGGCGGTGGCGGTGGCGGTGGCGGTGGCGGTGGCGTGGCAGTGGCGGTGGCGGTGGCGCTGGCGGTGGCGAGCGGGAGGTCGAGTTCCGCGAGATCGGGGTGTGAGAGCAGTCCGTCGGCGGGGGTCCGCTTGTGGAGCATGCACAGCACGACAATTGACGCCGGCGAGCCTGGCCGTGCCGTGCTATTCACGCCATGCATGCATCACACGGCAGGGCCCGCCCAAGGCGCATCGTTTGTCGTGCTGTGCAGGTTCTCGGACTGCGGTCTTGCTTTCTGACCGGCGCGCTACGGGGCGCCGACGCGTGTCAGCGCGAGCGCGCCGGCCTCCGCGCCGAGCTTCGCCGCGTCGGCGATCGAGTCACCGCGCCCCAGCCCGAGTGTGAACGCGGCCGCGAACGAGTCCCCGCAGCCATACGTGTCGCGGGGCGGCCCGGGAAGCGGCGCGGCGCTCCACCGACCCTCGGAATCGCCCCACCAGTGCCCGCCGTGCCCGCCCTCGGTCGCCACCAGCAGGCGCGCGTGCGGGGCGACCCGGTGCGCCCAGGTGCTTTCGTCGTCGTCGCCCTCGCTGAACACGAGCGCGTAGACGGACGCGCCCTCGGTCTCGAGCACGGTTCGCGCGCGCGGCGATGCCACGACGAACGGCGATTGGTTGGCACGTTCCAGGGCGCCTGCGTCGCCCGCAGTGAAGTACACGCTGCCCGTCTCTTTCAGGCGCTCCCAGTCGAGCTGGTCGGCGCCGCTTGGCTGCAGGCGGTCGCCGAGCGTGACGATCGTGCGTTCGCTGCCCGGCTCGAGGAACGTGATGGCACGCCGGGTCGGCTCATCCCGCCAGGCGGCGTGGACGCGGACTCCGCGGTCCTCGAATTGCGCAACCGCCGCCTCGCCGTTGGCGTCTCGCCCCAGCGCGCAGTAGAAGTCGACCTCGGCGCCGAGCTCCGCCAGGACCGACGCGGCCACGCCGCCGCCGCCGGCGGCGCGGGCGAACGCGCTGTCGGCGCTCAGAATCTTCCCGTGGACCGGGAGGTGGGGCACCGAGACGAAGTCCACCCATTCGACGTGACCGACCACCGCGACGCGCGTCATGCCGGTAGTGTGACCGGTCATGGACGAGGGGTTGCCGATCGCATATGAGGTGCTCGAGCCCGGGGTGCCCGTGTATGCCTCGGGTGGCGAGCAGGTGGGCACGGTCGACCACGTTGTCGCGGCGCTTTCGGAGGACATCTTCCACGGGCTCGTGATCAACACCGGGCACGTCCAGCGGTTCGTCCCCGCCGATCAGGTCGCGTCGCTGCACGAGCACGGCGCCGATCTGCGGATCGACGCTGCCGCGGTGGACTTGCTGCACCCTCCCGGCGGCGGCGCGCCAGCGTGGCGCCAGGTTGAACCGGGCGTGACGCCGAGCCGCTGGCGCAGGTTCCTCGACCTCGTCGAGGGCAAGGACCCGCGCGCTAGGGGCTGGGAGCAGGAGGACTGACGCCGTCGAGCAGCCCGGCGTCCTGGAGTGCGCGCCGGAGCTGGCCGGGTGAGTCGAACTCGATCGCCCGCATGCCGACGCTCCGGGCGGCTTCGACGTTGACCGGGGAGTCGTCGATAAACAGCGTCTCGGCCGGGTCGAGGTCGAAGCGGTCGAGCAGCAACTCGAAGATCGCCGGGTCGGGCTTGGCCACGCCCTCGACGCCGGATACGACCGTGCCGTCGAACCAGCCGAGGAATGGGAACCGCTCGCGCCGGAGTGGGTAGGTCTCGCGCTCCATGTTGGTGAGCGCGTAGCACGGTACGCCCGCGGTTCTCAGCTCGGACAGGATCGCCACCGTTCCGTCGATCGGCCCGGCGATCATCTCCTCGCTGCGTCGGGACCACGCCCAGATCAGCTCGGCCTGCTCCGGGTGGGCCTGCGCGAGCGCCGTGCACGTGCGCTCCGGCGGCGCGCCAAGGTCGTGGGCGTGATGCCACTCCATCGTGCACACCTCGGCCAGGAACCGCTCCATCGCCGCCTCGTCGCCGGCGAACAGTTGCCGGTACAGGTGGCGGGGGTTCCAGTCGAGCAGCACGCCGCCGAGGTCGAACACGATCGCACGCGCGCGCCCGGTCGCGTCCGGGGCCGTCATGCGTGCTAGTGAAGCACTCGCACTAGGAGGCGCCGGGCGCCCCGAGGGGCCGAGGGTCCGGACCGGCCGGTGGCGCGCTCTCCTGCAATCCCGCGCGCTCGTACAGGCGGCGAAGCGGTTTTGGCGCCCACCAGTTGAGCGGGCCGAGCAACATCATCAACGAGGGAACGAGCAGCGCGCGGATGATCGAGGCATCGATCAGGACCGCCAGCACCGCACCGACCCCGAGTTCCTTGACGAACACGATCTCCGAGGTCGAGAACGCGCCGAGCGCCACCGCGAACAGCAACGCCGCGGCGGTGACGATGCGGCCGGTTCGCTCGAGCCCCATCGCCACCGCGTCGGCGTCGCCCGCGCCGGCATCCCGTGCCTCCTTGATTCGCGAGAGCAGGAACACCCCGTAGTCGGTGGCGAGTCCGAAGCCGACCGCGAACAACAGGATCGGCTGGGTCGCGTCGAGCGCGCCGAGGCTCCGGTAGGAGAGGAGGCCCTGGAGATTGCCGTCCTGGAAGATCAGGACCAGGATCCCGAACATCGCGCACAGCCCGAGCGCGTTCATGATCACGGCCTTGATCGGCAGCACCACCGAGCCGGTCATGAAGAACAGGATGATCAGAGTGGTGGCGACGACCGCCACGAGCACCACCGGCAGGTGGGCCGCGAGGCTGTGCTCGAGGTCGATGTAGGCGGCGGTCTCGCCGGCGACGCCGAGGTAGACGGGTGCTCTGATGGCGCGGATCTGGTGGACCAGGTTCTGGGTGGCGGTTGACAGCGGCGCCTGGACCGGGGCGACCGAGGTCAGCGACATGCCCGGACCCGCGGGTTGGGCGGGCGCGACCGCGGACACGTCAGGCAGGGTCTTGATGTGCGCGGCGAGGGCGTTGGCCGCCGGAGAGTTCGCGGGTGCGCCGAGGACGATGTCGATCGGGGCGCCGCGGTTAGGCGGGAACTGGGTGTTGAGCGTGTCGTTCACGTGGCGTGCGGTCGCGCTGGTCGGCAGCACGCTCGCGTCGACCGTGGTGAACTTGACCTGGGTGAAGAACGGGATGCCCAGCGCGATCAGCACCGAGGCGCTGGTTATCGCGATCAGCGCGGGGCGCCTCATGACGAAGCGCGACAGCCGGTACCAGAAGCCGCTCTCGGCCGGACGCGCGTCGCGGTCGGCGGCTCGAGCCAGCCGCTTTGGTGCGAGCGCGTTGACCCGCGGCCCGAGGACGCTCAGCAGGGCCGGCAACACCGTCAGCGCGAGGGTCGCCGCGAGCAGCGCCACGAGCGCGCCGGCGATTCCCATCGAGTACAGAAACCGCTGCGGGAAGATCACCAGCGAGGCGATCGCGGCGGCGATCGTCAGCGAGCTGAACGCGATCGTGCGGCCCGCCGTCTGGAGCGTGCGTTTCAGCGCGTCGACGCCGAACCCGGACTTGGCCGACTCCTCCCGGTAGCGCGACACCATGAACAGGCTGTAGTCGATCGCCAGGCCCAGCCCGAGGCCGGTCGTGAGGTTGAGCGCGAACACCGACAGGTCGACGAAGCCGGCGATGATCCGCAGCGCGAAGAACGTGGTGACGATCGCCAGGCCGCCGAGCAGCGGTGGCAGCAGCGCCGCGACGAGCGAGCGGAAGAACAGCAGCGAGAGCAGGAAAACGAGTGGGAACGCGAGCAGTTCGGCGTGCTCGAGGTCGTGGCTGACCTGCGTGTTGACCTGGGCATTGGCGATCTGCTGCCCTCCGAGCGTGACGTCCCGCTGGCCGGCGAAGCCGTTCTCGATCTGCTGAGCGTCGTTCTTCAGCGTCGTGTCGGACTTGGGTCTGAAGTAGGCGAGGACGTACGTTTCAGTGCCGTCACGCGAGACCATCGACGGGTTGTGAGTGTCGTAGTAGGTGACGACGCGGGCGACGTCCGGGCCTCCGCGGAGCTGGTTTGCGACCTGGTCGACGCGGTCTTCGGCGGCTGTGTCGTGGACGTTGGCATGCGTGAGGGTGACGAGCGCGACAACGCCCGGGTCGATCTCGCGGTCGGTGGCGGCCTGGAAGCGGTTGGTGGCCTGGACGCTCTGCGTCGCCGGGTCGGTGGCGCCGTAGGGGCTCAGGTGTTGCGCCACCGAGCTGCCGAACACGCCGGCAACGACCGCCCCGAGGACCGTCACGTACAGCACGGCGCGACGGTGGGCGTAGAGGAAGCCGGCGAGCCTACCCAGCATCGTGTGACTCCTCGGTGAGGCGGCGCTCGGTGGCCTCGCACCACTCGACGATCCCGCGATGAAGGCCGATCCCGAGCTCGAGCGTGAGCCGCGGCCCCTCGGGCATCTCGGCCGACTTCTCTTGTTCGTGCGCGGACAGCTGCGCGAGCGTGCGCTCGTGCAATTCGCGCATCGCGCGGATGTTGCGGATCCGCTGCTCGGGAGTGCCGATGTCGGAGAAGAAAAGCTTGAGCATGCCCTCGTCGCGCACCTCGAACGTCGGGTCGGGCTCGGGCTCGAGCCACTCTTGCAGCGCACCTCGGCCGGCGTCGGTCAGGTCATACACCGTCCGGGCGCGCCCGCCGGTCGGCTCCGACTGCCCGAGGATGAATCCCTGTTCCTCGAGCCGCCGCAGCTCGGGATAAATCTGGCCGTAGCTCGCGGCCCAGAAGTGGCGGGTCGAGTTGTCGACGAACTGCTTGATGTCGTAGCCGGTCTGTCTACCGAGCGCGATCATCCCGAGGATCACCCGTCCGGTTGGTGTCAGCGGTGGCGGTGGCATTCAAGGAGGGAATATATCCACCCGGCATATGACGGCACGATATATCGTGGTGGTATATCTGTCAATAGGTTGCTTCGGGTGCACACCGCGTCGCGGACCCGATATCGGAACGGAACTACCGGTGCGTCAATCGGACTGGCGCGCGCCGCTCCCACGCGTCCGCGAGCAGGTCGGCCAGCAGCTCCTCGTCAGCGGCGTCGAGGTCGACGCGGACCGCGGCGAGGCGCTTTCCCCACATCACCTCGGCGCAGATCGCCGGGTGCGCCTCGACCGCGGTGAGGATGCCCGGCTCGTCGAGCATCACGTTCATGTGCCGCTCGTCCCAGAGCGTGGCGAAGATCTTGCCGGCGACCCGGAACGAAGGGCGGCCGTGGTGGTCCTGCTCGACCGTCTCGGGCAGCGATAGGGCGACTCGGCGGGCGTCGTCAGCGCTCAGCACGCGTCGTTATGCTCGCCCCAATGCACATCGCCGAGCTTACGCCGCCCGAGCAGCGTGTGCTGGGGTGCCTGATCGAGAAGCGTTGGACGACTCCGGACCAGTATCCGCTCTCGCTCAACGGGCTGAGGCTGGCGTGCAACCAGTCGACCAACCGCGACCCGGTGACGACTTACGACGAGGCAACGGTCCGGGAGGCAGCCCAGCGGTTGTGTCTGTACGGGCTCGCGCGCCTGGCGAGCGGGCACGGGAGCCGCACGGTCAAGTACCGCCACCTGGCCGAGGAGGCGCTCGGCCTCGATCGCGAGGAGCTCGCCGTGCTCGCGGTGCTCCTGCTCCGAGGCCCGCAGACGCCGGGTGAGCTCAAGGCCCGCTCCGAGCGGCTCGCGCCGCTGGCGTCGCTCGGCGACGTGGAGCGCGTGCTGACCGACCTCGCCGAACGCGACTACGCGCGCCGGATCGGACGTCGGCCCGGTCAGAAGGAAGATCGCTTCGAGCACCTGCTCGGGTCAAGGAGCGAGAGGCAGGCGCCCGCGCCGGCACAGCCCGCCCCGGCGCCGGCACAACCCGCCCCCGCGCCGGCGCAACCCGTCCCCGCGCCATCACAGGCCGCACCGCACGCAACGGTGCCGTCGCCGTCGCAGTTCGCGCCCACGCCGGTGCCGTCGGCACAGCCCGTGGGCTCGGATGGGTCAGCTTCGAACGATGGGCTTGCGGACCGAGTCGCCGCGCTCGAGGCGGAGGTCGCCTCGCTCCGCGTCGACCTGGACGAGTTGCGGGACCTGCTCACCGAGCCGGCCACGCACTAACTCACCGCGCCGCCTCGGCACTGAACGCGCCGGGGCGCCAGAGATGCGGGCGAGCGACACCCCGTCGCGGGCCTCGCCGTACCGGGTCTCGAAGCCGTCTGCGCGCACCGAACCGACGTCAGGTCAAGCGCCGATGGCACTCAATTTAAGGTCAAACCTACCTATGACTACCGATCCGGTGACCATCTGGAACCGGTTCCTCAAGTCCCTGGTCAGAGTGCCGACAAAGGGAGGGAACCTCGATGAACCTGGCGCTGGTCTGCGTTAGGTCGATAACCCTAGCTTTTGGGGACGAAAGGTAAGGCCTAGATGAAACTACGCACGATGCTGCCCGCTGCGGCAGTGGCGGTCAGCAGCTTGTTGCTCGCGGCCGCTCCGGCGTTTGCCACCAGCGCGTCTGAGACGCTGAACGCAGGCACCCTTGGATTTGCAACGACCCCGGGAAGCGTTACCTTCCCGGCTACGACACTGAACGGCCAGGACAAGACCGTCACGGCTTCGCAGCCGCTTGACATCGGCGACGCGACGGGCTCGGGCGCGGGTTGGAACGTGACCGCGACCTCGACCCTGTTCAAGTCCGGCACCAACTCGCTGTCTGCGGGCGCGACGACGATCACCTCGTCGCCGGGCACCCCGACGTGCGACACCGGCGTGACCTGCACCGTCGGCGGTGCGACGAACGTCTCGTATCCGTATAGCCTGCCCGCGGCGTCCACCGCGCCGACCGCGACCAAGATGTTCAACGCCCCCGCCGGCACCGGCATGGGTGACCAGACGATCAGCCCGACGTGGACGCTCGCGATTCCCGCTAATGCATATGCGGGTAGTTACACCTCCACGTGGACCCTTTCGCTCGTCAGCGGACCGTAGGGAACGTGAAACTGAAGGCACTGTCGCTGCTGGCCACCGCATTCGCGGTGGCCGGCGGCGTGTTCGCGCCGGGGGCCCAGGCCGCTACGATCGGCGGCTTCGGCGCCCGGCCCGCGCACTTCAATCCGCAGGTCCCCGCCTCACGCGCGTACTTCATCCGCAGCGTCCAGCGCAATGGATCTTTCACCGACCAGGTCGTTGTCACCAACACCGCGCGGACGCCGGTCTCGCTCCGTGTATACGCGGTCGACGGCCTCACCGGTGCGACCTCGGGAGTGGTCTACGGCAACCGCGGGGTCGCTCTCCAGGGCGCCGGCCAGTGGGTCACCCCCGCCGTCTCTATGGTGACGGTCCCGGCCAACTCGCAGACCACGGTCGGATTCACCCTCCACGTACCCGGCAACGCAGCCGTTGGTCAGCATCTCGCCGGACTGGCGCTCGAGGACGTGCACGCGGGTAAGTCCTCCGGCCGCTTCTCGGTCACCGAGGTGCTTCGTACCGTGGTCGGCATCGAAGTCACGGTGCCTGGACCGAGCCAGTCACACCTGTCTCTCAACAACTTCTCGATCGCGCCGATTGAGGGCACGACGTACCCTTCGGTGGTGGTCAACCTTTCTAATACCGGCACAAACCTGTGCAAGCCAAAGCTGGCGGTGTCCCTGAGTGGGCCGGCCGGTGTGCAGCGCGCGAGCCGGCAGCTCGACACCGTGTTGCCGGGCTCCAGGATCCCGTATCCGTTCGTGTGGACGCACGCCCTCGCGGCCGGCAGCTACACCGCGAACATCACCGCCACAGGCTGCGGCGCACGGCAGGAGCTTCACGGCAGCGCGTCGCTGGGCGCGAAACTGGTCAACAGCACCGTGCCAGCGGCCGACACTCGCCCGCCGGCGGGGGGCAGCACGATCCCGTGGTGGCCGATCGCGCTGGTTGGCTTCGGTGGGATCGTCGTGGGCACGCTGTTCGGGCGTCGCCGGCGCGGCCCCGCCTCGAGCTGAGAACGGGTCGCCGCGCGGGGTGACGCGACTCCGGATGACACGACGCCGGATAACACGAATCAAGGTCCTGGTGGCTGCGGCGATCGGCGCGTTCGCGCTGGTCGCCGCTCCCGCCGCTCTGGCCATGACGTGGGCGGGCCCGGAGACGTCGCCGACGACGAGCACGCTCTACGGCGTGTCGTGCCCGGATGCAGGCCACTGCTTCGCGGTGGGCGGCACGACCTCCGCGGGCAAGATCATCCACACCGCGAACGCCGGGGTGGCCAATCCCACGTGGAGCGCGCAGACGCCGCCGACCGGCGCCACCGGGCAGTACAACGCGATCAGCTGCGCGGACGACAACGACTGCGTCGCGGTGGGGAACACGCCGAGCGGCGCTCCGCTGATCGTGGCGACGGCCAACGGCGGCTCCACCTGGACCAAGCAGACGCCGCCAACGTCGACGACCGTGGCGCTCGGAGGTGTCTCGTGCGCGAGCAGCACGCGTTGCATCGCGGTGGGGAACGTGATCGGGAGCTCCCCGGTGATCATCGCCACGATCAACGGCGGCACCACCTGGACCGCGCAGACCGCTCCGGCGACGAACACCCCACTGAACGACGTCAACTGTCCGAGCACGACGACCTGCTACGCCGTCGGGGGCAGCACCAGCGCCGCCACGCTGCTAGCCACGATCAACGGCGGCACGACGTGGACCGCCCAGACGCCGCCGACCGGAGACAACCAGGCGCTGAACGGCGTCACGTGTACGAGCATTACCGTGTGCTTCGCGGTTGGGAACGCCGTCAGCGGGACGGGCGAGATCACCGCGACGACCAACGGCGGCACCACCTGGTCCTATCAGTCCGACGGCAGCCAGCTGAGCCTGTACGGCGTGTCGTGCTGGGATGCCACCGACTGCGTCGCGGTCGGCGCATCGGGCCGGATCGCGTTGACCTCGAACGGGACGGGCTGGAGCTGGCTGACCTCTCCAACCACCGACACGCTGTACAGCGTCGACGTCAGCAACGAGACCTCCGGCACGGCCGTCGGCGCCTCGGGCACGATCCTCGGCTACTCGTTGGGCTGCAACAGCTCGGGGTCGCTGAACTTCACGCCGCCGACCAGCTTCTCCTGGCCGAGCACGGCGCTGACCGGGCGCAACCAGTCGATCACGACGGCGCTGAGCGTGTCCCCCGATGACGAGACCGGCTCGGGCGCCGGGTGGAACCTGACGGCCACCTCGACCCCGTTCACGTCGGGCACGCACACGCTCCCGACGACCGCGGCCCAGATCACGGCGGCGTCGGAGACCGCAGGCACCGGGCAGTGCTCGGCGCCGAGCAACCAGATCTCCTATCCGGTGACCGTTCCCGCGGCGACGACACCGCCCTCGGCGGTCAAGATCTACGACGCCGCCGCGGGCAGCGGAGCGGGCCCAGCGAACCTCGACCTGACCGCGAGTCTGGCCGTGCCCGCCAATGCCCGGAGCGGGAGCTATACGTCAACCTGGACCCTGACGCTCTCGAGCGGGCCGTAAGCCTCCCGACACGATTCGCGGACTCGCGGTTTCAGCCCTTCCACAGCGGGGAGGGGGAGCGAAGTCTTCGAGGAGGTAGAGAGCATGCGCAGTTTCATCCGGGCCGCGGCGATCGCCGGCGTCCTCGTGTTTGCGTCCACGGCCCAGGCGACCGCATCGGTGGGCGCCGGCTCGTTTGTGCTGACCGCCAACAGCCCGACCGGGACGTATGCCCCCACCTTCACCGGCAACGGGTCGCTCGGCGTCCGGGTGCCGCCGTCCGGACAGGGCTACGCCGCCGGCACGGTTCCGGCTCAGTCCGAGCTCGCCGGCTTCTACGGGCAGGTGACGAACGATCCGAAGCCCGCGAACGACGTCCAGCAGCGGGCGAACATCCCGACCTGGTCGACGCTGACGTTCTCCGACGGCGGCACGCCGTTCACCGTTCCCGGCGCGGGGATCAGCAGGTGGCGGCAGTCGATCGACCTGCACACTGGGATCGTCACCACCACAGCGCAGTGGACCGCGCCCGACGGACACCTGACTGACCTCTCCTACCAGGTGTTGACCGACCGCGCCAACCCGGCGGTGGGTCTCGTCCGGCTGCAGTTGACGCCGCACTGGTCGGGGGTCGCGAACGTAACCGACGCGATCGACGGCACCGCCGACACCACCGCGACCCCCGAGCTGACGACGCAGGTGGCCAAGGGTTGGAACGCGTCCGCACATCAGGACTGGGTCACGGTGGTGACGAAGGGCCTGGGGGTTCAGGCGACGCTGGCGAGCCAGCTACAGCTCAGCCCCAACGTGGCCGCGACGACCACCCAAACCGACCAGACCACCGATCAGAGCGTCGGCCAGGCGTTGGCGTTCCCGGTCCAGTCTGGCCAGACCTACACGATCAGCAAGTACGTCGGCGTCGAGAGCTCTGAGAACACGCCCGACACCACCACCGCCGCCCAGGGGCAGGCCACGTCGGCGGCCGCCACCGGCTGGAACTCGCTGCTCAGTGCCAACCAGGCCGCGTGGGCGCAGCTGTGGAGCGGGTCGATCGACGTCCTCGGGAACCCCACGCTTGCCACCGACGTCAACGCCAGCCAGTTCTATCTGTGGTCGAGCACGCGGGCGGGGGTCGATTGGAGCGTGTCGCCGGCCGGCCTGTCCTCGAACGGCTACGACGGCCACATCTTCTGGGACGCGGAGACGTGGATGTACCCGTCGCTGCTCGCGCAGCATCCCGATCTCGCCGCCGGCATGGACGCCTACCGCTTCCAGCGGCTTGCCGAGGCCCAGCAGCACGCGGCGGCCACCGGTTACGCCGGCGCGCGCTTCCCGTGGGAGAGCGCGTACGACGGGACCGAGCAGATCCCGCCACCGACGTCGGTCAACAGCGAGGGCCTGTACGAGCAGCACATCACGGCCGACATCGCGCTCGCCCAGTGGCAGTACTACCTCGTCACGGGCAACAAGACGTGGCTGGCGCAGCAGGGCTGGCCGGTGCTGTCCGGCGCCGCGGCGTTCTGGGCGTCGCGCGCGACGCTCGGCACCGACGGCAAGTACCACATCGACGGCGTCACCGGGCCCGACGAGGAGAACCCGGACGTCAACGACGAGGTCTACACGAACGTCGGCGCGATGCGCACGCTCCAGGACGCGGTCGCCGCCGCGCAGGCGCTGGGGATCACACCGCCGGCGAACTGGTCGACGATCGCGGCCGGGCTCGTCGTCCCCGTCGACACCGCGCAGAACATCCACCCCGAGTTCTCGGGATACGGGGGCCAGCTGGTCAAGCAGGCCGACGTCACCCTGCTCCAGTACCCGTGGGGATACGCGATGCCATCCAAGCTCGCGCTCGACGACATCAACTACTACGTGCCGCGCACCGATCCGGGCGGGCCGTCGATGAGCGACGCGGTCAATCTGATCGACAACGCCTCGCTCGGCACCCCCGGATGTGCGAGCTACGTGTACACCGAGCGCAGCTACGAGCCGTTCATCCGCGACGTGTTCGACCAGTTCTCCGAGACGAGGACCGGCGGCGCTTTTACGTTCATGACCGGGATCGGCGGCTTCCTCCAGGAGTTCCTGTACGGCTACTCGGGGATTCGCTGGGGCGCGAACAGCGTCGAGTTGAATCCGAGCCTGAACGCGGAGATCGGCGGGATCGTCCTGCACAACCTGCAGTGGCGCGGCCGAACGTTCACGGTCACGATCGGCCAGCAACGAACGACGGTCAGGTTGCAGACCGGCGCCCCGCTGCCGGTCCAGACGCCCGCCGGGGTCCGGCTCGTGTCCGCGGGCCGGGCGCTGACGCTGCCCACCCGCCGGCCCGACCTGGCCCCCTCGAACGACCTCGTCCGATGCGGCACGGTCACCGCGAGCAGCGCCCAGCCGGGCGCCCCGGCGCTCGCTGCCGTCGACGGCAGCCCGGCCACCGACTGGGAGCCGGCGTCGGTCGACTCGACCCTGACCGCGCCGATCGCGCGCGGTCGGGCCCCGATCCGGACCATCACGCTGCGATGGGGACAGCAGTGGCCGCCCGCGCCGGCGCCGAACGTGCCGCCGCCGCCGGGCCCGGTCACGGTGCTCCGGCCGGCGAGCTATTCGGTGCTGGTCTCGAACAACGGGGAGACGTGGCGGCAGGTCGCGGCCGTCAGCGGCCAGGATGGCCAGGCGCTCGACACGCTGCATCTCGGCGACGTGCGCGCGCGGTTCGTCCGGATCGCGCTGACCGCGACAAGCGCGACGAGTCTCCCGCAGCTCGATGAGCTGACCGTAAAGCGGTAGCCGCCGCTTGCGGACCCGCCCGCTAGAGGATTGACAGCTCGGAGTTGTCGCCGACGAGGAAGCGGTAGGCCCGCGGCTGTCGGTGATCGCGGCCGACCTTGACGTTGCGTCCGAGTAGCGATGATTCCATTCGGCCGTCGAGGTCCTGGACGACCGCGCCGGCGAGCAGGATCGAGTGCTCGACCTCGGCGTTGCGGATCTCGCAGCCCTCGCCGATCGCCGTGTACGGTCCGACGTAGCAGTCGGTCAGTTTGGCGCCGGCGCCGATGATCGCGGGGCCGCGCACCGAGGAGCGCTCGAGCCTCGCGCCCGGCTCGATCACCACGCGGCCGTCGACCTGGGACTCGATCAACTCTCCTTCGATCCGCGTCTGGATCGTGTCGAGGACGAGCCGGTTGGCGGCGAGCATGTCGTCGAGGCGACCGGTGTCCTTCCACCAGCCCTTGACGATGTGCGGCTCAACCCTCAGGCCGTCGTCGACGAGGCGCTGGATCGCGTCGGTGATCTCGAGCTCGCCGCGTCCTGAGGGCTGGATCGCGCGCGCCGCATCGTGCACGGCCGAGGTGAACATGTACACGCCGACGAGCGCGAGGTCGGTCCGCGGCTCGGGGGGCTTCTCGACCAGGCGCACGACCTTGCCGTCGCTGAGCTCAGCGACGCCGTAATGCTCGGGGTCTGGCACCTGGGTGAGCAGGATCAGCGCGTCCGGCCGATCGTCACGGAACGCCTGGACCAGATCGCCGATTCCGCCCTGGAGGAGGTTGTCGCCGAGGTACATGACGAACGGCGACTCGCCAAGGAACGGCTCGGCGGTCAGCACCGCGTGCGCGAGCCCGAGCGGCGCGTCCTGCGGGATGTAGGTCAGGCGGATCCCGAACTTCGAGCCGTCGCCGGCCGTGGCCCGGATCTCATCGCCGGTCTCGGGGGCGATGATGATCCCGACCTCCTCGATACCGGCCTCGGCCATCGCCTCGATCCCGTAGAACAGCACCGGCTTGTTCGCGACCGGCACAAGCTGCTTGGCGCTGGTGTGCGTGATCGGGCGCAGGCGCGTGCCCTTGCCCCCGGAAAGGATCAAACCCTTGAGCGGCTTCATTCGCTGCGCAGCGTACCCCGCCGGCGCGCGCGACGGCTCAGTGCGTGGTTACCGCGTCCGTCGCTTCGCGGATCGCCTGGGCGGCGTCGCGGACGGCGTCGCGGGCGTCCAGCGGCTCGAGCACGACCGCGTCGCCGGCCTCCTTGAGCACGTCGCGCACGAGATACCGCATGCTCGCGAAGCCGCGCTCGACCACGACCGCGCCGTCCTCGAGTTCGTCGGTGATCCGGCGCTCTTCGCGCGCCCAGCGCGCACGCTCGGGCGAGATCCACACGCGCGCCCGGCGCGAGGCGGGCACCTCGCCGGTCCGAGGCCAGCCGTCGACGTCGGCCGCGGGATCGACATCGGGACGCGGCTCGAACGTCTCATCGCTCACGCTGGCGGACTTGAAGCGGTCCAGCCGGAAGTGCCGCACATCGTCGCGCGACGGGTCGAAGGTCGCGACGTACCAGCCCTCACGGCCGTTGATCAGCGCGTAGGGCTCGACCTTGCGCGTAGAGAACTCGTCTTCGTTCTCCTTGTAGTACTCGAACGACAGCAGCCGCCGCTGGGCGATCGCGCTCGAGACGACCACGGCGATCTCGGTGTCGTCGCCACCGGGGGTGGCGATCTGGAGGCCTTCGTGAACCGGGTCCTCGCCGAGCGCGGCGACGACCTTCTCGCGCACCGAGGTCAGCGACCCCTCGGGGATGTGCTCGCCGATCAGGTCGATCGCCGCCACCAGCGCCTTGGCCTCCACCGGAAGCAGCCGCGCCGGGCGGGCAAACGAATCTCCGTACGGCTCGGGGTCGATCTCGATCATCCCGTCGGCGCCAAGCTCGGCGTACAGGACGTACGTGCCGGCGCCGAAGTTGACGAGGTTGAGCACCGAGATGTCCTCGCGGAGCTCCTGGTCTGAGATCTTGAGCGTGGTGCAGAGCTCGCCCGCGTCAAGGAGCCGACCGGCGCGGCCGGCGTCGATCAGGATGCTCGCGAGTGTCACCAGGCGCGCGAACCGCTCGGGGCGGATCGCGCCATCGGGGTGATGGCCGTTGCCGGCGTCGGTCGCCGCGCGGTCGACCGGGCTGTTGGCGGCGGCTGAGCTCGCCTCGACCGTCCGGGCGATGCTCGGCTCGCCGCTGTGACGCTCGACGACCAGCGCCACGCGGTCGCGGAGCTCATCGGCGAGCTCGGGCGGGCCGACGATGCGCGCATTCTCACCAAGGCCGAGTACCCACGCGATCAACTGCCGCGCGTTCGCGTACGGCGTGACGAACACCCGGTCGCCATCTTCCTCGGCCGCGCGCATCTCGCCGTAGCGGCCGAAGTGGCGCTCGATCTGCCACGCGATCCGGCGCCCG
The DNA here is from genome assembly GCA_963770615.1 of uncultured Solirubrobacterales bacterium. GTDB lineage: Bacteria > Actinomycetota > Thermoleophilia > Solirubrobacterales > Solirubrobacteraceae > Palsa-465. The sequence goes on along the minus strand of CAVYQJ010000014.1, from coordinate 318,527 downwards.
ATCCACACCTCGGCGGTGCCCACCGGATCGCCGAACTGCCAGTCGATCCGGTTGGCGTAGACGCGGGGATCGAACCCGGCGGGGCGCTGGAAGTCATGCTCGGCCTTGGTCGCGTAGCCGACCTTGCCGCGAATGCGCGACAGGCGGAAGACGCGAATCGCGCCCCGCTCGTGTGAGTGCCCGACGAGGTAGAACTGGCCACCCTGGAACAGGAGCTGGTAGGGGTCGACCTTGCGGGTGTTCAGGTCACCGCGCTCCATCGTGAAGTATTCGAACACGATCGTCTTGCGCCGGAAGATCGCGGTCTCGACCTTGGCCAGGCGCTGGCTCAGCTCGTGGCCGCCCGCCGAGCCCGTGATCCCGAGCGCCACCGTGTGCTGCTCGGGCGAGGTCAGCGGGCTCGGGCGGCCCCACGAGATCTGCTGAAGCGCGAGCCGGAGCGGCTCGGCGTACGCGAACTCGCCGTCGAGCAGGTGCAGCGCGGTGTTGAGGCCGGCGAGCTCCTGGTCGGTGAACTCGATCGCCGGCAGGTGGAAGTTCTCGGGCGCGAGCGAGTACGTCTCCTGCTCGACGAGCCCGTCGACCGGCTTCTCGACCGACAGGAAGATCCGCAGCGCCTCGAGCTCTGAGCGGTCCGCGTAGAAGCGGCGCGCGAACGCGTCCTCGTTCATCGCGCTGTAGCCCTCGACGTCGCGCCGGATCTCCTGAGCGGTGACCGGACGCCGTTCTGCCATCAGGTACGAGATGAGCGACAGCTGACGGATCAGCTTTTCGGTGTCCTTGGCCATGCCCCCTCCAACTGTAGTTGGGCTTCGCGGGAGGCGTCCCCGGGTCCCGGTGGCCGGGCGCAATTTGCGGCCAAGTTGTGGCGTCGCGTAGCGAAGGTGTTACTGGGCCGCCTGCGGCGGCGTCCATGGATGGCTCGTGGCCGGCCGGGCATCCGTGCCCGGCCGGGGTGATCGCGTTCAGGCTCGCGCGGCAGGGACACGGGCGCGATGCCGGCGGGCGTGGACGCGAACCCCCGGAGCGGTCCGTCGGCGACGGCTTAAAGGCGGGCACCTGAGGGGGTGCGGTCGTCCCTCGGACTGGTCGCGGCGCGCGGGGCATGCATAGCTCGACAATCGGGCCGATCCGGCGAGGCCGTGCCGTACTACGCATGTGTGGCATGCGTAGCACGGCAAGGCCGGCGCGAATCGAGCTCGATTGCCGTGTTATGCATGATCCGCGAGCCCCCGCGCGCCGGCGGGCCGCCCCCACCCCGCTCCAGGTGCCCGCCGTCGGACCCAATCCGCCCAAAAACACGGACGCACGCTGAAGACGACTGCTAGGGCCGCCGGGCACGGACGCCCGGCGGAACCGGCCCCATGGACGCCGCCGCAGGCGGCCCAGCTACGCAGCTTCGCGCTCGGCGTCGGCGCGTGGCGCGAAATACGCCCCGCCACCGAGCGCCTTGTCCCACGCCGACCACTGCTCGCCGGCGCGCAGTTCCTTCTCGAGCCGGTCGAAGCTCCCGAGCCGCCCCCCGAGGTTGTCGATCATGTGCACGAGCGTCGCCTCCCGCGTGCACGGGATCACGGGGCTGCCGTGCTCCAGGGCGCCGTGATGGCTGAGGATGATGTGGAGGAGGGCCCGGGCCAGTTCGGGCGGGAAGCCGTCGAGCCGCTCGATCGTGCGGCGCACCCGGTAGTAGCCGAGCGGGATCTCCCCGTGCAGGCGACCTTCGTCGGACATCGCGATCCCGCCGCCGTCGAGTTCGTAGGCCTCGAGCTTGCCGATGTCGTGGAGCAGCGCGCCGGCGACGGCGACATCGCGGTCGATGCCGCCGAACATGGCGGAGATCGCGCTGACCGACTGGGCGACGCTGAGCGAGTGCTCGAGCAGGCCATGGCGGTAGGCGTGGTGAAAGCGCTTGCCCGCCGGCGCTTCCAGGTAGCCGGACCAGGACTCGGCGAACACCGCGCTCAGCAGAGCGCGCAGATGCGGGTTCTGGATCGTTCCGACCAGCTCGCGGAGGTCGCGCTCCATCTGATCGACGGCGTGAGCCGGTCCGTCGTGCAGGTCCGGGTGGGCGTACTCGCCGTCGCGGGCCGGGCGGAGGGTGTGCACGGTGAGCTGGGCGCCGGTGAAGATCGCGGTCACGAACACGACCTCGCCGGGGCGGCAGTGCTGTCCGGCCGAGGGCGGCGCGAGCGCCGGCACGGTGCCGCTGCGGTCGCCGAGGACGAGCTTCAGGTGGTCGGAATGACGGTCAACCTCGCGAATGAGGAGGGCCTGAGAGACTTCAGTTCCTTCCGCAAATTCCCGAACTCTCATGCTGCTCGAAGATAAAGTGGCCTGCGGACGGCACGAAAATGCAGCATTCGGCAATCGTCACCGGAGGAACGGGCGGGCTCGGCGCGGCGGTCGTTGCTCGCCTGCTCGACGACGGCTGGCGGGTCGTCGTGCCCTGGATCGTCGAGAGCGAACTCGAGCGCGTGCCGGAGCGTGACGGGCTCGTGTTGGTGCAGGCCGACCTGTCCGACGCGGACGCGGTCGCGTCCGTGGTAGCGCTGGGCGCCGGCTCCGACGCGGCTCCCTTGCGCGGCGTCGTGAATTTGGTCGGCGGGTTCGCGATGGGCGCGCGCGTCCACGAGACCCCGATCGAGGAGTTCGAGAAGCAGTTCCGGCTGAACTTGCGGCCCGCGTATCTGATGGTCCAGGCCGCGGTGCCGGATCTGTTGTCAGGCGGTGGCGGGTCGATCGTGTGCGTCGGCACCCGCGCCGCGCTCCAGCCGTTCCCGGGCGCCGCCGGCTATATCTCCTCGAAGGCGGCGGTGATCGCGTTCGCCCAGGCGGTCGCGGTTGAGTACAAGCACGACGGCATTCGGTGCAACGCGATCCTGCCGAGCGTGATCGACACGCCCGGCAACCGCGCGTCGATGCCGAAGGCCGACTTCGAGAAGTGGGTCAAGCCGGCCCAGATCGCGGGCGTGATCGCGTGGCTGCTGTCCGACGCCAGCTCGCCGACGAGCGGCGCCGCGATCCCGGTATACGGCCGGGCCTAGCCGGCTGCGGCCCCGCGGGCCGGCGGGTCAGTGCGTCAGTTGTCGAAATCGCCGGCGAACAGCGCGAACACGGCTCCCTGGGGATCCGTCACGACGCCGATCTTGCCCATGCCGATGTCCATCGGTCCCATCAGCTTGGTGCCGCCGAGCTCGACGGCCTTGGCGAGCGAGGCGTCGATGTCGTCGGTGCCGAAGTACACGAGCCAGTACGTCGGCTCGTTCTCCGCGGAGGCGCGCATGCCTCCGTTGCCGGCGCCGTCGTTCTGGATCACCCGGTACGGGAACGGCATGTCTTCGAGCAGATCGGCCTTCCACCCGAACAGCTCGTTGTAGAACTCGGCCGAGGCGTCGAGATCCGTGGTCGCGAGCTCGTTCCAGGAAAGTGCCCCGTTGGTGTTCACGATCGAGGCGCCGATGTGGAGCTTGGGCTCCCACACCATGAAGAACGCGCCCTGAGGATCTTGGATGACCGCCATCCGCCCGACGTCCATCACGTCGAACGGTGGCGCGACCACGGTCGCGCCGAGCTTCGTGGCGCGATCCGCCGCCGCGTCCGCGCTTTCGACGGTGACGTAGGAGTTCCACGCCGGTGGCGCGCCGGCCTGGCGCTGCATCTCGTTCTGCAGAGAGATGCCGGCGACGGGCTTGCCGCCGATGTTCATCATCGAGTACACCACGTCGTCGCCGACCGGTTGGTCGTCGGCGGCCCACCCGAACAGCTCGCCGTAGAACTGCTTGGCGCCTTCCTGGTCGGTGGTCGAGAGGTCGGTCCAGGAAAAGGTCCCCGGTGCGTATTTGGTTCGTTCAGCCATGCCGGCGACCCTATCCGGTGCGATCGCGACGTGTGTGAGGAAACTGCTAGCCGCGGACCGAACTTGACCGCGTTATGGCGCCGCCTACGGGGCGGCGTCGAACGGCGCAAGCGCCGCCGCAATGCCGGCGCGGTCCAGATCCGCGCCGAGCGAGCACAGGAGCGCCATCCGCGCCGCGGCCGCCGACAGGAACGGCGCGCAGATCGCGCCGCTCGCGCGCAGATCTCGCTCGGCACCCTCGAAGCCGTAGGTCGAGAACAGCATCGAGGAGCGGTCGGGGCGGCACGTGATCACGATCGGCACGCGGTCGGCCGCGCGACGCAGCTCCGCGAGCACAACCTGCGACAGGTGGCCGGCGCCGAGCGCGACCAGCACCACGCCGTCTGAGATCTCGGCGGCGTGGCGGAGCAGCGCGCCGTCGTCGCCGAGTCCGGTGGTCACGGTCGAGACCCGGTGCGCCAGGCGCTTTACGGGCATCGGGTCCGGCCGGCGCGGCGTCGCGTGCAGCCACACCCGACCCTCGACGAGCCGCCCGACCGGACCGGCGGTCGGCGAGCCGAACGCCACCGGGCCGGTGCTGTCGATCTTGCGGACGGTCATCGCGGCGTGCACCTCGCCGCCGAACGCGACGACGACGCCGAGTCCAGTGGCCGCCGGCGCGCGCGCGAGGCTGATCGCGTCGAGCAGGTTGGCCGGTCCGTCGGCTCCGGGAGCGCTGCCCGGACGGTTGGCGCCGGTGATCACGATCGGAGCCTCGCCGCCGTAGATGAGCCCGCACACGACCGCCACCTCTTCCATCGTGTCCGTGCCGGTCGTGAGCACGACGCCCTCGCCGCTCGAGGCGGCGGCGCTGGCGCGGCGCGCGAGGTCGAGCGCCTGATCCAGAGTCAGGTACGTGCTCGGCAGGGACAGGACGGTCTCGGCCTCGAGCCGGAAGCCGGCGACCTGGGGGAGTTGCTCGACGAGGTCGGCGGCGTCGAGCGCGGGCACGGCTCGCTCGCCGCGCATCGCGATCGTCCCGCCGGCGGCGATCACGCGGACGGGCCGGGGTGCGTGGTCGGTCGCGGTCAAGTGAGGCGGTCGGTCGCGGTCATGGCACGGGGTCGGTCGTGGCCAGGGGGTCGGTCGTGGGGGCGGCCAGGGTCACGGCGGCATCATCGCGCATCCATCTACCCTTCCACCGGATGCGGTTCGTGATCACCGGCGCGGCCGGGATGCTCGGGCAGGATCTCGTCGCCGCCGCAAAGGGCGCGGGGCACGAGGTGGTGGCGCTCCCGCGCGCGGACCTCGATATCTCCGACCAGGCCGCGGTCGAGGAAGCGGTGCGCGCCACGCGGGCGGATGTCGTGTTCAACTGCGCCGCGTGGACCAACGTCGACGGCGCTGAGACCTCGCCGGATGAGGCGCTCGCGATCAACGGCGCCGGCGCCGGCAACGTTGCGCGCGCCGCGGCGGCGTCGGGCGCATGGACGGTTCACGTCTCGAGCGACTACGTGTTCGACGGGACCAAGCGTTCGCCGTATGTCGAATCCGACGAGGTCGGACCGGTGTCGTCATACGGCCGCTCGAAGCTGGCCGGTGAACACGAGGTGGCCGCGCAAGCGCCCGGGCGGTACACGATCGTTCGCTCGTCGTGGCTGTTCGGCGCGCAAGGTCCGTGTTTCCCAGCGACGATCCTCCGGCTCGCGGCCGAGCGTGACGAGCTCAACGTAGTTGACGATCAGGTTGGCTGCCCGACATTCACCGGGCACCTGGCGTCGGCCTTGCTGGATCTTGCGGCGCGCCGGCCGCTTGGTCTGGTGCACGTGGCCGGCGGCGGGCTGTGCTCGTGGTACGAGTTCGCGCGCGAAATCGTGGCCGGGTCGGGGCTGCGGTGCGAGGTCAAGCCGTGCACGACGGCCGAGATGCCGCGTCCGGCGACACGCCCCGCATACAGCGTGCTTCGCTCCGAGCGCGGCGATGAGGCGCCGGCGCTGCCCGATTGGCGCGACGGCCTCGCGGACTACACCGCGGTCACCCGGGCGGTGAGCACGGGATGAAGTTGCTCGTGTGTGGGGGGGCGGGGTTCATCGGATCGACGTTCGTGCGCGAGCGCGTGCGTGCGCACGGCGACCAGGTGACAGTGCTCGACAAGCTGACATACGCGGGTCGCCGTGAGAACCTCAAGGAGGTCGAGTCGGATATCACGTTCGTGCACGGTGCGATTGAGGATCCGGCAGCGGTCACATCCGCGATCGGTGGCGCCGAGGCGATTGTGAATTTCGCGGCGGAGACGCATGTGGATCGGTCGATCTCGGGGCCGGAGGAGTTCATCGTGACGAACATGCAGGGGACGCATGTGTTGTTGGAGGCGGCGAGGGAGCGGGGTTTGCGGTATTTGCAGGTGTCGACCGATGAGGTGTATGGGTCGATCGAGGCGGGGTCGTTTACGGAGGAGTCGCCGCTTGCGCCTTCGAGTCCGTATAGCGCGACGAAGACGGGCGCGGATCTGTTGGTGTCGAGTTATTTCCATACGTACGGGCTTGAGACGGTGATTTGCCGGGGGTCGAACAATTACGGGCCGCATCAGTATCCGGAGAAGCTGATTCCGCTGATGATTCTGAACGCGTTGGCGGGGGATCGGTTGCCGGTGTATGGGGATGGGAAGAATGTGCGGAACTGGTTGTTCGTGGAGGATTTCGCGCGGGGGATCGGGCATGCGCTGGCGCATGGGGTGCCGGGCGAGGTTTATAACTGCGGCGGTCCGGATGAGTGCGACAACCTCACTGTCGTCCGGCGGATCATTGAGCTAACGGGACGGGATGAATCGCTCATTGAGTTCGTGACCGACCGTCCGGGGCATGACCGCCGGTATTCGCTGTCGTCGCGAGAAGCTGGCTGGGCTGGGGTGGCGGGCGCAGGTCCGGTTTGAGGAGGGGTTGGCGCGGACGGTTGCGTGGTATCGCGAGAACGAGTGGTGGTGGGAGCCGATCCGCTCGGGCGCGTACCGCGATTACTACGAGCGCCACTACGGACGGGCACTGAAGGCTTGAACGAGGAGGGCCTGCGCGAGCTCGAGCGGGAGGTCATCTCCTGCCGGCTCTGCCCGCGGCTGGTCGCCTGGCGGGAGGAGGTGGCGCGGGTCAAGCGGGCGGCGTTCGCGAACGAGGAGTACTGGGGCAAGCCGCTTCCGGGCTTCGGCGATCCTGACGCCGGCGTGCTCGTGATCGGGCTCGCGCCGGCGGCCCACGGCGGCAACCGCACCGGGCGGATCTTCACCGGCGACCGCTCGGGCGACTGGCTGTTCGGGTCGTTGTACCGGACCGGGTTCGCCAACCAGCCGACCTCGGTGGCGCGCGACGACGGGTTGAGACTGAGCGGCTGTTTACATCTCCGCCGCAGTCCGATGCGCGCCGCCGGCGAACAAGCCGACGCCCCAGGAGCGCGACAACTGCCTGCCGTATCTCGTGCGCGAGGTCGGCCTGCTCGAATCGGTCCGGGTGATCGTGACGCTCGGGTCGTTCGCCTGGGACGCGACGCTGCGGACGATCGCCGGTCTTGGGATCACGATTCCGCGGCCACGCCCGAAGTTCGGGCACGGCGCCGAGGTCGAGATCGATCGCTTCACCGTCGTCGGTTGCTTTCACCCGAGCCAGCAGAACACGTTCACCGGGAAGCTGACCGAGCCGATGATCGACGGGGTGTTCGAGCGGGCCAGGGAGCTCGCGGACCGCGGTCACAAACGGTCCTAGATCGCGGAAAGCCCGCGTGCCGGCTCGCTACGCTCGGCTATGGGTGTCTCTCGAGCAATTCAGTCCACGCACGCGCGAATGGTTCGCCGGGGCGTTCGACGGCCCGACGCCGGCGCAGGAGCAGGCGTGGCCTGCGATCGCGTCGGGCGAGCACGTCCTGATCTCGGCGCCGACGGGGTCGGGGAAGACGCTGGCCGCGTTCCTGTGGGCGATCGACAAGTTGGCGACCGGGGAACGCGACGGCGAGCGGCGGATCGGCCTCGTGTACGTCTCTCCGCTGAAGGCGCTCTCCTACGACATCGACCGCAACCTCCGCGTACCCCTGCGCGGGATCGGCGCCGACCTGAAGGTCGCCGTCCGGACCGGCGACACGCCCCAGCGCGAGCGCCAGGCGATGCTGCGCGAACCGCCGGACATCCTGATCACGACGCCCGAGTCGCTGTACCTGATGCTGACCGGCCGGGCGCAGGAGTTGTTCGCGGGGACCGAGTCGTGCATCGTCGACGAGATCCACGCGGTGGCGTCGACCAAGCGCGGGGCGCATCTGGCGCTGACGCTCGAGCGGCTGACCGAGGCGGCCGGAGGCGAGGTGCAGCGGATTGGCCTCTCGGCCACGCAGAATCCGCTCGAGGAGATCGGCCGCTTTCTGGTCGGGCCGCGCCGGACCTGCCGGCTGGTCGACACCGGAATCCGCAAGGAGCTCGACCTCGCAGATCCTGGTGCCCGTCGATTCGATGGTCGAGCCCGATGCGATCGCCCGCGCCTGACCTCGATCCGCTCGTCGGCGGCTCCGAGGCGACCCGGCGGTCGATCTGGCCGGCGATCTACCCCGAGCTGGTCGAGCTGGTCAACGCCCACCGCTCGACGATCCTGTTCGTCAACAACCGCCGCGGCGCGGAGCGGCTCGCGCTCAGACTCAACGAGCTGGCCGAGCACGAGATCGCGCGGGCCCATCACGGCTCGCTCGCGCGCGAGGAGCGCCAAGTCGTCGAAGAGATGCTGAAGGCCGGCGAGCTGCCGTGCCTGGTCGCGACCTCCTCGCTCGAGCTCGGCATCGACATGGGAGCGGTCGACCTGGTGATCCAGGTCGAGTCGCCCAAGTCGGTGGCGCGCGGGCTGCAGCGGATCGGCCGCGCGGGGCACTCGGTCGGCGACGTCAGCCGCGGCCGCATCTTCCCGAAGTTCCGCGCCGACCTGCTCGAGTGCGCGGTCGTGGCCCGCCGGATGCGCGAGGGCGCGATCGAAACGACGGTGGTCCCGCGCAACGCGCTCGACGTACTCGCGCAGCAGATCGTCGCGATCGCGGCGGCGGCGCCCGAGGACCGCCCCGTCCCGGTCGACGACCTTTACGCGCTGGTCACGCGGACGCACTCGTACGCCGAGCTCAGCCGCACTCAGCTCGAGAACGTGCTCGACATGCTCGACGGGCGCTACCCGAGCTCGGAGTTCTCCGAGCTGCGAGCGCGGATCGTGTGGGATCGGGTCAAGGGCACGATCCGCGCCCGGAAGGGGGCCCGCCAGCTCGCGGTCACGAACGCGGGCACGATCCCTGATCGTGGCCTGTACAGCGTGACCCTCCCGGACGGCCGCCGCGTCGGCGAGCTCGACGAGGAGATGGTGTACGAGGCCCGGCCGGGCCAGACGTTCCTGCTCGGGGCCAGCACCTGGCGAATCGAGGAGATCGGGCGCGACCGCGTGATCGTCACGCCGGCGCCGGGGCTGCCGGGCGCGGTCCCATTCTGGAAGGGCGACGGCATCGGGCGGCCCAAGGAGCTCGGGGAGGCGATCGGCGCGTTCTCGCGCTGGGCCGTCGAGCAACCCGCCGAAGTGCTCGAGCGCGAGTACGACCTCGACTCGCGCGCCGCGAACAACCTGGTCGAGTACCTGCGCGAGCAGCAGAACGCCACGCGCGTGATCCCGTCGGACCGGGCGATCGTGGTCGAGCGCTTCCGCGACGAGATCGGCGACTGGCGACTGTGCATTCTCAGCCCGTTCGGCGGACGCGTTCACGCGGCCTGGGGGCTCGCGTTGAGCGCGCGTATCCGCGACCAGCTCGGGCTCGAGTCAGACGCGATCTGGTCAGACGACGGGATCATCGTCCACCTGCCCGACGCCGAGGACCCGCCGGGCGCCGACCTCGTGATGCTCGAGCCGGACGAGATCGAGGACGCCGTCGTCGCCGAGCTGTCCGCGAGCGCCCTGTTCGGCGCCCGCTTCCGCGAGAACGCCGCCCGCGCGCTGCTGATCCCGCGCGCGCGGCCCGGCCGGCGCACGCCGTTGTGGCAGCAGCGGCTGAAGTCTCAGTCGCTCCTTGAAGTCGCGAAGAAATACGGGGAATTCCCGATCATTCTCGAGACTTACCGAGAGTGCCTGCGCGACGTGCTCGACGTCCCGGGTCTGGTCGAGCTGTTGACCGCGCTGCACCGCCGCGAGCTGTCGCTGGTCGAGGTCGAGACGGCGACCGCGTCGCCGTTCGCGTCGTCGCTGCTGTTCGACTACGTGGCGACGTACATGTACGAGGGCGACACGCCGAACGCCGAGCGCCGCGCGGCGGCGCTGTCGCTCGACCGCGATTTGCTGCGCGAGCTGCTCGGGCAGGAAGAGCTTCGCGACCTGATCGACCCCGGCGCGCTGGAGCAGGTCGAGGACGACCTTCAGTTCCGGTCCGAGATGCGGCGGGCGACCAGCCGCGACGGGCTACACGATGTGCTCCGAGGGGTTGGCGACCTGACGGCGACCGAAGCGCAAGTCCGCGTGGTCGACGGGCTCGACGCGGCAAACATGTTGGGGGAGCTGCTGCGAGAGCGGCGGGCGATCAAGATCAGGCTTGCCCGCGAGGAGCGGTGGATCGACGCTGCGGACGCCGGCCTGTATCGCGACGCTCTCGGGGCGGCGCCGCCCGGTGGGTTGCCGGCGGCGTTCCTCGAGGACGTGCCCGACGCGCTCGCGCGGCTGGTCCGGCGCTACGCGGCCACACACGGTCCGTTCACGACGGATGACCTGCGGGCGCGGTACGGAGTTGACTGCGGCGCGGTCCTGACGGCGTTCGAGCGCGCCGGCGACCTGATTCGCGGCGAGCTCAGGCCCGGGGGGACCGAGCGCGAGTGGTGCGACCCAGAGGTCCTGCGCCGTTTGCGCCGCGCCTCGCTTGCGGTGCTTCGCAAAGAGGTCGAGCCGGTCGACCCGCGGATGCTCGCCCGCTTCCTGCCCGCGTGGCAGGGAGTCGACCGCCACCCGGCGACCGGCGCCGGCGTCGACCGCCTGCGCGAGGTGCTGGTCTCGCTCCAGGGCCTGGCGGTGCCGGCCGAGGTGTGGGAGCGCGACGTACTGCCGCGCCGCGCGGGCGCGTACTCGCCGGCGTGGATCGACCAGCTGTGCGCGAGCGGCGAGCTCGTGTGGATCGGGGCCGGCGCGCTCGGGCGGTCCTCGGGGCGGGTGGCGCTGTACTTCCGCGAGGACCTGCCGGTGCTAGGCCCGCCGCCGCAGAAGGGCGCGGTCCCCTCGGATTCGCCGGCGCACGAGGCGGTGCGAGCGCGGCTGGTCGCGGGCGCGTGCTTCTTCACCGACCTGCTCGTCGACGTCGACCTCGCTCCCGAGGAGATCCAGGAGGCTCTTTGGGACCTCGCCTGGGCGGGCGAGGCGACGAACGACGCGTTCGCGCCGCTCAGGGCGCCGCGGCTGACGCTCGCCCGAGCCCAGCGTGAGCGCGTCAGGGGCGCGGCCCGGCCCGGACGGTTCGCGGCGCGCCGGCGAGGCGCGGGCGCCTCCGCCCAGGTGCAGGGCCGCTGGTCGCTGACCGAGTCGCTGTTCCGCGCCCCGGTCGATCCGGCGGCGCGGCGCCGCGCGCTCGCGGAGTTGCTGCTCGAGCGCTACGGGATCCTGACCCGCGAGCAGGTGCGGGCCGAGGGAGTCCCCGGCGGGTTCTCGGCGATCTATCCCGAGCTCTCGCAGCTCGAGACCTTGGGCGTGGCGCGCCGCGGGTATTTCGTCGAGGGACTGGGCGGGGCTCAGTTCGCGCTCCCTGGGGCAGTCGAGCGACTCCGCGCGCAGAAGGACGACGACGCGTCGCCGGTCGTGCTCGCGGCGGTCGATCCGGCGCAGCCGTACGGCGCGGCGTTGACGTGGCCGGCGAGCACCGAGTCGCGGCGCGTGGCCCGCGCTCCGGGCGCGTATGTCGTGCTTGCCGCCGGCGAGCCGATCGTCTATCTCGAGCGAGGCGGGCGCGGGCTACAGACGCTGGTCGACGCGAACGATCCGCGACTCGAGCCGGCGCTCGTCGCGCTCGTCGATGCCGTGCGCAGCGGTCGTGTCAAGCGCCTGGCGCTCGAGAAGGTCGACGGCACGGCGGCGCTCGACTCGCCGCTCGGCGACGCGCTCGTGAGGCTCGGATTCCAGCAGGGTCCGCGCCGGCTGACGCTTAGTGCGTAGGGGCGCGCGGATTCGAAGGATGGTCCAGTAAATGCCCGAGGGCGACACGATTGCGTACGCGGCCAACCGCATGCGCCCGGTGCTCGAGGGGCGCGTGCCAGACGAAATCCTGAGTCCGCAGCCGCGCCACGCGCTCGATCGCTGGCCGGATCGGTTGCGAGGTCGCGCGGTCCGCAGCGTCGACACTCACGGCAAGCACCTGTTCCTGCGGTTCGACGGCGACCTCGTGCTGCATTCGCACCTCGGCATGATCGGGGTGTGGGGCGTGTACGGGCCGGGTCGCCGGTGGGGCCGTTCGGCGCGGCGAGCGTGGATCGTGCTGCGCGCCGGCGATCAGGAGGTGGTCGAGTTCGACGGTCCGCTGCTCGAATTGATGACAGAGGGGCGGACGCGGTTCGATCAGCGCCTGGCCGCGCTTGGGCCCGACGTGCTCGCTCCCGAGTTCGACACCGTCCAGTTCCTCAAGCGGCTCCGCTCCGACGATCCGACCCGCCCGCTCGGCGATGCGCTGCTCGACCAGCGCAACGTCGCCGGCATCGGCAACATCTGGAAGGCCGAAGGGTGCTGGGAGGCCGGCGTCGATCCGTGGCGCCCGCTCGGAACCGTCGAGGATCGCGAGGTGGTGGCGATCATCGAGGCGGTCAGGCCGCGGATGCGACGGTCGGCGACCGAGGGCCCGCGCGCGATCGGCGCTCGGGTGTACGGCTTCGCCGGCCGTCCATGCCCTAGGTGCGGCGGTCGGGTCAAGTCGGGTGGGCAGGGCGACGCGAACCGGACGACATACTGGTGTCCGGGATGTCAGACGTAGACGGGAGTCACGCGGCAGGACCCTTGCGGCTGCGCCGGGTCGGTCACAAGGGCGCCGACCTGATCGCCCCCGGCAACACGTACGCGAGCTTCGACGCCGCGCTCGCGGCCGGCGTCGACATGATCGAGTTCGACGTCCTGCCCGAGGAGCACGATGACGGGCTGATCCTCGCGCACGACTACGGGGATGCCGCGCGCCGCGTGCCGCACACGCTCGAGGAGGGGCTCGCGTACCTCGCGTCCGACCCGTTCGCGGATGTCGAACTCGACGTGGACCTCAAGCTGCCCGGGTATGAGCTACGCGTGCTCGACGCCCTGCGCGACGCCGGCCTGCTCGAGCGGACGCTGATCTCGTGCCAGCACATGCAGAGTCTCGAGCTGCTCCGCGCCGCCGACCCGAGCGTACGGCTTGGATGGTCGGTGCCGAAGCTGACCCGCGATCCATTCCGTTCGCGCGCGACGCGGCTGCCGGCGTACCTTGGCCTCCAGGCGTTCCGGTTCGTGCTGCCGTGGCAGGCCGCGCGCGCGATCCGGGGGCGGCGGTGCGACGCGCTGATGGTTCACTGGCGCCTCGTCACACCCCGACTTGTCCGGATGGTTCGGAACGCCGGCGGCGAGGTGTACGTGTGGACGGTCGACGAGCTGTCCCGCCTTCGGGCGCTCCAGGGACTCGGCGTGACGGGGGTGATCACCAACGACCCGCGGCTGTTCGCGGAGCTTGCGATGTGATGGATCATGCCCGTGGGCGTAGTGAGGATGTGAGCGAGACCTTGACGGCGCCGGCGTCTGGAACCAGGGACAGGTCGTGGGAGCGGTTCGAGTCGCTGTACCGGTCGAGCCGCGACGACATCTACGCGTACGTGTTGACGCTGTTGCGCGATCCGGCCGCCGCCGAGGACGTGACGGCGCTCGCGTTCGAGCGGGCCTACCGGCGCCGGCGGACGTTCGATCGACGCCGCGGTGAGGAGCGAGCGTGGCTGTTCGGTATCGCTCGCAACGCGGCGCTCGACGAGCTTCGCCGGCGCCGACGGGTCGCGTCGCTCGTGACCGAACCCGAGGATGTGGCCGAGCAAGAGGACGGCGACGATGCCGAGGTCGCGCTGCGCCGCACCGCGGTTCAGACCGCGCTGGCCAAGCTGCCCGCCCGGGAGCGGGAGATTGTCGCCCTGAAATTCCACGCCGGAATGTCCAACGCCGAGCTGGCCCGCGTGCTCGGGATCAGCGAGTCGAACGCCGGCACGCTGCTGTATCGCACGATGGAAAAGCTCCGGAAGGCCTGTAATGCCACTGCTTGACCAAGATCCGATCGACCCCGAGATCGCCGCCACGCTGGACGCGATCGACGCCACGCTCGCGGGTGAGCCGGTCGACGGCCGCTACGCGGAGATCGCTGAGATCGCACTGCTGCTGGCCTCCGACCGGCCGGAGATCCCGCCGGCGTTTGCGCAGTCGCTGGACGGCAAGGTCGAGCGGCGGTTCGCGCCGCTGGGCGCTCCGGAGAAGCGACGGAGGCGGAGGTGGTCCGGGTTCTGGCAGGTGGCAGGAGGGCTCGCTGCCGGGGTGGCGGCGATCGTGGCCGTCGCGATCGTGGCGGGCGGTGGCGGTGGCGGTGGTGCTTCATCGGCGTCGTTTTCGTCAGGCTCGGAGAGTGCGACGTCGGCCGCGAGCAGTGCCGCGTCAAGTCCGCCCGCGGCGAGTGCGTCCGGGTCGAGTGCGGCCGGGTCCCACTCGGCTGCGGCGCCGGGGCTGCCGGCGCAGCGAACCGCGAAGTCCTTGTCGTCCGCGGGCGCGGCCGCTTCGTCGAGCGGCTCGGTGGCGAGCGGAACGGCCTCCACGCCGAGCGGGTCGGTCGTCCCCGCCGCTCCTCAAGCGCTGCAGCCGCCCACGACGGGACGGAAGGTCGTCCAGGGCGCGCAGCTCAACCTGACCGCGGCCGCGAACCGGATCGACGCGGTGGCGCAGGAGATCTACAGCGTCGTCGGTCAGGCGAACGGCGTCGTCGAGAACTCGAACGTGACGCAGGGCGGACCCGGCGGCAACGCCAGCTTCCAGCTCAGCCTCCCGAGCGGGTCATTGGGGCAGACCCTGACCCAGCTGTCCTCGCTCACCTATGCGCAGGTCGTCTCGCGCACCGACTCGAGCCAGGACGTCACCGACCAGTACGGGGCCGCGACGCGTGCGCTGGCCGACGCGCGGGCGCTCCGGACCTCGCTGCTCAAGCAACTCGCGAACGCCGTCACCACCGAGCAGATCGACAGCATCACGGCTCAGATCCACGACGCCGAGGCGTCCATCTCGAGCGACCAGGCGACGGTCAACGGGCTCAACCACCGGGTGAACTACAGCGAGGTGTATGTCAGCCTGCAGGCCAAGCCGGTGCCCGCGCCGGTCACCCATAAAAGTGGCGGCTTCACGATCGGCAAGGCCGCGCACGACGCCGGCCGTGTCCTGACCGTGGTGGCCGGGGTGGCGCTGATCGCGCTCGCCGCCTTGACGCCGGTGGCGCTGGTCATCGCGCTCGCTTGGTGGGTGGGGGCGGCGCTCAGGCGCCGGCGCCGCGAGCAAGCGCTCGACTCCGTCTGAGCAAGCGGCAAAGCCCGCGCCCGGTCGAGCGTGTGGTATGCATGCAGACAATGTCTTCGAGCAGCGAGGACACGATCGCGCTGCTGCACCGCGTTCCAGTCTTCTCGACGCTCCTGCCCCAGGAGCTCGAGCGCGTGGCGCAGGTGGCGGTGCCCCGCCGGTTCGAGGCCGGCGAGATCGTGTTCAAGGAGGGCGACGAGGGCAGTACGTGCTACGTCGTGCGCGCTGGCCGGGCGCGCGCCGTCGTCGCGCATCCGGACGGTCGCTCGATCACGCTCGCTCACTTCGGCCCCGGCGACATCTTCGGCGAGATGGCGATGCTCGACGGCGAGCGGCGCTCGGCGACCGTCGAGTCGATCGATGCAACCGACGCGATCGCGATTCTGAGCGCGGACATGCACCGACTGCTCCGCGAGTATCCGGACATTTCGGTGAAGCTGGTTGCGGCACTCGGTCGCCGTCTGCGGGAGACCAACGAGCGGCTCGCGCGTCAGTCGTTCCAGACCGTGCAGAGCCGGGTCGCCGCTGTGCTCGCGGACATGGTGTCGACCGCTCGCGCGGAAGGCGGTGCCGAGCGCGATGTGGTGATCACCTCGACGCAGGCGGAGCTTGCCCGGGTCGCCGGTTCCTCGCGCGAATCGGCGAGCCGGTTCCTGGCCGTGCTCGAACGTGCAGGAATAATTACTCAGGGACGGGGAAAGCTCACCGTTCATGACCCAGAGGCGCTCGGGCGATACGTCTACTAGCCCCGAAGGGGAGATCGAACTGTCGGCCGGGGGGGCTGTCGTCCACAACAACCAGGTGATCGTGATCGTGCCGGTGAAGCGCGACGCGAGTCGCCGGCGAGTGCTGGGGCTGCCCAAGGGCCACCTCGACGGAGGTGAGACGCCAGAGGAAGCCGCCAAGCGCGAGGTGGCCGAGGAGACCGGCGTCACCGCGGATCTGATCGAAAAGCTCGGCGAGGTCGAATACAACTACGAGCGGCGTGGGCGCCGCCGCGCCAAACGGGTTGTCTTCTACCTGTTCGAATACCGCTCGGGCAGCCTCGAGGACCATGATCAGGAGATTGAGGACGCGCGCTGGATGCCGCTCGAGGAGGCCGCCGAGGCGCTCACCTACCCCGGCGAGCGGGAAATCGTGCGGCGCGCGTTGTCGCGCTTGTCCTCGGATCGGTAGGCTGGCGGCCGTGCGCGTCCTCAACTTCTACTCGTCGGTCTTCGCCGACCAGCTTCGCCGTGGCCGGAAGACCGCCACCATCCGTCTCGGCGACAAGTCACACAAGTACCGCAAGAACGATTGTGTGCTGGTGACCATCGGCTATCAACACTCGCCTCGCGAGAAGATCTTCAATGCGGTTATCGACCAGGTCGAGGTCAAAAGGGTTCGTGACCTGTCTCCGCGCGACATCGAGCACGACAACCCGGAGTTCCGGCGCGTGGACGAGATGATCCACTTCCTCGAGCAGATCTACGGTCGCAAGGTGTCGATGGACGACACGGTGACCGTCGTGCGCTTCTCCCAGATCATCGAGAACCCGCCCGAGTTACGCGACCGAATGCACG
Source organism: uncultured Solirubrobacterales bacterium (assembly GCA_963770615.1). Taxonomy (GTDB): domain Bacteria; phylum Actinomycetota; class Thermoleophilia; order Solirubrobacterales; family Solirubrobacteraceae; genus Palsa-465. The sequence continues at coordinate 301,560 of CAVYQJ010000014.1, read as the reverse complement.
GTTTGGGCGCGGCCCGAAACTAGGGTTTGGGCGCGGCCCGAAACTAGCCTTCGCTGGAACCCACAGGCGGCGGACCCCGGCCGGTCGGAAGCACGAGGTCCGCCCCCTGGCTGCGTGGAACGCAGTTATCGCCAGCGCGACGCGATCGATACGTCGTCTGCGGAAACGTCGTCCGGCGACGCGGGCGGATGCAGGTTCTTACGTCGCATCCGGTCCGAGCGTGCCGGGCGGGAAGCTTCGGCCACTGCGACAGCGGCCAGCACGAGGGCACACACCAGTCCGACCGACCCGCTCGCCGGCAACCGTCCGTCGCGGACGGTGCCGAGCGCGACGACGAGCGTGATCGCGATCGAGACCACCGCCAGGGCGGCCATCAGCGGCGCCGACGCGATTCCCTGTGCCGCCCGCCGGGCCGGAAGCTTGATCCTGGGTCTGCCCAACTGCATAGCTGCATTGAGCCAGAACCGATCCCGCGTCGCTAGAGCCGAGGGGCCCCACTTCGTGGGCCGTGGGGGCCCAACCCGGGTGGGTCCGGCAGGGGGCCGGCCTGGGTCCTTCGGGCCGGGCGAGACTCGTCCGTTCGGACAGGCGGCGCCCGCCGCGTCCGGGCGCTACTTCTTGTGGTGGCGCGAGTGCCGGTGGCCGAGGAGCGCGGCGGCGCCGAGGCTCGAGCCGGCCGATCCCGACGTCGGACGCGGCTGTGGCGTCGGTGCGGGACGGTAGTACGGAGTCACGTTCGACTGAGCCTGGGACGTGGCCGCGGCGGTGTTGCTATTGACCGCGGTCGAGGTGGAGGACGCGGGCTTGCTGTTGGCGACGTGCGTAGGGGCCGCGCGGTGAGGCTTGCTCGCGGCGGCGACCTTGTGGTTCGCCGTGACCGCGGGCGCCGTCCGTCGTCGGCGTCGCCTGCTGCGTCGTCGTCTGAATGCTCGTCGGCGTTGCCGCCGCGGGCGGCACGCTCGCGGCCGCCGGCTTCACCGGCGTGGTCACCGCGGCACGCTCGCCGCCGCCACCACCGCTCGTGAGCAACAAGAGCACGATCACGAGCAGGGCCAGCCCGACGAGGATGATCGACAACGTGCGGCCACTGAAACGGAGCGGCATCTGCTGCCGGCGTCGGGCGCCCGCCTGGCTCCCGATCCGGCCCGAGGCGCGGCTGCCGAGCCGCGGTCCGGCGATGGGCGTGCGGCGCGCGCGCCCGGGCCGGTCGCCTCGCCGCACCTTGGGGATCGTCACTGGACGGCGCTTTGGAATTGCTCGGGCGCCGCCGGTGGCGCTGCTGGTGGTCGCAGGTGGCCGCGGTCCGTCGCCGCGGTTGATCGGGGTGCCGACGATCAGGCCGCTGGCGGCGTCCGGGGACTTGGCGGCCGGCTCGCGCGGGGGAGGCGGCTCGCGCTTGGGAGGCGGCTCGACGATCGGTGCCGGCTCGTCGACCACGGGCGCGGGCTTCTCGACGGCGGGCGGCTCCGCTACATGGGCCCGGGGCGGGTTGGCCGGGCGGGCCTGAGGGGGGTCGGCCGGGCGGGCCTGAGGGGGGTCGGCCGCGCGGGCCCGAGGGGGGTCGGCCGGGCGGGCCCGGGGCGGCTCGGGAACTCGCTGCGTGGGGGCGTCGAGGATCGCCGGACGCAGCGGCGACCCTGACCTCCGCCGGCCGCCGCCCGACCGCTCGCGCGGCTCTGGATCCCCGGCCTGGTCGGCGAGCCTGGCGAGCACCGCGGCAAGCTCTTCCGGCGATCGCTGACGGCCGCGGGACGACGCACCGCGACCCTGCCCTGCCTCACGCGACATGGCCACGGATAATAACTCCGGCACCCCCGCCCGATGCGCCGGTAGAGCGTGACTCAGTGGGCGCCGTCACACGTAACCCAACTCCTTCGCGCAGTCCCAGTTCGCGGCGCCGGCGCCGCCGTTCCAGATCTTCGCCGCGATCAGGTCCTGGATCGCTTTCGGCGCCTGGTACGCCTGCTGCGTGTACTGCGTGCCGCCGAAGCCGGCCCAAGTGCTCGGAATGATCTGGTAGTAGCCCGACGCGCCGGCGGAGTTCGGAGGCAGGTTCCGCCCGCCGGACTCGCACATGACGATCGGCGTCGGGATCACCCACGGACCGCCGCTGCCTCCGAGGCCGCCGACGGGGAAGTCGACGAGCGTGTCCTGCGGGCCACCGTTCCACGGCACCAGATGAACGTTCGGGTTACCGATGCTCGGGGTCCCTGGTATCGGCGTGGATCCCTGGGCGCAGGCGCCCGCCGTCGTCCCGGACAGCGCGATCTCCGCCGGCTGGTTCGGCCCCGCCGGGAACATGCGCTTGAGTCCGGCGTCCTGGAGTTGCGCGTCGGTCGTGTTGCCGAGCCCCTTCGTCGTCGAGACCGCGCCGCACGTGTGCAGGCTGCTGTCGGTCGCGGTGGTCGCCGGCGAGTAACCGATAACTCCGACGAGGTGAAGCTGCAACTTCTGCCCGAGCGAGTCGAGGCGGCCGGCGATCTCGACCTCGTCGCCGGTGCTGTAGTTCGCATAGCTGACCGGGAAGAACCCGTACTTGCCCGTGTGGGGCACGTATCGAGGGCCGTTCGAAACGCTGGCGTCGTTTGAGATCGGGATCGTCGGGCTGTCCGACGACAGCGGGTCCATGCTGGCGCGCGCCTCGGCGTAGGCCTTGCCGCCGGCGTCCACGCTCTGAGCCGGCAGACCCGTCAGCGTCCTGACGACCACGGCGACGTCGTATCCCCAGGGCTCCGGGTCGGGCGTAAGCGTCAACACCGTCCCCCCGTTGTCGGTCGCGTACGCCTCCGCGGCGTTGTACACCGTGCGCCAGTTGATCAGCTGGCCCTGATAGACGCCGCCGACGATGTTGGGGGTCTCCATCTGCTTGACCACGTTGTTCTCGGCGGCAAGCGCCGCGGCGTCTGCCGCGGTTTGCGCGACCGTCGCGTAGTTGGTCGAGAGCGCGAGTTGGTAGACGAGGACCCCGCCGGCGATGAACAGCACCATGATGAGCAGGAGCAACGGCAGCGCCTGCCCGCGCTCGTCGCGAGCGAGTCCGGCGCAGGCGGTTCCGACCCTCCCGCTGCGGCCGACACCGTCGGTGGGCGCCTTCCGCTCGACCACGATTGAACTGATACCAGAACCGGGTAGTGAGCGCTAGGATCAACCGCGCCAACTCAAAAGAGTGCAGGGACGTCAGGAACGGTCGGTCCTGGCGGGCACTAGGGAGGAATGCGCCATGGCGCAACAACAAGCCGACCTTCAATCGCCCCGGGGCTTTGACGGTGCGACGCGCTCGGGGCTGCTGAGACGGCGGCGGCGTAGGCAACTCAACCCGAGACAACGCCAGGGTGTGTTGCTGGTGGTGGTCGCGGCGGCGGGGCTCGTCGGCGTGTTCCTGCTGATCGCCGGCTACGTCGCCAACGTGTCGAAGCAGGTCGGGTCGAAGATCGAGATCCTCGAGCTCACCTCGCCCGTGCCGGCCTATCAGCCGATCACCGCGAACATGCTCGGCGACGTGCTGGTTCCGGCCAAGTGGGCGCCCCACAGCGCTCTGCGCGACGCGAGCCAGGCGATCGGGCTGGTCAGCAACGTCGCGCTGCCGGCGGGCACCGATCTCGAGCAGGGCATGCTCACGCCGCAGCCGGCGCTCCAGCCGGGGGAGCGGGAGATCGCGATCCTGGTCGACGCCGAAACCGGGGTGGCCGGACTGGTCACTCCGGGCGCGCAGGTCGACATCATCGCCACCTACGCGGGCAACAGCCAGGGGAAGCAGAGCTCCGCACGCGTGGTCGTGTCCGACGCCCGGGTGCTCGACGTCGGCACTCCGCAGGCCGGAGGCGGCTCGGCCACCGGTAGCTCCCAACCGAGCACAACCAACGAGGTCGTGCCGGTGACGTTCGCGCTCACCCCGCAGGAGGTGCTCGCGGTCAGCTACGCCGAAAGCTTCGCGCAGAAAGTGAGGCTGTCGCTGGTCGCCCCGGGCACCGGGTCGACCGCCCAGCCAGCCCCCTACGCACCGGGCCTGTGATCCGGATCATCCTCGCAATCAACGACAACAGGCTCGCCGATCACCTGTCGGGCCTGGCGACCGAGAGCGACGAGCTCGAGATCGCATTGATCCTCCGCGACCCCCAGGAGCTCCGGGGAGCGCTGCCCCGCACGGACATCGACGCGGTGATCGTCCACGACCGCCGCGGGGCGATGGGGCTGATCGAAATCACGCGCGAGCTGACGGTCGCACATCCGGACCTCGGGCTCGTGCTGGTGGTCTCGGATTCCTCGCCCGAAGTCCTGCGCAGCGGGATGCAGGCCGGCGCGCGGGACGTGATCACCGAGCCGATCGGGCTCGAGCAGCTCGAGACGAGCGCACTCGCCGCGGCAGCATGGACGCAGGCGCTCCGCCGGCGCGCGGCGCGCGACGCCCACGGCGAACTACACGGCCTCGGGCGAGTCGTGACGATCGTGGGCGCCAAGGGCGGCGTCGGGACGACGACGATCGCCGTGCACCTTGCGCTGGCCGCGCGCGAGCTCGGCGAAGCGTCGGTGTGCCTGGTCGAGTACGACCTCCAGGCGGGTGACCTGCGCGCGTTCCTCGACCTCCCGTACCGCCGCAGTGTGGTCGACCTCGCGGCCGTCGCCGACGAGCTCACCAGCCGCCATCTCCAGGAGACGCTGTACACGCACGCCACCGGCATGCGCGTCCTGCTCGGTCCCCAGGAGGGAGAGCAAGCCGAGTCCGTCACCGCGGCGGCCGCACGCAACATCCTGACTGCGATCCGCACCCGCGAGGACCTGACGATCGTCGACGCCGGCGCGACCCTGAGCGAGGCGAGCGCGATCGCCGCGGAGATGGCGGACACGGTTCTGATCGTCACGACGCCGGACGTCGTCTCGCTGCGGGGCGTCTCGCGGCTGTGCTCGCTGTGGGACCGCCTCAAGGTGGAGCCGCCCGAGGTGGCGGTTCTGCTCAACGCATCAGCGTTCTCCTTGCCGTTCCTGTTTCCCGGCGTGATCAACACGCCGATCTCGATCCCGTCGCAGGCGGGCACCGTGATCGAGGACCAGTTGATGCCCGGCGATAACACGTTCTCGATGCTGTCGCCCGCGATGACGGTCTCGCGCGCGATCGTCGGCTCCAGTTGCTCTCGAGCCTGTACTTCCGCTACGCCCCCGGCAACGTGCCGGTGCTCGACCCGACCACGGGGTTCCTGAGACGCCGCGCAACGCCCCTCTGCCGGTGCTGGAGATGATCGCCGCGGCCAACGAGATCCGCGACTTCCCCTATCCGGTTCCCGTGCAGCACTTCGACAATCAGGACCTCACGTACCTGTGGCCGGCGTACGACTGCTCGGCGCCACGTCGTTCGTGCTGCACGCCGCCGGCCTGATCGGCGCCGCGACCGATTCCGGCGGGCTCGAGAGCTGGGGGGTGCCCGGATCGAACAACTGGGTGACGGTCGAGACCAACGCCGACCACGCGCACATCGTGATCGACGGGTTCAACTTCGATACCGCCGCCGGGGAAGGGATGCCTCCCAACCCGCCTGCGAGCGGGCCGAGGTGGACCACGACGCTAACCGATCCGGGCGTCTTCCAAGCGCGGACGCGCCAGGGTTGTGATGCGAGCGCGCCGCATCCGGCTGGATCTGGCGCTGGCGCTCCTCGTCGCGATGGCCGTCGCCGCCGCCGCGCTCGTTCACGAGGGGACCGCGGCGTCGAGCACGGTGACGCCCGGCTCGCCGGCACCGGTGGCGCAGGCGTTCAGCCGGGCCTATCTCGGCTACCTCGACGGAAGCGTGGCACTCGCCGCCATGCCGGACACGACGAGCGGGGTGCGCTCGCTCGGGAACGAGCAGATCCCGCCGGCGGCGCGCTCCGGCCCGATCCGGCTCACGCGCCTGCAACTGTCCCACGTGGCCGGTTCCGCGCAGGCGCAGGCGCTGGTCGTCGGCCGCGACCGGCACCACGAATACACGGTCGAGATCGACATCCACTTCATCGGCGGGCGCTGGCAGGTGATCTACATCGTCCCGCCCGATCTGGACACGATCCTCGCGTCGCCCACGCGCGTGCCCGCGCCGCCGTCGGCGCTCCGGCTCGCCGCGAGCCGCTTCGCGGTCGCGTACGTCGACTACCGGGAGGCGCGACGCACTCGCTCCCGGCCGCCCTGCCGGCGATGCGCCGCCAGATCCAGACCGGCCAGGATCCGCTGGTCGCCACGACTCCCACACACGCGCCGGGCCGGCTCGCGTCGCTGGTGTTGGGGCCGGTGGCCGACCGCGCGGTCGCGGCGCATGCGGTGGTCGCCGACGCCGGCGCGCAGGTTCCGGTCGAGTTCGACCTCCAGCAGACGGCGGCGGGCTGGCAGGCGTGGGGATTCCCAGAGGGGTCGCAATGAGTCAGCTCGGCAAGCTGCGCTCACAGGACGGGCAGTCGACGCTCGAGCTCGCCGGAACGATCGTGTGGATAGTGCTGGCCGGTCTGTTCGCGTTTCAGCTGGCGGTGGTCGGGTGGACGGCGGTGTCGGCCGGCAACGCCGCGCGCACGGCGGCGCGCCTGGTCAGCCGCGGCGATTCGGAATCGGACGCGCGGAAAGCCGAGGTGCAGATGCTCGCCGGTCGGGGCCTGGGGAACGCCACGGTCACGTTCCCGTCCAGCGTCGGCGACAAGGCCGAAGTGCACGTCCCGGTCCCTCCGGTCTTTCCAGGGATCTCAATCGTGATTCCGCACTTTGGAATCACCCAAGACGCGGACATGCCGCCGACGGGCTGATGGGGCTCCGTGACCGCATAGTGCCGAGCGCGAGCAGCGCGCGGTGCAGTATGGGACCGAGTATTACCGCCGGCGCCTGCTCGAGGAAGTCGATTTCGCCGAGCTCGCGGAGCTGACCGACGCCCAGCGGCGCGTCCGGCTCGAGCGGATCGTCGGCCAGATGGTGAGCCGCGAGGGCCCGGTGATGACAACCTCGCAACGGACGGCGCTGATCCGCCGCGTGATCGACGAGGCGATCGGGCTCGGCGTGCTCGAGCCGCTGCTGGCCGACCCGTCCGTCACCGAGATCATGGTCAACGGTCCCGGCGAGGTGTGGGTCGAGCGCGACGGCCGGATCGAGGCGGCGGACACGCGGTTCTCCAGCGAGGCGCAGCTCTATCAGACGATCGACCGGATCGTTCTCAGGTGAACCGGCGCGTGGACGAATCGAGCCCGATGGTCGACGCGCGTCTGCCGACCGGCGAGCGCGTGAACGTGATCATTCCGCCGCTATCGCTGATCGGGCCGTTCTCACGATCCGCCGCTTTCCTCGACGGTTCACGCTCACGGAGCTGGTCGAGATGGGCACGCTGGACGAGCCGACGCGCCGCTGCTCTCAGCGCTCGTGCGCGGGCGTCTGAACGTCGTGATCTCCGGCGGCACGGCGCCGGCAAGACCACGCTGCTGAACGCGCTGTCCTCGGCGATCCTCGAGCGCGAGCGCATCGTGACGATCGAGGAGTTCGCCGAGCTTCAGCTCCAGCAGCGGCACGTGATCTCGCTCGAGGCGCGGCCGATGAACGTCGAGGCAAGGCGAGGTACGATCCGTGACCTGGTGCGCAACAGCCTGCGCATGCGCACCGACCGCATCATCGTCGGCGAGGTGCGGGCGTCGAGACGCTCGACATGCTCCAGGCGCTGAACACCGGCACGAGGGTCGCTGGTCACGGTGCACGCCAACACCGCCGACGACGCGCTGTACCGCCTCGAGACGCTGGCGACGATGAGCGACCTGCACATCCCCACGCGGCGCTGCGCAGTACATCAACAACGCGATCCACGCGATCTGCAAATCGGCGGCTCGACGGGACCCGGTAGCGAGGTGGCGGTGGTCGCCTCGCCGGGTGAGCCGTTCGAGCTGCAGACCGCGATGCGGCTCGAGCTCGATCGACGCGCATGAAAGAGCCGCGGCCCGGCCGCGTCACTCTGCTGCCGAGCGGATCACGGCCAGCTGCGGCTCGCCGGCGTCGAGGTGCCGCCGGCGTTCGCGCTGGCCGCCGAGGCGGCGGCGCCGAAGCGGGAGGCGGTGTGATCGCGCCCGCCGCAGTCCGGCCCCTGACGATCGCGATCGCGCTGTTCGTGGTCGTGTCGGTGCTCGGGCTTTGGTCATGTGTTGCTGCTGTTGAGCTCGGCCCGCCGCAGCCAGTTGATCCAGCGCGGCGGCCTCGACGTGCGCCGCGGCCGGCTCTGCATGAGCGGCTCGACGCGCGGCTGGCGCGCACCGCGGGTGCCGCGCTCGCCGAGCGGCTGCGCTCGGCCGGCACCGAGCTACGCCGGCGCGTTTCCTCGGTGGTGATCGCGCGGCGATCGGCGCGTTCGCGATCGTCAGCTTGCTGTTCCCGCCGCTGCTCGGCCTCGTCGCCACCGCGCTGCGATCTACGCTCTTCGCCTGGCTCGCGCGCCGCCTGGACAAGCGCCGCGAGCAGTTCGTCGCCCAGCTTCCCGAGGTCGCCGGCTGCTGTCCAACGGCGCCTCGGCGGGCTCTCGATTCCCGCGGCGATCGAGTTCCGTGCGGAGATCGACGCGCCGGCCACGAGGAGCTCCGACCGTGATCGACGAGCTCACCTACGACGCTCGCTCGCCGATTCGCTCGACCATCTCCAGCGGCGGCTTCCGTCCCGCTAGATCGCGGTGCTGATGACGACGCTGATCATCCAGCACCGCACCGGCGGCGACGTCGTGCGCGCGCTGCACGAGCTCTCGAGCACGCTCGACGCGCGGCGCGAGACGCTGCGCGAGGTCCGCACGGTGATGGCGGGTGCCGTCTACACGTCGTACATCGTCCCGCTGCTCGGAGTCGGCTCGCTGTTCGTGCTCAACGCGATCAACTCCCGGACGCTCTCGCAGATGACGACGGAGCCGGTCGGGATCGCGGCCCTGGTCGTCGCCGCGATCCTGTACGCGCTCGGGTGGGTCGCGATCAAGCGACGACGAGGATCGACCTGTGATCGACCCGGCGCTGACAGGCCTGGCGGGTGCGTGCTGCTGCGGCGTGGCGGTCCGCGGGCTCGTGCTGCTGCGCAGCGCCTCGCCGGTCGAGCGGCGCGAGCTGAGCGGCGAGCTCGCCGAGGAAGGCCGCCGACGCGGTCCGACCGTCAGCTGCTCGACCTGCTGGCGCGCGCCTGGACCGTCGCTGCTGGCCCGGATGAGCGATGCCGGCGTCAGACGATCCAACGCCGGCTGGACCTCGCCGGCCGTCCGCACGGATGAACCTGGAGCGGTACGCCGAGGTCAAGGCGGCGACCGTCGCGATCGGCGTGGTGATGGCGATCCTGTTCGTGATCGCGGGGTCGTGGCCCGCCGCGCTTCTGTGCTCGCTTTCACCTGGATCGGCGTTGACTTCTGGCTCTCGCGGACGGCCGCCGGCGCCAGCTCGGATCGAGCGCGACCTGCCCGATTTCGTCGACATCCTGTCGATCACCGTCCGGCCGGCCGGCTACCGCGCGGCGCTGAACGCGTCGCGGTCGCTGACCGCCCGCGCCGAGGAGGTGCTGCGACGCTGCGCCGATGATCTCGCCACCCGGCGTGAGGCCTTCGAAGGCCTCCGCGCGAACTCGAGCGAGACGCTCGATGCGTTCGTGGCGGCGCAGCTGCAGCCGGAGCTGGCGTGCCCTGCCGACGCGCTCGCCGCGATCCGTTGCCCACTCGGCGGCGCGACGCCCCGGCGGCGCAGCGGCCGCTCCCGCGTCGTCTGATCGCGGCGACGCTGCTGCTGCCCGCGACGATGCTGCTGATCGTGGTCGGCATGTTCATCAGTGCCGGCGTGACCGTCCCCACATCCTGTGACCGACGCGACCTACATCAGCGACGAATATGCCGGCTCGTCCGCGGCTGATCGGTCAGACGCTGCTCCTTCGCTGAACCCACACCCTCGGCCGCTCGAGCACGAACGTGGGCGCCGAGCTGAGCGCCGGCCCCGGCGTCGGTGCCAACCTGAACGACGGCAGCTCGAGGCGAGACGCGAGGCGGCGGCCAATGCACAAGAATCCTAGACTCGCGCTGGCACGTGCTGGCGGCGCTGCCGCGGCTGCGGCTCCGCCTCTCGAGCACGTCCAGCACGGCTCCGAAGACGACACGGCGCTGCCGCCGCGCCACACCCGACCTGCGACGCACTCCACCCGCTCAACTTCGCTGCCGCGATCCCGCCCGGGCTGCCGACTCGATCCCGGTGGCCGCCCCGGCCGGTGGGTGCGCTATCACGAGCACGGGTTCTCGTTCCTCGCCCCGAGCGGGTTCAAGCCGGCCCCCGAACAGCGGCGTCAGCGGGTTGCCGAAGACCGCCTCGGTCCGGTTCCTGACGCTCGCCGGCCAGCCGCTCCAGAAGACGAGCGACCAGCTCATGCTGGGGTTCAACTCCAAGCTGCAGTTCGACATCGACCAGGTGACTACCAACCTGATGGCCTCGGATTCGGCCAACCGGTCGGTGAGGAACGTGCACACGGCGCGTCAGCGCGGTACCGTCGACGGCGCCGAGGAGGCGCGGATCGTGAGCGAGAGCTACTCGACGCGAGCGCCCAACGCCGAGGCGTTCAAGCGCTGGTGGCTGATGGTGGTGCCCGCGCGCGGGCGTCCTGCTCGACCTCGTCGTCGTGACGAGCCCGGACGCGGGTCAACCTCAACCCCCGCTCGATCGTTCCGTCTCGACAGCTGAGACCGGCGGATGTTACGGAGGCGCGGCGTAGACTCGGGTCGCGCCGCCGCCGATGTCGACAGCAGAGCACAAGCGCAACGCCTCAGGCGCCGCTGGGCAGGAACGTAGCCTCGTGGGTGAAGACAGCAGCGGCGAGCGTGCGCGTAAGTGGCTCTCGTCGCCCGCGGTGATCGCCGCGACCGCGCTCCTCACCGCCGCCGTCGCCGCCGCCCAGAGCTCGTCGGCCAACGCCGTGCTCCGGGGCGTGCTCGTGCTGGTGCTTGTCCCGTGCGCGCTGATCGATATCGACCGCCGGATCATCCCGAACCGGATCACCGGTCCGGCCGCCTTGGTCGGGCTGGCGCTCGGCCTCGCGCTTGACCCCGCCGGCGAGCCCAGGCGGCTGCTCTGGGCGGGGATCGCCAGCGGCTTCCTGCTTGTCGCGGCGCTTGTCAACCCGGCCGGCCTCGGGATGGGCGACGTCAAGCTGCTCGCCGTGATGGGCCTCTATCTCGGGCCGGCGGTGATCGCCGCGCTGCTGTTCGCCCTTCTCGGCAGCCTCGGTGTGGGCGTCGTGATCGCGCGGCGGGTCGGCGCGCGCGCGGCGCGCAAGACGCAGCTGCCGCTCGGGCCGTTCCTGGCCGCCGGGGGTATCGTCGCTGCGCTGGTCGGCGATCCGCTGATCCACACGTACCTACACGGCCTCTGACGGGGGCGCGCCCGTTCTGGCGGCGCGCGCCGGCGCGCGCGAGCGGGGATGCCGGCGTCAGCCGGCCTGGGTGCGCTTGAGGATCCGGTCGGCCTTCCACTGCCCGTTCTGGCGCACGAGCGCGTCGGTCTCGGTGTAGGGGTGGCCGTTGGTGCTGTCGGTGAACGTGACCGTCGCCTGGTTGCCGTGCACCGACACCGAGCGCAGCTTCGGCGCCTTCGCGCCGCCGAACGTCTGCGCGAGCTGGGCGCGCGTGATCCCGGTCACCTTGATCAGCGAGGTGAGCGCGCCGGCGCATGACGTGACGTTCAGTCCCGCCTTGCGCGCCCCGGCGGCGATGTTCGCCTGCTGGCGCGCAGAGAAGTGCGAGCACGCGCCGGCGTAGTCGCCGCGTGCCATCGCGGTGTCGACCGCGCTGAATACGTTCGCGATCTGCTGCTGATTCGAGCTGCTGCTGCTCCCCCCGCAGCCGGCGAGGAGAACGCAAGCCAGGCAGGCACACAAAAGCCGAGTCGCGGCGCTCATCCCCAGCCGATGATGGCAGGTGCCCGGAGGTTTCCGCGCCGGTCCGACGAGCTGTCCGGATGGCCACAAGTTCCGCTGCTCGAGCCGGTCCGGGAGACGGCTCCTACCCGGGATATCAACGGGCTGTCGGGGGTCGGGGCGGACGCGCCGCCCGAGGAGCTCATCGGCAGTGCCGCGCCGCGGCCGTACGACGACCGACTGCGCGTGATGCTCGACACCGGGACGTACTCGCTGGCGTCGCTGAAGCTGGGCACTCGCGTGCCGGTCAAGGACCTCGGCGCGGCGATCGCTTACAACTTCGTGTAGCCGCGAGGTGGCGTGATCGCCGGCGTTTTGACGGCGGGGCGCCTGAGGAGGTGTTGTGGTCCGCCCGGGCGGTGTCGGGAGGCCGCGGTGTCGTTCGGCTCGGGAACCTGCTCGCCGAGCAGTTGCGCCTGCGCGTCGTCGCGCTCGACGCAACGCGGCACCTGAGGGGGGTGTGGTCGTCCCGGGGACGGGTCGCGGCGCGCTGGGCATGCATAGCTCGACAACGGAGCCGATCGGGCGGGGCCGTGCCGTACTGCGCATGTGTGGCATGCGTAGCACGGCACGGCCGGCGCGAATGGGCTCGATTGCCGTGTTATGCAGGTTTCGCTCGCAGGATCGATCCGCGAGGAGCCCGCCACACCCCCCTCCAGGTGCCGCCGTTAAAAAACCCGTCCGCCCCACGACCCTCAGGGAATCAGCGACCCCACCGCCGGGCACGGACGCCCGGCGGAACGGCCCCATGGATGCCGCCGAAGGCGGCCCATTGGCACTCTCGACCGTCGAGTGCCAAGAAAGTCCTTGAAACGCATCGGGAAGAAGCTATATTGCGCGTTGGCACTCTCGTGGGAGGAGTGCCAAAGGCTAAACACCGGCTCATTCCCTTCAATCGGAGGTTGCATCACATGAAGCTCAAGCCCCTTGGCGATCGGTTGATCGTGCGGGCGATCGAGGAGGAGGAGACGACCGCCAGTGGCATCGTCCTGCCCGACACCGCGAAGGAGAAGCCCCAGAAGGGCAAGGTTCTTGCGGTCGGCGACGGCAAGGTCAACGAGGACACCGGCAAGCGCACTCCGCTCGACGTCGCCGAAGGCGACGAGGTCCTCTACAGCAAGTACGGCGGAACCGAGATCAAGGTGGACGGCGAGGAGCTCCTCGTCCTCCGCGAGTCTGACGTGCTGGCCAAGGTCCAGTCGTAACCCCGCCCCCCAGGAGAACTGAAACAGATATGGCACACAAGGAACTGAAGTACAACTCGGAGGCCCGCAAGGCCCTCGAGCAGGGCGTGGACGCGGTCGCTAACGCGGTCAAGGTCACGCTCGGCCCGAAGGGTCGCTACGTGGTCCTCGACAAGAAGTTCGGCGCGCCCACGATCACCAACGATGGTGTGACGATCGCGCGTGAGATCGAGGTCGAGGACGTCTTCCAGAATCAGGGCGCACAGCTCGTGCGCGAGGTCGCCACCGCCACCAATGACGTGGCCGGCGACGGTACGACGACGGCGACCGTGCTGGCGCAGTCGATCGTGCGTGAAGGCCTCAAGAACGTCGCCGCCGGCGCGAACCCGCTTGGTCTCAAGCGCGGCATCGAGAAGGCCGTCGACGACGTCGTCAAGAACATCGAGTCGCAGTCGACCGAGATCTCCGGCAAGGACCAGATCGCCCGCGTGGCGACGATCTCGGCCGGCGATGATGAGATCGGCGATGTGATCGCCGATGCGATCGAGAAGGTCGGCAAGGACGGCGTGGTCAACGTCGAGGAGGGCCAGACGTTCGGCATGGACCTCGAGTTCACCGAGGGCATGCAGTTCGACAAGGGCTACATCTCGCCGTACATGGTCACCGACCAGGAGCGGATGGAAGCGGTCCTCGAGGACCCCTACATCCTGATCGCCAACCAGAAGATCGGGTCCGTGCGTGACCTGCTCCCCGTTTTGGAGCAGACGATCCAGTCGGGCAAGCCCCTGCTGATCATCGCCGAGGACGTCGAGGGCGAGTCGCTCGCGACGCTCGTGGTCAACAAGCTGCGGGGCACGTTCACCGGCGTCGCGGTCAAGGCTCCGGGCTTCGGCGATCGCCGTAAGCGCATGCTCGAGGACATCGCAATCCTCTCGGGCGGCGAGGTGATCACCGAGGAGATGGGTCTGAAGCTCGAGAACACGCAGATCTCGCAGCTCGGCCGCGCTCGTCGCGTGGTCATCGCCAAGGACACCACGACGATCGTCGACGGTGCCGGCGAGAGCGACGCGATCAAGGGTCGGATCAACCAGATCAAGACCGAGATCGAGAACACCGATTCGGACTTCGACAAGGAGAAGCTCCAGGAGCGTCTCGCGAAGCTGTCCGGTGGCGTCGCGGTGGTCAAGGTTGGCGCTGCCACCGAGACCGAGATGAAGGAGAAGAAGCATCGCGTCGAGGACGCGCTGCAGGCCACTCGGGCGGCCCTCGAGGAGGGCATCGTCCCCGGCGGCGGCGTCGCGCTGCTGACCGCGCAGGACGCGATCAACCTCGACGGGTTCGCGGACGGCGACGAGCGGACGGGCGCGCGGATCGTGCGTCGGGCGCTCGAGGAGCCGATGCGGCAGATCGCCGACAACGCCGGGCTCGAGGGCTCGGTCGTGGTCAACGACGTCCGCAAGGCCAAGAAGGGTCACGGCCTGAACGCGGCCAACGGCGAGATCGTCGACCTGGTCAAGGAGGGCATCATCGACCCGGCGATGGTCACGCGGTCTGCGCTGCAAAACGCGGCCTCAATCGCCAAGAACATCCTCACCACCGAGGCGATCGTCGCCGAGGTGCCGGAGAAGGATGGCGGCGGCGGTGGCGGTGGCATGCCCGACATGTCGGGGATGATGTAATCCGCTGCGACAAGCAGACGCTGTTTTGATTTCGAGGGCCCGGCGATTCGCCGGGCCCTCGGTCTTTGTGCATGTGCGTGTTGTGCGCCGGATCGCCCAGGCGACGGCGATTGAACGCACAGGAATTCAGGGCGGATAACCCCCCACTCGACGGACTCTTCATCGCGAGTGCGCCGGACCACCCCCTACAGCGTGGCTTTCGGGACACTCGAGCTGAGCCGGGTCGTCGAGTGTGGGCTTAGCCGCCATCGTCTGAGTGGGCGCCGGTGGGCGCCACGTGGCGCCAGAGCCCGGGGAGCGAGCGGATGTGGCGGTGGTCGCGCGCCCGGCAAGCGCGGAACGGGTCAAAGTGGATCGGGGTGATGCCGGCGGCGCGCGCCCCGGCCACGTCATTGGCCAGCGTGTCACCGACGTGCACGACCTCGGACGGCTCGACCGCGATGCGGGGCCGGCCGAGCGCGGCAAGCTCCTCGCCGGCGCGGGCGAGCGCGGCCTCGAAGATGCAGACTGCCGGCTTGGCCGCGCCGACGACCTCCGAGTCGATCACCGGTATGCCGGCGAACCCGCACGCGGCCAGGTTCTCCTCGGCGTGGCCGTCCGAGTTCGTGACGATCACGACCGCGAGTCCGCGCCGGCGCAGTGCCGCGATCGTCGTCAGGGCGCCAGGCGTCGGCTCGCTCCAGAGCACCGCGCCAGAGCGGCTTCGGTCGGCCAAGCGCTGCCACGCCGCGATCGCTGCCGCCGTTCGTCCTGGGACGATCCCAAGCTGGGGGAGTAGGGCCCGCGCGTAGTCCTCTCGTCCTGGGGGGCGCTTGGCAGCGCGGTCGAGGGCTCGAACCGCGCGGTAGTGGGCGCGCGGCACGATCGCGGGGTCTATGTCGATGCCGACGGCGCGCAACGCGCCGGCGAGGAGATCGCGATCGGGCAGGACGACCACCCCGCCGGCGTCGAGAAACACCGCGCGGCAGCGCGCGCCGGTGCTCTGCGCACTCATCGCGCTCGGCCCGTCAAACCGTGCTGGAGACCGCGCCCGACAGCGACTCGTAGACGGCGTTCGTCCGGCGCGCCACCTCGCCCCAATCGAACCGCAGCACGTGCTCGCGCGCCTCGGCCACGAGTTGCCGGCGCGAAGCATCGTCGGTCAAGACCCGCTCGAGCACGCCACGCAACGCGGTGGCGTCGCGCGAGGGAAAGCGCAGGCCGACGGTGCCCTCGACCGGCACGACCTCGCGGAGGCCACCGGTGTCGGCGACCACGCACAGGCAGCCGGAAGCCATCGCCTCGAGCGCGACCAGGCCGAACGGCTCGTAGATCGACGGCACGATGCACAGATCGCAGATGCGGTACAGCGAGTGGAGCATGTCGTCGCCGATCCAGCCGAGGAACACGCCGTGGCGGGCGAGCCCGAGCTTGGCGGCCTGGCGCTTGAGCTCGGCCTCGGCGGTGCCCGTGCCGGCGACCACGAAGCGGACGCCGCCGCGTCGGCGCACGATCGGGGCGAGCGCGTCGAGCGCGAGGTGGAAGCCCTTCTCGTAGACGAGGCGCCCGACCAGCAGCACGAGCAGTTCGTCGCTGGCGGCGTAGCGGGCCCGCAGCGCCGGCAGATCCGGCTCGACCGGCTCGAGGTCATGCGGGTCGATCCCGTTGGAGATGGCGGTGATCTTCGACGGCCGGATGCCGAACACGTTGGCGACGTGCACGCGCATGTAACGCGAGCAAGTGATCACGTGGTCGGCGCGACGGACCATCGCTCGCTCGGCGGCGTGGATGTGCGACTGAGGATGGTTCTGCACCCAGCCCTGGTGGCGGCCGTACTCGGTGGCGTGGACGGTCACGAGCCACGGCCGCTCGATCTCGCGGGCCGCCAGCTGAGCGGCGCCGGCGACGAGCCAGTCGTGGGAGTGAACGAGATCGAACTCGAACCGGTGGCACAGCTCGGCGGCGCGGCTGTGCATGTGGGCGTTCATCGCGTCGACCCAGCGCACGAACGCGCTCGGATCCTTCGGGAACGGCGGCTCGCGCACCCGGTGGACGATCACGCCGTGCTGGTCGGCCTCGGCCGCGAGGCGGCCGCCGCCGCGCGTCAGCACGTGCACCTCGATGCCGTCGCGGACCAGCTGCTCGGACAGCTTGCGGACGTGGCGGCCGAGGCCGCCCTCGATCACCGGCGGGTACTCCCAGGAGACGAGCAGGACGCGCATCGGACCGGGGCCGGACCCTACCGGGTGCGCGCGGTTCATGACACCGTTACGTGTAACGATCCGCGGACCTGCGACGATTCGCGCAACGTGAGCGGAACGCAAGGCAGCATCACCCCGATCGCGCGGGCGCCCGAACCGATCGATCCGGGCGTGCGGATCGGGCACACGCACCTGCGCACGGCCGACATCGACCGGATCCGCGACTTCTACGTCGGGGTGCTCGGGTTCGACGTGATCTCCGAGGCGCGTGACGTGCCGGGCTGGGGCACGACCGGCGACATCCTGTTCCTGTCGGCGGGCGGTTACCACCACCACCTCGGCTTCAACACGTGGAAGTCGAAGGGCGGCCCGCCGATGCCGGACGGGGTCGCCGGGCTGCACCACGTGGCGATTGCCTACCCGACCCGCAAGGCACTGGCCGACGCCTACCGAAGGCTAAAAAGCGTGGACTGGCCGGTCCGCCAGCACACCGACCACGGCACGCACGAGGCGATCTATGTCGTCGACCCGGACGGCAACACGCTCGAGCTGATGTGGGACCGCCCGCCTGAGGAGTGGCCGCGCGACGAGCAGGGTCACATCGCCGCCGAGTTCGGGCCGGACCTCGACCTCGACGACCTCCTCACCGAGCTCGCCTAGAGCCGCTCGAACACGGCGATCCCGAGCTCCGAGAAGATGTCCTGCGCCCGGGTCCGGGAGCCGAACGAGCGCTCCTCTCCGCGCAGGACGTCGCGCCACTGCCCGCGTGGCGCTTCGATCGTCCCCTCGACGGGACCGCTCCGGACGGCGACGGCCACGAGCACGTCGCCGCCGCGCACGAACGCGCACGTCGAGGTGCCGGCGTCGAGCGGCTCATAGGTGCCCGCGAACGGCTCGGGGCGCCGTGCGCGGAGCCCGAGCAGCCGCAGCGTCACGAACAGCTTGCGGGTCTCGGCGTCCGGCGAGGCGCCGCCCATCAGCCGGCGCAGCATCGCCTGGCGCCAGTCGAAGTCGACCGGCCGGCGGTTGTCGGGATCGACGAGCGCCCGGAACGCGAGCTCGTCGCCCTCGTACATGTCGGGGATCCCGGGGGCGGTCAGCTTGAGCACGAGCTGGCCGAGGGAGGCGCGCTCGCCGACCGCCCCCACCCGCCGGGCGAACGGCTCGAAGTCGGCCAGGAACGCCTCGTCGGTGTAGAGCGAGCGGGTGAAACGCCTGACCGCCTCCTCCCAATCGGCGTTCTGCTCGATCCAGCTGGTGTTCCGCTTGGCCTCGCGGAGCGCTTTCTCCATGTACGCATCGACGCGGTCGCACGCGATCGGCCAGGCGCCCACGAGCGTTTGGAACAGGAAGTAACGCTCGACGTCGTCGGGCGCGCCAGCCTCGCGCCGGGAGTCGGTGAGCTCGAACCAGCGCCCGACATGGGCGGACCACTCGTCCGGGATCGACGACAGCGCGTCGATCCGCGCGCGTACATCGGCCGAGCGCTTGGCGTCGTGGGTCTGGGTGGTGAGCAGGTTCAGCGGGAACCGCTCGAGGCGCTCGACGCACGACGCGTGGAACCAGCCGACGTCGATCCCGAACCGGGACGGCTCGCCACCGACGTCATTCAAAGAGATCAGCCGGCAGTAGCGGTAGAACGCGGTGTCCTCTACGCCCTTGGCCATGATCGCCGGCGTGGTCTGCTGAAAGCGCGTCACGAACTCCGGTGGCGCGTCGGACTCGAGCAGCAGCATCGCGGCGATCTCGGGGTGCATGCCGGACGCTTCGACCACGCGCCGATCTGCATCGTCGACGCGTCGCGCCAGCGGATCGATGTAGGTCCGGTAGACGGACAGCGACGCGAGCGCATGCCCGAGCGAATCGAGTCCGCCCGGCACGGGAACGTCGCCGAGCTCCCGCGCCAGCCGCTCGACGTCCTGCCGGAACGGGCCGCGCACCTGCTCGAGCTTGGCCTCGTGCGCGAACTCCGCGAACGAGCGACGATCGCCCGATACCTGCTCCCACAGCGCGGTCAGCGCGGGCTTGCCGTCCGGATCGACGAACAGCGCGCAGACGTCGTCGAGGAACTCGTAGCCGACGGTCCCGCACACCGGCCAGTCGCGCAGGCGCTCGCCGGGATCGAGGATCTTCTCGACCCAGACGCGGTCGACGCCGTGGTCGCGCAGCCGCTCCAGATAGCCGGCGGGATCGGCGAGCCCGTCCGGGTGATCGACGCGCAGCCCATCGATCAGCCCCTCGCGAACCATCGCGATCACGAGCTCGTGCGTCTCCTCGAACACGGCCGGGTCCTCCTGGCGGACGCCGGCGAGCTCGCCGACGTCGAAGAAGCGCCGGTACACGCCGGTCCCGGGCTCGATGTCGAAGAACTTGGCGCGGAGCTCGGGATCCGCCCAGTAGCGATTCTGATCGTCGGCGGCCATGTGGTTCGGGACGACGTCGAGCACGATCCCCATGCCGGCGGCGCGCGCGCTCGCCGACAGCGCGCGCAGCTCCTCGGGGCCCCCGAGCTCGCGCGAGAAGTGGCGCGGATCGACGACGTCGTAGCCGTGCGTCGAGCCGCGGCGGGCCTGCAACGACGGCGACAGGTACAGGTGCGAGATTCCGAGGTCGCGCAGGTACGGGACGAGCGCGCGGGCGTCCGCGAACCGGAAGTCCGTGGAGAGCTGGAGGCGGTATGTCGCCCGCAGCTCGACCGGTTCCGCGGAGCTCACGCGGCCCGCTTCAGGACCACGATCGACCGCGCGATCACCTTGACCTCGGTACGCGCGCCGTACCGAGCGCTGCCCGCCTCGGCGGTCGGATCGGCGGTCGCCAGCTCGAGCAGCCATTGCGGGCCGAACCGCCGGCGGGGGAGCGTGAACACGCGATCCTCGGGCTCGGCGTTGAACAGCAAGACGAACGAGTCGTCCTCGACGTCCTGTCCCTGCGGTCCGGGGGTGAGGATCTCGCGACCGTTGAGAAACATCCCGAGCACGTGCTCGCCGCCCTGCCAGTCGCGCCGGGTCATCTTGTTCCCGTCGGCGCGGAACCACCACACGTCGGGCAGCCCAGAGCCCTTGAGCTCCTGGCCGCGCAGGAAATCGTTGCGGCGGAACACCCTGTGCTCCCTGCGCAGGCGGATTAGACGCCGCGTGAACTCGCGCAGCTTGGTCTTCTCCGGGTTCTCGCTCCAGTCGAACCAGGAGATCTCGTTGTCCTGGCACCAGCCGTTGTTGTTGCCCCGCTGGGTCCGCCCGATCTCGTCGCCTCCGAGCAGCATCGGCGTGCCCTGCGAGAGGAACAGCGTGACCAGGAAGTTCCGCTGCTGGCGGAACCGGAGAGCGGTGATCTCGGGGTCGTCGGTCTCGCCCTCGACCCCGTGGTTCCAGGAGCGGTTGTCGTCGGTTCCGTCCTGGTTGTCCTCGAGGTTGGCGTCGTTGTGCTTGTGGTCGTAGGAGACGAGGTCGCGCAGCGTGAAGCCGTCGTGGGCCGTGATGAAGTTGATCGACGCGAACGGGTCGCGCCCGTCGGCCTCGTACAGGTCGGCCGATCCCGACAGCCGCTCGGCGAACGCCCCGTTGTCGGCGAAACCGCGCCAGTAGTCGCGCATCGTGTCGCGGTAGACGCCGTTCCACTCCGACCACAGGATCGGGAAGTTGCCGACCTGGTAGCCGCCCGGGCCGACGTCCCAGGGCTCGGCGATCAGCTTGACTTGGGACAGCACCGGGTCCTGGTGGATGACGTCGAAGAACGCCGATAGGCGGTCGACGTCGAACAACTCGCGGGCGAGCGCCGAGGCGAGGTCGAAGCGGAAGCCGTCCACGTGACACTCGATCACCCAGTAGCGGAGCGAGTCCATGATCAGGCGCAGCACGCTCGGATGGACGGGGTTGAGCGAGTTACCGGTACCCGTGAAGTCCATGTAGTGCCGGGGGTCGTCGGGCATCACGCGGTAGTAGGCGAGGTTGTCGACGCCCTTGAACGACAGCATCGGGCCGAGGTGGTTGCCCTCGGCGGTGTGGTTGTAGACCACGTCGAGGATCACCTCGATGCCGGCGCGATGCAGGGCCTTGACCATCCCCTTGAACTCGCGGACCTGCTCGCCGCGGCGCCCGGTGGCGGCGTACTCGGAGTGTGGCGAGAGGTAGCCGATCGTGCTGTAGCCCCAGTAGTTGGTCAGTCCCTTCTCGGCCAGGAACGACTCGTCGGAGATGTGATGGACCGGCAGGAGTTCGACGGCGGTCACCCCGAGGTGGTGCAGGTACTCGATCGCCGGCTCGGAGGCGAGGCCGGCGTACGTTCCTCGGAGGTCCTCGCGGACGTCGGGGTGGAGCATCGTGAAGCCCTTGACGTGGGTCTCGTAGATGACGGTGTCGGCGAACGGAACCCGCGGCGGGCGATCGCCCTCCCAGAGGAACGCGTCGTCGATCACGACCGACTTGGGCATCGCCGCGGCGTCGTCCTCGTCGTCGGGCTCGAGATCGGCGTCCTCCTCCCCGGTCGGCACGTACGGAAGAACGTTCGCGTCGTGGGCCCAGTCGACGACGCCGTCGATCGACTTCGCGTACGGGTCCAGCAGCAGCTTGCACGGGTTGAACCGTTGGCCCTCGAGCGGCGCATACGGACCCTGCACGCGGAAGCCGTAGCGCTGGCCCGGTTCGATCCCGGGGAGGTAGCAATGCCAGTTGAGCGCGGTGCGCTGCGTCATCGGGATCCGGGTCTCGTTGTCATCGTCGTCGAACAGGCACAGCTCGACGCCGCTGGCGTGCTCGGAGAAGATGGCGAAGTTGGTGCCGCCCCCGTCCCAAGTCGCGCCCAACGGGAACGGGCGGCCGGGCCACACCTCGGTCAACCGACCGGCCCTCCGGACATGGCGATCAGCGCTCCTGAGAGCGGCGCCAGCTGCACGAATCCGTCGGTCAGCACCGGGGGCTCTGCCGCGGTCGCTTCGGAGGTCGCGAGCACGACCGACTCCGCGCCGGGGCTCGGAACGCGTCGCGGCTCGCCGGCGAAGTTCATCGCGAGCTCGAAGCTTCCGCGGCGGACCCGCAGCCATCGCGCGTCCTCGTCGTACTCGATCGCGTCGACGTCACCGGGCTCCAGGCGGCGACGGGTCGACAACAGCTCGGCGTACAGGTTCGACAGCGCAGAGTCGCGCCGGCGCGTCAACTTCGAGCGCTCGAACGTCGCGCGGTCCTGCGGGTCGGGAACCTCCTGTCCCGAGAACGACGCGAACGAAGCGAACTCCGCTCGCCGCCCTTCCCGCGTGGCCCGCGCGATATCCGGGTCGATGTGGTCCGAGAAGAACTGAAACGGCGCCTCCTCGCCGTACTCCTCGCCCATGAACAGCATCGGGACGTACGGCGAGAGCAGCGTGCAGAACGCGGCCAGCGGGCGGGCTTCCGGCGGGAGGCGATCGCCCAACGCTCGATTACCGACCTGGTCGTGGTTCTGGTCGAAGACCACGAACCGGTCCGTCGGTACGTCGTCGGCGGGAGCGCCGTACCGTTGGCGGCGGAACGGCGAGTAGTTCCCGTCGTACACGTACGGCCGGTGCCAGGCCTTCGCGAGCTGAGCAACCGAACCGAAGTCCGCGTAGTAGCCGTCGAGGTCGCCGGTGACGAGCGTTCGCACCGCGTGGTGGAAGTCGTCGGCCCACGCCCCGTCGCAACCCCAGCCGCCGACGGCGCGCTCCCGCACCACCCGGGGATCGTTGAGCCCGCTCTCGGCGATCACCAGCGCATCGTCGCGAATCGCGTGGACGCGGCGCGCCACCGCGGCCACGATGTGCTCGGCGCTCTGATCGAAGATCGCGTGGATCGCGTCGAGTCGCAGGCCGTCGATGCCGAAGTCGCGGATCCATCCGGTCGCGCTCTGGAGCACCCATTCGCGCACCGGGTCGCAGTCGGTGTCGTCGTAGTTGATCGCCTTGCCCCACGGCGTCGAATACCTGCCGGTGAAGTACGGCCCGAACGCCTCGAGCGCCTGCTGACCCGACGCGCCGACGTGGTTGTAGACCACGTCGAGGATCACCGCGAGCCCGGCGTCGTGCGCGGCCGCGACCAGCCGGTGCAGCCCCGCCGGTCCGCCGTACGACGACTGGGGTGCCGAGATGTACACGCCGTCGTAGCCCCAGCCGTGGTGGCCGGGGTACTCGGCCACCGGCATGATCTCGATCGCCGTAACACCAAGCTCCGCTAACCCGGGCAGATGCTCGATGGCGGCCTCGAAGGTCCCTTCGGACGTGAATGTTCCTATATGTAATTCGTAGATCACGAGGTCGCGCATCGGCGGGGGCGTAAACGGCCCCGCCCGCGCGGGAAGCTCGACCACCCGGGACGGGCCGCGGATCCCGTCGGGTTGGAAGCGTGAGGATGGATCCGGAAGCTCGTACCCGTTGACCACGAACACGTAGTCCTCGCCGGGGCGGGCATCCGCGATCGCCTCGTAGATCCCGTATCCGGCGTCGTGCAACTCGACGTCGCCCCCGCCCAGTCGCAGCTTGATCGACTCGGCGTGCGGCGCCCAAACCCGGAACTCGGCGCTCCCGTTCTCACGGGGGGACGCGCCGAGCGGGCGTTCCCAGGGGTAGTCGGCGACGTCGCCGTCGGCCGACGCGGACATCGTCAAGGTCACTGGGTTTCGGGAACTAGCCACACCGCTGCCAGGGGCGGCAGCGTAACGAGCGCCGACACAGGCTGGTTGTGCCACGGGATCGGCTCGGGCTCGAGCTCCCCGAGGTTGCCCACGTCGCTTCCGCCGTAGTACTTGGAGTCGGTGTTGAGCGCCTCCTTCCAACGGGACGCTCGCGGCAGGCCGAGCCGGTAGCCCTCGCGCGGGATCGGCGACAGGTTGGCGACGAACACGACCACGCGCTCGCCGTCCTTCGATGCGCGCGCGAACGCGAGCACGTTGCTGTCGGCGTCGTTGGGCTCGAGCCACCAAAACCCCGTCGGGTCCGAGTCGACCTCCCACAGCGCCGGCTCGTCCTTGTAGACGCGGTTCAGATCGCGCACGAGCGCCTGGATGCCGGCGTGGCCGGGCTGCTCGAGCAGATGCCAATCGAGCGAGCGCTCGTAGCTCCACTCCTGCTCCTGGGCGAGCTCATTGCCCATGAACAGCAGCTTCTTGCCCGGATGCGCCCACATGTAGGCGTACAGCGCGCGGAGGTTCGCGAGCTTCTGCCACTTGTCGATGCCGGCCATCTTCGAGTACAGCGAGCCCTTGCCGTGCACGACCTCGTCGTGAGATAGCGGCAGGATGAAGTTCTCGCTGAACGCGTACATCAGGCTGAACGTCAGCTCGTGGTGGTGGTAGCGGCGGTAGATCGAGTCCTGCTCGAAGTAGGCGAGCGTGTCGTGCATCCAGCCCATGTTCCATTTGAAGCCGAACCCAAGCCCGCCCAGGTAGGTCGGGCGCGAGACGCCGGGCCACGCGGTCGACTCCTCGGCGGCGGTCATGGCACCCGGCTCACGTCCGTAGACGACCTCGTTGAACTCCTTGAGGAACGACACCGCGTCGAGATCCTCGCGGCCGCCGAACTGGTTCGGCACCCACTCGCCCGGGTTGCGCGAATAGTCCAGGTACAGCATCGACGCCACCGCGTCCACGCGAATCCCGTCGGTGTGGTACTCGCGCAGCCAGAACAGCGCGTTAGCGAGCAGGAAGTTGCGGACCTCGTGGCGCCCGTAGTTGAACACGAGCGTGCCCCAGTCCGGGTGCTCGCCGCGACGCGGATCGGCGTGCTCGTAGAGCGCCGTACCGTCGAACCGCGCGAGTCCGAACTCGTCGCGCGGGAAGTGCGCCGGCACCCAGTCGAGGATCACGCCGAGGCCGTTCTGATGCAGGCGGTCGACGAACTCGCGGAAGTCGTCGGGCGAGCCGTAGAACGGGGTGGGGGCGAAGTATCCGGTGACCTGGTAGCCCCACGAGCCCTTGAACGGGTGCGCCATCACCGGCAGGAGCTCGACGTGGGTGAACCCCATGTCCTTGACGTATGCGCTCAGCTCGTCGGCAAGCTCGACGTAGCTGAGCGAGCGGTTGCCCTCGAGCGGGTTCAGCCGCCAGGACCCGAGGTGGACCTCGTAGATCGAGAGCGGCCGCTCGAGCGCCGGCTGCTCCGCCGCCCGGGTCGTCAGCCATTCGCCATCCGCCTCGCTCCAGGTGTGTTTCGGTCCGAACACGACCGAGGCGGTCTTCGGCGGTACCTCGGTCTCGAGCGCGTACGGGTCGGCTTTCAGCAGGACCTGGTGGTCCTGGGTCAGGATCTCGTACTTGTAGCGCGCCCCGGGGCCGATGCCGGGGAGGAACAGCTCCCAGATCCCGGTCGAGCCGAGCGAGCGCATCGCGTGCAGGCGCCCGTCCCAGGAGTTGAAGTCGCCGACGACGCTGACCGCGCGCGCCGACGGCGCCCACACCGCGAACGCGGTGCCGGTCACGGTCGGGCCGTCCCCACCGATTCCCATGTCCCGTATGTGCGCGCCGAGCTTGTCGTACAGCTCCTCGTGGCGGCCCTCGGCGATCAGGTGCTGGTCGAGCTCGCCGATCGTCGGCAGGAACGAGTACGGATCGTCGATCGTGAAATTGCCGGCGTCGCCGTAGTCGATCTCGAGCTGGTAGCGGAGCGGCAGCTCGGCGCCCGGGATCTCGCCCTCGAAGACTCCACCCGGGTGAATCGGCTGGAGCGGGATGGCCGGCCTGCCGTCGGTCCGCAGTACCACCGAGCTCGCCGCCGGGCGCAGCACGCGTACGACGACTCCCCCGTTCTGCGGATGCGCTCCGAGCACGGAATGCGGGTTCGAGTGCTCGCGGCGGACGAGCGCCTCGAGCTCGCTGGTGGCGACGGTCATGCGCCCTCCAAGATCCGCCCGATGCCGGCGACCGGGATCGGAATCCAGTCCGGGCGGTTGTTGAGTTCGTAGCGAAGCTCGTAGATCGCCTTCTCGAGCTCGTAGATCGACAGCAGGTTGTTGATCACGGCCTCGCCGCCCGGCATCAGCGCCGGATCGACGGCCGCGAAGTAGTGCTCGAGGAACTTCTCCCGTGCCCGCTGCTCGAAGTCGGCCGGGGCTCGGCGGTTGCGAAGGAGCTCGACCGCCGAGCTCACGTACGCGAACGAGCGCAGCATGCTGGCCACGTCGCGCAGTGGCGAGCGCTTCTGGCGGCGCTCGGGCAGCGGCCGGGCGGGCTCGCCCTCGAAGTCGATGATCACCCATCCGCGCGGTGTGTGCAGCGTCTGGCCGAGGTGGTAGTCGCCGTGGGTGCGGATCACCCGTCCGGTGACGCCGATCTGCGCGCGCGCGGCGAGCCGCTCGCGGACGTCCTGCCCGCGGCCGGCGATCGGCGCGAGCCGCTCGTCATCGGGGAGGCGCAGGAAGATCTGCTCGATGTCCTCGTCGATCGTCGCGGTCAGCAGCGACAGCGCCTCCATGCTCGGCTCCTCGGGCGAGAACGCGGCATCGGACGCGTCCGAGGCCAGGCACGTGTGGAGCTCCGCGGTGACGGTCCCGAGGCTGCCGAGGCGCTCGAGGAACATCTCCGGCGCCGACCAGATCTCGTCGAGCGCCAGCTCCCAGCCGCCGAACGCGTCGGGCAGGAACGTCTGCGCGACGCCGAGCGTCGACTGGAACGCCTGCCCCTCGTAGTCGTACCAGCCGTGGAGCGGCGCGATGTTCGGGAACCCGCGCCAGGTGAGGAAGCGCAGCACCTCGAGCTCAGGGTTGACGCCGGCCTCGAGCTTGCGGAACACCTTGAGGACGATCGTGTCGTCGAACACGACCGACGAGTTCGACTGCTCGACGCCCATCAGGCGGACGGCGGTGTCGGCCCCCAGCCGTGGCTCGGCGCCGTCGAACTGGTGGAAGCCGAAATGCCCGTCGGGGGTCGTGATCTCGTCGGTGGTCTCGATCCGGCGCAGCAGCTCGATCGCCTGGGCCGGCTCGGCGAGCGCGTCGTACACGGTGAAGTCGTCGGTGTGCGCGATCGACTCGCCGCGCTCGATGTCGGCGGGACCGGTCGGCGCGCGCAGGGCGAGCGGCAGTTGATAGAGCTCGTGAGTACCGGTGGCGAAGCGCGTCTGTACGAGCGCCAGCACCAGCAGCGGGTCCTCGCGCAGCGTGATCGTCTCGACGATGTCGATCCCCGCCACGTTGCGCGCCTTGGACGCGTACCAACGCTGCTGCTGCACCCAGTCGCGGAGCTCCTCCTCGTCGAGGGCGCGGCGAATCTCCTCCGCGCTGATCTGGATGCCCTCACTCATCGTCTTCCTCTTCCCCCTCGACCAGCTGGAACCAGAAGAACCCGCGCGGGGCGAGCGTCAGCAGGTACGGCAGCTCGCCGATGCGGGGGAACTTCGAACGGCCGAAGAGCTCCACGGGATAGCGGCCTTTGAAGCGGCTCAGATCGAGCTCGACCGCCTGAGCGGAGCGGGCGACATTGTGAACGCACAGGACCAGATCATCCTCGAAAGAGCGCAGGTGCGCGAAGATGCGGGGGTTCGAGGGCTCGATCGGCTCGTAGGTTCCGAAGCCGAACACCGGGTGCTCCTTGCGGAGCGAGATGAAGCGATGCAGCCAGCGGAGCTGCGAGGTCGCGGTGCGGAGCTGGGCCTCGACGTTGACGGCCTGGAACCCGTACACCGGGTCCATCAGCGGTGGTGCGTACAGCTGCGCGAAATCCGCTCGGCTGAAGCCGCCGTTGCGGTCTCCCGTCCACTGCATGGGCGTCCTCACCCCGTCGCGGTCGCCGAGGAATACGTTGTCGCCCATCGCGATCTCGTCGCCGTAGTAGAGGACGGGCGAGCCGGGCAGCGAGAACATGATGGCGTGCATGAGCTCGATGTCGTCGCGCCCGTTGTCGAGCAGCGGGGCGAGGCGCCGCCGGATGCCGACGTTGATCTTCATCCGCGGGTCCTTCGCGTACTCGGAGTACATGTAGTCGCGCTCTTCGTCGGTGACCATCTCGAGGGTCAATTCGTCGTGGTTGCGCAGGAACAGTCCCCACTGGCAGCTGTCGGGAATGCGCGGCGTCTGCTCGAGGATCTCGTAGATCGGCACCGCCTCCTCGCGGCGGATCGCCATGAACATGCGCGGCATCACCGGGAAGTGGAACGCCATCTGGCACTCGTCGCCGTCGCCGAAATACTGGACGACGTCCGCGGGCCACTGGTTGGCCTCGGCCAGGAGAACGCGGTCCGGGTAGTTCTCGTCGATCTCCTTGCGGACACGCTTCAGGTACGCGTGGGTCTCGGGGAGGTTCTCGCCGTTGGTCCCGTCTCGCTCGAACAGATACGGGACCGCGTCGAGACGGAACCCGTCGAGGCCGAGGTCGAGCCAGAAGCGCAGCACGTCGAGCATCGCCTGCTGGACCTCGGGGTTGTCGTAGTTGAGATCGGGCTGGTGGGAGAAGAACCGGTGCCAGAAGTACGCGCCGGCCGTGTCGTCCCACGTCCAGTTGGAGGTCTCGGTGTCGGTGAAGATGATCCGAGCCTCCTCGTAGCGGTGGACCGTGTCCGACCACACGTACCAGTCGCGCTTGGGGTTGTCCGGGCTCGAGCGCGACTCCTGGAACCAGGGATGGTCGCTCGAGGTGTGGTTCATGACCAGGTCGGCGATCACGCGGATGCGCCGCGCGTGGGCGGCGTCGATCAACTCGTGGACGTCGTCGACGTTGCCGTAGTCGGGGTGGACCGAGGTGAAGTCGGCGATGTCGTACCCGCCGTCTCTGAGGGGGCTCCGGTAGAACGGCAGGAGCCAGATGCAGTCGATGCCGAGCCACTGGAGGTAGTCGAGCTTCTCGGTCAGGCCCCGGAAGTCGCCCGAGCCGTCGCCGTTGGCGTCGAAGAAGCCGCGGATGTGGATCTCGTAGAACACCGCGCGCTTGAACCACAGCGGCTCGGCTTCGAACCACTGGCGGGCCTGGGACTCGGCCTCCGCGCCGTCGCTCTGCTGGGGCGCCCCGGGTCGGGACGCCGAGGCCATGTTGCTGCGCTCGCGGGCGATCAGATGGGTGAGGGTGGGCGGGCCGACGCTCATCGTGCGGTCCTATGTCGAGCCGCCGCCGAGGGCGGCGCGAATGCGGGCGTACTCACGGAGGCTGGCATTAGATCTCGACCCGGACGACGTGCGCCTGACGGACGCCCGGCTCGAGCCTGACGAAGTTCGGGCCTATGCGCCACTGATAGCGCTCGTCGGTTAGCAGGTCGTGTGCGGTGAAGCTCGGGGGGAGGCCGAGGTTGGCGGGCACGATCGCGAGGCCCTCCTGTGCTTGGTGCGGGTCGATGCTGACGACGGTGATGATCGTGTTGTCCCGAGTCCGCTTGGAGTACGCGACCAGCGCGTCGTTGGCTGTGTCGAGGAACGTGATGTTCGTGAGCTCCTGGAGCGCGGCGTTGTCTTTGCGGATCGTGTTGATCCTCTGGATGAGGGGGAGCATCGGGCCGTCGAGCGCGCGCTCCTTGATCTCGTACTTCTCCGAGTTCATGTACTCCTCCGAGCCGTAACGCACGGGGACGTTCTCGTAGTGCTCATAGCCGGAGTAGATGCCGTACGTGGGGCTGAGCGTGGCGGCGAGGATCAGGCGGGCCTCGAACGCCGCGCGGCCGCCGTGCTGGAGGTACTCGTGCAGGATGTCCGGCGTGTTCGCGAAGAAGTTCGGGCGGAAATAGTCGCTCTCGTCGGTGAGCGCGAGCTCTGACACGTACTCGGTCAGCTCCCACCGCGCGTTCTTCCAGGTGAAGTACGTGTAGGACTGGGTGAAGCCGAGCTTCGCGAGGTGGCGCATCACGGATCTTCTTGTGAAGGCCTCGGCGAGGAAGATCACGTCGCGGTCGTGCTCGTGCACGCGTTCGATGAGCCAGCGCCAGAACTCGAACGGCTTGGTGTGGGGGTTGTCGACGCGGAAGACCTTGACGCCTGCGTCCACCCACTGGAGGACGACGTTCAGCAGCGCGTCCCAGAGGCCCTTCCAGTCCGGTGACTCCCAGTTGAGGTTGTAGATGTCCTGGTAGCGCTTGGGAGGGTTCTCGGCGTATTTGAGGGTGCCGTCGGGCCGGCGGTGGAACCATTCGGGATGCTCGTGCAGCCAGGGGTGGTCGGCCGAAGCCTGGATCGCGAAATCGAGCGCGATGTCGATGTCGTGCTTCCTTGCCGCTTGCGTGAGTTGCCTGAGGTCCTCGATGGTGCCGAGGTCCTTGTGGACGGCGTCGTGGCCGCCGGTCGCGTCGCCGATCGCCCACGGAGAGCCGGGGTCGTTCGGTGCAGCCGTCAGGGTGTTGTTGCGGCCCTTGCGGTTGGTTAGGCCGATCGGGTGGATCGGGGGGAGGTAGAGGATGTCGAATCCGAGCTCGGCCAGCCGGGGCAGTTGCGCCTTGACCCCGATGAGGCCCCCCCACGACCGTGGGAACAGCTCGTACCAGCTGCCGAACCTGGCTCGTCACGCGGTCGACCTCGATCGGGATCGGGTCTTCGAGGGTGACGCTGCCATGCCGAGGCTGGACCCGCTCGAGGGTCGCGAACAGCTCGGGTCCGAGCGCGACGTCGTGTTTCGCCGACTCGGGGATCTTGTCGTCGGCCAGCGCGGTCGCGGCGTGCCCGATCAGTGCCTTGTCGGCGTCGTCCGTGGCCGCCTTCTTGGCGCCCTTGAGCAGCAGGACACCCTCGGACAGCTCGCCGGCGAGGTGGTCCTGATGCGCGGCGACCTTGCGCTCGAGCTCGTCGCGCCAGGTGCCGAACACGTCGGTCCAGGCCTCGACCGTGTACTCCCAATGGCCCTGGCGATCGACGTCGAATGTGCCGGACCAGCGGACGCCCCCGAGGTGGGCGTCGATCCGGAGCATCTCAGCTTCCTTGTACTCGTCGTCTTCGGCGTGCTTGTAGCGGACGACCGCGCGAAGCAGGTCGTGGCCGTCACGGAAGATGTCGGCCTCGACGGTTACGGTGTCGCCGACGCAGCGTTTGGCGGCGTAGCGACCACCATCGACGGCCGGCGTCGGGTACTCGATGACGATGCGGGCCGGCGGGCCCGACTTGCGGTTCGTGCGCCGCGGCGCGGCGCTCGGCTTGACTTCAGTGGGTGTTGTAGTCATGGGCAGTCCCGGTGGACGGACGCGGTGGACGGACGAGTGGAAGGTCGCGCGGTGGACGGGACGGGACATGCGGCGGTCCCGCAAGGCGGGTACGTCACGTCGGAAAATATCCGCCTGCGCGATGGGTAAACAACGATCGGTGAATAGAGGGTAGGCGTGAGCGGCAGTTCGAGGGCGGGTCTGAGGATGGCTCTTACATGATCGAGCTACCGCGCTCAAGCGGTGTTCAACTTCATCTAACGTCGCTTCCGGGGGGGCGGCTGGCCGGTCGGCAGGGGGGTCGGTTGGGCCCTGAGGCCTTCCGGTTCGTCGACTGGCTGGCGGCCGCGGGACAGACCTGGTGGCAGGTGCTGCCGCTCGGACCTCCCGATCGCTACGGATCCCCGTACAAATCGCGTTCGGCGTTCGCGGCCTGGCCGGGGTTTCTGGCCGATGCGCGTGCCCCGGTCTCTGCTTCTGAGATCGCTTCGTTTCGCGAACGCGAGGCGTTCTGGGCGGAGGACTGGGAGCGTTTTTCGGGTCGTGGCGCTTTGGCGGACCAGGTGCGGTTCGAGCGCGAATGGGACGCGTTGCGCTCATATGCCGCTGCTTCTGGGGTTCGGCTGTTCGGTGACGTAGCGATCTACGTGGCCCCGCGGAGCGCCGACCATCGCGCCCATCCGGAGCTGTTCTTGGATGGGCTGGTGGCCGGCGCGCCACCGGACGCGTTCTCCGACGACGGGCAGCTGTGGGGGAACCCGGTGTACGACTGGCCGGCGATGCGCCGGCACGGGTACCGCTGGTGGGTCGAGCGGGCCCGCCGCACGCGCGCGCATTTCGATCTCGTCCGGCTCGACCACTTCCGCGGGTTCGTGTCGTACTGGGCGGTGCCGGCCGGGGCCCGCACAGCGGCGGGCGGCCGGTGGCGGCGAGGGCCCGGCCGGGCCCTGTTCGACGCGCTCGAGCGGGAGCTCGGGTCGCTGGCGGTCGTGGCCGAGGACCTCGGCGTGATCACGCCTGCGGTCACTTCGCTTCGCGAGGCGCTCGGATTTCCGGGGATGGTCGTGCTCCAGTTCGGCTTCGACCCGCGGGCGCCGCGGAGCGTGCATCGGTTCGAGAACCACGCCGAGGACCGGGTCGTGTACACGGGCACGCACGATCACGACACGGCGCGGGGGTGGTATTCCGGTTTGTCTGTGGGTCAGCGTTCGTTTGTGGACGCTGCGTTTGCTCGTTTTGGGGTTGTCGAGCGCGAGCCGTGGTGGAGGCTGATCCGGCTGGCGCTGCGATCGCCGGCGCGGGTGGCGATGCTCCAGGCGCAGGATGTGCTCGGGCTGGGGTCGTCGGCGCGGATGAACAACCCGGGGCGGACGGGGGGGAACTGGCGGTGGCGGATGGAGGCGGGGGCGTTGACGCCGGCGCTGGCGGCGCGGTTGCGGGAAGCGACCGAGGAGGCGGGGCGGCTGGCGGTGGACGGGTCGGGTCGGGTCCGGGTCCGTGGCCGGGTCCGGGATCCGGGTACCGGGTCCGGGTCTGTGGCAGGGTCAAGGTCCGGGTCCGAGTCCGGGTCCGTGGCCGGGTCCGGGTCATAAGTCGACACTCGACCCCTCCCCGGGAGGTGAACGCCGATTCAGGCACGTATACGGGTCAAACGGCGTATCTCGGCTCCGGGGAGAGGTCGAGTGCGGGGATATGACCCACTTCCGGGGGGCGAACCGGGGGGCGATCGGCGGGCGGCAGGAGGTTTCGCGGCGCGAAGAACCGGGCCGAGGGCCTCAAGTTGCCGGCGCCACCGCCGATCCCAGTGGGGATGAGCATCGACTCTGTGACGAGCCGCATCTCCCAGATCCTGGCGATGCAGCAACAGCTCACCGACCCGAGCAGCTCCCTCGCCTCCTCCGCCACCTCGACCACGTCCGACGGAGCGTCCGCTGCCGACACCACGGGCACGGGGTCAACGAGCTTTAGCGACGCCCTGTCGTCCGCGCTCGGCGGCAGCAGTTCGACGGACGCTTATACCTCGGCCTTGTCCCCGGACTCGCTGATGGCCTCGGCGATCGGCGGCAGCGACGGCAGCTCGACGGA
Source organism: uncultured Solirubrobacterales bacterium (assembly GCA_963770615.1). Taxonomy (GTDB): domain Bacteria; phylum Actinomycetota; class Thermoleophilia; order Solirubrobacterales; family Solirubrobacteraceae; genus Palsa-465. Next base: position 268,493 of record CAVYQJ010000014.1, on the reverse strand, counting down.
CAGCTCGTCCCTGACGCCGGACATCAGCGCGCTGCTGCCGTCCACGAGCTCGCTCGGGCTGAGCACGGGATCCACGCTCGGGGTCACAGGCGCCACCGGATCCGCGCCGGCGCAGGTCCAGGCGATGACGAACATGGCCAACTCGCTCGTCGGCAAGCCCTACGTCTACGGTGGCGGTCACAGCGGCTGGGGTGCCCAGTCCGGCTACGACTGCTCCGGCTTCGTCTCAGCCGTGCTCCACGCCGGCGGGTACCTGAGCGAGCCGCAGGACACGGTCACGCTGCCCCAGCAGCCCGGGATGGAGTCGGGCCCCGGGCAGTACGTCACGGTCTACGACCGGGCGCTGCCGGGCGAGAGCGGGCACGTCATCATCGACATCGGTGGCCAGTTCTACGAGTCCGGCGGGTCGCACGGCTCGTGGGGCGGTGGCGGTGGCGTCGAGAAGATCGGCACTCCGTCGGCGGCCTACCTGTCGACGTTCGACACTGTGCTCCACCCGGCCGGTCTCTAAGTCTCTAAGACGCCCTCCGAAGTCCCGACCGACCCCGGATCCAGCCCGATCGTGCGCTCACCTTCGCGTGGCGGTACGCGTACGTGACGTCAGCGCGCAGCCGCTGTCGCCACGTCGTGTCGTAGACGATCAGCGACGACGGCTCGACCGGGACCCGCATGCCGGCGCGCGCCACCACCGCCAGCGCGCGCTCGGCGATGTCGATCTGGCCGAACGCCGTCGGGTGGACGTGATCGGTCATCACCAGGTTGCGCGCGCCCCACGACCGCAGGTCGAGCACGAGCGCCCTGAGCTCGCCGGCGACGCGCTCGATCGCTGCATCGAGCTCCTGGACCTTGCCGGCGGCGCGCGGTCGCCCCAGGTCTAACGGCGCGGTCACCGTCAGGACCCGCTCGCAGCGCGCGGTCAGGAACTGCAAAGCGCTCCGGAATTCCTGCGAGAACGCGACCGGGTCCCAATCCGGTGAGCGGACGTCGTTGACGCCGATGTACAGGCAGCCGAGCTGAAACCGCGCCTCGCCACCGGTCAGTCGTATGAACGCCGGAATCTGGCGCTCGACGACGTCGCCGACCCGAGCCCCGTCGAACGCGTAGCTCGTGAACGGCAGCGCCAGGCCGCGCGCCACCCACAGCGCCCACGATTGCAGCGCCACGCCCCACTGCAGTTCTCCGCCGCCGTTGGTGATCGAATCGCCGAACGCGAGCACCCCGAGACGGCAGGGATCGGCGGGAGCGGGGCCGGTCAAGAAGCGCGAGAGTAGCGGTTGCCGGATAATCCGCGGCCGTGAGCTACGGCCGGGTGACGATGAACGACGGCCGCGAAGACATCCGGCGCGCGGCGGAGGAACTAGCCGAGCGCCTTCCGGATGCCCTCGCGCCCTTGGCGCGACTCGCCTACAACTACCGGTGGTCCTGGCTGCCCGGCGGCCCAGAGCTGTTCCAGTCGGTCGACCCCGCGCGGTTCGCGCTCACATTGCAAAACCCCGTCCGCCTCCTCCAGGAGGCCTCGAACGCGGCGCTCAGGCGCGCCGCCGCCGACTCGAGCCTGGTCGAGCGCGCCGCCGCCGTCGAGGCACAGGTCAAGGCCGACCTGGAGCGGCCGTACTACCCGTCGATCGATCCAGCGCGGCCGGTGGCGTTCTTCTGCGCCGAGTACGGAGTCCACGTGTCGATGCCGATCTACTCGGGCGGTCTCGGCGCGCTCGCCGGCGATCTGCTCAAGGAGGCCTCCGATTGCGCGGTGCCGCTGGTCGCCGTCGGCCTGATGTACCGCAAGGGCTACTTCCGCCAGCGGATCGACGCCGTCGGGTGGCAGCACGAGTACTGGGTCGACACCGACCCGCAGCGGCTGCCGGCCGCGCTCGTCACCGGCCCCGATGACCGGCCGCTCACGATCGAGGTCCCGATCTACGACGCCGACGTGACCGCGCAGATCTGGCGCGTCGACGTCGGCCGGATTCCGCTGTTCCTGCTCGACACGGATCTTCCTGAGAACGGTCCCGTGCAGAAGTGGATCACCGCCCGCCTGTACGAGTCAGACGAGCACATCCGCGTGGCTCAGTACGTCTTGCTCGGCGCCGGCGGCGTGCGGGCGCTGACCGCGCTCGGGTTCGAGCCCGGCGTGATCCACCTGAACGAAGGCCACGCGATGCTTGCGCCGGTCCAGCTCGCGGCCCAGGAGCTGCACTCCGGCCAGGACCTGTCGGTCGGACTCGCGTCGGCGCGCGAGCGGACCGTGTTCACGACCCACACGCCGGTTCCCGCCGGCAACGACACCTACCCCACCGAGCAGATGGAGGACGCGATCGGGAACCTCGTCGCCCAGCTCGGGATCGACTCGGCCGAGGTGATCGCGCTCGGCCGCACCCACCCCGACGACCCCGACGAGGACTTCGGGGTCACGCAGGCGGCGCTCCGTATGAGCCGCGCCGCCAACGGCGTCAGCCGCCGCCACGGCGAGGTCGCGCGGGAGATGTGGCAGCCGCTTTGGCCCGAGCTCCCGGTCGATCAGGTTCCGGTCGGGTACGTGACCAACGGCGTCCACGTGCCGACCTGGATCGGCGCCCCGATTCGCGAATTGCTCGACCGCCACCTTGGCGAGGGCTGGATGGCGCGCGCCGCCGAGCCCGACACCTGGGCGGGCATCGACCAGATCTCCGACGACGACCTGTGGGCCGCTCGCGAGCGCCAGCGCACCGACCTCGTCGAAAAGGTCCGCGTGCGCAGCGCCACCGAGCGGCTGCTCCGCGGCGATGCCGTCGACTACGTCGACGCGGCCGCGACCGCGTTCGACCCGCGCACGCTGACGATCGGCTTCGCCCGCCGCGTCGCGACCTACAAGCGGCTGCACCTGCTCACGGCCGACCCCGATTGGACCCTCGAGCTGCTCGGTGGCGAACACCCGGTGCAGGTCGTGCTCGCCGGCAAGGCGCATCCGCGCGACGAGGATGCCAAGCGCGTGCTCAAGCGCCTGTTCGGGATGAAGGGCGCGGAGATCATCGGGCAGCGCGTCGTGTTCCTCGACGACTACGACCTGGCCACCGCGGCGTGGCTCGTGCGCGGCTGCGACGTGTGGCTGAACGTCCCGCGCCCGCCGCTCGAGGCGAGTGGCACGAGCGGCATGAAGTCGGTGATCAACGGCGGCCTGCAGCTGAGCGTGCTCGACGGCTGGTGGGCCGAGGGCTACGACGGCGACAACGGCTGGGCGATCCCGGGCGAGGTCGACGACGACCACGAGGCCCAGGACGACCGCGACGTCGCCGAGCTTCACCGCCTGCTTGACAAGGAGGTGCTACCTATGTTCTACGAGCGCGACGAGCAGGGGTTGCCGGCGGCCTGGATCGCCCGGATCCGGGCGTCGCTGAAGACGCTCGGTCCGCAGTTCAGCGCGACGCGGATGCTGTCGGAATATTTGTCGGGCCCTTACCGCGGATCCTGACCGGAGCGGGAAGGTATTTGGGCTATTCGGCGTCGTTAAGCTGATGTTGTTTAATCACTTGACCGCAGGGGACGATGGACTCCCGGGCCGACCAGACCCAGCCGACGGCGACTGAGCTTGCCGACCTTTCGGCGCTCGCCGACGGCACGCTCGATCCGGCGCGCAAGGCGGACGTCGAGGCGCACATCGCGGCCTCGCCGCAGCTGACCGCTCTGTACGAGCGCGAGCGCCGCGTGGTCGGCGTGCTGCACCAGGCGCGGGCGACCGAGCGCGCCCCACAGCGCCTGCGCGAGAACATCGAGGCTTCGCGTCCGAGCCGCGCGCGCATCGCCCGCCGGCGCTTCGTCTACGCGGGTGGCGTGGCCGCGGCGCTCGCCGCCGTCGTGCTCGCGCTCGTGCTGGCGCTCCCGTCGGGAACGCCCGGCTCGCCGTCGGTGTCCGACGCGGCCGCGCTCGCCGCGCGCGGGCCGACGCAGGCCGCCCCCGCGCCCGATCCGGGCGTGCCCGGCGCGCTGCTGCACCGGCGTGTCGGCGGCGTGTACTTCCCCGACTGGGCGTCACGGTTCGGATGGACCGCGATCGGGGAGCGCACCGACACGCTCGGCGGGCGGACCGCGGTGACCGTTTACTACCGGTCGAACGGCGGCACGATCGCCTATACGATCGTGCGCGCGCCGCCGCTGCCCCAGCCGTCGGGCACGGCGAGTAACTGGGGCGGCACCGAGCTGCGGACGCTCGAGCTGAACGGCCGCGAGGTCGTGACGTGGCGCCGCGCCGGCGACACCTGCGTGCTCTCCGGGACCGGGATCAAGGCCGCGGCGCTGCAGAGGCTGGCGGCGTGGAAGGTCCCGGCGGATTCCCACTAGGCGGGCCGTCGCTCACCAGGTCAGCCGCGACCCGCTGGCGCGCCCGGTGCAAGCGCGTCGTGATCGTCGCCTCGCGGACGCGGAGCGCCTTCGCCGCCTGGCGGTAGGACAACCCGACGACGTCGATCGCGACGAGCGCATCGCGGAAGTCATCGGGGAGACGGGAGATCGCGGCGTACAGCTCCGCCGTCTGGACCCGTGAATCGGCCGCCGGCGCATTGCGGTCCTCGATCAGGTCGAGATCGTCGGGCAGCGGCGTCGTCTGGGGCCTCCGGCCGGCCGCCCGGCGCTGGCTGAAGAACGTGTTGCGCAGGACGCGCAGCAGGTAACCGAGGTCGTCCTCCGAGCGCAGGAACCGGGGCCGCCGCAGGACGCGCTCGAACGTCTCCTGGACCAGGTCCTCGGCCTCCTCGCGCGAGCCACACAGGCCCCAGGCCGCGCGATATAGACGGTCGATGTGATCGCCCAGCGCCTCGGGATCGAGCTGACGTTCGACGTTCATTCGTCGCGGCCCCAGAATACGGGGGCCGCGAAGCGCCTGGTGTTAGGTCGTCTTGAGGTCGGACAGCGGCCTCGGGCCGGGCCCGACGTACTTGGCGGTGGGGCGAACGAGCCGGCCTTCGCGCTTCTGCTCGAGGATGTGCGCGGACCACCCGGCGGTGCGGGCGCAGGTGAACAGGGGCGTGAACAGCTCGGGCGGGACCTCGGCGTAGTCGAGCACGACCGCCGACCAGAACTCGACGTTGGTGGCCAGCACGCGGTCGGGCCAGCGCGCCTCGAGCTCGGCCAGCGCCGCTGCCTCGAGCGCCTCGGCGACCTCCACCCGGGGCGCGTCGATCTGCTTGGCCGTACGGCGGAGCACTCGCGCCCGCGGGTCCTCGGCGCGGTAGACGCGATGGCCGAACCCCATCAGCCGCTCGCCCCGGTCGAGCAGATCCTTGACGTAGCGGTCGGCGTCGCCCATCTCGGCGACGTCGTCGAGCATCCTGAGCACGCGCAACGGAGCGCCACCGTGGAGTGGCCCCGAGAGCGCGCCGACCGCCGCCGAAAGCGCCGCGGCGACGTCGGCACCCGTCGAGGCGACCACTCGTGCGGTGAACGTCGAGGCGTTCATCCCGTGCTCGGCGGCCGAGATCCAGTACGCGTCGATCGCCTTCACGTGGCGCGGATCGGCCTCACCGCGCCACCGGATCAGGAAGCGCTCCGGGATTGACGTCGCCTTGTCCACCTCGCTCTGGGACACGGGCGGCTTGCCGATCCCGCGGGCCGACTGGGCGACGAACGAGAGGGCCATCACCGACGCGCGCGCCAGGTTGTCGCGGGCATCGTCGTCGGAGATGTCGATCAGCTGCCCGAACCCCCACTGCGGCGCGAGCATCGCCAGCGCCGACTGGACGTCGACGCGAGGGTCGCCCGAGCGCACGCCTAGCGGGAACGGCGCGGCCGGCGGCAGTCCGGGCAACAACTGGCCGTCGACGAGCAGCCCCCACACCTGCTCGAACGGCACGTTCCCGACCAGCTCCTCGATGTTGACTCCGCGGTAGCGCAGCGCCCCCCCGGCGCGGTCGGGCTCGGCGATCTCGGTCGCGAAGGCGACGACACCTTCGAGGCCAGACTGGACTTCGGCAGTGACGCTCATGGGCGAGTTCTCCTGGATCGGCAACGTGCTCAAGCTGCCCGGCAGCGGCAGCGCGCGCCCGGGTCGGGGCGCAGAAGTGCCCGGGAAGCGTAGCCGGATAGCCTTCCGGGCCGTGTCAGAGGCGCCCCCGTCCGAGCTTCTGCTCCGCTCCGCCACCGAACTGGCCGCGCTGGTCCGCGCCGGCGAGCTGTCCGCGCGGGAGCTTGTCGAGGCGTCGCTGCGGCGGATCGACGAGCTCGAGCCCACGATCAACGCGTTCACCCACGTCGCGCACGAATCGGCGCTGGCGGCGGCGGACGAGATCGCCGGCGGGGATTCGCGCCCGTTTGCCGGCGTTCCGATCGCGATCAAGGACAACCGGCCGGTCATAGGGATGCCGCTGACGATGGGCAGTGACCTGTTCGGCGGGTTCGTCCCCGGCCACGACGCGTTCCTCGTGCGCCGGCTCCGCGAGGCCGGGTTCGTGATCATCGGCAAGACCTCGATGCCCGAGATGGGCATCCTGCCGACCACCGAGCCGCGACGGTTCGGCCCCACCCGCAATCCGTGGGACACCGACCGCACCCCGGGCGGATCGAGCGGCGGCGCGGCCGCGGCCGTCGCGGCCGGGATGGTCCCGGTGGCGCACGGCAACGACGGCGGCGGGTCGATCCGGATTCCGGCGTCGTGCTGCGGGCTCGTGGGCCTGAAGCCGGCGCGGGGGCGGGTGTCGGTTGGCCCCGACGGCGGGGAGAGCTTCCTCGTCTCCGACGGCGTGCTCACCCGGTCGGTCGGGGACACCGCGGCCGTGCTCGACGTGCTCGCGGGACCCGAGCTCGGCGATGCGACGTGGGCCCCGCCCGCGCCGGCGGCTGGGTACGCCGGGCTCGCACGAGTCGATCCGGGACGTCTCCGGATCGGGCTCGCGACCGCGCCACCGTACGAGGGCGCCACGGTCGATCCGGTGTGCTTGCAGGCCGCGCGCGACGCCGCGGCCCTGCTCGAATTGCTCGGCCATGACGTCGAGGAGATCACGCCTCCGTGGTCGGGTTTGAACCTGCTTCCCGACTTCACCCGCGCGTTCGCGCCGCTGATCTCGCTTACGACGTGGGTGGGCGGGCAGATCGCTGGGCGCGAGCCGACCGCCGACGACGTCGAGCCACTCACCTGGGCGTTGTGGGAGCGGTCCCGTGCCCAGGACACCCTCTCCTACCTGGGCGCGCAGGGCCGGCTCGAGTCGATCGCGCGGTCGCTCGTCACGTTCTTCGCGCCCTACGACGCGGTTCTGACGCCGGCACTCGGAGGGCGGCCGGTGGGGATCGGCGAGATCGACGGGCTCGGCCCTGACCCGATGGTCAAGTACCGCAGGTCAGCGGGGTTCACGCCGTTCACCGCGATCGTCAACGTCACCGGCCAGCCCGCGATTGCGCTGCCGCTGTATCAGGGCGAGGACGGCCTGCCGACCGCGGTGCAGCTGATCGGACCGCCGGCGCGCGAGGAGGTGCTGCTCGGGCTCGCGGCGCAGCTCGAACGGGCGCTGCCGTGGGCCGGTCGCGTGGCGGCGCTGGCTACGGGCTGACGGCGACCGGGCCGAGCGCTTTCCAGTGGCGGCCGTCGGTCGTCCGCCACAGCGGGCGGCGAGAACCCCGCGAGCCAGACCCACCTCACGGGATCGGGACAAGGTGGTAGCTCTGGCCGCCGTCGGTCGTGTAGTAGAGCCGCTCGTTGGCCGGAGAGATAGGGCCTACGTACCCGAGCGCGATCCCGTGGGTGTCGTCGGTGAAACCGAGGAACGCCCACGCGCTGACCTGGGACGGCCCGACCTTTGAGTACGCATTCCCGTCGTCGACGGTCAGGTAGAGCTGCTGGTAGCCGACGACTGCCGTGTCCGCGGAAGCGGCCGCGAACGCCGCCGAGTTGGGGAGGCTGAGACTGCCGCTGGGCTCGGCGGAGGTGAAGGTCGCGCCGTTGTCGGTCGAGCGCCACACGCCGCTCTCGGTCCCGGTCGCACAGTGCGCCCACACGACCGGCGGCTCGGGCTCCGCGTACTGGCACCCGAGGCCGGGGCTCGGCGACGGGTAGCTCTGGAAGCTTGCGCCGCTGTCGTACGAGACGAGCAGGTCCGAGCCGATCCCGTTGCCGACGCCCGACTGGACCAGCACGATCGAGCCCTGCGCCCACAGCCCGACGGACACGTCGCCGGCCGCCCCGAGCACCGTCCAATCGTCCGTGCTCACCGGCGAGTGCATCAGCCGGGCGCCGGCGGCGCCGCTGCCCGACACGTCGACGATCGCGTACGCCTCGCCGTCGGAGATCGCGAGATCGCTGACCGAGCCGTCGATGTTCACCTGGTGCCAGGTCTGTCCGCCGTCGTGCGTCGCGTACAGATTGGGTCCGAACGCGAACCCGTTTTCGCTGTCGGCGAACCGGAGCTCGGAGTAGCCGGGCTGGTTCGGCTGACTCGAGAACGCGGCGCTCGGGGCTTTGACCGCGGCGAAATGCTGGCCGCCGTCGGTCGTGAGCATGATCTTCCCGCACGGCGGCTGCTGGCCGGACGGGCACGGCGCCTGGCCGAGCACCCACCAGGTCAGCTCGCTGATCGCCGTGAACGACTGCGGGAAGAACTGGCCCGGGCTCGGGGCCGCGGTTCCGGCGGCGGCGGTGGTCGTGGTCGTGGACGTGGTTGCGGTCGCCGTGCGCGTGTGGGTGGCGGTCGTCGAGGTCTTTGATCGCACGGTGGTGGGCGCGGCACTCGAGACGGGTTGCGGCCTCGAGCTATGCGCGTTGACGAGCACGATCCCTACCACGGCAGCCACGACCGCGGCCGCCGCCAGGAACGCGAGCCCCTCGGACAGCCGCCGGGAGCCCTGGGGACGTCGTGGCCTTCTAGGCCCGCCGTGAGCGACGCGCGGCAGCGCGCCGCGCCGGACGCGGCGGCGCTGGTGCGCGCCCTTCTCGGTCAACTCGGTCAGCTGAGCCTCGACCTTGTCCAGATAGTCGTTCACGCCGATCCCGTCTCCTTCAACTGATCTCGCATCCGCGCCAGCCCGCGGCTGACGCGCTTACGGATCACCAACTCCGAGCACCTGAGCTCGGTGGCGATCTCGCGGTAGGGGCGCTCGTCGAGCACCCTCGAGCGGACCGCGACGCGCTCATCCTCGGGCAGGTCGTCGACCAGCGCCGCGAGTCGTCCTGCATCGCCCCGGGCGACCTCCTCGATCCGGTCCAGATCGCTCTCGTCGAGCGCGACCGCGTGGAACCCAAGGCGGTGACGCGCGCGCGCCTCGACGCGCCCGCGGCGGAAGCTCATCAGCAGCTTGTTACGGGCGATCCCGAGTACCCACGGCGTCGCCGACTCGCCCTGCTCCGCATACCGGCCCGACGACAGCAGCACCGCGGCGAATACCTCGGCGGCCAGGTCGGCCGCGGCCTCGCGGTCGCGGGTGTCCCGGAGCAGGAACGCGAGCACGACCGGGAGGTGACGGCGGTAGAACACGGCGAACGCAGCCCCGTCCCGCGCTGCTATCGCGGACAGCAACGCGCTGTCGGACCATTGCCGTCGGTTGCGGGGCCTTTCGTCCATTCGCCCGTCTATTGCACTTCGCCACCGTAGTGTGACGGACCTACCCCTACGTATTCCCGCGGAACGGCCAAAGCCCTGCGCACGTAGAATCGGACCCCACCACCCCCGAACCTCAAGGAATTCGAAACCCAATGGCTTATGTCATCGCGGAGCCCTGCATCGGAACGAAGGACAACTCGTGCGTTGAGGTGTGCCCGGTCGACTGCATCCATCCGACGCCTGACGAGCCCGATTACGACGACGTCCCGATGCTGTACATCGACCCCGAGGAGTGCATCGACTGCGACGCGTGCGTCGAGGCCTGCCCTGTGGACGCGTGCTTCGCCGAGGATCAGCTACCCGACGAGTGGCAGAAGTACGTCAAGCTGAACTCGGACTACTACGCGAATCGGTAGGGGCGTACCCGCCTCGGGCGCCCCGCCTGCGCCCGCGGACATGTTGCGCTCAGACTGGGCCCGCGCGCGAGGGGCGCCCGACACGGGCCACGCCCCTCCCGCACAGCTATTCAGGCCATAGGCAGCGACATGCCCACCGGCTTGGGAGCCGCGGCGGGCGACGGCATCTGCATGACCGGCAGCTCGATCGGCGAAAGCGCGATCAGGCCGCGCGCCGCGTGGCTGAGTGCCTGCGCCGCCGGGTCGTCGGGGTCTGAGGCGACGATCGGGAGGCCGGCGTCGGACTGCTCGCGCAGGCCCATCGTCAGCGGCACCTTGCCGAGCAGCGGCACCTCGAGCTCCTCGGCCAGCAGCTGGCCGCCGCCCTCGCCGAACAGCTGGTAGCGCTCGCCGGTCGGGGTCACGAACCCGGACATGTTCTCGATCACGCCGGCGATCTCGAGCTTGAGCTTGACCGCCATCTCGGCGCTGCGGCGGGCGACTTTCTGGGCGACCGGCTGGGGCGTGGTCACGATCACGAACTTGGCCTGCGGCAGCAGCTGGGCGAGCGTCATCGATACGTCGCCGGTGCCGGGGGGCAGGTCGATCAGCAGGTAGTCGAGCTCGCCCCACTCGACGTCCTCGAGGAACTGCTGGAGCGCCTTGTGGAGCATCGGCCCGCGCCACACGACCGCCGCGTCCTGCTCGACGAAGAACCCGATCGACATCACGCTGACGCCGTCGAACGCGCGCAGCGGGATGATCTTGCGCTCGGCGTTTACGCGCGGCCGCTCGGCGCCAAGGCCGAGCATCCGTGGCTGCGAGTAGCCCCACACATCCGCGTCGAGCACGCCGACCTGCTTGCCCTCGGCGAGCAGCGCCACCGCGAGGTTCGCGGTCACGCTCGACTTGCCGACGCCGCCCTTGCCGGAGCCCACGCAGATCACGTTCTTGACCTGCGCCAGCGCGCCCTCGGGCAGCGAGCCGCGGCCGAGCTTTTGCCCGAGCGCCTGCTTCTCGTTGTCGGACAGGACGTCGAAGCTGATGTTCACGCCGGTCACGCCGTCGACCCCGCGCACGGCCTCGGCGACGCCGGTCTGGAAGTGCGACCGGATCGGGCAGCCCGGAGTGGTCAGCGAGACCATGACGTCGACCACGCCGTTCTCGTGGATGTCGACGGAGCGGACCATCTCGAGCTCGACGATGTCGCGGCGCAGCTCGGGGTCGATCACGGAACGGAGGGAGTCGATCACTTGGTCTCTAGTAGGCATGCGTTTGATTGTAGGCGCCGGCGGGTTTGCCACTCGTGGAGTGTGAGACGCATCACTCAAGCGGGTGCGATCGGCTGATTAAGGACCGACGGGGCGCCACTTTCGTGACGCCCCGGCGGTTGAGGGAGGAGAGGGTGCTGCATTCGCCGGCGAGGTTATGAGGCCGGCGAACCTATCCCGCTGTCGACGCTCTCCGGGGCGCCGCGCGGGGGAAGCTTTGTGTTACGAGCCCAGCAGGCCCTGCGCGTTTGCAACGAGTCGCTCGACCCGCGCACTCACCGCGCCCGACTGCTTTTCGAGATCCCTCCGTACTGAGGTTATCTCACGGTTCACCCGGCGCCGGTTCTGTCGCATGGTCCGCTCAACAAGGCTACGCCGCTGGCGCAGATCGCGCTCCATACGGGTGCGCGCGCGCCGGACCTGGCGCTCGAAGCGGTTGCGGGCGGTGGCGCCGCGGCGCTCGTAGCGCTTCAGCTCGCGCTCGAAGCTGGCGCGGCTGCGGTACTTGGTGGTCAGGCCCTTGACCGTCGAGACGAGGTTGTCGCGGGCCAGCAGGCCGGCGCCGACGGGCACCAGCACCGCGCGCTCTGCGATCACCTGCGCGTGCGCGACGCGCGTCTTGGGTTGCGTCGAGGAGGCCGTCGACCGCGGGGCGCGCCGCGTGCTGGCGGTGGTCCTGCTCGTGCGGGCGCTCGCCGTGGCGGGCTTGCGCTTGGTAGTTCGCTTTGTCGTACTCGCGGGCTTTTGCGTGCCCGGTGTCGTCGTAGCCATTAGCTCTCCCTACCGGAGTTATCGAACATGTGTTTGTAAACCATAGCGTAGTGGCCGTTACAGCCAACGTCATGAAAAATTCGTGAATTAGGGGCTCTCGTCAACCGAAGTTGACGCGAAAGCTCACCGCATGGCGGCAGCTGCACGCGACGTTTTCAGGCGGCTGCGTCTGAGTCCGACCGGCGCGGTTCCTCGAGCTCTCGGGGCATCGCCCGCGCCAGCCACGCCGCCGGGTCCTGGATCTCCGCGAGCGTCGGCAGTACCTCCGGACTCGACCACAGATGGTGCAGCGCGCCGGGCCCTCGCTCGCGCACGACCGCGTCGCAGAAGGCCTTGCCTTGCTCGTATTGCTTGAGCTTGAGCTCTAGCCCGAGCAGCCGCGCGACCAGGCGCGACAGTCCCGACTGCGATTTGCGCCGCCGGTCGAGAGCGGCGCGGAGCTTGGGCAGGGACGGCAGCAGGTCGGGGGCCACCGCATCCATCACGTGCTCGGCGTGGCCCTCGATCACCGCCATTACCGCCTGGACGCGATCGAGCATCTCGCGCTCGGGTGTTGTCGTGACGATCGAAATCAGGTCTCCACGCCGGAGGTGACCCATCACCTGCTTGACCTCGTCCATGCTCGGGACCTGGAGCTTGCGCGGCGCGTCGAGACGAACCTCGGCGCTCTTCAGCAGTTCGCGGACGAGGCCGGCGACGTGCGCATGGAGCCACGGCACGCCGGCGAACTGCACGGCGTGGGTGACCTCGTGCAGCGCCACCCAGGTCACGAACTCCTCCTCGTCGGCGCCGAATGTCTGCACCGCCTGGCCGAGGTTCGGGAGCACGAACAGCAGGCGCGGGGGCCGGTTCTCGACTGCCTCGTCGAGCAGCACCAGCTCGTACTGCCCGAGCACGCGCTGGGCCAAGTACCCGAGCACGACGCCGACCTCGGTGCTGAGCACGATCCCCATCCCGATCTCCATAGCGGGCTTCATTGCCCCGAGGTTGTCGGTGGCGCGCTTGAGGACCGGGTCGAGTAGCAGCCGCATCGAGTCGACGTTGCTCGACACCCACTCCTTGCGGCTGATCCCCTCGGGGGGAGGAATCGGCCGGGCCGGCTCCAGGCCGGTGTAGGCGACCACGCGCGCCTCGGACTCGGCGGCAAGCGCTGCCAGGTCGGCGGTCGGCGTGCTCGCGCTCCCCCTGCCGGCGACGAACGTGGCGATTCGCTGGGCGACGATCCAGTCGATCACTCGGGGATCCTCTCGAGCATGGCGAGCGTCTCGGCCGACCGGGCCGCGACCACGGGCGAGCTCGGCTCGGCGGTCAGCGGGGCCCCGAGCGGCTGGTCGCACCATGGGAAACTCACCAGCCCGCCGGCCTCGCGCACGATCAGCTGCCCGGCGGCGGCGTCGACGCCGCGCGAGCGCCGCAGCGACACCATCCCGTCGAACCGGGCGGCGGCTACCTGACACAGCGTGGCCGCGATCGTGCCGAGGGCGCGCAGTCGGTAGGCGTTCAGCTCGAGCGACTCGATTGACTTCGCCACCCAGCGGGGGTCCGCCGATTCGATGCCGAGCACCTCGAGCCGGCCGTCGCGGCCGCGCCGCTCGGGGAGCGCCGGATCAAGCTGGGCGCCGTCGAGCCAGGCGCCCTTGCCGCGCCACGCCCACCACTGCTCGGACGGGCCGAAGTCGTGCACGAACCCGAACGCGACGTCCGCCATCGTCTGCCCGTCGGCGACGGCGATCGACAGCGCGTAGTGGGATATCCCGCGCTTGGCGTTCAGCGAGCCGTCGATCGGATCGATGATCACGCGCACGTCGTGGTCGCCGTAGTCGATCTCGCCGCGCTCCTCGGAGCAGACGACGAACTGGTAGCCCTCGTCTCTTAGGACGTCGAGCTCGTCAAGTACGAGCTGTTCGGCGTCGTGATCGATCTCGAGCGTGCGGTCGCCGCCCTTGCCGCGGGTACCGGTCTCGAGCGCCCGCTCCGCGGTGGTCGGGACGTCAGCGAGCATGCGCTCGAGTCCGCCTACCGCGCGGCGGCAGACACCGAGCCAATCTGCGTCGAGAGCCGACCGAGTTGAGGTCATATCCGACCCTATGCTGTCAGACGTGGGGCTCACCCTAGACCCCTTGCTTCCCACTCAGCGCGAGGCCGTCACCTGCGAGCGCGAGCCGCTGCTCATTCTCGGGGCCGCCGGAACCGGCAAGACGCGCACGCTCGAGGGCCGCTTCGTGTGGTTCGTCGAGCAGGGGAGCCGTCCCGAGCGGGTCCTGCTGCTGACGCCGTCGGCCGCCCGCGCCGACGCGACGCGGACGCGCCTGGAGCGCGTGCTCGAGGACGGCTACGACGAGCTGTTCGTGATCTCGCCGGTCGAGCTCGCGGCGCTGATCCTGAACGGCGCCGGGCCGGGCGTCGACGCGCTCGAACCGGTGCTGGGGCCGGCCGAGCGGTTCGCGATGCTGCTCGAGCGGATCGATCAGCTGTCGATCGAGCGCCACGACTTCGGCGGTAGCGCGAATGCGCTGCTCGCGGGGTTCATCCGCCGGATCGACCGGCTGAAGGCGCACCTGGTCGGGGCCGATGAGTACGCGCACTGGGCGAGGCGGCTGGCGGAGTCCGAGGCGGAGGTCGAGCGCGAGTTCGCCGAGGTGTACCGCGTGCACGAGCAGATGCTGGCCGAAGCCGGCGCCCGCGACGCCGGCGACCTGATCCGCGATGCGCTGCGCGTGATCCGCGAGCGGCCGGCGACCGTGGAGCGGTTCGAGCACGTGCTGGTCGACGACGCGCACGATCTCGACCTGGCGTCGGCGACGCTGAGCCGGGCGGTGGCGGCGTCGCGGCTCACGGCCGCGGCCGATCCGTCGCGAGCGGCGCGAGGGCTACGCCCCGAAGAGTTCAGCGAAGTGATGACGCTCGAGCAGAATCTCCGGCTGCCGCGGCGCCTGCTCCGGGCGGCATCGGCCGCGGCGCCGTGCTCGTCCGAGCCGACGGCGGCGGAAGGGGAGGTCGCGTTCTGGCGCTGTGCCAACGAGCGGGCCCAGGCGCAGTCGGCCGCCGCCGACATCGAGCGCCTGATCATGGGCGAGGGGGTGCCGCCGGGCCAGATCGCTGTGCTCGTGCCCGCGATCTCGCGTGAGGGGCAGGCGGTCGCGGTGGCGCTCGAGGAGCGCGCCGTCGCCCATCGCGTGGTCGGCGAGACGGCGTTCTTCCGGCGCGCCGAGATCCGGGACGTGCTCGCGTGGTTGCGGCTGCTCGCGGACCCGACCGATGCCGCGGCGGTCGTGCGCGCGCTCGCGCGGCCGCCCGTCGAGCTGCGCTCGGTCGACATCGCGCGGTGCACGCAGATCGCGCGCCGTAGGAAGCTCGACATGGTCGCCGCGCTCGCGGCCGCGATGGAGTCGCCCCAGGTGCCGCCCGAGGCGCGCGAGCGGATCCGCGTGTTCCTGCGGCTCTACCGCGTGGCGATGTCGGAGATCGACAGCACCCGTCCGGATCTCTACGTGCATCGCCTGATCGACCGGCTTGGGCTCCGCCGCCAGCAGCTGTTCGCCGCACAGGCCGATGTCGTGCAGCGCCTGCGCGCGCTTGCGCGGTTCGGCGAGTTGGCGGGCGCGTATGCGCGGCGCTCGCCGCAGGCGACCCCGCGGGAGTTCGCCCGCCACATCGCCGCGGTCGCCGACTTCGGCTTGCGCGAGCACGAGGAGCCGGACCTGCTGCGGCCGGAGGTCGTCCAGGTCGTGGCGCTCGATAGCGCCGGTGCGCTCGAGGTCGAGCACGTGTACGTGCTGGGGCTCCATTCCGGGCTGTCCGCGCCGGCGCCCGAGCCGATCGCGCTCGATGTCGCGCTCGATCTCGCACTCGATGTCGCGCTCGATGTGTCCGAGGGGGGGACGGGGGCCGCCGGGGACGCGGGGCGCGCGCCCTTGGTGCGCGACGTTCTGTATGTCGCGGTGACGCGGGCGCGCCGTCGCCTCGTGATCGCCTACCCGTCCGCCAACGACCGAAGCGCGGCGTTGGCTCCGGCGCCGACCGCCGAGGCGATCCGGCGTGCGGTGGGCGGGGCGTGGGAAGACCGCGAGGAGGAGATGTTCGGGCCCGCCGAGACGCTCCACTCCACCTATCGCCTGCTCCGTGACGAGGTGCTCGAGGGGACGATGCGTGCCGGCGGACGGCTCGCCGAGCTCCGGCTCGACACCGACCTCGACGTGTCCCACGCGGTCGTGCGGTACCTCGAGCTGCTGAAGCTGGCGGCGCTGATCGAGCGGCCGGAGGGGCAGTCGCTCGCCGAGGCGGTGCGCGACGTGAACTCGCGGATCCTCCAGGCGGTCACGGCCGAGCAACGCGAGATCTATACGTCGTCCGCTTTGGACGACTATTTGTTGGACGCGGAGCGCGACGCGCGCCGCCGGGCCGCGGCGGTGACGGCGCGCGACGACCCGTCGGTCGAGTCCTTCCTGCCCACGCGCGGGGACGGGGTCGTGCTGTCGGCCTCGGATATCGACACCTACCGGACGTGTCCGCTGAAGTACAAGTTCGCCCGGGTGTTCCGGATCCCGCAGGAGCCGACGATCCATCAGCGTTTCGGGATCGTGGTGCACCAGGTGCTCGAGCGCTTCCACTCGGGCTCGGGCCCGGACGGCGCGGTGTCCGGCCCGTCTGGGTCGCTGTCCGGAATGCTCGGGCTGCTCGACTCGGCTTGGCGGAGGGGCGGGTTCGGCGGGTCCGAGGAGGAGCGTCAGCTGCGAGGCAAGGCCGCGGCCGCGTTGACGCAGTACCACACGCGCTTTCAGTCCTCGGAGGCGGAGCCGATGTGGTTCGAGCGTGCGTTCTCGTTCAAGCTCGGGCCGCACCTGCTGCGCGGCCGCGTGGACAGGGTCGACCGGCTACCGGGCGGGGAGTACGAGCTGATCGACTACAAGACCGGGCGTCCGAAGAGCCCTGGGCAGTTGGTGGACGACGTGCAGCTTTCGCTGTACGCCGTCGGGGCGCGGGAGGCTTGGCGGTTGGATTCCTCTCAGCAGGCGTACTACTACATCCTCGACGATCAGAAGGTGGCCGTGCCCGACGACCGCGAGGACCGGTTCGCGTGGATCGAGGAGGTTGCGATGGAGGTCGCCGACGCGATCATGTCGCAGGGGTTCGAGCCGACGCCGTCGTTCGCGGCGTGCTCGATGTGCGACTACCGGTTGGTGTGCCCGGCAGCGGAGGCGTAGGGGTTATCCCTGCGCGGTGCCGGGGTCGTCGTCCCCGCGCTGGCGCAGGAACCGCTGGAGCTCGCGCGCGATCGTGTCGCCGGACGGGAGCGGACCGGAGTCGTCGCTCTCCTCGGTGGCCGCCGCCTGCTCGAGGCGCTCGACGAACGCCTGCACGTCGGGGTCGCTCTGCACCGCGAGGTTGACCTGGCGGTCGTAGTCGGCGGTGGCTGATTCGAGGTCGCTCGCGTCGACGGCGACCTGGACGAGGCCCTCGAGCTTGCGGACCAGTGCGAGCGCGGCCTTGGGGTTCGGCGCAGCCGCGATGTAGTGCGGGACCGCCGCCCACAGGCTCGCCGACGGGAGGCCGCTCTCCTGGCACGCGGCGTGCAGCACGCCGACGATTCCGGTCGGCCCCTCGTAGGACGAGCGGGTGAGGCCGAGTCGTTGGACCAGGTCGGTGTCGGTGGCCATCCCGTTGACCGAGATCGGGCGCGTGTGAGGGACGTCGGCGAGCAGCGCCCCGAGGGTGACGACGAGCTGCGTCCCGAGCGCCTCGGCGAGCTCGACGATCACCTTGCTGAACGTGCGCCACTTGAGCGACGGCTCGTGCCCGACGAGCAGCACGAGGTCGCGCGTGGCGCGGGGGACCCGCGCCTCATACAGCTCGACCTCGGGCCACACGATCTTGCGGGCGTGCCCGTCGACGAGCTTGACCTGAGGGCGCGTGCTCTGGAAGTCGTAGAACTCCTCGGGGTCGATCGTCGCGAACCGCCGGCCGCCGAGCGCGCCGGCCACGAACGTGATCGCGCTCGAGGCGGCGTCGGCCGCGTCGTTCCAGCCTTTGAAGGCGCAGATCAGCGCCGGAGCCCTCAGCCCGTCGGGTCGATATTCCCATTGCAGCGGCTGCATCCGCCTCAGCGTAGATCATGGGGGCATGGCTTCGGGCGATTCCACCGCCGTGTCGGTCAGCGCGCTGCGGCCTGGGCAGCACGTCGAGGGCGTGTTTGCGTGCTCGCGGAAGGACCGGTTGTTCACGCGCAGCGGCGCGCCGTACCTCGCCTTGGAGCTGCGCGATCGGAGCGGCACGATCCAGGCCCGCGCGTTCCAAGACGCGGACGCGCTGGCCGGCCGGTTCGATCGGGGCGAGCTGGTGCGAGTGTCCGGGCGGGTCGAGCGGTTCCGCGACCAGCCTGTCGTTGAGGTCATCGACATCGCGCGAGTCGAGGCTGATTCGGGTGGTTCGGGTGGTTCGGGTGTTGAGGCCGAGGATCCGTCGCGATTCCTCCCCACTGCGTACCGGGACCTCGACGAGCTCGACGGGTTCCTCGAGCACCTGGCGGGCGAGGTGCATGACCGGAGTTTTCGGGCGTTTGTCGAGGGGGTGCTTGGTGACGTGGCATTGCGGGCGGAGCTGCGGCGCGCGCCCTGCACGCGAGGTGGCCACCACGCGTACCTTGGCGGCCTCCTCGAGCACACGGTGGCGGTGGCGACGCTCGCCTACGAGGTCTGCCAGCTGCACCCGCGCCTGAACCAGGATCTGCTGCTGACGGCCGCGCTGGTGCACGACCTCGGGCGGACGCGCGAGTTCACCTACGGCGCCGAGATCGGGCTGACCGACGAAGGGCGGCTGCTCGGTCATCTCGTGCTCGGCTCGCAGATGGTGTCTTCGCGCGCCGGCGATCTGGACGATGAGCGGCGCCTCGCGCTGCTGCATTGCGTGCTCGCTCACCATGGCGCCGCCACCGCGCCTGGCGGGCGGTTCGGCTCCGTCGAGGCGCTCACCCTGTACCGCATGAACGCCCTCGACGCCGGCATCAAGGGCGCCTTCGAGCACGGCCTCGGCCTCGAGGGAGCCGCGCGGTCAGAGGCCCATTAGGATCGGCCGCGGCGCGGCACGGGCCTGGTGGCCCATCCAGTCTTCAAAACTGGCAGGGCCGGGCAGCCCCCGGCTTGGAAGGTTCGATTCCTTCGCCGCGTCGTGGCTGGAAAAACGGGAGTTTCTGGCCGACCTGCGTCTGCCGACTCTCACCCCTCGGCGGACGAGCGTGTCCCCAATATGTCCCGAGATCGGCGTAGCATTCTGCAGCGATGCAGCGGGTGACGGGACACGTCTTCCGGGTCGAGCGCAAGCGCGGGCCGGTCTGGTACGCGAAGTACCGGCTGCCGTCCGGTCGGCAGGTGCAGAAGCTCATCGGGCCGGCGTGGTCGGAGCGGGGTCGACCGCCGGCTGGCTACTTCACCAAGCGCACCGCCGAGGACTGGCTGCGGGCGATCGTTGGACGAGGCACGGCGGGGGACGCTGCCCGGCATGGTTCGCACGGGTGCGACGCTGGCCGACGCGGCGGCCGAGTGGCTGCGTTACTCCGAGCACGACCGGGCGGTCAAGCAGTCGACCCTGACCGAGTACCGGCACACGGCGGACCGGATCGTGCGCGAGCTCGGCGACGTTCCGATCGAGGACGTGACGCCCGAGATGCTCGAGCGATGGAAGGCATCGTTGGGGCTGTCGAACCGGAGCGTCGCCAAGTACCTGGTGATCCTGCACGGGATCTTCAAGCGAGCGATGAGGGTGTGGGGTCTGCCACGCAACCCGGTCGTCGACGTCGAGCGTCCCCGCTACCGCGTGTCGGATGACCTCGACGCCTACTCGCCCGAGGAGGTGTGGGCGCTCGTCCGCGCGGCGGGGTCCGAGCAGGACGCGGCCCTCTTCTTGACCGCCGCGTTCACAGGACTGCGGATGGGGGAGCTGCTCGCGCTCCAGTGGCGCGACATCGACTTTCGCCGGCGACGCGATCCGAGTGCGCCACAGCTACAACATCCACGGCGGGCTCGGGACGCCGAAGAGCGGCAAGGTGCGGTCGGTCCCGCTCGTCCCCGATGTCGCGCAGGTCGCTCGCCGGCCTCGGTCAGCGCGCCGAGTTCGTCGCCGACAACGAGCTGGTGTTCCCGAATGGGCTCGGCCGGTTCATGGACGCAAGCGCGCTCGTGACCGCTACAAGGCCGCTCGTACGCGCGCGGGACTTCGTCCGCTCCGGTTCCACGACCTCCGGCACACGTTCGGCACGCTCGCGGTGCGTAAGGCCGAGGTGCCGGCGGTCCAGGCGTGGATGGGCCACGCCGACATTCAGACAACGATGCGTTACGTCCATCACCGCGATCGCGGGGACGAGGCGAAGCTGCTGGCACGGGCGTTTGCGGTGGCGGAGCCGGCGGCGGCGGCCGAACTGGAGGCCGAGCACGATCGCTAGAACGGAAGCGCTCGATTTGCGGGCACTTGTCCCAAGACGTCCCCAACTTGTCCCAAGATGTCCACGGGCGGGAAGCGTGACCGGCATCGGCTCCCGCCGAACGGTGCCGGTGACGTCCGGAAAGTCTCGACTGAGGCCGGATTCCCGGCACATGGAGCCCGTCCTTGCGCGTGGGACATCTTCGGACATCTCGAGGTCAGCACGCGAGTGCGTGGAGTGTATGGCTGATGTCGTGGCGAACGATGCGGTAAGGAGTTGCTGGTCGGTTGGGGCGCGCAGCGCCCCGACCTAGGCGCTACCAAGGCCGCTGGGAATCGGGAGGGTGCTCGCTGAAAGCCACTCCCGCCCGCATCGCGGGGCTCACCCCAGGTGTCGCTTATAGACCAGTAAGCCCGATGCGACAGCGATGACCGTTGTGCCGATGTTTTGTCTAGAGCGGAAGTCGGTGGCGGTCCGCCCGTGCTGCTTATTCGGGGTTACGACGCGTCGTCGAGTCCAATAGGACGTAGATCGACGCGGGCAGAACACCTTCGTCAGTCGAGACGTCAACCGCGAGGCGACGATAGCCGGGACCCTCGAACGCGTCCAGCCGTTGCCAGTGGTCGACCAGCGCTCGGGATTCGAAGACGAAGACCTCGATCGGTTCCCCGTCGGGGTCAAGGATCATCCCGGGGTACCCGAGCTTCGCACCCCAACCAGCCTCGATCAGTGAGCCGCGCACATGGCCAACGAGCCACCGTCCGGGCAGGTCGCTGAGCTGACCGTGGTTCTGACGCCCCGGTGCCAGAGTGCCGTACGTGGCGAGCCGTATCTCCGGCCCATCCGTAACGCTTTGACGAGCCGCCGCCATTTCGGCCACAGCCTGGCATACGGGACCTGAGATCGGTAGGCCACTGGCTGTTGGGCTCGCCTCTGCCGGATTGATTGAGGCTGAACAGCGTCGCCAGCCCGTGGGGTCGATTTCACCGCGTACAGCGGGCCGCGCGTTCAGCTTGTCGCCACGCGTCGAGGATGCTGTTGACTGCGTCGCGTACGAGTTCGCGGGCTTCGCTGCGGTTGACTCCTCTCATCAGTAGGTTGTCGTAGGGCGTGTCTTGGTGGCGGACCGAGGCGGTGACTGCCAGCTCGAGCGCCTGCTGGTTGAGGGCGCGGCCGGCGGCGGATCGTCCGACGCGTCCGCTGCCGCGGGCCGCGGCGTGCTGGGCGATCGCATGCGCGCGTTCGGTTGGGCATCCGGGATACAGCTTGGTGATCGCGGCCGCCATCTCGTCTTGAAGCTTCAGATCCTGGTTCGCGCGTCTGGCGGCATCGCGTTCTCGGCGGCGGGCGCGCGCGGGCTGATCGGCGAGGCAGGCGGCTTCTGCCTGTTCGAGTGCTGCCTCCTCGACCAGGACTCCTTGGCGCTCGTAGCGTCCACGGGCACGGCTGAACCGCACAACCACAGTTGACAAGCGGCTGTCTCGCCTCGCTCGCCTGGTCAGCGCGGCGTCGCCTGAGGGGAGGAACACGAGGTGATCCAGCTCGGCGCACTGCATGCACAGCGGCGCGGAGTCGTCCATGATCAACAGCTCGCCCGTCCCGCCGCATGAGCTGCACGCCCAGTCCTTGAGCGGTGAGATGACCACGAGCTCGCTTGGTGTGCTGGACACGATCCGAAAACTACAACTCGCCCGATCGTTCGTCGGACCCGCGCTGGCTCCACCAATACATGTCTTCCAGAACCGGCGCGTCCGGCGCTCGACGACGCTCGGCCCGGCTCTCGGCTGCTCCACCGGATGCTGAGTCGAGGCGGCGTGCGAGGCCAGTGGGCGATCGGTCCGGCGTCGCCGACATCATCTGCACCGTGGCCCTCGGCGCTGACCGACATGCTCACCCGCCTCTCTGGCCTGAGGTCAAGCAACCGTCCTTAGACACGCCCGAGCGGTTGCTTCTCGACCAGATCGCCGCCGGCGAGCTCGACCACCACCTCGTCGCGATCGCCGACGCCGTCCATGCGCGTCGCGCTCTGCTGCACACCGTCCGAGCAGCGACCGCAATCGCCGAACTGTGCATCGGCGATCCCGTGCGGATCAACCGCAACGTCCGCCCCGGCTACCTACAGGGCGAGCACGGCGTAATCATCGACCTCGACGATCACAGCGTCACGGTCCGGCTCCTGCGCCCGATCGGACGATTCCGCAGCGGCGAGCTTCGCTGTCCACCACTCGCGCTCGACAAGCTCGACCGTCCCACCCCGCAGCCACCAGCTTGAACTCCCTTTCGATCGCACCGCTCAAGCGTTCGAGAGTGTCGGTGCTCGATCAAACCGACACGCCTGGCACGTTCAGGTCAGGCGTCTGAAGGAGGCCGCCCCCCGGTGTCAGCCGATACGACGACGCGCTCCTCTTGCTCGGCACGACTGAGCACCTCAGCGTCCGTGGCCGCCTGCATGCCGTAGTCGCGCACGTGTGCCGCATCGTGTCCGGCCGCCGTGAGTCGTTCCGCGACGACCGGCGACAGAGCGTTATCAATCAGGAACTTCAACCAGCGGCTGAGAGCGGGAGCTCGCGTTCGCGGACCGCCTCGGCTGCGTACCGCAGCGCCTCGCGGACGTCCTCGAGTTCAAGGTCGG
The DNA here is from genome assembly GCA_963770615.1 of uncultured Solirubrobacterales bacterium. Taxonomy (GTDB): domain Bacteria; phylum Actinomycetota; class Thermoleophilia; order Solirubrobacterales; family Solirubrobacteraceae; genus Palsa-465. Next base: position 245,517 of record CAVYQJ010000014.1, on the reverse strand, counting down.
GATACGCATCGAGGATCTCTCGCTCGCTCATCCCGTCGGCGATCATGCCGACGATGGTCGCGACCGGAATGCGGAGCCCGCGGATGCACGGGACGCCGCCCATCTGGTCGCCTCGGACCGTGATTCGCGTGAACGTCATCGCCTACTTCAGGCTACTCGCCCTGGTCCGAGTGGACCGGCGGTCGGGAGAACGCAGGCAACGGAGACCGAAGGCGTGTCCCGAACCGTGTCGCGAACTCGGCAAAACTAACCCGCGCTAACTAGAAACATCTGCGCAAAAACCCTGCAAATCGGCCAAACCGCGAATTGCGGCGGTCACTTCAAAACTGGCAGGGCCGGGCAGCCCCCGGCTTGGAAGGTTCGATTCCTTCGCCGCGTCGTGGCTGGAAATCGAGGGGTGGGTCTTTCCGTGTCGGTCAACTCATCGCGGTGTCTCGTGAGGGGTGGGTCGCGAGTCACCGTCCGGGCGCGATGGTCGCGGGTAGTCCGAAGCGGTCGAACAGCCGCGGGCTCGGCGAACAGGGCTATGCGGTTGAGATGGGTCAACGTCGTGGCCAAGACGACGATCGCGAAAGGCTGGTAACCCTCGTTGCCGAGGTGGTAGGCCGCGGCAGCCAGCTGGCCGTTGGCGCGCAGGGGGATCATCCGCCAGTCGCCGGCTTGGCCGATCGCCTGGGCGGCGATGAATGGCACACAGGTCGCCTTGCCGGAGAACCAGGTCGTGGTGCCGGTCATCTCCAGGACGGCGTCATCGGCGAGGAGTCGCTCAATCGCTTGCATGTCGGATTGCTCAAACGCGGTCAGGTAGCGGTCGAGGACCAGCCGGGCACGCTCGTCGCCGGGCTCGGCGATTTCCTCTACCGGCCGGGTGTGCTGCTCAAGCCGGGCTCGCGCGCGCTGGAGCAGGCTCTTGAGGGCTGGGATCGACACGTCGAGCATCGCGGCCGCCTCGGAACCCGGTTGGGCGAGAACGTCGCAGAGCAAGAAGGCGGCTCGTTGGCGTGGCGGCAGGATTTGCGCGGCGGCGACCAGCGCGAGACGCACGCTCTGGCGCTTAGCGGCGACCTCTGCCGGATCGCCGCGCTCGTCAACAACCAGTTCGTCTGGAACCGGCTCAAGCCAGGCAACCTCGCCGACCGCCGGGACCGCGGGCGCGTACGGATCGGATGATGGTGGCCCGAGCCCCGATGGCAGCAGCCGACGGTGGCGGCTGTTCAGCGAGGTCAGGCACACGTTGGTCGCGATCCGGTACAGCCAGGTCCGGACCGACGAGCGCCCCTCGAAGCGGTCAAACGACCGCCAGGCACGCAGGTAGGTCTCCTGCGTCAGATCCTCAGCATCGTGAGCCGACCCGGTCATCCGGTAGCAGTGCGCCAGCAGTTCCCGCCGGTACGGGCTGGTCGCCGCCTCGAAACGGTCAGGCTGAGTGCTGGTCATCGCGATCGCCATGGCCATGTTGACTACCGCGGTTCCGGAAAGGAATCGGTCCGTCGCGCGATTCCTCGGTGCCTGCTCGCGAGTCGAACCGTGTATGACCGATCTCGACCATCCGCTCCTCAACGGGCCCGTCCGCTACATCCTCGACGGCCCCCATCTCAGCGTCCTGGCCACCGCCGACCCCGACGGGAAGCCCCAGACGTCGGTGATCTTCGTCAAGCGAGACGGCGATCACATCCTGTTCAGCACCATCAAGGGCCGCCGCAAGACGAGCAACATGAGCCACGACTCCCGGGTCAACCTGCTCATCCATGGCCTCCCCGTCGACCGTCCAAACTACGCCGGCGACGGGCCGAACTACGCCACCATCTCGGGCACCGTAGAACTCACTGACGACCCAAACGGGGCGTTTCACCAGGAGATGTACGACATCCACATGGGCGGCGCCACCCCACCTCCCGAGCCGGGCGTGCAGCGAGTGATCGCGCGTATCGTCCCCCAACGGGTCTATGTCCCGACGTTCCCGGGCCCTGCGAACGTCGCCGGGAACGCAGATGACCAGCAGGCCCAGGATCTATAGCCCAGACGTACAAGCGGCACGGCAACCTCGAGCGTGTCGTCATCTTCGACAGAGCCGATTCCACGACAGCGGAGCAGCCTTGATCGGGCGCACGACAACCGCGAGGCCTTGTCCTGTGATCGAGCAGCCAGCCGATAGACGGTTCCGCGGAACCGTCTATCGGTCAGTGCTGCGACTCGATGAGGTTGTCGCACAAATATGAGCGATTGTGAGCGGGGCACAAGTGCCAGCCTGCCCCGCGTCGTGCGCGGCGCCGAAACTCGGAGCCGGCTCGAGAAACGCAACCCCAGACGTCGTTTCTCGAGCCGGCTCCTCCGCGGGCGCCATGTCGTCGCGATCCGTTGTGAGGTGATCACAACACCTCGCCGGCCGTCCGGATTTATGCGACACCTCCGATCAGGGCAGCAGCATCTCGGCCATCAGCCGCCAAGGATTCCTTTCGCTGCCAGCAGCCTCTTCACTTCGGCCGCGACCTCTGCTGCCCGTCGGTCAGCCGTGCTGAGAACTAGATCTATTCCGCCGAGTGACGGGATCTCGTGCGCGAGCTTCCGAGCGTGCTCGACGAGCGGGAGTTTGCCTGGCCAGGAATCAGGTTCTCGCTCGGCCACACGGCGAGCCGCGAGGTCGGCGGGCGCGCTGAGGCAGACAACGACGACCTGGTCCGCACCCACGGCATCGATTACGGCCCGCAGCTCCTGTGCAGTTTCTGTCGTTGCGGCGACGAGGAAGGTCTGGCGTCCAGCCCGGCGTTGAAGCTCGATCACGGCCTCCAGCTGCGGCATCCATTGCGATGCCTTCAGCCACGGCCAGCCTCGTGCCAGCTGTTCCGTCTCGATCGCGCCGAACTCGACCTGATCGACCTCCAACATCGTGCTCAGGGCATCCAGGACTGAGCTCTTGCCGGATCCGGGGCCACCAATCAGGACCAGGGCGCCGCTCATCGAGGCATTCTGACCTCTGGAAGCCGGTGTCTGGCCCGCACCGGCATTGCTCGGTCTCGATCAACGGACAGAATCCGATGCCCGTGGCGTTCAGACGATGCGCGCCGAGCTGAAGTCGCTTTTCTCAATAGAGGTCCCTGGACCGTTAGAGGAGTATTCGCCTGCTGACCCCGAGGACTTCGGGATCGGGGTCCAAGCGGTCAGACCCGACGTCAGGACTGCGGCGGGGAATGCGACCCCACCACGGCCCACAGCAATGCCGCAGATGTCAGCAACACCACAAGTACGACGCCCACCGACGCCGCGAAGATCAGACCCGGATGCGGACCTGCGAGCGGCCCTTGGAAGTTGAGATGGCGCGCATGTCCCGTACCCAGGACCGCGACAGCGGAGTGGCCGCGCATCATGGCGAGCGCGACGAACACCGCGAGAACAAGCGTCACAGCACTGACGGTCGCAATCAAACGTCCGGGCCGGACACGCGGCTGCCCCAGAGAGCGCTTGATCGGAAGGTCGGCGAGGAGCGCGTCGAGTTCACTGTAGGTCCGGGCCGCGTACAGCGCTTCAAGCCGTTGGTCAAGCTCGTCCGCGCTGAGCCGCCCCTCAGCCGTGGCGTGCCGCAGCCGTTCGGCAACCTGCTCCCGATCGGAGTCCGAAGCGCGAAGCGACGTCACGACCTGCACTGGCTCCTTCTACCAAGGCCAGGATCACACGGACGTCACAGACTGACGGCAGACTGCTGAATTCGTCTAAATCCGGCAACTACGTGTCCCGAACTCGGCGCAACTGACCCGCGCTAACTAGAAGCATCACGGAGGCATGTCGCGTGCGTGGTGAACACCGCGTAGCCCCGATGGGCCGCCGGCAGCGGATGACGGCCGTTCCCTCAACGGGCGTTCCCGCCCGACCCTACCCCGCGGTTGAGTCGTCAGTCCCGGATGCCGAGCGTCGCTACCGGCCGGTCGTGCGGTGCGTCGGCGCACGGGTGTGACCGGGGCGCCCGCTCCCGCGGCCACCCCCGCCGCGCGCTGCATCGTGGACCGGCGACGGTGTCCGACCGAGGAGAAGACGCAACGCTCGATCGTCGGGACCCTCCTCGCTTCGCTCAGTCACGGCAGCCGGATGAACCGTGCGGAACGTTGGCCCGCGGCCGGGTTCCACCACGGCCACCACTACCTTTGAGCGGCTCGGCACGTCGAAAACGATTCCATCCAAATCCGGACCGCGACCCGCGACCCTGACGAGCTCACCTGGGGCAATCGTGTCCACAGGGAAAAGGTACCGTGCAGGTGCTCCTCAGGCGGAGCGCTGGCCGATATCACCAATCAGAAACCACGCCAGCATTCAGCTTCGAGCGGCGTCGCCGACGCTGGTGGATCTCGGTCAAGCTGCAGACTCGTCGTTGGCTCTCAGAGCGCGCGAGACGTCCGCGTGTTCGTGCTTGCTAACTAGAAGCCTCGGCGGTTGGCCGTGCTCTGTGGGGTCAGGCGTCTGGACGGGGCTGCAGGTCTTGAGATAAGACCCGCCCGATTGCTCTCGGCTTGACGTTTGCCGATATGGGAAAGTATGATTGCGCCATGGCACGAGCAGCGACGACGTCGGACGTCTTCAACGCGATCGCCGAGCCGCAGCGCCGGGAGATCCTGGTGCTGCTGCGGGCGGGTGAGCGGCCGGTGACCGGGCTGGCGCAGGAGTTGGGGATGACCCTGCCGGGGGCGTCCAAACACCTGCGGGTGCTCCGGGAGGTCGGGCTGGTGCGGGACCGCAAGGCAGGCAAGCAGCGCCTGTACGGCCTTGACGCCGGCGGGCTGCGACCGGTCCACGAGTGGACCGGCGGGTTCGAGCGGTTCTGGAACGAGAGCTTCGACCGGTTGGACGAGTACGTGCAGGACCTTAAGCAGGCAAGACAGGAGGAGTAGCTGATGGCAGCGACAGGACGCGACGCGACGGCGCAGTCAGCGACGGCCGACCGCGAGATCGTGATCTCCCGGGTCATCAGTGCCCCGCGGGAGCTGGTGTTCGAGGCCTTCACCGAGGTGCGGCACCTGTCGCGGTGGTGGGGACCGGAGGGGTTCAGCACCACCACGCGGGCGTTCGAGTTCCGCGTCGGCGGGGAGTGGGACTTCGTGATGCACGGACCGGACGGGACGGACTACCAGGAGTGGATCTCCTGGACCGAAATCGCCGCGCCGGAGCGGATCGTGCTGCTGCACGGAGAGTCCCGCGACGACCCGAACGCCTTCGAGTCGGTCTTGACGTTCGCGCCCGACGGCGCGGCGACCCGGATCGAGATGCGCACGGTGTTCCCGACCAAGGAGCTGCGCGACGAGGCGGTCGAGAAGTACCACGCGATCGAGGGCGGCCGGCAGACCCTGAGCAACCTGGCTGCCTACATCACCGAGATCGTTCGGAAGGGAGTTGAGGGCTGATGACCGGAAGGGTGTTCTTCAGCGTGACGATGTCGCTGGACGGATTCATCGCTCCCGAGGAGCGCACGGATGACCCGGATATGCAGCGCTGGATGGCGCAGTGGATGGAGCTGCAGCAGTGGATATTCCCGCAGCGATTCTTCCGGGAGAACCTGAATCTCGGCGAGGGCGGCGAGGAAGGGCGCGACAACGACATCGCGCGGGAGACGTCCGAGCGCACGGGCGCGAGCGTGATGGGCAAGCGCATGTTCGACCTCGGCGAGAAGGCGTGGCCGGAGGAGGCGCCGTTCCACACGCCGGTCTTCGTCGTGACGCACGAGAAGCGTGACCCCTGGGAGCGGCCGGGTGGGACCACCTTCCACTTCGTCAACGACGGCATCGAGCCCGCGCTCGAACAGGCCCGCGAACTCGCCGGCGACCGGGACGTCCGCGTCGCCGGCGGCGGCGCGACGATCCTGGAGTACGTGAACGCCGGCCTGATCTCCGAGTTCTCGATTGCGCTCTCACCCGTGCTGTTCGGCTCCGGGATCCGACTGTTCGAGGGCGTGGACGCCGCCCGCGTGGCCCTGGAGCCGGTCCGCGCGGAGCCGACTCAGCGGGTGACCCACTTGACCTACGCAGTCCGGGAGCGGTAACTGTCTCGACCTCAGGTCGGCGGGCCGGTCAGCCCCTGCCGGGCCAGGTGGCGTGCTGGTCTGGCGCTGGGCTGACGGCCCTCTTGGCATCGGTAGGCTTCCGTCGATGACGCCACCGCGGCTCTACTACATGCCGCGGACTCGGTCGAGCCGCGTCCTGTGGCTGCTTGAGGAGATCGGCGCACCGTATGAGTTGACCGAGATCAGGGGTGCGCAGCGCCGGTCCGACGAGCACCTTCGTCGGCATCCGCTCGGACGGGTGCCCGCGCTCGAGCTCGGGGATGGCACGACGATGTTCGAGTCCGCGGCGATTTGCCTCCAGCTGGCCGACCTGAACCCAGAGGCGGGCTTGATCGGTCCCGTCGGCTCGCCTGAGCGTGGGCTCGTTTACCAATGGGTCGTGTTCGCGGTCTCCGAACTCGAGGGGCCGCTGTTTCGCTGGATTCGCGACCTCGGCGAAGGAGTCGTCGACTCACCGGCGCACGATCGCTTCACCCAGGCGGCCGTCGCCATGCAGTCGACGCTCGCCGAGCGTGACTGGCTGGTCGACGATCGTTTCAGCGTCGCCGACGTGATGTGCACGAGCGTGCTCCAGGGAGCCAACGCCCGAGAGCTGCTGCGACCGTGGCCGGGACTCGAGGCCTACGTGCAGCGCGGCGAGGCACGCCCTGCGTACACGCGGGCCGCTGCCATCTGGGATCGCCCCCGCGCCTGACGCGCTCGCCCTGGTTGGAGACGGCCCCCGAGACGTACAGAGAAGGACTTCCGTCATCCGCAAGGAGGTGCCGTTATCCGCTCCTCGCGCCACGACGTAACCGCCGTCGACCTCTGACCACTCTGTCCAGTCGCCCTCGTCGGTATCGACCGTGCCGAAAGCCGAGCAACCGCAGTCTCTCGAGCGCGCTGGATTTGCCGGTCCCGGACATGCCGGTCACGAGGATCCTCCTCACCATCCGGAGGCTAGGGCACGTGAGCGAGGCTTCCATAGGGGCTGGTCGTGCGGGACCGTGCGGCTGAGAGATGCTGGCGACGCCGCCGAGCGGCGATCCTCGAAGCGGTCGAGAGCGGCGCTGGCCGGAGACGTCCCCGAGATCGTGCAGGAGGAGTTCGCAGTAACGAGCCCGCCGTCTCGCGCCAGTTGCGCGTGCTCTGACGGCTTTGCCAGCGCCGCGTCGACGGCCCCGCCGGCCGTAGCCTCGAGGGCGAGCCGCCCGAAGCCGGCGAGAGCTGCTCGCCGATCTCCGCCGGCAGTGGAGCCACCGCCGCGAGCGGTCGAGACCGAGCTGCGCGAGGTTCCGCGGAACACCGCGGACGGAGTGTTCCGGGAACAGCGGGTGAGCCTCAGATTCGCTCAGCGCTTAATATGGCCGTCTCGCGCCGTTGCGCGTGCTCGGGAGCGACGCCCTGGCGCACGTCGTCGAACTGCGCCGCGCGGTCCATGCGCCGGTCGCGGACGTGTGGGACGCGTGCACCGACCCCGAGCGCGTCCGCCGCTGGTTTCTCCCGCTGACCGGCGACCTGCGACCCGGCGGGACCTTTTCAGCTGGAGGGCAATGCCGGCGGCACCATCACCACCTGCGAGCCTCCGCACCGACTCGAGGTGACCTGGCGGTTCGGCGGCGCCGAGCCTAGCCTCGTCTCGCTCGAGCTCGCCGCTGTCGGCCAGGACACCACCGAGCTCGTGCTACGCCACACGGGTCCTGTGGGGCGCGGCTCACCAAGCAAGTGGCGCGTGCGCCGAGGCGGCACACGAGAAAGCGGCGCGCTCCAGTGCCTTCTACGCACCCGCTGAGCAATCGTAGCCCTCACCGATTACTGAGCGCGATCGCGCGCGGATGTGACAGTGACGGATCAGGTCTGCGAGAGCTCTTGCCTGGCTCGCGCGAGAATGGTGCTCAGGACGCGGCCGGTCGTCGCCAGATCTTCGCCGGAGAGGTCTCCCCAAAGTCGCTTAGTCACCTCGCCGACGGCGTTGCCGGTGTGGTCGCGCAACTGTCGGCCGGCCTCTGTGACAGTGACTGGCGCGCCGGCCCGGTCGGCTATCTCGAGAAACCCTGCCGCTGCCAGATCGTTGACGTGCGCTCGCGCCTCGGGCTCGCCGATGTTTCGTGCCGAGGCCATCCGGTGGATCAGCTGATCACGGTCGACGCTCTCCCCGCCGGCGAGCGCCAGGTTCAGCGCTATCCACAGCGGTGAGGTGAGGCCGGTTCGTGCCAGCTCGCGGTCGAGGATCGCGCCGAAGGCGCTCTCGGTCTGACCGACCAGCGCAGGGCTGAAGGTGGGGTCCGTGGACATGGTCCGCTCCTTACCGACTGTCGAAATATCGTTGGCGAGGCCAACGAGTCGCCAACGATATCGCAAAACTGTTGGCGCCGCCAACAGTTTGTCGTAGACTCGTGCCGATGGCGAGGACCGCCGACGCTCAGCCCTCGCGGCTGCAGAACCTGCCGACGTGGCTAATCAGCCAGACCGCGCTGCAGGCCCACCAGCTGCTGAGCGAGGCGCTCGCGAGTGCCGACGCCCGCGGCTACCACTACCGCCTGCTCGCCGCGCTGGAGGAGTTCGGGCCGGCGAGTCAGACGACGCTCGGGCGGCGCACCGACATGGACCGCAGCGACGTCGCTGAGGCGCTCACCGAGTTGACCAGCCACGGCTTGGTCGAGCGGTCGAGCGATCCGGTCGACCGGCGCCGAAATGTGATCACGATCACCGCGGCCGGCACCAAGCGGCTGCTAGCGCTCGACGAGCTGCTGGCCGAGGTTCAGGACGAGCTCCTCGCCCCACTGTCGACGGCCCAGCGGCAGACGCTGGTCCGGATGCTCACCCGCGTGCTGGGTCACCACGCGGTCGACGAGCGCGCACGTTAGGCTGACCATCGCCGTCCGGTAATCCGATGCGATTCGCGATCTCCATCCCGCAGTACGCTCGCGACAGCCGCTTCGACGACGGCGCGTTTCGCGCGTACCTGCGGCGCGTCGAGGAGCTGGGGCTGTTCGAAAGTGTGTGGGCGCAGGAGCAGGTACTCGGCGCTGCCGGCAGCATCGCGCCGCTCCAGGCGCTGACCTACGCGGCGGCGTGCACCGACGAGCTACGGCTGGGTTGCGCCGTGTTCATACTCCCGCTGCACAACCCCGTCCACCTGGCCAAGGCGATCAGCTCGCTCGACTGCCTAAGCCATGGCCGCGTTGAGGTGGGCATCGCGACCGGCGGGCGTGGCCGCCCGTTCGAGGCCTTTGGCATCGACCCGGACAAGCCGGTGGCCCGGTTCAACGAGGCCCTGGCGCTGATGAAGGCGTGCTGGACGGAGCCTGAGATCAACTTCGATGGGCAGCTGTGGAAGCTCCAGGGCGCCTCGATGGAGCCCAAGCCGGTCCAGAAGCCCTATCCGCCGATCTGGTTCGGTGGCAGCGTCCCGGCGGGGATGCGGCGCGCGGTCAGGCATGGAGACGGGTTCATGGGGGCCGGTTCCCAGACGCCGGCTCAGTTCGCCGAACAGGTCAAGGTGGTCAGAGAGGAGCTGGGCGCTCAGGGGCGAGACCCGGACACGTTCCGGATCGGCAAGCGCATGTACGTCCATGTCGACGACGATGCTGCGCGCGGGCGCAAGGCACTCGAGGACGCGCTGACGCACCACTACGGTCGCGGCGGCTGGTCGGAACACATTTTCGCTGGCCCGCCCGAGGCGTGCGCCGCGGGCGTCCGCTCGGTGGCGGATGCCGGCGCGGAGTTGATCCTGCTCAACCCGATGGTCGATGACGCGGAGCAGCTCGAGCGGCTCGCGGGCGAGGTGATCCCGGCGCTCCGCTGAGCCTCCGGCGCTCCGCTGAGCCCCCGGCGCTCCGCTGAGCCCGCGGGTCCGGCGCTCGGCTAAGCCCGCCGGTCCCGAGCTCAGCACGGCCCCGGCCGATCTGATCTGATTGGCCGATGACCAGACGCCTCCTCCCGCTCGCCACGCTGTCGGCATTCGTGCTTGCCGTCGCGCCGGCCGTCGCCGGCTCCACCATCAAGCCCAAGTCCGGTACCTACAAGGGCACGCTCACCGCGCCCCGCACCGAATACGCGGTCACGCTGACCGTGTCCGGAGGGAAGCTGACCAAGGCCACGGTGTCGAACATTCCGTTCTATTGCTCGAGCGGTGGCCCGGCGATACCGGTCAAGTTCGGCGGCTCGAAGATCGCCTCCGCGAACGGGGCGTTCTCGACGACCGGCAAGTACACGATCAAGGTCGGCCCCTTCAAGGGCAAGGTCGGCGAGAAGCTGAAGCTGTCGGGGCGCTTCACGTCCAAAGGCACCGTGTCCGGGGTGCTCGCGACGACGTTCGTGCTCAACGGGCCTAAGTGCACCGGCAAGAACCCGTTCACCGCGTCGCGCTAAGCGTCGGCTCGAGCGGACGTCGGCGCTAGGCGAACAGGCCGCTCGCGTACCAGTCGTTGCTGTCACGCACGCCCGGAAGGGCGAAGAAGTAGCCGCCGCCGATCGGCGAGATGTAGTCGACCATCGGCTCGCCGATCAGCCTGGTCTGGTTGGCGACGAACTGACGCACGAGGTTCTGCTGGAAGCAGTTGAAGATCAGTCCCATGTCGAGGTTGCCGGCGAGGTCGACGCCGTTGTCGTAGTTGTAGCCGCGGCGGAAGATGCGGCTGTCCTCTGACTCCTTGGTGCGTGGGTTCGCCAGCCGGATGTGGGCGGTGAGCGGGATCGTCTTGCCCTTGGGGTCGGCGGCGAAGTCGGGCGGCGCGGTCAGGTTCCCGGTACCGAGCACGTTCCCGCTGGCGCGGTAGCGGCCGATCATCGTCTGCTGCTCGTTCAGCGAAACCCGATCCCAGAACTCGATGAGCATGCGGATGATCCGGCAGACGTGGTAGCTGCCGCCGACGGCCCAGTCGGGCTCGCCGATCCCCGGGGCCACCCACAGCAATCGGTTCGCGACCTCCGCATCCGTCACGTTTGGGTTGGCGACGCCATCCATGAACCCGAAGTGGTTCCGCGGGACCCCGGCGGGCCGTGCCGGCGAGACGAAGCCGTCCATCCGCCACAGGATCTGCATTCCGCCGCGAGTGTGCTTGGCGATGTCCCGCAACGCGTGGATCGCCGTGTCGGGACGCCCGGCACAGATCTGCAGCAGCAGGTCGCCGCCGCACAGGTTCGGGTTCAGCGCGTCGTTGGGGAACGAGGTCATCGCGGTCAGATGCTTCGGCTTGCGATCGGCGATCCCGAAGCGGTCGTCGAACAGGGTCGAGCCGAATCCGACCGTCACCGTGAGCGCGTCGGCCGGGATCTCGGGCCCGAGCGTGCCGCTGTCTGACGGCGGGGCGACCGGCCCCAGGTCGGTCGGGACGCCGCCCTCGGCCAGGAACCGTGCGCGCGCGGTCAGCGTCCGCAACAGGTCGATCAGTTCGCTCCGGTTGGCCGCCGTCACGTTGAACGAGACGAAGCAGGCCGCGGGCGGTGGCGGGTTGACGATCCCCGCCTGCCAAGGGCCGTGGAACGGGACCGCCGGCAGCCGCGCCGCAGGGTCTGCTGCGACCGCGTACTGAAGGGCACCGTCGGCCTGAAGCGGGTCGCCCGAGGCCTGTTGCGCATCGGTTTGGCCGTTGGCGGCGTCGACTCCGGACGTGCCGGCCGCGCCGAGCGCGCCGGCGGCGGCCACTGCGGCGCCGGAGCGCGTGAGGAACTGGCGACGGTTCAGCATCGCAACCCAGCGTAGAACGGCGGCTCGCCAATGCGCGCGAACTGTGTCATCCGGCTGTCACACTCGGGTGTCATGCTGGCGTCGAAACGTGGAACCTGGATCGCGGGAGGTGCCGCGGCGCTTGCCGTCGCTGTCGCCTTGGTCCTCGTCCTGGTTGGCCCGTTCGGTGCGTCGGCGAAAGGCCCGGGGGACCAAGCGTGCTCGTCATACCCCGCGCCGGGCAAGCTCGCCGGGGCCGGCACGAAGGTTCCGGCCGCGCTTGCCGCCCGGTACTCGTTGCTGAGCGACTCGCAACGGGCCGTCGACAAACTCAGCGCCGCGCAGGTCGCGTCGCTCGGCGCATCCGGCGTGATCATGTCCGGGACGCGTTTGCTCGGCAGCGTGGCGTCCGGCGGCCGCATCTACCTCGTGCCCGCCGAGCACCTGCTCGCCACGAGTCTGGCGCCGGCGCGTTGCTTGTCGGCCGTCCAGCGGCTGATCCAACACGAGTCGCTGTCACTGCTGCAGAGCGAGTACCGCCAAGCCGCGCTGTGCATCATCGTGCTGTACGGAAACACCGGCACGCACGACTGCGCCCCCGCGACCGGCAACCCGTACGCGCTCATGTCCGAGATCGGTACGCCCGGCTTTGGGCTGGTGCCGAACGGCGTCAGCGCGGTCACCGTCACCTACCAGATCGCCCCGCCGCGCACGGTCGCGGTGAACCGCAACTTCTTCGTGCTCGCGACCACTTCGCGGACCGCCCCACCGTGCGGTGTGCAGTGGCTCGACCCAACCGGAAACGTGAAAGGGACCCCTATCGGCTGCTCCTTCCTCACGTTGGAGACGCCCGAGCTTGGCGAGTACCGGGCGTACGTCGCGGGCAAGCTCGCGACGCTGCAGGCCCAGGTCGCGTCGCTGTCGGGGGCGATCGCCTCGGGCAACCTCGCGGCGGCAAGGTCGGCCTGGCTGAACGCGCATCTCACGTGGCTCGAGATCGGCCAGGACGACGGGGCCTACGGCGCATTCGGCCCGCTCGGCGGCGACATCGACGGCCTCGCTGCCGGCCACCCGCTGGGGTCGGCCGATCCGAGCTTCACCGGCCTGCACAGGATCGAGTTCGACCTCTGGACCAAGCGCAACCTGCGGACCGCCGCGAGCGACACGGTCAGACTCCGCCAGCTCCTCGGACACCTGATGAAGGCTCCGCTGCCAACCTACCTCCCGGCCACCGCCACGGGCATCGGCAACTGGCTGCTCCGGCCCCACGAGGTGCTCGAAGACGCGCTCCGCGACTCGCTGACAGCAGATGACAACTACGGCAGCGGCACCGACCTTGCCTCGATCAACGCGGACATCGCCGCTGTGCGGACGATGCTGGCCGAGCTCAAGCCGTCGATCGACCCGGTCGCGCCTCGTCTGGTGGCCAACGCGAGCGCCGAACTCGACTCGCTCACGAGCGCGATCGACGCGACCCGCGTCAACGGGGCCTGGGTATCGATCGAGAATCTGCCGGCCAGACAGCGCGAGCAGATCGACGCCGACGCGGCGGCGGCGGCCGAGACGCTCGCGCCCATACCGGACCTGCTGACCAGCACGGGATCGAACTCACCCGATTGACAAGGCGGAGGAGGCGCATGGGCGCAACTGGAGAAGAGACTCGTCGCGACACGGTTGGATTCATCGGCCTCGGGCGGATGGGCCGGCCGATGGCAACCAACCTGATTCGGGCCGGTTACCAACTAATCGTCCGGGATGCGGATCGCGACGTGGAGCAGCGGTTCACGGATCAGACCGGCGCCGTGTCGGCGCGGGAGGCGAGCGCGTTCGCGACCGCGAGCGCGGTGATAACCATGCTGCCCGACGGCCGCGTGGTCCAGGACGCGGTGCTGGGGGACGGAATCGCGGACGCGCTTTCGGACGGCGCGGTGGTCATCGACATGAGCTCCTCGAGCCCGCGTGACACTCGCGACCTGGGTCGAGAGCTCGTCAAGCGGTCGGTCGCTCTGGTCGACGCGCCGGTGTCCGGTGGAGTGCCGCGCGCGACCGACGGCACGCTGGCGATCATGGCCGGCGCCGATGACGAGGCTGCGGTTGAGCGCGTGCTGCCGATCCTGGCGGTGCTCGGGCGTCGAACGTTCCGGACCGGTCCGCTCGCGTCGGGGCACGCGATGAAGGCGCTCAACAACTTTTGCGCCGCCGCCGGCTACGCCGCGCTGGCCGAAGCGCTCGTGCTCGGGCGTAGCTTCGGGCTCACGCCCTCGACGATGGTGGAGGTGGTGAACAGCTCGACCGGGCGCAGCTTCGTCAGCGACGTGGTCTTCGGGCAGGAAGTCGTCACGGGCCGGTACGACACGGGCTTCGCGCTGGGCCTGCTGGCGAAGGACGTGACGATCGCGGCCGGTATCGCCGAAGGGGCGGACGTCGCAGCACCGGTGTGTGAGCTCGTGCAGCGGCGATGGGCAGAGGCCGCGGACGCGCTCGGGTTCGCCGCTGACCACTCGGTGGCGCACAAGCAATGGTGGGACGTCGACCTGTCTGACGCGACGGCGTCCGAGTAAATGCCGGTCCGCATCCGCGTCAGACCGTCTCGCCCGCGCTGACCGCGGCGCGCGACAGCGCCGGGAGTCGCTCCGCCTCGGGTGTTTCCGAGACCTGCTCGGACTCGCGGGCGCGCATCGGCAGCGTGAACGTGAGCAGCGCGAGCACTGGCATCGTCGCGAGCTCGACGAGCAGGCAGTGGCTGAGCGCGGTCACGAACCCGTCGTGGGCGAGCGTGCTGAAGAAGATCGTGCCGATGCCGGCCACCCCGACCGCCCCCGCGAGTTGCTGCATCGCGTTGAGGACGCCCGACGCCGATCCCACCTCGTGGTCGGCGACCGAAGCGAGGATGAAGTCGAACAGCGGCGAGACCAGCATCCCGATCCCGATTCCGACGAACAGCTCTGGTCCCACCATCGCGAACGAGGTCGTGTCGAGGCCGTGGGCCAGGATCACCTGGCGCAGCCACCACACGCCGCCGGCGGCGACGACGGCGGCGATCTGAAGTGTGATGCGACCGATCCGCGGTGCGAGCACGGCGGCGGCGAGCACCGCGCCGGCCGCAGTGCCGGCGGCGAACGGCGCGAGCGTCAGGCCGGCGTGGATCGCCGAGAAGTGCATGCCGAACTGCATGAACAGCGTGAGCACGAGCATCGTGCCGAGCATCCCGGCGAAGAACACGACGATCATCGAGATCCCGGCGGTGTAGGCGCGATGGCCGAAGATGCTGGCCTCCACCAGCGGGTCGCCGCCCCGGCGACGCACGCGCCTGGTCCACGCGACCAGCGCTCCGAACGAGAGCGCGCTTGCCGCGACCATCAGATACGTCCACGCCGGCCAGCCGGCCTCGCGGCCCTGGATCAGCGGGTAGATCAGCAGGCCCATGCCGAGGGCGGCGAGCCCAGTGCCGACCAGATCGAGGCGGGGGGTGGGCGTCGCCTTTGACTCGGGAATCAATCGCGCCGCGCCGACTGCCGCGATCAGGCCGAGCGGCAGGTTGACGAAGAAGATGAGCCGCCATCCACTCCCGAGCAGGTTGGCGCCGACGAGTGCGCCGCCGATGATCGGACCGAGCACCGCGGACAGTCCGATAACCGGCCCGAACACCGCAAACGCCGATTGCTGCTCCGCCGGCGCGAACGTGTCGCGGATGATTCCGAACCCCTGGGGGATGAGCAGCGCCGCGGCGCCGCCCTGCGCGAGCCGGCACGCGATCAGCATCTCCGGCGATACCGCGAATGCGCAGGCCACCGAGGCGATCACGAATCCGATCGCGCCGATTACGAACAGGCGCTTGCGGCCGTAGATGTCGCCGAGTCGGCCGCCGGTGATCAGCCCGATGGCGAACGCGAGCGCGTAGCCGCCGATCATCCACTGCAGCGCGGAGGTGCTGCTGTGCAGATCGGTGCGGATCGTGGGCGCGGCGACGTTGACAATCGTGCCGTCGAGCAGATCCATGCACTCGGCGGCAAGCACCAGCGCGAGGATCGCCCACTTGCGAGGGTGGCTGACCCGGGTTGACATGTCTCAATCTCCTCGTTTAGCGAATGGTGTTAGCGAATAAGATTCCGAACAGTGTTCGTTCAACGAACGGTGTTATACGCTATGTCCGTGAGCGCGTCAAGAGGAACCCCGAAATCTCGTTCATCCGTCCCGAAGCCGGCCGGCCAGTCGGCGACCGAGGCGGCCGGCGCCGCCAGCGCGGCGCTGCCCCCGCCGCCGCGGTTCCCGAGGCCCAGCAAGCGTCCGACGCGACGCACGGCGCTGACGGTGGAGGCGATCGTGGCCGCGTCGATCGAGGTGCTCGACGAGGCCGGCGTGGCCGGTCTGTCGATGCGCCGCGTCGCCGACCAGCTCGGAACCGGGGCGGCCTCTCTGTACGCGCACGTATCCGGCAAGGACGAGTTGCTCGAGCTCGTGTTCGACGAACTCGTCGGGCAGGTGCCGCTCCCCGAGCCCGACCCGACGATCTGGCGCGACCAGGTGCGCCAGATGCTCCGTGACCTTCGGGCCGTGCTGATCTCACACCGCGACGCGGCGCTCGCCGGTCTCGGGCGGATCCCCACGACCCCGAAGGCGCTGGTCGCCGCCGAGCGGCTCGCGGCGACGCTGCGCGCGGGAGGGCTGTCCGATCGCGTGATCGCGCTCGGCCTCGATCAGCTCACGCTGTACGTCTCGGCGGAGGCATTCGAGACCGGGCTGATGGAGTACGGCACGAACCCCGACGACGTGCAGCGCTACTACGAGGACGTTCACGCCTTCTACATGCGGCTGCCCGCCGATCGCTTCCCGGTCCTGGCTTCGGTCGTCGACGACATCACCGGTCCGGACGGCGACGAGCGGTTCGAATTCGGGCTAGACCTGCTGATCGCCGGCCTCGAGGCCCTGAGCGCCGGGACGAGCTGATGCCCTCAGCGCTCGGCGGACTCAAGGTCCTCGACTTCTCGCGCGTGCTCGCGGGTCCGCTGGCGACGATGGTTCTGGGCGATCTCGGCGCGGTGGTGACGAAGATCGAGCCGCCCGCCGGCGACGACACGCGCCAGTGGGGGCCACCGTACGACGAGACGGGGGACGCGACGTACTTCCAGTCGGTCAACCGGAACAAGGACACGGTCGTGCTCGATCTCACCGATCCGAACGATCTGGCTCGGGCGAAGCGGATGGCCGGCGAGGCCGATGTGTTCGTGGAGAACTTCCGCCCCGGCGTGACCGAACGGTTCGGTCTCGACTACGAGTCGTTGCGGGACACGAACTCCGGCCTCATCTACTGCTCGATCACCGGCTTCGGCGCCGGCGAGGGCGCGGCGCTTCCAGGCTATGACCTTCTGGTCCAGGCACTCGGTGGCCTGATGAGCATCACCGGGACGCCTGACGGGGAACCCCAGAAGGTCGGCGTCGCGCTGGTCGACGTGCTGGCCGGCCTGTTCTCGACGATCGGGATCCTGGCCGCGCTCGAGCACCGCCGCGAATCCGGGAAGGGCCAGCTGGTCGAGGTCGACCTGCTGTCCGCGCTGCTCGCCGGGCTGGTCAACCAGGCGTCCGCATATACGGTCGCCGGCGTGGTCCCCGGGCGGATGGGCAACGCGCATCCGAGCATCACGCCGTACGAGCCGCTGCGATGCGCCGATGGTGAGCTCGTCGTCGCGGTCGGCAACGACCGTCAGTTTGTCGCGCTGTGCGAGGCGCTCGGCGCCCCCGAGCTGGCGAGCGATCCGCGGTTTGCGGACAACAAGGCGCGTGTGGCCAATCGCGATGCGATGCGCGCGGCGCTCGAGCAGCGGCTCGCCACGCGATCGGCCGGCGCCTGGGCCGAGGTGCTGACCGCCGCGCGCGTGCCGGCCGGCGTCGTCAACGACATCGGCGCCGCGTTCGAGCTGGCGCGCGGCCTCGGGCTCGACCCGGTAGTGAGCATCGAGCGCGAGGACGGGACGACGATCGAGCTCGTCCGAAACCCGATCAGGTTGTCGGCGACGCCGGCGAGCTACCGGTCGGCCCCGCCCCGGTTCCCGCCGCCGTCTTAATTGCGCGCCGCCCCTAATGCGAACCGGTTAGGCCGATCGTCCGCAACTTAGGATCTTGTTAGCGGTTACACCGATTACGGGCTGGGGTAATGCTGAAATCGCAAGGAAAAGCGCCATTACAGGAGGAGTCTGCGTGCCAAGTTCAGTTCGTCGTTTCTCGTTGCTGTTGGGAGTAGCCCTGTGTGGGATCCTTGCCGGCCCGATCGCCGTCGCCTCGGCGAGCGATAACTCGCTCCGCTCGACGCTCAACAGCTACGCCCCGAAGATCGTCAAGGACGAGAACGCCGTCCGGAACGGGCTGAACGGTTATCCACAGGGCAGGGTCAAGCCGCTCGTACACGCACTGAGCCATGAGATCGGCGATCTGCACTCGCTGAAGTCGAAGCTCGCGCACGAGTCCGCCTCGTCCGGGGCAGGCGCCAAGGGAAAGAAGGACATCGTCAAGGGACTGACCCTGATCGCCAACGCCTACGGCGCGCTCCGCAACGACGTCAAGGTCGCCAACGGCGGTCCGGTCCCGGCGGCCAAGGTCAACGCCGCGGTGAGCACCGACAAGAAGGGCCGCAAGAAGCTCCTGGCCGGGCTGAAGCTGCTCGGCGGTTGATCTGATCTGGAGCGACAATTGACGAGCTCGCCGATGGCCGACCTCGACACCCAGACCGACACCACCGGCGGCACCGGGTCGTGGTTTCCCGTCCCGGACGAGGCCGAGCTGCCGTCCGGCCTACAGGGGCTGTTCGCGAAGGCACGCGAGCGACTCGGGTTCGTCCCGAACGTATTTCGCGTGTATGCGTTCCGGCCCGAGCGCCTCAGTGCCTGGTTCGCCCATTTCCGCCAGCTGCACGAGCCGACCGAGCACCTGAGCGCGGCCGATCGCGAGATGATCGCGGTGGTCGTCAGCTCGGCCAATGGCTGCCTGTACTGCCTTGTCGCCCACGGCGCTGCCCTCCGCGAGCAGCTCGGCGACCCCGTCCTCGGCGAGCGCATCTCTTACGACTGGCGCCGGGCCGGCCTCGACCCGCGCCGGACCGCGATCTGCGCCTACGCCGAGAAGCTCACGGTGCGCCCGCGCGAGGTGACGCGGGACGATCTCCAGACGCTGCTCGACGTCGGCCTGACGCTCGAGGAGGCGTGGGACGTGGCCGAGATCGGCGCGATGTACAACCTGACCAACCGCATGGCGATGGCGACGAACATGCTGCCCAACGAGGAGTACAGCGGCCAGGCGCGTCCTGACTGAGCGAGCGTGCCCCGGGGCGACACGGCGAGCTTGACATGTGACCATATGGTCACCTATTATGGTGGCCATGGATGACGTGTTCAGAGCCCTAGCTGACCCCACGCGTCGCAGCCTGCTCGACGAGCTCTTCAAGGAGGACGGTCAGACGCTCAGCGCGCTCGAGCAGCGGCTGCCGATGACGCGGTTCGGGGTGATGAAGCACCTGAAGATGCTCGAAGAGGCGGGCCTCGTGGTCACGCGCCGGCGCGGGCGCGAGAAGCTCCACTTCCTGAACGCGGTTCCGATTCGTCTCATCCACGACCGGTGGGTGAGCAAGTACGCAGAACCGTGGGCGGCGACGCTCACGGGCCTCAAGAGCGAACTGGAGGACAGAACGATGGAAAAGGTCTTCGAGATCTACATCAAGACGAGCCCGGACCGCCTCTGGGAGGCGATCACCGACTCCGAGATGCGGCGCAAGTACAACTTCGGCGTCGGGGTCGCGTCCGATTGGACGAACGGGTCTCACTACACCGGCGCTGCGCCCGGCATGTCCGAGCCGATCCTCGAAGGCGAGAACCTCGAGGTCGACCCGCCGCGGCGGCTCGTGCAGAGCTTCAACGCGCGTTGGAGCGACGACGTCAGGGCCGAGGGGACCTCGCGGGTCACCTGGGAGATCGAGCCGGTAGCCGATTCGTGCCGGCTCACCGTGATCCACGATCAGTTGCGCGAGGGCGCGAACGGCGAACTGTACGGCGGCTGGCCGATGATCCTGTCGGGCCTCAAAACGCTGCTCGAGACCGGCGAGACGCTGACCACGCCGGGATCGCTGCTCTATGCGGAGGGCGGGTCGGCGGCGACGGTCGCCTGAGCGCTCAGCTCGTGGCGGGGAAGCCCGTCCGCAGGTAGCTCGTAGTAGTCGCCGGCCTGGGACACGTACCAATGGGCGGTCGCGCGGAGCCCCGTGTGGCCGTCCAGCGTCCCGGCGGCGATGCTGATCGTTGGCCGGTCCGGCGGGTCCCAGAACAGGCTCGAGCCGCACTCGGCGCAGAACCCGCGTCGCGCACCGGCGTCGCTGTTCGGGCTATCGATCCATTTGAGGCCGGCCCGTTCGACGAGCACGAGATCGTCACGGTTGGCCGCTGTGCAAGCCGAGACGTGGCCGTGCCACCGCCGGCACTCCTCGCAGTGGCAGATCAGCACGTCGCGCAACGGACCGTTGACCTCGTACCTGACTGCTCCGCACAGGCATCGTCCCGTGGCCATCGTCCCACCTTCCGGGGTCGCAATAATCCGCTCATGGCGTACGACGAAGATCTCGCCGACCGCATCCGCGCGCTGCTCGCGACGGATCATGACGTGGTCGAGAAGAAGATGTTCGGCGGACTCGCGTTCCTGATCGGCGGGAACATGTCGGTCGGCGCCAGCGGGCAGGGCGGCATGCTGCTCCGGTGCGACCCCGATGAGACCGACGCGCTCGTGCGCGAGCCCCACGCGGCCCGCTTCGAAATGCGCGGCCGGCCCATGAACGGGTGGCTGCGGGTCGAGTCCGACGGTCTCGAGCGGGACGACGACCTGGAGCGGTGGGTCGCTGTGGGCGTGGACTACGCCCGCGGTCTTCCGCCGAAGAGTTAGGCGCCGGATGTTGGTGACCCGCCGGCAGGGCGGCCTGTGCCTGATCACTCATCCCGAGCACGGGCGCGTCGCGGGTGAGCTGTGCCGGCGCTGGGGCAACGAGCAGTTCGAGGCGCCGGCGCATCACGCGGCACTGATCGCCGCGGCGACCCATCACGACGACGGCTGGTACGAGCTCGACGGCCGCCCGTCGTTCAACGCCGACGCATCGCGTCCCGCGCATTTCCTCGAGCTGCCGCTCGAGGTGACGGTCGGCCCGTATGGGCGCGGCGTCGACAGCGTATACGCGCGTGACCGTCACGCCGGTGCGCTCGTGAGCATGCACTGGGCGGGCCTCTATCACACGCGCTTCGGCCTCCACGGCGGCAAGCCGGTTTCGCATCCGCTCGCGGTAGAGGTCGTGGCCGAGCAGGACCACCGCAGGGCCGCCGCGCTGCGCGACGCGTGGGGCGGTCACGGCCGGCGGAGCGAGTTCGAGCACCAGACTTGGTACGCGTACGAGCTGCTTCAAGCCCTCGACCTGATGTCGCTGGCGCTGGGTCTGGTCGACCCCGGGCAACCGATGACGGGCGGCGATTCGGTGTCGATCTTCTCGACGCTCGCGCGCATCGAGCAACCGCCGGGGATGCGCTCGATCCCTGTGGTTCCGATCGCCCCGGGAGGCCCGTACCTCACGCTGACGCTCTGGGTCAGAGAGCCCGGCGAGGTGGTCCTGGATCCGTATCCGTTCTCCGAGACGGGGTTCGAGATCGAGCTGTCCGGGCGGCTGCTCGAAGACCGGCGCTACGACTCGGCCGAGGATGCCGCGAGCGCCTATCACCGCGCGGAGCCAGAGACGATGGCGATCCGTTTCGTCCCGAGGTAAGTCACTCTTCGTCAAGCCCTCCTGCGCTGCGAGGCATGTCGGGACGGCGAGGATCCGGGATTATCATCGCCACCGATGACCGCCAGCACCGAGACCCCGCTCGGCGCGCGCGTGTCGCGAGCTGAGCTCGTGGCGCGCGAGCTCGAGCGCGAGATCGGCGACGGTCTCCAGGCCGGCGAACGGCTCGGCACCAAGGACGATCTGCGCAGAAGGTTCCGGGTTGCCGTCGCGACCGTGAACGAAGCGCTGCGCCTGCTCGAGATGCGTGGACTGATCGAGGCGCGCCCGGGGCCGGGCGGCGGCGTGTTCGTGGCACGCCCCGCGGCGCGGATCGCGATGAGCCACGTCGTGCTCGGGTTCAGGACCGGCAGCACGAGCTACGAGGAGTGCTTAGAGCTTCGGGACGCGCTCGAGCCGGTAGTCGACAGCCACGCGGCCCGGCACCACCGGGCACGCGACATCCGCGAGCTCAAGCGGATCGTCAAGGGCATGGAGGCGTCGGTCGACGACCCGGCGGCCTTCTTCAAGAGCAACTGGGCGCTGCATCGGCGGATCGCCGAGATGTGCCGAAACGGGCCGCTGCGGCACATGTACCTGGCGCTGATCGACTTTCTCGAGTTCAGCCTCGATCGCGCAGAGTTCGCCGACTTCGACGGCGCTGCGATGGTGGCCATCCATCGCGATCTCGTCGACGCGATCGATGCGGGCGAGGGTCCTGAGCTCGACGCAGCGATCGAGGCGCACCAGCCGAGGCCAGCGCCGCGGGGGTCGAGCCGGCGCGTGTCGAGCCGGCGCATGTCGGCGAGCGTGCCCGGGTAGCCCGACGGGGGGACCCGACCCGACGCGAGGGAGGAGGAGCACGGATGACCGAGGCGATTGACGACGTCGGCACGCTGCCCGGCAGGAAGCTCATCGATCAGGCCGCTAACCCGATAGGCAAGGTCACGGAGATCTACGCGATGGATGACGGCTACCCGATGTGGGTCGCCGTCGAGATGTCGACCGGTCTCGTCGGTGCGCGGACCGTGTTCGTGCCGCTCGCGCGGCTCAAGGACGAAGGCGGCCAGCTTTGCGTTCCGTACAGCAAGCAGCGGATCGGCGAGGCGCCGGAGGTCGAGCCGGGCGACGGAATCTCGGCCGAGTGTGACCGCCTGCTCCGCGACCACTACGGGATCGACGCCGGCGATCAGGAGATGCGGAACGACAACAAGTCCTACGCGACGCGAGTGCCCGACGAGGGCGGCGCCGCGGATCGGATCGAGGATCCAACCGAGCTCGAGACGCCCGACGCCGACACGCGCACCGACGAGACGATGCAGCGCCGCGGCGACCCCGGCAGCTCCGAGACGCGTAAGGTGACCGCCGCGGACATGGCCCACGACGACCAGGACGTCGTCGAGGATCCCGAGGGCTGAAGCGCGGCTGGGGCGCCGACATGACGCTGTCCGCCGCTCCCGCTGCGCCTCCCGCCGAGACCCAGGCGCGTCACCCCGGTCTCCGATTGACGCTGATCCTTGGCGCCCTGTCGGCGTTCGGCCCGCTGTCGATGGATATGTATCTCCCGGGGCTGCCGTCGCTGACGCGCGATCTGGGCGCTTCAGCGTCGACCGGTCAGTTGACCCTGACCGGTTGCATGCTCGGGCTCGCCGGCGGCCAGCTGCTCGCCGGCCCGCTCAGCGATTCGCTAGGACGCCGCCGGCCGCTGCTGGTCGGGCTCGTCGGCTACAGCGCGGCATCGCTGGCGTGCGCGGCCGCGCCTTCGATCGGAATCCTGATCGTGCTCCGGCTGATCCAGGGGATGCTAGGCGGCGCCGGCGTGGTGATCGCGCGAGCGGTCGTGCGAGACCTGTTCCGCGGCGCCGCCGCCGCACAAGTGTTCGCGTTGCTGATGGTGGTGACGGGGGTCGCTCCGGTGTTCGCGCCGCTCGTCGGCGGGCAGCTCCTCGCGATCACGTCCTGGCGAGGGGTGTTCATCGTCCTGGCCGCGATCGGGGTTCCGCTGCTGGTCGCGACCGCACTGTGGCTGCCGGAGACGCTGCCGCCCGAGCGCCGGCATGGCGGCGGACTCCGCACGACCCTTCACACGTTCCGGCGACTGCTGGGCGACCGACGGTTCATGCCGCCGGCGGTGGCGTTCTCGCTCGCGTTCGCCGCGATGTTCGCGTACATCGCCGGCGCATCGTTCGTGCTCGAGGACGTGTTCGGCGTCTCGCCACAGGTGTTCAGCGTCGTGTTCGCCGTGAACTCGGTCGGCCTGATCACGGCGTCGCAGATCGGCGGAAGGATCGTGGGGAGGGTGGGCGCGCCGGCGCTGCTGAGGGTCGGGCTGTTCGGCGTCGCGCTGGGCTCGGTCGCCGTGCTCGCGTTCACGCTCGCTCACGCCGGCCTGGCGCCGTTGCTGATCGCGCTGTTCGTGATCCTGTGTTCCAACGGGTTCGTGTTCCCCAACGGGACCGCGGCGGCGCTCGCCGACCAGGAGGGGGCGCTCGGGAGCGCGTCCGCGCTACTCGGCATGGGACAGTTCGGGATCGGGGCGCTGATCGCGCCGATCGTCGGAGTGGGCGGTGCCCACGATGTGCTGCCGATGGCGATCGTGATCGGTGTGTGTGGCGTGTCGTCGCTGACCGTCAACCTCGCCTTCGGGCCCGCGCCGGGGATGCCGGCGCTTGAAGGCGAGCCGGGGGTGTGACAGGCGGGGCGACGAGGCGGGACCGCGGTTTGCGGCTAGCCGCCGAGGCCGCGGTCGCGGATCTCCCGCTGGGCGGCGTCGGACTTCTCGAGGCCGGCGAGCTTCATCGCGCTCAGCACCTCGGGTGTCTTGGTGAACTGGATGTCCCGGTAGTCCACCACCTGCACGTGGTTACCCCAGGGATCCTCGAAGTCGAGCGAGCCCGAGGCCTGGACGGCGACGCCGGCGTCGCGGAGCGCCGCGCGGACCGCTTCCTTGCCGTCGACGACCAGTCCGAAGTGGCGGCTGTCGTCCGGCGCCTGCGAGCGTCCGGCGGCGAGCGCGATGAACTGATCTCCCATGTCGATAAACGCCATCCTGGCGCCCGCGCGGCCGCGTAGCTCGAACTCGAAGAAGCGCCCGTACCAGGCGAGCGCGTCGTCGACGTCGTCGACCTCGAGCGCGATGTGGTTGATGCCGACGAGGCGAGCCATGCGTCGGGCCGCGCCGTGCCTAATCCGCGACCGTGGCGGCTGCGCCGGCGTCCATCTTCAGCCACTCGGCCTTGTGGATGCGCTTGGCTGCTTGGTAGTCGAGCAGCGCCTGCTTGGAGTCCACGTCTCCGAGCGTGGGATGGCCCGGCACGAGGTCCTGGGCCGCTTCGACGTGGAAGCGCTTGGCCAGCACAGCGCCGAGCGACTTGATCTTCATGTTTCCGAACCCGGGGAGCGCGGCCAGGTTGGCGCGCAGCGCGGCCGAGTCGGCGGCGTCGCCCCAGACGCGACCGGCGTCGCCGTCGTAGTGGTCGCGGATGTACTCCGCCATGTCGTGCACGCGGCGGGCCATCGAGGTGGGAAAGCGATGGATCGCCGGCCGCTCGCGGAAGATCGGGTCGAGATCGGCGTCGGCGAGTGCGGCTGCGTCGAGCGTGCCGAGGCGTTCGCGGATGACCAGCGGTCCCATGAACGC
The DNA here is from genome assembly GCA_963770615.1 of uncultured Solirubrobacterales bacterium. Classification (GTDB taxonomy): domain Bacteria; phylum Actinomycetota; class Thermoleophilia; order Solirubrobacterales; family Solirubrobacteraceae; genus Palsa-465. Next base: position 220,406 of record CAVYQJ010000014.1, on the reverse strand, counting down.
CTTCTGCACGGTCACCTGCTGGTCGAGGACGAAGCCAACCAGCAGCGCCATCGGGTCAGAGGCGATCAGGGCGTTGGCTTCGTCGGAGTCGGTGAAATGGAGGCGGTCGGGCATGACCCGATCATAAGGGGTGGGGTAGGGCGGCCGGGCGGTCTGCGCGCCCCGCGCTGTGGGCGACGCGCGCGGGTTCGTGCCCCTGATGCCTGGGTAGGTGAAGACCATGGCAACAGTCACCGGCACCACACCCACCCGTCATATCGAGACCAGGCGACTCCCCCGCTCGACCGGGGCGCTCAGCGGCCTGCTCGTGATCCTGCTCGGCATCTGGGGCGCCCTCGTCCCATTTTTCGGTCCCTACTTCCACTACGCGTTTGGGAGCTATCAGACCTGGCACTACACCTCTGAGAGGCTGTGGCTCTGCATCATCCCCGGAGCGGTCGCGGCGATCGGCGGGCTGATGCTGTTGCGCAGCGCGCACCGCACCACCGGGCTGTTCGGCGGCTGGCTCGCGCTGGCGGCCGGCGCCTGGTTCGCGATCGGACCGTCAATCAGCCTGCTGTGGCATTCCGCCGGCAACCCGATCGGCGCGCCGATGGGCGGCCACACGCGTCAGGCGATCGAGTGGCTCGGCTACTTCTCTGGACTTGGGGTGCTGATCGCTGCGCTGGCGGCGTTCGCGATGGGCCGGTACTACTCGCGCCCGCGCCTGGTGGAGGAGGCCGCGGTCGCGGCCGACGACGCGGTCGCGGCGCACGACACCAGGGTGGCGGAGCGCGACGCGCCGGTGGCGGCGACCGCCGCCGGTGAACCGGTGGCGGCTCGCGAGGAGCCTCTGGCTACGCGCGACGAACCGCTCGCCGAGCGGGAGCCTCTGGCGCCGCGCGAGGAGCCGCTTGCCGCGCGCGACGAACCCGCGACCCGCGCGGATGAGCCCGTGGCGCGCGCGGACGAACCGGTGCCGCCCGCCGACGAGCCCGTGGCTGCGGACGAGCCGGCGACACGCGTCAACGCGCCGGGCCCGGCGACCGAGGGCACGGCCACTGGACCGGCGACCGAGGGCACGACCACGGGTCCCGGGACCGGCACGTATCGCCGTCGCCCCGGGCTGTCCCGCCTCCGCGGCCGGTAGACGCTCGCAGCAACCGCGCCGGCGCGCCCGACTCGCGCCGGCGCTCGAGGCATTTGGACACCCGCGGCGGCCGATCGTTGTCCCAATGGCCAATGCGGCGGGCCGCGCGCTCACGCAGGATGTGGACCCCGTGAGCTCCGACCTGATCGTGTCCTACGACGGCACGCCCAACGACGACGACGCGCTGGCGCTGGGCCGGCTCCTGGCCAAGACCGGAGCCGGGCTGTCGCTCGCGTACATCCGCCATTCGCGGGAGTTCGATCCGCGCCGCGAGGAACTCGCCCAGCACGACGCCGAGCGTCGGCTCGAGCAGGGCGCGGCGTGGTTGGGCGACCAGGACATTCCCGAGCACGTGGTGCTCAGCGGGTCGACCGGACAGGGGCTCGAGCAGCTGGCCGAGGCCGAGCAGGCTTCTGTGATCGTGTTCGGGTCCGATTACCGCACCGCGCCCGGTCGTGCCGAGCCCGGCACCAGCGCCCAACGTCTGCTCGAGGGCGGATCGGTGGCGATCGCGGTCGCGGCGGCGGGCCTGCGCAGCCTCGGCGACGCCGAAATCAGGTCGATCGCGGTATCGACGGTCGCCGGCGATACGGCGGCGCAAGCGACGGCTGACGGGCTCGCGGCGAAGCTCGGGGCGTCGATCGTGGATCTCGACGGCGGCGACGTCGACCTGATCGTCGTCGGGTCGCAGCCGAGCCAATCGTCGCGGCGGATCTCTTTGAGCGGGTCGACGCGAACCGCGCTGAATGTCGCGCGCGGATCGGTGCTCGTGGTCCCCTCTGGCGAGCCCGTTCGCCTCTGAGCAGCTCGGCGCCCGCCGCCCGAACGCCGCGGCGTGCACCGCTCGAGGGCCGGGTGAGGCACACTTCCCCGGTGGCCGAGGCTCCCGCACAGAGACAGCGTCGCATCACCCCAGGGCACGGACAGGTCGTCCTCCTCCCGACCGATCCGCTCGATCCTGCGGCGGAGCGGGATAGCTCTTACCTCTTCAGCGATCCGAAGCTGTCCGAACTGTCGCTCGAAGCGCTTCTCACCGAACTGCTGGTCCGCATCCAGGAGGCGCTGAAGGTGGACACAGTCGCGATTCTGCTGTACGAAACGGACTCGAATCAGCTCGTCGCGCGCGCCGCCAATGGGATCGAGGAGGAGGTCGAGCAGGGCGTGCGGCTCCCGCTGGGCCAGGGCTTCGCCGGTCGCATTGCGGCCGAGCGCGTCCCGATCTTCATCGCCGACGTCAATCACGCCGATGTCCTGAATCCCATCCTGCGCGAGAAAGGAATCGCGTCGCTGCTGGGCGTCCCGCTGATCGTCGAGGGCGAACTGATCGGCGTGCTTCACGTGGGCTCGCTCACTCCGCGGACGTTCGGCCAGGACGACGTCGCGGTGCTGCAGATGGCTGCCGCGCGAGCGGCGCCGGCGATCGAGCGCGCGCGGTTGTTCGCGGAGCTCGAGCACGAGCACGACGTGTCGATGGTGCTCCAGCGCAGCCTCCTGCCCCAGCGGCTTGCCGACGTGGTCGGAGTGAACGTCGCGGCGCGGTATCTCCCCGCGCGCGAGGAGGTGGGCGGCGACTGGTACGACGTGTTCGAGCTGCCGCGCGGCCGCGTCGGGGTCGTGATCGGCGATGTGGTCGGCCACGGGATCGCGGCCGCCGCCCTGATGGGGCGGCTCCGTACAGCGCTGCACTCGTACGCGATTGAGGGTCATGGCCCGGGCCGAACGCTCGAGCTCGTCGACCGCTTCGTCCAGTCCCTCAACGAGTCCGCGATGGCGACCGCCGCCTACGCGGTGTTCGACACGTACACGTCGACGCTCCAGTACTCGACCGCGGGGCACCTCCCGCCGCTGGTGATCTCAGGGTCGGGCGTGCGGATGCTCGAGGTGACGCCTGCGCCCCCGCTGGGGGCGTTTCCCTACGGCCGCTGCCCAGAGCACGAGCTTTCGCTCGAGAGCGGCGAGATGTTGGTGCTGTACACCGACGGCTTGGTCGAGCGCCGCGGCGTCGCCCTGAGCGCCGGTATCGACGTGCTGGCCACGGCCGTGAGCGCCGCCCAGACGCCCGAGGACGCATGCACCCTCGCGGTCGCCAAACTGGTTCCCCCAGAAGGCCTGCGCGACGACGTGGCGATCGTCGCGCTCCAGAATGCGGCCGTCCCGTCGGAGCTGAACCTGACGCTGCCGGCCGAACCGAAGACCCTGGCGCACGCTCGGCGGATCCTGCGGCGTTGGCTGAACGAACGCGGCGCCGATGAAGGCGACGTGGCCGAGATCACGATCGCCGTGAGCGAGGCGTGCGCGAACGCGATCGAACACGCCTACGCTCCGTCCCCGGCTACGTTCGAGCTGCATGCGCGGGCGCGGGACGGAGAGATCACGTTCACGATTCGCGACGGAGGGCGCTGGCGCCCGCCCCGGGGACAGAACCGCGGCCGCGGTCTGTCGATCATCGTTGCCGCCATGGATGATGTACAGATCGATCGAACTGCTGAAGGGACGGAGGTCGTGATGCGACGACGGATCGCGCCGAAATGAGCCTCGCCGATGTGCAGATCACGCTGGCTCCGACCGCGCTCATCGCCCACGTGACGGGCGAGGTCGACATGTCCAACGCCGAGGAGGTCGGGGCGACGGTCATCGGCGCGACGCCAAACGAGGCACAAGGCGTTGTACTCGATCTCTCCGGCGTCGAGTACCTCGACAGCGCCGGGATCTACGTCATCTACGGGATGCGGTCGAGCCTCCAGGCCCGCGGCCAGTCGCTGATCCTCGTGATCCCGCCGACCTCGCCCGTGCACGACTCGCTCCGTCTTGCCGGCGCTGAGAGACCCGGCGAGGTCGCCGACACGGTCGAGGAGGGGCTGCGCGTGCTCGACGGCCGGCCCACGCCCGGCGCTTAGGTGCGCTCGAGCGCGATCTCCTCCCAGTCGTCGGTGCGCCGGTACCCGACCTCGGCGTAGATCTTGTTCGAGGTCGGGTTGTCGAGGTCGGTGTAGAGCATGCAGCGCTCCGCGCCCTGGGCGAGCGCGCGCCGGCTCGCCGCCGCCACCGCGGTGCCGGCGTAACCGCGGCGCCGCAGCGCCGGCGGCGTGTAGACGGGACCGATTCGGACGACTCCGGCGACCTCCGGCGTCACCCCGACCATCGAGACCGCCTGGTCGTCGTGCCACACGAGCAGACCGTTCCGGCGCATGCGTCCATCGACGATCGACTCGGCCTGCGTCGCGCCTGCGAGGCCGGCCTCGGTCACGAAGTCCTGCGTCCAGGCGACCAGGAGCGACCGCTCGGCCGCTCCCGCGATGCGCAGCTCGCCTCGGGCCGGCCGCGGCGGGTCCTGGACCTCCTCGAGGATGTGCATGGCCTCGCGCAGCGTGCGCCTGGCGGCGCCGCCGGTCTGCCGCTCCCATGCCGACGCGATCGCCTGCGCGGTCGCGCGTGCGCTGTTGACGCTGTCGACGTCGGGGTCGGCCTCGAGCCACAACTCGACGAACTCGTCGGCGCCCGAGTCGAGCGGGCTCGCCAGCAGCGGCCACGGTGGCGTGCGCAACGCCGCAAACTTGACCTCGTCGCCGTATGCGACGCCGTATCCGAATAACGCAGAGGGGCTCGCGTGGACCCCGTCGAGGACGTTCATAAACACGGTCGCGAGCACGTTGCACTCGATCCGCTCCGCGATCAGGCGCTCGGTGCGCTCAGCGAACTCGGCCGTGTCGCGGGTGAGGACAAACCGCACGGGATCCGCCTGACCGGACTGTCGCGGGTCTAGCCGGAGCCAGAGCCGCCGGCCTGCGTCGGCGCATCCGCCCGGCGGGACATCTCCTGCTGGACCCTGTCGGTGAAGCGTCTCTCGGTGCCGGTGTCGTTGCGCTCGGTCGCGGCTGGGGCATCGTTGTCGGGCGAGTCGGCCTGTCCGTCGTCCGGCGAGCCGGGTTGTGCGTCCTCTGGCGAGTCGGCCTGTCCATCGGCCGGTGAGACGGCGACCTCGGCGACGCCGGGGCTGCTCTTCGCCTTCCCTGCCACGACGCGGATGACCACGATCGCGAGGCCCCCGGTCACGATCACGAGCGCGATCTGCCGGAACGACGGCGAACTGCGGCGCGCGCGAATCCGCTCGATCAGCACAGCGACCTTGACCGCCCGCCACCAGCCGTCGCCACCTCCTCGTCTGGAACCGCGGCGTCGCCGCCGGCGCCGACCCGGCCGCGTCGCCGCGACTCGGGGCACGAGTTTCCGATTTGGCATCTGGTCCTCCTGTCTGCGTCGTTGGGCGCGACGGGCCGTCTTCGAGCGCCCCGGCGTACCACCGAGCCTACACCGGCCGTCTCGCGGCGTGCGGGCCCGTTAGTGCTGATTGTCACGAACATGGCCCGCGATCACGCCGGCGGTCCGCCCGCGACCACCCGCGCCAGCTCCCCGGCGTGGTGCACGTGCACGAGATGGCCCGCGTCCTCGATTTCGACCAATTCGGCCCCGCGTATCTGGCCGGCGAGCCGCCGCGCCGCGGCGATCGGGACGACCCGGTCGGCGGCGCCGGCGACGATCGTCGTCGGCGCCGCGATCTCACCGAGTCGCCGCTCGAGCACGGGCAGGTCGCGGACGAGAAGCCGCTGCTCATGCGCGAACGACCGCCACGCGGAGGGGTTGAGCAGCATCCGGCCGGCCGCACGCAGGTACCGGTCGTCGAGCGCGGTCGCCTCCGCGACCCAGCGCCGGATCGGACCGGCGCCGAGCACGAGCCCGCCGCCCCACATCGCGCCCAAGCTCGCCAGCCAGCCAACCAAGGGCGCCGCCAGCAGGTAATCGACAGCGCTCAGTGAGTCGAGGTTTGCCGCCGGCGCGACGAGCACCAACCGACCCACGCGCTCCGGGCTCGACCACGCGAGCCACAACGCCACCGCCGCTCCGAGGCTGTGCCCGACCACCGTGGCCTGCTCGACTCCTACCGCATCCAACACGGTGCGGGCCGCGCTCGCGTTCCCGGCCAGATCGCGCACGGCCGACCGACCGTCCCACCCCGGGCGATCGAACGCGATCGTTCGCACGGCGTCGCCGATCGACGTTTTCAGGCGCTCCCAGTCGGCCGCCGCACCCGGCTGGCCGTGGAGCAGCAGAACGGGATCCATGGACACGGCGGACACCTCCGAGCGGGCATACTAGAGCGGTGACGTCAGCGCTCCTGTCCGACGCGCTCGGGCCGCTTCGCGCCGACCCGGCGCGCGCGGCGATCCTGTTCGACATCGACGGCACGCTTGCCCCGATCGTGGAGCACGCCGCCGACGCTCGCGTGCCCGAGAGCACGCGCAGTTTGCTCGCGCAAGTCGCCCGCCGGTACGGGGTGGTCGCGTGCGTCAGCGGACGGCGCGCGTCGGAGGCCCGCGCGATGGTCGCGATCGGTGCGATCTCGTATCTCGGCTCCCACGGCGCCGAGGTCCTGCGCGCCGGCTGGACCGAGCCCGTGGTCGATCCAGGCCTCCTCGATTGGACCGAGCGGATCCACGAGTTCGCCCGCGAGGCCGACACCGCGGACCTGCGCCGTTTGCGCGTCCGGATTGAGGACAAGGGCCCGATCGTCGCCTTCCACTGGCGCGGCGCGCCCGACGAGGAGACGGCGCGCGCGGCGATCGATTCGATCGCGGCCAAGGCCGAGGCGGCGGGTCTGCGCACCCACTGGGGACGCAAGGTGCTCGAGGTTCGGCCGCCGGTGAGGATCGACAAGGGCGCCGGCATCTCATCGTTTCTGGCCGACACCGACGTCGACGTCGCGATGTACGTCGGCGACGACGCGACCGACCTGGACGCCTTCCACGCCTTGGTTGCGCTCGCCGAGGACGGCCGGATCTCGAAGGCGATCCGCGTGGGCGTGCGCTCCGAGGAGGGACCGGCCGAGATCACCGAGGAGGCCGACATCGTGGTCGACGGGCCCGAGGGCGTCGCCAAACTCCTGACGGTCCTGGCCGCGGACTGACGCCGGGCGCGGGCAGCTGGCGTGCGGTTCTCGGACTTCCTACGGACCACGGTGCTGATCAGCGCCGCGGCGGCGAGCGCGCTGGCAGCGGTCACGGTGGCGGCCGCGGCGGGCACCAGCGACGACCTGCTCGTGCCGGTTTCGGCGGGCTGGTGGTTGGTCGCGGGCGCGTTCGGCACCTGGATGGGGCGCCGCGCCGGTACCACGTCGCAGATTGCGTCGCTGCTGGCGAGCGCGCGCACACAGACCTCCCTGCCCGAGGTCAACCCGGCCCGCACCGTGATCAACCGCCTGTGGCCGCTGCTGTTCTCGACGATCGGCGCCGGCGCGCTCGCATTCGTCGTGCCGCAGGTGCCGGCGGTGGCGACCGGTTTCGCGATCATCTGGGCGCTGGCCTGGCGCCGTCAGGCGTCCGCGGTGACCGCGATCGAGGAGCGCGACGGCGCGCGCTTCTACGTCGAGCGCACCTCGCCGCTGAAACCGATCCGTTTGATCCGCACGCCGGGCTTCCGTTCTAACCTGTTCGAGTTGAACGGGGCGTCTGGTCACTCACGGCGCGCCCGGCCCCGCGCGTGATCGTCCCGTCTTTCATCCCCAGCCCGTCGGACAACGGCTTCTACATCGGGCCGCTGTTCGTCCACGCCTACGGGCTCGCGTACGTGTTCGCGGTCGCGGCCGCGATCTTCGTCACGCGGTGGCGATGGCGGAAGGCCGGCGGCGACCCCGACCTCGCGTACGAGGCGGCCGCCTGGGGCTTCCCCGCCGGACTGATCGGCGGCCGGATCTACTTCGACATCACGACGCCCAGCCAGATCGAGCCGCACAACTTCTGGGGTCTGTTCGCGATCTGGAAGGGCGGCCTCGGGATCTGGGGCGGGATCGCGGCCGGCGTGCTCGTCGGCTTTCTCGTCATCCGGAGGCGGCTGACCCATGGCGACGTGCTCCGATTCATGGACGCCGCCGCGCCCGGGCTCCTCGTGGCGCAGGCGATCGGGCGGATCGGCAACTACTTCAACCAGGAGTTGTTCGGCAAGCCCTCGACGCTTCCCTGGGCGTTGAAGATATCTCCCGCGCACCGGCCGGCGGGCTACACGCAGTTCGCCACGTTCCAGCCTTCGTTCCTGTACGAGATCATCTGGAACCTGTGCCTGGCGGGGTTCCTGATCTGGCTCGGCAACCGCCGCAAGATCAAGCCGCCCGGACTGATGGCGCTGTACGTCGCCGGCTACGCGGGCTACCGGATCTTCGAGGAGACGATCCGGATCGACTACTCCGTGCACGTGCTCGGGATGCGTCTGAACTTCTGGATCGCGACCCTGGTGTGCCTGGCGGGACTGACCTGGTTCGTGTGGATCCAGAAGCGCGGGAAGTACGACCCGCTGCCTCTGGACGGGCCGAGCGCCGACGCGCGCGTCGTCCGCCGCCGCAAGCCGAGCGGCCCCTACCGCAAGCCGCCGGCCGCCACCTACGGGAAGAAGTCCGCGTCAGGCGGGACGAAGCCCGCGTCAGGCTCGCGACCGACGTCGCGCTCGGGCGGCTCGCGGCGCGGCTCCGACCCCTAAACCAACGGCGCGGTTCCGCGGCCGGATCGCTTCGATCGACGCCCACGGTCCGGTGTTGAGGACCTGCGCCGCGGTCAGCCAGGCGCGCCGGGCCGTCGCGATCCCGTAGCGCGCGACCTCGAACCCGGCCACCCGGTGGGAGTCGGAATTGATCACGATCGGGACGCCGGCGGCCGCGGCGGCGCGCGCGTTCGTCTCGTTGAGGTCGCGGCGGTCGGGGTTCGAGTTGATCTCGAGCATCGTTCCGGTCCGAGCCGCGGCCTCGATCACCCGTTCGAGGTCGAATGAGTAGGGCGCGCGGCGCTCGAGCTTGCGCCCCGACAGGTGGCCGATCGCGTCCACCATCGGATGCTCAATCGCGCGCACGATCCGGTCGGTCATCGCCTCGGCCGACATCCGGAACGAGGAGTGCACCGAGGCGATCACCCAGTCGAGCTCGGCAAGCAGCTCATCCGGGTAGTCGAGCGACCCGTCGGGAAGGATGTTGACCTCCGAGCCCGCGAGCAGCTGGATCCCGTCGATGCCGGTGGCGCGGATGCGCGCGATCTGCTCGCGCAGGCGCTCCGGGGAGACCTCGTCTCCGAACCCGAAGCTCGCCGAGTGGTCGGTGATCGCCAGATACTCGTACCCGAAGTCCCGCGCCGCGAGCGCCATCTCCTCGATCGACGCGGTCCCGTCGGACGCGGTCGTGTGCGAATGCAGATCGCCGCGGAGGTCGCCTTGCTCGATCAGCGTCGGCAGCGCGCCGGCGGCCGCGGCCTCGAGCTCGCCGCGGTTCTCGCGAAGCTCGGGCTCGATGAACTCCAGGCCGAGCAGCGCGTACACCTCATGCTCGGTGGCGCAGCGGCGGGTCTCGCCGGTGGCGTCGTCGAGCACGCCGTACTCGGACACGTGCAGGCCCTTGCGCACGGCCATGTCGCGCAGAGCCATGTTGTGCTCCTTGGAGCCGGTCAGGTGCTGGAGCAGGTTGCCGAACTGGTCGGGCTCGACGATCCGCAGGTCGACGCGGACGCCCGTGTGCGTACGCAGCCGGACGCCCGCCGCCGATGCCGTCCCGGCCTCCTCGATCAGGTCGAGCTCGGTCGCCGCCCGGGCCAGCGCCAGCGGATCGGTCGCGGTGGCGATCACATCGAGGTCCTTGACCGTGTCGGTCATCCGCCGGGCCGACCCCGCCAGCTCGACGTCGATTGCGGCCGGGTGCTCGCGCAGCGCCGCGACCAGCGGCTCGCCGACCGCGAGCGCCCGGCTGAGGACGATCCGGGCGGGGCGCTCGCCGGCCCCGTCTAATCGAAGGTTGGCGAGGATCGCCTCCTCAGCCTTCGGGCCGAACCCCTTGAGCGCGCGGATCTTGTGCTCCTCGGCGGCGCTCCGGAGCGACCGGAGGGAGTCGACGCCGAGCTCGTCGTAAAGCCGCCTCGCGCGCTTGGGCCCGAGTCCCGGAAGCCGGGTGATCGCGATCAGGCCCGGCGGGAACTTCGCGCGCATCTTGACGAGCGTCGGGATCTCGCCGGTGTCGGCGAGCGCCATGATCTTCTCCTGGATGATCTGGCCAACGCCCACGAGCTCGGTGGCGCGGCCCTCGCGCGCGAGCGCCGTGACCGACACGGGCGCGTCCCGGATCGCCTTGGCGGCGTTGCGATAGGCGACGGTCCGGTACACCGCGGCGCCGTCGAGCTCGTACAGGTCGCCGAGCTCGTCGAGGGCGTCGGCAATCTCGGTGTTGGTGGGATCCGACATCGCTACCTCGTAGGCTAGTCCTCAGCCGCTTACGACCGCTCGGACTAGCCCGGCCTCGGGGCTCAGCCCGCTCGGCATCCGGGCCTCGCAGTGCTGGGCTGGCCCCGAGTCATCCGGCTGGATGACGCGCGCGCCAGCGCGCGGCCCATCATCCGGGTTGGGTGCGCTATACTTTTTGAAGTAACCCCCCCGCACAGCCACCTCTCCAAGGAGCCCTGATGGCAGGCACCGTCACAGAAGTCACCGACAACAATTTCCAGGCCGAGGTCATCGAGTCCGATGTCCCCGTGCTCGTCGACTTCTGGGCGCCGTGGTGCGGGCCGTGTCGGATGGTCGCACCGGTCGTCGAAGAGATCGCGCAGGAGCGAGCCGACGAGCTCAAGGTCGTGAAGTTGAACATCGACGACAACCAGAACACGGCGATCCAGTTCAACGTGATGTCGATCCCCACGCTGATCCTGTTCCGCAACGGGCAGCCGGCGAAGACCGTGATCGGGGCGTATCCGAAGCGCAAGCTCGTCGCCGAGCTCGAGCCGGCTCTCGCTTAAGCGGGCAGAGCCACGCCGACGCGCAGCTCGTGACCGTCGATCACGACGGGCGCGACTGATCCGTCCAGCGACTCGTAGCTGACCCGCACCGCCAGCGTCTCGCCGGCGATGTAGCGCTCGTGCATGCGTGCGGCCGCGACGAGCGAGTCGTCGCCGTCGAGCGTCAGCGCGATCCGGTCGGTGACCTCGAGACCGGCGTCCTGGCGCGCGCGCTGGATCGCGCGGACGATCTCGCGCGCCCAGCCCTCGATTTGCAGGTCGTCGTCGATCTCGAGCTCGAGCGCAACCGCGTGCGAGCCCTCGCGCTCGACCTGATAGCCCTCGAGCGGCTTCATCGACACCTGCAGGTCCTCGATCGTGAGCTCGTGGTCCCTGCCGTCGACGCTGATCGCCACGTGGCCGCCGGTGCGAAGCGTCGCGGCGGCGTGAGCCGCGTCGAGGCCGGCGACCGCGGCCGCAACCAGGGGCATGTGCTTGCCGAAGCGGGGACCGAGGGTGCGGTAGTTCGGCTTGAGCTCGACCTCGCCGAGCTCGTCGGCCTCGGAGACGAACCTGAGCTCCCTGACGTTGAGCTCCTCGCGGACGATCTCCGACATGCGCTCGATCGCCTCGCGCTCGGAGCCGGTGGCGACGACGACCGCGGCGCGGAGCGGCCGACGCACGGCGATCTTCGCCTGACCGCGGGCCGCGAGCCCGAGCCGGACCGTCTCGCGCGCGACCGCCATCGCGCCCTCTAGGTCGGCGTCGCGGATGCGGGCGTCCGGGGTCGGGAAGTCGCACAGGTGGACGCTCGGCTCGGCGCCGTCGAGGTTGTCGTAGATCTCGTCGGCGATGAACGGACAGAACGGCGCGAGCAGCTTGGCGGTCCCGAGCAGGCACGCGCCTAGCGTCGCGAACGCGGTCGGGTCGCCGTCCCAGAACCGACGTCGCGAGCGGCGCACGTACCAGTTCGAGATCTCCTCGACGAACGTCTGGATCGCGCGGCCGGCGTTCGTAGCGTCGAAGTTGTCCATGCGGTCGCGGACGATCTCGATCGTGTCTTGTAGACGCGACAGCGCCCAGCGGTCGAGCTCGGTGGTCGTCTCAGGGTCGGGCGAGCCTGGGTAGTGGTCGATCCCGTTCGCGTTGGCGTACAGGACGTAGAAGCCGTACGTATTCCACAGCTGGAGCAGGAACTGCCTGACGGCCTCGCCGATCGTGTCCATCGAGAAGCGGTAACCGTCCCATGGCTGCTTGGAGGTGAAGAAGTACCACCGCAGCGCGTCTGCGCCGAACCGGTCGAGTACCTCGTTCGGCGCCACCGTGTTGCCGAGCGACTTGGACATCTTGCGGCCGTCTTCGTCGAGGATCAGGCCGAGGCAGACCACGTTCCGGTACGGCGAGCGGTCGAACAGCAGCGTCGAGACCGCGATCAATGAGTAGAACCAGCCGCGCGTCTGGTCTAGCGCCTCGCAGATGAAGTCGGCCGGGAAGTGCTCCTCGAACAGCTCGGTGCCTTCGTGCGGGGCGTGGTACTGGGCGAACGGCATCGAGCCCGAGTCGAACCACACGTCGATCACCTCGGGCACGCGCCGCATCTCCTCGCCGCAGCTTTGGCACGCGAACGTGGGGTCGTCGACGAACGGGCGGTGGGGATCGGTCACGTTCGTGCCCGCCAGCTCGTTGAGCTCGGCGAGCGACCCGATCGCGTGGGTGTGGCCTTGTTTGCAGCGCCACACGGGGAGCGGCGTGCCCCAGTAGCGCTCGCGTGAGAGGGCCCAGTCGACGTTGTGCTCGAGCCAATTGCCGAAGCGCCCGTGCTTGACGTGCTCGGGTGCCCAGTTGACGGTTTCGTTGGCGGCGAGCAGGCGGTCCTTGACCTGGCTCGTGGCGATGTACCAGGACGGCTTGGCGTAGTAGAGCAGTGGCGTGCCGCAGCGCCAGCAGTGGGGATAAGCGTGCTCCAGCATCTCGGCCTTGAGGATCCGATTCCGCGAGCGGAGGTCCTCGATCAGGTCGGGGTCGGCGTCCTTGACATTCCGACCGGCGTACGGGCCTATGCGCTCGTCGTAGGTGCCGTCGAGCCGCACCGGGTTGATCACGTTCAGGCCGTACTGCTCCCCGAGGCGGAAGTCGTCCTCGCCGAACGCGATCGCGGTGTGAACCAAGCCGGTGCCGTCGGTGGCGCTCACGAAGTCGCCGAGCAAGACGGTATGGCCCCTCGGCCCGTACGCACTCGCGGGGATGAACGGGAACGGCGGAGCGTAGGCCGCGCCCTCCAACTCCCTGCCGGGGAACCGGTCGAGGATCGTTGCGCCCTGGCCAAGCACCGCCTCGACCCGAGCCTCGGCCAGCACGTACACGTGGTCATCGCCCGCCGGGATCGCGCGGACGTAGGTGAGCTCCGGGTCGACGGCGACCGCTGCGTTTGACACCAGCGTCCACGGGGTGGTGGTCCAGACCACGAGCTCGTCGTCGGTGTGCAGCGGGTACTGAGGGTCCTCGATCGGTAGGCGCACGTAGATCGAGGGATCGAGGACGTCGCGGTAGACGTCGGGCTGCCCGAGCTCGTGGCTCGAGAGCGTCACCTGATCGCGCGGGCAGTAGGGAACGACCTTGAGCTTCTCGTACAGCAGGCCATTGTCGTGAATCGTCTTGAGCGCCCACCACACCGACTCGATGTACTTGGGGTCGAGCGTCCTGTAAGCGTCGTCGAGATCGATCCAGAACCCGATGCGCTCGGTCATCGCGTTCCAGTCCTCGACGTGGCTGAGGACCATCTCGCGACAGCGGGCGTTGAACTCGGCGATCCCGAACTTCTCGATGTCCGCCTTCGAGGTGAAGCCGAGCTCGGCCTCGAGTGCCAGCTCCACCGGCAGCCCGTGGCAGTCCCAGCCGCCCTTGCGCTCGACGAAGTACCCACACATCGTGCGGTAGCGGGGGAAGATGTCCTTGAACACGCGCGAGAGCACGTGGTGGATGCCCGGCGGGCCGTTGGCCGTCGGCGGCCCCTCGTAGAAACCCCACCGCGGGGCATCCCGCCGGCGGCGGACCGATTCGGCGAACACGTCGCGCTCGCGCCAGCGGACGAGCACGAGCTCTTCGAGCTCGGGGAACGAGACGCGGGGATCGACCGGACGGAGAGCCTCGGGCATGGCGCCCGATTCTAGGAAGCCGGTGGCCGTCCCCGTATCCGGGGCCCGCCGCGCGTCAGCGAACGCGTCGACGGGCGGTCAGCGAGCCGAGATGGCCGGGAGCGAGCGCGCCGGCGTCTGCGAGCGACTCGGACCCGCCTGCTCGAGCCGGCCGAGCAGCAGATCTCGGGCGTTCAAGGGCGTCTGGCCGAGGCGCCGGACCGTGCTGGCTCCGGTGTCGGGAACGGCGCCGCGGTAATCGAAGATCTCGGCGCGGTGCGCGACCGAGCGCACCGAGTAGACCAGCCGGCCGAGCACGTCGAGCGTGATGCTGTGGCCCGCGAGCACGACCGCCCGGGGATCGAGCGCCGGCAGCGCCCGCGCCAGGCGCGTCGGGCTGATCGCGGTCGACAGCGACAGGGTGCGGACGCCGCCGCGCCGAAGCATCAGCTCAAGCGACTGCGTGTACAGCGCGTCAAGCTCGAGCGGCGCGGACGCGTCGAGCACGAGCACGCCGGCCGAGCGCGTCGCCGGCGGGGACAGGCGCTTGAGCGCCGACAGCCACGCGGTGGCATAGCGCCAGCCGAACTCGTACTCGGGCGTGCTGCCGAGCGCCGCCTCGTCCGCGTGGGCGGCGACGCCCTCGAGCAGCACCTCCTCGACCGTCCGCTCGACCGACCTGAGCGCGAGGCTCTCCTCGAGCAGCGTATTGGCTTTGTCCTCGTCGAACGAGGCGAACGCCGCGGCCAGGCGCGAGCCCGACGACGGTCCCTCGCCGCGCTGGCGAGCGAGTGCGATCGCGCTCGAGACATTGTGCGTTTCCGCGAGGGTGACGCGGAGCGACTCGATTTCGGTCAGTGCGTACTGACGGTGTCCGCCCGGCGTGCGGCGGGGGCGCGGGAAGCCGTAGCGGCGCTCCCAGCTGCGCAGAGTGTTGGGGCTGACGCCGAGCATGACCGCTGCAGCGTTGGTTCGAATTCCGTTCATTACGCTGATTTATCGAGGTCTGAGCCGCGCACTGCAAGTGTCGCAAGCAGACCTGCAATCTTGCGCAAAACCGCACTTTTTGCGGGGGTTTGCATAACGCCGTCTGGCGTTTGCATAACGCTCGGGCGGCACTGTCCGGATCGCGCCGCGCGAGGCATCAGGCCTACTCGAGCACCACCAGCGCCGCTCGCGGCGGACCGCAACTTGCGATCCGAGCGGTGAGGCGAATCCCGAACGTGTTGGCTGGGCGAACGCGTGTGGTGCGGGTGCCGCCGTCACCGCGCGCGGCCCAGGCGACCGCCACGGCCAGCGTCTCGCCGCCCTCTTCCTCGGCGTCCGCCGGCATCAACAGGTCGGTGATGTGGCGATTGACCGCGTCGGGCTCGCTGGCGGCGAGTAGCCGCTCGGCGCCGCGCGACAGTGCGCAGACCGACAGCGCGCGATCGAGCACGAGGAACGCGTCACCTGCGTGGGGAGCGATGTCCTGGGCGGCCTCGAGGATCAGCCCCAGCCCGCATTCGCCGCACACGCGCGAGCCCGGCGTCGTCATGGCCTTGTTGGAAACGAACGGTCGAGTGCCGCAATGGCTGCAGAACAGTACGCTTGGCTGCGCGGGCTCGAGCTCGGGCGCTGCCACGAGCCGCAGGGCGGGCCGACCGTTCCTGGCTGATCTACCGTGCATCCAACTTGCAGACTATTGGCCCCGCGCGCTCCGCATCTGGAAGCGCGCCCCCGCGGCCGCTATGGACGCCGAGGACGTCGCGGCGAGCTGGTCCGACTCGAGCAGGTCGAGCAGCGTGCGCTGAGCGTCGCCGGCGCCCGACGGGAGCACCGTCGTCCCGGTGCCGCGCGTCCGGGGACGCTCGGCGCCGCGCCGGTAGATCGCCAGCGGCATTGCGCCGACGGCAAGCCGGATCGCGTATGCCCACCTCGCGACCGTGTCGTCGTCGAGGTGACTGCCGGCCACGACCACCAGGTTCGGCCGGTACACATTGGCGGCGTCCCCGATCCCGGCGACGCCGCGCGCCGACAGGCTGAGGACCTTGATGCCGGCGCGCACGCAGAACAGCTCGAGCGCACGAATGTAAGGCGCATCGCGGTCGAGCTCGTCACGCGATGCATCGCCAATGACGATCGAGACCTGGCGCACCGGCGGCGGCGTCAGCCGGGTGGCGCGACGGAGCCAGTCGGTGGCCCAGTGCGCGGCGAACGCCCAAGCGGCCGATTCGACCGAGTAGCGCCGGGAGATCTCGTCGAGCGTCGGGAGCAGCACCTCTTCGACGGAGCGCTCGACCGAGCGCAGCGCGAGCGCCGCCTCGATCGCCGAGTCCGCCCGCTCCCGGTCGTAGGACGCGAGCGCGCCGACGAGCGAGTTCGCGTCGGCGGCAAGACCCTCGCGTGCCCGCGAGATCGCCGACGAGATCGACAGACCCTCCTGGAGGGCGTCCCTCAGGGCGGCGACTTCGCCGTGGGTGAAGAGCCGGTGCTTACCGGGCGACCGCTGCGGTTTCGGGAAGCCGAACCGTCGCTCCCAGGCCCTCAACGTATTCGGGCTGACGTTCAGGAGCGCGGCTGCTTCGCTCGTCTTGAGATAGCGCATGCGCAGTTAAAGAACCGTAGACGTTGCTATTTCGACCTAGGCATTGCCCTCTTGAATGCCCCGACATAGAATTGCACAAGTTTTCGTCCTAAGTGACATCTAAACCTCCACTTTCTGGGGGTTAGGTGGTCTTGTCCGGTCGCCCCCCGGGCAGTGGCAGAGGAGAGGAACGAGATGGCCTGGCGCAGCAACTGAGCTAGCTCTGCCGTCAATTGCAGGGATTCCGGCCGCCTAGAGACTGGCGTTTCGGACTGCTAAGCGCTACCTTGAGACCGTGAGCGAGGACCGTCGCACGCGGTCGCGTGCTCTGCGCCAGGTCGTGGCACTCGTTGTCGCCTGTGGGGCGCTGGTTGGCTGCGCCGTGTGGGCGGTGATCGTTGCCCCGCACGACCATCTGACCGGCTTGTCGTTCGTTCTCGCGGTGGCAGCGGTCGCGGCCGGGCTGGGGGTAGCACACGTCCGCCAGCGGGTCGACGTCTCGGCCTCATTCCTGGTGTTCATCCTCGCGGGTGCGTTTCTGGGGCCGGCGTCGGCGTTCGTCGCCGCGGCCGTCTCGGAGATCGTGGCGACGGTGGTCCGGCGGACTCGTCCCCAGGCGTTTCTGTTCAATCTCGTCGCGGCCGGCGCCGCGGCGCTGCTCGCCGGAACCCTGATTCGAGAACTCGCTCCGCACGATCATCGCACCGGTTTCTACCTTGTGTTGGCGGGGCTTGCTTTAGGCGTGTTCGCGCTCACCTGGGCGATCATTGCGTCGCTGATCATCGCGCACGACGGCTATTCCGTTGCCTGGAGTCCGCGGACGTTCGTCGAACACCTTCCGAGCGCGCTCATCAACGTGGCGCTGGTCGTCGCCGGCGCGGCTATCTACGTCGAGGTCGGGCTCGGTGGGATCGCGTTCGCGCTCGCCGCCGTGCTCGCGTTCTCGTACATGACCCACCTGCTCGACGACTCCCGGAAACGGGCCGAGCAGTACGTCTCGCTGTCGTGGGGAGTCCTCGCCGGCCTGCTCCGCGCGCTCGATATCCGCGACCAGCGCGCCGCCCGGCACGCGGCGGCCGTGGCCAGGTTCGCGAGGGACATGGCCCAAGCGGTCGGCATGAGCGAGCACGACCAGGAGCTGGCGCACACCGCGGGGCTGCTGCACGACATCGGGCACTTCGCGCTGTCTGACCGCGTGGCCGAGCGGGGCCGGACTCTCACCGAGGAGGACTGGGTGGCGATTCAGCAGCACCCCGAGCTCGGCGCCGACATGCTGCGCGACCTCGGGATGTACGGTCCGATCGCCGAGATCGTGCTCGCGCATCATGAGCGAATGGACGGGCGCGGGTACCCGAACGGGCTGCCCGGCGAGGAGATTCCCGAGATCGCGAAGATCATCGCGGTCGCCGAGGTGTACGACACGCTCACCGCCGCGGACACGTACCGGACGAGGATGAGCTCGTTCGAGGCGCTCCGGGAGCTGCGGCGCGTCGCGGGGAGCCAGCTCGATCCGGGTTACGTCGAGGTGCTCGCGGAGCTGCTCAGCGGCGAGGGGGTCGAGTACCGGCACGCGGACGCGGCCAACTTCGACTCCGAATTAGACATGGAGCGACGGATCAAGCAGGCACGCGCCGGCTGATTCCGCCGTCGCTACGCCGGTGCAGCCCTGCCGGCGCGCGACGTGGGTGCCAAGTCAGTCAATTAGCTGACGAGGCGTTCCTGGTGCTGGCCGTGGCCGGCGCGACGCTGCTGAAGCGTCTCCAGGAACTGCTCGATCTGCTCGACGCTGAACCGACGCTGGCCCCCGGGCGTTCGGTACGACTCGAGGTAGCCCATATCGGCCCACCTGCGGATCGTTCCGAGAGAAACCCCGAGCGCATTGGCGGCTTGCGAAGTAGACAAACCCAGCGGACTGTTCCTCATTTGATCCATAGCTGCATTTCAGAGGCATTTACGAGGAATGCCGCGGGTTGTGCAGCAATTGCACAACCTTTGCTCCCAAGGGCGACGACAAGCGGGCACGATCCGCTGCGAACCTTCCGACTGCGACGATGTGACCCTGCCAGGCACATGCGACTGAGGCTCTATCACCATCATGATGGTGCGCGTATAGCGTACCGCGAAACGGGCACGGGTCCAGCACTTGCATTACTACATTCGTTAGGACTTTCTCACCGCGAGTGGGAGCCGGTCGTGGACGAGCTTTCCTCGCGTTTCCGAGTCGTGCTGCCCGACCTCCCGCTTCATGGAGATTCCGAGGACCGGCCCCGCCATCCGTACACGGCCGACTGGCTCGCCGAGGTGATCGCGGGCTTCTGTCGCGACGTGGCCGGGCCGCGACCGCTGATTGCGGGCCATGACATCGGCGCGGAGCTCGCTCTCCGCGCAGTCGTCTCCGGGCGGCTGCAGCCGGCGCGGATGGCGCTGATGCCCAACCGGCTCCACCGGCGTGACGAGTTCCCGGGCAAGCGCGCGGCGTGGCGCGTCGTTTGCAAGACCGCGGCGCTCCCGGGGCTCGACCGCACGCTCGCCCGCGGCGCGACGCTCGTGTTCCGGCCCTCGATCGGCGAGCGCCTGTCCGAGCAGCGCAATCCCGCCGCGCGCGACCTGGTTCGCCACGCCTTCGCCGACGTCGCCGGCAATGGCAATCGCGCGCGCTCGTGGGCAAAGTTCGCGCGGCGCTGGCCTTCCGATGCCCAGCGGGGGCTGCTCGACGCCTACCCGCGGATCGACATCCCCGTGCTGCTGCTGTGGGCCGACGCCGACTCGGCGCATCCGCTGATCGGCGCTTACCAGGCGCTCGACCTGCTGCCGAACTGCCAGCTCCGCACGTTGCCGGGGACCGGCTTCCTGATGGCCTACGACGACCCGGTCGGGGTGGCGCGCGAGCTGATCTCGTTCTTTGGGTGAGCGTCTGTGGCGCCTGGTCGCTCGGACGCGGTGCAGAAGTCGCCAAGTCCGCGTCGTGAACGCCCGCCGGGACGGGTCAGCGCCGGCGACGCGCCGTCGACGCGCGCTCGCGCAGGCTTGGCTCGATCACGACGCGCCGGCGCCGGCGCGGGTGGCCGTCGATCGCTCCCAGCACCATCCCGACCGCGACGTCGACCAGCCGTTCGGTGTCCCAGGAGAAGCTCGTCAACGGTGGCGCGAGCAGAATGGAGACGGGATGGTCGTCGTAGCCGATTACCGACAGATCGTTCGGGATCCGCAGCTCGAGTTCGCGGGCGGCGGCGTAGACGCCGTAGGCGATCGAGTCCGAGAAGCAGAACGCGGCGCTCGGCCGGTCCTTGGCGGTCAGGACCGCACGGGCGACCTCGGTGGCGTCGGCCAACTCGTAGGGCGTGCTCACGACGCTGACGTCCAGGTCGAGGCGGTCGGCCTCGGACCCGACGTACACCTCGGCGGGACGGTCGTTGGTCGGGGACCCCGGGGGGCGCAGGACGGCGATCCGTTGGTGGCCGAGGGCGTGCAGGTGCTCGAGCGCGCAGCGAACGCCGCTGCGGTTGTCGAACAGCACCTCGCCCGCGGCGGTGCGGCCGGGGAGCGCGTCGCCGATCGACACGACCGCCAGGGATTCGGCGATCTCGGTCCAGAACTCATCCGACGGGTCGACGGGGGACAGGATCAGGCCGTCGACGTGCTGGTCGCGGAGCTGGGTGGCGAGTGCGCGCTGGCGGAGCGGGTCGCCGCCGGCGTCGAGGATCAGCGCGTAGCGGTCGCGCGCCAGAAGTGCGCGGCCCGCCTCGGCGACGAGACGCTGCTGCCAGAGGTCCTCGAGCGACGGGCCGAGGATCCCGACCATGCCGGTGCGTCCGCTGGCCAGCGCGCGCGCGATCGGGTTCGCCTCGTAGCCCATCTCGTCGGCGACCTTGCGGACCCGCTCCTGCGTCTCCTCGGAGACCTGAATGCCGCGCAGTGCATAGGACACCGCGGCGGGCGAGACCCCTGCAACGTCGGCTACCTCCCGGATCGTCACGCGCTTGGCGGGAGGGCTCACGCCGCAAGCGTAGACGGGTTGGACGGTGGGCTTGGCAGGAGATTTGCACGGGCCGCACTGCTACTTCGCTTGGGTTATTGACAGGTCGTTCCTTAACCGCTTCACTTAACCGGTTCATGAATCGGTTAAGCACAGACGCGCCCGTCGTCGACGTGCACCAGCACGTGTGGCCGGACACGCTGATCGAGGCGCTGCGGGCTCGCCGCACCGCCCCGCGGATGCGGGGCTGGACGCTCGAGCTTGCCGGCGAACCCGACTACGAGGTCGACGCGCGAGCCCACGACGTCGCCGGGCGGGCGGCGCTGGCGCGGGCCGACGGGCTCGACCTGGCGCTCGTGTCGCTTTCGAGCCCGCTCGGGATCGAGTCGCTCCCGCCGCACGAGGCGACCGAGCTGATCGCCGCGTATCACGAGGGAGCGCTGACGCTCCCCGAGCCGTTCGGCGCGTGGGCGGCGGCGGGCCTGACCGACGTGGATGCCGGCGCGCTGTCGCGCGAGCTCGAGCGCGGGTTCGTCGGGCTCCAATTGCCGGCGACGTCGTTGCTCGATCGCGAGGGCTATGACAACGCCCGGCCGCTGCTCGAGGTCCTCGAGGAGTCGGGCTTGGCGCTGATGGTCCACCCGGGCCCGGTGGCCGCCGGGGCGGAAGCGGGCGTTGCCGGCGCGACGGCGACCGACCAACCACCCTGGTGGCCTGCGGTCGTGACCTACGTGCAACAGATGCACGCCGCGTGGTTCGCGTTCCGGGTTTACGGCCGCACGCGCCACCCTCGGCTCCGCGTCTGCTTCGCGATGCTGGCCGGACTCGCGCCGCTCCACAGCGAGCGGGTCGCCGCCCGCGCCGGCGATCGCAGCGTGGTCGATCACGACGTGTTCCTCGACGTGTCGTCGTACGGCACGCGCGCGGTCGACGCGACCGTGCGGGTGCTCGGGATCGACGTGCTCGTCCACGGCTCGGACCGCCCGTACGCCGACCCGCCCCAGCTCGATCTCAGTCCCGCGGCGCTGCACGCGATCCGCAGCGCCAACGCGATGCGTCTGCTCTACCCCAAGGAGGTGTTCGATGATCTGGCAATCGCTTCCCCCGCGTAACCTCGACCGCGCCGAGCTACAGGCGCTGGTCGACACGCTGGCAAATGAGCCCGATCGGTGGCGAGAGTACGTCGCGTTCGAAGGCGGGCATCGCCACTACGTGTCGCTGCACCGGGACGAATATGTGGACGTGTGGCTGTTGTGCTGGGTGCCCGGCGACGACACGGGCTGGCACGACCACGACATCTCCTCGGGCGCGGTCCGGGTGGTGCGCGGCGCCGTGCGCGAATCGAATCCGCGGATCGGCGGAGAGCCGGCCGCACGGGTCGTCGCCGAAGGGGGCTCGTTCTCGTTTGGCCCCGAGCACATCCATCGCCTCGCCGGCGAGGATGAGCTGGCGATCTCGATCCACGCGTACTCGCCGCCGCTGTGGCGGCTCGGGCAGTACTCGATCGACGACGACGGGGTGATGCGCCGCGCGTCGGTCAGCTACGCCGACGAGCTCCGCCCGCTTGAGGGCTCGCTGGCTGCGTGAGGCGCGCGACGATCTCGTCAAAGGCGCGGTCCGCATAACCGCGTAGCTCGTCGAGCGTGAGCAGCTGGACCGGGTGCGGAACGAACACCATCCGGTAGTCGGGCATCCCGAGGACGCGCGCCTGCTCCAGCGCCTCGTCGACGAACGGCTCGGTCGCCACCGCCGCGGTGGCGATGCCCAGGCGCTCTAGCTCAACCATGTCGCGCACACTGCACGACGTGCAAGACCCTCAATCGGCGAGACCCTCGACCGCGAGGTCGCCGCGGTTGGCGATCCGCCGGATGATCTCCGGGGCCGCCGGCTTGGAGAAGATCTCCTTGACCACGCGGAACGTCTCGGCACCACAACCGTGGAGCAGTTCCTCCACACGGTCGAGGAACTCGTCACCCCGGCGCTTGGTGATGTCGAGCAGCGCCACGCGCGCGCCGCTCAAATCCGCTCGCCGCGGGGCGAGCGGCTCGGCGACGCGCGACCGCTCATCGAATGGGCTCACGTAGTCCACTGGACCTCCTTTGAGATCGGCTCGGTGTTCATCCCGAGGCACGGCCCGAACACCGCCGAGTAGCGGCCGGCCTCGCCGCCGGCGACGACGAGCATGATGTCCTCGGGGCTCGTCCACTTACGCACAGGTTCATCGTCATCGGCGGCATTGACCAACGGCGTGGTTTCGCCCCAGCGCAACGAACCCGCCGGCCGAACCACCGCCGAGAACATCTCCTCGCGCACCCGGTCCTTGCTCCATCCCCACTGCTCGAACGAGCGAGCGTGCTCCGGGCAGATCACGAACAGCGAGACCCCGCCGAGCGGCCACCAGTTCGGACTCCAGGTGGCGGCGGCCGCCTCCCCCAGCACCCGGGCCAATTCGGATGGGCCCGTGCTCCGGTGGTCCGAGATCGACAGCGGCGCGTCCGCGCCGACCACGGTCACCACAGACGCATCCGCAGCAAACCCGCGCGAGACGTGGAGCGGCTGCCACCGACTCACGTCCTCATCCTCGGCAAAGCACATCGCGACCTTGCCGGGGTTGCCGAGCGTCGAGCGGTCGAGCCTTCCCGGGAACCCGCCCCCGGTGAGGCTCACCACGAGCCGCAAAGCTCGCCCGATCGTCATGTTCGCCCGCCACCCCGGACCGAGCGCGCCGACCGAGCCGTTCAAACCGATCGCGTCGCGCACGGGCCCGTTGACCACGAGCACCTGACCGCACGGCTGCGTCGTCACCGCCTGCCCGCCGATGTTGAACGCCGGCTCCAACACCGCCTCGACCGCGGCCACCACGACCGGGAAGTACTCGGGGCGGCATCCCGCGAGCACCGCGCAGGCGGCCACGCGCTCCAAGGTCACAGAAGCCATCGCCGGCGCCATCTCGCCCAGAGAGCAGATCGCGATCACGGCCACCGAGCATCGCGTCCACGCGTTCAACCGTCGGGGGAACCACGGGCAGCCCGTCGGTCCAACCCCGCTCGAACATCTCCTCGAGCTCGTCGAACCCGGCGCCGTCGAGCAGCCGCAGCTCCTCCGGGTCGTAGGTGTTCTTGGCCGCGCACCCGGGCTTGCGGAGCGGCGGCTCGTCGGTGACCGGCACCGACAGCAGCGTCCGCAGGCCGGCGGCATCCCAGCCGACCACGCGCCCGACCTCGGCGCCGGATCGATCCACGAGCACCGCCGTTGGCAGGCTCGCCAGCGAATAGGCGCGCGACACCTCATACGGCGCCGGCTCGGACAGGACCACGCCGTCGAAGCCGGTTCGCCGGGCGACTCGCGCCGCGACCTCGAGCGGGTCCTCGAACACGGCCGCGACGCGCACGCGGGCGTCGGACAGCTCTGAGACGACCGGCGCCAGGCGACGAAGGGTCAGGACACAGGTCGGGCACTCCTCGGACACGAACAGCAGTAGCGCCGGGCCGCGGTCGCACAGGTCGGCAAGGCGGACCGCGTCACCGCCCACCGACGGCAGCGAGAACTCTGGCGCGTGGGTGACGGTGGTCATGCCGGGGCGAGGGTTGACGCGCCCGGAGCGCCGGCGACGACCTTCCCGCCCTGAACGACCATCGCGATTCGCTCCGGATCGCGCAACACCCGGACGTCGGCGAGCGGGTCGCCGTCGATCACGAGCAGGTCGGCGACGGCCCCTGGGGTGACGGTCCCAACCGACGCGGACAGGCCCAATGCGGTCGCGGACCCAGCAGTCGCAGCGCAAATACCCTCGAGCGGCGACAACCCGCCGTCGACCATCCGGACGAGCTCGATCGCGTTGTCGCCGGGCGGGCCGCTGTCGTGCCCCATCGCGATGATCACCCCCGCTGCCCGGGCCGCGAGCAGAGTCGTGTAGGCCTCGTCGAGCTGGCGTTTGGCCTGCTCGACCAGCGCGACGGGGAAGTCGTCGGTGAAGCGCTCGGCGAGGTCGTGGAACGTGCTGAGCGTCGGCACCAGCACGATCCCGCGCTCGGCCATCTCCTCGAGCAGGACCGGCTCGCGATGCAGCGACAGACCGTGCTCGATCGTGTCCACCCGCTCGCGCACCGCCAGCCGCGCGCCGGCCAGCCCCTCGACGTGGGCCGCGACGCGCGCGCCGAGCCGGTGGGCCTCGTCCACCACGGCGGCGAGCTCGGCACCCGTCATCTGCGCCGGCTCGGGATCCTCGACGAGCACCGACCGTGCGCCCGTCGCCATCAGCTTGACGTAGTCGGCGCCGCGGCGAAGCTGCTCGCGCACCGCTTTGCGCATCTCGTCGGCGCCGTCGGCCTCGCGGTACATCGTCGTGAAGATCGCGCCGCCGGGCGCGGTGGCCGAGATGATCCGCCCGCACGAGAGAATCCGCGGCCCGGGGACGATCCCGAGCCGGACGGCATCCCGCAAAGCGAGCGCCTCGTCGTCATAGGCACCCACGTCGCGGACAGACGTGATCCCGGCGCAGAGCAGCACGGCCGCGGTCTTGGCCAGGATGAAATACCCGAGCTCGCGCCGGCGCGGGAGCTCGCCGTGGAGCTCGGGCGGCGGGCCGAATCCGGGACTCCGGAACACGTCGCTGGACAGGTGGGCGTGCGCGTCGATCAGCCCCGGCATGAGCGTGCGTCCCTCGAGGTCGATCGCGCCCTCGGGCACGGGGCGCGCGGAGCCGTCAACCGTCTCGACCGAAGCGATTCGCCCGTCGGCGATCCGCACGGCTGCGGGCTCAAACGCCGGTCGGCCCGTCCCATCGATGACGCGAGCGTTCCAGAAGTCCATGTGCTCGCTCACCGTACAGTGGGGCCGACCTCGGCCCCGGTGCGAGCCCTAAAGCTCCGTTAACTTGACACCGTCCGGGCGGTGTGAAAGAAACGTCCCTGGTCCATCGGCTGAACGCCGTTCTACCTGCGGACCAGAGGAGCAGATGGAAGCCGCTATCGGGTACCAACCGGCGCGCCGCCCGGGAGCCGGATCGCCGGGGATCTCCGCCGTGCTCGACGTACTCGAGGTGCTCGACCGCGAGGGCCCGACCACGCTGGCCGACCTCGCTCGCGAGACCGGCATCGCGAAGAGCACGGTGCACCGGGTGTGCTCGATCATGTTCGAGCGCGGATGGGCCGTCCGGGACGCGCAGACCGGTCACATCGAACTCGGTCCCAGGGTCGCGTGGCTCGCGCACACGGCGCCCGTCTCGCCGCTCGCCGCCGGATTTCACGGCGTCGCCCGCCGGCTCGTTGCTCGCCATAACGAGACCACGTGCCTAACCGTCCTCGACGGGCGCGACAGTGTGTTCATCGCCAAGGAGGAGACCACCCACCCCGTGCGCCTCGTAACCGCCGTCGGAAGCCGGCTACCGGCGTTCGCGGCCGCCTCCGGGCGGGTGCTGCTCGCCGACCGTCCCGCAGACGAGGTCGAGGCTCTATACGCGGGTTGCGACCTCACCACCCCCACCGGCCGGCGGCTCGCCGGTCTCGATGAGCTGTTCGGGATCCTGAGCGAGGCGCGACGCCGAGGCTACGCCGAGAACGTCGACGAGACCGCGCTCGGGCTGCACTGCCTGGCGGTGCCCGTCGGCCCTCCGGGGCGGGTGGCCGCCGCGATCACTTTGTGCGTTCCGACCGGGCGCATGAGCGCCGCCCGCAAGCGCGAGATGCTCCCCGACCTGCTCGGGGCCGCGCGGGAGATCGTGCCGGCCTCAGCTAACGGCAACAGCGCGCTCGATGGCGACCGGAGCCGGCCGGCGAATACTTCACCAAATCAATCAAGTAAGTTAGCGACACTAACGACGCCCGCTCGGGGATCCGTGAGCCGGCGCCGGGTCGACTCCAACAGAAAGGTGGCTCCATGAGTCGCGGCGACAATGAGCTGGACAGGCTGCGCAGTGGACGCACCGAGCTCGAGAACCACTACATCGACGAGCTCGTCTCCGGAAGGCTGAGCCGCCGCGACTTCCTGCGCCGCGGCAGCGTGATCGGCATGTCGGCCCCGTTGCTCGGGGCGATCCTCGCCGCGTGCGGGTCCTCGTCGAAGTCCACCAGCTCCTCGGGAGCGGCGAGCACGTCAAGCGCTCCCGCGACCAAGGGCGGAACGCTGCGCATCGCCTCGGTTACGCCTGCTGCCGCCGTCAATCCGCTCACCGTGTCCGATGCCGGCGGCCTGACGATGCTCAACCAGACGGGCGAGTTCCTGATCTTCGATAGCAACCTCAAGCTCCAACTGCAGCCGATGCTCGCGCTCAGCTGGAGCCCCAACGCGGACGGCAGCGTGTGGACGTTCAAGCTGCGCCCGAACGTGAAGTTCAGCAACGGCGCGGCGATGACCTCGGCCGACGTCGTCTACACGATGCAGCAGCTGTCGGATCCGAAGAACGCGTCGAACGCACTGTCGGCGTTCGGCGGCGTACTCATGCCGTCCGGGGTGAAGGCGATCGATCCGATGACGGTGCAGTTCACACTTGAGGCGCCGAACGGCAACTTTCCGTACGCGGTGTCCTCTGACAACTACAACGCGATCATCGTGCCCAAGGGGACCAACTTCGGCTCGTGGCAGAGCACGTTCATCGGCACCGGCGCGTTCAAGCTCGGCAGCTACACGACGAACGTCGGCGCCACGTTCGTACCGAACCCCAACTACTGGGGCCCCCAGCCGCTGCTGTCGATGACGAGCTTCAAGTTCTACTCGAGCCAGGCGCCGATGATCCTGGCGCTCCAGGGCAACGACGTGGACGTGATCGCGCAGTTCACGCCCGCCGGAGCGGCCGCGATCCTGAACAGCCCCCAGTACAAGATCATCAAGCTCCCGTCGGCCAACCATCGTGAGCTGTCGATGCGCAACGACATCGCGCCGTTCACCGATCCGCGGGTCCGCCAAGCGGTGGCGTACACGCTCGACCGGCCCGGTGCCGTGGCGGCGCTTTTGAGCGGCGACGGGACGGTCGCCAATGACTATCCGTTCGGTCCGAGGTTCCCGTCCACCGACCCGACCGTCCCCCAGCGCACCCAGAACATCGCGATGGCCAAGCAGTTGCTCGCCGCCGCCGGACACCCGAACGGGTTCTCCACGACGCTCGATTCGGAGATCTACCAGGAGATCCCGGAGCTCGCGCAGGTGATCCAGCAGGACGCGGCCAAGGCGGGCATCAACATCAAGCTCAACATCACCAACCAGACGCTGTACTACGGCAAGAGCACGTTCGGCAACTCGAACTGGCTGGACGGCACGATGAGCCTCGTCGACTACGGCGACCGTGGCTCCCCGAACGTCTACCTCACTGCCCCGCTGACGACTGACGGCACCTGGAATGCGGCCCGATTCCACAACAAGGAGTACGACGGACTGGTCAAGCAGTACGTGGCCGCGCTCGACCTCCCGACGCAGAGGACGATCGCCGGCAAGATCCAGCGGCTGCTCCTCGCGGAGACGCCGGTCGTCTATCCGTACTGGATCGACGGACTGACCGCGTCGACGCCGAACGTCAGCGGGCTCAACCCGACCTCGATCGCCCAGCTCTACCTGAACACGGCGTCCAAGTCGGCCTAAGGTCCCGAGCGAACATGGTCAGGTTCATCCTCAAGCGTCTCGGCCTCGCGCTGATCACGCTGTGGCTCCTGAGCGTGATCGTGTTCGTCCTTGGCCAGGTCCTCCCGAGCGATCCCGGGCGCTCGGTCCTCGGACCGCTGGCGGCGCCGAGCGCGGTCCACGCGCTCGACCACCAGCTCGGCGTCGACAAGCCGATCCTGACTCAGTACTGGCACTGGCTCACGAACTTCCCGGGGACGTCGTACCAGTACCAGGCGCCGATCGGGCCGATCCTGACCAGCGCGCTCCTCCGCTCGCTGAAGCTCGCGATCTTCGCGTTCATCATCCTCGTGCCGCTCGGGATCATCGGCGGGGTGATCTCGGCGCTGAATGCGGGGAAGCCGATCGACCGGACGATCAGCGTCGTCGGACAGTCGATGTTGACCGTGCCGGAGTTCGTGTCGGGGATCGTGCTGATCGTCGTGTTCTCGATCGCGCTGGGGTGGCTGCCCGTCTCGGCCACGGCGCCGACCGGATCCGGGTTCTTCACCCAGTTGAAGTACCTGATACTGCCGGTGATCCCGCTCGTGATGGTCGAGTTCGGCTACGTCGCGCGGATGGCGCGCGTCGGCACGGTCGAGGCGCTCGATTCCGACTACGCGCGTACCGCCACGCTCAAGGGCCTGCCCCGCGGCGTGATGATCCGCCGGCATGTGCTCCGCAACTCGCTGCTGCCGACGATCACGGTGATCGCCACGCAGACCGGGTACCTGATCGGCGGGTTGGTCGTCGTCGAGACGCTGTTCAGGTACAACGGCATCGGGCTGCTCACGTACAACGCTGCCAACCAGCACGACATCCCGATGCTCGAGGCCTGCGTGCTGACGATCGGCATCGTGTACATGGTCGTGACGCTGGTGGCGGACATCGCGTTCTCGCTGCTGAATCCCCGCATCAGGCTGAAGGCGGCCGAATGAGCATCATCGACATCCCCGTCGAGGACGCCGGCGCGCTCGAGGCCGGCCGCAGTGAGGCCCGCGGCGAAGTCTTGCGCCAGCTGGTGCGCTCGCCGACGTTCATCGTCGGTGCGATCGTGCTCCTGATCTGGATCATCTGCGCGATCTTCGGCTCGGCAATCGCTCCGCATAGCCCGTACGCACAGAACCTCGAGGGGATTAACAAGGCCCCGTCGAGCGCACATTGGTTCGGAACCGACCAGCTCGGGCGCGACATGTTCTCACGGGTGATCGTGGGCTCGCGCGACGTCCTGATCATCGCGCCGCTGGCGACGCTGCTCGGGACGGTGCTCGGGACCGCAGTCGGACTGTTGATGGGTTACTTCCGCGGATGGGTCGACGACGTGCTCGGCCGGTTCGTCGAGGCGTTCCTGGCGCTGCCGATCGTCGTCACCGGCGTGATTGCGCTGTCGACGCTGGGGCGGTCGAACTTGACGCTGATCCTCGTGATCGGGCTGCTGTTCACGCCGCTCATCGCGCGGACGGTCAGGGCCGCGGTGCTGCTCGAGCGCGAGCTTGACTACGTCGCCGCCGCCCGCCTGCGCGGCGAGCGAGCCCCGTACATCATGTTCGTCGAGATCCTCCCGAACGTGTTCGCGCCGATCATGGTCGAGTTCACGGTTCGGCTCGCGTACGCGATCTTCGCGGTCCTCACGCTGACGTTCCTCGGGCTCGGCATTCAGCCACCCTCGCCCGACTGGGCGCTCGACATCTCGTCGAACTACGGTGTCGTGCCCGCCGGCTACTGGTGGGAGGTGCTGTTCGACGCGCTCGCGATCGCGACGCTGGTGGTCTCGATCACGCTGATATCCGACGCGGTACAGGGGGCACTCGAGGGATGAGCACGACGGCTGACACGGTGAGGCGGAGCGAGACGCTTCCACAGGCCGACGCGCTGGACGTCGAGAGCCTCGAGATCACCTACCGAGTCCGCGGACGGGCGATGCGCGTGGTGCGCGACGTCAGCTTCCGCGTCGGGCGAGGCGAGTCGTTCGGCCTCGTGGGCGAGTCGGGCTGCGGCAAGTCGACGATCGCGCTCGGGATCGTCCGCTACCTCGCGCGCAACGGCAAGGTGACCGGCGGCAAGGTCGAGATGGACGGACGCGACGTGCTCGCGCTGAACCAGGGCGAGCTACGCGAGCTCCGCCAGCACACGGTCTCGATGGTCTACCAGGAGCCCGGCCGCGCGCTGAACCCGACGATCAGGGTCGGTCGCCAGGTGGCCGAGGTGTTCGAGATCGCAGGTGTCGCGAAGGGGGAGGCCCTCGACCGCGCGCAGGAGATGCTCGAGAAGGTCCGGATCTCCAATCCGGCCGGGGTGATGAACCGCTATCCGCACCAGCTCTCGGGCGGCATGCTCCAGCGCGTGGTGATCGCGATGGCGCTCGCCGCCGAGCCGGCGCTCCTGGTCCTCGACGAGCCGACGACCGCGCTCGACGCGACCGTCGAGTCCGAGGTCCTCGACCTGATCTCGGCGCTCCGCACCGAGTTCCACACGTCGTTCCTGTTCATCAGCCACAACCTCGGCGTGATCGCGAAGATGTGCGACCGCGTCGGCGTGCTCTACGCCGGCGAGCTGGTCGAGGAGGGACCGGCGCGCGAGGTGTTCAACAGCCCCCGCCACCCTTATACCGTCGGGCTGCTGCGCTGCATCCCCCGGCGCGACACGCTCAAGGCGAACCGGGCGCTCGACACGATCCCGGGTTCGCTGCCTCCGCCGGGGGTGGTGCCCGACGGTTGCATCTTCGCGGACCGATGCGGTCTGGTCGAGGACCGTTGCCGCACGGAGGCGCCCCCGCTCTACGAAATCGACCCGGCACATCCCTCCCGTCGCTCGCGCTGCCACTTCCACGAGCGCGCGCAGACGCTTCCGCGCGTGATCCCACCCGAGCGCGAGGCCGTCCCGGGGGAGCGCGCGGACCACGGCGGCGTGCTGATCCGCGCCGCCGACGTGTCCAAGACCTTCCACATGGAGGGCGAGACGATCTACGGCCTCGTCGACGTGACCGTCGAGCTTCGCGCCGGCGAGACGCTCGGGCTCGTCGGCGAGTCGGGGAGCGGCAAGACCACGCTGGCGCGAGCGCTGCTCGGCCTGACCGCTCCGGACAAGGGATCGGAGATCACGCTCGACGGCCAGGTGCTGTCCGACACCACCACGGGGCGCACGCGCGAGCAGGAGAAGGCGCTCCAGATCGTGTTTCAGAACCCGGACTCGGCGCTGAATCGCCGCCACTCGGTGCAGCGGTTGATCTCTCGCTCGCTGTCGCGGCTCGGCGGCTACCGCGGCGAGGCGCTGATGGCCCGGCTGAAGAAGCTGATCTCGGATGTCCGTTTGTCGGAGCGTCACCTGACGATGCGTCCGGCGCAGCTGTCGGGTGGGCTCAAGCAGCGCGTCGCGATCGCGCGCGCGTTCGCGGGGGACCCGCGGATCGTCGTCTGCGACGAGCCGACCTCCGCGCTCGACGTGTCCGTCCAGGCCGCGATTCTGAACCTCCTGACCGACCTCCAGCGGCGCGAGGAGGTCTCGTACCTGTTCATCAGCCACGACCTCGGCGTCGTGCGCTACCTGTCGGATCGGATCGCCGTGCTCTACCTCGGGCGGATCATGGAGATCGGGCCGGCGGACGAGGTCTTCAACCCGCCACACCACCCGTACACCGAGGCGCTGCTGTCCGCGGTCCCGACGCTCGAGGACTCGGACGGAGAGCGCATCAAGCTCGAGGGCGAGATCCCGAGCCCGGCCGACCCACCCACCGGCTGCGTGTTCCACACGCGCTGCCCGCGCTTCCTCGGCGACATCTGCGTGAATACCGAGCCGCCGCTCGCCGAGGCTGAGCCGGGTCACGCGATCCGCTGCCACATCCCGCTGGAGGAGCTTCGCCGGCTCCAGGCCAAGGAGGTCTCGGTTGCCGGCGCAGACGACTGAGACTTCGCGGGGGCCCGAGGTCGAGGTCGACGGCGTGCGCGTGATCGAGATGCGCGCGGCGGTCCTGCGCGAGCCGGGGCGGCCGGTGGCGACCGAGACCGTGATGCTGGCCCCACCTCGTCGCGGTGAGGTGCTGGTGCGGGTCGCGGCCGCGGGCGTGTGTCATTCCGACGTGCACCTGGCAGATGGGGCGCTCGGTCTGGGGCGATGGCCGATGGTGCTGGGGCACGAGGGAGCCGGGGTCGTCGAGGCGGTCGGCGAGGACGTCGTCGACGTTGTCGTGGGCGACCACGTGGCGTTCTGCTTCGTGCCCTCGTGCGGTTCGTGCCGCGCCTGCCGGGCCGGGCGCCGGACGCTGTGCGAGACGGCGGCGCGCAACGGCGTCGCCGGGATGCTGATGGACGGCTCGTCGCGGTTGCGGGGAGCCGACGGAGGCGTGTTGCAACACGGCCTGATGGTGGCGTGCTTCGCGCAGTTCGCGGTCGTGCCGGCCAACGGCGCGGTGCCGCTGCCCGACTCGATCCCGCTGTGGCAGGCCGCGCTGCTCGGCTGCGGCGTAGTCACCGGGATCGGCGCGATCAACCAGGCCGGACTGCGCGTCGGTGCCAGCGTGTGCGTGATCGGGTGCGGCGGCGTCGGCCTGCAGGTGATCGCGGGCGCGCGGCTCGCCGGCGCCGGAATCGTGATTGCGATCGACACCGACGAGGACAAGCTAGAGATCGCGCGGCGGCGTGGGGCCACGCACGCGGTGCTTGCCGGTTCCGGTGACGGCTCGGACGTCGTCGCCCAGGTGCTCGCCCTTTCCGACGGGGGTGTCGATCACGCGTTCGAGGTCGTCGGTCGCGCGGCGACCATCAGGCAGGCCTGGGACGTGCTCCGGCCGGGCGGGGCGGCGACGGTCGTCGGGCTGGCACCGGTCGGCGTCGAGGTGTCGCTGCCCGCGATCGACTTCCTGTCCGAGAAGACGATCACCGGCAGCTACTACGGATCGTCGGACGTTCACGCCGCGCTCGGCCGGCTCGTGCAACTCGTGGTCGACGGGCGGCTCGATCTCGGCGACGTCGTCTCGTACCTGATCGGGCTCGAGGACGTCGAAGCGGCGCTCGAGCGGCTGCGCCACGGTCAGGGGGCGCGCTCGGTGATCGTGATCGACGAGGAGCTGGCGGGGGTCGGGAAGTGACGGGACCGCTGCACGATCTGGACGGGCGCATCGGCGAGGGGTGGGGCGGTCGCCCCGGCCCGAACGGCTGTCACGTGAACGTCGTGCTCGGTGTCCGCGGGACGCCCACCGCCGCGGCTTTGCTGGGGACGTTCACGACGCCGTCGCCGGGGCACACCCCGATCCTGGTCGTCGTCGGCGAGGCCCAGGACCGCTACGAGGTGGTGTGGCCGCCGACGATCATGATCAACAAGGCGACGGCGCTCGAGGATCGCCATC
Source organism: uncultured Solirubrobacterales bacterium (assembly GCA_963770615.1). Taxonomy (GTDB): domain Bacteria; phylum Actinomycetota; class Thermoleophilia; order Solirubrobacterales; family Solirubrobacteraceae; genus Palsa-465. Next base: position 186,882 of record CAVYQJ010000014.1, on the reverse strand, counting down.
AGACGATCACCTGGGGCGCCGGGCAATTGGGGATTGCCCAGGGAGTGCTCGATGCGGTCGCGGACGGGTTGCTCGAGCCGACCGGAGACCTGATCGTGTTCGTGTGCATCTGGATCGACCCGGTAGCTTTCGAGGAGACCGCGGTGCGGGAGGCGACGCGGGTCGCGGTGCGGCGCGCGATCGGCATGGCGGTCGAGGGTCGCGACCCCGGCGCCGCCCTGGATCTGGTGGCGCGACGCGACGAGGTCACGAGCCCGTTCTACGGGGGGTCGTAGGTTTTTGAAGATCACCGCGATCCGCGTGGAGCGGCTGCGGCTGCCGCTTGATCCGCCGTTCTACGCCGCGTGGGACCCGGACCCGCGCAGGTCGTTCGAGGCGACGATCGTGCGCGTCGAGACCGATTCCGGCCTGGTTGGGGTTGGAAGCGGCGACACGATGAACGGCTTTGATGATTTTGTTCAGTTGTTCGTGGGCCGCGACGCGCTCGCCATCGAGCGCCATGCTCGGGTGCTCGAGACGATTTCTTTTCACGCGGGCCGCTACTGGCCGCTCGAGGCGGCGCTGTGGGATCTGTTCGGCCAGGCCTGCGGCCAGCCTGTGGCGTCGTTGTTGGGGGGCGCGCGGTCGGAGTTGCCGGCGTACGCGTCGTGGGGTTCGCTGCGAGATCCGGGTCAGCGGGCCGAGGACGCCCTGGCGCTGGTCGAGGAGGGCTTCCGCGCGGTCAAGATCAGGATCGCGCCCGGGCGGGCCGACGAGGGGATCGGCGTGGTCGCGGCCGTTCGCGACGCGGTCGGCGACCGGATCGAGATCATGGTCGACCTCAACCAGTGGTGGCGGATGGCCGGCGACATCGGCCCGCGGCTCGACGTTGTTGGCGCGCGGCGGATCGTCGAGCGGCTGCGCGCGTACGGGGTGTTGTGGGTCGAGGAGCCGTTGCCGGGCGAGGACCTTCGGGGGATGCGCGATCTGCGTTCGAATACAGGGGTGCGGATCGGCGGCGGTGAGATGGCGCGCACGTTCGAGGAGCTGCGCCTTGCTCTGGATTCCGATGCCTTGGACGTGTATCAGCCCGACGTGGTGCTGGCGCTGGGTATCTCGGGGGCTCGGACGCTGGCCGATCTGGCGCTGCGGCGGAACCGGTGGTTCACGCCCCACACGTGGACGAACGGGATCGGCGTGCTCGCCAACCTGCACGTGTGCGCGGGGGTCGGTGGCGGGCCGTTCCTCGAGTTCCCGTACGACCCGCCGGGGTGGACGCCGGCGCGGCGCGACTTCATGCTCGCATCGCCGGTGCTGTTGGGTGGCGACGGCTTGCTTCGTGTTCCTGACGCGCCCGGGCTCGGCGTTTGCCTCGACGAGGAGGCGGTGTCGTTCTACGCGGTGGACCGGGAAGCGGTGCGGGCCTGAGGCGCGACGCGTTCATCGACGGCCGGTTCGTGGCGGCTGCTGACGGGCGGACGTTCGAGGACGTCTCGCCGCGCGACGGCAGCGTTGTCGCCGAGGTGGCGCGCGGATCAGGCGAGGACATCGACCTCGCCGTGCGCGCGGCGCGGCGCGCGTTCGACGACGGGGTCTGGGCTTTGGCCGATCCGCGCGAGCGCAAGCGCGTGCTGCTTCGGTGGGCCTCGCTGATCGATGAGCACTCCGAAGAGCTTGCCCAGCTCGAGTCGGCCGACGTCGGCCACCCGATCACAGACGCGCGGAACGTCGACGTGCCGAACGCGCGCAACTGCATCGCGTGGTACGCGGAGGCGATCGACAAGGTGTACGGCGAGATCGCGCCAACCGGGGCGGACGCGCTCGCGCTGGTCGGACGCGAGCCGCTCGGCGTGGTCGGGGCGGTGATCCCGTGGAACTACCCGTTGATCATCACGGCGTGGAAGCTCGCGCCTGCTTTGGCTACGGGCAACTCGGTGGTGTTGAAGCCCGCCGAGCAGTCGCCGTTGAGCGCGCTCGCGTTGGCCGAGTTGGGGGCGGAGGCCGGTCTGCCCGACGGCGTGCTCAACGTCGTGCCGGGGTTCGGCGAGGAGGCGGGCGAGCCGCTCGGGCGCCACCCGCTGGTCGACAAGATCGCGTTCACCGGATCGGTCGACGTCGGTCGGCGGTTCTTGCGCTACGCCGGCGAGTCGAACGGCAAGGCGGTATCGCTCGAGCTCGGGGGCAAGAGCCCGCACGTGGTCCTCGCCGACGTCGAGGACCTGGACCGAGCGGTCGACGCGATCGGCTGGGGGATCTTCTACAACGCCGGTCAGACGTGCCACGCGGGCTCGCGGGTCGTCGTCGAGCGGTCGCTGGTTGCCCCGCTGGCCGATCGGCTGGTTTCGTTTGCGCGGGAGATGGTCCCGGGCGATCCGGCCGATCCGTCAACCACTTTGGGCGCGCTCGTATCAGACGAGCATTTGTCCGGCGTCCTTGCGCGGGTCGAGCGCGCCGCCGGCAACGGGGCTCGGTTACTGGTCGGAGGGGAGCGCGCCGAGCCGGTTCGGGGCGGTGCGTACATGGAGCCGACCGTGCTCGAGGCGCTCGACCCGGCCGACCCGATCGTCCAGGAGGAAGTGTTCGGGCCGGTGCTCGCGATCCAGCAGGCCGACGACGCCGAGCACGCGATCGCGCTCGCGAACGGAACCGGCTACGGCCTCGCGGCGGCGGTGTGGAGCTCGAACATCACGACCGCTCACCGAGTCGCGCGGCGGTTGCGCGCCGGCACGGTGTGGATCAACACGTTCGACGTATCGTCGCTGGCCACTCCGTTCGGCGGCGTCAAGGACTCGGGTCACGGGCGCGACCGCTCGCTGCACGCGCTCGACTCCTACACGCACCTGAAGACGACCTGGGTGGCGCTGTGATGGCGTTTGCGGCCGAGCGGTCCGGGATCTCGCGGGTTGGCTTCGTTGGGCTCGGCAACATGGGCGGCCCGATGTGCGGGCACCTGGTTTCAGCCGGGTTCGAAGTCACTGCGTTCGACCTCGACGCGGCTGCGCTGTCCCGATGGGTGGAGGCGGGCGCCCGGGCCGCGGGTTCGGTCGCCGAATGTGCGCGCGGAGCGCAGGTGCTGATCACGATGCTGCCGGCGCCGCCGCAGGTCGAGGCGGTGTGGCTTTCAGAGAACGGGGCGATCGCCGCCTTGGAGCCCGGGTCGCTCGCGATCGACATGAGCACGAGCTCGACGGCCGTCGGGGCGCGGGTGGTCTCGGCGGCGCGGGAGGGCGGGATCGACGTGCTCGACGCTCCCGTTGCGGGGCAGTCGATCGGCGCGCGGGCGGGGACGCTCGCGATCTACGTCGGCGGTTCGGAGGCGGCGTACGCCCGGGCGCTGCCGCTGTTCGAGGCGATGGGCGACCCGGAACGGATCTTCCACCTCGGCGGCAACGGCGCCGGCTACACGGTCAAGCTGCTCTTGAATTTGCTGTGGTTCATCGAGTCGGTGGCGGTCGGCGAGGTGCTGAGCGTCGGCGTTCGCGCCGGGGTGTCGCTCGATCGCCTGCACGCCGCGCTGGTCGGCTCTCCGGCGAACTCCGTGTTCCTAGAGCGCGACGTCCGGATGGTGCTCGACGACGGCGATTACGACGAGGCGTTCCCGATGCGGCTCGTGACCAAGGACCTGGGGCTGGCCGTCGACCTCGCGCGCGACGTGGGGGTGCCGGTCGAGCTGACCGCGCTCGTCGAGCAGATCCACCGGCGCGCCCGCGCGCTCTACGGCGACGACGCCGGCGAGATCAGCGCGATCCGCCTGTACGAGGACCTGGCGGGGGTGAAGTTGCGGCTGGGACAAACGTGACCATCGCGGCGGTGGAGGCGGGCAGCCTGATCAGGTACCGGCCGCGACGGTCGGGCTTCAGGCGGACCGTACGGAGCTTGCCCTTCAGCTCGCCCGTGCCGGTCTCGTTCCCGAACGTCTGACCGCCCAGCGTGACGTCGTCGGTTGCGGCCGCGCTCGGGGCGCTGAGACGCTCGAGCACCGCGGAGCTGGCGCGGCTCGGCGGCTTGATGAGGACGACATGCCCTTCACCGGTCAGGCTGTCGTTGATGAGCACGACGTGAACGTCGCCGTCGGGCGCGAGGGCCGCTCGCGAGCGGATGTCGGTGCTGGCGCTCTGGGTGAGGTTGAGCATGTGCGAGCCGGGCGGGGCCGCCTGCTCGAACATCAGCAGGGCGTAGTACTCGGGTTCGACGGTGGCGAGCCATCGCCCGCGGATGCGGCGGAACTCGAACGGCCTGTACGAGGCCGTGGGAAGCGTGTGGATGTTGACGCCGTCGACGCCGGAGCGGGCCATGGCGAACAGGGTGTCGAGCATCCACAGCGTCGAGGCGAACGTGTCGCTGACTCCGGGCTGGCCCGCGCAGGCGACCGAGTTCAGCTCGTCGATGCGAACGGTCGCGCCGTGCTTGTGCGCGTAGGCGATCACGTCGCCGGCGCCGGTGAGCAGAGCGCGCGCCGAGTCGGGGTTGAGCAGATTCGGGATCGACGGATAGCGCGGGTCGCCCGGCTGCGAGAAGCAGGCGAGCAGCGGATAACGGTGATACGTGACGACCTTCAGCCGGCGCTCGACTCCGAACAGCTGCGGGACCGCCGCGAACCACTGCGGGGTCCCGGTGGCCGGGCCGGCGAGCGTCAGGCCTCGAAGCTGGTCGGCGATCCCCGCGATCTCCTGCGTGTAGCTCGTGAAGTCGTAGATCGGGGGCCGGGCGTAGAACGGCTCCCCGTTGATCTCGTACCACGGAAACACCTTGTACAGCTCGGGCTCGTTGCCGATCTCGAGCGCCTCGATGTGTTTGGCGCCGATGCCGGTGCGGTACGCGTAGGCCTCGGCGGCGGCCTCCGCCGCGCTGTCGTCCTTCAGGTTGACGCCCAGGATCAGCTTGGCGCCGGTCTCGACGGCGAGGGCCCGGGTAGTCGCGAGCCAGCTCTTGGTCAGCGTGTAGTTGATGCCCGGGCTGGGCGTCACGTCCGGTAGCGGCCACCACGTGCCGTCGGTGCTGTTCCCGCCGATCCGCAGCACCGGCGTCTGACCGGGCGCGACGTCCCGGATCAGCGCGACCAGCACGGGGTTGATCGCGCGTGGATCCGACCCGGTGTAGTCGCGCACGGCCGGGAACTCGAACGAGAAGCCGATGAACCCGGACGGGATCGGCCGGCTGACCCACGCTTTGCTGACGCGCACGCTCACCACCGCGGGGTTGGGGGTGGCGGGTGGCGCGGTCTGGGTTGGGGGCGCGGTGGCGGTTGGGGGCGCGGTCGCGGTGCTCGCGGCAGTCGCGGTCTTGTCCGCGGTCGCGGTGCTGGCGTCCGGCGCCGCGGTCGCGCGCGCAGGGGCGAGCAGCAGCGGGACGAGAGCCCCGCCTGTCGCTACTACCAAGAGGGCTCTCCGCAAGACGCGCACCCGGGAGAGAACTATTCCATGGGATGCGGCGATCGCGCCGCGCGGGCGGCTGTGCGGCGATCGCGCCGCGCGGGCGGCGGGGCCGGCTCTAGTCCCAGACGGCGTACAGCGTGGGCGGCTTGCGGAACACGAGCCCTTGGATCCGAGGCAACCTGCTTGGATCGAGCGCCAGTGTGGGCAGGCGGCGCAGGAGGACGTCCAGAGCGGCCCGGGCCTCGAGCCGCGCCAGGTGAACGCCGAGGCACACGTGCGGGCCGTGGGCGAACGCGAGATGGCCACGGGTTCCGGGTCGGTCAAACCGCGTCGGGTGGAAGCGGTCGGGATCGGGAAACACCGCCGGGTCGCGGTTGGCGGCGCTGATCGAGACGCGGACGAGATCGCCCTGGCGTATCTGAGTGTCACGGAGGTCGACGTCGGCGGTGGCGTAGCGATCGACCATTGCGGCGGCCGGCTCGAGCCGGAGCGTCTCCTCCAGTGCCGCGTCCAGCCGGCTCCGGTCATGGTCGATCCACGCGAGGACATCGGGATGCTCGAGCAGGTGCACCAGCGCGTTGGCGATCATCCCCTCGGTCGTCTCGATCCCGCCGAACAACAGCACCGCCGCGTTCGAGACGACCTGGTCGGTGGTGAGATCCTCGCGCGATGCGGCGGCGCCCAGCAACGACGCCTCGGGACCGGCGGCGATCACCGCCTCGAGGCGTTCGCTCAGCGAGTCGAACGCGTCGCCGGCGCTGATCGGCACGTCGTGACCCGCGGTCACGTCGGTGACCGCGGCGACGATCGCGTCGTACCAGCCCAGCATGGTCCCGACCTCGCCCTGCTCCAGCCCGAGGGCGCGGGCCATGATCGACGCCGCCAGGGGCCCCGCGAACGACCGCCGCAGTTCTGCGCCGCCGTCGTCGGCGAACGTGTCGATCAGGCGGTCGGCTTCGTCCATGGCGGCCGGGGCAAAGCGGTCGCGCACGGCGCGAGGCCTGAATGGCGCCGCGAACGGCGCGCGGTGGCGCGAGTGTGCCTCGCCGTCGAGGCTCAGCATGCTCGGGCCGACGACCTGTGCCGTCGAGAACCGGGGGTCCTCCACCGTGAACGTCTCCGCGTCCCGCATCACGTGGACCGCGAGGTCGTAGCGCGTCACGAGCCAACCCTCCAGCGCCGGCAACCACGACACGGGCTCGCGCTCGCGTAGAGCGGCCAGCGCCGGATGGGGATCTAGATCGAGTTGATCGAGCGTGACGGCGGCGCCGAGCGGGAACGACTGCTCCGCGTCGCCGGATTCGAAGCTCACCGCTCCATGATCCGCCATGCCGCATCCGGGCGCACGTAGGCGGGATCACCGCCGACGAACGTCGCCGCGACCGGGTTGCGGCCCAGGCGATAGGCGACGTGCTCGGCCGGACAGTCGAGCAGCACCAGGTCGGCGCGCTTGTCGAGCTCGATCGACCCGATCTCTCGTTGAAGGTCGAGGACGTAGGCCGCGTTGAGCGTGGTGGCGAGGAGCGCCTCGCGCGTACTCAGCCCGTAGCGGCGGACCCCGAGGCCGATGATCAGCGGCAGCGAGAAGATCGGCGAGGTGCCCGGGTTGGCGTCGGTGGCGAGCACCATGATCGCGCCGGCGTCGATCAGGTCTCGCGCCGGCGCCGTGTGCTCGGCGCCCATGAACTCGGCGCCGGGAAGCAGCACCGCGGCCGTCTCGGAGTTGCCGAGTGGTCCGATGTCGTCGGGGTGGATCGTTGACAGGTGGTCGAGCGAGCGGGCGTTGTGCTTGAGCGCCACCGGGACCGAGCGCATCGTCGTGAACTGCTCGACGTGCGCGCGAAGGTGCACGCCGTTGTCTGTCGCGAACCGCCCCATGCGGTCGAGGTCGTCGAGCCCGAACGCGATCGACTCGACGAAGATGTCGAGCGCGCTCACGTGCTCGAGCGCCTCGGGCAGCATCTGCTCGACCTCGTCCATCCAGGTTGTTGTCGTGTAGCCGTGCGGGACGGCGTGGGCGAGCAGCCCGGTTCGGGTCGTGTTTTGCGAGACGATGGCCTCGAGTTCTGTCGCGAGTTGCAGCGCGCGCAGCTCGCCGGCGGTCGACAGGCCGTAGCCGGACTTGCACTCGAATGTGGTCGTGCCTGAGCGCAGCATCTCGCCGGCAAGCTCCTGCGCCTGGGCGAGCACGGTCTCGTCGGGGGTTTCTCTCAGCGCCCGGGCAGAGGACGCGATCCCGCCACCGGCGCGCGCGATCTCCTCGTACGGGACGCCGGTGACCTTCTGCTCGTACTCCTCGGCGCGCCAGCCAGCGAACGGCAGGTGGGTGTGGCAGTCGACCAGCCCGGGGAGCAGCGTGCACCCGGTGGCGTCGACGTGGATGTTCGCGTCCGCTGAGGGTTGCACTGCCGCAATGCGTCCGTGCTCGATCGTGATCCCGCCGGGTTCGAGGGCGATTTCGTTCGCGCGGTTGGTCCTGAGGTAGGTGAGCCCCGGCTCAGGGAGCGTGAGGACCTGCGCGGCGTTGTCGAACGAGGTCGTCATGTGCGGTCGGCCGGGTCCCCACGACCGTCGAGCGCAGTGCAAAACACGCCAAACCGCCCGCCCAGCAGCCGCTTTGTGCACATAAGCGCCCCCGGGGCGCTTATGTTGCCGGCGCGCGTTCGGACGGGGAGCTTTGGTGAGTTGTGCACCGGGGTGCGGCGGCCGAGCGTCACTCCGACGACGACTCGAGCATCGGGATCCGCAGCCCGTGATCGTGCGCCGCGGACACCGCGAGGTCGTAGCCGGCGTCGACGTGGCGGACGATCCCCATGCCGGGGTCGGCCTTGAGAACGCGCTCGATCCGGCGCCCCGCCAGTTCGGTGCCGTCGGCGACGCACACCTGGCCGGCGTGGATCGACTTGCCCATGCCGACGCCGCCGCCGTGGTGGATCGAGACCCAGCTCGCGCCGCAGGCGGTGTTGATCAGCGCGTTCAACAGCGGCCAGTCGGCGACCGCGTCCGAGCCGTCGCTCATCGACTCGGTCTCGCGCTGGGGCGAGGCGACCGAGCCGGCGTCGAGGTGGTCGCGGCCGATGACGATCGGGGCCTTGACCTCCCCGGAGGCCACCATCTCGTTGAAGCGCAGCCCCGCGAGGTGCCGCTCGCCGTAGCCGAGCCAGCAGATCCGCGCCGGCAGGCCCTGGAACTTCACGCGCTCGGAGGCGAGCTTGATCCACCGCGCGATGTGCTCCTGATCTCCGAACAGGTCGAGGATCGCGCGGTCGGTGGCGTGGATGTCGGCCGGATCGCCCGACAGCGCCACCCAGCGGAACGGCCCCTTGCCCTCGCAGAACAGCGGTCGGACGTACGCAGGCACGAACCCCGGGTAGCTGAACGCGTCCTTGTCCCCGTGCTCGAACGCCAGCCCCCGGAGCGCGTTGCCGTAGTCGAACGCCTCGGCGCCGGCGGCGGCGAGATCCCGGATCGCCCCGACGTGCGTAACCGCGCTCTCGCCGACACGTCTGAGATATTCGTCAGGATCGGTCCGACGGAGCGCGTCGGCTTGTTCGAGGGTCAGGCCGGCGGGGATGTAGCCGTTGAGCGGATCGTGGGCGGAGGTCTGGTCGGTGATGATGTCGACGTGCACGCCGCGCCGGGCGAGTTCCGGGACGACCTCGGCGGCGTTGCCGGCGAGGCCGATCGACAGCGCGCGCCGCTCGCGTCGAGCCGTTTCCAAACGCTGGAGCGCATCGTCCAGGTCCGCCGCGCGCTCATCCAGGTAACCCGTCTGGATCCGCCGCTCGATCCGCTGCAAATCGACCTCGACGCACAGCGCCGTCCCGCCGAGCATCGTGATCGATAGCGGCTGCGCGCCGCCCATGCCGCCCAAGCCGGCGGTGACGACCAGGCGGCCGGCCAAAGAACCGTCGAACCGCTTGCGCGCGGCCGCCGCGAACGTCTCATACGTCCCCTGAAGGATCCCTTGACTCCCGATGTAGATCCAGGACCCCGCGGTCATCTGCCCGTACATCATCAGCCCGGCCGCGTCGAGCCTCCGGAACTCGTCCCAGTTGGCCCAGTCCGGCACGAGGTTCGAGTTGGCGAGCAGCACGCGCGGCGCGGCCTCGTGGGTCTCGAACACCGCCACCGGCTTGCCCGACTGCACGAGCAGCGTCTCCTCGTCGCCCAGCCGCTGGAGCTCGCGCACGATCGCGTGGTAGCTCGGCCAGTTGCGCGCCGCCTTGCCGATGCCGCCGTAGACGACGAGCTCCGAGGGGTTCTCGGCGACGTCGGGGTGCAGGTTGTTCTCGAGCATGAGCAGCGCCGCCTCCTGCTGCCATCCCTTACAACGGAGGGGCGAGGTGCTCATGCCGCCACCGCCACCGGGGCTCCGAGGCTCTGCGACAGTTCGCCGGCGTGGCGGGCTACGGCGTGCCCGCAAGCGTCGACCCGGGTCGGCGACACCCTGTAGTTCGGCGCGAGCACGCTGAGCGCCGCGACGATCTGTCCATCCACGCCGAACACCGGGGCGGCGATCGAGGTCACGTCGGGTTCGATCGCCCCGGCCCGCGCCACGTATCCGTCCGCCCCGACCCGTCCGCGGAGCGCGGCCCCGACCGCGGTGCCGCGCCGCGGGATCGTGCGCCCGGCCCAGCTGGCCGTCTGGACCAGCTTCGGGCTCGCCGCCTGGCGCAGGTACACGACCCGCTGGTCATCGGCGGCGACCGCGAGGTTCGCGGTCTCGCCGGTCTCGCGCGCGAGCGCCGCCAGGTGCGGGCCGGCAAGCTCGTACACCGGATCCGACCGCAGCGCCACGGCCGCGAGCTGCCGCAGTCGCGAGCCCGGGCCATACCGGCCGTACTCGTCGCGGCGGACGAGCTCCTGGTTCGCGAGCGTGGCGAGCAGACGCGAGGCGGTGCTCGGCGACAGCTCGGCGGCGCGCGCGAGCTGGGTGAGCGTGCCGCCCTCCTCGGCGACCGCCGCCAGCAGCGTCAGCGCCCGCTCCACGGTGCGAGTCCCGGTCTCCGGCATAGGCTTGAATTCTACCGTAGAATGAAACACCTTGTCACTAGACGGCAATCGGCGCCTCGCGGGTTCGACGCGCCGCTCCCACCGAGGCAACCACGACCAGCGCCATCCCCAGCAGCGTCCGGGCGCTCAAGCCCTGGCCCAACACGATGAACCCGGCGAGCGCCGCCATCGCGGGCTCGATGCTCATCAACACGCCGAACACCGACGGGCGGATTCGCCGCAGCGCCTCGATCTCGCACGAGTAGGGGATCGCGGAGGACAGCAACCCGATCGCGGCCCCGAGCGCGAGCGAGCGCGGCTCGAGCAGGTGCGAGCCGCCTTGGGCGATCCCGAACGGAAGGATCACCACGGAGGCCACGCACATCGCGAGCGCGAGGCCGATCCCGCCCTCGAACGCGCGCCCCACCCGCGCGTTGACGAGGATGTACGTGCCCCACAGGGCGCCGGCCAGGAGCGCGAGGCCGACGCCGAGCGCGTTCAGGTGCTGGGTGTCGCCCTGGGTGAGCGCGATGATCCCGCCCACGGCGATCGCCACCCAGAGGAGGTCGATCGGCCGGCGCGACCCCGCGACGGCGACGGTCAGCGGGCCGACGAACTCGAGCGTGACCGCGATTCCCAGGGGGATCCGGTGCAGCGCGCCGTAGAAGCTCAGGTTCATGCATGCGAGCACGAGCCCGAACACGATCGCCAGGACCAACTGGTAGCGCGTGTATTCGCGCAGCCGCAGGTTCGGGCGCCACAACGCGAGCAGGATGATCGTCCCGAACACGAGGCGGAGCGACACCGCGCCCGCCGGCCCGATCTGCGAGAACAGCGTGGCCGCGATCGCCGACCCGAACTGGACCGACCCGATCGCGCCCACGACGAGCACGCCCGACGGCGTGCGCGTCAGCAGCCCGGGGCGGGGCGGGATCACCGCGGTGTCGCTCGCAGCAGCCATGGGAGCCGATGCTAACCGCGCCGGCGATCGTCCTCGATGGCGAGACGCTCAGGCCGCAAGGCGTCGCCGCGGTGGCCCGCGGTGGCGAGCGCGCGGAGTTGGCGCCGGAGGCGCGGGCGCGCAACGAGGAGGCACGCGCGACGATCGCGGCGCTGCTCGAGCGTGGCGAGGCCCTGTACGGCGCCACCACCGGCGTCGGCGCCCTGCGCGACCGCTCGATCGGCGACGACGATCGCGAGCGCTTCCAGTGGAACCTGCTCCGAAGCCACGCGGTCAGCGCCGGCCGGCCGCTCGCGCCGGAGTTGGTCCGCGCCGGCATGGTCACGCGCGCCAACCAACTCGGGGCCGGCGGTGCCGGCGTGGCGCCGGCGCTGCTCGACGCGCTGGTCGCCGCGCTCAACGCCGGCGTCACCCCGCTCACGCGTGAGCTCGGGTCGCTTGGCACCGGCGATCTTCCCGGCCTCGCGGAGATCGCGCTAGCGCTGCTCGGCGAGGGCAAGGTGTGGCGCGACGGCGAGCTGATCGACGCGCCGGCGCCCGTTGAGCCGATCCGGCTCGGACTCCGCGACGCGCTCGGGTTCATGAGCTCGAACGCGGTGACCGCCGGCCACGCCGCGCTTCTGGCCGTCGACGCGCGGGCGCTGCACGAGCGGTGGCTCGAGGTCGCGGCGCTGTCGTTCGAGGCGCTCGACGCCGATCCGGTCGTGCTCGACGCGCGCGTCCAGGCCGGCCGCGGCGCCCGTGGGCAGGCGGCGGTGGCGGCGCGGATGCGCGAACTGCTCGCCGGCGCGCCGTTCGACCCGCACGCGCCCGACCGGCTCGTCCAGGACCCGTACCCGTTCCGCGTGCTGCCGCAGGTCGACGGCGTCGCTAACGATGCGCTGAGCACGCTCGACGACGTCGTTTCGCGCGAGCTCAACGCGCGCCCGGAGAACGCGCTGATCCACGAGGGCCGCGCGTTCCCGACCGGCAACTTCCACGCCGCCGAACTCGGGGCCGCGCTCGACGGGCTGCGGGCGGCGTTCGCACACTCGTCGTCGCTGATCGCGGGCCGGGTCAGCGCGATGCTCGATCCGCGAATGAGCGGGTTAAACCCGTTTCTCGCCCACGACCCCGGGCCGGACTCGGGCCACATGATGCTCGAGTACACCGCGCACGCGGCCGCCGCCGAGGCGCGCTCGACGGCGGCGCCGATGGCGGCCCAGAGCGTGTGGGCATCGCTCGGGGTGGAGTCTCACGCGAGCCTCGCCGCGACGGCCGCGGTCCGCACGGACGAGCTGCTCCAGGCCATGACCGTGCTCGTCGCGACCGAGCTGGTGGTCACGGTCCGGGCGCTCCGCGCCAAGGGGCGAGTTCCCACCGGCGCCGGCGTCCGGGCGCTGTTCGACGCCACCGCGGCGGCGCTGCCCGCCGGCCTCGAGGACCGCGCGTTCGGCGAGGACGTCGAGGTCGCGCGCGGGGTGCTGGCCTCACGGTCCGCGCGGTAGCCTCAACTCAAGACCTTGAAACTGGGAAAGGACCTTGAAATGGGCGTGCAGGAACAGCAGCAGCTGTGGGGCGGGGAGACCACCAAGGCCGTGGCGAACTTCCCGGTCTCCGGCGAGCGGATCCCGGTGCCCGTGGTGCGCTGGCTCGGGCGGATCAAGGGCGCGGCAGCGCGCGTCAACGCTGAACTGGGGCTGCTCGACGAGGACAAGGCAGCTCGGATCGCGGCCGCCGGCGACCGCATCGCCGAGGGCGAGTTCGACGACCAGTTCCCGATCGACGTGTTCCAGACGGGCTCTGGGACTTCGTCGAACATGAACGCGAACGAGGTGATCGCGACGATCGCAGGCGAAGGCGTGCACGCCAACGACGACGTGAACATGGGCCAGTCCTCCAACGACGTGTTTCCGTCGGCGGTCCACCTCGCCGCCCTCGACACGGCCAGCAACGACCTGCTGCCGGTGCTCGAGCAGCTCGAGGCCTCGTTCCAGGGCAAGGCGACCGAGTTCAAGGACATCGTCAAGTCCGGGCGGACCCACCTGATGGACGCGGTCCCGGTGACGCTCGGGCAGGAGTTCTCCGGGTACGCGGCGCAGGTCCGGCTCGGCGCCCGGCGGATCTCGAACGCGCTGCCTCAGGTCGGCCAGATCCCGCTCGGTGGGACCGCGACCGGCAACGGGCTAAACACCCACCCCGAATTCGCCGCCCGCGTGCGCGCGCGGCTGACCGAGGCCACCGGTCTCGAGATCCGCGCGCCCGAGGATCCGTTCGAGGCCCAGGGCAACCGCGACGCGCTCGTCGAGCTCTCGGGCGCTTTGAAAGTCCTCGCGGTTTCGTTGACCAAGATCGCGAACGACCTCGCCTGGCTCGGCTCGGGACCGCGCGCCGGGATCGGCGAGATCTTCCTCCCCGAGCTCCAGAAGGGCTCCTCGATCATGCCCGGGAAGGTCAACCCGGTGATCCCGGAGGTCGTGCTTCAGGTGTCCGCGCAGGTGATCGGCAACGACACCACGATCACCATGGCGGGCTCGCAGGGCAACTTCGAACTCAACGTCCGCGTTCCGCTGATCGCCCGCAACCTGCTCGACTCGATCAAGCTCCTCACGAACGCCTCACGCATCCTCGCCGAGAAGTGCGTCGACGGGATCCAGGCCAACCGGGAGGGCTGCCTCCGGTCGGCCGAGATGACTCTCGCCGCGGCGACCGCGCTCAACCCGTACATCGGCTACGACAAGGGTGCGGAGATCGTCAAGACGGCCTCGGAGTCGGGCCGCTCCCTGCGCGAGGTCGCGCTCGAGCTCGGCGTCGACGAGGAGACCTACGAGAAGGCGATGGACCTGCGCAAGATGGCGCAGGGGAACCTGTAGCTCTGGCCGGGTCCCGCCGGGCCGCTTACAGCGGCAGCGTCCGCGGAAGCCCGAAGCGCGACAGCAGATGGCTGCCGCCGAACCGGGTCAGGTGTGAGATGCGGTCACCGTCGAGCGTCAGCACGATCACGCCCACGCCCCGGACAACGGGCGCGTGGGCGTCGCCGATGTAGTGGCCGAACGCCGGCTGTCCGTTTGCCCGCGTCGCCACGAGCCGGTCGGTGCGAACCCCACGTGCCGTAAACGCCTGTCTGAAGAACTCGTCGACCGCCTCGAGGCCCTGGTACTCGAACGGCTCGGGCGGCATCGTCACCCACGCGTCGTCGGTCAACAGCGCGACGATCTGGTCGACCCGGCCGTGCTCGAACGCGTCGGCGAACCGCCCAACCAAATCCCGCTCGGTAGCCGAGCGCGGTAGCGGCGCGCGCTCGCGGCTCGGCGGCGCGCTCGCCTCGAGCGTGGCCCGGGCGCGCTGCAGCGCGCTGTTGACCGAGGTCTCGGTCGTCTCGAGCATGGTCGCGACCTCGGCGGACTGGAATCCGAGCACGTCCTTGAGCACGATCGCGGCCCGTTGGCGCGGCGGAAGGCGCTGGAGCGCCGTCACGAACGCGAGCGCGACCGTCTCACGCGCCTCGTACCGCGCCTCCGGTCCGGGAGCGGCGTCGGGCACTCCCTCGAGCAGCGCGTCCGGGTAGGGCTCGAGCCACGCGAACTCGCCATAGCGAGTCGGCTCGGGCGGCCGGAACGACAGCGGTCGCTCCTCCTGCGGCCGGCGGGCGCCGTCCCGGAGCGTGTTCAGGCACCGGTTGGTCGCGATCGTGTAGAGCCAGCTTCGCAACGAGGATCGCTCCTCGAAACCGTCAAGCCCGCGCCAGGCCGACAACAGCGTCTCCTGAAGCGCGTCCTCGGCGTCCTGAACCGAGCCGAGGATCCGGTAGCAGTGGACCTGTAGCTCGCGCCGGTGACCGTCGGTCAGCTCGCGGAACGCGTCCTCGTCGCCGTTGCGGGCCTTGCGCAGCGTGCTCGTGGTCATGGCCGGATCGTGTCACGGGGCATCGAAGGTGTGGACACCGAAGTCGCTCGAAATTCATCGGTCAATTTGCGCGTGGGGCCGGGTCTCAAATCACGACACAACGATTCGTGAGGAGGCAGAAATGCGCAGGAAACCAGGTTGGGTGTTGATCGTCGCGTCGGTGGCGTCGCTGATGGTGGCGCTCGACGCGCTGGTGGTGACGACGGCGCTCCCGACGATCCGGGTGGACCTCGGCGCGTCGATCGAAGAGCTCGAATGGACGGTGAATGCCTACACGCTGAGCTTCGCGGTGCTGCTGATGACCGGCGCCGTGCTCGGCGACCGGTTCGGGCGCCGGCGGCTGTTCACCGCCGGGCTGGCGATCTTCTCGCTCGCGTCGGCCGCGTGTGCGCTCGCACCGAACGTCGGCCTGCTGATTGCGGCCCGCGCGGTGCAGGGCATCGGGGCGGCGCTCGTGATGCCGCTCGGGATGACGCTCCTGACCGCTGCGTACCCGGCGCAGCAGCGGGCCCGCGCGCTCGGGATCTTCAGCGGCATCACCGGACTTGCGGTGCTCGGAGGCCCGGTCATCGGCGGCGCGATCACGCAGGGAATCGCGTGGCAGTGGATCTTCTGGATCAACGTCCCGATCGGGCTGCTGACGATTCCTGTCGTGCTCCGCCGCGTCGATGAGAGCTACGGCCCGCGGAGCGCCCCGGACGTCGGTGGGCTGGCGCTGGTCACCGGCGCCGCGCTCGGGCTCGTGTGGGGGCTCGTGCGCGGAAACTCGGCGGGCTGGGGCAGCGTCGAGGTGATCGCGGCGCTGGCGCTGGGAGCGCTGCTCGCGGTGGCGTTCGTGGTGTGGGAGCGCCGGTCGCCCGCGCCGATGCTGCCGATGGGGTTGTTCGCCTCGCGCCCGTTCTCGTCGGGCAACGCCGGAATCTTCTTCATGTGCACGGCGCTCTACGGCGCGGTGTTCTTCATGGCGCAGTTCCTCCAGATCGCCCAGCACCACGGCCCGCTCGACGCCGGCATCCGGCTGTTGCCGTGGACGGCCACGCTGTTCGTCGTCGCGCCGATCACCGGCGCCCGGATCTCGCGCGTCGGCGAGCGCCCGTTCGCGGTCGCCGGGCTGCTGCTGCAGGCCGCCGGGATGGGCTGGATCGCGCTGATCGCCGGACCTGACGTCGAGTACTGGCGGCTCGTGGCGCCGCTCGCGATCGCGGGTTGCGGCGTGTCGATGGCGATGCCGGCGCTCCAGAACGCGGTCGTGAGCTCGGTGCCGCCCGAGAGCATCGGCAAGGCCTCGGGGACGTTCAACATGCTGCGCCAGCTCGGCGGGGTGTTCGGGATCGCCACGCTGGTGGCGGTGTTCACCGGCGCTGGCGGCTACGCGTCGCCGCGCCTGTTCAGCGACGGGTTCACGACGGCGATCGCCGTGGCGGCGGGGCTGTCGGCGCTCGGGGCGGTGGCGAGCCTGGGCCTGTCCGCACCCCGGCGTCAGGTCGCGACGGTCTCGGCGCCGAGCGTCTCCGAGATGGCGACGTCGATCGAGTAGTCGATCGGGACGACGATCAGCGACGGCCCGTCCTGCGCGAGCGCGTCGGCGAGTCTCCGGGGGAACTCGTCAGCGCTCGCGCATCGCCACGCCGGCAGCCCGAACGCCTCGGCCAGCTTGACGAAGTCCGGATTCCCGAAGTCGACCCCGAAGTGGCGCCCGAACTTCTTGTCCTGCTTCCACACGATCGAGCCGAACTGCGCGTTCTCCCAGATGATGTTCACGACCGCCGTCCCCAGCCGGACGGCGGTTTCGAGCTCCTGCATATTCATCAGGAAGCCGCCGTCGCCGCTGACCGCGATCACCTTCCGATCCGGATACACAAGCTTGGCCCCGATCGCGGTCGGGAGCGCGAACCCCATTCCGGCGAGGCCGTTGGCGATCAACACGGTGCCGGGCTCGTGCGCGGGGAACATCCGCCCGATCCACAGTTTGTGCAGGCCGACGTCCGAGACCAGGATGTCGTCGCGCCCGAGCGCCTCGCGGATGTCCCACAGCACTCGCGGGGGCCGCATCGGGAAGTGGTCGTCGTCGCGGGCGTCGTTCAGCGCGCCCATCACGACCTCGTGCAGGCGGCTGGTGCCGGCGGTCGTCTGGCTCCGCGTGCAGCCCGCCGCAAGGCGCGCCAGCACGTGCGCGATGTCCCCGATCAGCTCGACGTCGGGGACGAAGTTCTGATCGACCTCGGCGGCGACGCTGTCGATCATGATGATCTGCTTATCGCGCCGGGGGTTCCAGTGCTTGGGGGAGTGCTCGACGAGGTCGTAGCCGATCGCGATCACGAGATCGGCGTCGTCGAAGCCGGCCATCTCATAGTCGCGGGCCTGGAGCCCGACCGTGCCGAGCGCCTTCGGATCCTCGTAGTCGACGAGGCCCTTGGCCATGAACGTCTCGGCGACGGGGATCCCGGTGTTGTGGACGAACGCCCGCAGCGCGCGGGCGGCGTGGCCGCGGACGGCGCCGTTGCCGGCGAGCGCCAGCGGGTTGCGGGCGGCATCGATCATGTCGGCGGCGCGCTGGAGCTCCTTGCCGCCCGGCTCGGGCTGGACCGGGGCGTGGCGGGGGATCGGCGATGCGTCGAGCGGCTGCTGCATCACGTCCTCGGGAAGCTCGAGGTGCGTGGCGCCGGGCTTCTCGGATTCGGCCACCGCGAACGCCTTGCGCACGACCTCGGGGATGATCTCCGGGCTTGCAACGCGGGCGTTCCATTTAACGATCGGCCGCATGATGCCGATGAGATCTATGTACTGGTGTGATTCCTTGTGCATGCGCTCGATGTCCGACTGACCGGTCAGAGCGACGAGAGGAGCGCGATCCAGGAACGCGTCGGCCACGGCAGTGACCAGATTCGTCGCTCCTGGGCCGAGGGTCCCCAGACAGACGCCCGCCCGGCCGGTTAGCCGGCCGTAGGCGTCAGCCATATACGCCCCGCCCTGCTCGTGGCGGACGGGGACGAACTCGATCGACGAGTCCGCCAGCGACTCGTTCAGGTCGAGCGTCTCCTCGCCCGGGATCCCGAATACGTACCGAACCCCTTCCGCCTCCAGGCACTCCACGAAAACTTCAGAAGCTTTGCGTTCGCTCATATCAAGACCCTATATAACGAAATCAACATGGACACATGCCGCTACCCGGCTCCGTGTTATGTGTCCTGTCCTGAAGATGCGCGCCTTGGCAGTTGGCCTGTCGATGGCGGCGACGCTGTCGGCTGCTGCTGCGCTTCCCGGGGCGGCATCGGCGGCGGCTCCCGCTCCCGCTCCCGCGACAACGCTGTACATCAGTGGTGGCGGCTACGGCCACGGGATCGGTATGAGCCAGTACGGCGCGTACGGCTACGCGCTGCACGGCTGGACCTACCAGCAGATCCTCGCGCACTACTACACGGGGACGACGCTCGGGCAGACGAACCCGGCGCAGACCGTCCGCGTGCTCCTCGGGAGCGGCTCGGCGGCGTTTGCCGGCGCGACTCACGTGGGGAACAAGTCTTTGAATCCGAGTCTCACGTACGACGTCGTACCGCTCGCGAACGGGTCCTTGAAGATCGTCAACCAGTCCTCTGGGAAGGCGGTGGGGACGTTTTCGGCGCCGCTGACGGCTGTCGGTCCGGGTCCTCTGAGCCTGGCCGGGCTGGGTGCTTATCGTGGTTCGCTCGAGTTCCGGCCCAACGGCTCAGGCGGCGTCTACACGGTCAACGTCGTCGGGCTCGACGACTACGTGCAGGGCGTGGTCGCGGCCGAGATGCCCTCGACGTGGTCCCAGCAGGCGCTCGACGCCCAGGCGGTCGCGGCGCGGACGTACGCGATCACGACCGACGTCTCAGGCGGCTTCTTCAATCTTTATCCGGACACCCGCTCGCAGATGTATCGGGGCGTCGCTGCCGAGACGGCTTCGACTAACGCCGCGGTCGCCGCGACGTCGGGCCAGATCGTGACCTACAACGGGGCCCCGGCCGTCACGTACTTCTTCGCGAGCTCCGGGGGGTACACCGAGAACGTCGAGGACGCGTGGCCGGGGGCGACCCCGGATCCGTGGCTGCGGGGAGTGCCCGATCCCTACGACGGCGCCGGCGGCGATCCGTATCACCACTGGACGCGGCAGATGAGCCTGGCCACCGCCGCCAAGGATCTCGGCAAGCTCGTCAAGGGCAAGCTCGTCGGGATCAAGGTCACGAAGACGGGCGCCTCGCCCCGGATCATGACCGCGAACGTGATCGGCACCGGGGGCACCGTTTCGGTCACCGGCAGCCAGCTCGAGGGCGCGTTTGGGCTGCTCAGCACCTGGGCGGCGTTCACGACGATCTCGTCGTCGGCCAGCCCGACGCCGGCGGCCGCGCCGCGCGTCGTCAGCAACAATCTCGCGATCCTCTCGCAGATGGAGCGCGCGTTCGGGGAGATGGACAACGCGTCGCAGACGCTGAGCGGGAAAGTCGTCTCCACAGGCAAGGGCGGGCACGTGACGCTTGAGGTCCGCGCCGGGGAGCGCTGGCGTCGCGATGGCGTTGTGCGCCTCGGCCGCGGCGGTTCCTATTCGGTCCGCCTGGCGTCGGCGGGCGTGTATCGCGTCGTGTACCGAGGCCTCGCGGGGCCGTCGGTCGTCGTGCGCTAGCGGCGGCTGTTGCATTAGGCTCGGGCGTCGGATGCCCGGACCGCTGATCGCCGTCGACGCGCCGTACGTGCTGTACCGCTCGTTCTACGCGCTGCCCGACACGATCCTCGGGCTCGATGAGAAGCCGGTCAACGCGCTCCTCGGGGCGGTCAATCTTTTGTTGCGGGCGGCCGCGGATTTCGGCCCGCGGGCGATCGTGATGTGCTTCGGCGCCGAGGCGGCGCCCTACCGGGTCGAGCTGTTCCCCGCGTACCACGCCGACCGTCCTGAGGTTCCGGAGGCGCTCGCCTGGCAGTTCTCCCAGGCGCCTTCGTTGTTCTCGGCGTTTGGGTGGGGGGTGGCTTCGGCTGACGACGTGGAGGCAGACGACCTGCTCGGGTCTCTGGCGGCGGTTGAGTCGGACGCGGGCGGGCGCGCGCTGATCGTGACCGGCGACCGCGACATGTACCAGTGCGTGTCTGACTCCGTGTCCGTCATGTTTCTGAAATCAGGGATCACCGGCTTTACCGAGGTCGACCCGGACGAGGTGCGTCGTCGGTACGGGGTCGGGCCGGAGCTTGTCCCCGATTTCATCGCGCTGCGCGGCGATCCGTCGGACGGGCTGCCGGGCGCGCCGGGGATCGGACCCAAGACCGCGGCCTCGCTTTTGTCGACGTACGGGTCGCTGGAGGGGGCGATTGCCGGCGCTTCCGGTGAGAAGCCGCGGGTGGCCGCTGCATTGACGGAATCGGCTACGGATTTGCGCGCGTTCCGGGACATCGCGACGCTGCGGACGGTTTCCCTTGACCGGCCGGCGGATCGGGCGACGGACTTGGAGGGCGGGGCCGCGGCGGCGCGGGAGCTGGGGCTGCGGCAACTGGCGCAGCGGCTCGACGACGCCGGAGACGTCAGCGAGCTGTAGGCGGCGGCGAGCCGCGAGAGTGGGTCATATCCCAACACTCGCGCCGCCCGTGAGGGTGAACGCGGATTCAGGCACGAATACGGGGCATACGACGCATCTCGGCGGGCGGGCGTCGTCGAGTGCGGGGTTGTGACCCTGCCTGGTGCGGCGTTTCCGTCGCGGTTAACGTGGCATTCGACGTGGTCGCGGTGGCGAATGACACGTTGGCCGTCATGAGCGCGGCGAACGTGGCGGTCGACGTGGTCGCGGTGGCGAATGACACGTTGGCCGTCATGAGCGCGGCGAACGTGGCGGTCGACCCGACAGTGCCGGGCGAGCTCCACGTCGGTCACCGCGGCTAGGTCCGGACTGGGTGGCGGGCTATTCGGCCGAGTTATCAGGGCGTGAAACGGACCGTGATCACGTCACCGTCCTGCACCACGTAATCGCGCCCTTCCAACCGGAGTGTGCCGCGGTCGCGGGCGCCGGCGTACCCGCCTGCGTCGACGAGCTGCTCCCAGCCGACGACCTCGGCTCGGACGAACCCGCGCTGGATATCGGAGTGGATCATGCCCGCCGCGTGCCACACCGACAGGCCGTCACGCAGGTGCCAGGACTGGGCCGGCTTGTCCTCGCCGGCGGTGAAGAACGCGATCAGGTGTAGTAGCGAGAAGGCGCCGCGGATGACCGTCTCGAGCCCCGAGTGCGCGACGCCCATTTCTTCGCGCATCGCAGCGGCCTCGTCGGGATCGAGCTCGGCGAGCTCGGCGTCCAGACGCGCCGAGATCGCGACCGCCTCCGCCCCCTGGGCCCGGGCGTGCTCGAGGATCTCCGGCGGGACCTCGCTTGCGCCCTCGTCGACGTTGGCGACGAACAGCACGGGCTTGGCGGTGAGCGGCGACAGCAGCGTCATCGCGTCCGGAGCATCTATCGGTGGCGGCACGGTCCGGGCGGGCTGCCCGGATTGCAAGGCCTCGATCAGCCGGCGCAGCCAGTCGGCCTCGGCGATCGCGCGCCGGTCGCCGCTCTTGGCCGTCTTCGACACGCGTTCGAGGCGTCGCTCGGCCTGCTCGAGGTCGGCGTAGATCAGCTCGGTCTCGATCGTCTCGATGTCGGCGAGCGGGTCGACCCGCCCCTCGGGATGGACGACGTTCGGGTCGTTGTGGACCCGGACGACGTGGACGATCGCGTCGGTCTCGCGGATGTTGGCGAGGAACTTGTTGCCCAGTCCCTCGCCGCGGTGGGCGCCGGCGACGAGGCCGGCGATGTCGTGGAACGCGATCGTGTCGGGGACGATCTTCGACGCCTTGATGGTGTCCGCCACCGCGTCGAGCCTCGGGTCATTGACCGGAACCACCGCGATGTTCGGCTCGATCGTCGTGAACGGGTAGTTCGCGGCTTCGGCGGCGACCCCGGTGAGCGCGCTGAACAGCGACGACTTGCCGGCGTTCGGCATGCCCACGATCCCGACCTTCATGCGCGGACCCCCGCGAGTGTTCGCCCATGCTCGGCGGCGTGATGGTGCGCTGACACGGGTCGGAATGTACGCGTCAGCGGCGCGAACGCGCGTCGCGGTCCCGAGGTGGCCAGAACTACCCAAATAGGTGGCGTTTCAGGAGGCATCGAGATGGATAGCTAACTATTGGCGATCTTCGTGATCGCTTGGCACCTTGGGTAACTCCACGTGTGCCCCGAGGAGAGGATTGGATGGAGACAGTCGACCCCGTGAACGCGGAGCCCAGTAGGACCATGGCGCGGCTCTTCGTGAAGGCGTGTGCGGTGCTGCTCGCGGCTGCGACCACGATGGTCGTGGGTCCGATCGGTGCCGCGTGCGCCGGCATCGTCCCATCCTCCGGTTCGGGCACCGTTCAGAGCGTCGCCTCGAGCGCGGTGGCGAGTGTCACCCCCGCCGAGGCGCCGGGGGTCCAGGCCACACCCGCCGCTTCGCCGGTGGCGGGTGTGGCCAAGTCGACGACGCAGGCGGTGGCGGGGCCGGTGGCCCAGGCTACGGCCCCGGTGGCGCAGACGGTCGCGAAGGCCGCGGCGCCGGCGGTGCAGACGGTGGCGAACGTGGCGGCTCCGGTGGCCCAGACGGTCGCGAAGACCGCGGCGCCGGTGGCGAAGGCTGTGGTGCCGGTGGCGCAGACGGTCGCGAAGGCCGCGGCGCCGGTGGTGCAGACGGTGGCCAAGACCGCGGCGCCGGTGGTGCAGACGGTCGCCAAGGCCGCGGCTCCGGTGGCCCAGACGGTCGCGAAGACCGCGGCTCCGGTGGCCCAGACGGTGGCCAAGGTCGCGGCTCCGGTGGCCCAGACGGTCGCGAAGACCGCGGCGCCGGTCGTGCAGACGGTGAGCCGGACCGCGGCGCCGGTGGTGCAGACGGTGGCGAATGTGGCGGCGCCGGTCGTGCAGACGGTCGCGAAGACCGTGGCGCCGGTGGTGCAGACGGTGACCCGGACCGCGGCGCCGGTGGTGCAGACGGTGGCGAACGTGGCAGCTCCGGCGGCTCCGTCGATGACTGCGCCGGCACCAACTCCCGCCGAGCCTTCGACCGGCGAGGCGCCGGCGCCGGCCCGCAGCATGGTGGCGCCGCAGCCAACCGGCAGCGGCTCTCGGACACAGGCGCCGGTGGCGAGCGTCGCCCAGCACGTAGCGGCGTCGCCTCACGCCGTCGCGACCACGGACAGGGCTGTCGCGACTCCCGATCAGGGCGTCGCGGCCCCGGTCCGACATTCCGCTGTCGCCGCACGTCCGACCGCCACGCCCAAGATTCGCACCGCGATGCCGACCCGGCATCGGGCGACACGCTTCAGCGCCGGCGCGGCACGGTCGCACGCAGCCGAACGTACGCGGAGCCGAGGAGCACAGCATTTCTCCCCGCTCGCGACAGGGCAAGCGGCCGGCTCCCAGGCCCGACGCGGACACGCCGGATCGACGGTCGCTGGCGACCGTGAGCCGGCCCGTCCCACGGCGCCCATTCCGACCGGCGCCGCGCCCGGTAACGGAGGCGAGGGTGCCACCGGTGGCGCCGCCGGCGGGTTCTCGGGCGCGGCGGAGGGCCATTCACAGACCGTTGTGTACGTCCCCGGCGTAATGCTCGCGCTGCGGACGTTTGCGGGCGATCGCGCGCCGGAGCCGTTTGTGCTCCTGCTAGAGCGGCCTGGCTGAGACCGAGTCGGTCTCCCAGGTAGGTGCAGCCGGGCGTCGCGCCCGGGTGCATTGGTCTCCAGCAAGGAGGAAAACGACTCATGTCACGCTCACTTCGGGCGTTGGCTGAGACCAGGCGGCGTGGCGAAGCTGTCCGCGGCGCTTGGGAGCGACGTCGGGTCGACGGGCAGCTGCCCCTCGAGCGACGGCTCGTGCTCGGTGCAGTCTCGGCCACGAAATACACAGTGATATTGCTGGCAGCGGGCATTCTCGTGATGGCCGCCGAGCCAGCCCTAGCCGCGGCCGCGACGCGGCACGCGGACCCGACGCATCCGTCCGCGGCGCCGGTGCGCTCAGCCGACACGACGGTGCTGGCGTTCGGGAGCGGCTACGGCGGCGGTTCGACCGCGGCTGCTGTCCGACGCCTGCAGGGTCGTCTGAGCAGCATCGGCGACTCTCCCGGGCCAATCGACGGGCGTTACGGTCCGAGGACCGAGCGGGCCGTCGAGCGGTTCCAGAGTGCTCACGGACTGCGTATGGACGGGATCGCGGGCCCGATCACGCAAGCAACGTTGCGCACGCCGGCAAGCGTGTTCTTCCCCGGGGCGGGCTACGCAGGACCCGGGTCAAACGGTGTCCGCGGCCTTCAGCGGCAGCTTCGTGCGGACGGGTACTCACCCGGACCGATCGATGGTCGCTACGGACCGCGGACCAGTAACGCGGTCCGCCGCTTTCAGGCGGCCCACTCCCTGCATGTCGACGGGATCGCCGGCCCGCGGACGTTCCGCGAGCTGAAGATCGTGTCGACCTCGTCGCGGCCTAGCACGCACCCCGCGACACCCAAACGACGGAAGACGGTGTCGCCCCCGAAGCCTCGGCAGACGATCCGACCGAAGCCCCGGCAGGCGATCCAACCGAAGCCGTCGCGGCCGAGCACGCGCCAAGCCGCCCGGCCCAAGACGAGCTCGTGGCCGGTGGTGCTCGTGCTCGCGGGTCTGATCGTGCTCGCGGCACTCGCGGGTGGCGTCTGGCTCATCGATCGACGCCGACGCGGATTGACGGCAGCCGAGCCTGCCCTGGAAGAAAGGTTTGCCGAGGCCGAGCAGTCCGAGGACGCGAAGCCTTCGCTGGAGCTGGGAGCGAGCCTGCTCGAACAAGGGGACATGGCGGGCGCGGAGCGCGCCTACCGAGCCGCGGACGAGCGCGGTGACGCGGTAGGCGCGTCCAACCTCGGCGTGCTGCTCGAGAACCGGGGCGAGCTCGCCGGCGCCGAGGCCGCATACCGGCGCGCGGACGCGAGGGGGGGCGCCGACGGAGCATTCAACCTGGCTGCAATGCTCCTCGAACGGGGTGACGCGGATGAGGCGATCGACGCCTATCGCCGCGCCGACGCCAGAGGGGATACGAGGGCGGCAGCGACCGTCGGATTGCTGCTGTTCGAGCGTGGCGACGAGGACGCGGCGGAGGCCGCGCTGGTTCGCGCCGGAGAGCGGGGAGACGCTGGGTCGATGGTCAATCTCGGTGTGCTGCTCGAGCGCCGGGGCGATGCGGTGGGCGCAGCGGCGGCGTACCGCAAGGCGGATGCGCAGGGCAGCGCCGAGGGCGCGTTCAACCTCGGCGCGCTGCTCGAACAGCGAGGCGACCTGGCGAACGCCCTCGTGGCCTACCAGCGGGCCGACGCGCGCGGGGACAGGGCGGCGGCGTTGAACCTCGGGATACTGCTCGAGCGCCGGGCCGATTATCACCGGGCGCTCGCGGCGTACCAGCGGGCCGAGCATTCAGATCAGTCGGATGTCGCGGAGGTCGCGCGGTCGCGGGCCCAAGCACTGGCGCTCGGCTTGAGCCTGGACGCAGGGGGTGGTGGGCGATGAACCGATTTGCGGCGGCGGCACCGGCGCCGCAGCGGACCGATGCCCGTGGCGGCGTTCGCGTGCTGATCGCGGACGCCGACGGGCTCGCTCGGAGCATGATGCGGTTCGCGCTGAGCAACAGCGAGCGGATCGCCGCGGTATATGGGGCGGGGAACGCTCGTGAAGCTCTCGAGCTCGCGAGCTACTTCCGGCCCGGAGTCGCGATCGTCGACGCGGTCGTGCCGCCCGGAGGTGGGCTCGAGCTCGTTCGAGCTCTCCTTCGCGCGATCCCCGACACGCGAGTGCTGACGCTGTCGGCGGTCAACGATCACCGAACCGCGATCGGGGCTCTGCGCGCCGGGGCGGTCGGCCACATCGGACGGGATGTCGATCCCGAGGAACTCACGGATTTGGTGGTCCGGGCTGCCGATGGGGAGGTGGTCGTCGCCCAATGGCTGATGCCGGCGCTGCTCGCGGCGTTGCGAGAGGTTCCCGACTCGGGTTGGCGGCCGCTGCGAAGTCGACTGACGACGCGGGAGTGGGAGATCGTCGAGTTGCTCGGGGAGGGCGCGACGACGCAGCGAATCGCCGACCGGCTGGTGCTCTCGCCGATGACGGTGTACAGCCATACCAAGAGCGTCCTACGCAAGCTCGGCGTGAACTCACGACGGGAGGCGGTCATCGCAGCGGAGCGGCTGCGCCGAGAGGAGGCCCTGACGCAGCACCCCAGCTAGTCACGTTTGAAATGGGTAGAAAACTCCCCAGTCCGGTCTTAGACATCTCCTCAGTCAGGTCGCGTGCGGCCCGTCAGACTCGTGCTGTCACGGAAGGGGGCTGCGCGAGCGCCGGATGGCATTGTGTGACCGCAGACTTGCTGGGGGCCGATTAGGGGGCGACAAGCTCGGGCTGGGGCGGGCACGGACAGGCCCGCCCCACCGCGCGGCACCCGGCCGTCCTCAACCGGGCCACAGCTCGGCCACCGCGCCGCCGAGCACGGCGCCGGCGACCACGTCGCTCGGTCCCCGCCGACGCGAGTGCCCCCGCGAGCCCGAGCGCCAGCCAGCACGCCGCATGCTCGCCGGCGCGCGAATACGCCGCGACCGCGCGCTCGAGCCCTGGACGGTGGCCGCGAGTACGCGCAAACACGAGCCCCGCCCGATCAATCTCGATCAGCCTCACGGCGGCGGACTCTACGTTGCCCAGCGAATCGGGAGCCCGTGGTCGTCGCACACGGCGAGCAAGACCTCCGGCGCGCCGACGGGATCGTGCACCGTCAGCCGCATCCGCACCTCTCGGTCGAGCGTGGGCTCCATGCTCAGCCGGACGACGCGGCTCCGTCCTTCGAGCGCGCGCTCGATCGCCGCCCACTCGTCTGGGTCGACGTACTGGCGCATGACCGAATGCCAGACGACGGTCAGCTCATCGGCGTGAGCGGCGTCGAGCGCCTCCGGGAGCCAATGCGAGGCCGGCCGCGGCGCCACCCGGACGCGATCCCGCTCGGCGACGGACAGGGCGGCGCGCATGCGATCGATCCGGTGCGGCTCGTCGGGCCAGATGTAGGAGAGCAGCGTGAGCTGGTCGTCGGCGTGGGTCGGGTCGAGCGGCGACAGGTCGCAGCCGGCTCGCGCCACGATGCGTAGCGCCGACGCCGTCCTCTCGAGGTCGATCGGCGGCGGTGGCGTCCACGGGTCGACGAAGCGCAGCGGCGAAGCCGGGTCGCCGAGCTCGCGGCCGCCGACGACGTAGGAATAACGGTCGGCGATCAGGTTCAGTCCGGCGCTGGCCCCGACCTCGAGCAGGCGGATCGGGCGGCGGTGGCGGTCGGCCAGCCACAACAGCCCCGCGAACAGGACCGCGGAGCGGCCGGGCTCGTTGGTCTGGACCGTCCGATGGAGCCGCTCGCGGACCTGTTCAAACTGCTCCTCCATCGCTGCCACGGCGACCGGCCAGACGCCGTCGACCGGCTCCTCGCCGCCCGCGCTGGGGTAGAACGCGGCGAGGGCGGGAGCGCGCCCCGAGAGGACCAGATAGTGCAGCGCGCCCATCAGCCGCAGCTGTGGCACGGAGCCCGGAGGCGTGGCGATTCCCGCGAACAGGCGCGCCACGACGCCGCCGGCGTCGATGTCATCGGCGGCCGACCCCATCAGGCGGACATAGAGCGGTGAGCGCCCCGACCGCACGAGGGCCGCGGCGTGCCGGCGAAAGCGTCCGGACAGGCGGACACGGGCCGCGTGGGCGTCGCCGCCACCGCCGTAAGGAGCCTGTGATGTCTCGTTCACGGTGGTTAGTGTCCCGGACGTGCCGCCTCGCATCACCGTCGTCGGCTCGGCGAACGTCGACCACGTCGCCCGCTGCGAACGATTGCCCCGCCCCGGCGAGACCGTCACCGACGCCGTGTTCGAGCGCTTGCCGGGCGGTAAGGGAGCCAACCAGGCGGTGGCGGCGGCGCGGCTGGGCGCGACAGTCCGGTTCGTCGGGCGGATCGGCAGTGACGATCTCGTGCTGCGCTCGCTCGAACGCGAGGGCGTCGACACCACCGGGGTGGCGCGCGACGACGGCGAGTCCGGCGTCGCGCTGATCCTCGTCGACGCGACCGGCGAGAACGTGATCGTGGTCGCGCCGGGGGCCAATCGACGCCTGACCCCGGCGGACGTCGAGGTCGGCGACGCCGACGCGGTCATGTGCCAGCTCGAGATCCCGCTCGAGGTCGTCGCCGCGGCCGCGGCGCAGGCTCGGTTCTTCTGCCTGAACGCCGCGCCGGCGCGGGGCCGGATCGAGCTCGGACGAGACCCCGACCTGATGATTGTCAACCGCTACGAGTACGAGCAGGTGGCCCCGTACGACGGACTCGTGGCGCTGACGCTCGGCGCCGAGGGCGCGGTGCTGCTCGAACGCGGACAGGAGGTCGCGCGCGCAACCCCGCCTCCGGTGACCGCGGTCGACGGGACCGCCGCGGGCGACTCGTTCTGCGGCGCTCTGATCGTGTCGCTGCTCGAGGGCCGGGAGCGCGGCGCCGCGCTCGAGCGGGCATGCGTTGCCGGCGCGCTCGCGGCTTCGCGGCCCGGCGCCCAGCCGTCGCTGCCGACGGCCGCCGAGGTCGACGCGCTGCTGGCCTGACCCTGGGCGCGGGCGTCGGCAGGCTGCCTGGTAGGTAAGCGAACTCACATATTCCCCAGCGTTGCCTCGGGCGGGTTACGCTCGCGCTCCGGTGGTCCGGGAGTCAGCGTTCGGGGACGCGGCCGGGTCGTGGTTGGGCGCGTTCGATGAAGAGGTGCGGGTGACGCGCCCGCGACGGCGCGCGTTGGTGGCGATCGGCCTGGGGGAGTTCGTCGACGCGTACGACCTGATCGTGATCGGTGGGCTGTTCTTCGCGCTTAAGTCGCATTTTCGGCTGAGTGGCGGGGAGGTCGCGTGGTTGACCGCGGCTGCGTTTTTCGGGTCGGCGGTGGGGGCGTTGTTCTTCGGGGATCTCGCGGACCGGATCGGTCGTCGGCGGGTGTTCTTGCTGAACCTGGTCGCGTTCGTGGGGCTGGCGCTGCTGTCCGCGGTGGTCACCGAGGTGTGGATGTTGTTCGTGATTCGGATCCTGATCGGGGTCGCGATCGGTGCGGATATCGCGGCGAGCATCTCGTTCCTGGCGGAGCTCTCGCCGAAGGGGTCGCGGGGTGGGTGGACCGGGGCGATGCCGCAGATCGCCTGGTCTTTGGGAGCGATGTGCGCTGTGCTGGTCGACGCCGGGCTATACGCGGCGGTGGGAGCGCAGTCGTGGCGGCTGGCGTTCGCGGCCGGAGCGCTGCCGGCGGTCGCGGTCCTGCTGTTGCGTCGTTCGTTGCCGGACTCGCCAAGGTGGTTGCTGGCGCGTGGGCGAGTCGAGGACGCGGCCGCCGCGTTCGAGCAGTTCGGGCTGCGGGTGGTGGATCACTCGAGCTTGCCGACGGCGCCCGCGTCGCCAATCGTCGCGGCGGTCGGCGCGCGGTCCCGGGTGCCAGGTTGGTTTGAGCCGTACGCGAGATTGTTCTCGGGAGTGCGGCGGCCGGCGGTGGTGTTCGCGGTCTTGATGATCGGGCTGATCCCGCTGAACGGGATCGGGCAGAGCGTGCTGACCGCGCCCGTTCTGCACCAGTTCGGCGACATCAGCAAGGTCGGGTCGATCCTGGCTTCGGGGGTGATCTGGATCGGCGCGCTGGCCGGGTCGTTCCTGGCGTGGCGGACACTGGATCGGATCGGGCGGACCAGGTCGATCGTGGGGGCGCTGATCGGGTTTGTCGTGGTGTACGTGTTGATGGTCACGGTGGCGTTGGGGACGGCGTGGTTGATACCGCTGTTCTGTCTGCTCGGGGTGGTGACGTGGTGGGGGGCGGCAGCGTGCTGGCCGTTGCCCTCCGAGTTGGCGCCGACCGCGGTCCGCGGGCGGGCCCAGGGACTGGGGACTGGGCTGCAGCGGGTCAGCATCGGGGTCAACGTGCTGCTGGTCTCGCACATGCTGACCTGGGTCGGGTTCCGCGCCACTGTGCTGCTGGCGGCTGGGATCTCGGTCGCGTTCATCCCGCTGGCGCTGTGGGGCCGCCAGTTCGAGCCTTCGAGGAAGTCGCTTGAGCTGGCCAGCGGCGATCAGCTGCTTCCCCGAGCGGTGGTCGGGCCGCCGGACGCGGACGTGGCGCCCGGAGCGCCCGCGCTCAGCCCGTAGTCCGGTGCGAGGGGCGGCGGGCTCGCGCGCCTCGCGAGGCTGGTGCTGGGCTTGGCCCGCCGTCCGCCGTGCCGCCGTCCGCGGTGCCGCCGTCCGCGGTGCCGCCGTCCGCGGTGCCCTCCGCGGTGCCGCCGGCGGGGGCGAGCGTTTCCTCGGCCGCGTGGGTCATCGCGAGCGCGATCGCGCCGAGGACTTCGGCTTTGGCGCCGAGTTCGCCCGGCGCGACCGGGTAGTGGCCCGAGGCGGGGGAGATCCACCGCTCGAGCGAGTTACGGATGCTGTCCAGGAGCGGCTGGCCGGCGGGCGCGAGCTCCCCGCCGATGATCACGAGCTCGGGGTCGAGCACGCCGCAAATCCCGGCCAGGACACGGCCGACGGCCTCGCCGGCGTCGGCGATCAGCCTCGCCGCGCCCGGGTCCCCGTCGCGTGAGAGACCGATCAGCTCATCCACGGTCATGTGCGGCCCGTGGATCTGGCGAAGCGCGGCGGTCAGCGCGGCCCCGCCGGCGACCGTGGCCAGGCACCCTCGGTTGCCGCACCGGCAGATCTGCCCGTCGGGGTCGACGACGATGTGACCGAGCTCGCCGGCCGCGCCCGCGTGGCCCAGATAGATCCGCCCGTCCACGATCACCCCGCCGCCGATCCCCTCTGAGAGCATCACGTAGAACAGGTTGCGCCGGGCGTGCCCGACCCCGAATGTCGCCTCGGCCAGCGCGCCCAGGTTGGCGTCGTTACCGAGGTGGACCGGCACGCCCAAGCGCTCGCCGAAGAACCCGGCCACGTCCACCTGCGCCCAGCTCGGGAAGATCACCTCCGAGGCGAACCCCGGGGCGT
This sequence comes from uncultured Solirubrobacterales bacterium, assembly GCA_963770615.1. Classification (GTDB taxonomy): domain Bacteria; phylum Actinomycetota; class Thermoleophilia; order Solirubrobacterales; family Solirubrobacteraceae; genus Palsa-465. The sequence continues at coordinate 155,650 of CAVYQJ010000014.1, read as the reverse complement.
CCGAGCGCACCGGCGCGGATACCGCCACCCCCGCGCTGATCACCCGGTCGGGCGCAAGACCGGCCTGGTCGAGCAGCCTCCAGACCATCGCCTCGGCCACGTCGAGCGCCTCTTCGGCCTGCTGGGCGACCTCGAGCCGGTCGCTGCGGGCGTCCACCAACAGCTCCCCCGCGCGATTGGACACCGCCACCCGCACGACCTCACGCCCGAAGTCGATCCCGACAAACCCGCCAGAGGACGGCTCGAGACTCAACAGCGTCGCCGGGCGCCCCCCGCTCGGTGACGGGGCCGCCCGCGCCGAGTCCGAGCGCTCGACGACGATCCCCTCCTCCAGCAGCTCCGCGACGAGGCTCGACACGGTCGTCCGGGACAGCCCCGTCTCCCGCACGATATCCGCCTGGCTCGCCGCCCCCCGCCGTTGCAACACCGCTAACGCGCGCGCCCGGTTCCGCGCCCGCAACGACCCAAGCGACCCAGGTGCCTCCCTAGCCATGCGGGCGCACTATATCAAGAGCCCGGAAGTATGGGTTCTCATATCCATCGACTTTGTCCTTGACACGGACTAACCGCTCGGCGTAGGCTTTGTTCTGAGATCGAACAAACCCGGATCTAAAGCAGGACGCTTTACCACTCCTTCGGGAGAAACATCCGGGTCATCGCAACCGCCCTTACCGGGGGAGGTGGATTCCGTGCATTGCCGGAATAGCGCGCCCACTCGCGCGTCGAAGGTTGCTGCCGTTCACCGTTGCGACTACGGGTCGCGCCGGTCTCGGGTCGCCCGTCAACTGATGCTTCTGGTCGGGGCTGGGGTGGTGGCGGCGGTGGGCGCTCAGTCGGCCGCCGCCACCGGCTGGTCGGTCCAGAGGGCACCACAGCCGACGCGATCGGACGACGCCTGGCTCCGCAGCGTGTCATGCATATCCATGCGCGATTGCATGGCGGTCGGCTGGTCAAGCGCAGGGCTGGTCGGCGATCCAGCTCCGTTAGTCGAGCACTGGGACGGCGCGAAGTGGTCGATCCAGCGGACAGTGATACCAGCCGCCTCCGGCTCGGGCGGTGCACTCTTGGCCGTGTCGTGTACGCCAACCAGTGCCTGCGTAGCCGTTGGCTCTTTGTACACAAACAGCGGAGCGCGTCCGCTGGCTGAGCGCTGGGACGGGTCATCCTGGTCCATCCAGCGGATTCCCCAGCTGTTGGGAAGTGACCAGTTCAACGGTGTGTCGTGCGTCTCGAGCACCGACTGCGTTGCGGTCGGATACGGGCAAGACGCGGTGCGCTGGGACGGCCATCGCTGGGGCGCTCAGAACCTTCATATCACCGGCTCAAGAACCATGACGAGTATTGGGCTCACGGGCGTGTCCTGCCCGTCCGACACCACGTGCGCCGCGGTCGGCACGTTCGACATCGTGTGCGACTACTACGACTACTACGACGTCCCGATCCTTGGATTCTGGACGTTCGGACGGTCGTCGCTGCGGCCGTATCCCAACCCCGATTGCTCCAACAGCCGCGGGCATCGCCCTATCCATGTCCTGAACGCGGTCTCGTGCACATCGACGGTTGCGTGCACCGCGGTCGGCACGGGGGTCTACCGATGGAACGGACGCCGTTGGTCAATTGAGCCTGAACGAATCGGCATCGACGACGAGCTCAACGGAGTGTCCTGCACCTCGACGAACGCGTGCACGGCGGTCGGCCCAGACATCTATAGCTGGAACGGTCACGCATCGTCGCGCGTACCGGTCCCACGGCCGAGCGAAGCCATCGCTGCTTGGCTCAACAGCGTGTCCTGCACGTCGCCTGAATCCTGCGTCGCGGTGGGTAGTTACGAAAACCGCCCAGATCAGGATTCCTTGCTGATCGAGTCACTCGGTATCGGCGCTGAGGTTGCTCGGAGAGATCACTTCGATCCAGCCCGAGGTGGCTCTCGCGCGACGGCGACTGGAGGGCTCGCGGGCATCGCAACCGCGGGTGAGGCATTACTGCTACGACGGGGCCAGAGGCTCGGAAGCCTGGCCAAGAAGGTCGCCTAAGCCGTATCCGCTGGGTCGTTACGACCCAAGAGTAAGTCACGAAAGGGGCGAGTCATGAGTGCGGTCATCGCTGCCGTCTCTCGGCCTGCTGTCGTTCTTCGCGAGACACCTGCACGGCGTCCCACGAAACGTCTCGATATCCAAGGGTTACGTGCACTAGCCGTTCTCCTTGTCGCTTTGAACCACGCCAACGTCCCGTTCCTCCAAGGCGGTTACGTCGGAGTCGATGTCTTCTTCGTTATCTCTGGATACCTCATAACCGGCATCCTCGTCAGCAAAAGCCGCTTGTCGCTTGCCGATTTCTACGCGGGACGTGCCAGACGCATCTTGCCGGCTGCGACCCTGACTTTGGCGGTAACCAGTATCGCCGTCTATGTGATCTACGACGTGGATCGAGCCGACTTCTTGCAAACGAAGCCCGTGCTCCTCGATGCACTATCGGCGTCGGTCTTCTACGCCAACGTCCACCTCGCCCACACTGCCACCAACTACTTCGTTCCGCTGGCGTCGACCTTCCCCTCACCCTTCCAGCACTTCTGGTCGCTATCCGTCGAAGAACAGTTTTACTGCGTCTGGGCAGCAGTCCTCGCCCTCGTGTTTTTCATGTTCCGCCGGCCGAGGACGCTCGCTCGTGTCATCGGTGTCGTCATCACCCTCGCTTGTCTCGCCTCTCTGGTGTGGTCGATCCACGACACGTCGACTAATCCGCAGGCAGCCTACTTCTCGACGCTGGACCGAGCCTGGGAACTTGGTCTCGGTGCAATGCTCGCGCTGCTTGCGCCGCGAGTGGCCGGCCTGCCGACCGTCGTGCGAGAACGGCTTGGCTGGATCGGGTGCGGGATGATCGCCGCCGCCGCGCTGCTCTATTCCAGCGGGACGCCCTTCCCTGCGTACGGAGCCGTGTTGCCTGTCGTCGGAGCCGGACTGATCATCGTCGCCGGCATCGAGGCGACGCGCGGCGGGGTGGACCGAGTCCTGTCGGTACCACCCCTGACCTACGTTGGCGATCGTTCGTACACGTTCTACCTATGGCACTACCCGGTGCTGATCCTCGCGTGGCAGGTCGCCGGCCGAGAGCTTCCCGTCACCACCAATCTAGTTCTACTCGTAGGAGGGTTCATGCTGTCGATGCTCACATACAAGTTCTACGAGAATCGCTTGCGGTTCTCGCGACATTTGCGAAGTGGGCGGGCCGTCGCCGGGATGGCGGCCGTGTGCCTCGCTGTTTGTGTAACCGCAATAATGTTGCCGATCGGCCTCTTCGACAACACGCTTGCGGCGGACGCGAAGGTCGCGGCGAAGGTTCATCCTAAGTCGCTGGCTCCCGCGCCGACCGGCACTGCTCCGAATGGGATTCCACCGAGCCCAACGAGCCTGTGGAACTCGGCTCCGATCCCGGCGGTCCAGGCAGCAGTGAGGCTTGTACAACGCAACGCTCCGCTGCCGAAGCAGATCACGCCTTCGCCGCAGGAGCTTTCGTGGGAGAACGCAACGGGGGGTGGCGCCGACCCGTCGAAGTGCCTGCCGGCGTTTGGACCCGGCGTGACTTCCCAAATCTGTCGCTTAGGTGATCCCACGTCTAAGCACGTGATCGTTGAGCTCGGAGACTCCCAGGCCGGGACGTGGATGGGTGCGTTGAAGCAGGTCGCGAAGAGAGAGCACCTCGCTGTCGTCCCGCTGGTCAAGCCTGGGTGTTTCGTCACCCGTGTCTACACGAACATCCCAGGGTTTCCGTGTGCCTCGTGGTATAAGTGGGCACTTGCGTGGGACCATCGGCTGCATCCGGAAGCTACGTTCGTCAACTTCCTCTTCACCTGGCAGTTTGAGAGCAAGATCGGGTCGACGGTGGGCTACGAGAGATCCGTGCTGTCTGAGGTGACGAACGGTGTCTACCTCGCGGACCATCCGGCCCAGGATGTCGAACCGACTGACTGCATCTACCGGCCACACGCGACTATGGGCGAATGCTCCGCGCGAGTGACCAGCGGTTACATCGCGATGATGAAGGCTATGGGGGCGATGACGGCGGAGACGCATCATCCGGCTGTTCCTACGATGCAATGGTTCTGCGCAAGCGGCATCTGCCCGATGATCATCAATCAGACACTCGTCTCACGCGATAAGGACCACATGACAGAGCAGTACAGCAGCGAGCTCGCGCCTCTGTTGGACGCCGAAGTGGATCGGGTCCTCGCCGTGCTCGACCCGACGAAGAAGTAGCGGACCGTTCTGACGAAGGTGCGGGGGATCGTCGGCTCAGCCCGGGCTGATCACGTGGCCCGGGTCGGGCCGGCGCTCGCCGGCTGCCGCGCTGTAGTCGCCAAATAGTGCGTCGCGCTGCTCGGTGGCGGCCCGCACGCCGTCGTTCGTAGCCCGCTCGACGAACGCCATGCCGTCGGGCGTGTTGCGCATCAGACCGTCGATGATCGGGCCGAGGGTCTGGGTCGCGCGCAGTCCCATGTTCTCGTAGGCCTGGTTGACGACCAGCTTCATTGCGGCGAGTTGGGACGATGGGATGCTCGCGAGCTGCTCGGCCTGCGACGCGACCGTGGCCTCAAGCGCCTCGAACGGCACCGCGGCGTTGATCAGCTCGACCTCGGCCGCCTCGCGGCCCGACAGCGGCTTGCCGGTCAGCGCGTGCTCCTTGGCCTTGGTGAGCCCCAGCCGATAGAGCCACATGCCCGACAGGTAGCAGCCCCAGATGCGCGAGTAGGGCGTTCCGATCTGGGCGTCCTCGGAGGCGATGATCAGGTCGGCGCACAGCGCCATGTCGCTGCCGCCGCCTACGCACCAGCCGTGGACCTGGGCGATCACCGGCTTGGGCGTGCGCCAGATGCTCATGAACTTCTGCGTCGGGCCGTACGGCGACGCCGCCCAGGCGAAGTCCTTGCCGGGGTCCCAGCGCCCGTCGGTCGTGACCATCTCGTCCCAGTGGTGAAAGCCGCCGGAGAAGTCGTAGCCGGCGCAGAACGAGCGGCCGGCGCCGCGGAGCACGATCACCTTGACCTCGGCGTCGAGCGTCGCGTCGCGTACCGCGGCCTCGAACTCGTCGGGCATCGGGGGGACGATCGTGTTGAGCCGGTCGGGCCGGTTCAGCGTGATTGTGGCTATCGGCCCGTCTGTCGCGTACAGCAGGGTCTCGAAGGCCAAGGCTCGTTGGCTACCGCTGGCCGAAGCCGACCCGGTGATCCTCGTGGTCCACCATCACGTAAATGACGCGCATCAGGTCGAGCGCCACCGTGCCGTCCTCGGCGGTCAGATCGTGCCAACCGGTCGGGGAATTGAGCGCCTCGCGGAGCTCGGTCAACGCGGCGGGCTGGACGCGCGCACTCAGGGTCTGGCCGCCGTCGAACCCGATGCTTATCTTCTGAGGCTTTTCGTCTGGCATGTTCAGTGGACCGGCTGGACGATCTCGGTGAGGACGCCGCCGGTCGAGGATGGGTGGATGAAGGCTACCTGGGAACCGCGGATGCCGGTGCGCGGGTGCTCGTCGATCAGCCGGACGCCGGCGGCTCGCAAGGCCTCGAGCGTGTTCTCGACGGACCCCACGCGGTAGGCGACGTGGTGCAGGCCGGGGCCTCGCCTGGCCAGGAACTTCCCCACGGCGGTGTCGGGTCCGAGCGGCTGGAGCAGCTCGACGTGGCCGTCGCCGACGTCGAGCAGCGCCGCCTCGACGCCCTGATCCTCCACGGTCTCGCGGTGGACGAGCGGCATCCCGAGGGCATCCTGGTAGATCGCCAGCGCGGCGTCGATCGACTCGACGGCCACGCCGACGTGGTCGACGGCGGACAGCATCGAGCGCCGGAGGATAGTCAGGCTTGGCGCGGTGGGCCCTGCCGGGCGGGGCTCGTCGCCGGCTTGACCGCGGTGGCGGCCGCGACCGACAGCTCGCCGATGCGCTGCGGCGCGGCGCGCGGGACGTCGCCCATGATCCGGTCGATATCGGGGCGCTCGAGCACCTCGTTGGCGAGCAGCGTGCTCGCGAGCTCGTCGAGCTGGACCCGATGGCGGTCGACGATCGACTGGGCGGCGCGGTAGGCCTCGTCGGCCAGCTCGCGCATCTCGGCGTCGCGGACGCGGCGGGTGGTCTCGGCGGCGCCGTCGTCGATCGCGCGCAGCGAGCTCGAGCCGGTGCCCATCGCGTAGTCGTGGACCATCGAGCGGGCGATTTCGGCGACGCGCTTGAGGTCGTCCGAGGCGCCGGTGGTGATCGAGCCGAACACGAGTTGCTCAGCGGCGCGGCCGCCCAGCAGCATCGTCATGAAATCGATCAGCTCCTCGCGAGTCTTGAGGTAGCGGTCCTCTTCGGGGAGGTTCAGCGTGTAGCCGAGCGCGCGGCCGCGCGGGACGATCGAGATCCGGTGGACGCGGTCGACGCTCGGAAGAAGCTCGCCGCACAGGGCGTGGCCGGCTTCGTGGTAGGCGACAACCCGCTTCTCGTGATCGGTCAGCGCGCGGCGTGACTGCATTCCGGCGATCACGCGCTCGAGCGCGGAGTCGAAGTCGCGCATCTCGACCTGGTCGGCTCCGCGGCGGCCGGCGAAGATCGCCGCCTCGTTGCAGATGTTCGCCAGATCGGCGCCGGTCAGGCCCGAGGTCTGGCGGGCGAGCAGCTTCAGGTCGACGCTGTCCCCGAGCGGCTTGTTGCGCGAGTGGACGTGGAAGATGCGCTCGCGGCCGACCACGTCGGGTGGCGAGACGAAGATCTGGCGGTCGAACCGTCCCGGCCGCAACAGCGCCGGGTCGAGCTTCTCGAGCAGGTTGGAGGCGGCGATCACGACCACGTCCTTGCGCGTGGTGAATCCGTCCATCTCGACGAGCAGCTGGTTCAGCGTTTGATCGCGCTCGCCCGAGACGTCGTGGCCGCGGTGGCCGCCGACCGCGTCGAGCTCGTCGATGAACACGATCGCCGGCGCCTTCTTGCGCGCGGCTTTGAACAGGTGGCGGATGCGGGCCGCGCCAACGCCGACGAACATCTCGACGAACGAGGCCGCCGACTGCGAGAAGAACGTCGCGCCGGACTCGTGCGCGACCGCCTTGGCGAGCAGGGTCTTGCCGGTACCGGGTGGCCCGTGGAGCAGAATCCCCTTGGGGACCTTGGCACCGAGGTCGCGGAAGCGCTTTGGGTCGCGCAGGTAATCGACGACCTCGCGGAGCTCCTCTTTGGCCTCTTCGGCGCCGGCGATGTCGGCCCACGCGATCGGCGGGGCCGAGTCGGGCTTGATCTGGGCGGGGCGCGTCCGCGGCATGAACCGCATCAGCGCGAACACGGCCACGACGAGCAGGCCCATGAAGATGATCGGGAGCCAAGCCTGGAGGAGCGAGCTCAGGTCCGGGTACCCGAAGATCGTGCTGGGCGCGTGAAAGGGCACGAACAGATGGATGTTGGGTGGGCGGTGGAGCAGGGCTTGAGTAGTGGCGTCGCGGACGCTGGCAACCTGGATCATGGTGCAATAACGCTCATCGGCACCGGGCCGGGATCACTCAACTCTCTCCAGCCGAGGATTCGGCGAATAGCGTCTTCCCACCTTCGCGCATGGCCGTCCGTCGACGCGCACGACGTCGGCCGTGAAGTCGTTATCGCCGCGGATCAGCGATGAGCCGACCCCGTAGGCGTCGACGGGGACGCCGGCGGCCTCGAACTCGCGGATCCGCTCGGCGGTGAAGCCCCCGCTGGCGACGATCCGGACGTCGGGATAGCCCGCCTGGTCGAGCGCGCCGCGCACGTTCTCGACCAGCCGCGGATTGACCCCGACCGGCTTGAACCCGCCCATCTCCTCGAACAGCGAGCGGTCGACGAGGTCCTCGCTCGTGTCCAGGCGTACCCCCCACAGCTTCGGGCCGAGCGCCTGGGCGACCTCGAGCGCGGTCCGCACCGAATCGTTCTCCCAGTCCACGAGCACGGTGACGTTCATCTCGTCGTGGTAGCGGTCGGCGAACACCTGGGCCGCCTTGACCGTGTCGCCGGCGTAGGCGGCGATCAGCCCATGCGGGACTGTCCCGATCCCACGCCCGCCCCACCACGACGCCTGCGCGTCGGTCGATACGCCGATCGCGCCGGCCACGTGCGCGCTCCAGCCGTCGCCGGTCTGGACGAGCCAGTGGTCGTGACGAGCCGGGAAGTAGAAGATCTGCTTGCCGCGAGCCGCCTCGACGACCTCGAGCACGTTGCGCATGATCAGCGACCGACGCGCGAGCGAGCCGAGGTACACGGTCTCGAGGTGGGCGAACAGGCTGTAGTCGCCCTCGATCGTCATCACGGTCTCGCGCGGGGCGATCTGGTCGCCCTCGCGGAGCGCGTGCACCTCGAGCTCGTCCCACCCGGTGATCCAGACGCCGTCGTCTCCCTCGCGTCCCGAGCACAGCTTCAGCACCGCGATCGCCTCGTCGATCCCGCCGAGGACCGACTCCTTCTTCTGGAACACCTGCATCACGACGCGCGGGTGGTGGTCCTCGGCCTCGAGCAGCGCCTTGGTGTAGACGAAGTACTGATCGGAGTAGTAACCCTGTCTGATCCGATCGACCGGCAGCCGGAAGATCGACGGGTCTAGCCGCGTCGAGATCTGCGTTGCCATGCGGAAAGTCTATTGGCGCGCCGGGGCTCGCCAATCGATGTCTGAGGTCTTGCTTCTCAGGTCGGATCCGCGGTTAGCCGAGGAGGTCGCGGGCCAGGTCGGTGTAGCAGGACGCCGCGAACCCCAGATCCCGGACGTCGATCCGCTCGTCGGCGCTGTGGACCAGCGGGGCGGTCTCGAGCAGCGTCATGTGGCGCTGGGGGAAGAAGCCGTACGCGACGCACTCGGGGAACTGCTCGCGAAACCAGCGCGAGTCCGAGAAGCCGGGAAGGATCACCGGCACGGTCTCGGCGCCTTCGTCGTTGGTTTTGACCCAGCGGTCGATCGCGTCCATCAGCGGGCTCTGGACCGGGGACGCGTTGCCGGTGACCGTCTCGGTGAACTCGACCTCGAGCTTGTCGGCCTCGTCGCCGAGCACGCTCTTGATCCGGCGGCGGGCGGCATCCTCGCCAAGGCCGGGGGGCACGCGGCAATCGATCTTCAGGTACGCCTGTGACGGGATCACGTTGATCTTGTCCGAGGCGTGGGCCATCGTCGGGGTCAGGGTCACGCCGAGCATCGGCTCGACCAGCACCAGCAGCCTCGGGTCGACCGCGGCGATCTGTTCAAGCGCGGCCGCCGGGTCGGCTGGGTCCGCGCCGAGGCCGGCGAGCAGCGCCGCCGGCGCCTCGGTCAGGTCGAACGTCGGCTGGGCATCGGCGATCAGCTGGAGCGCGGGCGCCAGCTTGAGGAGCGCGTTCTCCCCAGTCCTGGGGAGCGACGCGTGGCCCGCGACGCCACGCGCGGTCAGCTTGAACCGGAAGATCCCCTTCTCGGCGCAGCACACCCCGTAGCGCCGGCCGCCGTCCCACTCGAACACGTCGCCGGCGCCCTCGTTGAGGAGCATGTCGCAGCGGACGCGGTCGGGATGCTTGTCGGTCAGCCAGTGGGCTCCGACGTCGCCACCGGTCTCTTCGTCGGCGACGAACACGAGCTTGAGGCAGCCTGATTTCGGCCGCCACCCGCCGCGGGCGAGGTTCGCCGCCCCGACCGCCTCGGCCGCCACCTGGGATTTCATGTCGAGCGCGCCGCGGCCCCAGAGGAAGCCGTCGGCGACGTCGCCGGACCAGGGATCGTGCTGCCATTCCGACGGGTCGGCGAGGACGGTGTCGACGTGGCCGAGGTAGACCATTGTCGGCCCGCCGTCGCCCCGGGCGTCCGCCTCCAGGTCCGCGACGAGGTTCGGGCGGTCGTCGTCGTCCGCGAGCAGCTCGGTCTTGAGGCCCGCGTCCTTCAGGTATCCGGCGAGGAACTCGATCGCGGCGCGTTCGTTGCCCGGCGGGTTGACCGTGTTGAACCGGACCAGCTCCCGGAGGACGTCGGTCGTCTCGCGCTCGAGATCGGTGGCGGCCATCGAGACGGGGAGCCTAGCGACCCGATGCGTAGGATCCCGGCTGATGTCTGCCGCCCCCGAGGACCTGGCCCTCGCGATCGAGCTTGCCGACCTCGCCGATTCGATCACGATCCCGCGCTTCCGGGCCGCCGACCTCGTCGTCGAGACCAAGCCCGACCTGACGCCGGTCAGCGAGGCGGACACGGCGGTCGAGCGGGCCATCCGCGCGAGGCTGGCGGATGCGCGGCCGGGAGACGCGGTCGTGGGCGAGGAGTACGGCGAGTCCGGGGATTCCGACGGCGGCCGGCGCTGGATCATCGACCCGATCGACGGGACCAAGAACTACGTGCGCGGGATCCCCGTGTGGGGAACGCTGCTGGCGCTGCACGAGGACGATCAGGCGACGATCGGGGTCGTGTCCGCGCCGGCGCTGGGCCGGCGGTGGTGGGCATCCGCGGGCGCCGGAGCGTTCGGCGCCGATGGGCTGTCCGAGGAGCCGCGGCGGCTGCGCGTGTCGGCGGTGCGGGCGCTGTCGGACGCGCAGCTGTGCATCTCCGGGTTCGACGGCTGGGAGGAGCACGGGCGACTCGACGCGCTGGTCGAGCTGGCCCGTCAGTGCTGGCGCACCCGCGGTTTCGGCGACTTCTGGACGTACATGATGATCGCCGAGGGCGTGGCCGAGATCGGCTGCGAACCGATCGTGTCGCTGTGGGACCTGGCGGCGCCGCAGGTGATCGTCGAGGAGGCCGGCGGGACGTTCACCGACCTGGCCGGCGTGCGCACGGCCGCCGGTGGCGACGCGCTCGCGACCAACGGGCTGCTGCACGAGCAGGCGCTGGCGCTCGTCGGGCGCTGAGCTTCGGAGGTCCCTCAGGCCGACAGCGTGCGGGCCAGGAAGTTGGCCCGCTGAGCTTCCGGGATCCCTCAGGCCGGCAGCGTGCGGGCCAGGAAGTTGGCGGTCATCCCCCAGGCAACGGCGGCGGGCTCCGGCTGGTGGAACATCGGAGCCTCGTGGTTGTCGAACGCGTGTCCGGCGTCGAGGTGGAGGTGGCACTCCATGTTCGACTGCGTCCTCGCGAACGCGCACACGCGCTCGGCCTGCTCTCGGGGGATGTACGGGTCCAGACCGCCGAAGTGGAACAGGACCGTGCAGTGGATCTCGTCAGCTCGATCGAGCATCCCGGGGATCCCAGACCCGTAGTAGCAGACGGCCGTGTCGGGATCGCCCTCGATCGCGACCTCGAACGCGAGCGTTCCGCCCAGGCAGAAGCCGAGCACGCCGGCCACGGCGCCGGTGACCTCGGGCAGCGCGCGGAGAGCTTTCAGCGCGGCGATCGAGTCGCTGACCGCGAGCGGATGGTCGAGCTGCTGGGCGGTGTGGAAGGCCTCGCCCATGCCCTCCTCGGTGTGGTCGAGCGCGATCCCGGGCTTGATCCGCCAGTACAGGTCGGGTGCGAGCGCGACGTAGCCGATGCCGGCGAGCCGCTCGGTCGCCTCCTTGATGTAGCCCCCGACGCCGAAGATCTCCTGGAGCACGACGATCCCGGGTCCCGAGCCCGACGCGGGGAGCGTCACGTGCGCGTCGAGCACCCCATCTGGGGTGCTCACCCGCTCGACTCGAGACGTGACCGACACGGACGGGGAGCCTACCCGTCTTGGTCCGTGCGGAGCTCCATCCGGTAGTGCGGGCCGATCCGGGGCGTCTCGAACTCCTCCGAGGTGGCCTCGAACCCCGCCCGCCTGTACAGCGAGAGCGCCCGCGTCCGCGCGTTGCACCACAGGCGCGTCGCGCCGTGCGCGGTCGCATGCTCCACGAGCGCATCGAGCACCTTGGTCCCGGCGCCCCGGCCGCGAGCCTCGGGCTTGGTCGCCATCCCGCGCACGCGCCAGTCGCCGGGCTCGCCCTCGGGTCCGACGAGTCCGACCGCGACGAGTTCGTCGCCCTCGAAGGCGCCGAACGCGACGGCGTCGGTCGGCTCATGCGAGGCCAGTTCCTCGACGCTCATGTACGGGCGAAGCACGTCGCGCCGGAGTGCGCGGGTCTGCGCGAGCGGGATCGAACGGAGGTCGAGTTGCGCCAAGGTCACACAGGTTAGGAGGGTGCGGGCATAGAACAGATCCGCATGCTGGTTAAAGCAGGGGGGTAACGTGAATGGTGGAGAGCGTGTTCTATGGGCGGCGAAATGAACCCGGCGCGAAGTCCTGACGAAGCCACAACGGCTTGGGAGCCGCCGACCGACTCTCACGTCGAGCCCGGCTACGAGGATGGTGACGTCGGCATCCCGGAGATGCCGACGGACGGGCCGACCGGCCCGGTCACGCGGCGCAACCTCGTGTTCGGGGCGCTGTTCATCACCGCGGCGCTCGTCGGGTTGTACTTCCTGGTGCCGAAGCTCACCGGGCTGAACCAGACCTGGGGACGGCTCGAGAAGGGCGATCCACTGTGGCTCGCGGTCGGGGCGGGTTTCGAGCTGGTGTCGATACTCGGATATGCGGTGCTGTTCCGGACCGTGTTCGCGCGCGGCGTCTCGCGGCTGAGCTGGCGTGCCTCGATCGAGATCCCGCTGGCCGGAATCGCCGCGATCCGGCTGCTGGCGGCGGCGGGCGCGGGCGGCGTCGCGGTCACCGTGTGGGCACTGCGCCGCGCAGGGATGGCGCCACGCGTGATCGCGTGCCGGATAGCGGCCAACTACTCGATTCAGTACTCCCTGTATCTGCTGGCGATCGTCGTGGCCGGGTTCGGCCTCTGGAGCGGCGCCTTCTCCGGTGGGGGACCGACCGCTCTCACGCTGATCCCCGCGATCCTGAGCGCGGTGGCGCTCGGGCTGGGGGCGGCCATGGGGCTGCTGCCCGACGATTTCGAGCGGCGCCTCGACCGGCTGTCGCAGCGGACCGGGCGGATCGGCCGGCTGGCCACCCGGTTCGCGACGCTCCCGGCCACGCTCGGCTCCGGCGTACGCACGGCACTCGGGCTGATCCGCGACCGTCACTGGGGCCTGCTGGGTGCGGTGGCGTACTGGGCGTTCGACATCGCGTGCCTCGGGGCGTCGTTCAAGGCGTTCGGCACGACAGTTCCGGTCGCCGTGCTCGTGATGGGGTACTTCCTGGGGACGCTCGGCAGCCTGTTGCCGCTGCCGGGCGGGATCGGCGGCGTCGAGGGCGGGATGATCGGCGCGTTCGCGGCGTTCGGCGAGCCGGCCGGGCGCGCCGTGATCGCGGTGCTCGCCTACCGCGCGATCTCGTTCTGGCTGCCCACGCTGCCGGGCATCGGGGGCTACGTCTCGCTGCGCTCTACGGTTCGAGGATGGCGGATGGCCGACCAGACGATGCGCGAGGGACTGGGGGAGCCGGACGCGCGTGAGGCGCTGAAAGAGCGCTGAGGCGGTGACGTCCAGCCGCGAAGAGCCCGGCACGGTCGGGAAAGCCGCGCGTGCCGCCGGAAGGGCCACGCGCTGGGGTGGGCGGCTGCTGCGAGGCGAGGTCGTCAAGCGCGTTGGGGGCCCCGCGCGGGCACGGGTGATCGTGCTGTTCGGCGCGGTGCTGGCGCTGAACGGCGCGGACACTGCGACGGTGGGCGCGGTCGCGCCCCAGCTCGAGGCCTCCCTCCACATCGGCAACACGAAGATCGGATTGCTCGTGTCGGTCTCGCTGCTCGTCGGGGCGGTGTTCACGATCCCGGTGGGGTTGCTCGTCGACCGGTTCAAGCGGATGCCGATCCTGTGCGCCAGCATCGTCCTCTGGAGCGTCGCCTCACTGTTCAGCGCGTTCGCCGGCAGCTACGGGGCTCTCCTGTTGACGCGCCTGTTTCTCGGCGCGGTGGCGGCCTCGGCCGGCCCCGCGATTGCCTCCCTCACGGGCGACTACTTCCCGGCACGCGAGCGCGGGCAGATCTACGCCTACATCCTCGGTGGCGAGATCGCCGGGACCGCGGCGGGCTTCATCGTCTCGGGCAGCGTGGCGAGCCTGATCGATTGGCGGGCGGCGTTCGTGCTGCTGGCCATCCCAGGGTTCTTCCTTGCCCGCGAGCTGTGGCGCACCGTCCCCGAGCCTCTGCGGGGTGGCCAGAGCCGCCTCGAGCCCGGAGTGGTCGATCTGCACGAGGCGGCCGCGCAGGCTGCCTCGACCCAGGATTGGGGGTGGGAGCAGACCGGCGAGGGCGCTCCCGCCGAGGATGACCTGGCCCGCCAGGCGGCCGAGAAGAGAGGCGTCAAGCCCAATCCCGACCGGGTCCTGACCGAGGATCCGCGCGAGATGCCGCTGGGTCGCGCGGTCAGGTACATCCTTTCGGTCCCGACCAACGTGCACCTGATCGTCAGCTCATCGCTCGGGTACTTCTACTTCTCGGGACTGTCGACGTTCGCGCTCCTGTTCGTCCGTGGTCACTACCACACCAATCAGGCGACGGCCGAGGTCGTGCTCGCTGCGCTCGTGGGGGGAGCGATGGTCGGGACGCTGGTCAGCGGCAAGGTCACGGACACGATGGTGCGCCGGGGGTTTGTCGAGGCGCGCGTCTGGATCCCGGCGTTGTGCTATTTCGGCGCGGCGGCGCTGCTCATCCCGGGCGTGCTGGGAAGCCACCTGACGCCGGCGCTGTGGTTCGACGTTGCCGGCGCATCGTTGCTGTCGGCGGCCAACCCGCCGCTCGACGCCGCGCGGCTCGACATCATGCCGGCGGGGCTGTGGGGCCGTGCCGAGAGCGTGCGGACGTTCCTTCGTTCGCTTGCCCAGGCCGCGGCACCGCTGGTGTTCGGCGGCCTGTCGCAGCTGATCGCGGGCATCGCGCCCATCCAGACGCCGATCGGCACCCATGCCGGTGGCGTGTCGCCCAGCGAAGCCCGGGGGCTCGAGATCAGCTTCCTGATCCTGCTCGTGACGCTGTTTGCGGCAGGCCTATTCCTGGCGCGGGCGCGTTTCACCTATCCAGAAGACGTCGCCACCGCTGGCGCGTCGAACCAGGGGGGGAACGGGGCCGGGCCGGCCAGGGCGCGGGGCGCAGCGGCCGAGGCAGAGGGGGCGGAGCAGCCGGGTGGCGGGCCGGCAGCCGGGCGCTAGCCGCCGAGGCCGCCGAAGATCGCGAACGAGCCCCGAGTCGGCTCGTCGTCGTAGGTCTGGCGCCTGCTGGCCTCCGCGGTCACGGTGCAGCCCTGGGGCGCCTCGGCACGGAGCCGTTCGGCGAGGGCGTTGGCGCTGTCCTCGTCGGCCGCGCCGACCAGCAGGTACTTCCACCGGCGGACGGTCGGGAACCCCTCCTCATGGAGGCGCTTGTCGAGCGTGACCGTGTCGTGGTGCGAGGGGCACTCGATCCGCACCTCGTAGTCGGGATAGCCGCGGGCGGCGGAATCCGCGCGCTCTGAGGCGAGCAACTCCCGGTGCTCGGCGACCTGCTCCGCGTCGGTGGTGGGCAGCGGCTTGTCCGGGTCCTCCCATTCCTCCGCGGTCGGATGCCAGTGCCTGAGCTCGATCTCGATCTCCCACCCGTGCTCGGCCGCAACCTCGCGGATCTTGGTCTCGGCGGCCTCGGCCTGCGCGCGGTCGCCGGTGTACACGAACACGTTCGGCGGATCGGCGGACACGACCAGGCGGTTGCCGAACACCTCCTCGAGGTCGTCGCCGAGCTTGCCGGCCGCCAGACGCTCGGTCAGCGCGTGCGCCCGGCCGTGCTCGCTCAGTTCGATCTTCAGTCGCCAGTCATCGGCCATGGGCCATCAGACTACCGCCGAGGGGTGGACGAGCGGCACGAGCGGGGTCCGGACGGTCGTGAGCAGCGCGACCAGCGACGGTGGCGTGATCACGGTCGCGGTGGCACTTGTCCCCGCCGGGCGGTCGGCGCGCGTCGTGTAGCCGGCCGGCGACCAGCGGAGCAGCGCTGAGTCGAGCACGAGGTGGGGTGCGCCGCCGACCAGCACGAACGCGCCGTGTGGAAGGTCGTCGTAGGGCACCTGGTGGAAGCGCCGCCGCTTGGTGCCGGGGTCGCGGCGCTCGCGGTCGAGTTGCTCGTCGATCGCGTCGGCCCCGAGCTGGCCGGGGTGGAGGTCGGCCCACAACGCGGTCAGGTGCGTGTAGTCGGCGTAGCGGCATTCCCCGCACGGCCGGTGGCCGGCGGCGAGCGCGGTCGCCTCGTCGAGGAAGAACAGCTCGGTGAACTTGCCGGGTGCCATCAGGGGGCGGCGATGGCGGCCACGGAACTCCAGTTGGCAGGCGATCCAGCGCTTCGTGGGGTAACGCCGCTCGCGGATACGGCCGCTCGGGTCATGGATGCGGCCGCGGTTGGCGTACACGAGCCCCCGCTCGGGCGTGGCGATTACCTCGCCGAGGGGCGTGACCCGGTTCTGGAGCGGCATGAGCGCAGTTTGAACGTCTGGGCGTCGCATACTTGTGAGATGGACCGTTTGTTTGGAGAGGAAGACCGCCCGGCTTCGGCCGGATCAACGATCCTGCCCGGGGCTCCGCTGGCGACGCGGCTGCGCCCGCGGACGCTCGAGGAGTTCGTCGGCCAGGACCGGCTGCTCGCGTCTGGATCGTCGCTTCGGCGCGCGATCGAGGAGGGCCACCCGCACTCGATGATCCTGCACGGGCCGCCGGGCAGCGGGAAGACGACGCTGGCCCGGCTGATCGCCGAGGCCTCGGACGCGGCGTTCGAGGAGGAGAGCGCGGTGCAGGCGGGCCGGGCGGAGGTGCGTGGCGTGATCGAGCGGGCGCGCGAGCGGCTGAAGTCCGGCGGCCGGCCCACGATCTTCTTCCTGGACGAGATCCATCGCTTCAACAAGGCCCAACAGGATGCGCTGCTGCCGGCGGTCGAGGAAGGGCTGGTGACGCTGATCGGGGCGACGACCGAGAACCCATACTTCGAGGTCAATTCGGCGCTGCTGTCACGGGCTCGGATCTACGAACTCGAGCCGCTGACGCCGGCGCACGTGCGCGTGCTGCTCGACCGGGCACTCGAGCGCGGAGAGTGCGGCCCGGTGGCGCAGGTCGACCCGGCCGCGCTCGAATTCCTGGCGTCGCGGTCGGGCGGGGACGCCCGGACGGCGTTGAACGCGCTCGAGTTGGCGTGCCAGACGGCTGGTCCGGACGGCCGGGTCACACTCCAGCACGCCGAGGATGCGCTCCAGCGACGCGCGCTCCTGTACGACCGCCAGGCCGACCGCCATTACGACACGATCTCGGCCTGGATCAAGGCGACCCGCGGATCGGACCCGGACGCGTCGCTGTACTACCTGGCGGTGATGCTCGAGGGTGGCGAGGACCCGCGATTCATCGTGCGGCGGATGGTCGTGCTCGCCTCCGAGGACATCGGCAACGCCGACCCGAATGCGCTGTCGGTGGCGACCGCCGCGGCGGCCGCGGTCGAGCACGTCGGTATGCCGGAGGCTCAGTTCGCCCTGGCGCAGGCGGCGATCTACTTGTCGCTGGCGCCGAAGTCCGATGGGGCCAAGCGCGCGGTGATCTCTTCCCGCGAGTACATCCGCGAGCACGGGGCGGAGGCCCCGCCGCCGTGGTTGCGCTCGTCCACGCGGAGCGATGGGGACTACGACAATCCCCATCGAAGGCCGGGGCATTTCTCGCCACAGGAGCTGATGCCGGACTCGGCGATCGGGCAGCGGTTCTACGAGCCCGACGACGCCGAGTCGATGCTGCGCGAGCGCCTCGAGGAGATCCGGCGCGCACGTGGCCGGGCGTGACCGGCCGGCCGGGTCTGACTCGCCTGGTCGGCCGGCGTGCGAGATGAGGTCTGATCGCTAGTCTCGGCGGGATGGACACCGCTACCGCAACCGCTCAACTCGAAACGTTCAATCCCGCGACCGGCGAGCCGATCGGCGCCGTCGAGATCACAGCTCCCGAGGAGGTGCAGGCCGTCGTCGACTCCGTCGCCGCGGTTCAGCCTGCCTGGGGTCGGCTGTCGCTCGAAGAACGCGGGTGCTATCTCGAGCGCGCCGCCCAGGTGCTGCTCGACGAGTCCGACGAGATCCGCGATCTGATCGTCCGCGAGCAGGGCAAGCCTCGCAATGAGGCGTTCGCGATGGAACTGCTGCCGACGATCGACGCACTGAACTGGATCGCGAAGGCCGGCGTCGAGATCCTTTCCGACGAGAAGGTCCCGATGTCGCAGCTGTTCCTGAAGACGAAGCGCTCGACGTTCGTGTACGAGCCGCTCGGGGTGATCGGGATCATCTCGCCCTGGAATTACCCGTGGAGCATCCCGTTCGGGGAGGTCGGGCTCGCGCTGATGGCCGGCAACGGAGTCGTGCTGAAGCCCGCCTCGCTGACGCCGCTGCTCGGGGAGCGGATCGTTTCCGTGTTCTCGCGGGCCGGGGTCCCCGAGGGGCTCGTGCGGGTGGTGCACGGCCCGGGGACCGGAGCGGCGCTGGCCGAGTCGAGCGTCGGCAAGGTGTTCTTCACGGGCTCGGTCGAGACCGGCCGCAGCGTGAGCGAGGCGTGCGCGCGGCGGCTGAAGGGCTGCGTGCTCGAGCTCGGCGGCAAGGACCCGATGATCGTGCTGGAGGACTCGCATCTGGAGCACGCGATCGCCGGCGCGGTGTGGGGCGGGTTCGCGAACGCCGGGCAGACGTGCTCGGGCATCGAGCGCGTGTACGTGGTGCGCTCGGTGGCGGATCGTTTTATCGCCGGCGTGGTGGCGGGTGCTCAGCGGCTGAGGGTCGGGGACCCGATGGGCTGGGACACCGAGATCGGTCCGATGGTCTCGCGCGATCAGCTTGAGATCGTTCGCGAGTTGGTCGACGACGCGGTCGCCTCGGGCGCTGTATTGCATTGCGGCGGGCCGGTTGAACCGCCGGCGGGTCTCGACGGCGCGTTCTACGCACCGGCGGTGCTGACCGGCGTCACCCACGACATGCGGATCATGCGCGAGGAGATCTTCGGCCCGGTGCTCCCGATCATCGTCGTCGAGTCGGAGGCCGAGGCGGTGGCGCTCGCGAACGACTCGAACTTCGGGCTGGGCGCGTCGGTGTGGACCGCGGATCGTGCCCGCGGCGAACGGATCGCGGCGGATTTGGAATCCGGGATGGTCTGGATCAACGACCACATGTTCAGCCACGGCGCCTGTCAGTGCGCGTGGGGCGGCGTCAAGGACTCGGGGCTCGGTCGCACCCACTCGAAGTTCGGGCTGTACGAGTGCGTCAACGTCAAGCTGCGCGTGTGGGAGGGATCGGCCCTCCGCGACCCCTGGTGGCATCCGTACGACGAGACGCTCGGGAAGGCATTGCGCGCGACCGCGGACCTCCTGTACGGATCGGGGTCGGACCGCGGGCGCGCGCTGCGCGAGGGGTTCATGCCGCTGACGAAGCTGGGCGGGCGCTTGGCCAAGGACGGACTTTGGCGATCCAAGTAACACATACGTAGTCCCAGCGCCAAAGTTCGCCCGCGGTACCCTCGTAGGGGATGCCTGCCCAGGCCTACAGCGGCAAGGAGTGCGTCTGCCAGCTCCGCAAGGGGACGTGCGATCAGTCGTGCGTTAAGGGCATGCTCGAGACGCCCTTCTACATCGCGTGCCTGCGCCTCTCAGGCCGGCGGTGCGTGGTCGTCGGCGGAGGCGACGTCGGGCTCGAAAAGGTCGAGGGCCTGTTGGTGTGCGACGCCGAGGTGACGCTGGTGGCGCCCGAGGCCCATCCGGAGCTCGTGCAGCTCGCGCTCGAAGGGTCGATCCGGTGGGAGCAGCGTGAATACGCCGGTTCTGCGGATCTCGACGGGGCGCTGATCGCGATTGCCGCCACCGACGACACCGACCTCAACATCCGGGTGTTCGGGGACGCCGAGGCGCGGGCGATGCTCGTCAACGTCGTCGACGTGCCCCCGCTGTGCAATTTCATTCTGCCCGCGATCGTGCGCACCGGACCGCTGGCGGTGGCGATCTCGACGGCCGGCGCCTCGCCGGCGCTCGCCAAGCGCATGAAGCGCGAGATCGGGGAGTTGTTCGGCGAGCCGTACGCGCTGCTCGCGATCCTGCTCAACGACGCGCGCGGATGGGCCAAGGGGACGCTCCCGACCTATCAGGACCGCAAGGAGTTCTTCGAGTCGATCGTCAACGGCGATCCCGATCCGGTCGAGATGTTGCGGGCGGGCGACGTCGAGGGCGTTCGTGCCCTGATCGCTGATGCGCAGCGCAGCGTCGCGGCGTGAACGATCTGACCCACCTTGATGCTGCCGGCCGTGCCCGCATGGTCGACGTCGGCGACAAGCCGGTGGGGGAGCGGCGCGCGGTGGCGCGGGCGGTGGTGCGGGTGTCGCGTGGCACCGCCGAGGCGGTTCTTGCCGGCGATGCGCCCAAGGGCGACGTGCTCGGGGTGGCGCGGATCGCCGGCATCCAGGCGGCCAAGCGCACCGCCGAGCTGATCCCGCTGTGCCATCCGCTCCCGCTGTCGTTCGTCGGGGTCGAGGCGGCGGTTGACGCGGACGCGGGCGAGATCACGGTCACGGCCGAAGCGAAGACCAGCGGTCAGACCGGCGTCGAGATGGAGGCGATGACCGCGGCCTCGGTGGCGGCCCTGACCGTCTACGACATGGTCAAGGGGCTCGAGCGCGGCGCCACGATCGGCGAGGTCATGCTGCTCGAGAAGTCCGGCGGCCGGTCGGGCCACTGGACGCGCGACGCGCTCAGCTGACGGTCCGTCCAGGCGTAGACGACCGCTAACGCGACCGATACATCGCGCGCGATAGAGTGCCGCCGCCGGCTATCGCCGTCTCATCTACAGGGGGGTAAGGCTATGTGGCGCGAACGCGCGCGCAGAACAGCGACGATCGTCGGTTCGTCGTCGCTTCACCGGACGCTGCTGACGGGCGCCCTCGCCGTCGCTATGGCGCTCGTACTGACGACGAGCGCTCTGGCCGCGGGCAAGCCGGTCAACATCGGGACACCGTTCGAGAGCGGTCAGCCTGCGGTCGCGGTCGACAGCGCTGGCGACGCCATCGTCGCGTGGGCCAACACCAAGGACCTCGCCGGTACCAACAACTTCGTGCAGTACTGCGTGCTGCCCGTCGGCGCCACGGCGTGCTCGCAGAGCGGGAATCTGACGCCCGCCGACTCGGGCCAGTACATCGACGGCGTCCAGGTGCTCGACGAGGGGTCGACGATCGTCATCCTGGCCGACGTCTACGGCACGGCCGGCAACATGGCCACCGACTACGAACCCGAGCAGGAGTGGCAGTCGACCGACGGCGGAGCGACCTGGCTCGATGTCAACAGTGGCCTGTCCGTGACGAGTGGCATCATCGACGCCGACACCCAGCCGCTGAGCGCCGTGACGGTTCCGGGGACGGGCGTGCTCGGCTACGGCTGGGACACCGCATCCGGGGCACCGACGTTCAACGCGTTCCCGCTGAGCTCGCCTCCGGAGTGCTCCGTGGCGACGTGCTCCGCCGGCTACGCCACGCTCGAGCCGGACACCAATCCGGACACGCTCGGCAACGAGGCTGGGCACTTCGCCTCCCAGACGGGCGCCAACCCGGGGGTGATGGGAGTGTTCGACAGCCTGTTCACGAACGGACCGCTCGGATGCAGTCAGAGCTTCGGCACGGCGTACGTCTACGGTTCGGGCGACCAAAGCGCCACGAACAACTACAACGTCTCTCCGGGCCAGCCGAACAGCGCCTGGAGGGTCGCGCTGGCGCAGGCCGACTGCAACGCGGAATACTCGACCGTCGGCGGCGGGCCGAGCGGGTTCGGAATCCTGGAGGACAACCTCGGCGCGGGCTCCGTCATCTACCACCGTTTCGACCAGGGAACGATGCGGTTCGACACACCCGCGGTGACCGTCGCCTCCGGCCACGGCGAGCTAGACGGCGCCCTCTCACAGGATGGCGGCGGCGGGATCTACGCCACCTACCTCGCGGGCTCCGGTGGCGCGGTCGACCTGTCCTACAGCGCCGACGGCGGCAACAGCTTCTCCACGGGGGCTCTGAACGCCAACTCGGATGGTGGCGCGGGCAACCTCTCCAGCGCGGTCAACGCCGCCGGACAGGGCTGGGCGGCCTGGACCGACAACGGGTCGGTGTTCGCCAGCTCATTCCAGGCCGTCGACGCGATCTCCCCCGCAAAGACGAGCGGCGGCGCGACGAGCAACGGGTCGACGGTGTCGGTCGGCGTGACCTGCGCCGCGTTCCCATGCACGGTGACGATCGTGCTGACCGCGCCCGAGACGGTCGTGGTACACGCGGCCAGCGTGGCTCACAAGAAGCGCAAGAGCAAGACGCTCACGCTCGGCAAGGGCACGATCACGATCAAGACCAAGGGCGGCAAGAAACTCACGTTCAAGCTGTCCGGCGCAGCGCACAGGCTGCTGGAGGGCAAGAAGGGTCACTTCAAGGTCTCGGCGTTGATCTCCACGCAGATCGAACATCACACGACGAAGGCCACGAAGACTCTGACGCTGACGTTCAAGCCGACCGGGAAGAAGTGAGCCGTGCGACCGTCGCCGGTGTCCGCGCGCCTTCTCTGAACGCGCGTTCCGCGTCGAGTTCGGTGGCGCCGCCGGCGCCACCGATCACGAGGTGCGGCCGCCCCGCTCCGGCGAGTGATCGCGCGAGCGCGGTCTCGGGTTCCTGGCCGGCGGCGATCACGACCGTGTCCGCCGCGACGCGGCGCTCGGAGCCCTCCGCGTCGCGGATCACGACCGCGTCGGGCTCGATCCGCTCGTACGCGACCCCGGTCAGGATCTCGACGCCGGCCATCCGCAGCTCCTGCACGACCGCCCAGCGCGTCGAGGGGCCGATGTGTTCGCCGACACGGGTGCCGCGGCGCATCAGCGTGACCTTTGCGCGCGCGGGCGGCGCGGTGGCGGGGGTGACCCGCGGCCCCGGCGGGTCCAGACCGTACGCCGTGTAGAAGTCGGCGCCGCGGTGGCTGACGAGGTGCGCGACGTCGACGCCGATCCCGCCTGCGCCGATGATCGCGACGCGCTCGCCCCAGGTGCCGCCGTTCAGCAGCTCCGCGTAGCTGACGACATGCGGCAGGTCGACCCCCGGCAGGTCGATCGGCCGGGGGACGACGCCGGTGGCGACGACCACGCAGTCGAACTCGGCGAGCTCACGCGCGTCACGGACTGCGTGCTGGAGCCGCACGGTCACGCCCAGCCGCTCGAGCTCGGCCTCGAAGTAGGCGACCGTCCCGGCGAAGTCCTCCTTGCCCGGGATCCGGCGGGCCATTCGGAACTGACCGCCGAGGCGCTCAGAGGCCTCGAACAGCGTGACGCGGTGGCCGGCCGCGGCGAGCGCGCGCGCCGACTCCATCCCGGCGGGGCCGCCTCCGACGACGGCGACCGGCGCGAGCGACCCGGGGTCAGCGCCGGGCAAGCCGAGCTCGAGCTCATAGCCGGCGCGAGGGTTGACGACACACGACACCCGCTGGTCGAAGATCGAGCGGTCGATGCACGCCTGGTTGCAGGCGATGCACACGTTCACCGCGCGGCCCGAGCGCGCCTTCGCCACTATCTCGGGGTCGGCCAGCAGCGGGCGCGCCATCGACACGAAGTCGGCGTCGCCGGCGGCGAGCAGCTCCTCGGCGAGCGCGACCGTGTTGATCCGGTTCGACGCGATCACCGGCACGTCGACGGCGTCCGTCACCGCCCGCGCCCACGGACGCCACGCCCCGTGCGGAACGAGGGCCTGGACGGTCGGCACCCGAGCCTCGTGCCATCCGATGCCGACATTCAGAGCGTCGACCGAGCCGTCGGCAGCGAGCGCCCGCGCGAGCTCCAGCGCCTCGGCCAACGTTCCGCCACCTTCGACGAACGAAGCCCCCGACATCCGGAACACGACCGCCTGGCCCGGACCGCCGGCGTCGCGCACCGCCGCCGCGACCTCCGACGCGAACCGCGCGCGCCCCGCAAAATCTCCGCCCCATTCGTCGTCGCGCAGGTTCGTCGCCGGCGCCAGGAACTGGTCGATCAGGTACCCCTCGGAGCCCATGATCTCCACGCCGTCGAACCCGAGCTCGCGGGCCCGCCGGGCGCCCCGTGCAAAATCGGAGATCGTCTCCAGCACCTCGTCGCCGGACAGCTCGCGCGGCTCGCACCGGCTATAGCGCGAGTACACCGGCGACGGCGCCACCGGGGTCAGCCCGAACGATGCCTCGTACGCATACCGCCCCGCGTGGAACAGCTGGAGCAGAACCAAGCCGCCGGCGTCGTGAACCGCCTCCGCGACTCGCGCACAGCCCAGAAGCGTTCTCGTTGATGAAGCTGTAGTTGCGCCCGCCGGCGCCGACGCGGCTGACCGCCGACCCGCCGGTGACGATCAGCCCCGCTCCACCCAAGGCCCGCTCGCGGTAGAACGCGGCCAGAGCCTCCCCGCCGTCGTCAAGGCCCTCGAGCCCGAGGTGCATCGAGCCCATCACGATCCGGTGGGGCAGCGATAGCGGGCCGATCGCCCCCGGCCGCCAGACGGACTCGAACACGGGATCTAGCGCAGCGCCGAAGACAGGGCGTCCAGCGTCCCGGCGCCGGCCGCGCCGGCGATGTCCGAGTGGAACGGCGGCGCGACCGCGGTCAGCCCCCCGTCGACGAGCAGCGTCGTGCCGGTCACGTACTCGGCTCCCGGCGACAGCAGGAACAGCACGCACTCGGCGACCTCGGCGGCCGTGCCCATCCGCTTCTTGGGGATCTTCGGCAGCACGGTGTCGAGCGAGGGGACCCGGCCGGTGGCGTAGAAGTAGCTGGAGGAATCGGTCTCGATGATCCCGCCGTTGACCGCGTTGACGTTGACGCCGAGCGGCGCGAGCTCGACCGCCATGTACCGCGCCCACGCCTCGAGCGAAGCCTTGGCCGACCCGAGGTTGGCGTACGTCGGGAACGTGCGGATGCTGCCGTAGCTCGAGAGCACGACGACGCGGCCGCCGTCGGGCATCATGCGCACGGCCCGCTGGGTCCCGACCACAAACGCCCGCACGTTCAGGTTGAACGTCCGCTCGAGGTGGTGGGGCTTCAGGTCCATGAAGTGATGGAAGTTGCTCGCCGACGCGTTCGAGACGAAGAAGTCCAGGCGCCCGTAGCGCTCCTGCACCTGGTCGAACATCGCCTCGATCTCCTCGAGGCTCTCGAGATCGGCGCGGATCGCCATCCCGTCGGCGCCGAGCCGTTGGATCTCGGCGACGGTGTCGGCCGCCGCCTCCTCGTTCTGCTTGTAGTTGACGACCGGGGTCGCGCCGCGTGCCGCCAGCCGCAGCGCCAGCGCGCGGCCGATCCCCCGGGAAGCGCCGGTGATCAGCGCGACCTTGCCCTCGAACCCGCGGCGGGGATCCGGGAGCAGCGAATCCATGGAAGACGCGGAAGCGGTCATCGGCGAAGCAGGTCCCGGGCGATCGTGGTCTTCTGGATCTCGGCGGTGCCCTCCTCGAACCGCTGGGCGCGCGCGTCGCGGTAGACGCGCTCGATCGGGCTCGTCGACCAGTACCCGACGCCACCGTGGACCTGGAGCGCGCCGTCGGTCACGCGCTGGAGCATCTCGCTCGCGAACAGCTTCGCCATCGCGGCCTCCATCGGCGCCTGCCCGGTCTCCTCCCAGGTGACGGCCGCGTGCCGGACGAGCCGCCGCGCCGCCTCCAGATCCGTGGCCATCTCCGCGAGCTTGAACGCGATCGCCTGGCGCTCGACGATCTTCTTGCCGAACGTCTCGCGACGCTTGGCGTAGTCGACCGCCAGGTCGAGCGCCCGTTGTGCCAGCCCGACGCACGTCGTGGCCAGCGAGATCCGGCTCGGCCCGAGGAATCCGCTCAGGGCGATCTCCACCCCCTGGCCCTCCTCGCCGAACCTGTCGGCGATCGGGACCGGCGCGCGGTCGAACACGATGTGGCCGTGGTCGGTGCCGCGGACGCCCATCGTCTCGGCCATCTCGCGCGCGTCGACGCCCTCGCCCCGGGTCGGCACCATCAGCGCGACGGTCCCGTCGGTGCCGCGGGTGCCCTCCACCCGGGCGAACGTCAACAGGTAGTCGGCGATCGTCCCGAACGTGATCAGGTGCTTCTCGCCGCTCAGGTAGTACGTGTCGCCCTCCCGGACGACGCTGCAACGGATGTCGGCGCCGCTGCCGGCGCCGGGCTCGGTCAGCGTGAACGCGACCTTGATGTCGCCCGCGATGACCGGCTTGATGAAGCGCTCGCGCTGGTCGTCGTTGGCGTGGGAGTCCATCGGCCGCCAGATCCCGTTGGCGACGTGCACGATCATCCGCAGCGAGCCGTGCGACATCGAGAACAGCTCGAGCAGCTCGAGGTAGCGCGTGAACTGGATGCCGGCGCCGCCGTACTCGACGGGCGCCGCGAGCCGCAGGTAGCCGCGGTCGCGAAGCTCGTCCCACAGCTCGAGGGGCACGCGATGCTCGCGCTCGATCAGCTCGGACCAGCGTTCGCCGTCGTCCTCCACGTACTCGCGGACCTCCGCGGACAGCGCTTCGAAATTTGTGGTCGGGGCCGTGTTCATGTCGTAACGAGCTCGCGGGCCTGCGCCCGCAGGATGAACTTCTGGATCTTGCCCGACGGCGTCCGGGGGAGCGTTTCAACCAGCTCCAGGCGCTCGGGCCAGTAGGTCTTGGAGACGCGGTGTGAGTCTAGGTACTCGAGCATCGTGTCGAAGTCCAGGTCCGCGCCGTCGTCGAGCACCACGAACGCGCAGGCGCGCTCGCCGAGGCGCTCGTCGGGCATCGCGACGATCGCGACGTCGAGCACCGCCGAGTGGGCGTGCAGCAGCTGCTCGATCTCGGCGACCGGGACCTTCTCGCCGCCGCGGTTGATGACGTCCTTGACGCGCCCGGTGATGCGCACGTAGCCGTCCGCGTCGATCCGGGCGAGGTCGCCGGTGCGGTACCAGCCGTCAGGCGTGACGGCCTCGGAGGTCAGTTCCGGGCGGTTCAGGTACCCGACGAACAGGCAGTCCGAGTGAACCTCGAAGTTGCCCTCCTCGCCGGCCGATAGCGGCCGTCCCTCGTCGTCGACCACGCGCAGGCTGGTGCCCGTGAGTGCTCGGCCGTCGGTACCCCAGGCGCGCTCGGGCGGATCGCCAGGGACGAACGCGCAGCCGAGGCAGCTCTCGGTCGTGCCCCAGGCCCCGCCGACCTCGGCACCGAGCACCTCGCGCGAGCGGCGCGCCAGCTCGCGCGGGATCGCCGCGCCGGTGGCGACGAACGTCCGCAGCCTCGCCGGGGTCTGACCAGAATCCGACGCCACCCGCGTCAGGTCGGCCAGGAACGGCGTCGCCGCCTGCACGAACGTGACCCCGAACCGCAGCATCGCGTCGAGCCCGACCTCGCCGTCCCACGCCTCCTGGAGCACCTGCGGCACCCCGAGCCGGATCGCGATCCACATCCCGTACAGGAAGCCGGTCTGGTGGGCGAGCGGCGAGGGGACGTAGATGACGTCGTCGCCGCCCAGCCCGAAGTGGTCGATGTGGTGCTCGGCGGCGCGCATCAGCGTGTCGTGGCGATGGAGCGCCCCCTTGGGCTCGCCGGAGGTGCCCGAGGTGAACAGCAACTGAGCGATCTGGTCCGGCCGCGGGCTGGGAGCGCTGGACGCGGCCCGGCCGGGGGAGTCGGCAAACACGGCATCGCCGTCCAGCACGATCACGTGCTCGAGCGCCGGCAACTCGTCGCCCAGCGCCGTGGCCATCGCCGCGTAGTCGCGGCCCCGGAACTGATCGGGGACGAACAGAACCCGAGCGCCGCTCTCGCGCAGCATGAACGACAGCTCACGTTCGCGGAAGATCGGCATCAGCGGCTCGCACACAGCCCCCGCGCGCAGCGTGCCCAGGGCGATCGTCACGAACTCGAGGCGGTTCGGGAGCTGGAAGGCCACGGGCTCGCCCTCCAGCACGCCAAGCCGGAGCAACGCTGACGCGACCGCGTCTGACTGCATTCTCAAAGCACCCCAGCTCAGCTCGCGAACGGTGCCGTCGGCGCTGATCTCGATGACCGCTCGCTCATCCGGCCGCTCGCGGGCGTGCCGGTCTAGATCGTCGAGGATCATGGCCTAGCCGACCGAGGGCACGCGGGCGGGGTCCGAAACCGCAGCCGGGACGCCGAGAGCGTTCAGATGGTCGAGGAACTCGGGATACGAGATCCGATACGCGTGGGGATACGACAGCTCGGTGACGCCGGTGGCGATCGATCCGGCCACGGCCAGCGACATCAGCACCCGGTGGTCGTTGAACGAGGACAGCGCCGCGCCGTGCAGGCGCTCGACCCCCTCGAACGTCATGTCGTTGCCGTCAAACTCGATCCGCGCGCCCATCTTGCGGAGCTGGAGCATCGAGGTGACGCGGTCTGACTCCTTGAGGCGTACGTGCGCGACGTGGCCCAGCGCGCTCTTGCCGCTCGCCCGGCTCGCGAGCACCGACAGGATCGGGACCATGTCCGGGATGTCGCGGCAGTCGAGTGGCCCGCCCTCGGGCGGGGTGCCGTCGTGGTCCATCGAGACGGACATCATGTCCTCGGCGAAGCGGAACGGAACGCCGGCGGCCATCAGCGAGTCGAACACGGAGGCCTCGGGGTGTCCGGCGATCGGCGTCGAGCTGCGGAACGTCACCTTGGAGGGGTTGAGCGTGCACGCCGCGAGTCCGAACACGGCCGAGCCGAGGTCGGGCGGCAGCACCACGTCGGTCGGCTTCGGGCGCTGGCCGGGGGCGACGTAGAACTCGCGCCAGTCCTCGCGCGCGGTCACCTCGAGTCCGAACTGGCGCATCATGTCGAGCGTCAGTTCGAGGTAGGGCCGCTCGTTCAGCTCGCCGCGGACCTCGATGATCGTCGGCTCTTCCGCGTACGGCGCGAGCATCAGCAGCCCCGAGATCCACTGGGACAGCGTCCCGTCGATCCGGATGCGTCCGCCGCGCGGGACGCCGGGATACACGGTCACCGGCAGGTGCTGGCCCTCGTACTCGAGCCGCACGCCCATCCGCTTCAGCGCCCGGAGCAGCGGCCCGATCGGGCGCCGGCGGAAGTAGCGCTGGCCGACGATCCGTACGGGGCGGTCGCCGAGCGCGGCCAGTCCGAGCAGGAAGTACAGCGTGGTCCCCGAGCTGCCGACCGACACCTCGTCGCTGACCGGGGAGAAGCCTCCGCCGGTCACGCGCCATCCGGTGCCGGCGTTCTCGATCTTCGTCCCGAGGGCACGGAGCGCCTGCACCGTGAACGTGACGTGCCGGGCGGCGGTGCGCTCGACGATCGTGCTCTGCCCAGGGGCCAGCGCCGCGAGCATCAGCGCGCGGTGCGCGTGGTATTTGGACGGCGGGATCGCCAGCTCCCCCACGAGCGGAGCCTGGGCCTTCGCTACCAGCAGGCGCACCGGCGGCAGGATAACGTCGCCTTCACACGACTCGCCTGCCGCCGGAAATAGACCCGATGAATGGGGGGTCCTGCTGGTACGCCTGGTTCAGCTCTTCGTGAAGGCTCCCGCCGTGAGCACGCCTCGCCGGCCGGCACACGCTGCGTTCTTGTCGCTGACCAGCGTGAACTTGAGCGTCTTGCCCTTCACCTTGAACTTGTAGACGCCCGTCCCGGGGCACTTCGCCGGGCCGCCGGTGTCTGTGAAGCTCGCCTTGTGGCCCTTGATCGTGTACTTACCGCGATCGACGGATTGACCGTCGACGGAGACGGTGTACTTGCTGCCCGTGGCCTTCAACGTCCAAGTGCCGTTGAGCGGGCTCTGCCCGCCCGTTTGGATCGTCTCTTTCCACGTCCCCTTCAGGCTCGCCGCGGCCGCGACGGCCACGGAGCACAGCGTCAATGCGGTCACCACGACCGCCGCGGTGAAGATCCGCTTCATCGCACACACCCTTTCTGCTCCCGGCCAGAGCGATAGACCGCGCGGCAGCGTATTTGCGCCGCTGTTGCAGTTGTGTTAATCGGCGGTTCGGACTCGATGTCCTCAAGAACCGGCCGGATACAGGCCCGACAGCGCTCGCCCAACCCGTTCCCACGATCCGGGCCGCGAACATGTCCAGCAAAACCCTACCCTGTGCACCCGACCCATTCATGAGCGCTGTTCGATGAAAACCGCGATCATCACCGTCTCCACGTCCGTGGCGGCGGGCCGCGCCGAGGACCGCTCCGGCGAGGCGCTGGCCAAGCTGGCCGAGGCCGCAGGAGCCGAAATCGTCGTCCGCGAGGTCGTCGCCGACGACCGCAAGGCGATCGAGAAGGTCCTGCGGCGCCACGCGGGCGATGGGATCGCGCTGATCTTCACCACCGGCGGCACCGGCTTCACCCACGACGACGTAACGCCCGAGGCGACCAGGGCGGTGATCGAGCGCGAAGCCCCCGGGTTCGCCGAGGCGATGCGGGCGGAGGCGCTCAAGCACACCCCGATGGGGATCCTCTCGCGTGGCGTGTCGGGGATCGCGGGCCGGACCCTGATCGTCAACTTCCCCGGCAACCCGAAGGCGATTGGCGAGCTGTTCCCGGTCATCGGCCCGACGCTCGGGCACGTCGTGACCACGCTTCAGCACGAGGGTGGACCAACTCCCGGCCATTGAGCTGCGCGGCCTGTATCGCCACTTCGGTGAGCGGACCGTGCTCCGGGACGTGTCGCTGCAGGTGCCGGCGGGGTCGACGCTTGCCGTACTCGGGCGCAACGGCGCCGGCAAGTCAACGCTGCTGCGAATCCTCGCGACGCTGCTCAGGCAGCACGCCGGCGAGGTGCTTGTGTTCGGCGAGGCTCTGCCGCGACGGGGATTTGCCGTGCGTGGGCGGCTCGGGTTGCTGGCCCACGACCCGCTTCTGTACCGCGATCTGAGCGGACGAGAGAATCTCGGGTATCACGCGCGGCTGCACG
The DNA here is from genome assembly GCA_963770615.1 of uncultured Solirubrobacterales bacterium. Taxonomy (GTDB): domain Bacteria; phylum Actinomycetota; class Thermoleophilia; order Solirubrobacterales; family Solirubrobacteraceae; genus Palsa-465. Next base: position 124,906 of record CAVYQJ010000014.1, on the reverse strand, counting down.
GCGTGGGGTCTGCGCGCGTCGAGGAGCTGTTGGATGCGGTCGGGATGCGGGAGCGGGCCGACGAGCCGGTGCGGCTGCTGTCGCGGGGTCTCGTTCAGCGGATCGCCGTGTGCCGGGCCGTCTTGCACGGCCCTTCGCTGCTGTTGCTCGACGAGCCGCTCGCCAATCTCGACCCCGCGGCGACGGACCTGGTCGCGCCGCTGATCGGGCGCGAGTCCGGAGCCACGCGGGTCCTGACCAGCCACGATCCGCAGGCCGCGCTCGCGGAGGCCGATCTGGTGCTGGGACTGGAGGGTGGGCGCGCGGCGTTCGTGACGAGCCCGGACAAGGTGGACTCGGCCGCGGTGAAGCGGCTGTACGTATGAGGACCGTTCTCACCGTCCTGCGCAAGGACCTGCTGCTCGAGCTTCGCGGCTTCGAGACGCTCCCGGCGATGGTCCTGTTCGCGATCGTGACGTTCGTGATCTTCCACTTCGGGCTGAACCAGGACACGATCGACGGGCAGCTGGCGGCCGGGGTGCTGACCGTCACCCTGCTGTTCGCGGCGATGCTCGGGATCAACCGGCTGTTCGTCGCCGAGCGCGAGCAGGGGGGCTTCGATGCCTTTTTATTGGCGCCGGTCGACCGCTCGGCGCTGCTTGTGGCCAAGGCGAGCGCGCTCTTTCTGTTCCTCGTGGTTTTGGAAGTGATCGCGGTCCCGGCGTTCGGACTGCTGCTGCTCGGCCCGTCGCTCGGACCCGTGCTGCCAGGCCTGATCGCGGTTTTGTTGCTCGGGGACGTCGCGCTGGCGGTGATCGGGACGTTGGTTTCGGCGATCGCCGTCCAGACTCGAGCCCGCGACCTGATCGGCCCGATCATCGGCCTGCCGCTGTTGCTCCCGGCGCTGATCGGGATGGCGCGCGGCCTGGGGCCGCTCCTGGCGGTGCACGGGTCGGCGTCGCCGCCGGGGAGGTGGGTGGCGATCCTTGCTCTTTATGATGTGGTGTTCGCCCTCCTGTCCTACGCTGTCTTCGACTTTCTCCTGGAGGACTAAGGCTTTGACGACTTACGGCCGCGGGCTGCGCGGACTTTCTCTCGCCACCGCCGCCACGATCACAGCGGCGCTTGCGTTGACGTTCTTCTACGCCCCGCTGGACGCCAACCAGGGCTTCATCCAGAAGATCTTCTACATCCACGTGCCGCTGGCGATTACCGCGCTGTGCGGGTTCGTGTTCGGCGGCGTGCTGGGGGCGATCTACCTGCGGACCGGCGATCGCAAGTGGGATATCCGCTCCTACGTCGCGATCCACATGGCGCTGATCTTCGGGATCGGGACGCTATTCACCGGGACGATCTGGGCCAAGGCGTCGTGGGGCCACTGGTGGGTGTGGAGTGACCCGACGCTGACCTCGTTCCTAATCGTGATGCTCCTGTTCGCGACGTATCAGCCGCTCCGGTTCTCGATCGAGGACCCCGAGCGCCAGTCCCGTTACGCGAGCGTGTTCGCGGTCGTCGCCGGCGCGTTCGTGCCGCTGAACTTCATCGCGGTTCGGGCGGCGCAGCAGTACGTCCACCCGCGCGTGCTGACGCTCACTGGCGGAAACCTGCCGGGCTCGATGCGGCTGACCTTCCTGGTGTCGCTGATCGGGATCGCGCTCCTGTACGTGACCCTGTGGAAGTACGAGATGGCAGCCAAGGCGACTCGGATGCAGGTGCGGGCTTTGCGGCGGATGCTGCTCGGCGAGGACTCGGTGGCGCCTTTGAAGAGGAGCGCGGCGCCGTCATGAGCGTTTTTGCTCTATTTGCGGTCGCCCCGGCGCTTCCGTTGCATTCGGCGGGGAAGTACGTCGCCGGCGCGTACATCGTGTTCGTGGCGATCCTGCTGATCTACGTGGGGATCATGGCCACGCGCCTGTCGCGGACCGAGCGCGAGCTGGACCAGCTGCGCCGCGACGTCGAGGCGCAACGCTCGGCGCGTGATTCGGACCGCGAGCGGGAGCCGGTGGCGTGAGGGTTTGCGTGAGCGTGTCAGCGTGAGCGAGCTGCTCGCCATCGGGGTCTCGCACAAGACCGCGCCGGTCGAGGTGCGTGAGCGCGTCGCCCTCCCCGACGCCCGCGGCGCGGAGTTCGTGCGCGACCTGCGGGGGACGGGGGAGGTGCACGAGGCGGTCGCGATCTCGACGTGCAACCGGACCGAGCTGTACGTGGTCGTCGGCAACCCGGTCGAGGCCGAGAGCCGCGCCCTCGCGATGCTCGCGAGCCAGGCCGGCATCCGCCCGACTGAGCTCGCACCCGCGATCTACTCGCTGCGCAATTGCGACGCCGCGCGGCACCTGTACCGCGTCACCGCCGGCCTGGACTCGATGATCGTCGGCGAGGCCGAGATCCAGGGCCAGATCAAGCGCGCGTACGACGCCGCGATCGCGGGCGAGACGGTCGGCCCGCTCACCAACCACCTGTTCAAGGCGGCGCTCGAGACCGGCAAGCGCGTGCGCAGCGAGACCGCGATCGGTGAGCGCCAGCTGAGCCTGCCGGCGGTCGCGGTGGCGCTCGCGCGCGAGCAGCTCGGCGAGCTCGTCGGGCGCATGGTCGTGATCGTCGGCACCGGCGAGACCGGCGAACTCGCCGCCCGCGCGCTGTCGGCCAGCGGCGGCCGGCCGGTGTTCGTCGCGAGCCGCCGCCGCGACCGCGCGATCTCGCTCGCCCGCCGCTACGGCGGGGAAAGCATGAGCTTCGACGAGCTGCCCCAGGCGCTCGAGCGCGCTGACATTCTCGTCGCCGCCACCGCCTCGCCGCATCTGCTGCTCGAGGCCGAGGAGCTGTCTGAGGTGATGAGGCTGCGCGGAGGTCGTCCGCTGCTGCTGATCGACCTCGCGGTCCCGCGCGACATCGACGCCGCGTGCGGCGAGATCGACGGCGTGTCGCTGTATGACATCGACGACCTCCAGGCCGTGATCGCGCGCAACCGCAAGGTTCGCCAGGCCGAGGCGCGCAAGGCCGAGGGCATCATCGAGGAGGAGATCCAGCGGTTCGCCGTCTGGCTCGGGTCGCTCGAGGTGCTGCCGACGCTGGCCGCTTTGCGGGCTCACGGCAGCGAGATCGCTTCGGAGGTCGTGGCCGAGAACGCCGGCAAATGGGACGAGTTGTCAGATCGCGATCTCGAGCGCGTCGACGCGATGGCCCGCGCGATCGTGAACCGGCTCTTGGCCGCGCCCACCGCGCGGCTCAAGGAGCTCCAGGACGACCGCGTCCACGCCCGGATGGCGCTCATTCGCGACCTGTTCGGGCTCGATGTCGAGAACGGCGCGCCGGGTTCGGCCGGCGCGGCTTCGGTCGGCGAGGTCCGCGATCTCGACTCGCGGCGCCAGCTCCGCCAGCAGCAGCGTTGATCCGCGTCGGGACGCGTGGGAGCGCCCTCGCGCTCGCGCAGGCGGAATGGGTGGGTTCGCGGTTGGGCGTCGAGTATTCGCTGGTTCGGATCGAGGCGGCGGGGCCATTTGGCGACAAGTCGCGGTGGGTGTCGGAGCTCGAGCGTGCGCTTTTGGCGGATGAGGTCGATCTTGCCGTGCATTCGGCCAAGGATGTGCCTGCGGAGCTCGCTTCCGGGCTGGCTCTGGTGGCGATTCCGGCTCGTGAGGATCCGCGCGATGCAGTGTGTGGTGCGGTCTCGCTGTCGGCGCTTGCTCCCGGCGCCAGGGTGGGGACGAGCTCGTTGCGCCGAGCGGCGCAGATCCGCGCCTTTCGTGACGACGTGCGCGTGATCGATCTGCGGGGCAACGTCGACACCCGGCTGCGGAAGCTGGCCTCCGGTGAGTGCGATGCGCTGGTGCTGGCGGTGGCGGGGTTGGCGCGGCTCGGGCGGATGGACGCGGTCGATGGCGTGTTGGACGAGTTCGTTCCGGCAGCCGGGCAGGGGGCCCTGGCGGTCGAGGCTCGTCCTGAGACGGCGGCGGTCGTCTCGGCATTGATCGACGCGGACGCCACGGCGTGCGTTCTGGCCGAGCGCGAGCTCACGCGGTTGTTGGGCGCGTCGTGCAACACGCCCGTCGGTGCCTTGGCGCGGGTCGTCTCTCCAGACGAGCTCGAGTTACGCGCGTGGGTGGGTCGTCCCGATGGTTCGGCGTGGGTCTCGGATCGGCTGCGGGGCCCGGCTGATGGGCTTGGCGCGGCTGTTGCCGAACGGCTGTTGGCCGCGGGCGCGGCGGAGCTGCTGTCGTGACCGTGTACCTGGTCGGCGCGGGTCCGGGCGATCCGGGTCTTCTCACCGCGCGGGCGCTCGAGTTGATCGCCGCCGCCGATGTGATCGTCTACGACCGGTTGATTCCCGGCTTCCGCTCTGGAGGGCGCGCGGGGGGACGCGACGTTGATCTACGCCGGCAAGGAAGGCGGCGGACCGTCGATGCCCCAGTCCGAGATCTCTCAGTTGTTGGTGTCTCACGGGCGTTGTGCGGAGGTGGTTGTGCGCCTGAAGGGGGGAGACCCGTTCGTATTCGGGCGGGGTGGCGAGGAGGCCGAGGCGTTGGTGTCGGCCGGGATTGCGTTCGAGGTCGTCCCGGGGGTCACCGCCGGCGTCGCCGGACCCGCGTACGCCGGCATCCCGGTCACCCACCGGGACGCCGCGAGCGCGGTGGCGTTCGTCACCGGCCACGAGGATCCCTCGAAGCCGGAGTCGGCGTTGGATTGGGGGGCGCTGGCGGCGTTCCCCGGGACGCTCGTGTTCTACATGGGCGTGCGGCAATTGCCGGCGATCGCCTCGGCGCTGATCTCCGGTGGGCGTGCCGGCGCCGAGCCGGCGGCGGTCGTGGAGCGCGGGACGCTGCCGGATCAGCGGGTGGTCGTTGGGACGCTTTCGACGATCGCCTCCGTGGCCGCCGATGCGGGCGTCCAGGCGCCGGCGCTCGTGGTCGTCGGAGCGGTGGCGGGCCTGCGGGAGCGGTTGGCGTGGTTCGAGTCACGGCCGCTCGCGGGCCTGGTCGTTGCCGTGACGCGGGCGCGCGCTCAAGCGAGTGGGCTGGCGGTGCGGCTGGCGGATCTAGGCGCGGCGGTCGTGGAGGCCCCGGCGATCCGGATCGTGCCGCTCGACGGTCCGGCGCCGTCGGTGGCCGGATACGACCTCGTGTGCCTGACCAGCCCCAACGGCGTGCGCGTGCTGTTCTCACGGCTGGCTGCGGTGGGTCTCGATGCGCGGGCGCTGGCCGGGGCGCGGGTCGCGGCGATCGGGCCGGGGACGGCCGCGGCGCTGCGATCGTATGGGGTCATCGCCGATGTGGTCCCTTCGGAGCGATTCGTGGCTGAGGGGTTGGTGGAGGCGCTCGCCGACGTTCCGGTGAAGCGGGCGCTGGTGGCGCGGGCGGCGCAGGCGCGGGACGTGCTTGTCGACGCGCTACGCGAGCGCGGGGCCGAGGTCGACGTGGTGGCGCTGTACGAGACCGTCGCTTCGCCGCTGACCGAGGCGCAGGTCGCGGCGGTTGCGGACGCCGACTACGTGACGTTCACGTCGTCCTCGACCGTCCGGTTCTTGGTGGAGTCCTTGGGGCGCGGCGGCTCGGGGTCGCTGGAGTCCTCGGCGCATGGCGGCTCGGGGTCGCGGCCCGGGCTGCGGGGCCGGCTCGTCAGCATCGGTCCGGTGACGAGCGCGACGCTTCGCGAGCACGGACTCGAGCCCGACGTGGAGGCGGACCGGCACGACATCGACGGTGTCGTCGAGGCGTTGGTTCGAGACGCGACGGCATCTCTGTCTCGATAGAACCGCGGCTCGCCCGATCAGGCCGGGTGCTGACGGGGTGCTCACCGGGTGCTGACGGGGTTCTGACCGGTGCTGACGGGGGCGCCCACTAGGCTCCCGGGGCCGTGGCCAGCCCTGTCATTACGTTTCTCTCGGACTACGGCCTGGAGGACGACTTCGTCGGCGTGTGCCACGCCGTGATCGCCGGCATCTGCCCCGAGGCGCGCGTGATCGACCTTGTGCACTGGGTGCCGCGAGGGGACGTCCGGGCCGGGGCGCTGGTCTTGGGTGGCGCGTTGCCGTACCTCCCGGTGGGCGTGCATTTATGTGTTGTCGATCCGGGCGTTGGGAGTTCTCGTCGGGGCGTTGCGCTGCGGGTGGCGGACGGGCGGTTGCTCGTGGGGCCCGACAACGGGCTGCTGTCGCTCGCGACGGAGCGGGCCGGCGGAGCCGTCGAGGCGGTCGACATCGGGCGCTCTCCGTTCGCGCTGCCGACCGTGTCCGCGACGTTCCACGGACGCGACATCTTCGCCCCGGTCGCGGCGCGGCTTGCGGGTGGCGCGGCGCTCGGCGACGCCGGCGAACCGTGCGATCCGAGCGGGCTGGTGGCGGTCGAGCTTCCGCAGCCGCGGGTCGAGGGCGGCGTGCTGGTGGCGCACGCGCTGTACATCGACCGCTTCGGAAATGTTCAGCTCAATGTGGAGGAGCCCTCGTTCGAGATGGGTGCCGAGGTCGACGTGACGGCGGCCTCGGGTCGGTCCGACCGCGCCCGTTACGTCCGCACCTTCGCCGATGCCGGCGCCGGCGAGCTCATCCTCTACGAGGACTCGTACGGGCGTCTGGCGGTGGCGGTCAACCAGGGCGACGCTGCAGCTCGGTTGGATATGGCCGTCGACGACGAACTTCGGATTCGGTTGCCGTGATCGAGATCGAGCTCTGGACGGACGGCGCGTGCTCGGGCAACCCTGGGCCGGGAGGCTGGGCTGCGCTCCTTCGTTCGGGCGACCGCGAACGGGTGGTGTCCGGCGGCGAGCCGCTCACGACCAACAACCGCATGGAGCTCAAGAGCGTGGTAGAGGGGCTCAGGGCTTTGAAGCGGCCCTGCCGGGTGCGGGTTCACCTGGACTCGAGCTACGTCAAGAACGCGTTCACGAACGGTTGGATCGCTCGCTGGCAGCGGAACGGCTGGATGACCTCGGGCAAGCAGCCGGTCAAGAACCGGGAGCTGTGGCAGGAGCTGCTGGCGGAGGTGTCGCGCCACGAGATCGAGTGGGTCAAGGTGGCGGGCCATGCCGGCGTCGAGCTCAACGAGCGTGTCGACCGGTTGGCGTGCGCGGAGCGCGACCGCCACGCTGGGCGCGTCGCGCCGGTCGCGCCGGTCGGCGCGCGCGGTCGCGGCGCGCGGGTGACGGGTCATGGATCGGGTTGACGGGCGGCTCGGCAGTCCCCGGGCGCATTTCCGGCTGACCGACTCCACGAACGCCCGCGCCCGCGAGTTCGCGGGTCGTGGCGCGCCGCACGGCACGCTCGTGACCGCGGCCGAGCAGTCGGCGGGCCGGGGGCGCCAGGGGCGGACCTGGAGCGCGCCGGCAGGGCGGGCGCTGCTGTGCTCGATCGTGGTCCGGGAGCCGCCGCGGTTGCTGCCGCTGGTGGCGGGGGTGGCGGTGGCGGAGGTCGTGGAGTCGTCGGTGGCGGGGGTGGCGGCGATCAAATGGCCCAACGATGTGCTCGTGGACGGGCGCAAGGTCGCGGGCATCCTCGTCGAGGCGCGCATGCAGGAAGGGTGGGCGGTCGTCGGGATCGGCTTGAACGTGGCGCTGCGCGCGGAGGACTTCCCGCCCGACCTCCGCGACCGCGCCGGCACGCTCGGCCTCGAGCCGAGTGCGATCGAGCCGGCGCTGGCGGCCTTGCTCCGCGCGCTCGAGCGCTGGCTCGGCGCCGGCGTCGACGAGGTGCTCGAAGCGGTCCGGGCGCGGGACGCGCTACTCGGCCGCGAGGTGCGTTGGAGCGGCCAGACCGGGACGGGCGCCGGCATCGACAGTTCCGGCCGGCTCGTGGTTCGGACCGATTCGGGCGAGGTCGCGCTCGACGCCGGCGAGGTGCACCTCGGTGGCGGGCTGTAGGACAGCGCCCGCGTTGGGGCTGCAAAACGCAGCAAAGCGCCCCGCCCCTGGCGGCTAAGCGCACATAAGCGCCCGGGGGGCGCTTATGTTGCCAAGGCCGGTGGCGCGGGGGGACTTTGGCGAGTTATGCACCGCGGCGGCTAGGCCGCGGCTTCGGTGTCGTGCGGCTCGTCGCGCTCGTCCGCCGCGGTGTCGAGGTCGTCGTCGTCGTCGTCATCTGAGTCGTCGTCGTCGTACATCGTCGTCGTCGTCCGAGTCGTCGTCGTCGTCCGAGTCGTCGTCCGAGTCGTCGTCGTCGTCCGGAGTCGTCGTCATCGTCCGGGGAGATGTCGTCATCGTCCCGGCCGGCGTCGACGTCGAGCTCGTCATCGTCGTCGTCATCGACCTCCACCTCGACGTCGATCTCGACGATGTCGTCGTTCGCGGTCAACTCGTCGCCGTTCCGTGTCGCGGTCGCAACGGCTGCCTGCTCCGAGCGCGCTGCGGTCCCGGCTGCGGCGGTCGGCGACTTGCGCTTGCGGCGGCTCTTGCCCCGCCGGCCCTTGGGGAAGTTGCGAAGCAGTTCGCGCGCGAGCGCCGCCGGCTTGCGGGCCATCCGCGTCCGCGCGCCCCGCAGCGCCTCCTCGGCTTCGGGGGTGTGCGCCAGGGCGGCCGCGAGCAGCGCCGCCGACAGCCGCCGGTCCTCCTTGCGCGCGGCGTGGACGAGACGACGCGCGTTCCGCGCGTGCGCCGCACCGCTCGAGTTGACGAGCAGCCCGAGCAGCCGCTTGGTCTCGGGCCAGCGCTGGACCGCGTACTCCTCGTGCACCTCGCGGGTGTACTCGGCCATCCGCCAGATCCAGGCGTTGGCCTGGTCGCGGCGGCCGATCCGGCGCTCGGCGAGCGCCTGGAGCATGATCTTCACGCCCTCGCGCCGCTCGTCACGGGGCCAGCCGGCCATGATGTCGATCGCGGTGTCGAACGCCTCCGCGTCCCGACTCGCCGCGATCTCCTGTAGCGCCCGCAGGCGGAGCTGGGAGTTCCGGTTGCGCTGAACCGCGGTCAGCAGGAACCGCCGCTTCAGCTCGCCGCCGCGGTCGAAGTGGAGCATCGCCTTGGCCCGGCGCCAGCCGTTCGGCGCGACGCGGGCGCCGGCGAGGGCCGCCCACACGTGCTGCTCGCCGTAGTCGAGGTGCTCGACCGCGATCCGCCACAGCTCGCGCTCGAATACCTGTGCGCGCCGCTCGGGATCTGGCGTGACCGGCAGGACTCGCCGCTCGACCCGGACTCGCCGTCCCCGACCCCGGCGCACCGGACCGACGACGATCGCGCCGCCGCGGTAGACGTCGCGGTCGAGCAACGAGTGGAGGGTCACGACCGGGTCGTCGTGCTTGGTCGCGGGGTGGACGAAGTCGACGACGATGCCCGCTTCCTTGCCCGGGTGGCGCCGGGTGACGCGCCCGACCCGCTGCTGGTAGATCCGCTTGGACGCGGTCGGCGCGAGGTGCATGCAGATCGTCGCCCGCGGGCTGTTCCAGCCCTCGGCGAGCAGCTGGGCGTTGACGAGCACGTCGATCTTGCCCGACTCGTAGTCGGCGAGGATCCGCGCGAGCTGGCGCTTCGGCGTCTCGCCCGACACCCCCTTGGCCTTCATCCCCATGTCCTGGAACGCCTTGGCGACGTTGTAGGCGTGGCGCACGCCGGCGGCGTAGACGACGCCGGGCACGTTGTTGAAGCGGGTCTTGTACAGGTCGGCGATCGCCATGTTGAACGGCGTCTGGTCGAGCAGTTCGGCCAGCATCTCCTGGTCGAACTCGGTGTCGACCTCGCCGCGGCGCAGTGGCACCTTGGCGATCGTGCGCACCCCCGGACCGGGCGGGATCCGGATGCAGCGCAGCGGCGCGATCACGCCGCGCCGCGCGGCCTGCGCGAGGTCGAAGCGCGAGGTCTGGGTCGGGAACAGGTCGGTGACGTGCCGGGCGATCAGCGCGCCCGTGGCGGTCATGCCGATGAAGATCGGGCCCGACCAGGCGCGGATCGCGCCCGAGGTCTTCTCCCCGAGCGCGGTGTGCGCCTCGTCGCAAATCACGATCGTGTAGGCGTCGGAGATCTTGCCGGCGTTGCGCACGAACCACTGGTAGGTCTCGACCGTCACCGGGCCGTTGCCGTTGTCCTTGCCTTTCAGCAAGGGCCCAGTGATGCGGTTCTGATAGCCCCGGTCGCGCAGCTCGCCGTTGAACTGATCGACGAGGTTGCGGCGGTGGGTGAGGATCAGCACGCCGCCCGTGCGTGAGGCCTCGACGAACCCGAGCGCGGCGACGGTCTTGCCGGCGCCGGTCGCGTGCTCGAACCAGAACCGCTTGTCGGCGTTGGGATCCTCGGGGCGCTCGTCGAGCTGGACGTCGTCGTCGAGCTCGTCGCCGTCCTCCTGCCAGTCCAGCGGCTCCTCGTCCTCGCCGTCCCCGTCGCCGTCGCCGTCGAGGTCGTCGAGGTCGGAGTCCTCCTCGCCGGGGATCGCCGCGGACACGAGCTCGACGGGCGCCGGTGGCGGCGGCGCGGGCGCGACCCCGTTGCCGTTGCCGTTGCGCTGGGCCTCGGCGAGGAGCGCGGTCAGCGTGCCCGACAACGCGTCGACCTGGTGGGCCGAGAGCACGGTGCCGTCGGCCAGGTGCGGCTCCTCCTCGGACAGCAGCCGCTCGAGCCCGAGCAGCAGCGAGTAGTGCCGGCGCCACTCGATCGACGGCTTGTCCGCTCCCGCGTCCAGCTCGGTCAGCGCAGCGTCGAGCGCGCGCCGGCGGGCAGACCCGGGCGCGAGGGCGTCTTCGAGCGACTCGCCCTCGTATACGTAGCGTTCGCGCGTGAATAGCTCCGCGCGCGCAATCGCGGCAGGACTGGGAAACGGGGTGGAATCACCCATGCAGATCGAAAGGTTGGAGTGTCGGAATGCGAGCCGCGGAGATACTGCGGAGCGACTCAGGCGGTCTCGCTAAAGGCCGCGCACGGCGAGGACGTACCCTCTGAAACGGATGCCCCCTCGCCGCCACCCGGCTAGGAGGAATGGCCTCCCCATTAAAGCAGGTCGCTTCGGGTGAAGGTCCGGTCGCCGGGGCCGCGGGTGCTTCGGCCGAGGCCCCGTCCTGCAGCCCGGCGCGCTTCCGTTTCGTTGTTCGCGGGTCGACGTGGGATTGGGCGCGAGGGCTGCCGGACGGGGGTCTCGGCCTCGCTCCGGGCCTCGTCGAGCGAACCTCTCGGCCTCGCTCGAGCCTCGTCGAGGCCTCTGTCTCGCTCCGGCCTGGTCGAGCGAACCTCTGGGCCTCGCTCTCGGCATGGTCGAGGGCACATCGTGGTCTCGCTCCGCCCCCGGTCGAGGGCACATCGTGGTCTTGCTGCCGGCACGTTCGAGGGCCGACCGTGGAAAACCGGCTGGCCTGTGTGGCAAGCTGTGATTCCGATGACGGGCACCGCTGTGTATGAGATCCGCCGGGCACGCAGCAGGGAAGAGCTGGCGGCCGCGCTCGAACTCCGCCATGCCGTGTTCTGTGTCGAGCAGGGCGTGCCCGAGCGTGACGAGCTCGACGGCCGCGATCACGAGGGGATCCATCTGGTCGCGGTGCGCGACGGGGAGCTGCTCGCCACGTGCCGGATCCTGCTGGTCGGGACCACGGCGCAGTTCAGCCGGCTCGCGGTGCGGATGTCCGCGCGGCGGCAGGGGATCGCCACCGCGCTGCTCGAGGCGGCCGACGCGGAGGCGCGCGCCGGCGGGGCGCGGCGGCTCGTGCTCCACGCCCAGACCTACGCCCGCGAGCTGTACGAGAACGCCGGGTACCAGGCCCGGGGGCGGCTGTTCTGGGAGGCGGGTATCGAGCACGTGGCGATGGAGAAGCTGCTTGATTGAGGGCCGTGGGGGCCCCGCCGATGGCTGAGATCCGGATCGACCCGCTGACGGGGTTCCGGGCGATCGTTGCCGGCGATCGGGCGCACCGTCCCGGTGGCGGGCTCAGCGCGACGCCGGCGCCGGCGATCGAGCGTGAAGACGACCCGTTCGCCGAGGGCCACGAGGACCGCACGCCGCCGGAGGTCTACGCCGTCCGGCCGAACGGAGGCGCGCCCAACACGCCGGGCTGGACCGTCCGGGTTGTCCCCAACCTGTACCCGGCGCTCAGTGAGGACTCCGCGCAGCCCGAACCCGACGCCAAGCCCGACCTGTTCTGGGCGGGGCCGGCGCACGGGGCGCACGAGGTGATCGTCAACGCCCCCGACAGCGTGAGCTCGCTCTCGCACCTGACGCCGGACCAGGTCGTCGGCGCGGTGGAGGTGTGGCGCGAGCGGATCCGGACCCACGACGAGGCGTCCTACGTGCACGTGATCGTCAACGAGCGGCGCGAGGCCGGCGCCTCGCTGCCGCACACCCACGCCCAGCTGTACGCGCTGGACTTCGTGCCGGCCGCGATCGCGCGGGAGCGGGAGCGGTTCGGGGCCTATGCGACCCGGACGATGGGCGGCAACCTGCTCGCCGATCTGGTCCAGGAGGAGGTTCGCCGGCGCGAGCGCATCGTCGCGATCGACGACGAGACCGTGCTGATGGCCCCCTACGGGTCTCGGGTGCCGTTCCAGCTGATGATCGCGCCGCGGACGCCGCGAGCGCGGTTCGAGGACGACGGGCCGACGGGCGCCCGGATGCTGCACCAGGCGCTGTCGAGGCTGGCGCGCCGACTCGGCGCGAGCCCGCCGCTCAATCTGTGGGTGCGGACTGCGCCGCGCGGGGCCGAGCACTTCTGCTGGCGGATCGACATCCTGCCGCGCCTGGTGCACCTCGCCGGGCTCGAGCTTGGCGCGGGCGTGAACATGGACATCGTCCCTCCCGAGCACGCCGCCGCCGAGCTGCGCGACTAGCGGGCCCATGAGGGCGCTCGTCCAGCGGGTGAGCCGCGCCTCGGTCTCGGTGGACGGCCGGCTCGTCTCGGAGATCGGCCCCGGCCTGCTCGTGCTGCTCGGCGTCACCCACGAAGACACCGACCGCGACGCGGACTGGCTCGCGGACAAGGTCAGGGCGCTGCGGATCTTTCCCGACGCCGACGGCCGGATGAACGAGCCGCTGGGCGACCGCGAGGTGCTGTGCGTCAGCCAGTTCACGCTGTACGGGGACGCGCGCCGCGGCAACCGCCCGAGCTACATCGCCGCCGCGCCGCCCGAGCACGCCGAGCCGCTGTACGAGCGGCTCTGCGAGCGGCTCGGCGCGAAGCGGGGGGTGTTCGGGGCGATGATGGCCGTCGAGCTCGTCAACGACGGACCCGTGACGCTGATGATCGAGAGCCCGGGGTCTACATAAAAAGCAGCGCGGTCTTACGAGACCTGGATCGTGCCCACGGTCCGGCCGAAGTTGCCGGCGAGATCGGTGGCGGCGAGGCGGATCGAATATGTGCCCTTGTGCTTGAGCGGCGGCACCGTGAACGAATGGACGCCGTAGGGGAAGCTCGCGCTGGTCGAGAACAGCGTGTTGCCGCCCGGGCCGACGACGACGATCCCGACGTGTGAGACCTTCGACAGGCGGAACGAGATCGACGAGGTCTTGCCCTTGTGGACGGTCTGGGTGAGCAGCTGGAGGGTCGGCGGCGTCGTCAGATACGCCGTGAAGTGCTGCGCGGTGACGCAGTAGATCGGCGCGTGAGTCCGCGTGCAGAGCTGCTGGAGGAAGCCCGTCACGAGCTCGTGGTAGCTGAGCGTGTCCTCGATCCCGGGCTGGTACAGCGACCAGGCGCCGGTGTCGAATCGCGGCACCTCGGACTCGGCTTCGGCGTTGCCGGCGGCGAACAGCTGCTGCGCCAGCGGGTCGTGGCTGACCTGGGCGTAGTCGTAGAGCCCGATCAACGACTGGAGGAACGCGTTGAGGATCAGCGTGTTCGGCTCGAACGTGTACTGGACGTAGCGGGCGCCGAGCGCCGTCGGCACGCGGACCCCGACCGGCGGCGGTGCGGTGAACACGGGCAGCGCCTCGTGGGCGAGCTGGAGATAGGACGCCTGGTGGGACGCCAGGTAGGCGCGGGTCAGGGCCTCGATCCCGGTCCCCTGGGACATCGCGCTCGTCCACGGCGGCTGGCCGCCGTCGAACTGGAAGTAGTACTCCCAGACGAGGCCGCCGGCCCGGTTGACGGCCAGCGGGATGATCTGCGAGAGCACCGATTCCATCTGCGCGTAGTCGGTCGGGCCGGCGGTGTACAGCCCGTCGGCCTCCCCGAAGGTCGCGAGGACCTGGAGCTCGATCCCCTGGCCGGCGTAGTACTCCCACACGAGCTGTGAGCCCGAGAACTGGACGTACTGCCCCGAGCTGAGCAGCGGACCGCTCGTCCACCACTGGCGGTTCATGTTCAGCGTCAGGAACAGCGCGGGCAGGCGGCCCGGGGTGAGCTTGCCGGCGACGGCGATGTTGTGGAGATTCTCGATCACCGCCTCGAGTTCCGTGGCGCGTGTTCCGCGGAGCCGGCGCTCGGAGCTGAGCGCGGCACCCCACTCCGAGCTGTAGGTGCCGTACTCAGCGGCGGTGATCCCACCGGAGTTGAGCAGGCGCTTGAGCTCGCTCGCCACCGTCTTTTGCGGGGGCTTCTTCGACTTGGTGGGCTTCGCCGCGGCTGCACTCGCCTGAACGGTGTTGGGCGCGGGCGTGGGTGCCGCGGCCGGGACGAACGGATCCTGGCGGGTGGTCACGTGGCCCGTCGGCCCCATCACGAGCACCCGGGCGGCCTGGGCACCCGGCGGGAATGCGAGCGCGAGCAGGGCCGCGAACGCCAGCGCGAGCGCAGCGACGAGCGGCGCGAGGGCAGCGCGCATCGTCCGACGGTGGACAGACGTCACGCGTCTTTAACCAGCGCGGCGGCCCGATGTTTCGGCCGCATGTTCCGGAGGCAGTCGGTCACCTCGGCTGCCTCGCGGTAAACCTGCAGGGTGGCGTGCGCCGCGTCGTCCCACGTCCACGCCGGCGGCGGCGGCGCGGGGCGCTCGGCGGATTCGGCGGCCGCGACCAGCCCGTCGAGATCGTCGACGGCGCTGAACGTGGCGCGACCGTCGAAAACCTCGCGCAGGGCGGGGACGTCGCACGCCGCGACCGGGGTTCCGCAGGCGAGCGCCTCGACGGGGGGAAGGCCGAAGCCCTCGTCGTCGCTCGGGAACACAAGCGCATGGGCGCCGGTGTAGATCGCGGCCAACTCGTCGTCGCTGACCGCGCCGGTCAGCTTGACGCCTTGAAGCTCGTGGGCCCACGGCGCGGTCGGTCCGACGAGCACAAGCGGCATCGAGCGCTGGGCACGGACTAGCGCGGCGACCCGCTTGCGGGGGTCGGGAGTCCGGAGCGCGCCGACCCAGACCAGATATTGCTCGGGGAGCGAGAAGCGGTGGCGGACCGCCGAAACCTCCTCGTCGGAGCGCGTGTGGAGCGCCGGCGCCGGCGCCTCGGGGATCACCGCGATCCGCTCCTGCGGGATTTCGAGCACGTTCTCGACTTCCTCGGCGACCGCGTACGTCGGCACGATCACGCGTGCGGCTCGCTGTACCGCGAGGTAGCGGAGCTTGAAGCGGAGCACCGAGCGGAGGTACTGGCCGTGGTGTTTGAGCGGAGCCAGGTCGTGCACCGTCACGACCTGCGGGACCGGGCTGCGCAGGAGGGCACCGTCGATCCAGGGCGAGTGGAACACCTCGCAGCGGCGCGGCTCGTGGGTTTCGACGACCTCGCACTCTCCGGCGTCGCGCAGCGCGTCGAGCAGGCACTGGGCGTAACGGCCCACTCCGTGGGTGGTCTTCGTGGGGCGGCTGTCGAAGGCGACTTTCACGACGGCGTCCGGATGACGAACGTTAGTCCGGCCTGCGGACTCTAACCGCGATTGGCCGCCTGTGTCGACTAGCGCAACCGCGCTATCCGGCTATGTCGGATCTAGCCCCGGTACGGTCGGGCGATCAGGGACTACTTCGAAGACCTCTGGGAGCGCCTCCCGGACGAGCTCGAACCGCCGTCGTTCGAGCTTCGGGCCGGGTTTCTGCGGTCCGAGGTCCGCAGCGGAGACCGGGCGCTCGATCTCGGGTGCGGCGCCGGCGAGTTCACGGCGGTGATGGCGAAGGCCGGCGCGCGGGCGATCGGGGTCGACGTGGCCGAGGCCGCGCTCGCCCGGGCGCGCGCCCGCCACCCGTCGCTTGACTTCCGGCTGGTCCCGGTCGAGGGTCCGCTGCCGCTCGAGGACAACGCGTTCGATCTGGTCTGGGCGAGCGAGGTCATCGAGCACGTGGCCGACACGGGGCGATGGCTGTCCGAGGCCCGACGGGTGCTCGCGCCCGGTGGCCGGTTGCTCGTGACCACGCCGTCGCACGGGCGCATCCGGGTCGCGCTGGGCGGCGTCGAGCGCTTCTCCGATCCGCTCGGCGATCACCTCCACCTCTACACGAAGGCCTCGCTGCGCGCACTGCTCGGCGAGTTCGGGTTCGGCGAGGTGCAGGTTCGGGCGGTCGAGGGGCCGCCGCTGCTCAAGCGGATGCTTACGGCGCGGGCGGTGCGCTGAGGCCGGACCGCGAGAGCGCCTGCTCGGCAGCGGCAAGCTCCTGATCCAGCGGGGCTGAGCTTCGATCGAGGAACTCTGCGGTCTGGAGCTCGAGCACGGCCAGGACCGGTTCGTGCTGGGACATGTCGAACTCGCCGAGCTGCTCCCAGGACTCGGGGTTCGCGGGCTGCACGTTCGTCGCCTTGACGAGTTCCTCCCGGGCCGCATTCGGATCGCGGGCCGCGGAATAGATCGCCGACAGCTCCCACAGCGGGTCGACCGACACGGGATCGCTCGCGGCGGCGCCCTGGGCGTCGGCCAGCGCGACTGCGGTGTCGCCGCGCGTGATCGCGGAGATAGCGGCGCTGAACTGGTCGGAGGAGTGCAGCGGCTGCCACACGAACCACGCCGCGACGATCGTGGCCGCGACGATCCCGAGGCCGGCGGCGGCCGCGGCTGGAGAGGTGGACAGACGCCGGCGGTCGCCGTTGCGGCCGACGGGGGCGTCGAGCGGCCCACGCCCCGCGAGCCAGCCGGCGCACACCAGCGCCGGAACGGCCACGCCGGGGATGAACCAGGTCCAGTCGATCAGCGAGGAGACGCCGAAGATCACGACCACCGCAAGCAGCGTGATCAGGCCGGCGCGCTCAGCGGCATGGGTTGCGTGGGCTTGCGGGCGGGTTGCCTGCGCCGTTTGCGATCTTGGGGGCGTGGGTGCCGTTCGGGGACGTGCCGTTTGCCGGCGTGCCGTTTGCCGGCGTGCCGTTTGCCGGCGGCCGTTTGCCGGCGTGCCGTTTCCGGACATTTCGTTTGCGGCGCCGGCAACGCGCTCGCCACCGGATGCCCGGCCGCGCCGCCGGGTCCCGAACCCCAGCGTTCGCGCCACCGCGCGACCCCAGGCCGCCAGCAGCGCGAGGCTGACCGCGATCCCGATCAGCCCGAAGTCGGCGAACGTCTCGATCAGGTAGCTATGAGCGTGGGCGACCGCGAGCGTGCTCGTGCTGTAGCGGGTGTGCGCCGTGTCGAAGCCGCCGGCGCCGACGCCGGCGAGCAGCGCGTGCTCTCCGACCTTGAGCCCCTCGCTCCAGTACAGCGGACGGCTGTTGCCGAGCGCGGCGAGGCGCGCCGCGTTGTTCTGGGGCTGCGCGCTGTTCGCGCTGGTGAGCGTCGTCCAGACGTGCGAGATCTCGCCGGTCAGTCCGCGCGAGGAGGCGGCCATGGCGCCGACCGCGGCGACCGGGACCAGCGCGACGCACACGATCAGGGCGGTGCCGATTCGCCGGCGTACGGACTCCGCCACCTCGATTCGCTCGAGTCCGTAGGCGGCGGTTAGGCCGGCGATCCCCATGATCACGATCACCCCGACGAGGACCGCCCCGTACTCGTGCCCGGCGCTCGTGCGGGCGGCGAGCGCGATGTTGTCGCCGGTGATCGCGCTGTGCTTGATCGCCCACGCACTCGCCACCGCGGCGCCGATCGCCCCAAGTCCGAGCAGCAGCGTCGCGCGCAGGCGCATCGGGACGAGCACGAACCACACCGCGAGGCCCACCAGGCCGGCGATCAGCGCTCCGCGCGAGTACGACAGCATCAGCACCGTCACGAGCAGCGCGATCGCGGGCACGGTCAGCGCTCTGACCCAGCGGCTCGCTTCGGCGCGGGCGCCGGCCCACAGGCATGCGGGGAGGCCGAGCGCGGCCATCAGCCCGGTTGCGTTCCAGTATGAGAACGGGACCTGGAGGCGCCCGAGGTGGTCCTGGGCGTTGATCGTGGCCGGGAACACCTTGGCGAGCAGCGCGTAGCCGCAGGTCACGACCGCCACGCCCGCGACCGCGCCCACGAGCGCGGGCCAGCGCGTCGGCGCGAGCCGGGCGAGCGCCACCGCCGCGCCGAACGCGGCCAGATACGACAGCGTGCGGTTCGCCTCCACCCATGAGTCGGCGGGCTGCACCGACCACGCGATCGAGAGGTACGTCAGCGCCGCCAGCGCCGCGAACAGGCCGACCGCCACCACTCCCCAGGCGGGCCCGCGGGCGCCGAGCAACACGACGGCGAGTGCGCAGGCGGCGCCGATCGCGGTCAGCACGATCTCGACCCACGTGGTCGGGCCAAGGTCGGTACCGCCTGTGGCGGCGAATACGATCACGCAGAAGCCGGTGGCGAGAGCGACCCCGAGGACCAAATCCGAGATCAGACCCACGCGGCTGGCACCGCTCCGAGGCGCCGCTCCGGCCGGCTCGGGCGTGGCGCGGGCAGGCGCCGTGGCGAGAGTCGACACGTCGCGAGAGTAGCAACGGGCTGGCCGTGCCGGCGGAGGGTTCGGGGGCACCATTAAGGAGTCCTAACCATTGCCGGCGCGGGCGATAAGCAACAAAGTGTGGCCAAATGGCGCCGCGCGGGGCCTCGAGCCGAGGCTGTCGAGCGGTTGCAGTGTGCGCTGGAGGCCCATCGGCATCCGCCGCCACGTATACGTGAGCGCGTGTAGCTCGGGCACGAGGCCGGCGTTGCGCGCCTGGGCGACGAGTGTCCGCGGAGACAGAGGAATGTCGTCGGGGGTTCCGTGGATCGCGGTCGCAGCGCCGGCCCAATTGGCGATCGCGAGCCCCAGGCCGACCGGATGCCACAGCCCGGGCTCGATCGCCACCAGCGCGCCGCCGGGTGCGAGCAGGCGCGCCGCCTCCGCGAAGCACGGCCCGAGCGGGCCCTGATGGGCGAGGTGGTGCATGACGAGCCGATACAGGACGACGTCGAACGAGCCGCTGCGGAAGTCGAGCCGCCCCGCATAGCCGATCTGGGCCTCATCGGCGCGCCCGTCCGCGACCACTCCGGCGACACGGTCGGGATCGGAGTCGACGGCCACGAGCCGGAAGGCCGGCGCGGGAAACAGATGACGTCCCGGGTGCCAGCCGCAACCCACCGAAAGCACATCGCCGCTTGGGATTCGCAAACGAGCCGCAAGGACCTCCTGCTCGCGCAGCATCTCGTGGCGATACTGGAAGTCGAGTGTCGACTGCTGGGTCAGCACGTCGAGCAGGTTGTCGCCGTCGTACGGCGCCGAGCGCTGTGATTCGACGCCGATCACGGCGCTCCCGGGGTCCCGTCGCGGTCGGGTTCGTCGGCGGCCTCTCGTCGCGCCAGAAACGCGAACTGGCCGCAGAACAGGAGCTTGGTCGCGTTCAGCAGTCGCGGGTCGAGGCGGATCGCGCGGCCGTACAGGTCGAGCGCGCGGTTGAGCGGCGACGGGCGCGCCCACCAGCGCCCGAACCACCCCGGGCGGCCGGTCATCCGCCAGGCGATCAGCGTTAGCGCGTCGATCCCGGGCCGGACCTCGGCCGGCGTCAGGCCGGCCTCCCGGAACAGCGCCGCCAGCCCGACCGGCGTGTAGTTCCACACGCTCAGCGAGTGGTACGGCTCTAGCTGCGACGTCGACCCCGCAAAGAAGCCGCCGGGAGCGAGCACGCGCGCCACCTCGGAGAGCAACGGCTCGGGGTGGCGCACGTGCTCCAGCACCTGCTTGCAGAACACCAAGTCGAAGCTGCCGTCCTCGAATGGGAGTGCGATTCCGTCGAACGTCTCAAAGCGCGCGTCGGTGCGGGTCCGCTCGCGCGCCTCGGGGGAGCCAGGCACGTCGATGCCAACCCACTCGACCTGCGGATCGCGCGCGCGGAAGGCGTCGACCGAGTCGCCGACGCCGCAACCGAGGTCGAGCACGCGCCACGGACGGCCGGGCTCGCGACCGATCTCCCGGTCGATGTAGTGGTCGGCGAGCACCTGACCGGCGTGATCCGCAGGGAGCGCGTCGCCAAGGAGCTCCGTCATGTCCCGGCCTGGAAGCCTCACGAGCGTGCGGGCATGTTCGCATCTACCCTCGCTGTCGGAATGGAGGACGCATTCGCTGTGGAGGTCCCCGCTGCCTCGGTCGTGATCCCGACCCGGAACCGGGCCGCTTATCTGGCGGTGGCGCTGGCGTCGCTCGCCCGCCAGCAACTCGACCAGCCCTACGAGGTGCTGGTCGTCGACGACGGCTCGTCGGACGGCACTGCCGAGGTGGTGCGGGCCGCAGGGGTCAGATACCTGCTCGAGGACCCGGCCCGGGGGCTGAACGCCGCCCGCAACACCGGGGTGAGGATGACCGCGGCGCCGCTGATCGCGTTCCTCGACGACGACGTCGAGGTACCCGCGGGCTGGCTCGCGGCGCTCGTCGAGGGCGCCGACCGGCACCCGGATGCGGATGCGTTCGGCGGCCCGATCCGGGCTCGCCTGGAGGGACGCGCCCCGGGGTCCTGTGGCCGCGAGGACCCGCCGATCACGGCGCTCGACCTCGGCCCCGAGGACGCCGAGGCGGACATGGTGTGGGGAGCTAACCTCGCGATCCGGCGCAGGGCGTTCGAGCGCCTCGGGCCGTTCGACGAGGCGGTAGGGGGGCACGGCGACGAGGAGGACTGGCTGCGGGCGCTTCAGCGTGCCGGCGGCAAGATCGTGTACCTCGCCGGCGCCGGACTCGATCATCGCCGCGCCGGCGCAGATGCGCGCCTGCCGGCGCTCGCTCGCGCGGCCTACCATCGTGGCCGGGGGGCACGCGTCAGCGACCAGCGCCGCGGAACGGCCCCGGGCGTCGCGCGCGAGGTGCGCGTGCTCGTCGGGTGTGGGTGGCACATCGTCCGCTACGCCTGCCCGCAGGGCGCGGTGATGGGAGCCCACGCGGCGGGGCGGCTCGCCGAGGCGCTCGCCCCCAGGCACCGCACGACGGTCGGCGGGAGCACCGACCACGGCGTCACGACCACGTCCGGTGGGTGACCAGCGTGCGTTGCGCATCGCGCGCGCTCGTGTAGGGCCGGTCGGACAGGAACCGCCTCGCCTCCGCCAGCGCATCGGAACGGTCGTATGTGCTGGCGATCTCGCGCGTGCCGTGGGTGATCGCGGTCGCGTCGACCACGCCCTGCTTCCAGCCCTGCTCGCGGGCGACGGCCGACCAGTGCAGATCGAGCCCCCAACCGGCGCGTAATTCGGGGAACGGCAGCAGCAGATCGAACGTGTCCCGGTGCAGCGCGAGCACCGGCCCGATCTCGACGAACGCCGTCTCGCGCACGACCGCGGCCGGGCGGCGCCGCGTCACGCGCCAAGCCGCGTGCGAGCGGCTGCGGTGGGCGGGCTGAGCCAGGCGCAGCGAGAAGCGTTCGGCCAGGAACATGAACACGTCCAGGAACCCGCTCGGCAGTGCGACGTCGTCGTCGACAACGACCAGCCAGTCGTACTCGGTCGGCGGATTGCGGGCCAGCAGCGCGTTGAGGTTCTCGAACTTCCCGCGGTCGCCGGCGACGGCGCCGGCGAACCGAACCTGATGATGCGAGCTCAGGAGCTCGCGGCGGGCGCGATCGAGCAGGTTCGGCTGATCCGGACGCTCGATCCCGAGCGCGAGCACGCGGCGGGCCGGCGCTGAGCGCGCCGCGCGACGCAGCCGCCAGGGGCGGCCCGCGGCGACGGCCATGGTATCCGCGAGCGCATCGGCGGCGAGCGCGCGGCTCGTCGCCCTGATCCCCGTGACCATCCCCGCGTCGCCCGAGACGAAGTCGTCGGGCTCGGGAACCTGTGCCATCTCGCGTCGCCGGGTAGCAGGCACTACGAGGACTTGCGGCCGACTGCGCGCGCGGCCAGCTGGCGGGCGAACGCGCCCACGAAGCGGGGGTTGTAGCGCAGATACCGTCGCCACAGGCGCCGCGGCTCCTGGGCGAGCCGGTACGCCCACTCGAGCCCCGCGCGCTGCATCCACGGAGGTGCCTGCGGCACGAGCCCGGCGTGGAAGTCGAATGCGGCGCCGACGCCGATCAGGACGGGCGCGTCGAGCAGCGGGCGAAGCGTCGCCATCCACTTCTCCTGCTTGGGGACGCCGATGCCGACCCACACGACGTCCGGATCGGCGTCGTTGATCTCGGCGACGATCGCTGCCTGCTCCTCGGCGGTCAGGGGGCGGTGCGGGGGCGAATACCCGCCGACGATCCGGATCCCGGGGTAACGCTGGCGCAGGTTCAGCGACAGCTGCACGAGCGCTCCCTGGTTGCGGCCCCCGTAGAGATAGAAACGCCGGCCGCTCGACGCGGCCTCGGCGCACGCGCGCGCCATCAGCTCGGGGCCGTACACGCGGTCTGGCAGCGAGTGGCCGAGCGCGCCGAGAGCCCACACGAGCGGCTGGCCGTCGGGGACGTTGAGCGATGAGCCCATCAGCGCTGTGCGCAGCTCGGGGTCCTCGTGCGAGGCCATCACCGTGTGGACGTTGCATACGCACACATAGCCCTGCTCGCGCGCGGCGGCCATCGCGTCAATCCACTCGAGCGTGCGCCCGTAATCGGTCAGCGCGAGCGGGACGCCGAGGACCTCCGCGGTGGCGGTGACCGGGATCGGGGTCGGCAGGGGCTGCACGGGTATATCCGGACGCATCGGTGCTGGGCCTAGCCGTTCAGGTCGAAGTGGAAACGGACGGCGTTATGAAAACGACAGGGTCGGCGCTATGAGAACGACAACGAGATCCGCCGGCGCAGGTTGCGTACTTTCGCTGGGAGCGGTTCGAATGAACCGGTTCCGCCGGCGCCCACCCGGCTTTAGCCATGCGTCCAACTTATGTCCAGGATGCTTGACGTCGTCTGTTCCTACAGCGCTATGCTAGGCATCGACACGGAGGTCACACGGGCCCGCGAGCATCGCCCCCTTTCTCGCGGGTCTTCGGACGGCCCCCAGCCCTACCAGGGTCGTCCTTCGGTCGGGCCCGTACCGCCTTCGCGGTGCGGGCCCGCCACCCTTCTGGGTGACGGTCGGACCGGTCTCTTATCTTAGGCCCGTGCGTTCGCGGGGTCTGCTTCTGCTGCTGGTCGGACTGGCGCTGCTCGGCACGGCGTGGGTGTTCTCCACGCCGCCCGGGTGGGCGCCCGACGAACCCGTCCAGTACCTCCGGGCGCTGGGGATCAGCGAAGGAACGGTGCTCGGTCCGCATGAGCCGCTGAATCCATCGAACCTCGCCGAATTGCGCGAAGGAGGAGTGCTGGCCGAGCAGCAGCTCTGGAACGACAAGGATCGGCGCGGTGTGAGCGTCCCGGCGTCGCTGTCGCCCCCGGGTCAGCCGTGCACCGACAACCTGTATGACGTCAAGGGCAGCTGCACCGAGGTCAGCTACACGGGTGACTACTACCCGCTCGCGTACGTGCTTCCCGCGGTCGGCATCGCGGCGTCGAACGTGTGGCAGACGGCGCTGCTGCTCTCGCGGGTGGGCTCACTCGTGCAGATGCTGATCTTCCTCGGCCTGGCGGTGCTCCTGTCCGGCCCGAAGGCCGGCTGGCGGCTGGTCGGGCTGCTGGCAGCGACGACCCCGATGGTCCTGTTCATCGGTTCGATGATGAATCCGAACGGGCTCGAGATCGCCGCGAATCTCGCGTTTGTCGCGGCCCTGTTGAGGCTGCGGCGCGACCCGACGGGCTTCCCCGGCTGGGGCTGGATCAGCCTGATCGCGAGCGGGGTCGTGACCGTTCTGGCCTGGCAGCTCGGCCCGTTCTTCGCCGCCGTCGACGTCGCCGCCTGGGCCGGTCTGATGGGGACCCGCGAGCTCCGCGCGCTGTACGCGGCCCGTGGTTCGCGGGTGCTGAGCGCCGCCGCGATCATGACCGCGGCGATCGCGCTGTTCGTCGGCTACGGCGGCGCCGCCGGCGTTCTTCACTCGACGCTGAGCCTTGCCTCGCCGCTGACCTACCTGAACGATTCCCTGAACCAGCTGAAGCCATCGCTCCAGGGAGCGGTGGGCGATTTCGGAGCGCTCACCGTCCCGCTGCCCTCGGCGATGATCACCGGTTGGTGGGTGGCGGTGGTGCTCCTGTTCGCGGGCGGCCTGTGGTTCGGCAGCCTCCGCGAGCGGGTCGTGCTCGTGCTGACGGCGTTGATCGGTCTCGCGTTCCCGGTGGTGTTCTTCGCGTTCTCGTACCGCTTCAGCGGCTACGGCGTCCAGGGCCGGTACATCCTCCCGGCCCTCGCGATCACCCCGATGATCGCCGGCGACGTGATCGACGCCGGCGCCGTTCGCCTGCGCAGGGTCCGTTTCGTCGCGGGGCTGTGGCCCGCGTTCCTGGCGGCGTTCGCGCTGTTCCAGCTCGGAGCCTGGTGGGTGAACGCCCACCACTACGTCCCGGTGGGCGTGCTGTCCGGAGGGGAGCTGTGGAGCCCGCCGCTCGGATGGCGGTTCTGGCTGGTCGTGGCGTGCGCCGGCGCGGCGGCGATCGTGGTGGCCGCGGCGCGGCCGGCCGAGCGCCTCGATTAAGCTGCCCCGCTGCTCATGGACTGCGTGGTCACCGGCGGTGCCGGATTCATTGGGTCGAACTTGGTCGACGCGCTCGTGGCGCGGGGCGATCGCGTGACCGTGATCGACAACCTGTCGTCGGGCAAGCGAGAGAACCTCACCGGGGCGCTCGAGCGCGGCGCGGAGCTGAAGGTCGCAGACGTCTCCGATGCGGCCGCGATCGCCGACATCTTCGCGGCGGCACGGCCCGCCGTCGCGTTCCATCTGGGCGCGCAGATCGATGTGCGGGTGTCGGTCTCCGATCCCGCGGCCGACGCCAACGTGAACGTGCTCGGCACGATCGCCGTGCTCGAAGCGGCGCGCATGGCCGGCGCACGACGGGTCGTCAACAGCTCGACCGGCGGGGGCCTCTACGGCGACGCCGACGTGCTGCCGACGCCCGAGGACCATCCGATCAGACCGCTCGCGCCCTACGGCCAGGGCAAGCTCGCGGCCGAGGGCTACTGCGATCTGTACTCGAGGCTCCACGGGCTGTCGACGATCTCGCTCCGCTACGGCAACGTCTACGGCCCGCGCCAGGACGTCCACGGCGAGGCCGGGGTGGTGGCGATCTTCTGCGGTTGCCTGGTCGACAAGCGGACGCCGACGGTGTTCGGCGACGGGGGCCAGACGCGGGATTGGGTCGAGGTGTCCGATGTCGTCCGGGCGAACCTGCTAGCCGCCGACTCCACGCTGACCAGCCCGGTCAACATCGGCCACGGGCGCGAGACCGCCGTACTCGACCTGATCGAAGCGCTGAACGATGTGTCCGGCGGAGCCATGCCAGAGCCGGAGTTCGCCCCCGACCGGCCGGGCGAGGTAGCGCGCAGCTGCCTCGACGTCACCCGGGCCAAGCAGGAGCTGGGCTGGGAGGCGGAGGTGCAGCTCCGCGACGGACTGCGGCGCATCCTGGCGGAGCTGTAGCGGGGCCGCGGCCGAAAGGCGCGTGCCGCCGGGCGTCCAGCCCTCTGCCGGGACGGCGCTGGGTACCCTCTGGCCAATGCCACCGTCCCCGGAGGGACGCTTGCCCGCGGTCGCCGCGCGCGGCGTCAACAAGACGTTCCGGCTACCGGAGCATCAGGTTCACACGCTCAAGGAGCGCGCGCTGCACCCGCGCCGCCGGAATCGCTACCAGACGTTCCGGGCGCTGAACGACATCTCGTTCGCGGTGGAACGCGGCGAGTTCTTCGGGATAGCCGGCCGCAACGGCAGCGGCAAGAGCACGCTGCTCAAGTGCATCGCGGGCATCTACAAGTGCGAAGGCGACATCTGGTGCCGCGGTCGGCTGTCGACGCTGATCGAGCTCGGCGTCGGCTTCAACATGGAACTCGCGGCGCGCGACAACGTTGTACTGAACGGGATCATGATGGGCCTCTCGCCCAAGGAGGCGCGCAGGCGCTACGACAGCGTGATCGAGTTCGCCGAGCTCGAGGAGTTCCGCGAGTTGAAGCTCAAGAACTACTCCTCCGGCATGCAGGTCCGGCTCGCGTTCTCGGTGGCGATCCAGGTCGATGCCGACATCCTGCTGATCGACGAGGTGCTCGCGGTCGGCGACGCCTCGTTTCAGCAGAAATGCTTCGACGTGTTCCGCACGATGCGCGCGGAGGGCAAGACGATCGTGTTCGTAACCCACGACATGGCCGCGATGCAGCGCTTCTGTCACCGGGCATTGCTGCTCGAGCGAGGCTCGATGGTGCACCTCGGGGACACGAGTGAGGTGGCGGACCGATATCTCGAGCTGAACTTCAGCCGCCAGCCTGAACTGCCGGAGGGCGTCGACAGCCTGCAGGGGGAGGGCGACGCACGAGTGCTCGAGGTATGGCTCGAGGACGAGGACGGCAGGCGCCTATCGGCGGCGCGCCAGGGCGCTCGGATAACGCTGCGCGCGCTCGTTCAATTTCACATCGACGTCGAGGATCCCGAAGCCGGAGTGCACATTCACAACGAGGATCAGAAGGCGGTGATGATCGCCGCGACGTGGCTCCAATATCCGCACAGCGGTCGATTTGCCTCGGGTGAACGTGTGATCTTCTCGTTCACCTTCCAGAACGTTCTGGCTCCGGGGCGCTACAGCCCGGTTATCGTCCTCGGCCATCGCGGCTCGGTCGTGCTGAACGTCAGTGACCGGTTCGAGCGCGGGTTCACGTTCCCGGTCACCGCCACCGCCCCGATGGGCGGGATCGTCGACGTTCCGACCGAGGTCACGATCGAGCGCGCAGAGTCCACCGTGGCGCACGAGGTCGAGCAGTGAGCGCCGTAGCGCCTGAGGCGAAGCCGTGAGCGCCGTCGAAACCCCCTACGAGGCGCTCGGGCGTCCGATCCGAGGACCCGAGGCGCTGACGCGTGACTGGCGCCGCTTCTGGCATCTGACGTTCAACATCGCGCGGACCGAATGGAAGCTCCGCTTCTTCGGCTCGGTGCTCGGTTACTTCTGGCAGCTGATGCGCCCTCTGCTGCTGTTCGGCGTCCTGTACGTGTTCTTCACCGTGATCGGACACGTCGGTTCGGGGTCGGACGCTCAGCCTGGTCAGCCCAACCACTTCTACGGGATGCAACTGCTCGCGTCGATCGTGCTGTTCACGTTCTTCAGCGAGGCGACCGGAGGCTCGGTGAGCAGCGTGCTCGACCGGGAAGCGCTCGTCCGGAAGATCCAGTTCCCGCGCATCGTCATACCGCTGGCGATCGTGCTCGGCGCGCTGTTCAACCTCGGACTGAACTTGATCGTCGTGCTCGTGTTCGCGCTCGCCTCTGGGGTGCGGCCGATGCTCACCTGGCTCGAGATTCCGCTGATCCTCGCGCTGCTCGTGATATTCGCGACCGGGCTGTCGCTGCTCCTATCGTCGCTCTACGTCTATTTCCGAGACGCGGCTCCAATCTGGGAGGTTGTCTCCCAGATCCTGTTCTACTGCTCGCCGGTGATCGTGCCGCTGACACTCGTGCAGCAGAAGCTGAGTCCGGCGCTGGTCAAGGTGTACATGCTCAATCCGCTGGCGACGATCTTCCAGCAGTTCCGCCACGCGGTCATCAACCACGCCGCGCCGTCAGCGGGCGCGATCCTCGGGACCGGTGGGGTGCTGGTGGTGGTCGCGATCGTGTTCGCCGTGTTTGCGCTCGGATTTGTCGTGTTCAACCGGACCGCGCCGTACGTAGCCGAGAATCTCTGATCCGTTCGTGGCTCGTCTGATTGCGCTTTCCGTGACGCGCCCGGTCGCCGCAGGGCGTCCGTCGCTCCGCGCCGGCGGGCGGTTCGCCGGGTGGGCGCGGTCCGTGTACGGAAAGCCGCAGTGGGTGGTCGGGGCGATCGTCTTGGCCAGCGCGGCGCTGGCCGCGACGTTCTCGCTCCAGATCGTCTCGTTCGAGCCCGATGAGCTCGGCTACACGCACCTCGCGATCGGCATCGCCCATTCGCTCACGCCGATCACGCTTTCGTACGGGGGGGCGCAGAAGCTCAACCAGCTGTACCCGTTGCTGATCGCGCCGCTGTGGGGAACGTTCGGCAACGTCACCGCGTTCCAGTTGACGCACGCGTGGAACGCGCTGCTGCTGGCGAGTGCGGCGATTCCCACATACCTGCTCGCGCAGGAGGTCCTCCGGGTCCGCTGGGCGGCATACCTCGCGGCGGCGCTGGTGGCGATCGCCCCGTGGCTGACGCTGTCGACCGCCGAGTTGACCGAGGTCGCGGCGTATCCGGCGTGCGCCTGGGCGCTGCTCGCGATGCAGCGCTCGTTGGACGAGCCGAGCCCCCGGCGAGACGTGATCGCGCTGGTGGCGATCCTGATCGCGGCGTTCGGGCGGTTGCAGTTGATCCTGCTCGCGCCGGCGTTCGTGATCGCGATGCTCGTCCACGAACTGGGCTACCCGGTCACTGTGCGCGAGCGCGAGCGGCGTCGCGAGGCGCTGCGCGAGGCGGTGACGCGAATCGTGCACCGGCACGCCCTGCTGACCGCCGCTGGGGCAGCCGGCCTGCTGATCGGCGTACCTCTGCTGCTCAGCGGCAAGCTCGCCAGCGCCGCCGGCTTCTACGGCGACGCGTTCACAGGCGCGACGATCAACGCCGCCACGTTCGACCTGGCGCGCAGCTACCTGACGTTCACCGCGCTCGGCCTGTTTGTCGTCCCGGTGGCGCTGGCGTTTGGATTTGTGTTCGTGACGCTGCCGGCGCCGGTGTCGCGGCGCGCGCACGCGTTTGCGTCGATGGCGCTCGTCACCGTGTGCGCCATCACGCTCCAGGTAGCCGAGATCAGCGTGCGCTTCAACGGGTCGACGCTCCAGGAGCGCTACAGCTTCTACATCGCGCCTCTCTTGATCGTGGGTATGTTCGCGGCGCTGCTCGCGACCCGGCGCGCGTGGATCGCGGTCCTGTCGGGCACGGTCGCGCTCGCTCTGCTGGTGGCGACCACCCACTACGAGTCCGCGCTGAGCGCGTTCTGGTACCAGGTGTCGCCGGGCATGACGAGCTTCTACGACGTGCTCGGCCCGGTGCTCGGGGCGAGCAACGGGTCGACGGGGGCGGGGGGCTCGGGCAGCCTGCTGCTGACCGGCGCGATCGTGCTGGCGATCGGGGCGGTGCTGACCCTGCTCGTATGGCGATTCCGCCCCGCGCGCGTGCTCGCCGTGGCCGGGGTGGCGCTCGTCGTGCTGTGCTCGGCGGAGACCACGCACGCCCTGTGGAAGGTGGTGCACGGCAACTCGAGCGGAGCCGGTCTCGGCAGCGGCAGTCTGCACGACGCCGATTGGGTCGACCGGGCGCTGCCGGCCGGGGCCTCGGCGGAGCAGTGGGTGGACAACCTCGGCGGGCTCGATACGGCGCGGCTGCTGTGGGAGGGGGAGACGCTCTGGAACCGTTCGATCGTCGGCGCCTACACGGTCGACGGCTTCGGCGACCCGTTCCTGCCAACCACGGCGCTGGTCGTGAACGCACGCTCGGGCGCGATCAACACGGCGAGCGGGGCGCCCCCGGCGCGGTACGTGGCGTTGCCTGCGCGCGGCTTCCCGGTCGTGCCGGTGGGCTCGGTGATCGCGCGCTCGCCAAACCGCAACCTCGAGTTGTTGCGGGTGGCGATGCCGATGCGCGCCGCCTGGGCGGTCTCCGGGGTCTCCCCGGACGGCTGGCTCGGCGTGTACAAGCCCGCCACGGTGCGCTTGTACGCGCTCCGTGGAGCGGCCGGTCGTTGCGCGACGGTCGGTGTCACGCTGTCGCTCAGCGCGATCGTGTCCTCACCGCAAGCGTTGACCGTGAGCGCCGGCGGCGCCGGAGAGCGAACGAGCGTCTTGCCGGGGAGGACGCAGACGGTCTACACGCGCGTGTGCGGCGAGGCGGGCGGCGGTGTGCCCGCGCTGAGATTGACCCCGGATCAATCCGCGACGGAGGCCCCGCCGGTGCTCACGCCGCAGCTGGTTCGCGTGACGGTGGCGCCGGCATGACCGCGCGTCGCCCCATCTCGGTCCGGAGTCTCGCAGCGGTCCTCGCGGCGCTTTCGCTCCTGGCGCTTTCGCTCGCGGCGTGTGGGACCGCCGCGTCAGAGCGCCGCCCGGCACCCGTCCGGACCACCGACGCGGCCAGCCGTACACCGCCCGCGGGGTGTGCGCAGCTGATGACCCTCAGCGCCCGGGCTCCGGTAACCGTCGGCAAGGGGGCCGGCGCCGTGCTCGTCGACGGCGGTGCCGTGTGGGTGGCCCGCGCGCAGGCCGGCACCGTCACTCGGATCGTCGGCGGCGTGCGGAGCGTGGTCGATCTCGGCGGGGCGCCCGTGAGCCTGGCGGCCGGGTTCGGGCAGGTTTGGGTCGCGCTCCGCGACGGCGATCGCGTCGCCGCGCTGAACCCGAGCACGCTCAAGAAAGGCCTCTCGACACCGATGCAAACCCCGGTGAGCGTCGTCGCGGGGACCGCGGAGATGTGGGCGTTGAGCGTCGACGACGCGGCCGTGTACCCGGTTGGTCCGACCCCGGGTGTGCTCGGCAGCCCGGTCTACTCGCCGGTGCAGGCCCCAAGCGAGATGGTGCTGGTGGGCGCCGACATGTGGGTGCTCGGTGGCAAGGGTGGGCTGTCGCCGGTGAACGTCGCACTCGGCCGAATCGTCCAAACGGGCGTCAGCCTTCCGGAGCGGTCGCTGGGTGGCCTCAGTGGGTCCGGCGGCGCGCTCTGGCTGGGGGAGCCGGGCCGTGCCGAGCTGGTGCGCCTCGACGTCAACAACGTCAGCGCCAGAGAATTCGCGGCGCCCGATGGCCTGCGACCGTCCTCGACGGCTGTCGGCCGCTGTGGAGTGTGGGTCGCGGATGGGGCGGGCAAGCTCGCCTTGATCAACCCGGCCACCGACGTTGCGATCGGCCCGGCGATAAAGGTCGGTCGCTCGATCGCGTCGCTCGCACCGTCGGGGACCGGAGTGTGGGTGAGCGATCCAGTCGACGGGACGGTCGTCTACGTCGACGCTCGCCCGGCGTTCTGACGCGTGCAGGCGATCCGCAGACCGTCGTGCACCTGCGCGGCGGCCCGGCTCCAGGTCCGACTTTCGGTCAGCGCGATGCCGTCTTGTGCGATGCGCTCGCGTAGGGCGCGGTCGTCGAGCAGCCGCTCGAGCGCGCCGCACACCGCCAGCGGGTCGGGGTCGGCGAGCTGGAGCGGTCCGTCGGCCCCGAACGTGGCCAGCATCGGCTCACTGGCCAGCTCGACGCACGGCAGGCCCGCCGCCATCATCTCGAGGCCGATCAGCGACGGATTGGTGAGCGAGAACACCATTCCCACGGTCGCGCGCGAGTACAGCTCGGCGAGCGTGGCGGACTCGACGACGCCGAGGCGCGCGTGCGCGAACGAGACCGGGACCGGCCACTCGTTGCCGAACAGCGCGATCTCGAGCTGCGGCCGGCGGCGCGCGAGCTCCTCGAGCGCGAGCAGCCCGAGCGGCACGGCGCGGCGAGGCGTAGCCACCCGGGCATAGAACACGACCAGGTCCTCGCGGCGGCCGGCGCCCGCCGGGGGATCCGCCGGATGGTGGACCGAGTGGTCGACGCCGAGATCGAAGTGAGACGCCTCAGCGCCGTAGCGGTCGCGCAGGAGCCCGGCGAGCCACGGGCTGGCCGCGATGCAGTGCAGGCCCTGCTCGTAGGTCTGCTGGGCGAACAACGCCTCGGCCGACGGGCCGTAGAAGTCCGGCTCGTGGTCCTGGACGAGGTACGCCCTGGCGCGCGCCCCGGGAAGCAGCAGCACGCGCGAGACGGTCTGCCAGCCGGTCGCGAGCACGACGTCGGCGCCGGTCCAGCCGTCGAACCCGACCCGGAGCGGTAGGTCGGCAGCGCCGAAGAAGTCGGCGAAATTCCGCTGGAGCACCGCCGACGGGTCACCGGCAGCGCTGGCGTCGAAGTCGTCGAGCCACAGCGACACCGGGTGCCCGAGGCGGGTGAGCTCGCGCATCAGGCGGACGATCGTCGAATGCCCGCCGCTCCCGCGCCGGAATGGGGGGATCACGGTGGCGATGCTCAGCCGGCCTCCGGGATCGACGGGCTCCGGTGACAGCGGAACCGGCCCGGAGCGGGCGAGCTCGAGCACCGTGGCCGGAACCGTCGCCGACGGAGTCCGCCGGAGCCGCAGGCCCCCCGGGAAGCGTCGTCGCCCCCGCGCCGTCACGAGCGTCGCCGTCCCGGGGCGGTCACGGACGGGTCTTCCGACCGAATCGCCGTGCCGAGGAAGCCGCGAAGTGGGCGGCGCGGCTGCGGAGCATCAGCGCGCGGCGAAAGACCTTGTCGCCGCCGACGCGCTCGAGCGGGCGCTCGAACCTCCGAGCGCGGCGGCGCCAGTCCCGGCGCTGGCTGAGGAACACCTCCTGGATCTCGATGCCGCTGCGAAGGTCGGTCAGCAGGCCGACGGTGGCCGCGGACATGTTCGGCTGAGGCCCTTCGCGTATCGCGACCAGCGCGTCGGCCATGACCCGGCTGCAGTGCTCCCAATCGGGCCACGCGCGCGCCGTCTGGAGCGCGTTCGTCCGCAGGAACTGGAGCAGGTCGCGGTCGCGGGCCAGCAGGTCGAGCTGGCGGGCCGTCCCGCGCAGGTCGTCCCAGTCGGTCAGCAGCCCGTTGTAGCCGTGCACGACGTACTCGTCGTGCCCGGTCACCGGCGTCACCACGCACGTCGCGCCGCAGTGAAAGCCCTCGAGCGGCGGCCCGAACACGCCCTCGACGCTCGACAGCTTGAGCACGACGTCCGACCGGCGGTACGCGTCGGCCATCTGGTGGGGCGTGAGCGGACCGACGACCTCGTCCGCGGTCACCTCGCCGAGCGCGTCGCGCTCGCCGCACACGACTGTGACGTGATGGGGCTCGCGCATGGACTCTGCGGCACGAACCGAGTCGCGGACGTGCTTGAACCAGACGCGCGGAGACCCCTCGACGAGCACCCGGAGCGGCCGGCCGGCCGGCGACGGGGTGACCTCGCCGGCAGGCGCGAAGATCTCCTTGTCGATGCCGTTCGGGACGAGATGGCATGGCGCATCGGGCCGCAACTGGGCGAGCGTCTCGGCGATCCAGCGCGCCTCCGTGATGAACGACACGGGGAGATCGATGGTGGCGGCGGCGCCCAACCGCCCGGCCTCGTCGTACCGGTAGAACCGGTCCTCGAGGCTTTGTACGAAGTACGCGTAGCGGTCGGCAGGGATATCGAACAGCGTGAGCGTCGTCTCCCACCAGGTCGCCACGGCGACGTCGTAATGCTCCGCGGTCGCCTCGCGGCGAGAGCGGACGTGCAGGTCGGGGAGGTGCTCGTAGCCGCGCCAGCGGGGCGCCTCGTCCTCGCGCACGAGCACGAGCGTCACGTCCCAGCCGTCCATCAGGCTCAGCTTGCGAGCGTGCTGGATGACGACTCCGACCCCGCCCGACAGTTGCAGATCGTTGACCAGGAACGCGATCTTCATGTACGGGTTCGGTTGGCCCGGCCGCCGGCCGGGGTGCCGCTATCGTACCGGTGCCGATGAGCGCCGAAGCCGTGCCACGCGTCTCGACGGTCGGAGCGCGGTCCGGTGAGGAGCCCCGCCGCATCGCGTTTCTCGGCCCGCAGGTATGGCTCGACGGATGCTGTCCGCCGGCCGTCACCGAGCGACTGACCTCCACGCGCGTGGAGTTCGAGGCGCGCTTCGACGCAACTCGTGCGCTCGTGGCGGTGCGGGACTTCGAGCCGCAGGTGACCGTGGTGTTCGATCCGGTCGGCATGCCGGCGGAGTTGCTCGGCGCGCTCCCCGGCGTGACGCTCGGTGTGCTGGTCGGCGGCGTGCCGAGCAACCGCTCGGCACAGGCGATCGGCCACCTGGATCGGGTCGTGTCGTTCCGTCCCGCGCTGACCGGCAAGGAGCTTGCCGGCGGTGGGGGAGCCGGGCCACGGGTGTGGCGGGCGATACCGCCACCGGTGAGCGACGCGATGTTCGGCGAGGTGCGTCGCCTCGAAGATGGACCGCGCGCGATCACCGTCGGTCGCTACACGCGCTACCGCGAAGCGATGTTGTCGTTCGCCAAGCACGAACACGATCTGCTTCAGGTGGTCCACGGCGTGACGGGCGGCGCGCTCGTCGAGTTGCTGCGCGAATGCGACGTCGGCGTGTATGTCGCCCCGGCGCAGGGCGGCGGATTCGGCCACCAGGTCGGCATGCACCTGGCCGCCGGCCATCTGTTGCTCTCCGAACGGCTCGTGCCGGCGCACGGGCTCGAGCGCAACATCGACTACCTGCAGTTCTACTCGCGTGAGGAGCTGGCGTGGACGCTCCTCCGGATGCGGCGGTTCCCAGACATGCACCACCGGATTCGGGTGCGCGGCCGCCTCAAGGCCGAGCAGTTCCGCGCATCCCGCGTGTTCAGCCGTATAACGCACGACCTGCTGGCGGACGTCGCCGCGTTCGGGTCCGAATCCGGGGTTTCGCCGCACTCGACGAGCCGCCGGCGCCCGTTGTGGGGTTGACCACACAGGGCGTGGCTGAATCTGGATTCACCGATCGCGGAGGGGCCGAGTGAGGCGTTCGCCTCCCTGATTTACGGTGTATTAGGGAGGATGGAGGCGCCACGCAACCGCTACGCGCGCCGGCGAGGGCTGCCGTGCTCGCCGATGTCCGACACCGCGTCCCGGATGAGCTGCGGATAGACGCGCGATGCCCGAAAGCGCTCGGCCTGCTCGCGTCCGGCTCGCTGGACGTCGAGATACGCGGACGGGTCCCGGACCAGCTCGTCGACCAGGGCCTTCATCGCCGCGGCGCCCTCGGTCTCGAGGTGGTCGTAGCCCGGCTGCAGCCCGTGGCGCGGGCTGAGCGGCTCGGAGATGACCAGATGCCCGGCGGCCAGCGCGACGCACACCCGGTTCTCGAACGTCGGGTAGGGGTTGTTGTGCAGGTTGAGCTGTACGTCGGCGCGCTGGAGGGCGTGCTCGAGCGCGGGGCCGGCCAGACCGTGGCCGATGTGCACAACACTGTGGCTCCGTCTGATCGGAGCGAGCATCTTGTCGCGGTGCTCGGTTGGCCGGCCGAGGAACAAGAGCCTCGGCGGCCGACCACGCTCGCGGACGTCGCCGAACAGGCGGTCGTCGACGGGGATCGGCAGCGATCGCCAGACCGGGATGACGCTCCCGGCGGTCTGTGCGATGAGCGGATCGAACGACACGATCCGGTCGAAGTTGCCGGGATCGACCTGCCTCAGCCACCACATCCGTGCGCGCAGGTCGGTGTGACGCAGGAACCTCCGCCGCGGCAGCGGCTCGGTGAGGTACCCGATCGTGACGGCGCGAAGCGCGTCGAACAGGCCGTGCGGGATCACCTCGGGGCGGAACACGACCACCACGTCGGGATCGAGCGCCTCCAGGTCCCCGAGTAGCGGTCCATGCGGGGCGGTCGCCCGGTAGTCGAAGAACGCAGGCTCGAGTCCGCCGGCGGCGCTCGTCAGCGAGCACTGCCGGAAGTAGACGCTCTGCCCGACGAACGCGACCTTCAGCCGCGATGGCTCGGCTTCTGGGTCCGTTGGCCTCGAGGCGGTTGCCAGGCCCTCGGGCGCCATCGCTTAGCGCCGCCGGCGCAGCCCGAGGATCGAGAGCAGGAAGGACGAGAAGAAGACCTGGATCCCGACGATGATCAGCGTCGCCGCGAGCACCGCGAGACGCTCGTAGGCGAGCGCTCCGAACCCGTGGTTGATCCACTCGACCACGATGTAGGCCCCGAACGCCACGCCGGCAAGGGCCACGGCCCCGCCGAGCAGCAGACCGTGTTCGAGCTTGTACCGCGCGCGCATCCGGTCGAACCAGCGGTCCTGCTCGCCCATGAAGTACGTGCCGTAGGCGTGGGCGCAGATCCCCAGGGCGACGACCTGGGTGCCGACAATCGCGAGCAGCGCGCCGCCGATCAGCGCGTGGATGTCCCACTCGCGGCCGAACACGGCCAGCTGGCTGACCACGATCAGCTCGACGGTGAAGCCGAGCCCGGCCATGATCGTTCCCGGCAGGATGAACAGGTAGTTCGGCGAGTGGACGAGCAGGAAGCGCAGGTGGCGCCACCCGTCGCGGAAGCTCGAGAGCTTCGATTCGCCGGCGCGCGGGTGATATTCGATCGCGAACTGGCGGACCGTCAGATGCTCCTTGCACGCCCGGATCACCATCTCGGACGCGAACTCCATTCCGGTGGTGCGCAGGTCGAGCCGCGGCAGCAGATCGCGGCGCAGGGCGCGCATCCCGCAGTGCACGTCGTCGACGCCAGAGCGGAACAGAATGTTCAGCACCCCCGAGAGCACCGGGTTGCCGATGTAGCGGTGGTGCCATGGCATCGCGCCCGGATGGATGTTGTGCATCCGGTTGCCGATCACCATGTCCGCGCCGTCCTCGAGCTCGGCCACGAAGCGCGGGATCTCGTTGAAGTCGTACGTCAGGTCCGCGTCCCCCATGAGGATGTACTTACCGCGGGCGGCCGCGAAGCCGGCGAGGTAGGCGCTGCCGTAGCCGCGCTCGGGCTCGAGCACGACCATCGCCCCCGCGCCGGCGGCCAGATGACCGCTCCCGTCGTCCGAGCCGTTGTCGACGACGATCACCTCACCCGTGATCCCGTTCTCGTCGAGCGCCCGCCGCGCTCGGCGCACGCATTCCTCGATCGTGCCGGCCTCGTTCAGGCAGGGAATGACGACCGACAGTCGGGGAGCGAGATCGCGACGTGCGACCGTAGTTTCGGCGAGGTTCTCGTGCTCGATCGTGCTCATGCGCGCGGCCGGGTTCGCCCCAGCCTCCTACCTGTCAGAACGCCCGCGCGGTGCAAATGTCGCGGTGTAGCCTCCGCCGATCCTAGCGCGGAGCGGGGGAAATGTTGCCATTCGGGCGGAAGCGTTGCACGAGATATGCCGCGTGGCGCGGGTCGAGGCGTGCCATGACCCTGGCGGCCCGGGGTCCGAACGGGTAGTACCCGGAACCGATCGCGCGGTCGAGCGCCAGACCGTGCGCCTCGGCGAGCGCGCTCAGCGCCCGCCCGGTGAAGATCCGCAGGTGGCGGTGGATGTGCTCGCCGTAGCGAGCCTCCTCGAGCGCGAGCGGGTTGCCGACCAGCACCTCGTCGCTCACGTGCGAGGGCAGAGGCTGCCAGCCAACCACGAGCGCCAGCACGTTGTGCCAGCTCGCGAGGTTGTTGGTCGAGACGACCGCATAACCGTCGGGCTTCAATACCCGGCGGATCTCGCGCACGAAGTGGTCGGTCTGCGCGAGATGCTCGATCACCTGGTTCGAGTGCACGACGTCGATCGAGGCGTCCTCGAGCGGCCAGGGCTTGGTGATGTCGGCCTGGATCAACTCGATGCCGCGGCTCCGCGCGGTCTCGAGGAACTGGTCGTCGAGTTCGAGCCCGATCGTGCGGGACGCCCCTACGATCGGAATGAGCGGCACCGTGTCCCGGCCGTCGGCGCAACCGACGTCGAGGAGGACGCCGCCGGGCCGCGGCTCGAGCATCCGCATGATGGCTCTGCGGTTCTCCTCCGCGGCGCTTGTGTAGATGCGCGCGCCGATCGCCATCGACCGGATGCTAAAAGCCTCTGTCCAGCAATGCGCGTCTCCTGTCTTTAGCGATGCGGGTCTGCCTGATCTACGACTGCCTGTTCCCGCACACCGTCGGCGGTGCCGAGCGGTGGTACCGCGGGCTGGCGGAGCGGCTCGCGGCCGAAGGGCACGAGGTCAGCTATCTGACCTTGCGCCAGTGGGATCGGGGCGTCGACCCCGGCGTCCGCGGTGTGACCGTGCACGCCGTCGGACCCCGGATGGCGCTGTACGCCGGCCCCGGCCGCCGGCGCATCCTCCCGCCGATCGTGTTCGGCGCCGGCGTGCTGTGGCACCTGTTGCGTCACGGCCGGCGCTACGACGCGGTCCACACGGCGTCGTTCCCGTACTTCTCGCTGCTGGCGGCGGCGGTTGCGCGGGTGCGCTGGCGCTACCGGCTGTTCGTGGACTGGCACGAGGTCTGGACCCGCGGCTACTGGCGCGAGTACCTCGGGCCGGCCGCCGGGCTCGTCGGATGGCTCGTCCAACTTGCCTGCGCCCGGGTCCCGCAGCGGGCGTTCTGCTTCTCGCGCCTGCACGCCCGCCGGCTGGTCGCCGAGGGCCACCACGGCGAGACGATCGTGCTCGAGGGGGAGTACGACGGGCCGACCGCCCCCCGCCCGCCGCGCGTTCCGGAGCCGCTCGTGCTGTTCGCGGGTCGCCACATCCCCGAGAAGCAGGTGCCGGCGATCCTGCCCGCGCTCGTGCTCGCCCGGGCGCGGCTCCCGCAACTGCGCGCGGCGATCGTCGGAGACGGTCCTGAGCGGCCCGAGGTCGTCCGCCGGGTCGCCGAACTCGGTCTCGAGGACGTCGTCGAGGTGCCCGGCTTCATCGCCACCGAGGCGGTCGACGAGTACATGGCGCGGTCGCTGTGCCTGCTGCTGCCCTCGCGGCGCGAGGGCTACGGGCTCGTGGTCATCGAGGCGGGCCAGAGCGGCACCCCGAGCATCGTCGTCGCCGGGCCCGACAACGCCGCGACCGAGTTGATCGAGGAAGGGGTCAACGGGTTCATCGCGCCGTCGGCGTCGCCGGAGGACCTGGCCGACGCGATCGTGCGGATCGCCGAGGCCGGCGGCGCGCTGCGGGCCTCGACCGCCGACTGGTTCGCGGCCAACATCAGCCGGCTGTCGCTCGACACCTCGCTCGAGATCGTCGCCCGCAGTTACGGCTGGGCCCGCTCGTAGGAGCGCAAGGTTCCGGCGGCGGTCGCCGCCCAGGTGAAGCGCGCGGCGCGCTCGTGGCCGGCGGCGCGCAGCCGCTGCGCCTCGGCGGGGTCGGTCAGCACGCGCTCGATCGCGGCCGCGATCGCCGGCTCTGACTCGGGGTCGAACAGCAGCGCGGCCTCGCCCGCGACCTCGCGGAGCACGCCGATGTCCGAGCAGGCCACGGGCGCCCCGCGGACCATCGCCTCGAGCACCGGCAGCCCGAAGCCCTCGAGCAGCGATGGGAACACGAAGCAGGCGGCGGCCGCGTACAGCCCCTCCAGCTCGGCGGGCTCGACCCAGCCGAGGAACCGGACGTCGGCGCCGAGTCGGAGCTCGCCGGCGCGAGCGCGGAGCTCGTCCTCGTACGCCGTGCGGTACCCGGGCAGGACGAGCACCGGCCGGCGCTCGGCTGGGATCAGGCCGAGCGCGCCGAGCAGGCGCATGAGGTTCTTGTGGGGCCGCTTGGCCGCGGCGCACAGCACGATCTTCCGGTCGCCGAGGTCGAGCCGTGCGCGCAGGTCCGCTTCGGGCAGCGGGTCGGCGCGCCGGCCGGTGCCGAGCCCGAGCGGCACGACGTCGACCTTGGCGGGGGGCGTTCCGAGCACCCGGTCGAGGTCGTCGCGGGTGCTCGTGGCGTCTACGAGGATCCGGTGCGAGCGGCGCGCCGCGAGCGGAACGAGTACGCGCATCCCCAGCCCGAGCACGCCAAGGTGGGCCTCGGGCGCGAGCCGGAAGGCGAGGTCGTGGATCGTGGCCACTCGCCGGAAGTGCCCCCACCCGGGGGCGGTGTTGCCGAGGCTGTGCAGAAGGTCGACGCCGGCGCGCTCGGCGAGCGCCGGCAGCAGTACCTGCTCGCCGAGGACCCACTGCACCCGGTTGCGGGCCTTGACGGGGACGGTGATCGCGGGGATCAATCCGCCCCACGGCCGTCCCCGCTCCGCGGCGGCCTCGCGGTTGACGAACGCGGTGAAGCGCACGTCCGGGGCAGCCGCGACGAGTTCCGGGATCAGTTCCTGGGCGTACGTCTCGGTGCCGCCGGTGTAGCCGGGCACGAGAAACACGAGATTGAGGCCTACGTGCATGGGCGCGCCAGCGTCGCAGATCGCGGGTTGCCTACGATGCGCCGTCGTGCCCGGCTCTATAGACGTCGTGATCCCCGCCCTGGACCACTTCGACCTGACCTCCAGTTGCCTGTCGCATCTGGAAGCCCAGACCGTGCCGCATCGGGTGATCGTCGTCGACGACGGCTCGAGCGATGGCACGTCGCACCGCGTCCGCGAACGGTGGCCGGGAGTCCAGGTCGAGCGGTTCGAGACCAGCCGCGGATTCGCGCAGGCGTGCAACCGGGGAGTGGCCGCCGGCGCCGGCGAGATCGTGGTGCTGCTGAACAACGACGTCGATTGCCGTCCGGACTTCCTCGAGCGGCTGGCGGCGCCGTTCGACTCGGATCCGCGGATCGGCGGGGTCGCGGCGCTGATGCTCCAACCGGGAGAGGCGATGATCGACAGCATGGGCCTGACCGCCGACGTCACCCTGGCCGCATTCCCGCGGCTCCAGGGGCGGCCGGTCGCGCGCGCCGGCGAGGAGACCCCGCTGCTTGTCTGCCCGGCCGGCGCGGCCGCCGCCTACCGGCGCCGCGCGTGGCTCGAGGTCGGCGGCCTCGACGAGTCGATGTTCTCCTACATGGAAGATCTCGACCTCGGCCTGCG
This sequence comes from uncultured Solirubrobacterales bacterium, assembly GCA_963770615.1. Classification (GTDB taxonomy): domain Bacteria; phylum Actinomycetota; class Thermoleophilia; order Solirubrobacterales; family Solirubrobacteraceae; genus Palsa-465. The sequence continues at coordinate 84,335 of CAVYQJ010000014.1, read as the reverse complement.
CATCCGCGCCGCAGGCTGGCGCGTGGCCGGCGCGCCGCGGGCCGTCGGCGTCCACCTGGGGTCGGCCACGCACGGCCATCGCTCGGCCCGCCAGCGCCGCCACGGCGGGTTCAGCCGGGGCTACCTGCTCCGCCGCTATCGCGTGCTGCGCGGCCGCGCCGCGGTGCGGGCGCTGCTGACCGAGGCGGTCGTGAGCCTCGGCGACCTGGTCATATCGCGCGATCTCGGAGCGGTGCGCGGCCGGCTCGCGGGGTGGCGCGCGGCCGGCGGCCTTCCGCCTCGGACGCCGCCTCCGGCCGGCGCGATCGATGCCGGCATCGGGTTTCGGTCCTCGCTGGCGCTCCGGCTCGGCGTGTACGGGAAGCGGGCGGTGTGAGCGCGGGCGCCGTGACCGCTGTCGGGATGTCATGCCCGATCTGTGCGGCGCCGCTGCCCGAGCCGACGATCGAGGCGCCCGACCGGCTGCACGGCACCGGCGGGACGCATCAGGTCGCTGTGTGCGGGGTCTGCGGCGCCGGGGTGACGCTCCCGCGCGTCAGCGACGAGGAGCTTGGCGCCTTCTATCCCGACGAATATGGCCCATACGACGAGCAGTTGGGCGGGTGGCAACGGATCGCATCGCGGCTGATCCGCTCGTTTCAGGGATGGAGCGAGTTCCGGTCGGCGCCCCTGGCGGCCCTCGGTGAGCGGCCACCCGGGCGCGGGCTCGACGTGGGCTGCGGCCGTGGCGACCTCGCCGTGATGCTGATGGGCCACGGCTGGACGATGTCCGGGGTCGAGCCGTCGCCGGCGGCCTGCGCGGCGGCCACGGCGCGCGGGATCGAAGTCAGCTGCGGGACTTTGTCGACGGTCACGCTGGCGCCCGACAGGTACGACGCCGTGACGTTCCGCCACTCGCTCGAGCACACCAACGATCCGGTCGACGCGCTCAGGCGCACGAGGGCTGCGCTCGTCCCCGAAGGGCTTGTGCTGATCACCGTCCCCAACTTCGGGGGTTGGCAGGCGCGCCGGCTGCGCTCGTCGTGGTTTCACCTCGACCTGCCGCGACACCGGGTGCACTTCACGCCGGCTGCGCTCGAGCGGGCGCTGGCCGCCGGCGGGCTCGAAGTGGTGTCGGTCACGACCTCGTCGAGTCCGGTGGGGATGCCGGCGTCGCTCCAGTACCGGATGTTCGGCCGCTGCCTGTTTCCCGGCGGCCTGCGACTGCGCGTGGCGACGGGCCTGTGCGCGCTCGCGCTCCCGCTCGTCCTCGGGCTGGACGCGGTCGCGGGGCCGGGGGGGCTGGCGGGGGATCTACTGCATGCGGTGGCGCGCCGACCCGCGGGCCGCCCGGGCTGAGACCGCCCGCTCCACGGTCTGCGCCATCAGCCGCGCCGGACCGGGGTAGCTGTAGCGCTCGAGTCCTCGCGCCGCGTACTCCGCGGCCAACTGGCCGTCGAGGGCGCGGCGGAGTTGGGTCGCGATCGCGTCGACGTCGTGCGGCGGCACGCTCACGCCGGTCCCGGTCTCGGCGACGATCCGCGCGGCCTCGTTGTCGCCCGCGAGCGCGATGATCGGCCGTCCGGAGCCGAGGTACTCGAACAGCTTCCCGGTGGCCTCGCCGGTGTTGGGGGAGGTCAGAAGCACGAGCGCGCCGGCGGCGCGCTGCATCCCGAGCACTGTCGGGCGCTCGACGATCCCGCCATAGCGCGTCACCGCCCGCCACCGCGGGTCGTCGAGCAGGCGGAGATCCTCGCCGGTGGCGACTCCCACGAACAGCGCCTGCACCCGGTCGCGCAGCGACGGGTCGGCGTCGATCAGTCGCCCGAGCGCGGCCAGCAGCGGCCGCGGGCTCCGGCCCCAATCGCCGCTCATCGTGCCGGTGTGAAGGAACGTGAACCGGCGCTCGTCGAGCAGCGACGGGGTCGGTCCCGGATCGCCAGAGTCGCCCGAGTCGGGATCCCAGCCGTTGCGGATCAGATCGGCGGGAACCCCGAGCCGGGCACGGAAGTCCTGGGCGATCGGACCGGTGACGCCGACCACCGCGTCCGCCTGAGTGGCCACGCGGCGCTCGAGCCACCGTTCGAACGCGCGCTGGGGCCCGGTCGGGAACGGGGCGCGCGGCGGCTCGAACAGCCAGCCGTCGCGGAACTCGGCGACCCACGCCGGTCGCCGCCGGCCGAGCGCGAGACCGAGGAGATGGGTCGAGTCCGGCGGCCCGGTGGTGATGAGACAGTCGAACTGCTGCTCGCGCAGGAGCCGGGCGATCGCGTGGCGGGCCCACGGCGTCCAGCTCACGAGGTAGGCGTCGGGGACGATCACCTTCGTCAGCAGCACGGATGGGCCGGCGGCGGTGGTGGCGCCGAGGGTCGCCGGCTCGGAGCCGATCGGGGCGCGGCGGAGCAGCCTGCGGAGCGTTGGGTTCGAGTTGAGGTCGGCCGTGCGCACGACGCCCTCGCCGGAACCCACGCCATCGGAGGGCCCGACCGGGGCGCTCGTCGTGACCACGGTCACCTCATGCCCGAGTTGCCTCAGGTACTTGGTCATCGCCGCCCAGCGGTTCGCTGCCGGGAACGCCCACGGCGGGTAGTAGTAGGTGGCGACGAGAATCCTCATGCGCTGGCCAGCGACGGCCGCGCGAGACCCGACGCGAGCGCCCGCGCCCACAACTCGGCGTTGAGCGCGCGCCAGACGGCGTTGTGGTCGCGCCAGCGGCCCGCCCGCAAGTCCGCCTCGATCGCACCGGGGTCGAGCCAGCCGCGGCTCCGCGCGTCGCGGTCGAGCAGGACCGTCGCGATGCGGTCGCGCGCCTCGGGCGCGGACAGCCAGAGCGACTGAGGCGTCTCATAGCCGACCTTTTCGCGCCGGTTCAGAACCACCGAAGGCACGACGTCGCGGACGGCGTCGCGGAGCACGTGCTTGGTCTCGTGACCGTCGTACAGAAACGGAGGCGGCACGCCCAGCGCGAACTCGACGATCCGGCGGTCGAGGAACGGCAGGCGGACCTCGCGGCTGTGGGCCATCGAGTTGCGGTCGGCGTAGCGGAGCAGGCCGGGCAGGCTGGTGGCGCTGATCTGGAGCAGTAATTCCCTGCGGAGTGGATCGGCGCGCTCAAACCAGGGCTCATACGGCGGCTCGATCGCGGCCGCGGCCCGGACGACGTCTCCCGGCGCGTACGGCGACCCTCCGCGCACCCGGTAGCGCCGGACGAGCGCTCGCGGCGCCCAGATCGCCGCCGCGCAGCGGAGCATCTCGCCCCGCCGGGGATCTCTGAGGCCGCGGACCGGGTTGTCGGACAGCAACGCATAGCCGACCGTGCCGTCGTAGCCGGCGAACGCTTCGTCGGCGCCCTGACCGTCGAGCAGGACGACGACGTCGGCGCGCGCGGCGGCGCGCATCACCCGCCACTGCGCGTACACGCTCGAGCTGATCACGGGCTCCTCGTGGTCGAGCACGAGCCGCTCGAGGTCGTCGATCAGGCTCGCCGCGGTGGGCTCGACGGAGTGGTGCTCGACGACGCCCGCCGCCTTCGCGGTCGCCTCCGCGTACGGCCACTCGTCCCGCTCGAAGCCGGGGAAGCGCGCGGTGAACGCGTGGCGCAGGACGTCGCCGCTCGCGAGCGATCCCGACAGCGCCACGACCGCCGACGAGTCGACGCCGCCGCTCAACGACGTACCGACCGGGACATCGCTGCGTAGCCGCAGGCGGATCGAATCGACGAGTAACTCGCGCAACTGCGAGGCGGCCGACGCCGGGTCGGCGGGGGCGGGAGCGGCGGGCTCGGGGTGCCAGTAGCGGTCTACCTCGATGCGGCCGTGCGTCAAAGCGCAGCAGGTGCGCGGCGGGCAGGCGGTGGATGCCGCGGACGAAGCTCCGGTCGGGGTCGGGGAGCCGTCCGAGCGCGACGTACGGCGCGAGCACGTCCTCGTCGACCGAGGCCTCCGAGGACGCGCACAGGATCGCGCCGATCGTCGAGCCGAACACGATCCGGTCGCCGGCGCGGCGCCAGTACAGGGGCTTCTCGCCGAATGGGTCGCTCGCGAGCGTCAGTCGCTGAGCATCGGCGTCCCAGATCGCGAACGCGAACATGCCGTTGAAGCGCGCCAGCGCCCCCTCGCCCCACTGCGCCCAGGCGTGGAGCAGAACCTCGCCGTCCCCGTCGGTGACGAACCGGTGACCCAGGCCTCGCAACTCCTCGCGCAACTCGAGGTAGTTGTAGATCTCACCGTTGAACACGAGATGGAGCGATCCCAGATGGAGCGGCTGGTTGGAGCGGTCGTCGAGGTCGATGATCGCGAGCCGTCGGAACGCGAGGCCGGCCATGTCGTCCTGCCACTCTCCCCGACCGTCCGGTCCGCGATGCACCATCGCCGCGCCCATCGCCCCGAGGGCATCGGTGCAGGGAGGCCCACCGCCGACGATGCCCGCGATGCCGCACACGCGGGCGAAGCTAGCACGCGACCGGACGCCGATCCGGGCTCCGAGGCGGTTGGTAGAGTCGGGCCGTCCCGTGACGCCACTCCGAGTGCTGCATTGCCCGACCGACGTCGGCGGGCACCCGAGTGGTCTGGCGCGGGCCGAGCGTGAACTCGGGCTCGACAGCCACGTGATCGCGTTCGAGGAGTCGCCGTTTCGCTACGGAACCGATGAGGTTCTGTGGCGCCCCGACGACGGGATCCTCAAGCGGGAGGCGCTGCGCTTCGGGCTGCTCGGCCGGGCGCTGCGCGAGTTCGACGTGATCCACTTCAACTTCGGGCAGTCGATCATGCCGCTGCGCCACCACCCCGAGCCGCCGGTGCACGGCGCCCGGCAGACGCTGCACCGAACCGCCTCCCAGATGTATGCGAGGGCACTCGGACTGCGTGACCTGCCGCTGCTGAAAGCGGCCCGCAAGACGATCGTCGTGACTTACCAGGGAGACGACGCCCGCCAGGGAGATTGGCTCGAGCGCCACTTCGAGCTCAGCGCGATCGACGGCGTCGAGCCCGGCTACTACACGCCCGATTCCGACGAGCGCAAGCGCGCCGCGATCGCTCGGTTCGGCCGCTACGCGGACCGGATCTACTCACTGAACCCCGACCTGCTCCACGTGCTCCCCGATGGGGCCGAGTTTCTCCCGTATGCCAACGTCGATCCGCGCGAGTGGCCGGCCTCGGCGCCACCGAGGGGGCCCGACGGTGTGCCGATCGTCGCTCACGCCCCCACCCACCGCGGCGTGAAGGGCACGCCCGCGATCGTCGAGGCCTGCGCGCGACTGCGCTCCGAGGGGATCGAGGTCGAACTCGACCTGATCGAGGGAGTGACCCGCGAGCAGGCGCGCGCCCGGTACCAGCGCGCCGACCTGGTCGTCGACCAACTGCTCGCGGGGTGGTACGGCGGGGTTGCGGTCGAGGTGATGGCCCTCGGCCGGCCGGCGATCGCGTACGTGCGCGAGGGCGACCTCGGCTACCTGCCGCCGGAGATGCGCGCCGAGTTGCCGATCATCGACGCCACGCCGTCGACGATCGCCGACGTGCTCCGAGGATGGCTGACCGAGCGCCGGGGCGAGCTACCCCTGGCCGGACAGCGGTCCCGGCAGTTCGTCGAGCGCTGGCACGACCCCGTGCGGCTCGCCGCCCGCGTCACGGCCGACTATCAGGCGCTTCGCCGTCGGTAGGAGCCGCGACTACGCGCCGGCGTGCGCCAGCACGCTGATGCCGGCGTCGCCGACGTCGAAGTGGTCCACCTCGAGCGACGCCGCCTGGCACCAGGCCAGAACCTCCTCCGGCGAGTGACGCGACGCCGCCGCCGGGTGGTACCAGTCGAAGTTCACGAGGTTGTTGAGGTTCTCGGAGAAGTCGGGGCTCCAGAAGCACTTGAGGAAGTGCCAGTAAAGGAAGCGCTGCACGTCGTGCTCGCCCGCCTCGATCCCGAGCAGCGGGATCGGCCGCTCCAGGCGGATCGTGGCACCCGCCTGGGTGAGCTCCCGCCCAAGTTCGGTCATCGACTCGCTGAACGCCATGCACTCTTCGACGCTCATCTTGGTCGTGCGCTCGCGCGTCCAGTCGTCGATCAGCTCGCGCAGCGGGGCCTTGTGCTTGTACACGTACGTCGCGAACGATGCGCCGTCGCCGAGCAGGCGCGCCAGCGCGTGAAAGGAAGACTCGGCATCGGGCGTGTGGTGGATGACCTGGTCGGCCGAGACGAAGTCGAGCTGCCCCGGACGGAACGGCGGCCGGCGCAGGTCGGCCTGGACGTAGTGGAGGTTCGGCTGCGCTGCGAAGTGCCGGTGCGCGATCGTGACGCTGTCGCTGAAGTCGAGCCCGATCACCTCGGCGTCGGACAGCCGCGCGAACCGCGCGGCGTCGCCGCCGAGACCGGTGCCGGCCTCGAGAATCAGGTCGCGCCCCTTGAGGAAGTCGGCGAGCGCGGGCTCGTCGCCGAAACCGAACCGCTGCACGTACCACTGGTATTGCTGCGCGAACCGCTGCTCGAGTTCCTCTGAGGAGACTCGCGACCACTTCTCGGTGAACGTGTCGACGGTGCCGAGCGGCTCCGGGGCGACCTCGCCCTGACTGTCGCCGTGCAGCCGCGGGACGCCGGCCCTGACGGGGAAGCGATGCCCGGCTGCGCACGCGAGTTCGCCCGCGATCAGTTCGTCGCCGTCACGCTCGAGCTCGCTCGCGATCGAGAGCGGCTCGTGGTCATGCGGGCAGCTGATGATGTCGCACAGCTTCTGCTTCAACGGGTCTCCCTGGGGGTCGAACGGTCGGCGCCGGGGCGGGGCGCCTGACGGGGCCGGTTACTCTAGCGAGACTCGTGCAGCGCACCTTGTAGCCTCAGCCGCTGTGTCCGGGCGTCCGTCTGCACTGATCACCGGGATCACCGGCCAGGACGGGTCGTACCTGGCTGAGCTGCTGCTCGACAAGGGGTACGAAGTCCACGGGATGGTCCGCCGCTCCTCGACCGAGAAGTTCGACCGGATCGAGCACCTGCGCAACCGGGTCACGCTGCACCAAGCGGACTTGCTCGACGAGCGTTCGCTCGTCGATGCGCTACGGGCGGCTCGCCCCGCCGAGATCTACAACCTGGCCGCGATGTCATTCGTCGCGGTCTCATGGATCCAACCCACGCTCACCGCGGAGTTCACCGGCGTGGGGGTGACGCGCCTACTCGAGGCGATGCGCGACGTGTGCCCCGAGGCCCGCTTCTACCAGGCCTCCTCGAGCGAGATGTTCGGCAAGGTCAGAGAAGTCCCCCAGACCGAGTCGACCGCCTTTTACCCGCGCTCTCCGTACGGCGTCGCCAAGGTCTACGGCCACTTCATCACGGTCAACTACCGAGAGTCCTACGGCCTCCGCGCCACCAGCGGCATCCTTTTCAATCACGAATCGCCGCGCCGGGGGCTCGAGTTCGTGACCCGCAAGATCACCTGGCACGCCGCTGCGATCAGGCTCGGGCTCGCCGACACTCTGACGCTCGGGAACCTGGACGCCGAACGCGACTGGGGCTACGCGAAGGACTACGTCGAGGCGATGTGGCTGATGCTCCAGCACGACGTGCCCGAGGACTACGTGATCGCCACCGGCGTCGCCCACTCGGTCCGCGACTGCGTCGAGATCGCGTTCGACCAGGCCGGCGTGGAGATCGACTCCCACGTGGCCAGCGACCAGGCGCTGATGCGCCCGGCCGAGGTTGACCACCTGATCGGCGACGCCTCGAAGGCCAAGCGCGAACTCGGGTGGGAGCCGCGCACGGGCTTCGAGGAGCTCATCCGGTTGATGGTCGACGCCGACTACGAGCTGCTCAGGAAGGGCGTCGAGCCGCCGCCCGCGCAGCTCGGACGGCGGCGCTCGGAAGCGACGTCGTCGTCGCCGTAGCGGCCGGCGTGGCGCATCAGCCCCAGACCCGCCATCGGGCGGCGCTCGTGACCGGCCTCACGGGCCAGGACGGCTCGTTCCTGGCCGAGTTGCTGCTCGACCGGGGGTATCACGTCACGGGCCTGGTCCGTGACGGCGCCGAGCGGCTCGGCTTTTCCGAGCACCTGCGCGGGCGGATCGACGTCGTCCACGCCGACCTGCTCGAGCCCGAGACGCTCACGGCCGCGGTCGGCGAGGTCCGGCCCGACGAGCTGTACCACCTCGCGGCGCCGTCGTTCACGCCCGACTCCTGGGAGCGGCCGGGCGAGACGCTCGCCGCGATCGCCGGCGCGACCGCGACGCTGCTCGAGGCGGTTCGCACCTCATGCCCGGCGGCGCGCGTGTTCGTGGCCGGGTCGGGCGCGATGTTCGGCGCCGCCCCGGAGAGCCCCCAGAACGAGGACACGCCCTGCCGTCCGCAGACGCCGTACGCGACGGCGAAGCTCGCCGCGCACCAGCTCACCGGGGAGCTGCGCGCCCATGACGGCCTGTTCGCCTGCTCCGGGGTCCTCTACAACCACGAGTCCGAGCGGCGTCCCGAGCACTTCGTCTCGCGGAAGATCACGCGCGCAGCCGCTCAGGTCAAGCTCGGCCTCGCCGACCACGTCGTGCTCGGCGACCTGAGCGCCGTGCGCGACTGGTCGTTCGCCGGCGACATCATGCACGGGGCATGGCTGATGCTCCAGCAGGACGAGCCTGAGGACTATGTGCTCGCCAGCGGGATCGGCCGCTCGGTGGCGGACCTCGCCGAGGTCGCCTTCGAGAGCGTCGGCCTGGCCGCCGCGGACCACGTCGCCGTTGACCCCGACCTCGTCCGTCCGCCCGAGCCGACCGCCCCGGTCGGCGACCCGAGCCGCGCGCGCGACCGGCTCGGGTGGCGACCGACGCTGAGCTTCGAGCAACTGATCCACAGGATGGTCGACGCGGACCTTCGCGCGCTCCGCGACGCTGCCCTGCCGCTGCGGGGGCCGCGGGAGCGATAGCGTGGCGCGCGGTGTCCGCTGAGAACCAGAACAACTCGGGTCCCGTGCGGACGCCGGGGTGGCTTTACGACACGCTTGGAGTGACTCCGATCGGCGACGGCGAGATCGTCGCCGTGCGCGGAACGGAGTACGTGATGGCGGACGGCATCCTCCGGGAGCGCAGAGTTGCATCCGATCGCCAGAGCCAGACCAGCGACGCATTCGGCTTCAAGTGGCATCAGCGCGCGACGTTCGAGTCCGAGGCGAGCTTGGGGCGGATCCGTGAGTGGCTCACCGAGCGGTACGGACCGGTCGGTTCCGCCGACTGGTGGAGCGAATACCCACGCGAACCGCTCATGCTCGACGCGGGATGTGGCGCCGCGGCGTCCGCGCTCGAGCTGTTCGAGGACGCGCTGCCCCGAGTGCATTACCTGGGGATCGACATCTCGGCGGCGGTCGACGTCGCGGCGACACGGTTCGCCGAGCGCGGGCTGTCGGCCGGCTTCATCCAGGCCGACGTCACCCGGCCCCCGCTCCCGCCCGGATCCGTCGACGTGATCTTCTCCGAAGGCGTGTTACATCACACCGACTCGACTCGCGGCGCGCTGCTCAGCCTCGCCGCGCTGCTGAAGCCGGGGGGCCGGTTCCTGTTCTACGTGTACCGCCGCAAGGGGCCGGTGCGCGAGTTCACCGACGACTACATCCGCGCGCAGGTCCAGGAAATGACGCCGGAGCAGGCGTGGGAGGCGCTCAAGCCGCTTTCGCGGTTGGGAGAAGCACTGGGGCGGCTCGACGTCGAGGTGAACGTGCCCGAAGACGTCGAGCTGATCGGAATACCGGCCGGTCCGATCGACCTGCAGCGACTGTTCTACTGGCACGTCGTCAAGGCGTTCTACCGCCCGGACGCGACCTTCGAGGAGATGCACCACATCAACTTCGACTGGTACGCGCCGGTCAATGCGCACCGCCAGTCGCCCGAGGAGGTCCGCGCGTGGTGCGAGGAGGCCGACCTCGAGATCGAGCGCGAGAACATCCAGGACTCGGGGATCACGATCGTCGCCCGCCGGCGGGACTGATCAGCGCGAGCTTCTGGAGGCGTTGGCGGCGGGGCCGAGCGGCTCCTCGGAGTGTCGCGCCCGCTCGAACAGCGGGTGGTAGAAGTTGATCAGATCGACGTCCTCGCGGTCCCAGATCTTGCGGTAGATCGCGCCATACAGGTCCCGCGCCGCAGCGGGCGAATGCCGGCGCTCGACATAGTCGCGCGACCGCCGCCCGATCTCCGGCCACTCCTCGCGGCGCGCGAGCAGATCCCTGAGCACGTCGTAGACGGTCTCCGGCCCGGCGGGGACGATCGGGCACTCGTTCAGGTAGGAGTAGCGGCGGAACGGAAGATAGGCCGCGCTGTCGTCGATCCCGCTGAGCACGACCTTGCCGAACGCGAGGCCCTCGAGCGCCGCCAGCGCGTAGCCGAACAGCAGCTGATCGATGAAGATGTCGGCGCCGGCGATCAGCTCGAGCGCCTGGGCGTTGGGCATCCGCTCGAGCACATGCAGTTCGATGTCGTGCCCATCCTCCTGGAGGCGCTCGACCGCGTCGACCACGAACTCGGTGCCTTTGGTGCCGCGGTGATTGGTCGGATGGACGATCTGCACCGTACCCTCGGTCCGCGGATATACGGGCTGGAGCGAATCGGTGTCGATCGGGTAGCAGGTGAGCGGGAGCACGTCCCACCGCGGCAGGCACGCGATGTGGACCAGGCACCCGACGACGACGTCGGCGTGGCGCGAGAAGCGACGCAGATGATGCTCGATCTCCTCGGCCCGATTCCCGTTCAGCGCGTAGTTGATCATCAACATCGCCCTCCAGTTGAGGTCGGTGATGTGGTCGTACACGAACGCGTCGCTGCCGTACGGGAGCAGCACGACTCGCTTGCCACACAGCTTCAGGAACGGGAGCTCGACCCCGGCGAGCGGCGTCAGGCGCAGGATGCCGCCGTCGAAGAAGTAGTGAAAGATGTCGTAGCGCCACAGCGCCCGGACGAAGAATCGGTAGGCCTTGAGCGTCGAGATGACATAGCCGAGCGAATCGGCGCGCCCGCTTAGCACGTAATGGTCGAAGTCCGATCGCGCCGTGATTCGGTACACATCGACGACGACCGACTCGCTGACGTGACCCGCGTCGCGCATCGCGCGGGACAGATAGGTCAGTGACATCAGCGGAGTCGTGCCCCACAACAAGCGGGGCCGATCGGCGCGCCTGTTCGGGGTGAGCAATAGCGCAATCCACGCGAGCCCCAGGACCACGATTCCCGACAGCGCCAGGACGCCCTTCGCGGCCAAGCGCAGCGGGGCGACGAGCAGCCTCACAAGCTGCCATCTCGGACTGTCGCGGCGCAAGACGGCCATCGTAGCTCCCGGGCTCGACCGACCGACCAGCCACTAAGCTGACCTGTCCGTGACTGACACCGCGGCCTCGCCCTCGACCTCAACGCGTGGCCCGAGCAACGGCGGACACAGCATCGCGACGCTCGCGAAGCAGACCGTCGTCTACGGCTTGAGCGGCGCGGCACTCCAATTCATCGGGCTCATCACCCTGCCCGTGTTCGCTCGCGAGTTCACGCCCGCGCAGTACGGCGTGATCGAGATCGGATCGGTGACCTACTCGCTTCTGGCGACGTTCACCGACGCCGGCCTGGCCTCGGCGTCGCAGCGCAACTACTTCGAATACACCGGCGAACAGCGGCGCCAGCGGGGAACGGTGATGCTGACCGCCCTGTTGGCGTCGGTGGCGATCGGCACGGCGATCGGGATCGCGCTCGCGGTGCTCAGCGGCCCCCTAGCGCACGCGCTATTCAAGGGAACCAGCGACGCGACCGTGCTCATCGTCGTCGCGATCACGCTCCCGGTGACGGCGGCGGCGCAGTTCACGCGGGAGTCGATGCGCCTGCATTTCCGCGCCTGGCACTACATGACCTCGGCGGTCATCGCTGCCGGGGTGGCCGCCGCCGTCAGCCTGGTGGAAGTCCTGGTCCTCGGCAGCGGCGTCGTGGGGCTGTTCGTCGGCACGCTGGCCGGGAACGCGGCGGCCGGGCTGTATGGGCTCGCCGTGGCCGGGAAGTTCTTCGGTCCCGGTGTGTCCCGGCCCGAGCTGCGCAGCATGCTCAACTATGGGCTCCCGCTGATCATCCCTGGGCTCGCGCTCTGGGGTTTGAGCTTCGTGGACCGGTTCCTGCTGGCCGGGCTGAGCGACCTGGCCCAGGTCGGGGAGTACGCGGTGGCCAACCGTCTGGCGGGCATCGTGATCTTTCTCGTGACCGCGTTCGGGACGGCGTTTTCGCCGTTCATCTTTCAGGTGTACTCGGAGGATCCGGAGGCCGAGCTGAAGCTCCGAGCGCGAGTCCTCAACCTGCTGACGCTGGGGCTGCTCGCTGCGTCGGTCGCGATCGGGCTGTTCGCCCGCGAGCTGATCATGATCATCGCGCCCGCGTTCCACACCGCGTACGAGTCGGTCGGCCTGCTGGCGCTCGGGGCTACCGAGTACGGGCTCACCACCGTGGTGCTGTTCGGCATCTCGATCACACGCCGCACCCGCTGGGCGGCGATCTACTCGGTCGTGGCTGCAGTCGTCAACATCGCGCTCAACATCGTCCTGATCCCGTCCACCGGCCAGGTTGGCGCCGCGATCGCCACCGCCGTGGCGTTCGGGCTGCTCGCGGCGCTCTACTACCGCAAGAGCCAGGAGCTGTACCCGACCCCGTACGAGCCGCGCAGGGTGATCCGTATGCATCTGGTGGCGCTCCCGTTCCTGGCGCTCGGTGTCGTGCCGATCGACCCGGTCGTGCTGGCCTTGGGCGTGAAGGTGATCGCCTACCTGGCGTTCGTGATCCTGCTCCGGCTGACGCGTGCGTTCAGCCCGGAGGAGCTGGACAACGTCGTGGGCCTCGTGCGCAGCCGCCTGCCGTCCCGGGCCGCCGGATGAGGCGTCTGTGGCATGCTCTGGCGCCTTGAGCTCTCTCGACGGGCAAAGTGTTCTCGTGACGGGAGGCGGCGGCTTCGTGGGCGCGCCGACCGTCCGCGCGCTGCTGGAGCAGGGCGCGAAGGTCCGCGTACTGGACTTCGCGCAGCCGTGGCGCCTGGAGGGACTCGACTGCGAGGTCGTGCTCGGCGACATCACGGACCGGGAGATCGTCAGGGACGCCTTAGACGGCGTCCATGCCGTCGCCCATCTCGCGGTGCTTCCCCTCAACCAGGCCAATGCGGATCCCGAGTTTGCCTTCGAGACCAACGTGCGAGGCTCGTTCACGGTTTTCGACGAAGCTGGGCGCGCGGGCGTGCGCCGGGTCGTGTACTCGTCGGCGTCGTCCGCCTACGGGCCGACGGACGCCTACCCGATCGTCGAAGACCATCCTCTGCGGCCGAACGCGTTCTATCCAGCGAGCAAGGCGGCCGGCGAGATGCTCCTGCGGGGCCTGGCCGGGCTGCACGGATTTGGCTTCCTGATCCTCCGCTACATGAACGTCTACGGCCCCGGACAGCGGGCCGGAGTCGTGCCGGCGGTGGCCACCGCGCTGCTCGAGGGGCGCGCGCCGCAGCTGTCGGGCGACGGCACGCAGGCGTTCGATTTCGTGCACATCGAGGATTGCGCGTACGCGAACCGGCTCGCACTCGAATCCGATGCGAGCGGTGACGCGCTCAACGTCGGCTCGGGGAACGCCGCCTCGCTCAACGAAGTGGCCGAGTTGCTGGCGGACCTGGCCGGCGTCGACGGGCAGCCGGAGTACAACGGTCCGGTCAGCGCCGCGCCGCCGCGCGTAGGCGACGTGAGCAAACCGCGGGAACTGCTCGGCTTCTCGGCGCAGGTGTCGCTCCGCGACGGTCTCGAGTCGGTACTCGAGGAGCTGCGCGCTGCGCTGGCGGCGGAGCGGTCCGGTAGCGACGAGTAGGAACGGCAGCCCATGTGCGGGATAGCCGGAGTCCTCAATCACGACGGAGCTCCAGTCGATCACGAGGCGCTGCTACGGGCTTCGACGAGCATCGCTCACCGGGGTCCGGACGACCAGGGTCTCTACGTGGACGGACCGGTCGGCCTGGCCCATCGCCGCCTGTCGATCATCGACGTCTCACCCGCTGGTCGCGGGCCCATGACCAACGAGGACGAGACCGTCTGGCTGACCTACAACGGCGAGATCTACAACTTCCGCGAGCTGCGACGGCTGCTCGAGGCGCGCGGTCACACATTCCGCTCGCACACCGACAGCGAGGTGCTGGTGCACGGCTGGGAGGAGTGGGGCGATCAGCTCGTCGATCGGCTCAACGGGATCTTCGCGTTCGCGATCTGGGACAGCCGGGCGCGCGAGCTGTTCCTGGCCCGTGACCGCTTCGGGGTCAAGCCGCTGTACCTGTCGCGCCGCCGCGACCAACTGCTGTTCGCCTCGGAGGCAAAGGCAATCCTGGCCTACCGCGGCGAGGCGGCGTCGCTGTCGCTGCCGGCGCTGATGGAGTACCTGACGTTCCAGAACGTGCTCGGCGAGGGGACGCTGTTCGAGGGGATCACGATGGTGCCCGCGGGGACCACGATGCGTGTCGCCGCCGACGGCACGACGCGGCGGCGGACGTACTTCGATCCGGTGCCGATCGAGAGCGGCGAGGTCGGCGATCCCGAGTCGATCGTGGTCGAGCTGCGGGCAGTGCTCCAGCGGGCGGTCGACCGCCAGCTCATGTCCGACGTTCCGCTCGGCGCGTACCTGTCGGGGGGCATGGACTCTGCCTCGCTGGTGGCGCTAGCGGCGCGGCGGATCCCACACATCCACACGTTCACGGCCGGCTTCGACCTCACCGACGCCTCTCCGCTCGAGCTTGCCGCGGACGAGCGGTCCGATGCCGAGATCGTCGCCCGCGATGTCGGCACCGAGCATTACGAGGCGGTGTTGCACGCCGGCGACATGGAGCGCGTCCTGCCGCCGCTGGTGTGGCATCTCGAGGATCTGCGGGCCGGCACCTCGTACCAGAATTTCTACGTGGCGCGGCTCGCGTCGCGGTTCGTGAAGGTGGTGCTCGCGGGAACCGGCGGGGATGAGCTGTTCGCCGGGTATCCGTGGCGGTATCAGAACCTCGAGCGGATCGGCCCGGGCGTCGGCTTCTCGGACGTCTACTACGAGTACTGGTGCCGCCTCGTTCCGGACGGCCAAAAGCGCGAGCTGTTCACCGCCGACGCGTACGACGTGGCCGCGACCGTGAGCCCCCGGGAGAGCTTCGACCAGGTCACCGCGCACCTCCCCGAGCTCGAGCCGATCGACCGTGCGCTCTACTTCGAGCAGCGCACCTTCCTGCACGGTCTATTGGTGGTGGAGGACAAGCTCTCGATGGCCCACTCGATGGAAGCCCGGGTGCCGTTGCTCGACAACGAACTCGTCGACTTCTCGCTGCGGCTGCCGGGCAGGTTGAAGAACGTGTCGCCGCACGGCAAACGCCTGCTGCGCGACGCCGCTCGCAACTTCCTTCCACCGGCGCTCGTGAACAAGCCCAAGCAGGGCTTCAGCCCGCCGGACCGGACCTGGTACCAGGGCCGCAACCTTCAGTACGTCCGCGAGATCCTGCTCGACAGCCGAACCCTCTCGCGTGGTGTGATCAAGCCGGCGTTCATGGAGCGGACGATCTCCGAGCACGCCGCCGGCGAGGCCGACCACCGGCTGCTGATCTGGTCGCTGCTGTGTCTGGAGTGGTGGCATCGCGTGTTCGTCGACGTGTCACCGACGACCGCGCCCGTGTCGGCGGCCCGGCTCGCGGCATGAAGATCGTCGTTACCGGCGCCACCGGTTTGACCGGCTCCGCGCTGCTGCCGGTGCTGGCCGGCGAGCACGAGGTTTACGCGCTGCGACGTCCCGGTAGCGAGGGCCCATCGGTGCCGGGAGTGTCGTGGATCGAGCAGGATCTGTCGGAGCCGCTGAGCGACGCTCTACCGCCGAGCGTGGACGGGGTCATCCATCTGGCCCAGTCGCGGCGCTATCGGGAGTTTCCGGGCGGCGCGGTGGACATGTTCGAGGTCAACTCGGCGACGACGGTGAGACTCCTGCACTACTGCTGGGAGGCCGGCGGGAGCCGCTTCGTGTACGCATCCTCGGGGGCGATCTACCCGCCGGGGCCTCGACCGGTGCGCGAGAACGACACGCCCAAGCCGAGCAACTTCTACGCGATGTCGAAGCTCGTGGGCGAGCAGGTCGTCGACGAGTTCCGCGACAGCCTCACGGTCGCCACGCTGCGCTTCTTCTTCATCTATGGACCCGGCCAGCGGAACATGCTGATTCCGGGACTCGCCGGGAAGGTGATCGCCGGTGAGCCGATTCCGGTCGCAGGCGAGCAAGGAATCCGGATCAATCCGATCTACGTCGACGATGCCGCCGCCGCGGTCGTCGGCGCGCTCGGGCTCGAGCAATCGGGTGTGTTCAACGTCGCCGGCCGCGAGATCGTCTCGATCGCCGACATCGCGAACACGATCGGGGAAGAGGTGAGCGCCGTCCCGACGTTCACGCACGGGCCCGTCCAGTCGGATCTCATCGCGGACACGCAGCGGATGCGTGAGCGCCTGGCAACGCCGGCCGTAGACATCCGCGACGGGCTCCGGCGGATGCTGGCCGCCGGCGTCTGGTGATGCGAGTCGCCGTCTACGGGAACCTCGCCAACAGCGCCTACATCCACGCAAGGCTCCTCCGCCGGGCGGGGATCGACGCCGAGCTCGTGCTCGAGCCGTTCGACGACTTCGTGATGAGCGATCCGCGGTGGGAGGATCTCGAGCTGGAGCTTCCGTCGGCGGGTCTCTCGCGGGATGCGCTGCCCGCGGCGCCGCTGCCGGATTGGGTGTGGGATGGCTCGGGGCACGACACGTCGACCTGGGTGCGCCGCGGCCGCCTCGCATCGGCGGCCGCCCGGCGGCCGGACGCGCTGATCAACGCCGCGCGGGTCGCGGGCGCGCACGGGGCTGTTTATGCCGGATTGCATGCCGCGGTCATCGGCCGGCTCCGCGGGTATGACTGCGCGTTCGTGTTCGGCCTCGGCCCGATCGTCGCCGGTCTCGCCGGGATCCCGTTCCTGACGCTCCCGTTCGGCGGTGACATCACGATCGCGCCGTTCGCCGACGGCGACGGCTGGCAGGGACAGCGCGAACCGGGAACTCGGCCGCCGGGCGGACCTGAGCCCTATGTCGCTCCGCTCCAGCGGCGCGGGCTTCGGCGCACGCATCGCATCCTCACGTGCGATCCCGCGTTTTTCTCGTACATCGACCGGCTCGGCCTCGCCGAGAAGGCGATCCCGTTTCGGCTGGCGATCGATACCGACATGTACTCGCCGGCCCCGGAGGAGGAGCTACGCGCCCAGCTCCTGTCAGGCGACGCTCGGACGCTGATCTTCGTGCCGGCACGCCAGGACTGGTACTGGAAGGGCTCCGACCGGATGCTGAAGGGGTTTGCAAATGCCGCCAGGGGCCGGGACGACGTGGTGCTCGTGTGCGCCGGGTGGGGCGCGGATCTCGAGCGTTCTCGGCAGTTGATCGGCGAGCTCGGGATCGGGGATCGCGTGCGGATGCTCGAGCACGCGATGTCGAAGCCGCGGCTGCTCCGCTACTACCGGGCCGCCGACATCGTCATGGATCAGTTCACGCTGGGCAGCTACGGCGGGTCGTCGCTCGAGGCGATGAGCTGTGCGCGGCCGCTTCTGATCCACCTGGACCCGGCGGCGTTCAACGAGTACTTCCACGAGCTGCCGCCGGTGGTCAACGTCCGTGAGCCCGAGGAGATCGGCGCCGAGCTGACTCGTCTCATCGACGATCCGGACCGGCGCGCGCGCGTCGGAGCGGACGCTCGCCAGTGGGTGATCGACCACCACGGGCCCCGCCTGGTCGAATCGGTGATCGACCTGTGCCGGGCGGCAGTCGACCAAGGCGGACGATGACGCAGCTGGACGTGGCTCGCGAGCACGTACTGGTCACCGGCGCGGTCGGGCTCATCGGCGCCGCTATTTGTCGCCGCCTGACCGCCGAGGGGGTTCCTTTCACCGCGGTATGGCACGACGTCGAACCTCATGCTGCCGCCGACAAGATCCAAGCCGACCTCGCCGACCCGGGCGCGCTCTCCGGGGTCGAGCGGGTGAGCGCCGTCGTCCACGCCGCCGCGGTGCTGCCCGGCTCGTTCGAAGACAGCGAGCGCGCGGCCGAGCTCAACCGCAGGATCGACGATCACGTCCTGCGCCAGGCCACGCTGTGGGGGGCGCGGCTCGTCTACATCTCGGGTACGGCGGTGTACCGGCCGCGCGGGGACGAGCCGCTGGACGAGTCGGCGGAGCTGGCGCCGGCGGGCCCGTACCTGGAGGAGAAGGCACGGACCGAGGAGATCGGACTCGAGCAGGCGCACGAGAGCGGCGTCCCGTTCACCGTGCTGCGCGTCAGTGCGCCCTACGGGCCGGGGCAGCGCGCGCGAACGGTGATCCAGCGGTTCGTCGAGCGCGCGATCGCGGGTCAGCCGCTCGAGTACTTCGGCACGGGCTCGCGCGAGCAGGACTTCACCTGGGCCGACGACGTCGCCGACGCGATCGCGCTCGCGCTCGGCAGGCCCGGAGGTGTGTTCAACATCGCCAGCGGACGGCCGGTGACGATGCGAGCGCTGGCCGAGACGGTCGCGGCGACCGCAGGCCTGCCGGATGGCAGCGTGCGAGCCGCCGGACGGCCGGATCCACAGGAGGGCGCGACGGCGCGCTTCGCGGTGGGCGCCGCGGCGCGGGAGCTCGGCTGGAGCGCGAGCACGCCGCTCGCGATCGGGATCGAGCGATTGTTGGAGGCCGGGCGGTGAGGATCGCGGTCCTGTCCGATGTCCACGGCAACCGGTCCGCGTTCGAGGCGTGCCTGGAGCAGGTCGAGCGGCTCGAAGCCGACGCGCTGGTATTCCTCGGCGACGTCGTCGGGTACCTCCCCGAAGAGCGCGAATGCATCGAGCTGCTCAAGGCGAGCGGCTTCGTCTGTCAGCAGGGCAACCACGAGGCGATGCTGCTCGAGCCGACCGAGCGCGCCATCGAGCGGGATGCCGTGTACCGGCTGAGCGAGGCGCGAGCGCGGCTGTCTGAAGCGACGCTGACGGCGCTGGCGGATTGGCCGCGGTCGCGCGTGTTCGAGGCCGAGGGCGCCCGTATCCTGTTTGTCCATGGGACGCCGGAGCAGCCGCTCGAGGGGTACGCCTACCCCGACTCGGATCTGTCCGCGTGGGCGGATCTGCCGTACGACGCCGTCTTCGTCGGCAACACCCACCGCCCGTTCACGACGCGGCAAGGGCCCGTCCTGATCGCGAACGTAGGGTCGGTCGGGCTTCCACGTGACGTGGGAGACCTGGCGTGTTTCGCGGTGTACGACAGCGCCGCGAGAACATGCACGCATCATCGCGTGCGGTTCGACGTCGACCGAGTGCTGGCACGACTCGGCGACCAGCTTCACCCGACCGTACGCGACTGCCTGCGCCGGCGCGCGGACCAGTACGTGGGAGAACTCCCGGAATGAGACGCGAGGTCAGGGCGATGCTCACCGGCGTCGGCGGCGGCGGTCACGGCGAGCAGATCCTCAAGGCGCTTCGGCTCGGCGAGGTGCCGTATTACGTCGTGGGAAGCGACATGTCGAGGTTCAGCAGCGGCCTCGCCGCTGTCGATCTGCCGTTCCTGATGCCTCCCGCCAGCCACCCGGAGTACACCGAGACGCTGCTCGAGGTGTGCCGTGCGCAGGAAGTCGAAGTGCTGTTCCACGGCTCCGAGCCGGAGCTGAAGGCGATCAGCGCGGGGCGGCACCTGTTCGAGGACGCCGGGATCCTCGTCCCGATCAACCCGCCCGGTGTGATCGAGACGTGCCTCGACAAGGTCCGCACGATGGAGTCGCTGACCGCCGCCGGGTTCGCCGTGCCGGACTATCGCGCGGTCCGGTCGCTCGAGGACGCCGAGGCGTTCGAGCACCTCCCGGCAGTGCTGAAGCCGTCCGTGGGAGGCGGTGGCTCGGCCAACCTGTTCCTGGTCCAGGATCGCGACGAGTTGCTCGCCTGCGCACGCCAGCTCCTCAACATCTATCCGGAGTTCATCGCCCAGGCGTACATCGGAACGCCCGACGACGAATACACGGTCGGGGTGCTCACGGACCTCGACGGCAACCTGATCAACTCGATCGCGATCCTGCGGTCGATCCTGTCGGCCCTGAGCAACCGGATCAAGGTGCCGAACCGGACCAGCCGCGACGACCTCGGGCCCGTGCTCGCGATCTCGAGCGGCGTGTCGCAGGGGCGGATCGGCCGGTTCCCCGAGGTCACCTCGCAGTGCGAGCGGATCGCGCTCGCGCTCGGCTCGCGCGGGCCGCTCAACATCCAGTGCAGGCTCGTCGACGGAGTCGTCCACCCGTTCGAGATCAATCCGCGCTTCTCGGGCACCACCTCGCTACGGGCGATGGTGGGCTACAACGAGCCCGACGTGCTGGTGCGGCGCCATCTGCTCGGCGAGACGATCGAACCGCACTTCTCCTACGGCGAGGGCGTGATCGTGCGGAGCCTCGCGGAGTCGCTGATCGCCGATGCCGACTTCCCGCAGGCATCCGAGCTCGCGTGCCGCCCGCTGACTCGCTAGAGGGGTCGTGTCGCTAGAAACGCTTTGGGAGCTCGGGGAGCTGCCCTTCCACGTTGGACCTCGGGCGGAGCCTTCGAACGGGTCGCTGCCCGAACGGCTGCCCTTCGCAGTGGGCGTCGACACGCGCTCCGGGTGCCTGGTCCAGATGCCCGACCCCGCCGTCGAGGCGGCGCTCGAGCAGGCCTACCGCGAGGGCTCGCAGATCGGCACGCCGCTGTCGGAGTCGGGTATCGGTCAGCGCGGCCTGGCCGACTTTCTGGGCTTCCTCGAGCGGGCCGCCGGTCGTGACCGCTTCGACGGGCTGTCGATCCTCGAGGTCGGATCGGGCGGCGGTGCCGTGCTTCGCGCGCTCCACGCCCGCGGCGCGACGGTCGTCGGGGTCGAGCCCGGCGCCGCGCCCGACGACGAGCTGCCGTTCGAAGTGATGCGCGAGCCGTTCGCTCCCGAGTTGTTCGACGACCCGTTCGATCTGATCGTCCACCACGGCGTCCTCGAGCACGTGCCCGACCCGGTGTCGTTCATGAGCGGACAGCTGTCGCTGCTCGCGCCCGGCGGCGCGATCGCGTTCTCGGTTCCCGATTGCGCGACCGCGCTCGCCCACGGCGACATCTCGATGTTGGTCCACGAACACTGGAGCTACTTCACCGAAAGGACCCTCGAGGCCGTCGCGACGCTGGGGGGCGCCCGCGTCGTGAGCAGCGAGCCGGCGGGCGTCGCCGGCGCGCGGCACTCGGTTTGGGCCCTCGCCGACGGGGCGCTCGGGCCGGCCTCGCCGCCGCCGGACCCTGGGTCATTCGTCGCTCGAGCCGCCGGGAATCTCGAGCGCATTCGAGACCATCTCCGCGACCTGCGCGAGCGCGGGGCCCGGGTCGGCATCTTCTGCCCCGGCCGCTTCATCAACTACCAGGCGCTGCTCGCCGACAGCCTGCCGCCGCTGCGGTCCTTCGACGACGATCCGCTGCTCGCCGGCCTGTTCTATCCGCCCTCGCGCGTTCAGATCGAGCCGCGCGCCGGGCTGCTGGCCGACCCGCCGACGCACCTGATCATCGTCTCGTGGACGTTCGGCGCAGAAATTCTGCGCTCGCTCCGTTCCGAGCCGAGTCTGGACCACGTCGACATTCAGACGATCGCGGACCTGCTGCCGGCCTGAGCCCGGACTCGCTGCAATACTGGGGTCAATGGAGACGAGAATGAACATCGGGATCACGCGCCCGTTCTTCGGCAGTGAGGAGGCCGAGGCGATGGTGGCGCCGCTCGAGACCGGTTGGATCGTGCAGGGGCCGAAGGTGGCCGAGTTCGAGGGCCTGTTTCGGGAGCTCTCCGGGGCCGAGTACGCACTCGCGACGACCTCGTGCACGACCGCTTTGCACCTGGCGCTCGCGGTGCTCGGCATCGGACCCGGCGACGAGGTCGTGGTGCCGGCGTTCACGTATGTGGCATCGGCCAACGTCGTCGAGCAGTCCGGAGCGACGACGGTCTTCTGCGACATCGACCTCAGCACGTTCAACGTCGATCCGGCGAGCCTCGAGGCGGCGGTCACGCCTCGGACGAAGGTGCTGATGCCGATTCACCTGTTCGGGTTGGTCGCCGACATGCCGGCGGTGATGGCGGTCGCGGAGCGACACGGTGGGATCGCCGTGCTCGAGGACGCGGCATGCGCGACCGGCTCGACTCTCGACGGCCGCCACGCGGGCACATTCGGTGACTTCGGTGCGTTCAGCTTCCACGCTCGGAAGGTGATCACGACCGGCGAGGGCGGCATGCTCACGATCACCGATGCCGAGCACGCGCACCGGGCCGGGATTCTGCGCTCGCACGGCGGTCAGGTGTCGGACATCGAGCGCCACGAGAAGGGGGCGTTCGCGTTGCCCGAGCACGACGAGGTTGGCTTCAACTACCGGATGACCGACTTCCAGGGCGCGATGGGGGTCGTCCAGATGGGCAAGCTCGACGCCGCCGTCGGTGCGCGCCGCTCGCTTGCCGCTCGCTACGACGAGGCGCTCGGCGATCTCATCGGAGTCACCACCCCGGCGGTCCCGGACGGCGCTCACCACACGTACCAGTCGTACGTGCTTCTGATCGATCCCGACGCGGCGGCACGGCCGCGCGATGCCGTGGCGCTCGAGCTTCAGGCCCGCGGTATCGCCACGCGCCAGGGCACGCACGCGGTCCACCTACTCGGCTATTACCGGCGCAAGTACGGGATCGAGCCCGGTGACTTCCCGAACGCGCGCTACGCGGATGCGAACTCGCTCAGTCTGCCGCTGTATCCGACGATGTCGGATGAGGAGCAGGCCTACGTGATCGACAACATTCGCGACCTGCTGTCGTGAGCGAGGACGAGCCGGAGTCGCTTCCGGACCGGCTGTTCGAGGATCTCCGGCGCACCTACGAACTCGAGGACTCGCGGACGCGGAGCGTGTGGCAGCGCAGCCTCCCGGTGGTCGAAGCCGTGTCCGACCGCTGGCAGCGCGCCGCGGCGCTTGGCTTCGGCGACGGGACCAGCGTCTACCACCATTGCTACGTGTTCGGGAGCGTCGAGGTGGGCGAGCACACCTGGATCGGACCGAACACGCTGCTCGACGGCAGCGGTGGTGTGCGGATCGGGTCTTGGTGCTCGATCGGCCCGGGAACCCAGATCTACAGTCACGACTCGGCGCTCGCAGCGCTCAGCGGCGGCGAGGAGGCGTACCGGCGGGAGCCGACCGCGATTGGTGACCGTTGCTGGATCGGCGGAGGGTGCGTGATCGATGCGGGTGTCACGATCGGCAGCCGTTGCCTGCTGCGGCCGCTGACCTACGTCGAGCGCGATGTGCCCGAGGGCTCGATCGTCGCCGGCAACCCAGGGCAGGTCGTCGGCCGCGTCGTGGTCGCCGACGACGGCCGGTTGCGGCTCGTCAGCGACTCGCCAGGGTGACCGACTGCTGCGCCGGATCCACGCGCCCTGACCGGTCGAGGGCCGTCTGGAGGCCTTCCAGGACCTTGACCACGCGCATCCCGCTCTCGCCGTCGGAGCGCGGTGTCGTGCCCGCCTGAATGCACTCGATGAAGTGCTCGCACTCGAGCCTGAGCGGCTCGGAGTTGCCGATCGCCGGGCTGTAGATGTCGCCCGACCGCGCCACGTACTCGCCCCAGTTGCGCGCCTTGCCGTCGAACCCCTTGTCGTACACGGTCACCTTGCGCTCGAAGTCCATGTCGTCGAACGTGGCCATCCGCTTGGACCCGACGACCGTGAAGCGCCGCTCCTTGTGCGGGTCGAGCCATGACAGGTGCATGTGGGCGCTCAGCCCCGAGGGGAAGCGCATGAAGCAGAACACGACGTCCTCGACCCCGGGCCGGACGTAGGACTCGCCGTGGGCGGCGACCTCGTAGGGCTCCTCGCCCGCGAGGTGAAGCACCACTGACACGTCGTGCGCGCCGAGGCTCCAGAGCGCGTTCTCGTCCGCGCGGAGCTTGCCGAGGTTCAGGCGGTTGGAGTAGATGTAGTGGACGTCGCCAAGCTCCCCCGAGTCGACGATCTCCTTGAGCTTCTGCACGCCCGGGTGGTACTCGAGCAGGTGCCCAACCATCAGCGCCCGGCCGCTCGCGCGGTGCGCCTCGAGCACCCGCTCGGCTTCGGCGGTGTTGAGCGCGAGCGGCTTCTCGACGAAGCAGTGCTTGCCCGCCTCGAGCACGCGGGTGGCGATCTCGGCGTGCGAGGGGACGGGCGTAGCGACCACCACCGCGTCAAGCGTGGGATCGGACAGCAGCGCGTCTAACTCGCCGGTGAACCGGGCGCGCGGGAACAGCGCCTGGAAGCGCTCGCGGGCGGCCGGCCGGCCGTCGCAGCACCAGGCCAGATCGCTCTGGGGGATCGCGTCGAAGTTGCGCGCCAGGTTCGGACCCCAATACCCGAGCCCGACGACCCCGACCTTCACGGTTTGCGAGTTCACAGGCGGATCACAGTACATCGCTCGCACCGGCGGCGACTCCAGGCAGCGGTCCCCGGGGGACGGTCGGGTGGCCGCCTGGCAGCAACTTTGGCTCGAGCCGGACGTTCAAGTGTGTGTGAGATGGAGGGCGATGCTCGCGGGGTTGGGCGTGGGTGTGGTGGGCGCGATCGCGGGTGGCGCGTCCGCCGCCGTCACTGCGCCCATGGGGCGCTGGTGGCCGGCGCAGACCATCCTGTCGGGCTTCGTCAACGTCACCGCTTCTGAGGGGAACCTCGGTCTCGGCGCGAGTCCCTTCGGCGGGTTCCTGCTCGCCGGTCAGGGGCAGGCGAGCTACTGCGGTCCCGGCGGCGTGGCGTTCAGCACCCCAGTCGCCGCGCCTGACGATCCGGTTGCATCGGGCTCGCCGACGTTTGGCCCGGGCGGACTCGGCAGTCTCGTTGGCACGCAGGCCGGACCAGGTCTGCACGAGCTGAACATCAACGATCTCGACGGCGTGCCACCGACGTTCGGGAACTCGAGCGAGGTTGCCTCCGGGAACACCCTCAATGGTGTCAGCGATGTGACAGCGGCGGAAGGCACGAGCGGCGATATGGCGTGGCGTGGCTGGTCAACATCCCGTCACAGGTGCTCCTGACGGTCCGGCCCGCGGGCGTGTCGCCCGTCGGCGTTCCCGGCACGCCCCCCGGCGGCTTTCCCGCCGCACAGGCCGTCGACCCCGACATTGCGAGCCCCGTTGCCCGCCTGTCGGTCGCGGTCGATGGCCGGGGCGACACGACCGTGGTCGCGCCCAGCTCGAGCGAGGAAAGATCTTGCTCGGGACAGCCTCGTGTCCGCTCGGGTGCGCCGTGATCGCGCGTGTTTTCGAGCGACACGGGGCTCATCGCGTCCAGGTCGCGGGCCGTCGGATCACACTGTCCGCCGGCGCGAACAGAACGCTCACGGCGGCAATCGACCGGCGAGGAAAGCCGCTGCTCGGCGGATCCGGACGCGTCTCGATCACGGCTCACGTCGTGCTCTCCTCCAAAGGGACGCCCCCCGTGCGTCAGAGCAGGACATCTCGGCTTCAGCGGGGATAATGTCCCTGCGAAGTGCGCGACCGTCTTGCCGTAACCCCGATCCAGTTCCGCCGTGTCGCCTACGCCACGCTGGCGGCGCTCACCCTGATCGTCTTCACGGGCGCGGCGGTCCGGCTGACCGACTCCGGGCTCGGCTGCGCGAACTGGCCGAAGTGCGGGGGCACGCCGCTGCCGCCGCTCAGCTCCCACGCCCTGATCGAGTTCGGCAACCGCGCCGTCTCGGGGATCGTCGGGGTGATCACCGTGGCGGCGGCGCTGCTCGCCTGGACGAGGCGCCCGTTCCGCCGGGATCTGTTCTGGCTCGCTTTGCTGCTGCCGCTCGGTGTCGCCGCTCAGGCGGTGCTCGGTGGGTTCACGGTCCTCAACCACCTGGCGCCGGGGTTCGTGATGGCGCACTTCAGCCTCTCGCTGATCATCCTGATTGCCGCGTTCGCGCTCGCGTGGCGAAGCACGTCCGAGCCCGGGAGCCGGCCGCTGGCCGCGGACCGAACCACGGTCTGGTCGGTGCGTGCGCTGCTTCCGCTCGGAGCGCTGACGATCTTCGCCGGCACCGCCGCGACCGCCTCCGGCCCCCACTCGGGCGGCTTCACCGGTCAGGTCGTCCACCGGCTGCACTTCAAGGGCGCCGACACGCTCGACTGGACAATTCACCAGCACGCGACGATCGCCGCGATCTTCGGGGTGGCGGTGATCGCGGTCTGGTTCCTGTACCGGCGCCGTGGCGCCTCGGCACAGGAGCTAGAGCCGCTCACGGTGCTGGGTGTGCTGCTGGCCGCCCAGGGACTCGTCGGAAGCGTCCAGTACGAGCTGAAGCTGCCCAGCGAGATGGTCTGGGTCCACGTGTGTCTGGCCACGGTCACATGGCTGGTCTTGCTGTGGACGGTGGCGGCGGCCGGACGACTCGCGCCGCGCGCGGTCGAGGTTCCAGCCGGCGGCCAGGCGGCGGGCGAGCGCGAGCTGGAGCTCGTCGGCCGCATGGAATAGACGGGGCACGGCGCTACGATCGGCGTCTAATCGATGTCAACGCAACACGGCACGACCCAGAACCACACGTCGGGGGGACGCACCGCCGATGCCTCCCTGATCATCCTCGTCGTCGACGACGAATCGGACCTCCGGGAGATGCTCACGCGGTCGTTCTCGCGCGAGGGTCATCGGGTGATGGCCGTCGGCGACGGACGCGCCGCGATCGACCGGGCCAGTACCGACCACTTCGACATCATCCTGCTCGACGTCGCGCTCGGCCCCGGTCCGGACGGCTATGAGGTGTGCCGCACGCTGCGGGCGCGGCGCAACGTCGTCCCGATCATCATGCTGACCGCGCTCGACTCCGAGGCCGACGCGGTGCTCGGACTCGAGGCCGGGGCCGACGACTACGTGACGAAGCCGTTCGGCCTGGCCGAGCTGCGCAGCCGCATCCGCGCCGTGCTCCGCCGAGCCGGCACCCGCGCGTTGGGCGACGAGGTGCTCGTCGTCGGCCCGATCATGCTCGACCGAGCCCAGCGCGAGGTCGTGATGGACGGACGCCCCGTTCGCCTGACGTTCTCCGAGTTCGAGTTGCTCGACGCGCTGATGGCCGACCCGGGACGGCTGCTCAACCGCCAGGAGTTGCTGCGAGCGATCTGGGGTGACAGTGCCTACCGCGATCCGCGGGCGATCGACGTCCACATCCGGCACCTGCGCGAGAAGCTCGAGCCCGAGGCCGACAAGCCGCGCTACATCCTGACCGTCCGGGGAGCCGGGTACCGACTCCGGGGGCCGTAGGAGGTTCTGGTGGCAAAGAGGGCGCGATCGCGACGCGGCGCCTTCGGTCTGCAGGGCCGGATCGTCGGTGCGGTGCTGGTGACGACCGTTGCCACTCTGGCGGTGGCGGCGCTTGCGCTGCTCGGGCCGCTCGAGAACTCGCTGCGCAACGCCGACAAGAAGACCCTCGAGAGCGAGATCGAGGGGACCAAGGCGGACATCAAAAAGACCACCCAGCCGTTCGTGAGCATCCGGCTTGACCTGGTGTCCGACGCGAACATCCACCCGGTGATCTCGTCCGGACCTGGAACCGGGTCGTCATCGGGCGGCGCGGCGGTCGGTCCCAACCCGAGCAAGGCGATTCACGAGGAGCAAGACCTCGCCGCGAAAGGACAGCACGCCCGAGACGATGTGCTGGGTCAGGAGAAGAACCTCCTGTTCGCGACCAACGCCTCGGAGGTCGCGCTGCTCGGCTACGCAGACCTCTCGGGGCACAACTTCACGCCGCTCGCCGTCACGCCGGACACCCCCAGCGCGAAGGCCGACGCGTACAGCGACGTCGCCAAGGCATTCCGCACGAAGCGGCCGAACTACACGTTCGGCTCGATCGGCAATTCCGAATACGTACGCGCGGCGATCCCGTTCACCACCATGGCCAAGGGCCGCACCTACCACTGGGTGCTGGTCGTGCGCAAATCGCTCGACACCTTGACGGACGCCGTATCCACCGTGCGCCGGGCGTTCCTGTACGCGGCGCTGGCCGGGCTCGCGCTGACGCTGATCCTCGGCATCCCGCTGTCGGCCACGATCGTCCGGCGCTTGCGCCGGCTCGGCGAGGCGGCGACCGAACTGGCGCACGACGGACCGCCGGTCGAGGTGCCCGCCACCCGCGCCCGCGACGAGGTCGGGGATCTGGCCCGCGCGTTCGAGCAAATGCAACAGCGGCTGCTGCAGCAGGAGCAGGCCCGCCGAGCGTTCGTGTCGACCGCGTCGCACGAGCTGCGCACGCCGTTGGCCTCGCTTGACGGGATGCTCGAACTGCTCGACGACGATCTCAGCAGCGGCGATCCCGACCTCGCCGACGCGCGCTCGCTGCTCGACCGCGCCCGGTCGCAGTCGCGCCGGCTGTCCCGGCTGGCGGCCGATCTGCTCGACCTGAGTCGGCTGGACGCGCAGGTGCAGCTGCGATCGGAGCCAGTCGAGCTCGGAGAGCTGAGCCGCGCGGTGCTCGCGGAGTTCGAGCTCGGGACCGAGGAGCGTGGGATCGTCTCGACGCTCGACGACGGCGCCGGCCAGGTGTGGGCGCGCGGCGATCCCGGCGGGATCGCGCGGATCGTCCGGATCCTGCTCGACAACGCGGTCCGCGTCAGCCCGCAGGGTGGCGAGATCACGATCGAGCTGCGCAACGGCGAGCATGCCTCGCTCACCGTCCGCGACGAGGGCCCCGGCGTGCCGCCGGAGGAGCGCGAGCTGATCTTCGAGCGCTTCCAGCGCGGCCGCGCAGCCGGGGGAACCGCCGGGTTCGGGCTCGGCCTCGCGATCGGCCGCGAGCTCGCGGACCGGATGGGCGGCGAGCTCGTGCTCGACCCAGTGGACGTGCCGGGCGCTAAGTTCACGTTGCGCCTACCGGTGGCGCAGGCGCAGGAGGAAGAGCCGCTCGTCGTCGTGTAGGGCCTGGTCGCGACCAGGCCCGCCGGGCATGGATGCCCGGTGGAACGGCCCCACGGACGCCGAGCGAAGCGAGGCCCAGTAATCGACTCCGGCCCGACACTCCCGACTTGACAGGATTTGATCGATGGACGAACGCTTGATGAATGCGATGCTGGAACTCGACGACCGCCACTGGTGGTACCGCGGTCGGCGCCGCATCATCCGTGCCGAGCTCGACCGACTACCGCTCCCGGCGAGCGCGCGCGTGCTCGACGCGGGCTGTGGCTCGGGCCGGACGCTCGACGAGCTGAGTCCGTACGGCGAGGTGTTCGGAGTCGAACTCGACCCGGGTGCGGCCGATGTCGCTCGAGCGCGCGGCCGCGGTGAGGTGGTGGTCGGCCGGCTCGAGGAGCTCCCGTGGGAGGACGGCTCGTTCGATCTGATCACGTGTCTCGACGTGATCGAGCACACCCCCGACGACCGGGTGACGCTCAGCGAGCTCCGGCGCGTGTCCCGTCCGGGCGGCCACCTACTCGTCACCGTTCCCGCCTATCAGGGTCTGTGGTCGACGCACGACGTGGCCAACCACCACTACCGCCGCTACTCGCGCCCGCGGCTGCGCGCGGCGGCACGGGATGCCGGCTGGCGGATGACGCGGATCACGTCGTTCAACGGGCTCCTACTCGCGCCGGCCGCGGCGGTGCGGCTGGCCGAGCGCCGGCGCTTGCGCGAGCCGAACGGCGACTACAAGCCGGAGCTGACGCTCGGCCCGGACTGGCTCAACTCGCTGCTCGAGCAGCCGCTCCGGCTCGAGGCGCGGTGGCTGTCTTCCGGTCGGACGATGCCCGCGGGGCTGTCGCTGCTGGCAGTGCTCGAGAACCCCGGCGGGGTCGCCTGACGGCTGGGGCGGTGTGATGGGGGGTCTCGCGGCGATCGTCGTCGGTTCTCTCGCCGCGATCTTCGGCCTGTCCAACAGCCTCGGCTACCTGTTGCCGGCGATCATCGGGCTCGAGTCGCTGGGGATCCCGTCGCCCGGGGAGACCGCGCTCGTGGCGGCGGCGGTGCTGGCCAGCCAGGGCAAGCTCGAGATCGGGCTGGTGATCCTGATCGGGGTGTGCTCGGCGATCGTCGGGGACAACATCGGGTATCTGCTCGGGCGCCGGTACGGCCGGAGCGTGTTCACCGCGCCGGGGCCGTTCATGAATCAGCGGGTTCGCGGGATCCGGTACGGCGACGGCTTCTTCGAGCGCCACGGTCCGAAGGCGGTGTTCATCGGGCGGTGGATCGCGCTCGTGCGTTTCGCGACCGCCTGGCTGGCCGGGATCAACCGGATGCCGTTCAAGCAGTTCTTCTTCTGGAACGCGCTCGGCGGGATCACCTGGGGGGTGACGTACGGGCTCGTCGGCTACTACGGCGGGCAGGCGGCCGCGAGCGTGCTCGCGGAAGCCGGGATCATCGGCTTCGCCGTGCTGCTGGTGCTGCCGGTGGTGATCTACGTGATCGTCAAGCGTCGCGAACGCCGCGCGACGGAACGGTCGTCCGAGTGAGGCGTCTTACGACTTGTTCCCGTCGAGGTCGAGCGCGCACGAGTTGATGCAGTAGCGCAGCCCGGTCGGCGCGGGTCCGTCCTCGAACACGTGGCCGAGGTGTCCGCCGCAGCTCTTGCACAGGACCTCGGTGCGCCGCATGAACAGGCTGCGGTCCTCGCGCGTCTCGACGTTCGCCGCCACCGCCGGCTCGTAAAAGCTCGGCCAACCGGTGCCGGAATCGAACTTCGTCGTGGAGTTGAACAACTCCGCGCCGCACCCGGCGCACCGGTAGGTGCCGTCGTCCTTGACGTGGACGTACTGGCCGGTGAACGGCCGCTCGGTCCCGTGCTTGCGCAGGATCTCGTACTGCTCGGGCGACAGGCGCTCGCGCCACTCCTCGTCGGAGAGCTGAACGTCCCGCGCGGTGTCGGTTTCGCGTTGGGTAGCCATGGCGCTTACGGTAGCGCGGGGACCACCTCCGGTACGGTGAACGGGAGATGAAATTCGGCGTGGCGATCTTCCCGACGGATGCGGTCCAGCCGCCCGGGGAGATCGCCCGGATGGCCGAGGAGCGCGGGTTCGACTGCCTGCTGTTCCCCGAACACACGCACATCCCGGCCGCGCGGGCGAGCCGATGGCCGGGCGGTGAGGAGCTTCCCGCCTATTACGCCCGGACTTATGACCCGTTCGTCGCGTGCACGGCGGCGGCCGGCGGGAGCGAGCGGCTGCTGATCGGGACGGGGATCTGCCTCGTGATCGAGCGCGACCCGATCATCACCGCCAAGGAGGTGGCGTCGATCGACGTGCTGTCCGGCGGCCGGTTCCTGTTCGGCGTCGGCGCCGGCTGGAACGTCGAGGAGATGGCAAACCACGGGACCGACGCGTCGCGACGGTTCGGGGTGATGGGCGAGCGGATCGACGCGATCAAGACGATCTGGGCGCAGGACGAGGCGAGCTACTCGGGCAGGTACGTCAACTTCGAGCGGATCTGGTGCTGGCCGAAGCCGGTGCAGAAGCCGCACCCTCCGGTGATGGTCGGCGGCAACGGCGCGCGCGTGCTCGACCGCGTGCTCGCGTTCGGCGACGAGTGGATGCCGAACCGCATGTCGGACTCGGACTTGGCGGCGCGAGTGGTTGAACTTCAGGACCGGGCTTCGGAGGTGGGGCGGGATCGCATCCCGGTGACCGTGGTCGGGATCCCGGCGGACGCGGCTCGGATCGAGGCGATCGCCCGCATCGGCGTCGACCGCGTCGTGTTCTGGCTCCCGCCGGAGAGCCCGGACGCGGTCGAGGAGGGGTTCGGCCGCTACGTGTCGGCGATCAATCAGTTCCGGCGGGCAGGCTGAGGTAGCTGCCGGCGGCGGCGACCGGGTCGGTCGCGAACATCTCCATTACGAGCGAGGACCACGCGAAGTCGACCTGGCCCATCCCGCCGCCCGTGTATGGGTCGTAGTACTCGCGGAGTCCCTCCGCGAGCACGGCGGACATGATCCGGGTGGCGAGCGTCTCCGCCTGTTCGCGGTAGCCGAGCCTCGTGAGCCCGAGCCATACGAGCCAGGCGGCGTTGATCCACGTCGGGCCGCGCCAGTAGCGGTGGTCGTTGCGGAGTGAGAAGCTCGGTTCGGTGGGCGGCACCGACGGTGGGGGCACGGGGAGCCAGAACTCTCGGTCGTCGAGGAGATGGTCTTCAACCAGGCGCCGGCCGATGTGTTCCGGCAGGTCCGGGAGAGCCAGGGGCGCGAGCGCGGCCCACGTGCGCGCCGGCGTTCGCTTGGGTTCGGGGCGGACGAGCGGCGCGAACAGCCCGCTCGTCTCGTCGTACATCCGCTCGACGATCGTCGGCGTCAGCGACGGCCGTCCCAGCGCCAGCAGCGACAGCCCAAGGAGGACATTCGTCGCGACCTCGGCGCAGACCGGCCCGCCGGCCGCGTTGATCCGCTTGAGGTCGTATCCGAGCTTGCGGTTGCGCCGGACGAGGAATATGAACCCGGGCCTGTCGTGGGCGCGCCGGCCCCACACGGCGTCGAATTGCGGCGAGGCGTCGAGTCCCGACTCGTCGGGCTGCACGATCCAGACCAGCCCGTCGCCGTCGAGGTCGCGGTTCGCGCTCAGCCAGTCGTAGTGGCGGACGATTCCGGGCACGGTCGCCGGGTCGCCGACGGCGATCCGCCACGCCCACGCCAGCAAAGGAGGCTGGATGCTCGACGTCATCGAGGCGTTCGGCGAGATCACGTTGTAGGTGAACCGCCGGCGGCCCGTCAGCGGCGTGTTCCAGAAGATCGTGTGGCCGATGAACCCGTCCTCGCGCTGCGCCGCCAGCAGCGAGTTCAGCTCGCGTCGTGATCGTGTGGGGTCGAAATGGCGCCACACGATCGCGGCGAAGCACGAGTCCCAGTACCACTGCCAGGGGTAGTGGCTCGGGCTTGGGCACGTGTAGGCGAACGGCACGCGATCGGTGTCGCGCACACCCTCGCGCCAGTTCTGGCGAAGCGTGGCTTCGCAGGTCTGCGTGATTTTCGCTGTGTCGCCGTCGGCCAGCATGCGACCACAGATCCTCGCAGCCGAGGGTCGCGGTGGCGTTGCCGTCGTCGGCCGGCGTGGGGCCGGCGTGGCCGTCGTCGGACGGCGTTGCCGTTGGGGGACGTCAGTGGAGAACCGCGGCGCTCGTCCCACCGAGCGCCGGCGCACCAGCAGCGAGTCCTACTCGCTCAAGCCCGGGAAGGCGTACTTCAGGTCGGTACGTGACCTGCCCAAGCTCCTGGCACTCGGCCCCACATCGGTCGCACAACAGCACCAGGCGCAGCACGCCTGCGTCGCGGAGATACCGCGAGGCCCCGCTATGTGTTCCCGTGTGATCGCACAACATGTCTGTCTATTAGGAGAAACGGGTCCATGGGTCGGAAAAGTCCACGGCGGGCCCGTGTGCGAGCCGATCACATAGGCTGCGCGGTTCATGGAGATCCGGGCCGCCGTCACCGAGTCGAAGGGTGCTCCGTTCGAGCTTCGGTCCGTCGAATTGGGGGAGCTCCAGGCAGGGGAGGTGCTGGTCCGGGTCGCGGCCAGCGGGATCTGCCACACCGACCTGATCATTCGCGACCAGTGGTACCCGGTGCCGTTGCCGGCGGTGCTCGGGCACGAGGGCGCCGGCGTGGTCGAGGCGGTTGGACCGGGGGTGACCAAGGTTGGGGTTGGCGATCACGTGGCGATGAGCTACGGGTCGTGCGGGTCGTGCGTCAAGTGCCAGGGGGGCGAGCCGTGGGTGTGTCACGACTTCTTCGCCCGGAACTTCGGTGCGTGTCGGCCGGACGGGTCGACGGCGCTGACTCTTGATGGGCGCGCGATCCACTCCCACTTCTTCGGCCAGTCGAGCTTCGCCACGTTCGCCGTCGCCACCGAGCGCAACGTCGTCCGGCTCGATCCGGACGTGCCGCTCGACATCGTCGCCCCGTTCGGCTGCGGGATCCAGACCGGCGCCGGCGCGGTCCTGCGGGTCTTCCGCCCCGAGGCCGGGTCGAGCATCGCTGTGTTCGGGACCGGCACGGTCGGGCTCTCAGCGGTGATGGCGGCCCGGATCGCCGGGTGCACGACGATCATCGGGGTGGACGTGCAGCCTTCGCGGCTCTCGCTTGCTCGCGAGTTGGGGGCTACTCATGTCGTCGATGCGTCGGATGCGGCGGATGTGGTCGAGGTTGTGCGCGCGGCGACCGGAGGGGTGGGTGCCGACTTCAGCATCGACGCCACCGGGATCCCGTCGGTCTTGCAGCAGGCCGTCTACTGCACCGGGCCCGGCGGCGTCTGCGGCTTGATCGGCGCCCCGCCGTTCGGCACCGAGGTGTCGCTCGACGTCAATCAGATCCTGGCGATGGGCCGCACACTGCGCGGGATCGTCGAGGGCCAGAGCGTCCCGGACGTGTTCCTGGGTGTTCTGATCGAGCTGTGGCGCCAGGGCCGCTTCCCGGTCGACCGGATCATGACCCATTACTCGTTCGACGAGATCGAGCGGGCGGCGAGTGACGCCGAGGAGGGCAGGGTCGTGAAGCCGGTGTTGCGGATGGACGGCTAGCGCCGGCTCGGTTTTCCACACACTCGAGCTGAGCGCGTCGCCGAGTGTGGGGAAAGCCACAAAATCGCGAGGTCCAGGGCTTTTGCACGATTTGTTGCAAGGGCAGGATCTGACACCTCTGTGTCGCTTCGGCTTGCTAGGTTGCCCCGGCCGCCATCCAGGGGGCTCGATGATCGAAACCGCGGTGCCTGACACGTCGGGCGCGCGCGCCAGCTTGCCGTGCCCAGACGCATCCGCATTCCCTTCGCCCACGAACGCCGCCGAGCCGCCGGGATCGTCACCTTCCTCGTCGTGGCCACGGCCATGCTCGGCACGGGTCTGACCAGCAGCAGCGCGGGAGACCTTCAGAGCCAGATCGCCGCCGGCAAGTCGGCGGCCTCCTCGCTG
Organism: uncultured Solirubrobacterales bacterium; assembly: GCA_963770615.1. Taxonomy (GTDB): domain Bacteria; phylum Actinomycetota; class Thermoleophilia; order Solirubrobacterales; family Solirubrobacteraceae; genus Palsa-465. The sequence continues at coordinate 49,483 of CAVYQJ010000014.1, read as the reverse complement.
AGCGCGCAGATCGCTGCGGACAGCGCCCAGATCCGCCAGACAACCCACGGCCTGGCAGACGCCAACCAGCGCCTGGCCGTGCTCCAGAACACGCTGACGAGGCGCGAGGACCAGCTCCGCACGGTCCAGGGCCAGCTGCTCGCGGCGCGCAACCACCTGGTCGATCTCGAGAACCAGCTCGAGCGAGCCACCCAGGCGCTGGCGAAGAACCTGGTGGCGACCTACGAGCAGTCGCCGCCCAGCCTGGTCACGGTGATCCTCGAGGCCCACGGCTTCAACCAGCTGCTCGAGCGCGTCAACTTCATGCACCGGATCGCCGCGCAGAATGCCCACGTCGTCGGCTGGACTCGCGCTGCGCGCGCGGCGGTGACCCGGCAGGCCCGGTTGCTCGCGACGCTCGAGCATCGCGACCAGGCGCTGACCGCCCAGGTCCTCGCCCAACGCAACAGCGTCGCCGCGCTCCAGGCCGCCCTGCTTCACCAGCAGATCACGGAGCTCGCCGCGCGCGGCCAGGCGGGCGCGAAGCTGCACGCCCTCAACGTTCGGCTCTCTTCGCTCGAGAAGACAGCGGCAGCGGAAGCGGCGCGCGCCGCCGCCACCCGCAATGCCAGCGTCGGCGGGATCGCCGTCGACACCGGCGGGATGGTGCAGGCACCTCCGGGCGCGCCGGCCGCGGTGGCGCAGGTGATCGCCGCCGGCAACGCGATCGCCACGCTGCCCTACATCTACGGCGGCGGCCACGCCTCGTTCCACGCCGACGGCTACGACTGCTCGGGCTCGGTCAGCTACGCGCTGGCGGCGGCCGGCCTGGTCACCTCGCCGATGGTTTCCGGGGATTTCGAGAACTGGGGCGACCCCGGACCCGGGCGCTGGATCACGATCTACGCCAACGCCGGGCACGTGTGGATGGAGGTCGCGGGGTGGCGGTTCGACACGGTGGCGCTTGCCGAGGGCGGGACGCGATGGGCGCGCGGCGGCGGCGAGTTCTCCGGGTTCGTCGTCCGGCACCCGCCCGGCCTCTAGGCCCGGGACCCGCCCGGGCTTTAGGCCCGGCACCCGCCCGGCCTCTAAGCCCGGGACCCGCCCGGGCTTTAGGCCCGGGACCCGCCCCGCCCGCCGCCCGCGGCACCCGCTCCGAGCGTCCGGAGGTCCGCATGCAGACCTCAAGCTTTCCCGGAGCTCACGCCGATGAAGGCTGTCGATGAGACGACTCACAGCCTTTGCCGGCGCCCTGCTCGCGGCGCTGGCGCTTCCGGCCGGCGCCCTCGCGATCCAGCCGGCCAAGACTTCAACCACGACCCAGCCCGTGCAGGGTCATGCCTCCGGCGCGGTGATCGCGGTCGCTCGAGGCTCGTTTGCGATCGAGGCCCCCGCGGGTCGGATGTCGGTCGTGAACGCGCTCACCGCCGCGGCGAACACCGTCACCGCCGGCGACTTTCCCTACGTGTACGGCGGCGGCCACCCAGAGGCCGGGATCGCCAGCATCGGCATCAAGGGCCCGGGCTACAACGGGCGGCGCATCGGGTTCGACTGCTCAGGGTCGGTCGCGGCCGTGCTCGCCGGCGCCGGCGTGTGGCAGCCGACGAGCGGCGTCCCCAACGACGCCGGCATCATCACCGAGCTTCTGCAGCAGCATCTGATCGCGCGCGGCGCGGGTCGGGGCGCCACCGAGGTGACGCTGTACGACGACCCCGGCGTCCACATCTTCATGAACATCGACGGGCACTTCTTCGGCACGTCGGACGGCGGTGGCGGCGGTGATCCGGCCGGTGGCGCCGGCTGGCTCGACGACGGCGCCCCCGACGCGACAAGCCACGTCTACAAGCCCTACCACCTGCTCTTCGGAGTGATCCAGCAGCAGACCACGTTCGAGCGGATCCTCACGTTCCAGGCCAACGGGAACGCGAGCGTGACCCACGGCCTCGAGCTCGGTAGCGACGTGCACGTCGGCTACACGCAAACGCCGAACGGCCGGATGACGGCTCAGGGCATCAGCTAGCGCTCGCGGCGAATCGGGGCGCCGGACTCGAGTTCTCAGCGCGGGCCGGCGAGGCCGATCAGGTTGCCCTCGGGGTCGTTGAAGTGTGCGACGACGAGGCCGTTGGGCGAGACCGCCGGGCCCATCACGCGCTGCCCGCCGAGCTGTTCGGCTCGGGTCAGCGCCGCCCCGACGTCGGGAACCTGGACGTAGAACAGCGTGTGGTGTTCGTAGCGCTCGCCGCCTCCGACGCCGCCGCGGATCCCGGTGCCGTCCTCGGTGGTGAGCAGCTCGATGAAGCCGTAGTCGTTCGGCTCGGAAACCTCCTCGGCCACCGCTCCGCTGGTGTCGAACTCCCAGCCAAACAGGTCTCCGAAGAAGCCGCGCAACCCGGCTGGATCGGTGCCGATGATCTCGAAGTGCACGACGGGTTGTCCCATGCTCATCCTTTCTGGCCGGCCGCTACGCCGGTCGTGGCTCGGCGCAACGGACCACACACATGATGACCGGATGCCCCGGCCGGACTCGGAGCGAACCTCCAGGTTGGGGGGACGGGGGCTGGGCGTTTTGCTCGCGCCACCGCCCGCTCGCCGAGCGCCGGTAGCCTGCTCCGCATGGCAACCGTTACTTCCGTCGAAGACCTGAGGCGCAGTCCGACGGCGGCTCTGTTCGAGGGCCGCGACCAGGCGCCGGTGTCGATCTTCATCACCCAATATGAGCGCGGCCAGGGGCCGGCACTTCATCTCCACCCGTACCCCGAGGTGTTCGTCGTGCGGACCGGCACCGCTGTGTTCACCGCCGGCGAGGAGGAACTGACCGTCGCCGAGGGCCACATCGTCGTCGTGCCCGCGCAGACGCCCCACGGCTTCAAGAACCCGGGTGACGAGACGCTCCGCGTCGTCAGCGTCCACCCGAGCCCGACGGTCCAGCAGACGGACCTCTGAGGGCGCGGTGGCGCTGCAGGGGTGGCGCGCTGGCCGGGTGCTTCGACGCCCCCGCGGGAGCGGCGCCCTCAGCGTCAGGCCGATCCGAACGCTCGTAGCGTCAGTCCAGAACGACGAAGCCCCGCCGTGTGGCGGGGCTTCGGGTCAGTCTCGTCGCGCCAGGGTTTCGGGCGAATGGCGTCGCGTCCCGCGTCAGGCGTCAGGCGTCAACCGCAGCCGGTATTGAACCCGCAGCTCGAGCACGTGTAGCAGCTGCCGGTGCGCTGCATCATCCCGCCGCACTGCTGGCAGGCAGGCCCGAGGTCGAGTCCCCGGCGCATCGTCGGGATCACCGGCGGCGAGTCGGTCAGCGCGGACGTCGCCGGCAGCGCCGGCGACCCGCCGTGACCGCCGTTCCCGTTGCCGGGCTTGGACGTCTCGGACGGCAGCGCCGCGACGTCGCTGAGGTGGGAGCTGGCGGCCTCCTGCGCCGCCTGGCGGGCCCGGACCGCCGGCGTGAGGATCCCGAGCTCCTCCTGGAGGTCGGCGTCGAGGAATCGCGAGGCGAGCCACCGCATGATGTAGTCGGGCATCGACTTCGCGAACGGGATCTCCGGGTTCGAGGTCATGCCCTCGGGCTCGAAGCGCATGTAGCTGAACTTGCGCACGAGCGTCTCGAGCGGCACCCCGGTCTGCAGCGCGATCGAGATCGCCGTCGCGAACGAGTTCATCATCCCGCGCAGCGTCGAGCCTTCCTTGCCGATGTCGGTGAGGAAGATCTCCCCGACCTGACCGTCGTCGTACATGCCGGCGGTGATGTAGCCCTCGTGTCCGCCGATCGAGAACTTGTGCGTGATCGACTGGCGCTCACGCGGCATCCGGCGACGGACCGGGGCCTTGGCGAGCGCCTCGGCGACCGCCTTCTGGATCTCGGCCTCCCTCGACGCCGACGTGTCCTGCTGCGCCTCGGTCCGGAGCGCCTGAGCGGTCTTCGAGCCGTCGCGGTAGATCGCGAGCGCCTTGATCCCGAGCCGCCACCCCTCCATGTAGGTCTCGGCGATGTCCTCGACGGTCGCCGTCTGAGGCATGTTCACCGTCTTCGAGATCGCGCCGCTCAGGAACGGCTGGGTCGCTCCCATCATCTTCAGGTGGCCCATGTGGGAGATCGCCCGCTCGCCGACCGCCACGTCGAACACCGGCAGGTGCTCGTCGGCGAGGTCGGGGGCGCCGACGATCGTTCCGTGCTCGTTGACGTAGGCGACGATCTGCTCGATCTGCTCATCGCCGTAGCCGAGCGTCTGGAGCGCCAGCGGCACCGTGCGGTTGACGATCGTCATCTGACCGCCGCCGACCAGCTCCTTGAACTTGACCAGCGAGAAGTCCGGCTCGACGCCGGTGGTGTCGCAGTCCATCAGGAACGAGATCGTTCCCGTGGGGGCGAGCACCGTCGCCTGGGCATTGCGATAGCCGGCGCGGTCGCCGGCCTCGACGGCCTCCTCCCAGGTCCGGCGCGCCGCCGCCAGCAACGCGCCGTCCGAGCACGCGAAATCGGGGATCGCGTACGAGGCATCGCGGTGCATGCGCATCACGGCGTTGTGGGCGTCCCGGTTCTCCGCGTAGCGCTCATACGGACCCATCGCCGCGGCGGTCCGGGCCGATCCCAGGTAGGCGCGACCGGTCATCAGCGCCGTGATCGCGGCGGCCGTGCCCCGTCCGGCGTCCGAGTCGTACGGGACGCCGTCCGCCATCAGGTACGCGCCCAAGTTGGCGTAGCCCATGCCCAGCTGCCGGAACGCGCGCGCGTTGGCGCCGATCCCCTCGGTCGGATAGCTCGACGGCGAGACGATGATCTCCTGGGCGAGGAACATCACGTCGACCGTGTGCTCGAACGAGGCGACGTCGAACGTGCCGTCGGGCCGGCGGAACTTCATCAGGTTCAGCGAGGCGAGATTGCAGGCCGAGTCGTCCACGTGCATGTACTCGCTGCACGGGTTGGATGCGTTGATCCGGCCCGAGTTCGGGCACGTGTGCCACTGGTTGATCGTCGTGTCGTACTGGATGCCGGGGTCGGCGCAGCGCCACGCCGCTTTGGCGATCTCCTCCATCAGTTCGCGCGCGGAGATCGGTTCGCCGATCGGCGTCCCGGTGACGCGCCCGGTCAACTGCCAGTCCTCGTCGTTCTCGACCGCCCGCATGAACCGCTCGGTCACCCGCACCGAGTTGTTGGCGTTCTGGTACTGAATCGAGAAGAAGCCCTCGCCGTCGATCGACATGTCGAAGCCTGCGTCACGCAGCGCGGCGGCCTTCTCCTCCTCCTTGGCCTTGCACTGAATGAACTCGAGGATGTCGGGGTGATCGACGTCCAGCACGACCATCTTCGCCGCACGGCGCGTCTTGCCGCCGGACTTGATCGTGCCGGCCCACGCATCGGCTCCGCGCATGAAGCTCACCGGACCCGAGGCGGTGCCGCCCTTGGCCAGCGGCTCCATCGAGCCGCGGATCCTCGAAAGGTTGATGCCCGACCCGGACCCGCCGCGGAAGATCATCCCCTCCTTGGTGTTCCACTCGAGGATCGACTCCATCGTGTCGTCGACGCTCAAGATGAAGCACGCCGAGCACTGGGGGCTCTCCTCGAAGCCGACGTTGAACCACACGGGGGAGTTGAACGCCGCCATCTGGTGGAGCAGGATGTGGGTCAGCTCAGCCTCGAAGGTGTCGGCGTCGTCGTCGGTGGCGAAATAGCCACGGTCGCGTCCCCAGTCGGCGATCGTGCCCGCCACCCGCCCGATCATCTGCTGGACCGAGTGCTCACGGGTGGGGGAGCCAAGCTGGCCGCGGAAGTACTTCTGGGCGACGATGTTGGTGGCGTTCTGGGACCACGACTTCGGGAACTCGACGTCGCGCTGCTCGAACGAGACCTTGTCTCCGTGCCCGATCCGCGCGTCCCGCTGCTCCCACTCCACCGAGTCGAACGGATGATGGCCGGGCACCGTGAAGTAGCGCCTGACCGAGAGGCCCTCGCCCGTCCGTACCTCGGATTCGAGTTGGCTCTGCGGGATTTGATCCATGCCGTACTGCTCCTCTCGGTGTTCCACGATTTCCCCTGCTCTTGCGCGACTTTTCGACAGTCGAGCGGGCAGCGAATAATGGCGGGAGCCCCGGACGGAAAAACCTGGTCGGTGGGTCTCACCCGGAGCTTCTATTTTACTCCGTGCCATGAGGCTGCTCGTGACCGGCGGAGCCGGCTACATCGGCTCGATCGTCGCCCGCCAGCTGCTCGCGGCCGGCCACGAGGTGACCGTGCTCGACAACCTCGAGCGCGGGCACCGCAAGGCGGTCCCGCCAGGCGCAAAGCTCGTCGTCGCGGACCTGCTCGACCGCGACGCTGTCCACGACACCCTGGCCGCCGGGTTCGACGGAGCCATGCATTTCGCGGCGCTTGCGCTCGTGTCGGAGTCGGTCAGCCACCCCGAGCGCTACTACCGGACGAACGTCGGCGGGACGCTCAACCTGCTCGAGGCGATGGTCGCCGCCGGCGTCCCCAGCCTGGTGTTCTCCTCGACGTGCGCGGTCTACGGGGAGCCCGACGTTGTCCCGATCGCCGAGACGGCCGTGCCCCGGCCCGTCAACGCGTACGGCGCCTCGAAGCTCGCCGTCGACCTGATGATCCGTGACTTCTCCACCGCCACCGGGCTAGGCGCGGTCAGCCTCCGGTACTTCAACGTCGCCGGCGCGAGCGGCGACCTCGGCGAGGACCACGACCCGGAAACGCACCTGATCCCGAACATCCTGCGCGCCGCGCTCGGCGCCGCGTCCGCGGTCGAGATCTACGGGACCGACTATCCGACGCCCGACGGCACCGCGGTCCGCGACTACATCCACGTCGAGGACCTGGCGGTCGCGCATCTGTTGGCGCTGGAGGGGGCACGACAATCTGAGCACCGCGTGTTCAACCTCGGAAACGGCAACGGCTTCTCGGTCCGCGAGGTGATCGCCGCAGCCCGGGCCGTCACCGGCGTGGAGATCGGCACGAACGAGGCGCCCCGCCGCCCCGGTGACCCGCCGATGCTCGTCGCCTCGAGCGACCGGATCCGCTCCGAGCTCGGCTGGGAGCCGCGCAAGCCGGCGCTCGAGGAGATGGTCGCCGACGCGTGGACCTTCGCGCGGGCGAACCCGGGCGGCTACTCAGACTAGGTCGTCGAGCTCGCCGAGCGCCGCGGCGAGCACCTCTTCAGGCGGGCGCGTGGCATCGACCTTCCGGATCCGTTCGGGGTCCTCGGCAGCGAGCTCGAGATACGCCGCTGCCGTCCGCTCGAAGAAATCGTTCTGCTCGCGCTCGAGGCGGTCCGGGGCACCGGAGCGCGATCGCGATCGGTCACGGCCCAGCTCGGAGTCGATCAGCAAGAGCAGCGTGCGATCCGGCCAGGCCGCTCGGATCGCGAACTCGTTGATCGCCCGGACCGCGTCGATCCCGAGCTCCCGTCCGCCTCCCTGATACGCCAGCGACGAGTCGATGAACCGATCGAGCAGCACCCACCGTCCCTCGCGCAAGAGCGGCTCGATCGCCTCCTCGACCAGCTGCGCGCGGGCCGCGGCATACAAAAGCGCCTCGGTGCGGGCGGTCACGTGGAGCCCGGGGTCGATCACGAGGTCGCGGATCCGCTCGGCCGCGGGCACGCCACCCGGCTCGCGCAGCAGCGACACTTCGATCCCACGGTCGCGAAGCGCGTCCGCCAGCGCGGCCGCGAGCGTGGACTTGCCCGCCCCGTCGATACCTTCGATCGTGATCAGCCGGCCGCGCGTCATCTGCGTGGCTCCCGACCCTACCGGGCACTTGCGGACGAGCCCACTACGATCGAGGCATGCTCGCAGAGCTCGAACGTCACCCGCACGCGCGCGCCGTCCTGTCGCCGGCGCTCGAGGCGGATGGTCGAGCGTCACACGCCTATCTGTTCTACGGGCCGGGCGGCGCCGGCAAGCGATCGGCCGCGCGTGCGATCGCGGGCGAGCTGCTCGCCGCCGGCTCACCGGATCCGGCGAGCGCGCGCGCGAGGGTCGCCTCCGGGGCGCATCCCGATCTGACATGGGTGGCGCCGAGCGGCGCCCACGAAATGCTCGTCAGCGACATCGCCGGTCCGGTCATATCGGCCGCGAGCAAGACGCCCTTCGAGGCGGCATGCCGGGTGTTCGTGATCGAGCGGGTCGACGAGTTGGGAGACGAGGCCGCCAACCGGATGCTGAAAACGCTCGAGGAGCCGGCGTCGTTCGTGCACCTGATCCTGCTATCGGACCGGCTGGCCGAGGTGCTGCCGACGATCCGCTCTCGTTGCCAGCTGGTCCGGTTCGATGCGCCCACCGTCGAGGAGACGGCGCGCGCGCTCGAGGCGTTGGGGGAGGAACCCCGAACGGCCCGCGCATGCGCGCACCTCGCGCTCGGGGATGGCGAGCGGGCCCGCGAGCTGGCGGGCGCCGAAGGACATGCGCTGCGTGCGGCCGCCGAGCGGTTCGCGCGCGCGGCACTATCGGGCGAGATGGCGCGCTCGGAACCGTGGTCGGACGTGCTCGCGGCGGTCCGTGCCCGCGGGGAGGCGATCCGCATCGAGCTCCAGGCAAGCGCAGCCGAGGAGCTCGAGCTGTACCCCAGCAAGGAGCGCAAGCGGATAAAGACCGAGTGGGAGGAGCGGATCAGGCGCGCTCGTCGGCGGGTCGAGACCGGGGCCCTCGATTTCGCTCTCCAGGTCGTCGCGCTCTGGTACGCCGACCTCGCCTGCCTTGCCTGGGGGGCCCCTGACCTGGTAAGGAACGTGGACCGTATGGTGGACCTCGAAACCGACTCCGGCGTCGACCCCCAGCGCCTGCGGGCCGCGATGGAGGCTGTGGAAGACACGCGGCTGCGGTTTCAGCTAAACGTATCCGAGGAGCTTGCATGCGAATCGCTCGCGTATCGCTTGGAGCGTCTGCTCGCGGCATGACGCAGCGGGACGAGGTGGCGTCCCCGCGGTCGGGCGAGTCCGACGGCGGGCCGGGCGGTCAGCTCACGGGCCGCGTCTACCTGCGCACGCCCGCGCACACCGACCGAGCCGAGTTCATCGGACTGATGCGCGCAAGCCGCGCGTTCCACCGACCGTGGGCGACTGCGCCGACCGATGACGAGGCGTTCGACGCCTACCTCCTCGACAGCCGCCGGCAGGACTTCGAGGCGATGCTCGTATGTCGGCGCGAGGACCGGGCGATCCTCGGCTTCTTCAACCTGTCGCACATAACGCGCGGCTCGCTCCAGAGTGCCTACCTTGGCTACGCGGTCGCGAGCAAATTCGCCAACCAGGGATACATGCGCGAGGGGCTCGACCTCGTCGTCCGCGAGGCGTTCGCGAATCTGCGCCTGCACCGGATCGAGGCCAACATCCAGCCGGGCAACCAAGCATCGATCGCGCTCGCCCGGGGCGCCGGCTTCGTGCGCGAGGGCTTCTCGCCCCGGTATCTGAAGATCGGCGGCCGCTGGCGCGACCACGAGCGGTGGGCGATCCTGGCCGAGGACTGGCGAGAGCGCCAGGCCCGCCTCACGTCGCCAACCGAGCCCTGACGGCCAAACCTCCGCTGAGCAGGGTAATCGGCACTCTGTCACCGCAGAGTGTCACCTGATTGTTACGGTCGTGTGTAAGTGCTCCACTCGGGTCACTCATGACCCCGGAGTGCGCAACACGTACATGTACCGGCTGCCCATTCTCCTCGGCTCGCGACTCACCGGCGCGATGTGCGGCGCCAAGCGCGTGCGCCGCGACCTCGAAACAGCGCGGCGCCGCCGCCCCGCCGTCGACGTGACGGCGCTGCTCGCGGGCGCCGGCTCGGCGCCGGCGCCCCTTCTCCGTCAGCGTGACCGAGCCGAACTCGATCGGCAGGGGTCTGGCCAGTTCACGACCCGCGCCGGCAAGGCCCCCTCCCACTGCCCCGGGGCTGCCTCGAGCCGGTGTCGTCGCAGCCCGATGAGGGCTGCAAGGCTTAAACTGAACGGCCACGCCGACGTAGCTCAGCTGGTAGAGCACTTCACTCGTAATGAAGGGGTCCCCGGTTCGAGTCCGGGCGTCGGCTTTCAGGCCGTATTTGCCTGCAAATCGAGATGTTCTTGCTAGCCGGTTCCTGAAGCCTCGTTTCTTGCCGCGACGACCATTTGGCGTCCACTAGGTTCGCGGAGTTCTCGTTCGGTGGCCGCTCGAGCGGCCGCAGCTTCGGCCTTGGTGGCGAACATGCCGAGGTGGATCAGGCTTGTTCACGCCGATCTGCGCACGCCACGGTCTCGCTCTGGAGACGTCGGGCGAGTAGTAGACGCCGACGATCCCGGACGCGGTACGCGCCGTCCGGGGCCTGCTCGGACGTGCGTGCCGTTTGGCCGCAATCTCGTCTCGGTGCTGCTCGCGGTACTGCGCGTTGCGGCGCGACTTGGCCTCGCGACACGCGTTGCAGCGGCAGCCCTGCTCGTATCGGCCGCGGGTGCCGTGGCGCGCCTGATGGTCGGCAAGCCGGTTCCGCCGGCACGAGGAGCAACGGATGTCGTATTTCGCGAGCTCGGCTTCGCGTCGCGCGGTCGACTGACTGCAGAATCGCCATCGCTTTGCGCACCGTCGCTGTGCTCGTGCCGGCGCGCTCGAGCTCCTCCCGGAACCGCGCCAGCCGTTTTGGCGTCAGCTCGCGGACGCCGTAGTCGCCGAGCCGCGGCATGATGTGGTTCACCCAGGTGAGCTTGTAGAAGTCGGGCGTGGAGCCCGCGAGGTTTGGGACGGCATGTAGACGGCAGTAGGTCTCCACGAGCTCAGCGAGCGGCATATCGTTGGGGATGGCGGCGTGGCCGAGTTGTTTGCGGCGGACGCGATTGGCCTCGAACTTGACCGCGTCTCCCTTGCGATCAAACGTCCGCGAGCGCTTACGTCCGCCCTCCCGCCAGCGGAGCTCCCACTTGCCGTGCAGATCTATCAGCCTGGCGCGCCGGTGCGCACGGCCGGCACCCGCAGGCTGTGAGCCACCGTCGGTTCAGGCCTTGTCGAGGCTGGGTGTGGCGACCTGATCGAGGAGGAGTTTGATCGCCGCCGCGATTGGTATTGCGACGAGCGCGCCGATGATCCCGAGGAGGGTGCCGCCGATGACGGTGGCGATCACGGTGACGAGTCCGGGTACGGCGACGGTGCGGGCCATCACCTTGGGTGTGAGGAGGTAGTCCTCGAGGAAGCGGTAGAGGATGTAGAAGATCGCTGTCGCGATGGCGAGGGGTAGCGAAATGGTGAGCGCCACGAGCGAGACGATGATGCCTCCGATGGTCGACCCGACGATCGGGATCAGGTCGAGGAACGCGACCAGAAGTCCGAGGAACACGGCGTAGGGGATCCCGAGGATCAGCGCCCATGCCAACGTTCCAGCGCCGGCGATGAATGACGTGAACAGGTCCCCAAGGACATAGCCGCCGACACGGTCGGTGATCTCTTCGGTGAGCAGGACCATCCGCGCGCGCCGACTTCTTGGGGCGAGCTGATAGAGGCCACGCTTGACGCGTGGGAGGTCTATGAGCAGATAAACCGTCAGGATCACGACCAGGATCACGGACCCGACGAGATCCACGACGACCTCTCCGGCACCCAGGACCGTCTTGAACGAAGAGCCGTTGCCCTTGAGCAGCTTCTGGAGTCGGGTGACGATGTGGTACTTGAAGTTGAGCTTGCCGATCGTGGTGTGGCGATTCTTCAAGCTGTTCAGGTAGCCGGGGACCTCGCTCGCGAGATGGCTCGCCTGCGTGACCGCAAGCGGAATCGCGAAGGCAAGGAACAGCGCGAATACGCCGAACGCCGCCAACAGCACGAGCGCAACGGCCGCGCGTCGCGGGATACCGCGGCGGTGAACCCATCTGACAGCCGGGTCGAGGCCGACCGCAAGGAAGAACGCAAGGCCGATCAGAACGAGGACCTGGCCCGCTGCAACCACGATGTACGCCAGCGCGAACGCGCACGCAACACCGAGCGCTCCGACGAACCCAACAAAAAACGGGGCACTCCGGTCAAACCGGCGGCCAGAACGACCGAGCTCGTTATCCGCAGTCGCCCCTGCTTCCGCAGCCGCATCGGCGTGAATACCGTCGAGGACCTTTTGAGTGGCCTTCTCGGGTCCATCGTCAGACCCCAAACCGACGTTCACGCCCTCCTTACTGCTCATACAACTCCTGGCTCATCCGACCCGCACGGACGGGTCCCCTTGACCACACGGCTGTTGCCGGGTCGATTATTTGAGGCCTCGCTTCTAGCCCCGTCGAATCCGCCGGTGACGTGCCGGCACGCGACGGAGCCTGCTGCGATTGGGAGCGGCGTCGACGCTCGGGTTTGCTGGCGGGCTGTCAACGCGACCTGGCGGGGCTCATAAGCCTCGGCGTCCGGAGGCGGGACCCCGGTTTGCAAGCACCCGCCGAGCGGCGGCGACGCGCTCGAGTTCGAGCGCTTCGTGCTGGGTTCGGGCGCCGTCGATCAGCTCTTCGAGATTTACCGATGCCGGTGACGGCAGTTGCTCAGCGAGCTCAGCGAGCGCTTTCCACATGCTGGCCTTCCCCGCTACGCCGAGACACAGACTCTCGAGCGTCATGAACGTTCCAAGCTCGGGCTCGACGGTGGTCAAAGTGGAGATCCTGTCCGCTCGAGCTCAAACCATACGTGCGAGCTGTCTCGGCGAACGCCCCAGCGGCTCGACTGAGCATCCACGATCCTCAGACCCCAGCCTCCCACCTCCGGCGTTCGGAAGTCACGCTCCCAAAGGTCGAACCCGCCGCCTTCGTCGAGCACCTCCACCAGCAGACAGACCTCGCACAACTGCGCCGTGAGCGTGATCCGGCCGTGGCCGTGAGTTACGGCATTTGTCACCAGCTCGCTAGCCAGCAGCCTCGCCGTGGTCAGCGTGCCATCGGCGAGCACCGCCGCGAACCACTCCGTCAGCAACCGCCGCGCAACCCCCGGAGCACCAGCGCCCGACGGCAACTCGAACTTGAACGACGCGTCAGTCACGGGGAACACTTCATGACAGGATCCCTACCCGCGTGATCAGCGCTGCAACATGCAGCAGGCCGAGCCGACCACCGCTACGGCACCGCGCCGCGCGTGCAAAGCGAGGCAGCCGAGGCGCAAGGCGCCCCCCACCGTCGGGTGCGGATCGCGGGATCGAAGCGCGACCGGATTCATGAAGACCTACCTCGAACACGCCGAGGCCCTTGACGGTCTGGAATTCCTCAGTATGGCCGAGGCCAGGGAGATGGCTCACTGGGAAATCCTCGCCACGCTCAACGAGACGGCCAAGGACAAGGACATCGCCGCCGTCGTGAAGTTCGCACTGCCGCTTCGGCGGTCCCATGTCGACGCCGTCCGCAAGCAGTCGCTGCGCCTGGCCGCCGAGGAGGATCCCTCAGAGCCTGCTTAGCTCCCGCCAGCCGTCGGGTTCGGGCGCTACCCGAGGATTCTGTACTTGAACCTTAAATGCCGATAGTTAATGTCACCTATCACGAACGCGGGTTCGTCTATGTTGAGGGGGACAGCTATCGATTGGATCAGATGAATAGTTCAGAAAAGAAGATCGTGCAGTATCTGAGTGAGGCGCGCGCCAGTGAGGACGCGCTGGCTCGTGTGCTGCAGTCACAAATCGCTATGACTCCGCGCGGGTCATACCGCTCCGTGCTCGAGAAGCACCTCGACGAGACTCAAGGGCACGCCAAGAAGGTTGCCGAGCGGCTGAGCGCCCTCGACCGCGGTTCCAACCCGATTCTCGCCGTGGTCGGTTTCTGGGAGGACCTGATGGGGCAGGCGCTCGCGTTTAGCAAGACCCCGCTGGATCTTCTGCGCGGCTCCGGAGGCGAGGAGAAGGTGCTTAAGAACGCAAAGGACGCGTGCGCTACCGAGGCGCTGGAGATCGCCACCTACACGGCGATCGAACGACTCGCGCGTGCCGTGGGTGATGATGAGACCGCCGACCTGGCCCAGCGCATCCTCGCCGACGAGGAGAGGATGCTCCAACGCATCATGCGCGAAATCCCGAAGCTGACCGATGCGGTGGTCCGCGCCGAGGTCAAGGGCCAGCCGTCGTATGACATCACCACCACCGGCGCGGGCGAGACGGTCAAGGAGGCAGCTGCAGCGACCAACAGCGCCGTGCGCAAGACCACGGCCGCTGCCAAGCGCACCGCTCGGCAGGCCCGGAAGGTCCCGGGCGTGGCCCAGGCCGAAGGTCAGGTCAAGGGCGCCGTGGCCGGAGCAGATGATCTGGCGATCGCGCGCTACGACAGTCTGACGGCCGAGGAGATCACCGCCAAGCTGTCCGCGCTCTCGCAGATCGACCTGGCCAAGATCGATTCCTACGAGCGCGAGAACCAGAAGCGCACCACGATCCTTAGCCGAATCACGACCTTGCGCGGCAACGAGCCGTGGCCGGGGTATGACGAGCTGACCGCTTCCGAGGTGCAAGCCGTTCTCGCCGAAGGTGATGACGGACGCGTCAAGGAGGTGCTGTCCTACGAGCGCGCACATAAGGACCGCGCCGGCGTCCGCACAGCCGCTGAACGTGAACTGACACACGCGTAAACGCCTCATCGATTCCTCTACGGCCCAGCATGAAGTGGGCTGTGGAGGAATCGCGAAACGCGGCCATGGTCGGGAGACGATATTGAGCCGCCGTGTTACCTCCAACGAGTCAGCGCTTAGCTCAAGCCGGGCGCTGACGTCGGCGTTTCCGAGCAGCATCCCCAGACAGCGCGAGCTCGCGGCCACAGTGGCACAGCCGGTGAGGCGCAGCCGCCAACGACGGACAGCGTCATCGACCCCACCAGCACAACTGCGCCGACCACGCGTAGCTCGTTTGCAAGGTGCGCGCTGGCGTGCACGGACAACTACGGACGAAGAGGAAGACGATGAGCACAACCAGCGAAAGCAAAGTCTTGGCGGTGGCACGGACCCGACGCCGCAACCCGGGAGGCGGGCCGAAGCTGACACGCCACCGCGGCGGCAGCGGACAGCCGCTCGTCCTGGTGCACGGGCTCGGACTCAGCTGGCGCTCCTGGCAGCCGGTGCTCGCCGCCCTTGAGGGCCGCCACGACGTGGTTGCGATCGATCTCCCCGGCTTCGGCGAGAGCCCGCGGCTGCCCGATCGTGCCGCTGCGACGCCGGCCCGGCTGGCTGATGCGGTCGAGGCCGAACTGGACCGCCTCGGCTTGGACGCGCCCGCAGTGGTCGGCAATTCGCTCGGCGGTTGGGTCGCGCTCGAGCTGGCGCGACGCGGCCGGGCGGCGCGCGCTGTTGTCATCTCGCCGTCGGGACTCGAGTCGCCTCCAGAACGCGCCTTGATCATCGCCCTCAACGAGCTGATGCGGCTCCGCGCGCGCGTCGGCGCGCCGCTGGGGCAATGGCTGACCGCGCCAGCGCTGGCTCGCGTCATGCTCTTCGGCGGCCTGCGGAGCCAGCCTTGGCGCTTGTCGCCGGACGCGGCCGCCGGCGACCTGCACGACTTCGGGTACTCGCCGGGCTTTCAGTCCGCGCTCAGCTCGACTGTCGCTACCCGCGCCCCGATGTGGCTCGGCGAGATCCAGGTGCCGGTCCGCGTCGCCTACGGGATGCTCGATCTGATGCTTGGCGTTCTCACCGCCCCGCGTTTCGCGGCGGCGATCCCGGGGGCCGAGCTCGTCGCGCTTCCCGCAGTCGGACACGTCCCGATGCTCGACGATCCCGAGCTCGTGGCCCGAACGATCCTCGACTTCACCGCTGATAGAGGATCGAATGACTGAGCACGCTACGTCGCTGTCCCTTGAGGTGCTGCCCGGGGAGGCGTTGCCGCCGGGCGCGTCCTAGGACGGGCAGGGAACGAATTTTTCACTGTTCTCCGAGCACGCCGACGGCGTCGAGCTGTGTCTGTTTGACGACGATGGCGCCGAGACGCGTCTAGCGCTGGCTCAGAGCACGGCGTTTCATTGGCACGGCTATCTGCCGGGTATCGGCCCGGGCCAGCGGTATGGCTACCGGGTGCATGGGCCCTGGGCGCCTCGGGACGGACATCGGTTCAACCCCGACAAGCTGCTGATCGACCCGTACGCGTTGGCGATCGACGGCACCGTGGATTGGTCGGCGGCCAACACCCATCCGTATCCCGTGATCGGAGAGGATGACGCTGATCTGGTGCGTGATGAGGAAGACGATGCGGCGGCAATCCCCAAGTCGGTCGTGGTCGATTCGGGGTTTGACTGGGAGGGCGACGAGCGGCCGGGGCGCTCGTGGAACGAGGCGGTCATCTACGAGGTGCACGTCAAGGGTTTCACCGAGCGGATGGAGGAGGTCCCGGAGCATCTCCGCGGTACGTATGCGGGTCTGGCGTCCGGGGAGGCGATCTCGTACTTGTCGGAGATGGGCGTGACTGCGGTGGAACTGCTGCCCGTGCATCACTTCGCCGATGAGAGCTTCCTCGCCGACCGGGGGCTCTCGAATTACTGGGGCTATGACTCGATTGGGTTTCTGGCGCCCCACGCGCTGTACAGCGCGTCGGGGACGCGCGGCGAGCAGGTCTCAGAGTTCAAGGAAATGGTCAAGGCGCTGCACCGGGCCGGGATCGACGTGATCCTGGATGGCGTCTATAGCCACACCGCCGAGGGCAACCACCAAGGGCCGATCCTGTCGTTCAAGGGCATCGAAAACGCGACCTATTACCGCCCGAGTCCGGAGGACCGCCGGTACTACATGGACTTCACGGGCACCGGTAACACACTCGATCCCACGCACCCGTCGGTGCTGCGGCTGATCATGGACTCGCTGCGGTATTTCGCGACCGAATGTCATGTCGATGGGTTCCGGTTCGATCTCGCGCCGACGCTTGCTCGCACGTTCTATGAGGTCGATCGGCTGTCGTCGTTTCTGGACGCGATCCACTAGGACCCCGTGCTTTCCCGGCTGAAGCTGATCGCGGAGCCCTGGGACGTCGGCCCGGGCGGATATCAGGTCGGCAACTTCCCGGTGTTGTGGCGCGAGTGGAACGCGGAGTACTGCGACACGATCCGCGACTTCTGGCGCGGGAGGCGTCGCTTGCCGCGTTTGCCGGGCGGTTTACCGGCTCGGAGGATCTCTACGGCGGCGGCGGTCGGCGCCCGCTGGCGTCGATCAACTTCATCACCGCGCACGACGGCGTCACACTCAACGACCTCGTCTCCTACAACGAGAAGCACAACGAGGCCAACCTCGAGGACAACCGCGACCGCAACGATCAAAACCGCTCCTGGAACTGCGGCGTCGAGGGACCAACCGACGATTCCGGGATCCTCGATCTGAGAGCCCGCCAGCGCCGGAATCTGCTGACCACGCTGCTCCTTTCCCAGGGCGTGCCGATGATCATCGGCGGCGACGAGATCGCCCGCACTCAGGGCGGCAACAACAACGGCTGGTGCCAGGACAACGAGATCTCCTGGTTCGACTGGAAGAACGCCGACCATGAGCTCCGCGCGTACACCCAGCGTCTGATCGAGCTGCGCCGCACCGAGCCAGCGTTCCGGCGCAGCGAATTTCTGCAAGGAGACGACACCGACTCGGGCGTCGCCGACGTTGGCTGGCTGCGACCCGACGGCGAGGCGATGACCGACGAGGACTGGGCCCGAGACGACACCCGCGCACTCGCGGTATTCCTCAACGGCCGCAAGATCGACGAACAGGATGCCGAGGGCCGCGCGCTCCGGGGGCATTCCGTCCCACTGCTAGTCAACGCGCATCGCCAGCCGGGGACGTTCACCCTCCCCACGCCCTCAAGCGAAGCAGGTTGGACCACCCGAACTATCCACCATCGGTCCCGAGCCGACCGACGAGGGCCCGCTCTCCGCCGGCGACACGCTGGAACTTCCCGACCGGGCGATGGTCATTCTCCGACCCAGCTAAGAGCGCGACCGGCCACGGTGCGGCCGCGCCAGCTGCGCACCGCCCGGCGCGCTCCGTCGCCGAAGCGTTGCGCTGATGCTCAGGAGCCGAGGTGTCGGCACAGTTCTGGGGGCGCGACGCCGATCAAATGTTGCCGCAGCCCGGGTTGCGCTATTCCTGGCGCTCGAGCGAGTCGCCGATCAGCCAGATCAGCGGTGGCCACAGGCCGACGAACAGGGCTCGGCGCTCGGCGTTGCCGCGCTCGTCCTGGTCGACAGTCTTGGCGCGGATCCACAACGCGATGCAGAGCCCGACGGAACCGAGCGAGAGGCACTGCATCTGTCCGGCTCGCAATCCGATCTGGTGAAGGCGTTTTGTCAACATGGCACTTGGTGGCTTTACGGTGGCGGCTCGCAGTCCCGCTGCTTAGTTCGAATGCCGTTACCCTGGCTCGCATGGTTTGAACATGGTGCGCGGCCGGCCCAACGGGTAGGTCGTAACCATCCCCAAGCGCCCAATAGCGACCCGCCGCTGGTTGACCGCCGCGTCCTGGCCCCTCGGGATCGCGCTCACATCATGGGACTACATGTGGCGGACCACGCCGATGCACCGGCGAGAGGCCTCGGTGGCGCTCGAGCCTCCCCTGCCGGCGCTGCTGAGCTATCCGACACAAGTGAGTTTTGCAGAGGTTCAGGGTCACGAGGACGGGAGCGGACCGCTCTTTCATCGCCTTTACAAGACGCGGATCCGCGACAGCCGCCTGGATGGACCCGAGCTGATGGAAAAGCTTCAGGCTGACCTCAACGCGGCTGCGCCGACGAAGTTCGCTCGCTTTCAACTTGTGCTCGGCAAGCAGGGCCGCCTTGCCGTAGGAGACGAGTACGTCGTCCGCATGCCAGGCCCGTGGGACGGCCCCGTCCGGGTGATTGGGGTTAGCCGATGCTCGTTCCGCCTCGCCACGCTCACCGGGCACCTGGAGGCCGGCCAGATTGAGTTCCGAGCAGGGGCGGCCAAGACGGAGGTGGTATTCGAGATCGAGTCCTGGGCGCGCAGCGCGAGTCCGCTGGTGAACCTCCTCTACCACCGCGCGCGAATGGCGAAGGAGGTCCAGGCGCACATGTGGATCTCGTTCCTCGAGCGCGTGGTGCAGCTTGCCGGCGGCCACATGACGGGAGGCATCGACCTCGCGACTGAGCGAGTCGAGATGCCCACGGCATCATCTTGAATGATCCGACGGCATCGGGCTCTGCCGGGATCCAGCGTCGTCTCGCTGGGCTCGCGCGAAAGCCACTGAACTTCGACCTCGCCGAACTCGCGGATGCGTCCCCTCGCACGGGATGGACGACCACCGATCTCTGCCAGCCCCTTCCTGGCGAGCCACCCGGGATGCCGCTCCCCGGGGGCAGCTGGCAAATCGCCCGTTGGCTGATGAGCGGCTACGAATTCGCCGACCCCTCGATCGTACGCGCCTACTACGACGCCGATATCCCGCTCGAGCGGCGGAACATGCTGCTGAGGCTTCAGGCGTTGGGTGTCGCGCACCTATTTGTCGGTGTACGGGTTGGCGAGGTCTACGAGCGGACGCGGGAGTTCTCCGGCAGGCACGCGCGAGTGTGGGGCTGGAACTATCGGACACTCGAGGGACATGTCGAGATCGGCCAGATGGACTGGGAGGTGTGGAAGTGGCTCGACGACGGACACGTGGAATTCCGCGTTCACGCTGTCTCGCGCCCGGCTCGAATTCCGAACCCGATCGTTCGGCTCGGGTTCCACCTGCTGCGCGACCGCGAACGCACCGCCTTCCTGGAAAGCACTAAACGCCGGATGCGTACCTTTACCGAGCTAGCCCTGGCCGACGACGATCCGGACCACACAATCCGGGACGCAGCCGCTACGGTGACCGCACGACGGATACGCGGAGCCGATGCCGCGCACGAGGCGGTCGCGCGGAGAGTCCGACGAAGGTGACCTGACACGATGCCGCGCCGGGTCCCGATCTTCCAGTTCCCGAACCCGCCGCTGCTTGCGACGATGGCTGCCGCCGCGATTGCGAGGATGACCCGAGGAAAAGCGTCGCGCGCAGCGATGCAGCTCGCGCGGCTCGGATTGCTGTGGTGGTCCGCCGAAGAAATCATGAGCGGAGCCAACTGGTTCCGTCGGTTACTTGGCGCGGCAGCCGGCGCTTATAGCCTCGCAACTCTGAAGACTCGTGCCCCCGAGCGGCTGGACGAGGGCGTTCTCCGAGCGCGCGATCAGGACATGCCGGGGGTGTGCCTCGCGAGCCGAGCGCGTCCGATCGCGTTGCAGCCTGAGCACCGCAAGGCGACGAACAGCGCTGATGAGCGTGGATGCGAAGCCCGATCTGTTCAGGCCGGCGGCCCGGATCAATCTAAGGCCCGCTCGCCTCTCCGGGACGTGACGATGCCGTCAGCGTGCGGGTCGGTCTCGTGCGACGCGAGCACGCTTGTGGCGGCGTCCCGGGGCGTACCGGGCATTCACGCGCATGTCGCCGGTACCTCAGCGGCGTCGAGGGACAGCATCGAGCTGCGCAGTAGACGGGACACGTGCATTTGCGAATATCCGATCCGCCGGCTGATCTCGCGCTGCGTGAGACCATGGACTAGGCGCAGGCCGAGTATTTGGCGTTCTAGCTCGGGTAGCTCGGCCCAGTTGGTCGCGAGCGTCTGTCGGTCGTCGGCGAGTTCGAACCCGTCGTCCTCGCCCCCCAACGTCTCGGTGAGTGCGCACCCGTCTTCGTCGTCCTGGGCGACGGGCGCGTCGAGCGAGGTGAGCTGGTAGTTCTCGCCGGCGTCGATCGCCTCAACTGTCTGCTCGACGGTGCAGTCGAGCGCCTCGGCGAGTTCGTCGAGGGTTGGGGAACGACTCAGCTCGGTTGACAGTCGCTCGGCGTGGCGGCTGACCGCCAGCGCCCGTTCCTGGAGGTCGCGTGGGACGTGGATCGCCCATCCCTTGTCGCGAAAGTAACGCTTGAGCTCGCCGAGGATCGTCGGTGCGGCAAACGTCGTGAACTTCTTGCCGTGCTGCGGATCGAATCTTTCGATCGCGTTCAGGAGACCGATACGACGCGACCTGCATGAGGTCATCCAGCGGCTCGCGGCTGTGGATGTAGCGGACCGCGAGCTTTCGGGCGAAGGGCATGAAGCGGTCCACTAGCTCGTCGCGAGCGGCGGGATCCCGCTCGCGGTAGTGCGTGTCGAGGAGCTGTTCGTCGGTTAGGCGCGCGAGCTCGCGGGTCTGCATGATCGTCGCGGCCATCGGACCTCCAGCGTCGAGCAGAGGGCTCGGCGCGGGCGGCGCCGGCTCAGCGGGCGGATCAATCTGCGCACTTATCGCCATCAGCTGGCCCGGGTCCGATTGACCTGCTGGTGACGGCCGCGACCACTGGCACCACGCGTCTTGGGTGGCCTGCTTGGCGCCGTCGCGGCGGCCCGTGGTGCGCACCGCGAGTGCGAACGACTGGGAGCTGTAGCGGTCATAGAGCGCTTCGAAGGGCCGGACGTCGCGGGCGGCGCCGTGGAGCAATGAAGTCCTGATCGAGGTCGTCGTGGCTGGTGGGTTCGACTCGGAGCATGTGCAACACCACTGTACAGTGTCTGTATAGATTATGTCTAGCTGCTGTTGAGATGGGTTAGGATCGCGGTATGTCCGAGAGCGGACGCCTGCGAATCGGAGAGCTCAGCCGACGAGTCGGTGAGAGCCCGGAGCTTTTACGCGCCTGGGAGTTGCGCTACGGGCTGGTGGCACCTGAGCGGTCCCCCGGCGGTCTTCGTCTGTATTCCGAGCAGGACGAACGGCGCGTGCGCGTGATGCGCCACCACATCAACATGGGGCTTTCCGCTTCTGAAGCCGCGCGCGTGGCGAAGCTCGCTGACGATCCCCAAGCCGAGGCCGCGACGGCGAGCCTGGCCGATGTCGAAGCGGCCCTCGAGCGCAGCTTCGATGCGCTCGATGAGCCCGCCGCGCAGGCTGCGCTGGACCGCGTCTTGATGGCCTTCGAGCTGCGGGCAGTGCTCTCGGAGGTGATCCTGCCCTTCCTGCACCGGTTGGGCGAGCGCTGGGCCACCGCCCAGACGAGCGTGGCTCAGGAGCACTTCGCTACCAATGTCATCGCTGGGCGGCTTCGAGGGCTGGCTCGGGGCTGGGGACAGGGCGTCGGACCGCGCGCGATCCTGGCCTGCCCGTCGGGCGAGCTTCACGATCTCGGGCTTCTGTGCTTCGGCCTCGTTCTCCGAGAGCATGGCTGGCGAATCACCTACCTGGGCGCTGACACTCCGATCGGTGAGATCGCCGGTACGCTCGATGAGCTCTCCCCTGCAATCGTCGTGCTCGCTGCGATGGCCCCGCAGCGGTTCCTCGACAGCGCAGACGAGCTGGCGGCGCTCGCAGCTCAGACGCGAGTCGGGATCGGCGGGGCGGGCGCCTCCGCTGCTCTCGCCACCCGGCTGGGCGCTGAGTCACTCGCAGGCAAGCTCTTGGAGGCCGCGGCGGCGCTCACTCCCTGAACGTCCTTGCGATCCTTCGCGCTCTCATGTACGTCTCGCTGTCCGCTGTCAGAGCCCGCTGGCGCAGGCGGTGCCAGCCTCAGTCGCCCTGCCTGGCCTGTGGGACGGCGTTGCAGGTGTCAAGGGAGCCCAGGTAGCCGGCTCACATAAGGACGCTCCAGCGTCCTATTGGAACTGAAGCGTCTAACTGACGAGATGGAGACGACAGGAATCGAACCCGCGACCTTCGGTCGGCTACGGAATTCGCGACCCCTACCCGGCGACACACGTCTGTGCGCGGATGCGCTCGTACAACCTGACTTGCCAGCGTGGGCGCGTGCCCGTCGAAGCGAGCGTCAGGCTGGGCGACCCTAACGTGAATGCGAGCGGCCGACCTCACGGTGCGGGACCTTCAGACTGTGGGGTTCGCGGTCGCGAGCTTCGATCCGACGCGCACCACCGGCGCTTCGGGGTCGTGAGGCTGGGGAATCGCCGTGAGTGTGAACTCGGCGATCGCGCCCGGCCGAAAGACGAGGCAGTGGGTCGAGCCGCCAAACTGAAAGTAACCGAGCTCCTCACCCTTCCCGATGTGATACCCGGGTTTCACCTTCGAGTCGATGAGGCACGAGGAGACCTCCGACATGCCGACCGGAACGAAGGCCATTACCCCGATGACGGGATCGTCAGCCTCGATCAGAATGATCGCCCGAGCCGCAACGTGTGCGAGATAGGACTGCGAGTTCATGGGCTCGACCGCGTCCTTGCCCTCCGAGTCGGCCTCGGAGTAGTACGTCCCCTCCTGCACGAATGCGCGAACGATCGTGCCGGCCACCGGGCTGTGCCACCGGTGGTAGTTCGTCGCGCTCAGAAACGCCTGATACACCGTCCCGCCGACAAACTGATCAACCGAATCATCGTTGGCCAGCATGTCCTGAAGCGAATACGGCTGACTCTTGATCCAGAAGCGATCTTGCCGCTGTACGTCGGTACTAATGCCGTAGGGCTTTGACTCGCAGGCGCTCACGATCACCTTATCGTCGTCCGCGCAGGCCACCGGACGAGCGCCGTCCTTGAAGCGTCGGGTGAAGAAATCGTTCCACGAGGCAAAGCCCCAATGCTCGTCCCGCGGGTCGTGCTCGAATTGCTCGATTCCCACCGCACGCTGCGCCTCGGCGGACTTCCAGCCCGACGGCGAGTCGTTGAGCACATACAGCGAGTCGCCGCTGCTGAGGAACTCGCACCAGACGGTCAGGATCTTCTTGAGCATCGCGTTGATCCGCGGGTCCCGGTAGGCCGCGAACCCGGCCGCTGTCCCCATCGTCCAGTCGAGGATCGCGCCCAGGGGGGTCGCCACCATCGCCGGGCCAAACTCGGGCGCCATCGTCAGCACCTCGTTGATCAGGCGCAACAGATGGTCGACGCTCTCCAGATGCCGCTTGCGGTACGGCTTGGCGGCGGGCACCTGCGCGATCATCTGGTTGACGTACATCCGCACCACCGGATCACGGTCAATCAGCTCCTGAAACTCGCCGATGACGGGGTGAAGCACGATCTGCTCCCCTTTCGTCTCCACCCGCTGCTGATGGCCGTCGAGCCAGGCTTCCAGGTCCTCCTGGTCGTCGGGCAGCCACCCGGCACGCCGGCGGACGTCGACCGCATGCGGGAGAGTCGCCACAAAGTGCCGCTACCCACCGGCGCCTCATCTGAACGCGAGAACCTGCTGGCCGGCTGATCACGCTACCGGGCCCACCCACCCGGGCTCCCGCGGGACAGCGGGAGCAGTTCGCCAGCCAACGACGACTATCCCCGACGTTTCGTGACGCACCGATCGCGGCGTCACGAGTTCGCCGCCAGCAGCGAGAGGCCGCTCCTGGTTCTGGCTCGCGTCCTCGTGAAAGTGGAGGCCAAGAAGGATGGCTGGCCCCTGGCAGGGCGCGACGATGGGGATGGGGTTGGCGCTCATGATCCAGCCGAGGTCTCGAGCCAAGCCGAGCCAGCGCTGGCGAGGTCGATGTCGGAGCGGTGGCCGGGTAGGGAATTGATTCAGTTGATCTCAGCGCGGGCACGCCGGATGACTCCAGAAACGCCCAGTCGATGACCAGCTGCACTCGGTCGGGGAAACGGAGCAGGTCGCCGATTCGCCTTCCCGCGCGGAGGAGGGCCGTTCGTCTGCGGGCGTACATGGTCGTTGCTGAACAAAAGTAACGCGCCTCGCATCGTCAGGTGCGCAGGCGTCGGCTTCAATCCGATCGCTGTGGGTAATCACACCTCAGGGTTATTGCGAAAGCGTGACCGCTCGTATTGGCTGTCTAACAATCTCGGTTAAATGCTGCTAGCGATCTATCTCAACGACCATCTCGCTGGCGCGACGGCCGGCCGTGAGCTGGGACGGCGTGCTGCCACGAGCAACCGTGATTCGAGCCACGGCCCCTTCTTGGCGGACCTCGCCGACCAAATTGACGCGGACCGCGGGTCTCTTCTGGAGATCATGCGTACCCTGAATGTGAGGGTGGACCGGATCAAGGTTCTAGGAGGTTGGGGCGCCGAGAAGCTAGCGAGGCTGAAGTTCAACGGTCAGCTCCGGGGCTATTCGCCGCTCAGCAGGCTCGTCGAGCTCGAGGCGCTCAGTCTCGGCGTGCGCGGCAAGCTTGCGCTGTGGCGGACGCTGCGAGAGCTGGATCTCTCCGAGCTCAGCGCGGCGCCCGTCTCGCTCGCGGATCTGATCGCTCGCGCCGAACAGCAGCTCGCGGGATTGGAGTCCCATCGCCTCCAGGCGGTCGCACAGGCGTTCTCGTGAAGTCGACGGCGATGCCGCGGGTCGGCTGGCGGACCTGATCGGGCATCGATCAGGCCGCCGGAGAAGAGCCCCCACAGCCTGCCGACGCTGCCCTCACTCCTGATTGGACCCACCACGGCCGCTGACAGGCCGGGGGAAACCCGGAAGTCTTCTCGCCATAACAGTCACCCTGCCATCAACGATGGGACCGTATGCCTCTCACAGCCATCTTTGACATCGACGGAACGCTTGTCGACACCAACTATCAACATGCCCTTGCGTGGTATCGAGCCTTTCGCCAGCACGGCGTGGTCATCCCGATCTGGCAGATCCACCGCGCGATCGGCATCGGCAGCGACCGCGTCGTGGAGATGCTCGCCGGCGAACAGGTCGAGCGAGAGCTCGGGGAGACGCTACGCGCCGCCGAAGGCCCGCTCTATCAGGAGATGATCGACGAAGTCGAGCCGATGAAGGGCGCACACGAACTGCTGCACGACCTCAAACGGGCCGGTCATGCCGTGATCCTCGCCAGCTCGGCTGAAGAGAAGGAGGCCGAGCGCTACATCAAGCTGCTCGACGCCACAGAGTTCGTGGACGGCTACACCACATCTGCCGACGTCAAACAGAGTAAGCCCGAGCCCGACATCGTCCACGCCGCTATCGAGAAGGCGGGCGGCGGAGCCGCGGTCATGATCGGCGACAGTACCTGGGACTGCAAGGCCGCCACCCGTGCCGACCTCCCTAGTATCGGCGTCCTCACCGGCGGCTTCTCGGAGCAAGAACTCACAGAAGCGGGCGCCACGATCGTGTTTGACTCCGTTGAGCACCTCCGCGAGCACCTCAAGACAACGAACCTTCAGGAGACGGTGAGCGGTTAGCGGCTGCCGACGCCGGGAGCCGCGCGATCGACGCGTCCGCGGCCTCCTCCCTCCGAGGAGGAAATCCTGGACTTCGCCAAGGAGCGTCTGACTGGCTACACGCGCCCGAGTGACGCTGAGATCACGACGCTGCCCAAGACTTCTACCGGCCAGTTCCCGAACCCGCCGCTGATCGCGACGATGGCGGCCGCCGCAATTGCGAGGATGACCCAAGGCAAAGCGTCCCGCACAGCGATGCAGCTCTCACGGCTCGGATTGCTGTGGTGGTCCGCCGAAGAAATCATGAGCGGAGCCAACTGGTTCCGTCGGTTACTTGGCGCGGCAGCCGGCGCTTATAGCCTCGCCACTCTGAAGCAGTCGCGCACCGCGTCGTCCAGCCCCGCGTCATCTCGGAGCTAGGCTCGATCGTCGATTGCGCCCAGGTGAACGAGCTTCGCAGGAAGCTCGTCACCCGTTGAAGGCGGCGGTCAGCACCACGCAGCCGCCACGCGGCTTGGGCTCGTCCGGGGAGTAGGCCGACGTCTGAGCGCGCGTCTACTCGCCCCGGGATCGGATTACCAGGCGCTCGCTTGCAATTTTCGTCGACGTGTCAGGACCGGACCTGCGGGTAACGGCGGGTTGACGACGATGATCCATTGGGGAGGATTGAGATGAGGGCGGTTGCGTATCACGGTAAGCGGGACGTGCGTGTCGATACGGTGCCCGATCCGACGATCGAGGAGACGACCGACGCGATCGTCCGAATCACCTCGACGGGCATCTGCGGGTCAGATCTGCATCTGTACGAGGTGCTGGGCCCGTTCATGGATGAGGGTGACATCCTCGGTCACGAGCCGATCGGGATCGTGGAGGCGGTCGGGTCGGACGTCAAGCAGATCAAGCCGGGCGATCGGGTGGTGATCCCGTTCAACATCTCCTGCGGGCACTGTTTCATGTGCGATCAGCAGCTGTACTCGCAATGCGAGACCACGCAGGTTCGAGATCAGGGCAAAGGGGCTTCGCTGTTCGGCTACACCAAGCTCTACGGCCAGGTTCCGGGCGGCCAGGCCGAGTTCCTGCGCGTGCCCCAGGCTCATTTCGGTCCGATCAAGGTTCCGAAGCGACCGCCGGACGAGCGATTCGTGTACCTGTCCGATGTCCTCCCGACTGCGTGGCAGGCGGTGGAATACGCGGCGATACCCAAGGACGGGACGGTTGGGGTGTTCGGGCTGGGGCCGATCGGGCAGATGTCGTGTCGAATCGCGCTGCACCACGGAGCGTCGGAGGTGTTCGGGATCGATCTCGTGTCTGAGCGGCTGGAGATGGCCCGCCGGCACGGGGTCCATGCGATTGACGCGCGCGAGCACGACGACATTGCGGGGGCGCTGCGGTTGCTGACTGACGGTCGTGGCCCGGACTCGGTGATTGACGCGGTCGGGATGGAGGCGCACGGCGCGCCGCTGGGGAAGCTGGCCCAGCAACTGTCCGGAATGCTCCCGGATCCTGTTGCAGCGAAGATGAGCGAAAAGGCCGGCGTGGATCGGCTGAGCGTCCTGCACGCGTCAATCGACTCGGTCCGTCGCGGCGGGACGATCTCGCTGAGCGGCGTCTATGGGGGAATGGTCGATCCGATGCCGATGATGGACCTGTTCGACAAGCAGATCCAGCTCCGGATGGGACAGGCGAACGTCAAACAGTGGGTCGACGAGATCATGCCGCTCCTCGCGGACGAGTCGGACCCGCTTGGCGTCGAGGACTTGGCTACGCACAAGCTGCCGCTTGAGCAGGCGCCGCACGCTTACGAGATCTTCCAGAAGAAGCAGGATGGAGCGATCAAGATCCTGCTGCAGCCAAACGGCGGCTGACCGGCGCGGGGCGGCGGCTATGGCGGCTGACCGCGGTCGAGTTGGCGCTCAACCGCCACCTTGTGCCGGGAATAGAACGAGCTCTGAATCCCGTCGGTCGGCCACGATTCGTCGACCAGGCGATCCTTCGGTCCCGGCGAGGTATGCGCCGACCGAGGAGGCATACACGAGTGCCGGGACCCCCGCCTCTATGACGGCGTGGAGCAGCCGCTCGCTGCCGGCCACGTTGACCCGGTGCGTGATCGACTCCGTGCGGCCCGGTTGGATCAACCCAGGCAAGATGAACCACAGCGTCGGGCCCGCGCAGCAGAGGAACCAGATCGTCGGTCGCGATGTCCCATTTCGAACCGCGTGCGCGCAAACTTGCGGCTTGGTGCACGCCGCACTACCGCGACGATCTCGTTCACGCCGGACTCGTCCTCCAGCGCCTCAAGCACGCTCGTGCCCGACGTTCCGGTGGCGCCGAACGCGACAACTTGCATACCGTGCCCATACCCCCAGCCGCCTCTGGATCCACCCGCGCGGCGCTTCACACGCGCGATCGCGGTCGGGTACGTCAGCGTACGAGGGGGAGCACCTCGTTCCGGTAGGCGGCGAAGAACGCGTCCTGCTCGGGACCGATCTGGTTGATGTACAGCTCATCGAACCCGGCGTCGGCGTACTCCTTGATCGCCGCCACGTGACGGTCGATATCTGGACCGCAGGGCACTTCGTTGGCGACCATGTCCTCGGTTACCAGCTGACTAGCTTGCTCGAAATGCTCGGGGGTGGGCAGAACCTGCGCGAGCTCGCCGGGGAGCGCCTCGTTGGGCCACAGGCGGTGGACGGTCTTGCGCGCCCGGCTCTCGTCTGCGTCCCAGCAGACCTTCAGCCCACCCTGCACGAAGCCCCCGTTCTGCGCTTTGGACCGGTATAGCTGGAGAGATTCGGCGTCTGGGGTTACGGTGCAATAACCGTCGCCGATCCTGGCTGCCAACTCGGTTGCCTTTGGCCCGAAGCCCGAGATGGCGATCGGCGGCGGCTGGTCGGGAAGGTCGTAAACACGGCAATGCTCGAGCCGGTAGTGCCGGCCGCGGTGGTGCTGGACCCCGCCCTCCCAGAGCAGGCGAATTACCTCGACGGCCTCCTCCAGCATCTCCAGCCGCTCGTCCGCCTCCGGCCAGCGGTCCCCGAATATATGCTCGTTCAGCGCCTCGCCGCTGCCGACGCCTAGGCAGAAGCGCCCGTCGAGCAGGACCGCTGACGTGGCGGCCGCCTGGGCCACGATTGCGGGATGGAGCCGCACGGTCGGGCAGGTGACAGCGGTCGTGACCTTCATCTCGATCGCGTTGGCGATCGCCCCGATTGTTGCCCACACGAACGGGCTGTGGCCCTGCTCGCCGTTCCACGGATGAAAGTGATCCGAGATCCACAGTCCCTCAAACCCGGCCGCTTGCGCCTTCACCGCCTGGGCAACGAGTTCGCGCGGGCCCCACTCCTCACTCGACAGGAAGTAGCCAATCTTCATCGTCCCCCTCCTGCGGCGCTAGTGAACATGTTTACCGGCATATTCACCCAATACCCGCGCAGCGGCCAAGGACGCACGCTGGGTCCCGATGGGTACGTTCCGGAGATGGGATTGCTTTTACGCCGCGCGAGACGGGGTAGGTCCGAAACGGGAGGTCGTCGATCATCGGCGGGTCCGGGGGACGGACCAAAAAGGAGAGTGAACCCATGATCTGGGTGCTGCTGGCAGTTGTCGTAGTTCTTTTAGTGATCATCGGAGTTCTCGTTGCCCGCCAGCAACGGTCTCGGAGATTGAAAGATGAGTTCGGGCCGGAGTATCGCCGCGTCGTGGCGGAGCGGGGCGACCAGCGCGTCGCCGAGAAGGAGTTGGCCGATCGCCGTCAGCGAGTCGGTAAGTTCGAGATTCGACCGCTCGATCCCGCAGCTCGCGAGCGCTATCTGGCGAAATGGGCGGCGGCCCAGCGCTACTTCGTGGATGAGCCGGTGGGTGCCGTTGGCCGAGCTCATGAGCTCGTGCAGCGAGTGATGCACGATCGCGGCTATCCGGTCGATGAGGACTTCGAGCGGCGGACGGCGGACATATCAGTGGAGCATCCGGTGGTAGTCGAGAATTATCGAGCGGCCCACGGGATCTCGATCCGGGCTACCAACGGACAGGCCACCACGGAGGAGTTGCGTCAGGCGATGGTCCACTTCCGAACGCTGTTCGACGACTTGCTCGCGCCGGGTGACGCCAGGCAGACAGATGAAGCGTCCGCCACCGAGCGAGCGCACGATAACGGTGGAGGCGCAGTTCCACAGCAAACGACGCCGAAGGGATGACCGATGGAACGCAATACAGAAACGCTGAGCACTCGCGACCTGGCCTCGCCCAACGAGCCGGCGGGTGACGCCACCACGTCGGAGGACGATGTGCGGAACGCGGGCACCCCTGAAGGTCAGCCCGAGGTATACGACCAGGCAGCGCCCGCCGCGGAGGGGACACCTCCACCCGTCGACGAGCATATAGCGCCGCCGGACGAGGCGCGGACGGGGGCCTCCGGCAGGGATCAGAGCGTCGAGGCAGCCCCGCGAGATGCCGGCCTCGACGCAGACAACGCCTCCTCCGGCCATGCGGACGAGGACAGGCCGGCGAACTCGACATCAGCCGTTTCGACGAAGGATCAGAACATCGAGCCGGCGTCCCGCTCGACGGGCGCGACGG
The DNA here is from genome assembly GCA_963770615.1 of uncultured Solirubrobacterales bacterium. Taxonomy (GTDB): domain Bacteria; phylum Actinomycetota; class Thermoleophilia; order Solirubrobacterales; family Solirubrobacteraceae; genus Palsa-465. The sequence continues at coordinate 18,978 of CAVYQJ010000014.1, read as the reverse complement.
CCTCCGCTTCGAACGGCGGATCGTTACTTCCGGCCGACATGGACGCCGCCTTCCAACAGCGGTGGAAGGAGATCCAGACCCGGTTCGTCGACGAGCCCCGAGGGGCGGTCGAGGATGCCGATGGCTTGGTGGCGACCCTCATGCAGCAACTCGCAGAGGGCTTCGCCAAGGAACGGGAACGGCTCGAAGCACAATGGGGCCGAGGCGAGGACATCTCCACCGAGGACCTGCGAGTCGCCCTGCAGCGCTACCGGACCTTTTTCCAGCGCCTGCTCTCGACCTGATAGTCACAGCCGGATCGTCACTCGAGGCCCCGCGGACACCGCGGGGCCTCGGCGGTCATGGTTGGCAGGACTGCAGTCCCGCCCGGGCGTGGCCAACTATTCCTTGGTCGCGGAGCGGCCTGCCAGCAATCCAATCATGGCTGACGGTCGCTCTACCAGCGCCCAGTCCGGCACTAGGCAATCCAGGTCCCATGACACCCCGCGGCTGGCCACCGTCCGAGCCTCCCTCATCACATTCCGAAGAATCAGTCCGCTGCCGGCTGCGCCGTTCCGGCGGCTGTGAGCTGGGTCAGGTCACGTAGCAGCGCGTCCATCCCGGCGATCTGGTGAGAGGCGCGCTGGCGCCCTGCACCGCCCCCGCGCTCCATCAACGCTGGGAGCGCGTTGAGCTGATCGGTGCAGTGCAACTCGTGGGCGTAGCGGCGCGCGAGTAGGAGCGCTTCCTGGAGCAACTCATCGACGGGCCGTAGCCATCCGTCCGCGTCAGGTAGCCGGGCGCTGACCCCGAAGCGGGCCGCGCGGAAGACACCCTCGTCGAGGACCTCGGCTGGCGGATCGGGCTCGGGACCCATCTCGGCAGCGTGGCGGGCCAGGCAGTGCGTCAGCGCGACCAGCCCGGCGGTGTCTTCGAGGGACGACTGGGCGTCCAGCGCGCGGACCTCGACGGTTCCAAGGCGCGGGTGCGGACGCAGCTTCCACCAGAACCAGGTGTAGTCGGGCACTTCCGCGGCCCGGGCTAGCAGGTGCGCGCTCGCGCAAAAATCCCCGAAGTCACGCATCGCGCGCGGTACCCCCGACCGCGGCCAGCCGCGGATCGTCACCTCGCGTGCCGAGGCCAGACCGGTATCGCGGCCGTGGCGGAACGGCGAGTTGGCGGCCAGCGCCTGCAACAGCGGCAGGTGGCGCCGCAGGCCGTTGAACACTCGGATCGCCGTATCGGGGTCCGGCATCCCGATGTGGATGTGCAGTCCTCCGACCGGTGTGGCGACTGCATCGCCCAGCAACTCGCGGATGCGCTCATAGCGCTCCTTGTCAGTGATCTCCGCCTCGCCCTCGAGGGCCGAGGGGTGCGTCCCGGAACCGAGCAGCCCCGCCCCCGTTTTGAGAACTGCCCGCCGCAGACCGCATAGCTGACCGACCGCCTCAGCCGCGCTGCGACAGATATCTGTGATCAGCTCCATCTGACAGGCATGCAGCTCGCGCTCGATCGTTCCGTGAACCGGGCCAAGCCGTTCCTGCACTGCAGTCGACGCGTTCGTCTGGCGGCCGCTAATCGGATCCACGAGGAACAGCTCCTCCTCAACGCCGAGCGAGAACGGCTCTCCCGAGCCGAACGCGTTGTCGATCTGTTCATACGAACTCAAAGTTCAAATCTCCCGACCGCCCGGTCGGTTACGACGTTGATAGTTAGGGTGCGGCTCATCGTGGAACCGAGGAACCCTGGTCGTCCTCCCAGCACGGCATGACAAACCCGCCCCAGATGCGACCATCGAAACGCCCTGGGACACGCGTCCAGGTCGGCCGCGGACGTGGCTCTCCCAGCCTCTCTGACGGAGGGACCTCGGCGTCGAGAGCTGTGACACTCAGTAGTAGTGTCGTCGCCCGCCGACGGCACGGCCCAACGAGCCAAGCACAACCGAATCGACCCGAGAACCACGAGGATGATCCCAATTGACCACAAGATGGCGATCTTGCGATGACGCCGATTATGAGCAGGATGACGCCCAGAATGATCATTTTGTTCTCCTGACAGTCAACCGGCGCCGCCCTGACCCCGCAACACGTCTAAGAGGCCTTTACCCGGGAGAGCATCAATCCACTCGGTCGCACGACCCTCGAGCGGGGGAGGCCTTTCTCGCGTCCTCCGGCGCTCTGCGCGCGACAGGCGAATGCCTCAGCTCTTCGGTCCGATCTCGACGACTCGAGCGGTGCCGGTGGGCTATTCGATGGCCATAACGACGACGGTGGCGTCGTCCTCGAGTGGCTCACGCCAGCAGTCGGTGACGGTCTGCTGGATCGCCATGGCGGTCGATGCGGCGGTGGGGTTCTCGGTGCGTTCGAGCGCCCGTTTGAGGCCCTCGACGCCAAACAATTCGCCGTTCTCGGTTCGTCGTTTGATGATTCCGTTGGTTACGAGAATGAGGCGTTCTCCGGAGTGCAGCTGGCGATTGGTCGGCGTGAAGCAGGGGTCGGTGTCGTCCGAGCCGAGCGGGGGGTGTTTGGGTCCTTCGAGCTCGTTCAGGTTGCCGTCGGTGTCGATCAGGTAGGCGGGGGGGTGGCCGCAGTTGACCCAGGTGAGCGTCGCGGTCGCGGCGCGCCACCGTGCGACGATCGCCGTGATGTGGAAGTCCCGGTTGCCTAGCTGACGAACCGTCTGGTGAACGCTCGCGAGCGCGGACTCGAGGTCCTGTCCGCTGCGCCGCGCGGCCCGGAGCGCTCCCAGCGCGGCGGCCCCGAGTCCGGCGGCGGTAGGACCGTTGCCTGGGGCGTCCGCGATCGCAAGCCAGGCCCCGTCGCGGTTTTCGACGAAATCGAACCAGTCGCCGCCGACTTCGTACGTGGGGAGCAGGGAGCCGGCTAATTGCGCGCCGGCGATCCGCACGATGCGGGGAGGAAGCAGGTGCTGCTGGACCTCGGCGGCCGGCGTGGTGGGTTTGCGGCGCCGCGCAGCCTCGATGTAGTCGGTGTAATCGGTGGCGAGCTCGAGGGCCGCAGCGCCCTGCTTGGCGATATCGGCGAGGGAGGCGACGGGCGTGCCGACGCATAGAAGCAGGCCCGTTACACGACCACGCAGCCAGAGCGGCTCGGGGACGCAGCCGGGGAGTTGCTGCTCGAGTCGCTCGTAGAACTCGGGTAGGCCTTCGGGGACTATTTCGGGTCCGAGTGCCGGTGGGTCTTCGAGTCGGTCGGGGAATTCCTCTGAGCCCGCGAGCCTGAGTAGGTGTGAGCCGTCGATGTCGACGACGTACAGCGCGGCGGCCACCCCGGCGACGCGACGGGCCTCGGCGACGAGCTGATCGGGGACGAGGTGCGCCGGGACCTCGTCCAGGACGCGCGTTACCTCGAGAGGGAGTGGACTCTCACGGCCCAGCTGGCCGGGCGCGCGGAACGGCATCGTCGCCACGCGGCCGCTCATCGCCGGCACGGTGCGGTGTGTGCGAGGCTGGAGTTCGGTGTCCTCGAGCGCCCGCTCGAGCGCCTCGCGAGTAGGGAAATGGCGGTAAAGCGTGGAACGGCCGACGTTCGCCGCCGCGGCCAGCTCGGCCATCGTCACGCGTCGATCTCCGACGAGTGCGCGCGCGGCGGCGAGGATCCGCTGTCGGCTCGCGACCGCATCGGCGCGACTCGGTCCCGCGGCGCCTGCGCCGGGCCTGCTGCGGCGGGCTCTGCCATGTCCCACTTTTACCACCTCGGACGGCATCTCGGGCCAGGTCAGCCGATGCTTGTCCCGAACGGCGTCCCGGTTGTCCCACATTTCTCTTGGGTTCGGGGTTCATGCAATGCGGTCCGGGTAACGGTGGCCTACGGTGTCCCATTTAAAATGGGACGGACTGATCGCGGAGGGTATCGAGGAGGCGCAATGGCGGAACCAGTTCCAGCAGGCAGCGAAGGGTCGGCGGGGACCTACGAGCGCACCAAGTGCGGCTACGAGCTCGAGGTCGAGCTGACCGAGCATCTGCCTTCGGTGTTGAGATGTCCGTGAGCGATAGGGCGGCAGCACTCGCGCCGTACCTTGAGACCCTGCTGGACGATCGAGAGGTCCAGGCTGCCGCTCGTCGCGCCGTGACGGCGGGTCGCGAGTCCTATCAACGAGCTAGGGGCAAGAGCCCGGCCAAAGCGGCCGAGGACAAGCAGCTTCGGCGCCGGGCTCAGCAAGCCGCGGCCGCAACTTGGGAGGTTTGGGTGGCGGTGACCGCACCGGAGACGCGCCGCCGGCCTCGCTGGCGCCGGCGGCTGGTGTTCGTGACCGCGGTGGCCACGGGTGCGTATGTGGCATCTAACGCCGAGATCCGTGGAGCGGCTTTGGGCCTGTTCCGTGGCCACGGCGCGCTGGGCGCGGGCTCGCATCAATAAGCGATTGGAAGGGAGGTACACGGTGAGCGCAATACAGGGCTCGGAGCTGAGCGACGGTCGATCGCAGGATCTGCTCAAGCAGCTGTCTGATCAGAGCGCGGCGCTGGTGCGGCAGGAGCTCGATCTCGGCCAAGGGCGAGCTCGCCGTCAAGGGCAAGCAGGCCGGGCTGGGGGCGGGCATGTTCGGCGGTGCCGGGAGGTCCGGCCTTTACGGCGCCGGTGCACTGATCGCTCGCTTGGTTCTGGCGCTCGCCACGGCGCTGACCCGGTGCCTCGCGGCGCTGGTTGTCGCAGTGATCTATGGCGCGACCGCCGCGGTTTTGGCGCTGGCCGGCAAGAGCAAGGTGGGGCACGGCGCACCCCTGTACCCGAACAGACAGTCGAGAGCGTGAAAGAGGACGTGGAATGGACCAGGCAACGAGCGAAGGACGGCCGATGATGAGCGCCGCGTCGGAGGAGAGCCAGCAGAGGTCGTCCGAAGAGATTCGCACGGAGATAGAGCAGACTCGAGGGGAGCTCGGCGACACCGTCGAGGCGCTGGCGGAGAAGGCAGACGTGAAGGGGCAGGCCAAGGACCGCATCGCGTCGATCAAGGACACCGCCCAGCACAAGACGGCCGAGTTCGCCTCGCGCGCTCGAGAGGCGACGCCCGAGTCAGCCGGCGCTGGCGTGCAGCAGGTCGCATCGACAGTGAGCCGCCAACCTGTGCCGTTCGCCGCCGCCGGCGCGTTCGCCGCCGGGGTGTTGGTCGGCCGGCTGCTCGGCCGCCGGTAGCGATCATGATGAGCGGTCCACGACGCCTGCAGTCCGTCGGGCAAGAGCCAGAGGGTCGAGAGCTCGACCAGCCGACCGACCTTCCTCGCCGTGCCTGGTCGGGGGTCCTGAAGCGAACGCTCAGGGAGTACAAGGCGGACAACCTAGGGGACCTGGCGGCTGCCCTGACGTATTACGGAGTGCTCGCGATCTTTCCGATGCTGATCGTGCTGGTATCGCTGCTCGGCCTGCTCGGCCACTCTGTAACGCAGTCGCTGATCCAGAATCTCGGGAAAACCGCGCCCGGCGCGGCGCGGCAGATATTCACCAGCGCGATCCACAACATCCAAGCCAATCAGAGCACGGCCGGGGTCCTGTTCATAGTCGGGCTCGCGGTCGCGCTGTGGTCAGCGTCGAGCTACATAGCCGCCTTCATGCGAGCCTCGAACGTGGTGTGGGACGTCCCCGAGGGGCGGCCGATCTGGAAGACGATCCCCATCCGCCTCGCGGTCACAGTTATCACGGTCGTGCTACTAACGCTCATGGCTGTGGCGGTTGTGTTCACAGGCGGTTTGGCCCGGCAGCTCGGGAGCGTAATCGGCGCCGGAAGCTCAACCGTCACGATCTGGGATATCGCCAAGTGGCCCGTCCTGCTGATCGTCGTCGCCGTGATCCTGTCGATTCTCTACTGGGCCGGCCCTAATGTGCGCCAACCAGGCTTTCGATGGGTAACCCCGGGTGGTTTGATCGCCGTCGCCCTGTGGGTACTCGCCTCCGCGGCATTCGCGTTCTACGTCGCCAACTTCTCCTCCTACAACAAGACGTATGGCGCCATCGCCTCGGTGATCGTGTTCCTAGTCTGGCTGTGGATCACCAACACCGTGATCCTGCTCGGCGCCGAGCTCAACGCCGAGATCGAGCGCGGGCGCCAGATCGAGGCGGGCCATCCCGCTGACCGGGAGCCATACCTGCCGCTGCGCAACGAGCCGAAACGGCGATAGCCCGTGGGCCCTGCAAACCACAATGGAGGTGAGCGATGTCGAAAATGGTTTTCCTGCCGGTGAGCGTCGGCGGCGGGCTGCTGGCGGGCTTGATCGGCAAGAAGCTGTTCGCCGTGATCTGGGCAGTCATCGACGATCAAGAAGCACCTAAGCCCGAGCACCGGAACATCAGCCTGCTGAAGCTCGCGGTAGCGCTGCTGATCGAAGGAGCGCTGTTCTCCCTGATTCGCGGGTTGGTCGACCACGCGTCACGACACGGGTTCACCCGCATGACCGGTGCGTGGCCCGGGGACGAGGAGCCCGAGCCCGAGTGAGACCCCGGCCAAACCATCCTCGAAGCAAGGGACTCCGATGGAACGGAGATACGCCCGGCGACCTTGCGGGGCCGGGGCGAGATGACGATATCCGCGACGAGGTCGCATACGCCCTAGCAGAGCTGGCCGGCCGGACGGAGCGCGGGAGAAGGGTCCCATGGGCCACTCGAACCGTCGAGGCTCTCCGAATCGCGTCCGCCGCGGGGCGGCGGGCAGCGCGAGGCCCCTGGAACCAGCGAGACGACGAAGTGCGTACCCGTCGCTCAAGCGCCGTTGAAGTGCTAGGGGCCCTTCCGCCTGCTGCTCCGGGGCTTCGAGATATCCGATCTGATGGGAACGCTGGCGACTCACAAGTCGTCCGTCCGACGGGCTGTCGCACGCAATGCGGATCGCAAATGCGATGAGTCACCTGAGATGTCCGCGCTGCGGTCTCAGCGTTTACCAGCGCTTCCCATGGCTCACACTGCAGTACTGCCCGCGGTGCATCGCACGCAGGCGAACGCCGGTGCTCATGGAAGCGGCCGAGCACGCAGTGGCTAAGGGCGGAGTCGACAAGCCACCAACTAAACCGCCGGCCGCCGAGCCGCTCACCGATCGATCTGCGTCGCCCAACTCGGGATGAAGCGGGACGGCCGTGGGCCGCCCCGTTGCTCATCAGCCCTACGCTCCTTCAAGCGATTCACGGAGGGGACGCGGGCTTGTCCGCGAGGTACGCGGCGATCGCACTCACCACAACGTGGGGCGGTCCATCGCTCGACATCCACCAGCTCGCGCCCGTCGACTCGATGGAGCACATCCTGTCGACGCGACCACCTCGGTCGGCGCGGCCGCTGAACGGAACCGACGCCATCGTCGCGCCCCGCGCCTCGAGCTCCTGCCAGGCCGACTCGTTCGACACGAGCTCGTGCCGCTTTGGCTGGAGCCGCTGTGATGCGTGTGCGACGCTTCGCGTCCGGACGGGGTACGGCACGGATCGCCCGGAAGGCCTGGCACGTCGGATCTCGGCTTGAGGCGCGCTCCCGCTCCGCCGGCTCGAACCGGAAGCGTCGGCGGTCTCCTCGACCGGTTCGTAGCTTTCCCTTCTCGTCCGCTGCGAGAGTCTCGGACGGGCGGATCAGACGCTCGCGAGCTTTCGCATTGCCAGCGAGCGGCACTGAGCGTTTGCTTCCGAATTGCTCGCCGAGCGGGACCGGCGATGGACGGGCCTTGCGGCCACGCGATGCGGCGTCCGCTGAGGGAACGCTCACTGCGGCGAGATCCCGCTTCTGCGCTGCATGCCCGCGTCGAGCCAACGCACTCCACTGCGAATATGCTGCTCGAGGTGGCCGACTTAAACCCAGCGGCGCAGAATCCCGAACCGCAGGGTCGATGCGTATGTGGCGAGGAGGTCACTATCGCCGACGCGCACGAGATAACCCTGCCCAACGGTCGACCGGGCTGGGAGGGCTACTGTCCCATTTGTAGGGCCCCGTTGTTCGCGATCCGCCGCGGATCGCGAGCGAGCAGCTAGCACCAGGGCAGGAGACCGCCGGTCGGCCGCGCCGTGCGCGGCCACCTCCGGCGCCGGCCAACGGCCCGGCGGATCGGTCGCGCGACCGCACGGCGTCGCAGTGCGGAACGCTCACTCCATAGCCTGCGCAGCTGGCTGAATCAACGGAGTGTGGACGGGTCGCGATTGTTACGGCGTCGGGTAGCCCCTGGTTCGCGTGCGTGTCGGACTGCGGTGCTCAGCTTCGGTTACGAGTCCGTGGCGCACGCCGTACAAGGTCGCGCGAAGCTCCGAGACGTGGATGTCGGGGTTGTAGAGCGGGCTGTCGCAGCCGTTGGCGAGCAGCGTGTGGAGTGCGGCGATGCTGTCGGGGTCGGGGTGGTGGGCGTGCTCGAGTATGGCGGCGATCTCGAGCAGTTCGGGTCGCACCGCGGCTGCTCGGTCGTGCAGCAGCGGTTGACGGCGGCGGGCGATCGGATCGGGGTCGGGTCGGCGGTTGGCTGTGCGCCGTAGCCATCGCGCGAGCACGCCGCGCTTACGCGCAGCAGTCCGTTCGCGTCGGCGCTCGAGGATGCCGGGGGCGCCCTGGACCGTGGTGGGGGTCGGCGCGTTCACCGGCAGCGGCAGGCGGTCGTGCTGTGCGTTGCCGCTTGCGATCTGGCTCGCCTTTTCTGCGCGGCCAGTGCCGGTGAGCGAGCCGGCTTGGCGGGGTGGGGGCGGGTTCGTGTTGGAGGCGGCTGTCGCTGCTGTGCGTGAGCGGTCGCTTGTGTTTCGGGTGTTGCTCCCGTGCGTGGATGTGAACATCTGTGTGTAGCTCCGATGTGGTCTGGGTTCGATTGTGGGTAGGCGGATCACTGTGTTCGCGCGTGTGAGCGCGGTGGCTGGGCGGTCATTCCAGCGAGGGCGCGGACGAGCGTGGCGGGGAGGTCTTCGGCGGGGAGGTTGGGGTTGTAGAGCGGGCTACAGGCGTTGGTGAGTAATTCGTGGATTAGCGCGACGCTGGCCGGGTCCGGATCGGTGCTGTGCTCGAGCGCGGTGGCGAGCTGGTGCAGTGCCGGGCGCACGGCGGCGACGCGGTCGGGGAGCACCGGGCAGCAGTCAAATCGGCGGGGTGGTTGGGTGGAAGCGGCGGCTCGCCGCAGTCCGTCGGCAAGCTTTCGGCGGTTGTGGGTGCTCAGAAGTCGTTCGCGCTTTCTCGCGAGCTCGGGCAGCTGCGCGAATTCGGGGAAGACGGCGAGCGTCGCGAGCCGGTGCTGGCGGGCTGCGTGGCAGCCGAGGGCGAGGACCATCGCGGCGATCAGCGAGGCGAGGATCGCGATTAGGTAGCTCACGTGCCAAGCCAAGGCGAATGGCAGCAGCGCGGCTATCACGATCGCGGTCGCGGCGCTTCCTTCGCGCCAGTCGCGGAGCAGACTGAGACTGCTCCGCATCGCGTGGGGATCGGGCGGCTGCTGCGAGCAAGGATTCACGCGTGTGGTCTGGATGGGTTTGGGCGGCATCGGTCACTCGTTTGACGTGGGCTGCTCGACTCGGTGATCGTCAGCGTGCCGTGGCGCGCTGATGTCGACGGCTGGCCATCGCGGCCTGCCGACAGGGCTGAAACGCAACCTGACTGCTGCCGATCGCCGTTGCGTTGGGCACCGAGCATCCTCGACACGGGAATCCCCGATCACCGAGCGCTCGCCATATCGCGCCCGCCCACTGGCGCGGGGAGCAGGCTGCTGGACCATCGAGCCGGGCGAGTCGAAGTCAAACGTCCTGACTGAGGCAGAGGCGACCTCAGACCAGTCGCGATCCCGGTCGCGAGGGTCGCAGCGGCTCGACAACGATTTCGGGCGTGCGTCATGTTTGCCTCCCGTTGCGTGGATCGTCCCGGCGAGCCGTCGGCGCAAGACGGTTCGGCCACAGGGCCGGCTGGGGTCCTGCAGCGGGCTGCATCCGTTGGTGATCAGGTCGGGGCGACCGCGAAACTGGCGGGTCGATGCTGTGGTCGGGCGCAGCCGCGTTAGTTAGGGGTCGCGGGTCGCCTGCGTTGGCGCACGGCACGGTGCCCGGCGGTCAGCAGCAGGACGATCAATCCGGCGACGCCCGCGCCGATGGCCCCATCGCCCCAGTCAAAGCTACCGCTCGCCACGGGGAGACTCGGCGCCGCGATCGTGGCCGGACGGGGCGCGTTAGCGAAGCGAGTTGGGGGAGCCAGGTTGGCGGCCAGCGCCTTCTCCTCGCGTGCCTGTGCACGATCGAGCGCGGCGAGGTCCGAGGGTCGGAGCCCTCGCGAGCTCTGCGGCACGCGGACCCCTCGGGGCAGCGCGGTTTGGTCATCGGGGTGGGAGCGCACCGACGCGGTGGCGCTGGTGGCCTGGCTCGAAAGGTTCGGGCCGTGGTTCAGCTCTAACCCTGCTGAGGCTGCCGGGGCGGCGATCGCGAGCGCGATCGCCACGGCGCTGCTGACTGCTGTGGGGTGGACTGCGAGTCGCATGACTCCTCCTGTCTGGATCGTCGCTCGCTTGTGCGTGCCACGAACCTAGGCCCGGACCGAGCCGCGGGCATCGGACCAGCGCCCCATGTTGGGCGCCCCCGCTGCCTATCTTGGGATGGTCAGCCCGAGCCGCCCAGCCGCGGCGGCGGCCTCGATCCGGGTGCTCGCATCGAGTTTTCGCAGGATCGCGGAGACGTGATGATTGACTGTCTTCTCCGCCAAGACCAACCGCTGAGCGATCTCAGCGTTACGCAAGCCCTCCGCCACCAGCGCCAGCACCTCAACCTCACGCGCGGTCAGGCCAGCCGGATTAGCACGGGTCCGGGGACGCGGACCCCGCGGCAGACCACGGGCTCCACGCGCGCGCAGCCGTCGCGCCACGATCGCGGCCGCCGGCCGAGCGCCCAGCGCTTGCAGCTCATCGAGCGCTTGACGCAGGCTGTCCTCATCGTCTGCGTCACTAAGCGCGAGCGCTGCCTCATATGGGCACCCCATGGCCCGCCACAGGTCGGCTGCTTGAGCCCATTCCCCGCGGATCGACATCGCGAACGGCTCCGCTGCCGCATGTGGCAGCGCCTCTCTGATTCCCATCTGCCAGCGCCAGAAGGCGAGCTCTCCGATCATCCAGCGCGCTCGACCGCGGAGTGCCAACTCTAGCGCCGCCTCGGTCTCCCGCAGGATCATGGTTCCCCGGCCGACGAGCCAGGATTGCTCGGCTCTCGCCGCGGCGATTGGGGCGATCAGCTGAAGCTCCCCCGTCGGCTGCGCCAACGCGTGCGCCTGGTCCAACAGCACAGACGCGTCTGGGTCTCCGCGACGGGCGCGAACGATTCCCAGCACGGCAAGCGCCCAACAGCGCGGCACCGGAGCGCTGCGCGGGTCGTGCAGGACGATGCCGGCCGAGTCGGCCGCTTGATCCCAGTGACCGCGGTCGAGTTCCAAGCGGGCACGGCACGCAAGCACGTACAGGCGCCAAGTGTCCAGTCCGCGCTCGGTGCAGTACTCGAGCCCGGGTTCAACATAGCGGGTCGCCAGCGAGTAGCAACGCTCCCGAACCGGCCAATAGATCAGGCTCTGGAACGCACGTCCCGCGTGCTCCTCGAGCCCAGCGCTCTGAGCCAGCGCAAGTGCCCGCTCCAGTTTCGCCTGTCCTTGCGGATCACCGGCCAGGAACTCGATCACGCCGATGTTGGTCAGCGCGTACACCTGCGCCTCGGTGTCATCCAAGCGTCGCGCCAGCTCGAGCGCACGCACCCCCCAAGCCACAGCCCCCTCAGCGTCCTCCATCGCCACACATAAGTGCGAAACCGTGCAGTACGCAATCGCGAGTTCGTGCCCCGCCGGCAGCCGCTCGAGCAACTCGATCGCCTCCTGAGCGCTCTTCCTCGCCTCTCGCGTGCGCCCCACGAACCGAAGCAGTCGTGAGAGGGACCGCAGCGAATTCCCCTCTCCCAAACGATCCCCGAGCTGGCGATGACACTCCAGCGCGCGTTCTTGCGCGTCGATCGCTTCCTCGAACTGATCGGTCATAAAGCACTCATCCGACCGGCGCTGAAGCAGCTCAGCCAGCCTCGGCAGCGACAGCGCATGGCCAAACCGGATCGCCCGCGCATACTGATCAGCGGCCTCGCGATGCGCACCCGATGACGCCGCCCGCTCCGCCGCCGCCGGCGCCCACCTCAGCACACCCTCAACCTCGCCGGCCCCTTCGGCATGATGCGCTAGCCGCGCGAAGTCCGGCCCACCGAACGGCGGGGCCTCAAGCGCCACCAGCGCCGCGCGATGCAGAGCAACCCGGCGATCCGGAGACATCGACTCCTCCACCGCCAACCGCGCCAGCTCATGACGGAACGCCACACCACCCGCCTCGGAGATCAGCATCCCCGAACCCAAACACTGCCCCAAACGGTCGACCAGCCCACCCGCGACCACATCCAACAGCCACAGCTCAACGTGACCCGGCACAAGCGCCACCGCCTCCAACAACCGACGGGCCTCCGCTGGCAAGCGCACAGCACGAGCCAGCACCGCGTCACGCACCGTCGCAGGGATCTCGCTACGTCCCGCGCCAAGCACCTCCGTCACGAAAAACGCGTTACCACCAGTGGTGCGATACAGCTCCTCGCCATCGACGCCGTAGGGCTCCGCGAGCTGCGCCACGGCCGCTATCGACAGCGGCGCCACCTTCAGCCGGGTCGCCCGCCCCGCGAGGTCCCCAACCACGACCCTGAGCCCCTCAGCGCGCGGAAGCTCGTCATCACGAAAGCTCGCCAACACCAGCGCCGGAACCGAGCCGATCCTGCGCGCCAACAGAATCAGGACATCCAGCGTGGCCTCGTCGGCCCAATGCAAATCTTCGAACACCAGCACGGTCGGCACCCCGGACCGCAGCTCCTGCAGCAACGCCGCGACGACCTCATGCGGTCTCGCCTCGCCGTCCACAAGCTCCTCAAGCTCACCCCCCGTCGCCGGCGCGACGTCACGCAACGGCCCAAACACCCGCGGGGTCAGCAACGGCTCACACGCGCCCCACAACACCCGGACGGATCCGCGCTGCGCCTCACAGAAACAACGAAGCAACGCCGTCTTCCCAACCCCCGCCTCCCCTTCAACGAGCACCAGCCTCCCCTCAGAGCCCACACGCACCCCAGCGAGCGCATCCGCCAATACCGACAGATCATCGGCACGCTCCAGAAACGGGTCCGCACCCCGAGACGAGGCGACGCTCAATTCGCTCCTGACCTCCTTACCACGCCGACAATCTCACCAGTGCGATCGACCGCCAGTCTCCCACGAGGCTGTTTCTCAAACGTTTCGCGGCTGGCCGGTCGTGTTCGCTGGTGGGTGCGTCGTTGGTGACGTGTCCGTGGTGAGTGGCGTTGTCAGCGCTGTGGGGGCCGTTTCAGGCCCCCGCGGTGGCTATCCGGTGGCGATAGACCTTGGTGAGGTTGTGGGTCATCATCAGTAACCGGAACTCGGTGCGTACCTTGATCCTGCCTCGTCGGTGGAAGCGGATGAACCCCTTGTTGTGTTTGGTGTCACCGTATAACGGCTCAACCGTCTGTTTTCGTTTCGCGTATCGCTCCCGACCGTGGTCTGAGGTCAGGACAGTTCGCATCCAGTTGGCCCGGGGCTCGTTCTGCCAGCGCTTGGGGGTGCCGCGGCTGCCCTTGTCGGGCGCGACCAGCACTGGGAGGTGTCGGTTGTTGACCACGTCGTCCATCTGCTGCTCGTTCCAGTAGCCGGCGTCGGCGGCGACCGCCTCCAGCAGCTTGTGATCGATGCCCGCACGACCGAGCTCCCGGAGCACGGCCGCGACCATCGGGGACAGCTGCGAGAAATCGGTCGACAGGTTGGTGATTTCCGCCGCGAGCACGATCTGCTTCTCGTTGACGGCGGTCTGAGCGTTGTATCCCTGCACGAACCCGAACCCGATCGGGATCGGCCGGGAGTCCGGGTCGGTCACGTTGACCTTGCCCTCGGGGACCTGGGGCGGCTGATGCGGATCGGGCGGACGGCCGAAGCGACGACCGTCGCGCATCCGCCCCTGCTGGCGGTAGTCCTCATACGCCTCGTTGCCCGCGCGCTCGGCCGCGAGCTCGGCCTCCAGCCGCTCGAGCGCCAGCACGAGCCGGTCGATGCGCGAGCGAAGGATCGGATCCGGGCTATCCCAGCGATGCTGCTCGAGCTGTCGCTTGGCCTCAGACAGCCACCGGCGGCGGCCGCCACCCGCGTCGGTGATGTGGCTGCTGTCGAACTCGAACTCCGGCGTCGAGCGACGCTCGGGCTCATCGTTCTCAGCCTCTGCGCCTGACTGCTCGGTCAAAGCGCAATCCTCTGGCTCCTCGTCCGCGGCGTCCGCCTCGAGCTCCCCGATCGACCCCTCACCAGCTTCCCCGCCCGCCCCGGCATCCTCGCTCAGCCGCTCGGCGCCGGGATCATCGCCCAGCAGCCGCTCGCGGGCCTGGCGCAAGAACTCCCGCCGCCCCTCCGCCGTGCACAACTGCTCGGGCAGCTCATCACCCCGCGCGTCGCCCAACTCCTGATCCTCGGCCTCATCCCTCGCCTGGACCTCAGCCAGCACCTCGCGGGCGATCTGCTCGAAGTGAAAGTTGACATCAGGGTTCGCGTTGCCCGCGATCCGCGTGCCGTCGATCGACACCACCCCAGACTTCACCAGGCCGGCCTCATCACACAGCTTCAACACATCCGTGAACAGCCCCGAGAGCGCCTGCTGGTGACGACAGACGAACCGCGCCACCGTCACATGGTCAGGAACCAAGTTGCCCGTGATCACCCGAAACGCGACGTGCTCACGGCAGTGACGTTCGATCGCTCGCGACGAGCGCACACCCGTCGCGAACGCAAACAGGATCACCGTCACCATCACCGACGGCTCATACGCAGCAGCCCCGTGACCATCGGCCCGATAGGCCGCATAGAACGCCCGAAGGTCCATGTCCTTCACGGCGTCGATCACAAACCACGCCAAGTGATCCGGCGCCAGCCACTCCCGCACGTCCGGCGGCAACAAAAACCCCTGCTCACGACGGCTCTCAATGAAGTTCTGCGGCATACAGAAATTATGTTAAACGCCGCGGACGGACACCCTTTATGAAACAGCCTCGACGACAAGGGACAGCGCTGGGCCAGACTGTCGGATCGTCGCAATGCGGAAGTGCGCCTGCTGGGTGGGGCGGAAGACCGACGTTGAGCTGAGTCGCGCTACCCGTCGCCGCGCAAAGCATCTGCGGGATGTCGTGGCTGGTGTAGCGGTCGAGGTGGTGGGAGTCCCAGGCGACGTCCATTGAGCGTCCGCTAGGTTCGTTCCGTCCGCTAACCGGATATCACGGACGTACACGCCAAAATTCTCGGTTTGCAGGACTTTCGTGTCCGCTCGTTACCAGTCGTGAACTCTCGCGAGGCCGTCCTCTTTCACTCGTAATGAAGGGGTCCCCGGTTCGAGTCCGGGCGTCAGCTTTTGGAAAGCCCCGTAAATCGGGGCTTTCCCTTTGTTCATTTGAACCTCCGGGTGGAGCGTTCGCGCGGGCCGGTCTGGTAGGCGAAGTACCGGCTGCCGGACGGGAGGCAGGTCCAGAAGAAGTTGGGGCCGGCTTGGACGGAGCGGGGGCGGCCACAGGCGGGGTACTTCACGAAGCGGCTAGCGGAGGACTGGTTGCGGGACGTCCTGCACGAGGCTCCGGCACGTGGCCGGCCAGGTGCGGACGGGCGCGACGTTCGCGGATGCGGCGGCGGAGTGGCTGCGGTATGTCGAAGTCGATCGGCAGCGCAAGCCGTCGATGATCGAGGACTACAAGGCGATCGTTCGCGCGCAGCTGCTCCCGGTGTTTGGGGCGATCCCGCTCGAGTCCGTGACGACCGAGGCGATCGAGCGGTGGATGTCGTCGCTTTCAGGGGCGGCCAGCAGCCGGACCAAGGCCTTGGTGCTGTTGCACGCAGGTGCCGCCGTTTCCGACCTTCGGCCGCATAGGGCGTCACTGACCGGCGCGGGCCTGATGCTCGTCGCGTGTGATCTGTGCCTGAACGCTGGAACCAGGGGCGAGAATGCTGCTCTTGAGCGCCGGCGGCGACCAGAACTGTCCAGTCGCACTGTCCTCAGGCTGATGCGAGCGGAGCCCTGCGGACACCAAGCTTGCCGACATGCACGACGGGCACCTCGTCGAGGGCCCGGACCAGAACCTAAGGAGGAGCAGATGTCGGCTACAGAAGTTGCAGAACCCGCGGTCGGAGGCAACACCGCGATCCGCCCGTTTCAGGTCGGCTTTTCTGAGGAGGAGCTCGACGACCTGCGCCGGCGTATCCGTGCGACCAGGTGGCCGGAGCGTGAGACGGTGAGCGACGACTCGCAGGGCGCTCGGCTCGCGATGATGCAGGAGCTCGCGGGGTATTGGGCGTCGGGGTATGACTGGCGGGCGTGTGAGGCGCGGTTGAACGCCTTGGCGAATTTCGTCACGGAGATCGACGGGCTCGATATCCATTTCATTCACGTCCGATCCGGGCACGAGGACGCGCTGCCGCTGATCGTGACGCACGGGTGGCCGGGGTCGATCATCGAGCAGCTGAAGATCATCGAGCCGCTCACGAATCCCACGGCCCACGGCGGGAGCGCGTCGGATGCGTTCCATCTGGTGATCCCGTCGCTGCCGGGCCACGGGTTCTCCGCGAAGCCGACCGCGACCGGTTGGGATCCGGTACGGACGGCGCGCGCGTGGGTCGGTTCTGATGAAGCGGCTCGGGTACGACCGGTTCGTCGCGCAGGGCGGCGATTGGGGCGCGGCGGTCACGCAGACGATGGGGATCCAGGCACCGCCCGGGCTGCTCGGGATTCATTCCAACATGCCGGGTACCGCTCCGGCCGCGCTCGTCAAGGGGTTCGAGCAGGGCGCCCCGCCGCCACCGGATCTCTCGGGCGATGAGCTTCGCGCGTACGAGCAGTTGAGCGGCTTCTACGCCAAGCACGTGGCCTACGCGCTGATCATGTCCACGCGCCCGCAGACGCTGTACGGACTGGCCGACTCACCCATCGACTTGGCGGCGTTCGCGCTTGACCACGGCGACGGCACCGGGCAGCCCGGGCTCGTCGAAAAGGTCCTCGACGGGACCTACCAGAGCGCCCTCACCAGAGACGACCTCCTGGACAACATCACGCTCTACTGGCTCACGAACACCGGCGTCTCCGCCGCTCGGCTCTACTGGGAGAACAAGGCCGACTTCTTCGACGCCAAGCCCATCACCATCCCATTCGCCATCACCGTCTTCCCCGACGAGCTCTACCAAGCCCCACGCAGCTGGGCCGAGCAGGCCTACCCCGACAACCTCCTCTACTTCAACGAGGTCGACAAAGGCGGCCACTTCGCCGCCTGGGAACAGCCACAACTGTTCTCCGAGGAAATCCGCGCCTCCTTCAGATCGCTCCGACCGATGGAGGGGACGAAATGACCAGCACCGCAGACACGGTCGGGAGCAAGGCTGAGACGGGCACCTCGTTTGGCCCGGTGCAGCAGATCGATGCCGGCCTGCTGAACGTCGGGTACGTCGACGCCGGGCCTGCGGAGGGCCCAGTAGTGATGCTGCTGCACGGCTGGCCCTACGACATTCACAGCTACCTCGATGTGACCCCGTTACTGGCGGCGCAGGGCTACCGGGTGGTCATCCCCTACGTGCGCGGTCACGGGACGACGCAGTTTCTCTCGCAGGAGACGTTCCGCAACGGACAGCAATCGGTCCTCGCCGTCGATGCGATCGCTCTGATGGACGCGCTCGAGATCGACAAGGCGGTCGTTGCCGGGTTTGACTGGGGAGCGCGGACGGCCAACATCGTCGCGGCGCTCTGGCCCGAACGCTGCAACGGGCTCGTCTCGGTCAGCGGCTATCTGATCGGCAGCCAGAAAGCCGGCAAAGTTCCGTTGCCGCCACAGGCCGAGCTGCAGTGGTGGTACCAGTTCTACTTCGCGACCGAGCGAGGCCGGGTCGGCTACGACAAGTACCGGCGCGACTTCGCGAAGCTCATCTGGCGGACCGCTTCGCCGAAATGGAACTTCGACGACGCCACGTTCGATCGGACCGCAGCGTCCCTCGACAACCCGGATCACGTCGCCATCGCGATTCACAACTATCGCTGGCGGCTGGGGGCCGAAGGCGAGCCCGAATACGACGACCTGGAAGAACGGCTCGGTCAAGGGCCGGTGATCACGGTGCCGACGATCACCCTCGAGGGTGACGCCAACGGTGCGCCCCACCCAGAGCCGAGTGCCTACGCCCACAAGTTCTCGGGCAGTTACTCGCACCGAGCCATCGAGGGCGGTGTTGGACACAACCTTCCCCAGGAAGCCCCGGAAGCGTTCACCGAAGCCGTCATGGACGTCGACACCCACTAACGAAGGAGACTCTCATGTCAACGACAACCCCCAACACCGCTCCGCTCACCGTCGTTCTCGTCCACGGTGCGTACGCCGACGCGTCGAGCTGGGCTGGTGTGATCGAGCGCCTTCAGACCGCCGGGGTACGGGTGACGGCGCCAGCGAACCCGCTGCGCGGTCCTTTCCGCCGACTCGGCCTACATCGAGTCGTTCTTGGAGCAAATCCCGGGACCCGTCCTCGCCGTCGGTCACTCGTACGCCGGTGCGTTATCTCGAATGCCGACGCCAAAAACGTCGTGGGCCTCGTGTTCGTGGCGGCCTTCGCGACCGACGAGGGCGAGGTGATCGGCGACGTTGCGGCCACGTCCAAGGACTCCATCTTGTCGACAGCCCTGGTCGCTCTCCACTATCCCGTTGGCGACGGGGCGGAGTCGGCAGTCGAGTTGGCGGTCGACCCGGCGAAGTTCCGCGACGCGATTGCCGCCGACCTTCCGGCCGAGCAGGCGGCTGTGCTGGCCGCGACGCAGCGTCCTGCCGCGGAGCTGGCGTTCTCGGAGCGGTGCGGTCCACCGGCCTGGAAAAACGTGCCGTCTTGGGCGGTTGTCGCGACCCACGATAAGGCGGCCGGCACGGACCTCGTCCGCTCGCAGGCCGAGCGCGCCGGAGCCACGATCACCGAGGTCGAAGGGCCACACCTGATCATG
>CAVYQJ010000013.1:0-43811 GCA_963770615.1 uncultured Solirubrobacterales bacterium | reverse complement strand
TGTAGGCGCCGGCATTGGCAGCGCGGATCGCCGTGACGTAACTCGAACGCTCGTAGGCGGCGGCGTCGGCGTCGCGCGGCACCGCGAGCAGACCGCGAACGTCGTCCACCGTCTGGAAGCCCTTGCTCGCCATCCAGCGGCGCAGCCCGTCGAGGAGGTCGGTGGCGTAGCTCGGACCGTGGCGCAGCAGTGCAGACGTCGTCATCACCACGTCGGCGCCCGCGAGCAGGTACCGGGCGACGTCGGCCGGGACCTCCACGCCCGAGGTGGCGGCGAGCGAGGCCGTCGACCCGGCCCCGCAACACCGCGATCCACGTGCGCGCCAGGCGGACAGACGTCAGCGGGGCTCGACAGCGTTCACCCGCGGCAGCACCGCGAGCCGCTCGGTGTCGATGTCGGGCAGCAGGCAGCCGGTTGAACAGCACCACCGCATCGGCGCCGGCGTCGTCGAGCTCGCACGCGCCACCTCGCCCAGCGCGCTGAAGTACGGGCTCAGCTTGACCGCCACCGGCATCGGTGACCGCGGCCTTCACTCGACTCGCACGATCGTCGAGGTGACGCTGCTCGACCTCCCGCCCCGAGGCCTCCGGATCGCCCGGCAGGTGGGTAGATGTTCAGCTCGATCAGCCGCCGCCCCGGCGTCCTGCATGGCGCGGGCGATAGTCGGTCCAAGCCCTCCGGGGTCGACGCCGTTGAGGCTCGCGATCACTGGAATCTCGACCGAGGCCACCGCGCGTTCGAGCAGCGTCAGGTAGGCGCGGGGGCTGCCGTCCTCCTCGGCAACCGAGGGGAAGTAACTGAGCGCCTCGGGGAAGCTCTCGGCGCTGTCTTCGATGAGACCGATCGTCCGCGCGGTCTGCTCGCGTAATTGCTCCTCGAACAGCGAGTACAGCACGATCGCGCCGACGCCTCCGTCCGCCAGTCGGCGGACGCCGTCGAGGCTGTAGGACAGCGGCGACGGCGAAGCCACGAGCGGATTGCGCAGCGCCAGACCCATGTATGTCGTCGAGAGCTCCATCACCTACCACCACGGCGGGGATCGGACGGGAACTCGCTCGCGCTCCGGGTCGCCATCTGCTCGTAGAGTCGCCAGCGCTGGTCGGCCACCTGCTGGGCGAGGCCGAGCAGGCGCTCGGACTCGGCCGGGTCGGCGCGCCGCAAGGGCACGGAAGCGCAGCTCGCCCTTGCGGTAGTCGGCCGAGTGACATGCGCGGCCGACGGCGAGTCGAGCAGGAACGGGTTCGTCGCCGTCGGCGGAGGCCACCGGGTCGAAGCGGTACAGCGGCCACACGCCCGACTCGACCGCGAGGCGCTGCTGGTCGGCGCCATGGGCGAGGTCGTAGCCGTGGGCGATGCACGGGCTGTAGGCGATGATGAGCGACGGCCCAGATTGATCCTGCTCGGCCTCCAGGAAGGCGTGGACGGTCTGCGCGTCCTTGGCGCCGAAGGCCACCAAGGCCACGTAGGCGGTGCCGTAGCTCCATGGCGAGCAGGCCGAGATCCTTCTTTTTGCCGGTCCTTGCCGGCGGAGGCGAACTTGGCCGCGGCGCCCATGGGGGTCGCCTTGGACTGCTGGCCGCCGGTGTTCGAGTAGACCTCGGTGTCCAGCACGAGGAGGTTCACGTCGTGGGTGGACGCCACGATGTGGTCGACGCCGCCGTAGCCGATGTCGTAGGCCCAGCCGTCGCCGCCCACGATCCACACCGACTTCCTCACGAGGTAGTCGGCGAGCACGGTGCGCCGCGTCCTCGTCGGTCCGGCCGGCGAGCTTGCCGACGAGGGCACGCACCCGCTCCCGCTCGCTCGGCGAGGCCCGCTTCGGTTCGTGCTGACTCGGCGCCGAGCAGGATCCGTCCGCGAGCACCTCCCCCAGGGCCGGAGCGAGGCGTCGGACCAGCGCGCTGGCCTAATCCGTGTGGGCGTCGAGGGCGAGGCGGAAGCCCGCGCCGAACTCGGCGTTGTCCTCGAACAGCGAGTTCGACCACGCGGGCCGTGGCCATCGGCGTCGACCGTCCACGGCGTCGTCGGCTGGTTCCCGCCGTAGATCGACGAGCACCCGGTGGCGTTGGCGATCGTCAGCGCGGTCGCCGAACAGCTGCGACAGGAGCTTCAGGTACGGCGTCTCGCCGCACCCGGCGCAGGCGCCCGGGAACTCGAACAGGGGCTCCAGGAACTGGGTGCCACGGACGGTGCCGAAGTCGACGCGCGTTCGATCGTTCACCGGCAGCTGCTCGAAGAACGCGATGTTGTGGCGCTCGCGCTCGAGCAGCGGCTCGAGTGCTCCGAGATTGATCGCCTTGTGGCCCGGCTCGGTGGCCGCCGACACCGGACACGCCTCGACGCACAGCCCGCACCCGGTGCAGTCCTCGACGTACACCTGCAGCGTGTACCTGACATCGGGGAGGCCGGCTCCGTTCAGCGCTGCCGAGGCGAAACTATCGGGGGCGCCTTCCAGCCGATCCGGCTCGTAGTAGCGGGATCTGATCACGCTGTGCGGGCAGACGAAGCTGCAGTTGCCGCACTGGATGCAGAGCTCGGAGTCCCAGACCGCGACGAGGTCCGAGATGTTGCGCTTCTCGTACTTGGTCGTGCCGCTCGGGTACGTGCCGTCGACCGGGAGCACGCTGACGGGCAGGTCGTCGCCGTGGCCGGCCATCATCGCCGCGGTCACCGTCCGGACGAACTCGGGCGCATCCGCCGGCACGAGCGCCGGCTGCTCGTGCGACGAAGTGACCCGATCGGGCACCGTCACCCGGTGCAGAGCCGCGATCGAGCGGTCGACCGCCTCGACGTTGCGCCTGACCACCTCCTCGCCCCGTTTCCCGTACGTCTTCTGAATGGACCCCTTGATCGCCTCGATCGCGCGGTCACGGTCCATCACTCCCGAGATCGCGAAGAAACACGTCTGGAGCACGGTGTTCGTCCGTCCCGCCAGTCCGGCCTCCCGCGCGATCTTCCCGGCATCGATCGCGTACAGCTCGATCTCCTTGGCGAGGAGCTTCTCCTGTACGGAGTGCGACAGCGCGTCCCAGACCTGCTCGGGCTCGTGCGGACAGTTGAGCAACAGCGTCGCGCCGTGGGCGGCGCGGTCGAGCACCTCGTCGCGCTTGATCATCCCGAACTTGTGGCATCCGACGAAGCTCGCCGTGGACACGAGGTACGGGGCGTGGATCGATCGTGGCCCGAAGCGCAGGTGCGAGACCGTCTGCGAGCCGGACTTCTTGGAGTCGTAGACGAAGTACCCCTGGGCGTGCAGGTTCGCCGCGTCGCCGAGGATCTTGATCGTGTTCTTGTTCGCGCCGACCGTGCCGTCCGAACCCAGCCCGAAGAACACGGCACGGACGGTCTCCTCGGGCTCGATGTCCAGCGATGCGTCGTACGGGAGGCTCGTGTGCGAGACGTCGTCGTTGATCCCGATCGTGAATCGCCGCCTGGGCTTCTCGCGCGCCGACTCCTCGAGCACCCCGGCGACCATGCCCGGGGTGAACTCCTTCGAGGACAGCCCGTACCGCCCTCCGACCACGACCGGCATGACGTCGCGCTCTCCGGTCCCGTGGGCCTCGTCCAGCGCCGCGAGCGTGTCGAGGAACAGCGGCTCGCCGAACGAGCCCGGCTCCTTGGTGCGATCGAGGACGGCGACCCGGCGCACGCTCTGGGGCAGCGCCGCAATCAGCTCTCGCGCGGGGAACGGCCGGTACAGCCTGATCTGCGCGACGCCCACGCGTTCGCCCTGCGCCTGCAGGTAGGCGACCGTCTCGCGTGCGGTCTCGCCGCCCGAGCCCATCACCACGAGCACGCGCTCGGCCTCCGGGTGGCCGGTGTA
This sequence comes from uncultured Solirubrobacterales bacterium, assembly GCA_963770615.1. GTDB lineage: Bacteria > Actinomycetota > Thermoleophilia > Solirubrobacterales > Solirubrobacteraceae > Palsa-465. The sequence goes on along the minus strand of CAVYQJ010000013.1, from coordinate 39,988 downwards.
CTCGACCAGGCCGTAGCGGCGACCGGTCCGCTCGGCGAGACGGTCCATCGCGCTCTGCACGACGTCAGGCACGCGCGCGTAGAACGGGTTGACGGTCTCGCGCGCCTGGAAGTAGATGTCGGGGTTCTGCGCGGTGCCGCGGATGAACGGCCGGTCGGGCGACAGCGCCCGGGCGCGGTGGGCCCGGACCAGCTCGTCCGAGATCAAAGCGCGTACGTCCTCGTCGTCGAGCATCTCGATCGTCTGCAACTCGTGGGAGGTACGGAAGCCGTCGAAGAAGTGCACGAACGGTATGCGCGTCTCGAGCGTCGCGGCGTGGGCGACGAGCGCGAAGTCGTGCGCCTCCTGCACCGACGCCGAGCTCAGCAGCGCGAACCCCGTCTGGCGGACCGCCATCACGTCGGAGTGGTCGCCGAAGATCGACAGCGCTTGCGCGGCCAGGGAACGCGCGGCCACGTGCATCACCGCCGACGTCAGCTCCCCGGCGATCTTGTACATGTTCGGGATCATGAGGAGCAGGCCCTGCGAGGCCGTGAACGTCGTTCCGAGCGCGCCGCCCTGGAGCGCGCCGTGCAAGGCTCCCGCCGCGCCGGCCTCGCTTTGCATCTCGACCACCGCCGGCACCGTCCCCCACAGATTCGTCCGCCCCTTGCTCGACCACTCGTCGGCGAACTCGGCCATCGGCGAGGAGGGGGTGATCGGGAAGATGCAGCAGACCTCGCTGCATCGGTGCGCCACCCACGCTGTCGCTTCGTTGCCGTCAACGGTGGCGCGCATCAGCGCGGCTCCCCGGTGGGGTCCGCCGGCGCCACGAACGCATTGGACGGATCCGGGGCGTCTTCCGCCACCATCTCGATCGAGTGCACCGGGCACTGCTCGTAGCACGCGCGGCACCCCGTGCAGCGGTCGTAATCGAACCGGTACCGCAACCCCGGGCCGAGCTTGATAACAGCATCCTCGGGGCAGGCGCCGAGGCAGCCATCGCACTCGATGCAGTTGCCGCACGAAAGGCACCTGCTGGCCTCGAACACGGCCTCAGCCGGCGTAAGACCGGCGACCACCTCGTCGAAGCCGCCCAGTCGCTGTTCGAGGCCGAGCTCCCGCTGCTGGCGGCGAGGATGGTCGCCGAAGTACCACAGGTTCAGAAGCTCGAAATCCGCCTGAGGATGCTTGGGCGGAACCTGGCGTTGCGAACCGCGCAGCCACGCGTCGATCTCGCGTGCGGCGCGCTTGCCGTGTCCGACGCCGACGGTCACGGTGCGCTCGGAGGGGACCATGTCGCCACCGGCGAACACCCCCGGGGATCCCGTCATCAGCGAACTCGACACGCGTACGGTGCCGTCGCGGTCGAACTCCACGCCCGGGACGGCGCGCAGAAAGGCGGTGTCGGTGTCCTGGCCGAGAGCAAGGATGACGGTGTCCGCCGCCAACGTGTCGAAGCGGCCGGTCGGCTGCGGATAGCCGGTCTCGTCCAGCTCCATCTCCTCGATACCCAGCTCGGAGCCCTCCATCGCCGTGATCGTCCGGAGCCAGTTGATCCGTACCCCCTCCCGCTCGGCTTCCTCGGCCTCCTCCTCGTGGGCCGGCATCTGCGTCCGCGTGCGCCGGTACACGATCAGCGCCTCTTCTGCGCCCATCCGCTTGGCGACTCGCGCGGCATCCATCGCCGTGTTGCCGCCGCCGTATACCGCCACGCGACGCCCGATCACCGGCCGGTCGCCGGCGGCCACTCCGTGCAGGAACGACAGCGCGTCGATGATGTGACCGGCGTCCGCGGCGGGAATGTTCACGCGCTTGGACAGGTGCGCTCCGACCGCGACGAACACCGCATCGAAGGCGCCCTCCCGGCGCTCCGCCTCGAGGTCCTCGACCCGGTGGCTGCTGGTGAACCGCACCCCGAGCGCCGCGAGCCGATCGACCTCGGCACCCATCACATCCCGCGGCAGCCGGTAGGCGGGAATCCCGTAGCGCATCATCCCGCCCGGCTCCGGACCCGCGTCGCGAATCTCGACCTCGTGGCCGAGGCGCGCAAGGTGATGGGCGGCCGACAGCCCGCTCGGACCCGCACCGATTACGAGCACACGCTTGCCACTGCGTACCGGCGGGGGACCGAACCGCCACCCCTGCTCGAGCGCCAGATCCCCGAGGAACCGCTCGACCGCGTGAATCGACAGCGCGCTGTCCAGCTCGGCACGGTTGCAGACGCTCTCACACGGGTGGTAACACACCCGGCCGTGGATCGCCGGAAACGGATTCTCGGCGGTCAGCACGCGCCAGGCCTGCTCATGCTCGCCGGCCTTGACGTGCGCCATCCAGCCCTGGATGTTCTCGCCGGCCGGGCAGCCCGCGTTGCACGGCGGCAGCAGATCGACGTACACCGGTCGCTGGTCTCGGACCGGCCCCGTCCGTGACCGCCCGTGGGCCAGGTCCGGAAGCCGCGTGATATCCAAGGCCGGACGAGTCATCGCGGAGCCGCGATCGCGGCCTGCGCGGCGGCCACGCGCGCGATCGGGAGACGGAACGGAGAGCAGCTGACGTAGTCGAGTCCCGAGTCGTGGAAAAAGCGGATCGACTGCGGGTCGCCGCCGTGCTCACCGCAAACGCCGAGCTCGAGGTCCGGTCGCTCACGTCGTCCCCGCTCGACGGCGATTCGCACGAGCTCGCCTACGCCCTCCTCATCGATCGTCGCGAACGGCGAGCCGTCGACGATCTTCTCCTCGACATAGCGAGGGATGATCCGACCCTCGATGTCGTCTCGCGAGAAGCCGATCCCGCACTGGGTGAGATCGTTCGTGCCGAACGAGAAGAAGTCGGCATGACGGGCGATCCGATCGGCGACGAAGCACGCGCGCGGGAGCTCGATCATCGTCCCGACGCCGAAGTCGGCGCGGTAGCTGAGACCTTCCTCCTCGGCCACCGACACCACGCGGGCTCTGACGAGCTCGAGCTCGCGCTCGTAGGCGACGAGCGGAATCATGATCTCGAGGCGAGGCCCGCGGCCGGTTCGCTGCCGCACCGCCAGTGCGGCGCGGGCGATCGCGCGCACCTGCATCTCGTACACCTCGGGCTCCATCACGCCGAGGCGCACGCCGCGGGTTCCGAGCATCGGGTTGGTCTCTTCGAGCGACCGCGCACGGTCGAACTGACACTCGAGTCCGGCGAGTCGTGGGCTGCGGTCGATCCGCGCGCGCACGATCTCCTCGTTCAGCTCGAAGCGATCGGGCAGGAACTCGTGCAGCGGCGGGTCGAGCAGACGAATCGTCACCGGCCAGCCCGGCATCGCCTCGAACAGTCCCTCGAAGTCGCTCTGCTGGAGCGGCAGCAGCTCATCCAACGCCGCCCGCCGGCCGGCCTCGTCCTCGGCCATGATCATCGCCCGCATCTTCGGCTGGCGATCGGCGGCCATGAACATGTGCTCGGTCCGGCACAACCCGATCCCCTCGGCGCCGAAGCGGTGGGCGCGGGCGGCGTCCTCGGGCGTGTCGGCGTTCGCCCGCACGCCGATCTGGCGAAGCTCGTCGGCCCAGCGCAGGACCGTCTCGAAGCGGGCGTCGATGTGGGCCTCGACGAGCGGCACGTCATCGATGGTGATCACGCCGGTCGTGCCGTCGATCGCGATGAAGTCCCCCGCGTGCAGGACGAGATGGCCGATCCGAACCACGCCTGCCTTGAGATCGATCTCGAGCGCGGCGGCACCGGTGATCGCGGGGCGGCCCATGCCGCGGGCCACGAGGGCCGCGTGCGAGGCCTTCCCGCCCTCCGAGGTCAGGATCCCGGCGGCGGCGTGGAACCCGGCGACGTCGTCGGCCTCGGTGAACGGCCGCACGAGGATCACCGCTTTCCCGTCGCCTGCCTGCTCGACGGCTTCCGGCGCGGTGAAAACGATCGCGCCCTTCGCCGCCCCGGGTGAGGCTGCGACGCCGTGGGCGAGGGCGGTGTAGCGGGCGGTGGTGTCGAACGAAGGGTGCAGGAGCGCGTCGAGCGCCCCGGCGTCGATCGTGGCGACCGCCTCGGCCTTCGTCAGCATCCGTTCCTCGAACGCGTCGACGGCAAAGCGGACCGCGGCCTGCGCCGGCCGCTTCGCGCTCCGGGTCTGGAGCATGAACAGGCGGCCGTCCTCGACCGTGAACTCGGTGTCCTGCATGTCCTTGTAGTGGGCCTCGAGCTTTCGCAGGATCCCGGTCAGCTGGTCGGCCACCTCGGGCATCCAATCGTGCAGTTCGGAGAGGTCGCGAGGCGTCCGCACACCGGAGACCACGTCCTCGCCCTGGGCGTTGGGCAGGAAGTCGCCCGACGGTGTCTGCGCACCCGTCACCTCGTCGCGGCTGAACGCCACGCCCGAGCCCGACGCCTCGCCCTTGTTGCCGTACACCATCTGCTGCACGTTGACGGCAGTGCCCCAATCGTCGGGTAGACGGTTGATCCGGCGATACTGAACAGCGCGGTCACCCATCCAGGAGTCGAACACGGCGCGGACCGACTGCGCCAGCTGCTCCTGCGGGTCGGTGGGGAAGTCGTAGTAAGACTTGAAGGACTCGGTCAGCTCGCGCAGCGCGTCGGCGTCGAGCTCTGTGTCGAGCGTGACCCCGCGCTCTCGCTTGACGCGCGCGATCTCGTCCTCGAAGCGCCCGCCCGGAATCCCCCGCACGACATTGCCGAACATCTGCACGAGGCGGCGGTAGCAGTCCCGGGCGAAGCGCTCATCACCCGTGCGCGCGGCCAGCCCGGCGGTCGACTCGTCGTTCAGGCCGAGGTTCAGGACCGTGTCCATCATCCCCGGCATCGACACGCGCGCGCCGGACCGCACGGACACGAGCAGCGGATCGTCCGCGTCGCCGAGGCCCTTGCCGGTGCGCTGCTCGAGCGCCGTGAGCGCCGCGTCCACCTGAGCCTGCAGACCCTCGGGCCACATTTGGCCGCCGCGCATGTAGGCCACGCACGCCTCGGTCGTGATGGTGAATCCGGCTGGGACCATGTCGGGACCCAGGATGCGGGTCATCTCGGCAACGCCGGCGCCCTTGCCGCCGAGCACGTCGCGCATCTCACGCGAGCCCTCCGTGAAGTCGTACACCCACTTGTGGGCCCCGGCCGGAGTCCCCCCGACGCCGACGGTTAGTACCTGCGTGGTCATCTCATTTCTCCACAAGGCTTGACGTTTCGCCCACGGTTTCGCTTGGACCGCTGAGTGATGAGTAGTGTTGGCGCCAAGGTGCACGATGGTTAACCGTGGGAGCTGCCGAGGGCCCTACGTACTTTCCCGCAGCTGCATAGTTCGCACACCGACGGTCGTGCGGATTCCCGTGGATGTGGAAAACCCGCAGTGGTAGTTCGGTTGACGGCGGATCACTGGGCCTCGGGGTCGGTCTTAGCGTGTCGTGAGCGACACCCACCAGGAGACGAAAGCCATGTCCGACACCGCCACTCAGACCCATCACGGCAGCTACCTGATGCCGTCACTCGAGCACGCGACCGTTTCGGACGCGATGCACCCCGGGATCTTGTCGTGCGAGCCTGACGCGACCGCGATGGAGGTGGCACGGCTGATGGCCGCGCATCACGTTCACTGCGTGGCAGTAGTGGGCATCTCGCACGAGACGAAGCCGGAGTGTTTCGTGTGGGGGATCATCTCCGATCTGGATTTGATTGCGGCGGGGATTGGCAATGAGCAAGAGCCGACCGCGAGGGACCTGGCGGACCAGCCGGTGATCACGGTCAGGCCGAGCGTGCCGTTGCGCGAGGCCGGCGAGGCGATGGTGAGCAACCGCGTCAGCCATCTTGTGGTCATTGATGAAGAGGCGCATCGTCCGGTCGGGATTCTGTCGACGCTCGACGTGGCCGGGGTGCTCGCGTGGGGCGAGGCGTGACCCGGCGACGGTCTGAAGCCAGTTCACCCGCCCAAACGGATCAAAGGAGAAAAGCGATGTACAAGAACGTCATCTGGGCAACCGACGGCTCCGAGGCCGCCGACCGGGCGCTGGCTCATGCCAAGGCGCTCGCAACCGAGAGCGGCGGCCGCCTGACCGTCGTCTACTGCGTGGAGTACACGCTCCCGGGCAAGGGCGGCGGAAGCCTCCCGCTGCACGCCAACGAGGGCGACGTCGAGGCGAAGATCGATCGTCAGGTCGCCGAGCTCGCGAGTAACGGGACAGGGGCGACGCTCCAGAAGACGCGCAGCCAGGTCGGAAACGCCGCTCACGCGATCGCCGAGCTCGCGACCCAGGATCACGCCGACGTGATCGTCGTCGGAACTCGGGGCCGCACGGCACTGTCGGGGCTGTTGCTCGGAGGGGTCACGCAACGCCTGCTGCATATCGCCCCGTGCCCGGTCCTGGCCGTTCCCCCCGAGCGCAGTTCGGACGGTTGACCGCCCGCTCGCCGACCAAGGAGCTTTCCCATGCTGTACTTCCGCCACCCGTCATCACTCGAGCACGACCCGCGTCTGCTGTCGCCTGACCATCCGGACGCCCCGGAGCGGATCACCGCGATCGAGACGGCGATGGCCCAGGTGGGCTGGCTCGGCTGCGAGGTGCGCGAGGCGCCGCCCGCGACCGAGCGGGAGCTCGAGCTCGTGCACACCGCCTCGCACGTGCAGAGGATCCGGGACCTGTGCGCTGCCGGAGGCGGTCAGATCGACCCGGACACGTTCGTCGGCGAGGCCTCTTATCGAGCCGCGGTGCACGCCGCCGGCGGCGCGTGCGAGATGGTTCGGGCGCTGACGCGCGGCGAGGCCCGCGTCGGGTTCAGCGCGATGCGACCGTCGGGCCATCACGCCGGGCGGGATTACGCGATGGGGTTCTGCCTGTTCAACAACGTCGCGATCGCCGCCGAACTGGCGATCCGCGAGCTCGGGGTCGAGCGGGTCCTGATCATCGACTGGGACGTCCACCACGGCAACGGGACGGCGGACATCTTCCGCCTGCGCTCCGACGTGCTGTACGCGAGCATCCATGAACTCGGATTGTTCCCGGGGACCGGCGAGGTGAGCGACGCCGGCTCGGGGGAGGGCCGGGGCTACACGATCAACGTGCCCGTGCCGCACGGGTCCGACGAGGAGATGTGGGTCTCGACGCTCGAGTACGTGCTGATCCCCGCGGCACTCGAGTTCGCGCCCGAGCTCGTGCTGATCTCCGCCGGCTTCGACGGGCATCGCGACGACCCGCTCGCTCACACCCTGCTCGAGGCGCGCTCGTACGCGCAGATGGCCTGCCACGTGCGGGACATGGCGGCGACACTCAACGCGCCCGTCGGTGCCGTGCTCGAGGGCGGCTATGACCCGCGGGCGCTAGCTGAGTGCGTGATGGCGACGATTACGGCGCTGTCGGGAGTCGGAACGGCCTCGTCGATGGCGCCGGATCCGTTCGTGACCTCACGCGTTGCCGCTCACGTCGCACCCTACTGGACGCTCTAGTCAGCGACGGCGAGCGCGTAGGTGAGGCGGCCGCCGAGCCGATGAGGCGCTCGGCGCGTCGCTTGATCCCGAACAGCATCTTGCGCTCCATCAATGAGCGAACCCGGCTCCATCGGCAACATGCCGATCCGCGCCGCGAGCGTCGGCAGCCGGAACCGATTGCGGCTGATCAGCCTGTTGGTGCCGTCCCCACCTGAGAGCACGAACGCCCAGACCCAGTTGCCATCCTCCGAGCGCCAGGCGAGCACCGCGATCCGTCTCCGATCCGCTCGCGTCGCATCCGGTTTGAGCCGGCTCGAGTCGCATCCGGTTTGAGCCGAAGGCGATCGTGTCGCCAACCTCCGGCGCTGAAACTGCGGCAGGATCGTCTGGGCGCTGTGCGTGTTTCAGACCGAGTTGGTTCTCGATCCAGTCGTAGGTGTAGGGCGCCGCCGCGCGGCGACGGGCCCATCTGCGCGAGCCAGGGCCACACCGCGGAGACGGGCGCGTCGATGTCGATCGCGCGCGTCGAGACCCTGTCGGCATCCTCGAGCAGCTCATCTCCCGGGAGGCGAGCGGCTGCCTCCGCCTCGGTCGCGCCCCAGTTCAGAATCGGTCGACGAAGGCGAGCGTGGTACAGCGTGCCCGCGCCAATCGCCGCGCCGGTGGCAAGCCAAGCTGCTTCACCGAGCCTCGAGCTCCCGCATGTCTCGCTGCACCTCCTCGTCGGTGATCGGTTACCGCACGTACACATTCCACGCGTTGAACGCGAGACCGATCCCCCAACCGAGTGTCACTAACACCGGCCAAGGCCACCAGCCGTGCGAAGACAAACCGATCATCAGCCAGATACCCCACACGACGACATTGACCAGCATGTACGCGAACAGCTGGGTCACAAAGTCGTGACGCTTCTTCAGCCGTCCCAGTGCTTGTTCCCGCAGGAGCTCGCGATGGCCCGTGATGATTTCTTCAAAGGTTTCTGTCTGTTGAACTTCCATGACAGGAGGTTCCCACGGTCCGGTCGCCCGCTCATCCGGGGTCACCGGCACGGTCGGCGGGAAAAATACGGAGCCGGCCGTGATCCCCGAGGAGCATGCGACGCAACGCAAGCTCTTGTGCGAGTTACCACGTGCGCCGATTAGGAGAAAACCCCGATGGCGCGGTGCACGGCTATGCCTACGCTTGCCGCAAACCACCCACACAGATAGGAGACGCGATCATGAAAGCTCTCGTCTATCACGGGCCCGGCGAGCGCGGCTGGGACTCAGTCAAGGATCCCACGATCGAGGAGCCGACGGACATCATCGTCCGCATCGACACCAGCACGATCTGCGGCACCGACCTGCACATTCTCAAAGGCGACGTGCCCGAGACGACGCCGGGCACGATCCTCGGCCACGAGGCCGTCGGCACCGTCCAAGAAATTGGACCCGGCGTCGGAAGCGTCAAGCCCGGCGATCGGGTGCTCATGTCGTGTGTGAGCTCCTGCGGACGCTGTCGATTCTGCAAGGAGGGGCGATACGGCCAGTGCCTCGGCGGAGGCGGTTGGATCTTCGGACATCTGATCAACGGGCTGCAGGCCGAGTACGCACGCGTGCCGTTCGCGGACAACTCCGTGTACAAGGTGCCTGACCGTCTAACCGACGAGCAGGTGTTGTTTCTCGCCGACATCCTCCCGACGGCCTACGAGGTCGGCGTATTGAACGGGATGGTGTCGCCCGGCGACACGGTCGCGATCGTCGGCGCCGGCCCGATCGGACTCGCGGCGATCCTGACCGCGAGGCTCTACACCCCGGGGCGGATCGTCGCCATCGATCTCGCCGACAGCCGTCTCGAGGGCGCCCGTAGATTCGGCGCCGATGTGACGATCAACAATGGGCGCGACGACCCGGTCGCGCGGATCATGGAGCTAACCGATGGTCTCGGGGCTGACTGCGCGTTCGAGGCGGTCGGCGTTCCGGCCACGTTCGAGCTCGCCGCCGAGCTGATCCGCCCGGGCGGCCGGCTCGCGAACATCGGTGTCCACGGCAAGCCCGCCACGCTGCACCTGGAGAAGCTGTGGATCCGCGATGTGACCGTGACGACCGGCCTGGTCGACACGTTCAGCATCCCCCGGCTGATGAGGCTGATCGCCAGCGGTCGGCTCGACCCGTCCCTGTTTGCCACCCATCGCTTCGTGCTGGGCGACACGATGACCGCGTATGACACGTTCGCGGACGCCGGCAACACCGGTGCGCTCAAGGTCGTCCTGAGCGGCTCGAAGCAGGCCGGCGCTGCGTCCAAGGATATCGCTGAACCTGCGCTCGCCTGAAGAATTCCTCGTCCTCTGTGCCCGTTCGGGGCCCGCCCCGGACGGGCGCAGAGCCTTGCCACGGGTCGCCTTATGGTCCTGTCGTACGACTCGACATCGGCCTGCTCATGCTGCGCCCCCCGGCTTTGGTGCACCGGCACCGTGGTCCGCGGATAACTACCCACCATCGGCCGGGAGCCACGCGACCGTGTTCCGGATCTGCGCGGGCGCAACGAGCGGCATGATCGCGTCGCAAGCTGGAGGCGCAACGCAAACGGCGGATCAAACGGGGCATGGCACAGCTCCAGCGTCGGACGCGCCACAAGTGGCGCTGCGAGAGCGTCGGCCGCCCGGCCGACGCGGTCAAGCGTTACCCGCATGACGACGACGTCCGTCGGCTGCTCTCGGCGGCGGCCGGCGCCGACCAGGCACGCGAGTGACGCCGTTCCCCGACCAAGCGCGATGCTCGAGCGGACCGATCCTGGGCGCCGCTCGCGCGAGAGGCCTGGCGAGAACGCCCGGCTCGTTCACTCCTCGCCTCAGACGACGACAATGTGGCGGTTGCTACGCCCTTAGGCGGGTGACGAGGAGTTCGCTGGCGATCTCGCCGGCGAAGCGATCGATGGCATCCCAGTCGCGACTGTCTCCCTCGGGCGCGTGGATGGTGCGGGCGACGGCCCTTTCGGCGAAATGCAGTCGCCTCATGTCCAGCCGGCCGGGAAACGTGCGGTGATCGATCGCCTGGGTCAGTCGCATCAGCACCGGAACGTCGGCGGGCGTCCCCGGAGGAATCAGGTAATCGACCGGTCCGACCGGGCCTGAGCTGAAAAGCCACACCGGCATCATGCACAGGGCCGAGGTGTGGATCTGCGCGAAGCGGCGAGCCTCACCGAGCCACCTTCCCATATAAACGGCGCTGCCCAGCACGACCGCGCCGTATCCGTCCAAGGATGTGATCTGCTCGACCGGAACGGCGTCGGCCACGAGGCCGCGTTTGACCAGCCCTGTGGCGATCGCCTCCGCGATCTCGCGTGTCCCGTGGTGGCGGCTGGCGGCGGCGACCAAAACTCTCATGTGACGGAGCGGCGGTCGTTCATCCACTCGCGAGCCGACCTGCGGCGCGCCACTGGTGCCGCTTAGCTTCGTACTCGGGGGGCAGCGCTCCCTGCAAGGCTTCGGCCGCGTCGAGCGCGTTCAGAGCCGATGGGTAGTCGCCCCAGCGCGCGTCGCAATCCGCGAGCAGCAGCGCGAGTGCGAGCGCGTCCTCATGTTCTTCGTCGGACACCGGCGGGCCGGGTACCGGGACCCGGTCGGCGAGCACGCCGGAGCTGAGCGGCGACGGTCGCGCGGTGGCGAGGTAGGGAGCCAGGTAGCGGCCGGCGATCTTCGCCGGAGGCCACCACAGCGCCTGCCCGGCGGCCGCCGAGGCGTCGCGTGAGGGCCGGTGAGCCCAGGGCGCTTCAATCGCGACCGTCGCCTCGCGCGCGAGCCGCTGCGGCTCCGCGCGCAGGTAGAGCGGCGCGCCGCCCGTGAGCAGGAGTCCGCGCAGCACGGGGCGGAATGGCTCGGGCGTGACGGCGGCGCCGGCAAGCGCGGCGATCGCGCCCGCGACGGCATCGGCCTGCTGAGCCGCGAGACCTCCCTGCTTGAGCGGGAACGCGGTGACGTCGCCCGCGGCAAAGATGTGCTCGGTGTCGCTGACCCGTCCGAACTTATCGACCGGAATGAAGCCGTGCTGGTCGTGGGGGAGACCGGAAAGCCTCGGGCCTTCGAGTACGGGCAAGGTGATCACGCGGTCGGCGAACACCTCGGCTCCGCCGGCGAGCAACAGCACGCGGCCGCGCGCCACCGCGGGGAGCGACGAGGATCGTACGGTGATGCGCCGGGCCTCGAGCAGCGAGCGCACCGCGTCGGTGGCGGCTGGGCCGAACAGCTCGAGCGGCTCCTCCTCGGGCGTGACCAGCATCACCTTGACGGCACCGGCGCCGTGCTCGTTCAGGTGGGCAGCGGTCATCAGCGCTAGCTCGTAGAGGGGCAGCGGCCACATTCTCTCCGACGGGAGCGCAAGCGCGACCGATCCTGCCCGGGCCGAGGTCAGGTCGTGAAGCAGGCCACGCAGGACCGGAACGTCGTCTCGGCCACCGAACGTGAATGCACCCGGGAACGGGACGCGGGGCACCGCTCCCGTGGCCACCACCAGCGCGTCGAACGAGATCCTTCGTCCGCCCATGGTCACCGCGATCCGGCCGTGGGCTTCGACGTCGGCAAGCGTGTCAAGGATGAGCTCGCCCCCGCCCTGCTCCGCGACTATCTCCGCGAGGTCGTAGACGCGCGCCTGCGCTCGGTCGAAGGCCTCGGCGACGGTCACGGGGCGGTACACGAACTCGCGGGCCGGCGAGATCACGGTGATGTCCACGAGATGGCCGGCGAGCGCGCGCACCGCCAGCAGCGTCTCTAGCGCGGCGACGCCGCCGCCGCCGATCACCACGTGCATACGGTCACGAAGAGTCACGCTCGGCCTCGAGTTCGGATCCCGCGTTCCCGGGCGGCCTGCAGAGCTCGCTCGATCCGTATACGCATGTCGCGCGCTCGGACGAGGTCGGCGCGGCGCGCATTGCGCCCCCGCGGGTCCTCGGGCAAGTTGTTGAGCGGGCGCCGGATTGCGGAGAAATCCCGATCGGGGCTCGCAGCAGTCATACGTGCGACCGTAAACCGGCCTCGCGCCCGCGTCATCGTCCGGGCGCCACCGGGGCGGTGGGGAAACGCGGCAACATGACTGCGGTGTTTTCCCGATGTCCCGGGCTCGGGATCGTCAACGGTCCCATGCGATGCCGAACGCCTGCGAGCACCTTTCCGTCCCGGAAACCACGGATCGGGCCCCGGCGAGTCCAGCGCCCCGAGGCCTATCCGTAGTTTCCCGACGCCAAGACGCTGCCGAGTCCGGATGCTCGGCTCCCGGCCGTCGGCCACGCTTGCGGCATGTCCAATCAGGCGACTGCCGCTCTGGCGCTCACGCATATCCGCGTCCGCGACTGCATGCATCCCGGCGTTCTGACTTGCAGTGCCGACGACTCGCTCCGGGACGTCGCCGCGATCATGGCCAATCATCAGGTACACGCTGTAGTGATCACAGCCTCAAACGCCGAGCGCTCCGTCGCTGTCGTGTCAGCTCTCGACATCGTCGCGGCGGTGGCCGCGGGCGCTGACTGCGCGGCTCGTGAAGCGGCCGCCACCGAGACACTCACGGTCTCGGCCGATGAGCCGGTTCGGAGCGCGGCCCAGCTAATGAGCGAGGACGGCGTGTCACACCTGCTGGTGCCCGACAGCGCCGGTGGCTACCCGCTGGGCGTCCTCTCGACCCTCGACATCGCCGCCGTCTACGCGGACAGTTGACGGCCGGGACCACGAGAGCGATGAGCGCGATTCCCGCCACGGCGAGATATCCATCCGAGCGTCAGGCCGACGTCGTCCTGCGCGACGGGGCGACCGTGCACGTCCGCCCCGTCCGGGCCGACGACGGACCGGCGATGCGCGCGTTCCTCGAGTCGATCTCACCGGACTCGATCTGGTTTCGTTTCTTCGGCACGCCCAGCCTCGACTGGGCGACCACGTGGGCGGTCAACGTCGACTATGCGGATCGGTTCGGACTGGTCGTCGAGAGCGGCAACCCGCGCGCGATCATCGCTCACGCGGCCTACGTGCGGATCGACGATGAGCGCGCGGAGGTGGCGTTCCTGGTCGCGGATGCGTGGCAGGGACGTGGGATCTCGACGATCCTGCTCGCCCATCTTGCGGAGGTGGCCGAGCAGCACGAGATCTCGACTTTCTTCGCACAGGTGCTGCCGCATAACCGCCGGATGATCGAGGTTTTCCGCGAGAGCGGATTCCCGGTCAAGCTCCGGTCCTCGCCCGATGCGCTCGAGGTCGAGCTGCCGACGTCGCTGTCGGACGCAGCGGTCGAGCGGTTCGAGGAACGCGAGCGGATCGGGGCCGTGGCCGCGGTCCGGAGCTTTCTGGAGCCGTGTTCGGTGGCCGTGATCGGGGCGTCTCGGCGGCGCGGCACGATCGGCGGCGAGATCCTGCACAACCTGCTCGCGGCCGAGTTCTGCGGCGCCGTCTATGCAGTCAACGACAAGGCCGACATGGTCCAGTCGCTGCCGGCGTACCGGTCGGTGGGTGACATTCCCGGCGGGGTCGAGTTGGCGATCGTGGCCGTGCCCGCCGAGCAGGTGGTGCAAGCGGCGCGCGAGTGCGCGGCGGCCGGCGCGCGCGGCCTGCTCGTGATCTCTGCCGGGTTCGCGGAGACCGGCGCCGAAGGCGCCGCCCGCCAGCACGAGCTGCTCGAGGTGTGCCGCGACGCCGGGATCCGGGTCGTCGGTCCGAACTGCATGGGCGTGCTCAACACCTCTCCGGACGTGCGGCTGAACGCCACGTTCGCGCCGCCGGCGGCCGTGCCGGGTCAGGTCGCGTTCATGTCCCAGAGCGGAGGGCTCGGGATTGCGATCATCGAGGCGGCGAGCCGCCTCGGAGTCGGACTGTCGTCGTTCGTCTCGGTTGGAAACAAGTCCGACCTTTCGGGCAACGACTTTCTCCAGTACTGGGAACAGGACCCAGACACCAAGCTGGCGCTGCTCTACCTCGAGTCGTTCGGCAACCCCCGGAAGTTCGCGCGCATCGCCCGCCGGGTGTCGGCCACCAAGCCGATCCTGGCGGTCAAGAGCGGCCGCTCGGCCGCGGGCGCCCGCGCGACCTCGTCACACACCGGCGCGATGCTGTCGGCCTCGGACGTGACCGTCGACGCGCTGTTCGAGCAGGCGGGGGTGATCCGAACCGACACCATGCACGAGCTGTTCGACGTCGCCGCGCTGCTGTCGGCGCAACCATTACCTCGCGGCGACCGAGTGGTGATCGTCACCAACGGCGGCGGGCCCGGGATTCTGTGCGCCGACGCCTGCCAGGCGGCCGGGGTGGAGATCGCCGAGCTGCCCGGCGACGTCCGGGCGCGGCTTGCCGAGTTGCTGCCCGCGGCTGCGGCGCTCGGCAACCCGATCGACATGATCGCGACCGCCTCGGCGTCCGACTACCGGCGCACGCTCCAGACGCTCGCCGACGCGGACGCCTGCGACGCGATCATCGCGATCTTCGTCCCACCGCTCGTCACCACCGCCGCCGACGTCGCCGTCGCGATTCGCGAGTTCGCGGGCGACAACCCGACCATCCCGGTTGCGTCCGTGTTCATGGTCAGCCACGGCGTGCCGCCCGAGCTGTCTGCAGACCAGGTGCGCGTGCCCGGATATGAGTTTCCCGAGGACGCGGCGCGGGCGGTGGCGCTGGCCGTCCGGCACGGCCGGTGGCGCGGACGAGAGGTAGGCTCGGTGCCAAGCTTCGAGGGCCTTCGATCGGTCGAGGCCGCGGCGATCATCAGCACGGCGCTCGCGCATGATGAGGGCTGGCTGTCGCCGGCCCGCGTGGCGGAGCTGTTCGACTGCTACGGACTGCCGCTGATCACCACCCGCGTCGTCCCCGACGCCAGCCATGCGGTCGAGGCGGCGAAAGAGCTCGGAGCACCCGTCGCGCTCAAGGCGAGCGCGTCCGGGCTCGTGCACAAGACGGACGCCGGCGGCGTCCGGCTCGGACTCGAAGGGGCCGACGCGGTGCGCACCGCCGCCACCGAGATCGAGCAGGCGGTGGCGCGGGCCGGGCACCGGCTCGACGGACTGATCGTGCAGCCGATGGCGCCGACCGGGATCGAGCTGATCGTCGGCGTCGTCCATGACCACAGCTTCGGCCCCGTGCTCGCGTGCGGCGCCGGCGGCACGAACGCGGAGCTGGTCAGCGATGTGGCCGTCCGGATCACCCCCGTGACCGACCTCGAGGCGGGCGAGATGGTGCACTCGCTGCGCACGTTCCCGCTGCTCGACGGCTACCGTGGCGCGCCGCGCAGCGACCTGGCCGCGATCGAGCACGTGCTGCTGCGCGTAAGCGCGATGGTCGAGGCCCATCCGGAAATCGTCGAGCTCGACTGCAACCCGTTGATCGCCGGACCCGACGGGACGGTGATCGTCGACGCCCGCGTCAGGGTCGAGACGGCCACGCCGCCACCGCCGATGCCGTCACTCCAGACGTAAGGCAACACACCCCACCCCCCAACAGAGAAACGAGGTACCCGATGCCAGTACGAGTTGCCATCAACGGGTTCGGCCGAGTAGGGCGCTGCTTCCTGCGCTCGGCCTACGAGCAGGACTCCAACGTCGAGGTCGTGGCCATCAACGACCTCGTCGAGGCCCCGACCCTCGCCCACCTGCTCCAGTACGACTCCGTGTTCGGGCGGTTCCCCGGAAAGGTCACCGTGGAGAACGGCGGGATCGCGATCGTGGGTATGGACATCCAGACGTTCGCCGAAACCGACCCGAGCTCGCTGCCGTGGGAAGAGCTCGGCGTCGACGTCGTGATCGAGTCGACCGGGCGATTCCGCACCCGCGCCGGCGCTGAGAAGCATCGGGCGGCCGGCGCCCGCAAGGTGATCATCTCCGCCCCCACCAAGGGCGATCAGCCGCCCGACGCGACCGTGGTGCTCGGCGTGAACTTCGACGAGGTCTACGACGAGGATCTCCACAACATCATCTCGAACGCCTCGTGCACAACGAACTGCCTGGCGCCAGTGGCCAAGGTTCTGCACGAGACGGTCGGGATCCGTCACGGACTGATGACCACCGTCCACGCCTACACGTCCGATCAGCATCTGCTCGACGCGCCGCACAGCGACCTGCGCCGTGCGCGCGCCGCCGCGCTCAACATCATCCCGACCTCCACCGGCGCGGCCAAGGCGCTCGGACTGGTGATCCCCGAGCTCGCCGGGAAGCTGAACGGGTTCGCGGTGCGGGTACCGACCCCGACCGGGTCGCTCGTCGACCTGACCGTCGAGACCGAGCGTGCCACGACCAAGGAGGAGGTCAACGCCGCCTTCGCCGCCGCCGCCGACGAGAGCCCGCTCAGGGGAATCCTCGAGTACACCGAGGACCCGATCGTCTCCTCGGACATCGTGAAGTCCACCTACTCGTCGATCTTCGACGCCGGCCTGACCTCGGTCATCGACGATACGCAGGTCAAGGTGGTGGCGTGGTACGACAACGAGTGGGGCTACTCCACCCGGCTGGTCGAGCTCGCCGAAAGGGTCGGCGTGTCGATCGTGCAAGCGGTGTGAGAAAACTCACACCTGGGACCGCAACTGTCGGCCAGTAGTTACCCGAAATGACGCCGCGCGTGACCCCCGATGGTGAGGGTCGCCCCGGCCCATATCGTGCCGAGCCATGGCTGCGATCTTCAATCTCAATCACCACGCGTCGTATGCCCACTGGCACTTCTTCCAGATGTCGGTGTCGAATGTCGTCGTGGTCGCCCTGATGCTCGTCGTGTTCGTCGCGGCGATTCTGGTCCCGTTCCCATCGCGTCGCGCGACCGGGGGATCGTCATGAGCGCCTCCGAGGAACGCTCCTGGACCGCGGCGGTGCGCGAGCGGGCTGTCGCCACGCTCCCGCCCGACAAGCTGCTGCCCGACAAGCAGCCCTCCTACGTCGCCTCGTGGATCTACGTGTTCGGCGTGCTGTCGCTGGCGTCGTTGGCGGTGATCATCGGCTCGGGGACGATCCTGGCGCTCAAGGGCCCGGGGTGGTGGCACTTCACCGGCGTCGGTCACTTCTTCAACAGCGTCCACCTGTGGGCGGTCGAGCTGTTCTTCTTCTTCATGGTCATCCACCTGTGGGGTAAATACTGGATGGCGGCCTGGCGAGGCGGCCGAGCCCGCGTCTGGATCACCGGCGCCGTCACCTTCCTGGTCGCCATTCCGTGCGCGCTGACCGGGTACGTCTCTCAGCAAAACTTCGACGCGCAGTGGATTTCGACCCAGGCCAAGGACGCGATGAACGCGGCCGGGATCGGTTCGTTCTTCAACCTGCTCAACTTCGGGCAGATGTACAGCTACCACGTGCTGCTGCTACCGGCCGCCGTGGTCGGGATCGTGATCGCGCACGTGCTGCTGGTCCGCAAGCACGGTGTCGTACCTCCGTTCAAGGTCGCGTCGGCCCCCGCGGTTACGAGCGACGGAGGTTCCGCGCCGGGCGAGACCGAGGCCTCGTCGTGAGCCGTCGTGAGCGCCTCGCGGAAGATGAAGGCTACCGCGAGTGGAAGGGCGGGTACCGCCCGTATGACCTGGTCAAGGAGGCCATGATCGCGCTGGGGGTGGTGATCGCGCTCGCGCTTCTGTTGACGATCCTGTTCTCCTCGCCCGACGAGAAGCCAAGCACCGTCCAGTCGTGGGCCCGCACCGACCCGGTCGACTTCGTCACCACCGCCACCACCGAGCTCGACGGCTCGAGCGGCACCGGCACCTATGGCCCTCCGTACGACCACGCGTCCGACGGCCAGCACATCCTGTTCATCCGCCCGCAGAAGTGGCTCGGCGTGAGCCATCCGGTCAACACCGCGCAGGACTTCGTGTTGGCGCCGCTGCGCTCGATCACCGCCCAGCCGGCGCTCCAGGCCGCGGTCAACACGTACGAGTCCGCCTCCGGCGCCCAGCAGGCGAAGTGGACCACCGCGTACGAGAACGGGCTGGCGAAGGCGAACGCCACCGCCAACAACACGGCAATCTCGGTCCCGGCCGGAGACTACGGTCCGCTGCCGACGATGATGGCGGGGCTGCTCGGCTTCGCGCAGAGCGGAGGGCTGGACGGCGCGCTCCTGACCAGCCAGCAGTTTTACCAGACCGACTACACCAAGCCCCTTCTGTTCATGGCCGATGGGGGCGTGCTCTCGAACCGCGCCCAGGCCGAGCACCTACTCGGGGGCCAGTGGGGGATGATGAACGAAACGGGCAGCTACCCCGGACAGGTGTGGCTGTGGCTGTACACGTTCTGGTATCAGATCAAGCCGTTCTCCACCTCGGCCAACGCGGACATCCTGGTGATGGCGATCATGGGCGTGCTCAGCCTCGGTCTGATCCTGATCCCGTTCATCCCAGGGATCCGTGACATCCCCCGCTGGATCCCGATCTACAAGCTGATCTGGCGCAATCACTACCGGTCGCTCGGGACTTGAGGCCTCAAGCCGAGGCGCCGCCCGCGAGCGATCGGCGGACTCAAGCGCCGATCTCGTAGATCCTCGCGCGCGTGTTACTAATAACGCGTCGGGTAAGAGTGTCCTGGCGCCGGCGCCGGCGCCCGCGGCCGCGGGCGTCATCTCGGCGTCGCTCGCCGCGAAGACCGCGCGTTCGGGCTCGCAGAGGGGTGGCGCGGTCAGTCGCCGATCAAGCCCAGCTCGCCGCTGCTCGAACCGGCATTGACGATCCCTCGGCGGGCAGGCCGTCGACCTCCTTGGGGCCGGTCCAGCCCTGCGGGGTGCGGAGCACGATCATCGGCCACCGCAGTCGGGCCGGGTCGTGGTCGTCGCGCGCGCGCCGCTGGATCTTCGCGATCCCGTCGAGGACGTCGTCGAGCGTCGCCGCCATCAGCCCGTCCATCTCTTCGGGATCAAAGCCCTCGACGAACCGCGGCGCGCCGCCGTGGCCCTCGATCAGTTACCAGATCTCGCCACCGCGCATGTCGCGAGCTCGGTAGTAACCCGCTCGGGGATGCGGGGGCGCACCGATGGGCTCGCGGTCGGCCGGTCGTAGGCTCGCTCCGTAAACAAGTGTCGAGGAGTCGCAGTGTTCAACAACGTGCTGGTCGGAGTCGACGGTCACCAGGGTGGGCGTGACGCGATCGCGCTGGCCCGGCAGCTCGCCGCTCCGGGCGCGCGGATAACGCTCGGGCATGTCGATCCGGTCGGGACGGCCAAGGGCGCCGACCGAAATGGCGACTCGCACAAGATGCTGAGCGACGAGCGTGCCGCCGCCGGCATCGACGCGAAGATCCTCGTCCTACACGGCTCGTCGGTCGCTCACGTTCTGCGCCGGCTCTCGGCGAGCCGCCGCTATGACCTGCTCGTGCTGGGTGCCTGCCATCGGGGCCCGCTCGGCCGCCTGGTGGCCGGCGATCACACGATCCAGTCGCTGAAGGACGCGCAGTGCGCGGTCGCGATCGCGCCCCACGGGCATGTCCCCGTCCCCCGCCTCTCGCGGGTCGGCGTCGGTTGGGACGGCTCGCCCGAGGCCGCGCGGGCCCTCGAGGCGGCGCAAGCCATCGCAGCGAGTACGGGAGCGACGATCGAACCGCTCCTCGTCCTACCCCGGCAAAGCCTTCCCTACGGCGAGCCGATTCAGCACCGCTGGTCCGACGTCGCCAAGCAACTGACCCCGGAGGACCTGGCACGGCTGGGCGGCATCGATGACCTCGACAGTCGGGTCAGCTACGGATCACCGGGCGAACAGCTCGCCTGCTTCAGCGAGGACGTCGATCTACTGATCGTAGGCTCGCGAAACAGCGGCACGGCCCGTCGTCTGTTCACCGGAAGCACATCGAACTACCTCGCGGGCCGCGCGCGCTGCCCGCTGCTCGTGTACGCGCGGAGCGCCGACGCGCCCTGCTAGATGTAGGTACCGATAAGGCTGGCTCGCTCGTTGAGGCGAGCGATGGGCGCCTTGTGGCCGAGGGCTGAGTATCGTCCTCTCAACCGGCGGTGCCGCGCGCTTTGGAGTGACTGAAGTGATGCCGGCGCGCCCGACGCGACGGTTGCCGCTGATGCGATGGCCGAGGACCTGGAGCCGTCTAGGCTTCTTGACGTCAATGTGGACAAGCCCGCCCGGCCGCTCGCGTTCGGGGCGCTGCGCGGGTTCGAGCCCCAAGCGCCCGAGTTGCCCATCCCGATCCTGGTCAGGATCCCGACACGATCGAGAGTGGCGTCGCGAGCACGTCAGCGATCTCCCGGCCGGTGAACCGCAAACGCCGCAGCGCGAGGAACGATCCAACAATCCCGACTCGCGGTGATCGCCTGTACTGAGTACTCGCTTTGCGCCGGAGCGGACGCTGACATCGGCGGCCGCAGCCGCCTCGCTCAACGTCCGCTTTCTCACATAGGGCTGGACGGCAGAGCTCCGCCGGCCTTCAGACTGAGGTGCCTGAGAGCTCTTAGCCTCCAAGGAGGCCCGGATGGACCAACCTACTCAGGAGCTGCGGCTAGACGTCGACAAGCTTGTGCTCGAGCGCGTAGCGGACGAGCTCGGACCGTGACGCGAGGCGCAGCTTTTGCTGGATGTGGGCGCGGTGGGTCTCGACCGTCCGTACCGACAGATAAAGCTGCTCGGCTATCTCAGCGTTCGTGTGCCCCAGCGCGATCATCCTGAGCACCTCGACCTCCCGCTCGGACAGTCCGTCGGGAAGGCCGGGCGGCGGCTCGGCGGCGACGCGCGCGCCCAGCCGCGGGTTCAGGTAGGTGTCGCCCGCCGCGGCGCGGCGGATCGCCTCGACCAGCTCTGACTCGGCGGACTCCTTGAGCACGTAGCCGAGGGCCCCGGCGCCGAGCGCGTGGCGTGCATAGGCGGGCTCGTCCTGCATCGTCAGCACGACGATTTGCGTTCCGGGGCATTCGGCGCGGATCTCCGGGATCCCGTCGAGGCTCGATCCGCCGGGCATGTTGAGGTCGAGTACGAGCACGTCCGGATGATGGCCGCGCACGTACCGGCGGGCGCCGTCGAGATCGGATGCCTCGGCTACGACCTCGAAGCCTTCCTCCGCATCGAGTACCTGGCGCAGGCCGCGGCGAACGACGGCATGGTCGTCGGCGATCACGACGCGAATCGTTCCTGGCGTTCCGGTGTCCGGAGTGTTCATGGAGTGTCCTGCCTGCGGCAGCGGAGTCATCGTAACGCCGCCCGATCCCGAGACTCCAGGTACGGCGCGAGGTGCTTGGCGGCGATCTTTCCACTCGGTGACCAGGCGGCCGTCGCGGTTGCCTCAGAGCTCGAGCCGTGGCCGCCGGTGATGTGGGCGGTCAGATACAACGGTGCTTGACCGCCGAGGAGCATGCCGTGGATGATCGGGTGAAACGGCTTCGGTTCGATCGGAGCGCCGGCGAGCGCGGCGATCGCCTCCGCCGCGGTGTCCGCCTGCTGCGATGCGATGCCGCCGTGCTTGACGGCGAAGTTGGTGGCGTCGCCGGCGGCGTACACGCGTTCGAGCCCCACAACCTTGCAGTGGACGTCGATCGGGATGAACCCGTTGTGCGCTGTGAGCGGAACACCCGGAACCGACGGGCCGAACAGCTCCGGCAGCGCGATCACGCGGTCGACGTACAACCGCCGCGAGCCGGGATTGATCGACACCTGTCCCGGCGCGGGGGTCTCGCAGTGCGCAGAGGTGATGAACAGAATCCCGTTCTCCACGAGCAGCCGCTCCACCGCGCTGCTCGCCTCCGCACCGAACACCGCGAGCGGCGCATCCTCGGGGGTGGCTAGCGTGACCGACACGTCGACGTTCATGTCGTGGGCGCGGCGGGCGGTCATCAGCGCGAGTTCGTAAAGCGGCAGTGGCCACGGCATCGGCGTTGGGCTGATGAACGCCAGCTTGTGAACATAGCCTCCCTCGACGTCCTGGATCAGTCCGTGGAGCTGCTCGTCGAGCTGACTGTCATCGAGCGTCACGGCATGCTTGAACCGCGGGCGCAGGACCGCTCCGGGCGCGAGCAGCAGCGCGTCGTACTCGAGCTTCTCGCCCGCCTCGGTGTGCACGGTGCGGGCGTTGGGGTTCAGCCACTTGAACGCGTCCTTAACCAGGTTGGTGCCGATGTCGCGGCAGATCTCATCGAGTGGGTAGTGGTGCGCTTCGCTGTAGCCGAACGGTTCGCGGACCCTCATCGGGCGGTAGACGAACTCGGCCTGCGGGGTGAGCACGGTGGTGGTGACACGCTCGCCCGCGAGGTCGCGCAGCGCAAGAGCCGCTTCGAGGCCGGCGACGCCGCCGCCGACGATCAGGACTCTGAATGGGGTTTGGGTGATCGGGTTCATTTGTGCAGCCTAAGGCGCGAACTTTCCGGCGCCAGCCGCGCAGGTCCGAACCGTTGCTTCGGAAAACTACGTAGCTCGAGCGGCAGCGGCCGGATCCGACGATGCCGCCGGCGTTGTCCGGCTACCAGCGGCGGGCCGGGAGGGGTTCTGGGCGCGAGGGGTCAGCGCTGCCGCCCCGATACTGCACACGGCCAGGCTGAGTATCGACGCGGTGACGATCGCCGCCGCCTGCGTGGATGTGATCACGTGCTCGGGCAGTCCGAGGGCAACGATGGCCGCGGGTACCCCGAGCTGGGCGCTGGCGAGCAGTCCGGCAGCCGGCGGCTGACGGGTGACGTGCGCTGCGAGCACGTGGACCGCAGCCGTCAGGCCGACCAGCGCCAGAGCCATCCCGATCATGGCCGGATCCTGGGCAAGGCCGCGCAGGTCGATGCTCGCCCCAAGCATGACGAAGAAAAGCGGCACGAAGAAGCCGCCGGCGACGCCGAGCACCTCGTGCGAGAGCCGCTTCGGGCCTCCGAGCGCGGCGACCATCAGACCGGCGCCGAAGCCGGCGATCAGCAGGCTCGCCCCCGTCCGCTCGGCAATCCACGACAGCCCGAACAGGACGATCAACGCGATCCGGAGGTCGAGCGCCCAGCGGCGGCGCTTGCTCTGTCGCCGTAGCGCACGAACCGCCGCTCTCCCGTGCAGGGAACGGGCGAGCGCGAAGATCGCGATCACGCAGACGGCGATCAGGAGCGTTCCTCCCGCCACGTGACCGGCACGCGCCGGCGCGAGCACGAACGGGATCGCGATCGTCGCGGCGATATCCGCGACCGCGACCTGAGCGATCACGGTCAGCACGGCTTCGCCACGTAGCCGACGCTCCTGGACCACCGGGAGCACAACCGCGGCTGACCCCGAAGCGATCAGCACCGCGTATACCGCGGGGTGGCCAGTCGCTCCGATCCTCGAAACCAGTAGCCCGCCCCCGACGGCGAGGACCGCGACGACACCGGCACCGAGAGCGCCACGGCCCAGCGACGCCCGCACCCGCTGGTCGTGCAGCGGGACGTGCATCCCGGCGTTGAACATCAACATCGCGAAGCCGATGTCGGCCAGGAAGGTCAGCGTCGGGTTGGAGGTGTCAACCGCGTTGAGTCCGGTGTGGCCGATGAGCACCCCGGCGAGGATCTCGCCCACGACCGCCGGAATCGCGCCGCGAGCACCCGCCGAAAGCAGGGGGCCGCAGAGACCACAGATCCCGATCAGCGCGAGGGTGCCGAGACTCATCCCCGCGCCTACGTCGTCGATGAGGTTAGGCCTGAGCGGGCCCGCTGCCGGACAGCACAATCCGGCGGCCCGTGACGGTCCAGGCGCGGATGCGCATCCAGTGCGCCTTACGTCCGGGTGTCCATGTCTCGAGCCCCAGGCGGCTGAGTCGCCGAAGCTCGGTCGCGTTTGTGACCTCCTCGGTCATGCCGACGATGATCACGCTCCAGCCCGTGCGCAAGCCGGGATCGATCCCGTCGATCTCGAACGCCGCGTTGCCGTTGACCAGCATCGCGTGGAACTTCGATCCATCGGCGGTTCGGAAAGCCACCGCCTGGGATCGTTCGTCGAACACGTAGTTGACCGGACGGATGACCGGGGAGTCCATCGCGACCGCGAGGCGCCCAAAGTTGTGCGCTGCCAGCAGCCGCAGGCACTCCTCGCGCGGTAGCACGAGCATCTCGCTCGTCGGCTCCGCGGGGAGCAGCGAGCCTGGCTCGGGTGCTGAGCGCTCGGGGTCAGTCGATTTGTGGGATGCGTTGGGAGTCATGCCGTCACCGTAAGGCCATCGGGTCGCCCCGACAGCCGGACAAAGCCGCGGTCGGCTGCACAGAACTACGGATGCTCGTGGCGCGCGCTCGCGGGTGACAGCGACTGGCAGCTCGAGCTGCGGCGGATCCGAAAACGGCTGCGGATTTTCCCGTCTAGACCGTCGGTCCAGGACGGATGGTCGTGGATCTCGGAACACCGATCATGACCGCAGCAAGCCCGAGTTATTGGGTCCAACCGTCACAGGAGGAACACCATGTCACGCAAAGTGCTCGACATTCTCGCCAGCAGCGCCGGCGTCGTTGTCGTCGTCGTTCTGGTGATCGCTGGAGGTCTGTTGACCTGGGGTCACAGCTTCGTCAACAGCAACGTCCACAGCCAGCTGGCTCAACAGCAGATCTACTTCCCGCCCAAGGCGGCCTTCGATCATCCCAAGGCGGGAACCGAGATCACGCCGTCGATGATCCCGTCGGTCTCCAAGTACGCCGGACAGCAGCTCCTGACCGGTCCGCAGGCCAAGACGTACGCGGATAACTTCATCGCCGTGCACCTGTCCGAGATGCCCTACGGCGGGGTTTACTCGAAGCTGAGCGCGGCGTCGATCGCCAACCCGAAGAACACCGCCCTGGCCGCGGTGAGGCAGACCTCATTCATGGGCACCACGCTGCGCGGGCTGCTGCTCGAGGCCTACGCGTTCTCGACGATCGGCGCGATCATGCTCTGGGGCGCCATCGCATCGTTCATCGGAGCGATCTTGATGTCGGTGCTCGTCGGTCTGGGCTTCTGGCACGCCCGCCGGACCGAGGTCGATGAGCGCGTGTCCGTTCCGAATGCGGTGCCCGCCTCCTCCTGACGGTCGACCTGAGACACCCGGGCCCGACGAAATGACGCCCTCGCCTGGTTCCCCGGGCGAGGGCGTCGCCCGTTGCATGGTCAGATATCAATAGGAAGGTGAAAACATGACACTGAACGAACCCAGCGAACCGCGGCTCGAAGCTGAGGACAAGCACCTGGTGGACCTGGTGACCGCGGTGCTGGTCGATCCGAACCTCCACACCGATACTCGCATGCGCCTCGACTGGGAGATCACCGAGATCCTACGATCCGCGGATGCTGAGCCGTACCGGCGCTCCAGCCGCGAGCATCACGCTCGACCGCGCGACGCTCACGAGCCTGTCAAGGCTCCCGTCGATAGCGCTCCGGAGATGCTCAGCTCGGTGCTCGTCGATCCGAATCTGCACACGGACGTGCGGATGCGCATCCACCGCGAGATCTCGGAGATCCTCCGCGGTGCGTCAACGGGCGACAGCGGGCGGCCGTCGGGAGCGCCCCGGCGCTAGACGAGCCAGGGCCTCGAGCTCGAGCTCGAGCTGCGCGACGACGTGATCGGGATCCGGAATCAACGCCGCGTCGACCATCAGGCCTACCGTCACCTCGCCGCGGTAGCTGAAGATGCTCACGCTCATGCCAATGTGTCCCGACGTCGGAGCCCAGACGAGGACCGCCCGCACCGGCGTCCCGGCCAGATACACCGGCTCGGACGGCCCCGGGACGTTGGTTACGATCGCGGTCCCCTTCCCCGTGAACAGATCGACGATCCTCCGCTCGACCGGCTCGGGGGTGAGACCCGTGACGCTTAGGAGCGCGTAGGAGATCGGTCCGTCGCGACCCTCCTTGATCTCGGTCATCCGCTCGTGCACCTCGATCAGGCGACGGTAGCTTCCACTCACACCGACGGGGAGCGGAAGAAACACCAGGCCGAACTTGTTGCCGAGGTCTCGCGGGACCGGCTGATCGAGCGGGCGCAGATTGAACGGCACCATCGCCTGGATCTCTCTTGTAGGCGCCCCACGGCTCCGCAGGTAGTGGCGCAACCCACCGCTCAGAGCGGCCAGGAGAACGTCGTTGACGGTGGCGTCTTGCGCGTGCGCGATCTGCTTGATCCGTTTCAGCGAGAGCGGCTCGCCCCAGGCCACACGCCGGCTGAGGCCCGGATCGCCCTTGATCGGGCTGGCCGTGTCGGCCGGGGTCAGGAGCAGTCGGGCCGCGGCCGCGCCGTCGCGAGCGATCGCGCCGGCCAGGCTCGCGGCGTGCGAGGGTGAGGTGAGGAGGTCGGCGCCGTGCCGTACCGCGGCTGCGCCGGCGTGTCCGGCGCCCGCGAGGAAACGCTCGGTCGACCCGGTGAGGCCCGGGAGGAGCCGGGCGGACGGCGGGCGGGGGGGCTCGGGGAGGGGTGATGCAATGCCGACATCGGAGTCCGAATCCGTCAGCGACAGCATCACCCTGGCCAGCGCGATCCCATCGGCGATGCAATGGTGCATGCGGTTGATGATCGCCGCGCCCCCGCCGAACCCGTCGACCAGATACATCTGCCACAGCGGGCGATTGCGGTCGAGCGGCATCGTCATCAGGTCTCCGACGAGTTCCTGGAGCGCGGCGCGGTCTCCCGGGGCGGGAAGCGCGAAATGGTGCACGTGGTGCTCGAGCGCAAAGTCGGGATCGTCTTCCCATCGCGGCAGGCGCAGCGGGAGGCGGCTTTGGACCACCCGCTGGTGAAAACGCGGGTAGCGGTCGACGAGACGGGCCTGGATGATCTGATTGACGCGGTCCCAGTCGGGCGGTTCGTCGAACAACTCGACGGAATTGATCACCATCAGGTTCGTCGGCCGGTCCATGTTGAGCCAGGCCGTGTCGGCGGTGGAAAGCCGAGCGCTCATGCGTGCATCTCCCGGCTCAGCTCCGGACCGCGAGGGTGATCAGCAGTGCCATGCCGTAGGCCACCGTCAGCGTCCCGAGGACCCACAGTCCCCGGTCGACCCGCATCCGGGTCTGGGGGCTCAGGTCGAGGTCTCCGAGCACGCCCCGCACGCCGAGCATGGCGTGAATCGTGACCGCGACCAGGAAGGCGGACTCGAGCGCGAAGATGACGGGGTTGCCGATGTAGCTGAGCGCCTCTTCGTAGGTCCGCAGCCCGCCCTTCTGGTGGACGATGAAATGCTGGGCGACGATGTGCATCGTCGCCAGCAGGA
Source organism: uncultured Solirubrobacterales bacterium (assembly GCA_963770615.1). Taxonomy (GTDB): domain Bacteria; phylum Actinomycetota; class Thermoleophilia; order Solirubrobacterales; family Solirubrobacteraceae; genus Palsa-465. The sequence goes on along the minus strand of CAVYQJ010000013.1, from coordinate 12,539 downwards.
CCAGCGCCATGCCGGTTCCCGCGGTCCAATGCCACACGTGAGCCGAGCGCCCGCGCCGGTAGGCCTCCACGCGAGACTCCGCCGGCGGCTCCTGCGTGGGAACCTCGATCGTGCTCATGACAGCGCTCCGAGGATGTGGAGCGCGGCGAAGATCACCGCGACGGTCCCGATCGCGGTTCCCGCCCAGAACAGCGCCCGCTCGCGGGTGACGGCGATGCCGCTGCCGACGAACGCGACGCGAATGCCGTTGAGCCCGTGGAACAGGACGGCGGCGATCAGCACAACCTCGAAGGCGAGGAAGCTCTCGGCGGTCACCAGGCTGAGGAAGCTGCTCCAGGCTGAGCGGCCGATCAGGAGCATCGACAGCACCCCGAGGTGCAGATACAGATAACCGACGATCACCAGGCCGGCGATGCGGTGCAGGGCCAGGGCACGGCCTCCGTGGCCCCGCCCGCGGGGATCGAGCCATCCGCTTTCGGACGGCCCGGGCCCTTTGTGATGGACCGGACCCGGCTGCGCGCGTTCAGCCGTGCCGGGAAGCTCATCGATCGCGCTCATCGCTTGCCGTCCTCGTCGTCGGGACCACCGAAGATCAGCTCACGCCGAAGCGCCATGATCCGCTCGGCCGGAATCGCGTCGGTGGGGCAGGCTCGCGTGCACTCGAAGCCGACGTGGCAGCGCCACACGCCCTCGGGCCGGCCCGCCCAGGCCAGGACGTCTTCGCGCTTGACGCCGCGCGGCTCCTCGAGCAGGCGCTCCGCGGCGGCCAGCGCGGCCGGACCGACATAGTCGTGCGAGGTCGCGGCGACCGGACAGGCCGACAGGCACAGCCCGCACTCGATGCAGTCCTCCAGGCGGACGAAGTCGACCGCCGGGGTCGCCGTGCGGTGACGGTGATGAAGCGGGTGACGGTGCAGCGGAACTGGACTCGGAAGGTCGAGCGCGACCTCGGGCTGTTCCCCGAGGTGGACCTCGCCGTCGCGGCCGTCGGACGGTGACCCGCTCGAGCGGATGATCGGATGCTCGTGGGGGAAGCGCGCGAAGAAGCCGTTCATCTCCACGACCAGGTCGGTGAGGACCGGGAGGTTCGCCAGCGGCTCGACCGTGATCTGTGGTCCGTGGTCCTGGACCGAGCACACGCAAGCGAGCGCCTCGCGGCCGTCGACCTGCATACCGCATGTGCCGCACGAGGCATGCAGGCAGGAATGCCGCAGCGCCAGCGAAGGATCGCGGTGGCGCTGGATCCAGCGCAGGGCATCGAGCACCGTTGTGTGCGGCCCGACCGGAACTTCGAACTCGTCGAAGCGCTCGCCGCCGTCGCCGCGCTTGTAGCGGGACACGCGGAACCGCCGGGTGCCCTCCTCGCCGGCCTGGGCGTTCTCTGGAACGGCAGGAGATGCTTGCGCGGTGCTCATGGCCGCCTCCTCATGCCGCGATCGGCTCGGAGTAGTACGCGGTGTGCGGAAGCAGGACGGTGTCGCGGGTGCGGCAGGGCTCGTCGATGCCGAGCTTGCGGCAGACCACATCCGCGCACAGCTCGGCCATCCCGCGCAGCGTGGTGGCCTTTCCGCCGGTGATCGTGACGAACCCCTCGATGCCGTCTTGCTGTGAGTGATCGAAGGTCTGGAAGGTGCGCGACAGCTCGCGCCCGGTGGCCGCGCCGGCAGAGCCGACCAGCGGGCGCGCCGCCGACCAGGCAGCGCGGCGCGGCGCATGACGGAGCGCCGGGATCAGCTTCGATCCCTCCGCGTACATGCGCTCGACGTGGTCCTCGGGCACCGACAGCTCGTCGGGATCCTCGACCACCCAGGAGCTCGTGCCGACGATCGAGAGGCCGCGCTGAGGGACCACGATGTCGCCGTCGCCGGGCTTGTGCATCCGGTTGATCACCATGTTGCAGTAGCGGCCCTGGAGCGCGAGCAGCACGCCCGGAGAAGGCGTGATCGGGACGCTCGCGCCGGCCATCGCGGCGACCTTCCCCGACCACGGCCCGGCCGCGTTGACGACGAGATCGGCGTGGATCTCGCCCTCCCTGCCGGTCACGTGGTCGCGGACGGCGGCGCCGGCCACCACGCCGTCGTGGATGAGCAACCCGATCACCTCCATGTACGGCCGGATGTCAGCCCCGTTGTGACGCGCGGTGGCGAAGAAGCGCAGGATCAGCCGCATCGGATCGACGGTCGCGTCCGGAACGCGCACGGCCGCCTTAAGCTCGGGGTTCAGGTTGGGCTCCAGGCGCAGCGCCTCCGCGGCGTTCAGCCGCTCCACCGGGATGCCGGCGCCGGTGCAGCCCTCGATGAGCGGTTCGAGGTACTCGAGGTCCTCGTCGCACACGGCCACGAACAGTCCGTCGTTGCACTCGAAGGTGCCGGGCGCGATGCGCCTGAGGATCATGTTCTCCCGGATGCACTCGACGCCCGCATCGCGGTCGCCCACGGCGTAACGGGCGCCGCTGTGGAGGAGCCCGTGGTGACGGCCGCTCGTCCCCGAGGTCACCTCGCCGCGTTCGAGGACCGTAACTCGGAGACCTCGGAGCGCGAGATCGTGAGCCAAGCCTCCGCCGGTGGCGCCTCCACCGACGATCAGAACGTGCGCATGTTGTCGACTCGACATTCGCTCTTCCTCGCCATCCCGCGAGGCTGGCAGTTCCCGTGGCACCCTCGCATCCGCAAAAATCCGCAGCCGGGGTGCATGTTCCCCACGCCGGGGTTCGGCGTTGCGACGTTGGTGACCGCACCGCCGTCGGCAACGCTTCTCTAGCGAGCGATGCGACGACTTCAGCCTGTCCATATCGGGGCGATGGATCCCCGCCGGTTCGAGGCGGTGATCCCTCCCGGGGAATATCAGGACCTGCGCGCGTTAATCGCCGCCGCCGCCGCCGCTCTCCACGGGCGAGTGGTCTGGAACATCAATTCGACTGCCAGCGGCGGAGGCGTGGCCGAGCTCCTCCGGACCCTCCTCGGCTACTCGCGCGGCGGCGGCGTCGACGCGCGCTGGCTCGTATTGTCGGGAGCACCGCCGTTCTTCGGGGTCACCAAGCGCATCCACAATCACCTGCACGGATTCGACGGAAACGGACGCGGTCTGAGCGAGGCCGACCGCGCGATCTACGAGGGGACGCTGGCCGAGAACGCGGCCGAGCTGGTGCCGCTGGTCCATCCTGAGGACATCGTGATGCTCCACGATCCCCAGACCGCCGGACTGGTCGATGCGGTGAGGAGTACCGGTGCGGCGGTGATCTGGCGTTGCCACGTCGGCGTCGACCATCCGAACCGGCTGGTCCGCGAGGCCTGGACCTTCATGCAGCGCTACGTGCGCAACGCCGACGCGTACGTTTTCTCGCGCGCAGGGTTCGCCTGGGACGGGCTCGACCCGCGCAGGGTCGCGGTGATCCACCCGTCGATCGATCCGTTCTCGGCGAAGAACCAGGATCAGACGCCCGCGCAGAGCTTGGCGATCCTGACGAGCGCCGGCGTCGTGGCCGACGGTGCCCGCAAACATGCGATGTTCACGCACGCCGATGAGACACCCGGGCGGATCGACCGGGCCGCCACGCTGCTCGAGGCCAAGCCGTTGACGCCGGGTGATCGGTTCATCGTCCAGGTCTCACGATGGGACCGCCTGAAGGACCCGGTCGGGGTGATGGCGGGCTTCGCTCGCCACGTCGCCGACCGAACCGACGCCCATCTGGTGCTCGCCGGGCCCGCGACGGACTCGGTCACCGACGACCCCGAGGGCGCCGCGGTGGTCGGGCTCGTGAGGGACGCGTGGCACCAGCTCCCGCCCGCGGTTCAGGGCCGCGTCCACGTGGCTTCGCTGCCAATGACCGATATCGGGGAGAACGCGGCGATCGTCAACGCGCTTCAGCGGCGAGCCGCCGTCGTCGTCCAGAAGAGCCTCGCCGAGGGGTTCGGCCTGACCGTGGCTGAAGCGATGTGGAAGGAACTGGCGGTGGTCGCGAGCGCCGTCGGAGGAATTCAGGACCAAATCGTCGACGGGGAATCGGGGGTTCTGCTGTCAGACCCGCGCGACCTCGCAGCGTTCGGTGGCGAAGTCGTGGACCTGCTGGAGGATCGTGAACGGGCACGCCGGATCGGCGTCGCGGCACGCGCGCGTATCCAGGATGAGTTCCTGGGACCGCGCGACCTGGGCCGCCACTTCGAGTTGATCAAGCGGGTGATGTCGGAGCGGGAGCGCGGTCGCGCCATGACGGTGTGGGCTCCGAGCAGCGCGAGCGCCTTATGAACAATGGCGATCCAGTCGAGTTCTCGGCGGTGACGGCACGCTATGTCTCACCAATCCGTCCGGCTTGCAAGTCCATGCCGTTGCGACATCCGAACGCGGATGCGAGCGCCGCGCGGCGTTGCTGGCAACGCCGGTCTCGGAGCGCATGCGCCTGCCGCCCCGAGTGCATCTCCACCACCACCGACCTCGCGCGCCGTCCATCAATAGGAGCGCCCCATGAATCCGTCTACTGCGACACACAGGACCTCTAGCTCAACGCGAGAGGTCACACCGGTGTCCGGCTCCCCATCCCAGACCCTCGGCGAGATGATCCTCGACGCAGCGGCACGCTTCGAGGGTGTTGCCCTCCAGTACCGTCGCGACGGTCAGACGGTCAGGATCTCCTACCCGACCCTCGGCGCAATCAGCACCGAGATCGCGCAGGGCCTAATCAGCCTCGGCATGGCGGCTGGGGACCGCGTTGCGATCCTCGGTGAAACCTGCGCGGACTGGACGCTCGCTGACTGCGGATCGCTCTGCGCCGGCACCGTAGTGACGCCTATCTACCACACGAACTCTCCCGAGGAATGCGCGTACGTGCTCGACCACTCGCAGGCGCGTCTGGTGTTCTGCGAGGACGCCGCGCAACTGGAGAAGATCGAGCAGGTCCGCGATCGCTGCCCGATGCTCGAGCACGTCGTGACCTTTAAGCCGGCCGGTGACGCGATCACGCTCGACGAGCTCCGACATAGGGGCAACGACATCGCGCCCGAGCGGGTGTACGAGCGGGTCGCCTCGACCCGGTCCGGCGACGTCGCGACGCTCGTCTACACCTCCGGCACGACCGGTCCACCGAAGGGCTGCATGCTGAGTCATGAGAACTTCATCGCCACGGTGCGCATGTACGAGCAGCGGCTCGGGCTCGACCGCTCGCACTCCATGTATCAGTTCCTCCCGCTCGCGCACGTACTCGCGCGCGTCGCCCAAGCCGTGGTGCTGAGCGTGGGCGCGCGCCTCGTCTACTGGGGCGGTGACGCCAGCAAGATCGTGGACGAACTGCCGGAGGCGAGTCCCACCCACCTGCCCGCCGTGCCGCGGGTCTACGAGAAGATCGAGGGCGCCATCACAGGTGAGATCGCGGGTAAGCCGCTCCTGCAGCGCGGGCTGTTCGAATGGGCGGTGCGGTGCGGCGCCCGGGCCCGCACCGCGCTGCGCGACCGCCGGCAGCCCGACCTGCTGACCGATATCCAGTACCGGCTCGCGGATCGGCTGGTGCTCGCGAAGGTGCGGCGACTGTTCGGTTCCAAGCTTCAGGTCGCACTGGTCGGCGCCGCGCCGATCGCGCCCGAGCTCCTCGAGTTCTTCGACGCGTGCGGGGTGCTCGTGCTCGAGGGGTACGGGCTGACCGAGACGTGTGCCGCGACGACGCTCAACACCGCCGAGGCGCTGCGCTTCGGCACGGTGGGGAAGCCCCTTCCGGGTGCCCAGGTCGCGATCGCGAACGACGGTGAGGTTTTGATCCGGGGCCCCCACGTGTTCAAGGGCTACCACCGCGATCCCGCCGCCACCGCGGAGGCATTGACCGAGGATGGCTGGCTTCGCTCGGGCGACCTCGGCGCAATGAGTCCCGATGGATTCCTGTCGATCACCGGCCGCAAGAAGGATCTGATCATCACCTCGAGCGGCAAGAACATCACCCCGGTCAACATCGAATGTGAGCTCCGCGAGAGCCGGTACGTGACCGAGGCGGTCGTCTACGGAGACAACCGCCCGTACCTCGTCGCGATGCTGACCCTCGACCGTGACGGGTCGATGAAGCTAGCCGAGCGGTTTGGAATCGCCACCGACCCGGTAACCATCGCCGGCGATCCGCAGGTCCACGCAGAGCTCCAGCAGGAGGTCGACCGGGTCAACCGGAAGTTCGCGCGGATCGAGCAGATCAAGCGCTTCGCGATTCTCGGTCACGACCTGACCCAGGTGGATGGTGAGCTGACGCCAACCATGAAGGTCAAGCGCGGGATCGTGTACGACAAATACTCCGACGTGTTCACCCGGCTCTACGAACCGCGCCGCGCGCCTGACAACGAGCACACCGGCGGGTCCTGAGCGGCTCCGTGCTTTCCCGTAACCGATCGGCAGGTTTCTCACGACGCCGGCGGTCGGGTGCGGCGATAGCTTCGCGTCCATGACGTCGCACCTGCACCTCGCCGCGTCAGAGGGCGAACCTGATGGAGCGCGACGCCCGATCACGGTGGTACTGGCCGACGACCACGCGAGGTTCAGGCGGACCCTACGCCGCTTGCTCGACATCGAGGGCAGCGTGAGCGTCGTCGAGGAAGCGGCGGATCTGCGTTCAGCGATCGAGCACGTTCGCCGTTGTCGGCCGCGGGTGCTCGTGCTTGACCTGGCGATGCCGAACGGATCGACGATCGAAGCGATCCGGCGGCTCCGGACGGACACGCCTTGGACCGAGATCGTCGTGCTGACGACCGAGGAGAGCGCGCTGGCCGCACAGCAGCTGCTCGACGCCGGCGCGGTTGCGTTCGTGTTCAAGGACCGGGCGGAGACCGAGCTGCTGCAAGCCGTCCATCGAGCCGCGCACGGTGAGGAGTTCGTCAGCCCGCACGTCGCCACCGGATTGGACGTGCTGCGACGGACCGCCGATGGCGGGCTGCTTAGCCCGCGCGAGGCCGAGATCCTCCGTCTGATCGCGCTCGGATATACGAGCGCCGAGATCGCGGCCCAGCTCCATCTCTCGCGCCGCACGGTTGAGACGCATCGCGCCCGGATCTTCGAGAAGCTCGAGTTGAGGACCCGGGCCGAGCTCGTGCGCTACGCGCTCGATCGTCACCTGATCGGTGCATGACGGGTTCGAACCCATCGGTGCTCGGTCGCTCACGTCCGGGGTCGCGTCGATGTCAACGGTCCGGGTTGAGGGGTCGCCCGCGCCGTCGCGCGGGTCGAGGCGGTCCAGTTCGAACGGGTGAGCGTGGAGCGGAGCGGCCGGGTCGTCTCTGCACGACGGCGATGCTTCGATATATGCCCGGTGAGCGGCCGGGAGCGCGATATCTCGACGGGCATGCCGCCTGTCCTCCGCTGGTGCTGTACCGACTACGGTCCGCGCCCCTTCAGTCGTTCGCGCGGCGCCGCGTGCGGACGGCGCCACGGACCGCATGCGTAGGTGGTTTCTACGGACCAGGACGACCACCTAGTCCGGATGCCGTCACACGTGGCGCTCCCTACGGTTGTCCCATGGCTGTTACCACAAAAACTGATTATCGGGCCAAATCGTTGACAGTGGAACGCTCAGCGAGGACAAAACGCCGCGCGGTTCCACGCGTGCGACCGAAGGATTCCGCGGGTCATCAACACGCGATCGCCGGGCCGTCACATGTCGCCGGCACCGCGTCGCCGGACCGGGGCACCAAACCGCCGTTCTGGTGGCAGGGGGTTGGCGCGACATACGATTACCTGCCTTCGGCGTCTAAGCGACTGCGCAAAGCCGAACCTAAGTCCTAAGCAGCGCAAGCCTCGGAGTGGCCATGAGTGTCACATCGAGGACATTTAGCCCACGAGTGACGAGCGCTACGCCGGTAGTTGACTCAGAACAGCGGCGTGAGCGTAGCGTCGCAGACGCGAGCGGTGCCACCGTTCCGGGCCTCGACCTCGCCATGGCAACATCGTGCAAATCGTGTAGGTGCTCGGCAGGCTGCTCTCGTTGACGCGCGCGAGAACGGGCTCGATCACAGCACGACTCGGGTGGTTGGCGGCGACGTCGTACTCGCGGACACCCACACTAAGCAAGGGACGAGGGGTTCCCATCAGCGTTTCCGGGATTGTGCCTCGCTCAGATCGGTGACGCTCACCCGCAGCGGCAGTGGCGTCGCCACAGCGGACGGGATCAACACCGCGAGCTTCACGGTGGTGGACGCGGGCGAGGGCTTACCGCGCGCGAGCGGAACCGCGGGCGGCTCGGCGCGCCGGCGATGTGGAGCTCGATCAACTGGTCGGTAGCGATGCGCACGCCGTCGTGAGCGGTCCTGGCCGAATCGTCATCACCGCAACGCGCGGTCTTAACGAACTTGCGGGCGAATTGACTATCGAACGTGACCATCCGGGTCATTGGTCGGCTCTGAGAGAGCCTTCCGGCTTGCCACGACGAGACAACCCCGTGCGGCAACCGTGCGTCGTACGACTAGGTACGGGTAAATTCCCGATTCCGGCTGGAGGAGCTCGCGCGATGATCTCTCAATGGCCTACGACCGAGTTTCCCTTAGCGATCAGGAGATTCGCGCGCGATTCGCGATTTGTAAGGAACTGAGCGCGATGACTGCCGAGGAACGGGAAATGGAGCGCTCCATGAAGGCTTTCGAAGAAGACGCCGACCAAGCCAAGCGATACATCGAGGCCGAGTGGCGCACGGAGTGTTGGGGACACGAACCCGAGCGTCCCGCAGCATGGAAAGTCACTGATAGCACGCACGCTTCGTTACCGTCGAGACGTGGAAGCTCTGCTGCACGACCGGATCGAGACCGGCGATCGGTTCATCCAGGATCAGCGGCTCCGGTTCGTGCATGAAGGCCTGAACCAAGCCGAGCTTCTGTCGGTTGCCCGTTGACAGCTGGCGCACGGGGCGATCGATGTCGGCGCCGAAACGCTCGACGAGCTCGTCACGCACCTGCGGGTCAACCCACCCCGGAGCCGCGAGAGGTAATCGAGCATGGCCCGTACGGTCAGCTTCGGATACGTGGCCAGATCGCCCGGCAGAGAGCCAACCCTCCGGCAGATCTCGAGACTCTCACTGACTGTGTCCAGCCCGAGCACCCGGGCTGTCGTGAGGTCGGCTTGATCAGATTCAGCAGTAGGTGCATCGTCGTCGACTTGCCCGCGCCGTTCGGATCCAGGAAGCCGAACACCTCCCCTGCCGGACCTTCAGGTCGAGTCCCAAACAGCCCCCGCCCCGACCCGTAGTCCTTCGAAAGACCGCTCGTCGCGATCACCGGCCCTGTACTCACAGGAGGCGTCCCAGAGTCAGGTCCCGACGAAACCGAAGCAACGTGTTTCGCAGAATAGGGGCGAGTCACGACCGCGCCGCCCGAGCGTGTTGCTCGCGACGCGACCGGCGCGGTTCAGAGCGAACGGCCGGCGCCCGTGATGGACCGGCGGTCCCCATCCGCGGGACTGTCCCCCCGTCAGCGATTCCCGCCGAGATCCCACCGGTTCCCCATGGATCTGGTCACAGAAAGGGCTGATTTCTGAATCTGTGACCAGTTATCGACCGCGAGCCTGCTGACCGAGAATCCGATATGTATCGATTAGCAGGGATTTTCCGATGGAGCTAGGGGGACTCGAACCCCCGACCTCCTGGGTGCGATCCAGGCGCTCTCCCAACTGAGCTATAGCCCCGAGCGGCGGCAGATGCCGCGCGGTTCCGGGACAGTTTAGCCCCGGCCGGGCCGTCCGCCGCCTCGCCGCAAGGTGATCTCAGGGCGGAACGGGACCTGGCGAGTTCGGGCCTGCGTCTCAGATCGCTGTGGGCACCGGCGGGGCAGCGACGCTTGAGATGACGAGCAGGCGCGCGGCGGCGCGATGCTCTAGCCCTGAGAAGTGCGGCTCGCCGTCGTCTCCGCGCGGATCGCAGCCGGCATGGGAGCTGGCGGATTCACCGGCGATCGCGGGTAGCCTCAGCAGCGTCCGGGCTTGGCTATGAGCTTTCGCGCGCGCCTCACCATCTTCTTCGTCGTGATCGTCGTCGTGCCGATGGTGGCGATCGGCGTGCTGGTGTTCAGCCTCATCAACGACAGCCAGCAAGGGAAAGCCGACGCCCGCGCCGGCGGCATCGCCGCCACCGCGGGCAGCCTGTACCAGAGCGAAGCGGCGTCGGCGCGGACGGATGCCGCGACGCTGGCGCGCACTGTCGGGTCGCTGCATGGCAAGGCGCTTTCGGTGCGCTTTGCGAGCGTCGCGACGCAATCGGGTCTCGCGAGGGCGACGCTGAGCAGCGGCTCGCGGACCGTCGTGGATGTCGGCGACCGCACCGCGATCGCGCCCGGCTCGGTGCTCGTCGACAACGCGGCCGGCGGCAGCGTGATGACCGTGACGGTCTCCGAGCTGACCGCCTCTCAATACGCGCGCGAGCTGTCCGCCCCGGGAGTCGACGTCGTGGTGCGCGACGGGACGAACGTCGTCGCATCGACGCTCGCGCTGTCGAGCTCAACACCGCCCGCGCCGGACGGGAATGTGACGGTGCGGGGCAAGGGCTATCGCGCCGTCAGCCAGACGTTCACGGGCTTCGGCGGGGCTCGCGTGACCGTCACCGTGCTGTCGGCGCTGTCCGCCACAGCCTCCTCGCTTGGTGGCAGCCGCGTGGTCGCCGCGGTGCTGATCGTCGCGTTCCTCGTACTCGCGTTGGGCTTCTCGCTGCTCGCATCGCGCGCTCTTCAAGGCCGGCTCAGCGGCTTTCTCGAGGCGGCGCGACGACTCGGAAGCGGCGACTTCTCAGCGCCCATCAGGGTCGAGGGCCGCGACGAGTTCGCGGCGCTCGGGATGGAGTTCAACAGCATGTCGAGCGAGTTGTCTCGCCGGCTTGACGAGCTGTCCCGAGAGCGCATGCGGCTCAGGGAGGCGATTCGTCGCATCGGCCACACGTTCGCCTCGAGTCTCGATCGCCCGGCGCTGCTCGAGCTCGCGCTGAAGACCGCGGTCGACGCGGTGCAGGCGAGCGGCGGTCGGCTCAGCGTCCGCATGAGCGACGAGCATCCGCTCGCCGAGGCGGGCCGCGAGGGGTCGCTGGCAGGCCTCGAGGACGTCGTGCAGGAAGCGGAACGCGCCGCGTTGCAGGACGGCGGGATCGGCGAAGCCCACACCGCCGCCGTGAGCGTCGCCGCGGTCACGCTCGGGCCGCTCGAACCGCATGCTCGCGCACACGGTGTGATCACGGTGGCGCGACGCGGGCGCCCGTTCACCGACGACGATCTCGAAGTGCTCCGGTCGCTCGGGGCCGAAGCGGCGCTCGCGCTGGAGAACATCGAGCTCCACTATCAAGTGCGTCGCCAGGCAGTCACCGACGAGCTCACGGGTCTTGCGAACCACGGCCGCTTTCAGGCGCTCCTGAACGCCGAGATCGAGCAGGTCCGCCGCTACCACCACTCGATCGGCCTGATCATGCTCGACATCGACGATTTCAAGGCGGTCAACGACACCTACGGGCACCCGCAGGGGGACGCCGTCCTCCGCCATGTGGCCCGCGTTCTGCAAGAAAATTCCCGCGACGCCGACTCCCCGGCGCGCTACGGTGGCGAGGAACTGTCGCTGATCCTTCCCCACACCGATCTCGAGGGCGCCCACGCGATCGCCGAGCGCATCCGGACGGCCGTCGAGGACCTTCGCGTCGCCCGGACGGACGGAGAAGGCGTGCTGCGCGTGACCGCCAGCCTGGGCGTCGCCGCCTCGACCACCGGCGACAAGGAGGCGTTGGTCGCGGACGCGGACGGAGCGCTCTACGAAGCGAAGCGCACCGGCAAGAACCGGACCATCAGCGCTGAGACGCGAGCCACGGACGCTTCGGGGGCGGGGTAGGCTTAAGCGGATGGGCATACTGGACGACGCGATCCGCGAGCACCTCGACCTCAAGCGCCGGCGTGGCGCCGACCCGACCGAAATCGAGCGCGCCGAACGCGAGGCGCTCGGTCCCGTCCGGCGCGGTCCCGAGGCCGGCGGGGACGATGCGCCGGATGCGCCGGCCGCGCCGCCGCGGACGCCGCGCTCGACCCGGAGGCGGTCGCGCCCGCTGAGGCGCCGGAGTGGGAGCCCTTCCGCGAGGACGAGGAGCAGCACGAGCCGTTGCCGCCATTCGAGCACGACGACGAGCTGCCGCCGTATGAACCCGATGGGCCTGTTGCTGTCGACGAGCCGCTGGGAGCGACGCGGCCGTTCGATGCCGAGGTGGAGTCGACTCCCGCGCCACACCAGGCCGAGATCGAGCCGGCGCCCCAACCAGAGCCGGAGGCAAGCTTCCCGCCCCACCCGGCCGATCCTCCGGACCCTTCCGTCGCCGCGCACTTGGACCAGGAGACCGAGGAGTACGAGCTCGAGCCAGAAGAGGAAGAGGAAGGCGACGACGTGCTCGAGAGCACGCCCGAATTCCTCCAGGACGCTCCGGACCACGACCGGCTGTGGTTCGAGCAGCGCCCGCCGCGAGACTTCGATTTCGACGGCTGAGTCCCTAGACTCGCTCCGGAATCGGGGCCATAGCTCAGTTGGGAGAGCGCCTGCTTTGCAAGCAGGAGGTCACGGGTTCGAATCCCGTTGGCTCC
>CAVYQJ010000012.1:0-124548 GCA_963770615.1 uncultured Solirubrobacterales bacterium | reverse complement strand
CAGCGGAGAGGGGGGGATTCGAACCCCCGATGGACCGAAAAGCCCATACCGGTTTTCGAGACCGGCGCATTCAACCGCTCTGCCACCTCTCCGGTGGGGCGTAGACAAGTTAGACGAACTGGCGCGCCCGCGGGCCCGGCGCGCCCGTCGATGGTCTCCATAACGCGGTGTCCGTCGGCGGCCGTCGGCCCCCTCTAGCGCCGGGGCGCGAAGAACGCCCGCAGCAGGTCGGCGCATTCCTCGGCGAGCAGCCCGCTCTCGACCTGCGGGCGGTGGTTGAGCCGTGGCTCGTCGAGCACGTCGAGCACGCTCCCGGCGGCGCCGGCCTTGGGGTCGGTGGCGCCGAACACCACGCGGGGTAGGCGCGCGAGCACGATCGCGCCGGCGCACATCGCGCACGGCTCGAGCGTGACGTACATAACGGAGTCGAGCACGCGCCAGCTGCCGAGCGCGCGGGCCGCCTCGCGCAGGGCGATCATCTCGGCGTGGGCCGTGGGGTCGGCGCGCACCTCGCGCTCGTTGTGGCCGGTGCCGATCACCTCGCCCCCGTGGACGATCACGGCGCCGACCGGGACGTCGTCGTGCTCGGGCGCCCGCGCGGCCTCGCGCAGCGCCAGGCGCATGAAGTACTCCTCTCGGGGGAAGAAATGGGTGCTCACGCTTCAGGCGACGCTACCTTCTCTGCAGGGAAACTTTCGCGGTTGCGCAGTTGTCTTAGCGCTTGGGGGCCGATTTTCCCCGTCCGGTCATGGGGCCCGACTTCCCCGTCCATTCATTGTTCTTGGCCAAACGCACCCGCTGCCTCATGCTCGCGATGCTTGTCTTCGCGCTGACACTGGGTGCCCTGGCGAGCCGGGGGGCGGCGCCGGCGCGGGCCGCCGACTACGTCCCCGGCGAGGTGGTTGTCGGCTACGCGCCCGGCCCGGCGGCGTCGGACGTGGCGCACGCGGCCCGGATGATGGGCGTGCGGGCGACCCAGGCGTCGAGTCCCGACCCCAGTGAGCAGATCGTCCGGGTGCCGCGCGGGAAGAGCGTCTGGCAGGTGATCGCGCGGCTGCGCCGCCAGCGCGGTGTCGCCTACGCCGTCCCCGACTACATCGCCCACGCGGCCGGCTGGATCCCCAACGATCCCGGCACCAGCCAACACCCCCAGGGGTGGCAGCTGCTCCAGTGGAACTTCCTCCCCGGCGCCGGCATCGACGCGCCTGACGCCTGGGGGCACATGTTTGCCGCCCACCGGCCCGGCGGCCGCGGCGTGGTCATCGCGGTGCTCGACACCGGCGTCGCGTACCGGAACTGGGACGGCTTCCTCAAATCGCCGGACTTCGCCGGCACGCACTTCGTCGACCCGTACGACTTCGTCGCGAACGACGCCTTCCCGGTCGATCGCGAGGGCCACGGGACGTTCGTCGCGGGGATGATCGCCGAGGCGACCAACAACGGGTTCGGGCTGACCGGACTGGCGTACGGCGCAAAGATCATGCCGGTCCGCGTGCTCGACGCCGATGGCAACGGCGACTCGGCGACGATCGCGCGCGGAATCCGATACGCGGTCAACCACGGCGCGCAGGTGATCAACCTAAGCCTCGTGTTCGACAGCTCGGTGACGGCGGCAGAGATCCCCGACATCACCAGCGCGCTCAACTTCGCCCATCGCCACGGAGTTGTTGTCGTGGCCGCCGCCGGCAACGAGAGCGCCCGGCATCTCGACTACCCCGCGGCCGAGCCCAGCGTGATCTCGGTCGGGGCGACCACGATCGACCGGTGCCTGGCGGAGTATTCGAACGTCGGCACGAAGCTCGACCTGGTGGCGCCCGGGGGTGGCGACGACGCGGCGCTGCCCGACGACCCCGATTGCCGGCCGCTCGCGAACCTGCCGCCGGTTCATCAGATGACGTTCAGCGACTTCAACTCGCTCGTCCCCGGCGCCAACCCGGACCAGTTCAGCTTCCCCGGAAGCTACGGGACGTCGATGGCCGCGCCCGAGGTGTCGGCGACCGCGGCGCTGGTGATCGCCAGCCGCGTCGTCGGCGCCGCACCCGTCGCCCAATCAGATCCTGGCCCACCTGGAGCAGACGGCGACCCCGCTCGGCGGCTCCCAGCCGAACGAGAACTACGGCTGGGGTCTGGTCAACGCCGGCGCCGCGACGGCGCCGCTCCCGACCGCCGCGCCCGCTCACCACTCCTAGGTCGTCCGGACGATCAGCACCGAGCACGGTGCGTGATGCGAGACCTTGTTCGGCACCGATCCGAGCAGGAAACGCTTGGCCCCGGTCATCCCCTTGTTGCCGACCACGATCAGGTCGCACCGCAGCTCCTCGGCGACGTCGACGATCGCGTCCGCGGCGTCGCCCTGCCGCGCGAACGTCTCGACATCGGTAAGACCCCCCGCGCGTGCCTCGGCGTGCGCGGCCTCGAGCAACGCCATCACGTCGTCGTGGGGGTTGATCATCCACTGGAGATCGGCCGGCACGTCCACCTGCCCGCCGCGCAGCCGCTCGTCGGACACGGGCTCGTAGGCGCTGACGATCTGCAGCCGGGCGCCGAGCCCCGCGGCCAGGTCGATCGCCCGCCGCAGGGCCGTGTGGGCGGTCTCGGATCCGTCTGTACCGACGAGGATTGACGTGAACACGGCCGACCTAGGCAAGCTTGGTGATCGCGATCACCATGCCGGCGAGCACGAACACGAGGATCGCGACCTGCATCCAGATCCAATGGCGTGGCACAGCCACTAAAGCTAGCGGCCTGGCTCTCTATCGTCCGTAAGAATGGCTCAGCAGCTCAACCCGACGCTCAAAGCGGTCAGCGACGCGGTCCTCGCGGTGGCCGCGAACCTGTCGGTGGACGAGGTGCTCCAGAAGCTCGTGGACGCGGCACGCGAGCTCGCCGGCGCGCGGTACGCCGCGCTAGGGATCCCCGACGGCGAGGGCGGCTTCCGCCGCTTCCTGGTCGCCGGCATGAGCGACGAGCTGATCGCCTCGATGGGCCCGCTGCCGCGTACCCACGGCATGCTCGGCGCGATGCTCTCGGGGCGCGAGCCCTACCGCACGGACGACATCCACGACGATCCCCGGTTCCGCGGCTGGTGGCCCCGCCAGCACCCGGACATGCGCTCGTTCCTGGGCGTCCCGATCGTCTCGCCCGCCGGGACGATCATCGGCGCGTTCTACCTGACCGAGAAGGACGGCGCCGACACGTTCGACGCCGAGGATCAGGAGCTGATCGAGCTGCTGGCCGCCCACGCCTCGATCGCGATCACCAACGCCCGCCTGTACGAGCAGAGCCGCGAGCTGTCGATGCTGTCCGAGCGCAACCGCCTCGCGCTCGAGCTCCACGACGTGGTCAGCCAGAAGCTGTTCAGCGTGATGCTGACCGCCGAGGCCGCCGCCACGCAGATGGATCGCGACCCGGTCGCCGCACGGGCGCAGATCGAGCGGCTGCGCGAGCTGGCACGCGAGGCGCTCGACGAGCTGCGCGCGCTGATCCTCGGCCTGCGTCCCCCCGAGCTCGAACGCGACGGCCTCGAGGGCGCGCTCCGCAAGGAGGTCGAGATGCTCGGCCGTATGCACGGCACGGACGTCGAGCTTCAGATCGACCCCGGGTTCTCGATCGAGACCGGCGATCGCGAGGCGGCGTTGCTGCGGATCGCGCACGAGGCGCTCCACAACGCCGTCCGGCACGCCCGCGCCGAGCACGTGACCGTCCGGGTCGGCGGCGGCGCCGGCGGCGGTCTCGTCGTCGAGGTCACCGACGACGGGATCGGGTTCGATCCCGATCGCCCCGAGCTGCGCTCCCGGCACCTCGGCCTCACGTCGATGGAGGAGCGCGCGCGCGAGCTGCGCGGACGGCTGCGGATCCGCTCCGCGCCCGGCGCCGGCACGACGGTCCGGATCGAGCTAAAGCCCGATGGCTGAGTCGATCACGATCCTGGTGGTCGATGACCACGCCGTCGTGCGCGAGGGACTGCGCACGTTCCTCGGACTTCAGGACGGATTCGAGATCGTGGGCGAGGCCGCGGACGGCGAGGAGGCCGTCGAACAGGCCGAACAACTCGACCCCGATGTGATCCTGATGGACCTGGTAATGCCCAATCGCGATGGGGTCAGCGCGATGCAGGTGCTCAAGGAGCGCGCGTCCCGCAGCCGCGTGATCGTGCTCACGAGCTTCCTCGAGGACGACCGGCTGCTGCCCGCGCTCGAGGCGGGAGCCGCCGGCTACCTGCTCAAGAACTCCCAGCCCGCCGAGCTCGCGCGGGCGGTGCGTGCCGCCCACGCCGGCGAGGCGATCATCGATCCGACGGTCGCCGCGCGGCTCGTGCACGCGCTCTCGGAACGATCGCCGGCCGCCGCCCACGACAGGACCGTGCTCGATCACCTCACCGGGCGCGAGCGCGACGTCCTCGTGCTGATCGCGCGTGGGCGCTCGAACAAGCGGATCGCGCTCGAGCTGGGGATCTCCGAGAAGACCGTCAAGACGCACGTCGGCCACCTGCTGGCCAAGCTCGGCGTCACCGACCGGACGCAGGCGGCCCTGCTCGCGGTGCAGCACGGACTCGTCGAACCTGGGTCTTAGGACCAATTGCCCCTGGTAACCGGGACCGCCACCGTCCTACCGTGGCGGCCATGCCACTCGCAATCATCACCGGAAGTTCCCGAGGCCTCGGCCTCGCCCTGGCGCGCGCGCTCGCCGAGCGCCACTGGGCACTCGTGATCGACGCCCGCGGCGGCTCGGAGCTCGAGCGCGCCGCGCGCGAGCTCGGTCAGCTCACCGAAGTCGTCGCGCTCGCGGGCGACGTCGCCGACGACTGGCACCGAGGAGCGCTCGTCGACGCCGCCGGCCAGCACGTCGACCTGCTCGTCAACAACGCGTCGATGCTCGGGCCGAGCCCCCAGCCGCCGCTCGGCAGCTATCCGCTCGACGTGCTCGAGCGCGTCTACCGGGTCAACGTCCTGGCTCCGATCGGGCTCGCCCAGCTGGTCCTCCCCCGCATGCCGGACGGCGGCGTGATCATCAATGTCAGCTCCGATGCCGCCGTCGAGGCGTACGACGGCTGGGGCGGCTACGGGTCCTCGAAGGCGGCGCTCGACCAGTCCTCCGCGATCCTCGCCGAGGAGCACCCGTCGCTGCGGGTGTACGCGGTCGACCCCGGCGACATGCGGACGCAGATGCACCAAGAAGCGTTCCCAGGCGAGGACATCTCGGACCGCCCGCCGCCCGAGGACAGCGTGCCCGGCCTGCTCAGGCTGATCGAGGGCGATCTTCCGAGCGGTCGCTACCGGGCGCGCGAGCTCCCGACGAACGCGCTTCGGGCGGTGCCGGCGTGACCGCGCTCGCGTTCGAGTTGCAGCCCGCGCTCGAGGCCCACGAGCCGCCCGAGGCTCGCGGCCTCGCCCGGGACGAGGTGCGCCTCCTGGTGGCCCGGCGCGGCGAGCGGTCGATCAGCCACCACACGTTCACCGACCTGCCCGAGCTGCTCGAGCCCGGCGACGTGGTCGTGATCAACATCTCGGCGACGATCCCGGCGGCGCTGCCCGCGACCGCCTCTGACGGCACGGCCGTCCGAGTCCACTTCGCGACTCGCGCTCCGCAACTTGACGACGACTGGCGCGTGGTCGAGATCCGCAGCGCTGACGGCAGCACTCCGCACCGTCTCGGAGCGGGCGATCGGCTCGAGCTCCGGGGCGGCGCCTCGCTCGAACTGATGGCGCCGTACGCATCCGGGCAACGGCTGATGCTCGCGCGGTTCTGTTGCGCGCTGCTGGTCGACGAGTACCTCGAACGCTACGGCGAGCCGATCCGGTACTCCCACGTCAGCGAGCCGTGGCCGCTCGAGGCCTATCAGAACGTGTACGCGGTCAGCGCCGGAAGCGCCGAGATGCCGAGCGCCGGCCGGCCGATCACTCGCGAGCTGATCTCCCGCCTGGTCGCGCGCGACATCGCCGTCGCGGCGATCACGCTCCATTGCGGCGTCTCCTCACCCGAGAGCCACGAGCCGCCGTTCCCAGAGTGGTACGAGGTGCCCGAGCGGACGGCGCAGCTGATCGCGCAGGCGCGCCGTCGCAATGGGCGCGTGATCGCGGTCGGCACCACGGTCGTCCGCGCGCTCGAGTCCGCCGGCGGGCCCGACCGTTGCAGCTGCGCGCGTTCGGGCTGGACCGGACTGGTGGTCACGCCGGACTGCGGAGTTTCGATCGTCGACGGCCTCGTGACCGGGTGGCACGAGCCCGAGGCGTCGCACCTATTGATGCTCGAGGCCGTTGCCGGTTCCGAACTGCTCGCCCGCTCGTACGACGCCGCGCTCGACGCCGGCTACCTATGGCACGAGTTCGGTGACTCGCACCTGATCTTGCCTTGAACGCTACGCGGCGTGGGCGAGCACGGCCGGGAAGTCGATCGTGACGCCGTGAGGCACGACCAGCACCGGGCAGGTGGCGTTCTCGATCTCGTTCTGAGCGTGAGCGCTGATCAGCACTTGGCCCGGGGTGGCCTCAAGGCGCGAGCCGACGACCAGCAGGTCGATCTGAGGCTCGTCGCGCGTGAGCGTCGCGCCGAAGCTGTCGGCGAGCGAGCGGGCGGTGGCGAGCGTCGCGTCGTCTCCAGGGATCGCGAGCAGGCCGATCCGGTGGATCCTGGGTGCCCACTCGTCGTGGTAGCCGGCGGGCGCGATCGCGACCGCGCTCCGTCCGCCCTCGAGCATGGTCTGCGTCGAGCGCTGCGGAGCCACGTGCCCCGGCGCGGTCCGGTAGTCCGAGCCGAATACGACGATGTCCGCCTGCTCCTGCTCGGCCAGCCGGCGCAGCCCCTCCGAGGTCGACGGGCTCACGACGACGCGGGTGTCGACACGGAGGCCCGAGAACCACTCGGCGCCCCGCTCGAGCAGCATCTCGGCGTCGTTCTCCTCGCGCTGCTCCTGGGTGCGGTCGCCGTGCGTGCAGTGGCGCACGTAGGCCAGCGTCAACTCGGCGCCGGCGTCGGCGAGGATGCGTCCAAGCATCAGCGCGTCATGATCGCCTGGCGTGTCGTCGTAGGAGATGAGCGCTCGGGGTGACATTGCGGGGTCCTCCAGTCCTCGGAAGAAGTCGTGGCCGTCCTGTTCGGCGCGAGGATCGCACCTACCTAGTATCAGCGCTAATAAAGTTGATCATGCCGTTGATAAGCTTTGCTAATGCTGCACGTCGGCCGCGTCCGGGTGCTGTCCGAGGTGGTCCGGCGACGGTCGTTCTCGGGCGCCGCTGAGGCGCTGTCGTACACGCAATCCGCCGTTTCGCAGGCGGTTGCCCGGCTCGAGGCGGAGACCGGCACGACCCTGATCGTCCGCGACCGCGGCGGCGTGCGGCCGACCGCAGCGGGTGCCAGCCTCGTCGAGCACGCCGAGGCGATCTTCGCCCGGATCGAGGCCGCCGAGGCGGACCTGGCGGCGGTCCTCGGAGTCCGCGCCGGTCGCCTGCGAATGGCCTCGTTCCCGTCCGCCGGGGCCACGCTGATGCCGCTCGCCATCGCCAAGTTCCGGGCGAGCCACCCGGACGTCGCGCTCACGCTCGCCGAGGGCGAGCCCGATGAGATCGCGCCGCGGCTGCGCGTGGGCGAGTTCGACCTCGCGCTGCTGTTCGAGTTCCCGGGCACCCGCGAGCGGCACGGCGCCCGGTTGCGGACGCAGCTGCTGCTCGAGGATCCGATGCTGGTGGCGCTGCCCGCGGAGCACGCGCTCGCCGGCAAGCCGGCGTTGTCGCTGTCCGATCTGCGCGACCAGGACTGGGTGCAGACCTCGGCCACGAGTCCATGCGCGCGCCACGTCGTGCGCTCGTGCGTGGCCGCCGGCTTCGAGCCGAAGGTCACGTTCGAGTCAGACGACTACGAGACCGTGCAGGGGTTGGTCGCGGCCGGCGTCGGGGTGGCGCTGATCCCGCAACTCGCGCTCACGCACGTGCACCCGGGCATCGTCGTGCGCTCGCTCGCACCGCGGAACCCGGCGCGGCGGGTCGTGGCGGCGACGATCGGCGCCGCCGGCGTGTCCCCGGCCGCCCGCACGATGATCAAGATCCTGGCCGACGTCGCCAAGCGCTACACCGAGGAGCCGGCGGCCGCATAGAGCTTGGGTGGGGAGGGGCCGCTTCGCGGCGTCCAGCCGGATGACTCCCGGCCGGCCCGGTCTTGGCGAGGCCGGATGCCGAGCGGGCCGAGCCGGGAGGCCTGGTACCCCGTCCGGACAGGATCGGAGGCCCGATCAGCTGGCCTTGGTCTTCTGCGTGAGCTTCGTCGTCAGCTTGTCGGCGTCGGTCACCCGCACCGTGAGCGTCACACGGGTCGCCTGGTGGCGGGCCAGCGCGGCGGTCAGACTGCCGCTCGCGGCCAGGCGCGGCGAGGAGATGGTCACGCGTACCTGCGACGTCGCCGTTCGCAGCGTCACCACCAGCCCGCCGTGCGCGAGGCTCGCCGTGAACCGCAGATGCTTGCCCTTGGGACCGGTGACGGACACCGTCGAGCGCGATTTCGTGAAATGCAGCCCGCGCGGCAGGACGATGCTGATCGACTTCAGCGCGGGCTCGTCGCGCCCGGAGGCCGCCGTGAATGCCAGCGTCGGCCGGGATGCGCCGACGCTCGACAGCGACACGCGCGACAGCGTCGGCGGGTTCTCGATCGTCCACCCGAACGTGGTCTGCGTGGTGCTGTTCGCGGCGTCGGTGGCAGTGACTGTCACGGTCGAGGTGCCGAGCCGCTTCGGCTTGCCGGTGACCTTTCCGGTCGACGGGTCGAGCGTCAGGCCGTTCGGCAACCCCGTCGCCTTGTAGGTCACGGCCCCGCCGCGCGTGGAGACGGCCTTGAGTTGCAGGCTCACGGCCTTCTTGATCGTGGAGAACTGCGCGCCCGGGTTGGCGAACGCGATCGCGTCGGTGCAAAGCGACTGGACCAGCGCGGCGCCGTTCGGGGACCCGAGCCCGGTCGCCATGTCGTAGCCGGCGCCGGCCGGGTACAGCCCGCCGTTGAGGCCGGTCATGTCGTTGTTGCCCGAGGTGATGTCGTCGAAGTCGGCGCCGTAGGCGCTCGCCGCGGCGTCGTACAAAGCCGGGTTGGCGAAGCCGATCGGCACGCCGCCGCACCGGCCCGAGGCATTCGCCAGCGCTATCAACGCCGCCCACGCCGGCGCCGCCGCGCTCGTACCGCCGACGACCTGCCACCCCTGGGTGGGCGGCGGGAACCCCGCGGCGTCGCCCTGCCCGTTCCAGTAGATCACGTATCCGGTGCCGGGGTCACCGTCCGCGGACACGTCGGGGACCTCCCGGCAGTCGCCTGACGACGCGTTGCACTGCGAGCCCGAGGAGTTGCCGTTGATCACGTGCAGTGAGGCCGGCGCGCCGGACTGATAGCTCGGCATCGGCCAGAAGCTCGAGACACCGCCGCCGCTGGCGCCGACCTCGGTGCCGTCGTTCCACACGGTCTCGCTCGCGCGGGCGCCGGCCGCGTTCGTGGTCAGGCTCGTGCCGCCGACCCCGGTCACGAACGGCTGGCTCGCCGGGTCGTCGACCTGCAGCGTCGGCGGCGTCGGGAAGCAGTCCTCAGACCCATCGTCGCCGGACGCCGAGACGACCGTCATGCCCTGCGCCGCCGCCTCCTGGAACAGCGTGTTCTCTGAGGAGGCCGACTGCTGGCCTTCGAGCTGCTCGCACTGCCCCCACGACGTGGTGACCACTTGGGCGAGGTGCTGGCTGATGATCGCGGCCATCGTGTCGTACGGGCCGGAGCCGTTGTTCGGGCCCTCGTAGACAGCGATCTTGGCCTGCGGCGCGAGCGAGATCACGTTCTCGATGTCGAGTGCCGCCTCGCCCTGGCCGGGCCCGGTGCCCGAGCCGCCGTCGACGGGGATGTTCGCGATCGGGGCGTTGGCGCCATAGCACGACTCGAACGCGGCGATGTCGCTGGCGTCGTAGGACTCGAGCTCGAGGATCGCGACGGTCTGGCCCGCGCCCTCGTCGGGCGTGGCGTTGGGACCGCCGGACTCGTACAGCCCGGACAACCCGTAGGCCGCGGCGATTTGGTCCGCCGTGAACCCGCCATCCTCCGCGCCCGTTTGCGAAGCGGCCACGCACGGTTGGGGCCCGCCGGTCGCGACGTGGGGCCTTGCCGCGGCCGACGCGGCGTTATGCGCCTGGATCAGCAGGGGCTTGGCGACCGACAGCGTGCTCAGCCCGAGCACGCCCTGAACGTCGCCGGCAATCGCGGAGTCGAGCGACGGTGCCTCGCTGTTGGCGATCGCGCTCGTGCCGTCGGCCAGCGCGACCCGTGAGAACGACGTCGCGAACGCCGCCGACAGCGCTCCGGCGGTCGCGGTCACAGGGATCGATAGTGAGTTCGAGCTGACCGCGCCGGGCGTGAGCCCGTGGGCCTCGAGCGAGGACTCGACCGCCTGTACCGCCTGCGGCGTCGCCCCGAACCGCTGGGCGAACTGCGGGGGGGTGAGGTAGTCGCGGTAAAGCGGCGACCCGGGCGTCGACACTTCGGTCGCGAACGCGGCCAGTCCCGCAGGATCCTGGGACTGGAGCGTGACCGTGACGTGCATCTGCGTGGTCGCGGGCACGGCGGCGACGATGTGCGCGCCGTCGGGCACTGCGGGAGCCGACCCGAGCCGGACGGGTCCGGCGGCCATCGCCGGGGAGGCGACGAGCAGCGTTGCCCCCAGCGCGCACGCCCCCACGAGTGCCCCGGCTCTCGAGCGTCGTCCCATACCTGCGTGCGAGGCTAGCGACTCCGTGTATCTATCGCGTTAGCTCGGGGCCGGCGACGCGACCATCACGAACCAGTCGCTCGCGTGCAGCAGGGTCCCGCCGCCGAGCTCGCGGGCCAGCTCGTCGCCGTCGAAGTACCGCTTGTAGACCTCGAACGCCGAGCCGTCGTTGAGGATTCGCTGCTGCATTTCCTGGCGCTCGTGGTCGGGCCGGACGGCCGAGTCGACGACGATCAGCTCGCGCGCCACCCGGCGCGCCTCGGCCAGAAACTGCTCGCGGTCTGACCCCTCGAGGTGACCGTAAAAGTGACCGGTGAACACACGGTCGAACCTGCCGTCCACGAACGGCAGTGAGACCGCGTCGGCCTGGACGAACGCCGCCCCGGGGACGCGCTCCTGCGCGATCTCGATCATCCGCTCGCTCTGGTCGAGTCCGGTGACTTCGCCGCGCAGATGGCGCGTCAGGAAGCCCGTGCCGCAGGCAACGTCGAGCGTCCGGGCGGGCTCGAGCGCGTGCACCGCGTGCTCGAGCGCGGCGACCGCGTCCTGCCAGCCGGGGCGCTCGCGCGAGGCGAACCGGCCGACGCCCAGGTACCAGTCGTCGTATTCGGGCGCGCGCGTGTCGTAGTACTGCTTCACCGCGTCCCATCCTGCCACCGCCCGCGGCTGGTTGACTGTCGGGCGTGGACGAGCGGCGGAGACTCAGCTTCGGGGGCGTGGCCGACCTGTACGACCAGGCGCGGCCGTCGTACCCGAGCGCGCTGGTCGACGACGTGCTCGAGTACGCGGGCGCCGGTGAGGGCGACCGGGCCGTCGAGGTCGGCGCCGGGACGGGCAAGGCCACGGTGCTGTTCGCGGCGCGCGAGCTGAACGTGGTGGCGATCGAGCCGAGCGCTGAGATGGCGGCTATCGCGCGGCGCAACTGCGAGGGCTATCCGAACGTGAGAATCGAGGAGACGGGGTTCGAACGGTGGCGGCCGAACGGGCACAACTTCCGGCTCTTGTTCTCTGGCCAGGCCTGGCACTGGATCGCGCCCGACGTGCGCTACGTCGCCGCCCGAGCCGCGCTCGAGGAGGGCGGGGCGCTGGCGGCGTTCTGGAACGTGCCGGACTGGTCCGCGTCCGACCTGCGCGAGGAGTTGGGCGAGGTGTACCGGCGACACGGCCGCGACGGCGACACGGACGACCCGATGAACCCGCGGACGCGATCGGGGGAAGTGGACTGGGCGTCCGAGATTGCCGGCGCGTCGGGCTTCGACGGGGCCGAGGTGCGCCGTTATCCCTGGCACAGCGACTACACGACCGCCGAGTATCTGGACCTGCTCGGTACCCATTCCGCCTGCCTGGTGCTCGACCCCCCCGAGCGGGAGGGGATGCTGACCGACATCGGCGCCGCGATCGACGGCCGCGGTGGGGGCTTCCGGATGCACTTCGAGAGCCTCCTGTGTCTGGCGCGGGCGTCGTGACCGACGGAATCGTCCGCGGCGAGGATGGCGTGCGGCGCTGCTACTGGGCGGACTCCGCGCCCGACTACCGCGCCTACCACGACCGCGAGTGGGGCTTCCCGGTCGACGACGACGTCCGCCTGTTCGAGAAGCTGAGCCTCGAGGGGTTCCAGGCGGGGCTCTCGTGGCTGACGATCCTGCGCAAGCGCGAGAACTTCCGGCGGGCGTTCGCCGGCTTCGACTACAACGCGGTCGCGCGTTTCGGTGAGCGCGACGTCACGCGCTTGCTCGGCGACGCGTCGATCATCCGCCACCGCGGCAAGATCGAAGCGGTGATCAACAACGCCGGGCGCGCGGTCGAGTTGGTCGAGTCCGAGGGCTCGCTGGCGGCGTACGTGTGGCGGTTCGAGCCGGCGCGCCGTGGGCGGGGAACCGTGACCCGCGGAGACATTCCGGCTCAGACCGCGGAGTCGGTCGCGATGGCCAAGGACCTCAAGCGCCGCGGCTGGCGGTTCGTCGGGCCGACGACCGTGTATGCGTTCATGCAGGCGATGGGCCTCGTGAACGACCACATGACCGGTTGCGCGGCGCGCGCGCAGGCGACCCGTGCGCGTAAGGAGTTCAGCGTTCCGGGCTCCTAGACGAGGCGCACGATCGCGGTGATCCCCACCACCACGATCACCGCGCGCAGCGCCACCGGCGGCAGGCGGCGGCCCCAGCGGGCCCCGGCGACGCCGCCGATGATCGACCCGATCGCGATCAGCAGCGCCGGCAGCCACGCGATGTGCGAGAAGAAGATGAAGATGATCCCGGCGACCAGGTTGACCAGCCCGGCGAGTACGACCTTGAGCGCGTTGACCCGCTGAAGATCCTCAGTCGGGAGCGACAGCCCGAGGATCGCGAGCAGCATGATCCCCTGAGCGGCGCCGAAGTAGCCGCCGTAGATGCCGGTGCCGAACACTGCGACCATCCCCAGCGGCCCTGCCTCATGCTTCTCGCGCGAGCGCCGGGCTTCGAGCGCGCGCCCGATCCGCGGCTGGAGCACGATCAGCGCGAGCGCGATCACGATGAACGCCGGCACGATGTCCTTGAACGCTGACGCCGGCAGGGTCAACAGCAGCACCGCGCCGACGATCCCGCCGGCCGTGGACGCGGTCGCGAACCGGAGCGCCCGCGCGCGCTGCCCGGCCAGTTCGCGGCGGTAGCCGATCGCGCCGGCGACCGAGCCCGGGACGAGCCCGACGGTGTTCGAGACGTTGGCGGTCACCGGCGCGTAGCCGAACGCGAGCAGGATCGGGAACGTGATCAGCGTGCCGCTGCCGACCAGCGTGTTGATCGCCCCGGCGGCGATGCCCGCGGCGAAGATGGCCAGGGCGTGGAGCGGGGGCATCGGCTTGTGCTTGGGCCGGAACGGTCCCGGCGGGTCCTAGGTCCGGTACGCGCGCACGAGGTAGCCGCTGCGGCCCGGGCTCGCGATCTCGACCCGTTCGAACCCGCTCGCGCCGAACATCAGCTCGAGCTCCCGGCGACTGTAGTTGAAGATCGGGCAGTTCCCGACCCACTCGTAGCGGACCTTGCGGACCGGACCTTTGAGCCATGACCACGTGGGAAACGAGGCGACCACGCACCCTCCGGGCGCGCACAGCTCGAACATGCGGCGGCTGAAGCGGTGGGGTTCAGGCAGGTAGTCGAACAGCCCGACCGCGAGGATCACCTCGAACGGGCCGTCGAGCGGCGCGGTCAGGAAGTCGTCGACGATGAGCTGCGTACGGTCGGCGAAGCGGGCGAGGCGGGCGCGGGACATGTCGATCATCGGCTCGGAGAAGTCGACCCCGACGTAATGAGACGCACCGGCCCCGAGCACGAACTCGCCGATCCGGCCCGAGCCACAGCCGACGTCGAGCACCCGCGGGTTGGCGTACGACGCGACGGTGTCGACCGCGAGCTTGCGCCGGCGGAACAGCCCCGGGCGCAGCGTGCGGACGAGCCATCGCTCGTCCTCATAGAGGTCGTCGAACTGCTGCGCCTTGTCCTCGAAACGGGTTCGAACCCGCTCAGGCGCTGCCGTCGAGTCGTGCATGGGCCTCACCATAGGGGATCAGCTCGAACTTCCGAGCAATGGCTCTGAGGACACCCGGAGCACGGCGCCGGGCGCCGTTGCGCTGTGCCTCGCGCAGCCTGGCGTGGGCTTGTTGCTTGGAGGTGGCGGTATTCGGGAGGTGCGCTCGGAGCGGCTCGGGGTCGAACTCGTTCGGGTGCAGATACAGGCCGGCGAGCGGGCCGGCTTCGCCGAGGCCCTTGAGGACCGCCGGGGTCGGCAGCACCTGCCAGTACGACGCGCCGCCGACGGGGATGCGGATGCCGCCGAGCCGTTCGGTGTGCCACACCGCGACGGGAAACTCCCACAGCCCGCCGTCGGGGCCGACGCCGAGCCGATGGGGCGCGGTCGTCGACGCCTGCGCCCGGTCGCGCAGCGCCGGCGAGTCGTGCTGGCTCGCGTCGTAGGAGAACCCTTCGTCTGCGAGGACCCGGTAGGCCCAGTCCGATCCCTTGGTGATCGAGAACGCGGGCGCGCGATAGCCGACCGGCGTGCGTCCGGTCAGCTCGGTGATCGTCGCCCGCGCCGCGCGCAGGTCGGCGCCGAACTCGTCCGGGGTCTGCGTGTGCACCGGCAGATGGGCGTCGCCGTGGCAGCCGATCTCGTGGCCCGCGGCGACGATCCGGTCGAGCAGTTCGGGGTGAGCGCGGGCCGCCATCCCCAGCACGAAGAACGTCGCGCGGGCGTGAAGCTCGTCGAGCAGGGTGAGGAGGGCGTCGGTTTGTCTCCTCAGTGCCGGCCCGGGCTCATCCCAGTTCGACGCGCCAACGCGCCGGCGCACCAGCTGATGCCAGTCCTCGTAGTCGATGCTGAGCAGGAGGGTCGGTCTCGAGGTCGACATTCCGTTCACAACCGTATCTCGGCTCCGGGCGCCACCGCGATGTGCCAACCCGCGCGCAAATCTCGCCAAAGCCCGACCTGGGCCGCGACCCAGGGCACATAAGCGCCCCCGGGGCGCTTATGTCGCCAACACGGGCGGCCAGCGGGCGGTTTGGCGAGTTATGCACCGCGCGGGGACCCGCGGAGCCGCCGGCAACGACCCGCCGGCAACGACCCGCCGGCAATGACCCGCCGGCAACGACCCGCCGGCAACGACCCGCCGGCAACGACCCGCCGGCAACGACCCGCCGGCAACGACCCGCCGACTACCCCCCGGCGACGAGCCGCCGCCCGATCACGCGCTGCCCGACCCGCACTGGGGTCAGCAGCCCGAGCCGCGAGGCGATCTGCATCGAATCGGCCCACCGCGACAACGCCGAGGCGTGGGAATCGTCGAACGTCCCGGCCTCGATCAGCTCGAGCACCCACTCGATCGTCGCCCGCAGCGTGTCGTCGAGCGGGCGCGAGGTGTAGCCGAGCTCGTCGCGCGCCTTCTGCGAGGTGAACCGCCAGTCCTGGCCCATCAGGTTCGAGGCCTCGGCCGACAGCGCGCCCGGGAGGCCGATCGCCTCGCGGATGCGCATCAGGCGGCGGATGCTCGTCGGCAGCACCACGATCGGGTAACGCACGTCAGACAGCTCGGCGACGCGGTCGATCAGGTCCACCCAGCCGAGGTTGACGCCGCCGAGGATGTACCGCTCGCCCGGCCTGCCGCGCTCTGCGGCCAGCAACTGCCCGGCGGCGACGTCCTCGACGTCGACGAAGTTCATCGGCGCGTCGAGCACCCCCGGGAGGCGGCCGCGAAGGTAGTTGGCGATCGTTCGCGTAGAGGTGTCACACCCCTGCCGGCGGTCGACGGGCACGCCCAGCACATACGCAGGGTTGACGACGACGAGGTCGATGCCGTGGCGCTCGGCGGCCTCGAGCGCGGCGCGCTCGCCGGCATGCTTGGAGTCCGGGTACGCGAGCCCGAGCCAGTCGTCGGGATAGCGGGTCGACTCATCCGCCGGCCCGTTCCCGTTCGCGGTGCCGATCGCGGAGATCGTCGACGTGAGCACGACGCGCCCGACGCCCTCGGCCGCCGCGGCCTCGACCGCGACCACCGGCCCCTCCGCGTTCAGCTCCCACACGCGTTGCACGGGGCTCGAGGCGACGTAGCCGGCGACGTGGAACAGGACATCGATCCCGCGCAGCGCGCGCCGCATCGACTTGTAGTCGAGCACATCGCTCTTCGCCCTACGGAACTGAACGCCGCTCAGCGCCTTGAGGCGATTCGCATCTCTGTAAACGACGCGGACGTCGTCGCCCCGCTCCGCCAGCGCCCGCACAACGTGGGCGCCGACGAACCCCGTCCCTCCGGTAACGCAAGCCCGCATGGCCTTTGGCTTACCCACCCGGCGCCAAAGCAACGCGCCCAATGAGCCGAGTTCACAAGATTGCTTCAGTCGATCGCGCGGCGATAAAAGCCGCGCACGCCGATAGCCATCAGCGCGGTCAGCGCGCACGCGAGCACGACGATGCAGACCCACGGGGTGATGTGCGGCACCTCCGGCACGAGCGCGGCGCGCATCATCTCGCTCACGTAAGTCATCGGGTTGCACGCGGTCACGATCTGGAACCACCGCAGACGCGACAGCGACGGCCACGGGTACTGGCTGCACCCGGTGAACAGCAGCGGCGTGAACACCAGTGAGAACACGATGTTGATCCGCTGCGGGACGACGAGCGTGCCGAGTACCAGCCCGAGGCCGGCGCCGAGCAGGCTGCCGAGGACCATCGCCAGCGCCATCAGCGGCACCCCGCTCCAGCGCCACGGGATCGACCCGAGCACGAGGATCCCGACCGGGATCATCACGAGCGTCGCGGTGAGCGCTCGGAGCGAAGCGAACAGGACCTTCTCGGCGGCCACCAGCGCGGTCGACATCGGCGCGAGCAGGCGATCCTCGATCTCCTTGGTCCACCCGAACTCGATCACGAGCGGGAACGCCAGCGTCTGCATGCCGGTGATCACCGCCGTCAGCGCGAGCAGCCCGGGGAACAGCAGGTCGGCGTACCCGTGCTGCGTGTAGCCGAGCGAGCCGAGCACCTTGCCGAACACGAACAGCAGGAACAGCGGCTGGAGGATCACCTGCGCGAGGAACACCGGCAGCTCCGACCACGTCACGAGCAGGTCGCGGCGGAGCACCGCGGCGAACGCGCGACGCTGCCTCACGATCGGCGCACCCGACGGCGCAGAAACCGTGGCCGCGGTCATCGCAGCGTCCGCCCGGTCAGATGGATGAACACGTCCTCGAGCGTCGGCTCCCCGAGCTCGACGCCGCTGAGGCTGAGCCCCCGCTCGGCGAGCAGCGTCGCCGTCGGCGCCACCAGCGCCGACGCCTCGCCGGAGACGTACAGCCGCACGTGCCAGAGCGGGTCATCGGGCTCCGGTGAATCCCCCGGCAGCGGCTCGACCCGTTCCACTCCGGGCAGCGCCGCGAACGCATCGATGACCGCTTCGGGGGTGTGCCCGTTGTCGCCGGCGTGGACGCTCAGTTCGAGCGTCGAACTACCGGGCAGCCCGCGCATCAGCGCGTCGGGGGTATCGAGCGCGAGCAGCTTGCCGTGGTCCATGATCCCGACGCGGCCGGCCAGCAGCGCCGCCTCGTGCATGTCGTGGGTAGTCAAGAACAAGGTGACTCCGCGCTGCCGGAGCTCGCGCAGGCGGTCCCAGACGAACAACCGCGCGGCCGGGTCAAGCCCGGTGGTCGGCTCGTCGAGGAACAGCACCTGCGGCTCGTGCATCAGCGCCCGCGCGATCATCACGCGCTGCGACTGCCCGCCCGAGAACAGGTCGGGCTTGACGTCCCCGCGCTCGCGCAGCCCGAACTGCTCGAGCAGCTCGTCGGCCCGGGCGGAGGCCTCGGCCGCCGGCACGCCGTGGTAGGCGGCGTGGAAGGTCAGGTTCCGGCGGATCGACAGGGAGCGGTCGAGGTTGCTCCGCTGGGGGACGACCGCGAGCATGCTCCTCGCCCGGACCGGTTCCAAGCCGACGTCGACGCCCCCAACCATCGCCTGCCCGCCGGTGGGTTTCACGCGCGTCGTGAGCATTCCGACCGTGGTGGTCTTGCCGGCTCCGTTCGGACCCAGGAGGCCGAACACCTCGCCGGGCTCTACGGCGAACGTGATCCCGTCCACCGCGTTGACAGGCGACTTCGGATAGCGCTTGACGAGCTCGGACACCTCGACCGCGGTCACTCAGCGCAGGTTAACGAGGGACGCGATAATGGCCGGAGTGGTTCCTGAGGCCAGGCTCGAAGCGACCGAACATGGGCTCGTACCCGAGGGCGAGGGCTGGTTCGTCCTCAACGCGCGCGAGGCGAAATGGCTCGACGGCGAGTTCGGCGCCTACACGCGTTTCGAGGGAGACGCGCGCTTCCCGAGCCTCGGCTTCAACATCGGCGTGTTGGCTCCCGGCCAGCCCTCCTGCATGTACCACGGCGAGGAGGACCCGGAGGACTTCCTGGTGCTCGCCGGCGAGTGCCTGCTGCTGATCGAGGGCGAGGAACGACATCTCAAGCAGTGGGACTTCGTCCACTGTCCGCCCTGGACCGAGCACGTATTCGTCGGCGCCGGCAACGGTCCGTGCGCGCTTCTGGGCGTCTCGACACGATCGGGGAAGGGCGTGATCTATCCACGGGCCGACGTCGCGCTCCGCCACAACGCCGGCGTCGAGCAGGAGACGCCCGAGCCGAGCAAGGCGTACGCGGATATCAAGCCCGACGTCGAGGTCGCCTACCGCGACGGCTGGCTCGAAGGCCGCTAGCCCCGCTCGAGCCGGTGCCTGAGCGCCCGGACAAAGGATCCTCGCAACCGCGCGGGGCGCTGTCCTCGGCCTTGCGCGACGCGTTGCACTTCGACCGCCGCGCGATCTCGATTGGGGCCGGCCTGCTTGCCGCGATCCCGGTCGCGGCCGTGCTCGCGATCGGCACCGTCGCGTGGAGCGCGGTGGCCGGCGTCACGATGGGTGCCGGCGCGATGCTCGTCGGGGTCGCGTGGCGGGTCGGGGGCGGCCGTCCACCGATCGCGGTGCTGGCGATCGATGCCTCGCTGATGTCGATCTCGACGTTCGTGGGGTGCGTGACGGGATCGGTGCCGTGGCTTCACTTCGTCGTGCTGTGTGTGTGGTCGCTCGCAGGCGGGCTGCTCGTGGCGCTCGGCAACCGCGGTGGGGCCGTCGGGACCCAGTCGATCATCGCGTTCGTCGTGTTCGGGCGGTTCAGCCAGCCCGCCGGACCCGCGCTCGGGCTCGCCTTGCTCGTGCTCATCGGAGGCTTCGCTCAGGTCCTGTTCCAGAGCGTCGCGCGTTGGCCGCCGCCACTCAGGTGGCAGCGCCACGCGACCGCCGAGGCCTACCGGGCCCTGTCGCGCCTGGCCGACGCCACGGCGGAAAGCTCGTCGCTTCCGGCCGCCACCGCGCTCGATGCGGCGCAGGAAACGCTGTCGTCGCCGGTGCTGTTCGGGGACCCGGCCGTGCTGACCCTGCGTAGCCTCGTCAACGAAGGACAGCGGATGCGGGTCGGGTTGACCGCGATCCACTCGCTGGTGAGGCGCCGGCAGGCCGACCCGGACGGCGGTCCGGATCCGCCCGCCCGTGGCGCGGACCGGATCCTCGCGCTCACGACTGAAGGACTCGATCTCGCCGCGCGCGCGATCGAGGGCGACCGCGCCGCCGCTCAGGAGCTTCCCGCGCACATGGACAGGCTGAGCTCGGACACCGCGGAGCACGCGCTCACGCCCGACGCCTCCGGGATCGCGCTGTCGCGGCGGCTCCGCGCGCTGGCGGGGCAGCTGCGCGCGATCGGGGCGCTGGCGGTGAGCGCCGGCGAGGCCAGCGGGTTGCGCGATCGGCGCCCGCAAGCGCGCACAAACCGCCCGATCGAGCGGTTCAAGGCCGGTGTCGGGATACTGCGCGCGAACGCCAGCCTCGAGTCACCCGCGGGTCGTCACGCGCTCCGACTGGCGGTCGTGGTGCTGGTCGCCGAGCTGATCTCCCGTCACCTGCCGCTCAGTCGCAGCTACTGGATGGTCGTAGCGGCCGCCACCACGTTGCGCCCCGAGTTCGGCGCGACGTTCACGCGCGGCGCCGAGCGCCTCGGCGGGACCGCGCTCGGCGTCGGGCTGGCGGGAGCGATCGCGGTCGCTCTGCACCCGGCCGGGGGCGTGACCGTGATTCTCGTTGGCGTGCTCGCGTGGGCCGGGTACGCGCTGTTCCCGGCGAGCTTCGCGGTCGGGTTCGCGTTCATCACCGCCGTCGTCGTGTTCCTGCTGAACGCGATCAGCCCGGACACGCTCGCGACCGCGTGGGCGCGGCTGGTCGACACGCTGGTCGGGGGCGCGCTCGGCCTGCTCGCCTACGCGCTGTGGCCGACTTGGTCCGAGAGCTCCGCACGCAACTCCCTGGCCAACCTGGTCGAGGCCCAGCGAGCGTACGTGCGGGCGACGCTGAAGGCGATCGTCGAGGGCCACCGACCCGACGACGGCGAGATACGCGTGCTCAGCCGGGAGGCTCGGATCGCCCGGACCGCCGCCGAGGCGACCGTCGCGCGGTCGCTGGCGGAGCCGGCGACGCGCCGGATCGATGCCGAGCGCAGCCAAGGGATGCTCGCCGCGGCGCGCCGGTTGGTCCAAGCCGCGCACGTGCTGCGGCTCGACGCCCAGGACAAGCCGAAACGGCGCCCCGTGCCGGCGCTTGCCCCGCTCGCGACCGGTGTCGACGAGCTGTTGGCGACCGTCGACACCACGGTGCGGGCCGGAGCGAACGGGGTCCCGGCGGGTACGCCGAGCCCGGCGGTGCCGGACCTGCGCGCGAGCTACGACGCGCTCGAGCGCGCCGCGCCGCACGACGCCGACGGCGAGGCGCTGCTGCTCGACCTCGACGAGCTCGTCGACGCCACCAACGGGCTGGCGGCACTTGCCGGGCTCGAGTCGGACGACCTCGACTAGCGGCTGGGAGGCCAGGGGCCGAGCGGCTTGCCGACCTCCCAGTGGTGCCCGAACGGATCGGCGATCCGCCCGAGGCGCCAGCCGTGCTCGTCGGCCGCCGGTCGCACGAGCGTTGCGCCCGCCGCCACCGCCCGCTCGATCGCCGCGTCTGGGTCCTCGACGATCAGCAGCAGCCGGACCGTGCCGCCGCCCACCGTCTCGGGGCTGAAGTTGAGGTGCTCGGGCGATTCGTCGGCGACCCAGAAGGAACCGTCGCCGACCTCGAGTTGCGACACGACGGCCGGATTCGCGTCGGAGCCCCCGACCCGGTACACCTCGACCGCCCCGAACGCCTCCTTGTAGAACTCGACCGCCTCCCGTCCCCGCCTGACCGAGAGCTGCGGCAGAACCTGCGCGCTCACTCCCGCGCCGCCCGGGTCAGCTTGCGCCGTGCGGTCGCGTCGAGGACGACCTTGCGCAACCGGACGGCGTGCGGCGTGACCTCGACGCACTCGTCCGCGCGCAGGAACTCGAGCGCCTGGTCGAGCGACAGCTCACGCTTGGGGACGAGCCGGACGAGCTCGTCGGCGGTCGAGGAGCGAATGTTCGTCAGGTGCTTCTCCTTGGTGGCGTTGACGTCGAGGTCCTCGGCACGCGAATTCTCGCCCACGATCAGCCCCTCGTAGACCTCGTCGCCGGGCGCCACGAACAGCGTTCCGCGCTCTTGGAGGTTGAACAGCGCGAACGCCGCCACCGTGCCGCGCCGATCCGACACCAGCGACCCGCTCGGGCGGGTCCGGAGCTCGCCGTGCCACGGCTCCCAGCGGTCGAACACGTGGTGCACCAGCCCGGTCCCGCGCGTCTCGGTCAGGAACTCGGTGCGAAAGCCGATCAGCCCGCGCGCCGGCACCAGATACTCCATGCGCACCCATCCGGTGCCGTGGTTGATCATCTGCTCGAGCCGCCCCTTGCGCATCGCGAGCAGCTGCGTGATCACGCCGATGTACTCCTCGGGCGCGTCGACGCTCATCCGCTCGACGGGCTCGCACTGTCGGCCGTCGATCTCGCGCGTCACCACCTGCGGCTTGCCGACGGTGAGCTCGTAGCCCTCGCGGCGCATCAGCTCGACCAGCACCGCGAGCGCGAGCTCGCCCCGTCCCTGAACCTCCCACACCTCGGGGCGGTCGGTGTCGAGCACGCGCAGCGACACGTTGCCGACAAGCTCGCGATCGAGCCGCGCCTTGAGCTGGGAAGCGGTGAGCTTGTCGCCGTCCTGCCCGGACAGCGGCGAGGTGTTGATCCCGATCGTGACCGACAGCGAGGGCTCATCGACGGTGATCACCGGCAGCGGGCGCGGGTCCTCGGCTGACGCGAGCGTCTCTCCGATCGTGATCTCGGGGATCCCAGCCACCGAGATGATCTCGCCGGCAGCCGCCTCGTCCGCCTCGACGCGGTCGAGCGCCTCGGTGACGTACAGCTCCGAGACCTTCACGCGTTCGATCTGTCCGTCCGCGCGACACCAGGCGACGGTCTCGCCGCGCCGGATCGTGCCGTGGCGGACGCGACAGATTGCGATCCGCCCCACATAAGGCGACGCATCGAGATTCGTCACGTGTGCCTGGAGTGGGTGCAGAGGGTCGTACTCGGGCGCGGGAATGTGGGTGATCAGCAACTCGACCAGCGGGCCCAGGTCCTTTCCGGGAACCGACGGATCGAGCGAAGCCCAGCCGGCCTTGGCGTTCGTATAAATGATCGGAAACTCGATCTGCGATTCGTCGGCGTCGAGGTCGAGGAACAGCTCGTAGACCTCGTCGACCACTTCGTCGATGCGGGCGTCGGGGCGGTCCACCTTGTTCACGACGAGGATCACCGGCAGCCGGGCCTCGAGCGCCTTGCGCAGCACGAACCGGGTCTGCGGAAGCGGTCCCTCGCTCGCGTCGACGAGCAGCAGCACGCCGTCAACCATCGTCAGGCCGCGCTCGACCTCGCCGCCGAAGTCGGCGTGCCCAGGGGTGTCGACGATGTTGAGCTTGACGCCGCCGTAACGGACCGCGGTGTTCTTGGCGAGGATCGTGATGCCCTTCTCGCGCTCGAGGTCCATCGAGTCCATGACTCGGTCCGCCACGTCCTGACCGGCGCGGAACGCCCCCGACTGCCACAGCAGGGCGTCGACGAGCGTCGTCTTGCCGTGGTCGACATGAGCGACGATCGCGAGGTTGCGGATGTCCTGGCGGGATGCCATCGGCCAGTGACGATAGAAGCCGCGGCCTCGACCAGGGTGCTCGTCACCGCGGAAATGACCCCGGAGCCGATGCGGCGCAGCGCCCGCCCGGGCGTCAGATCGTCGCGCTGACCGTCGCGGTGACGCCGTTCCAGGTGCTCAGCACCGAGAGCGTCGCGGTCCGGCTGTGAGTCGCGAGCGTCTCGAACGCGCGTGTCAGCGT
The DNA here is from genome assembly GCA_963770615.1 of uncultured Solirubrobacterales bacterium. Classification (GTDB taxonomy): domain Bacteria; phylum Actinomycetota; class Thermoleophilia; order Solirubrobacterales; family Solirubrobacteraceae; genus Palsa-465. Next base: position 100,998 of record CAVYQJ010000012.1, on the reverse strand, counting down.
GAGCGTGACGGTGCGGCTGCGGTTCCCGCTGATGGAGCCCTGGCTCGAGAGCATCACGCGCGTCCCGGAACGGCCCTCCAGGCGGAAGCGACACGGCGCCGAGCCGTGGCAGCGCAGCACCAGCAGCAGGTCGCCGCCGCGAGTAGTGATGCTCGTGATCGTCAGTGGCGAGGTCCTGAAACGGGTCACCTTGCTGTAGGTCGAGCCTCCGGTGTTGGTCGCCACCGCGCGGACGTAATAGACCTTGCCGGGAGACAGGTTCCGGAGCGTAAGGCTGACGTTCGCGGTCGACCGCGAAGTGGCCAGCGAACCCGGCGCAGTCCGCCCGAGCGACGCCGTCGTTCCGTACTGGAGCGCGTAGGTGGTGGCTGCTCCGCGCCCCGCGATCGTGGCGCTGATCGTGGCGGTGCTCGCCGCCGGCGCGATCTTCAGGTTGGTCACCAGCGGGGCGCCGGCCGGCTCGATTGGCGTCCCCAAGCTTCCCGAGCCACCCTCGGTGACGGGCGGATTGCTCGTCGTGGTCGTGGTCGAGGGCGGGGACTGAGTCGAGGCAGTCGGGCTCGTGGTCGAGCCCTGGGTGGGCGAGCTCGCCGACGAGGCGGGGGTGGTCAGCGTGAAGTCATAGCCGTACTCGGTGCCGTATTGGTTCTGCGCGACCAGCCGGTAGTGGTAGGTCGTCGCCGGCGAGAGCCCGATGAGCGAGTCCGATACCGCCACCGGAACGGTGCTCGATCCGATATCGGTCGCGGGAGTCAGCTGGCCGTAGTCGGTGGTCGGGCCGTACTCCCACCAGTAGCTGGTGTCGGCGCCGTTCGGGTAGACCCCGCCTGCGAGCTGGGTGGTGGTCGCGGTCGTGCTCGACGCGTACGTGCCGTTGGTACCGGGGCCGGAGATACCCGGCGCCCCGGTCGTGACCGCGCCGGAGATGCTGCCGACCCCGGTCGGGCCGTCGTAGCCGGGCCCGGCGTCGCAGATATAGGAGATCGACGCCGCGCACGCGCCGTTGGAGCCGGTCGTCGGGTCGTTGAGCAGCGATGCGTTCGTGTACGCCCACGACGGGCCTTGCGCGGCCGAGCCGAGCAGGGCGTAGTAAGCCGCGATCAGCGGCGAAGCCTCGCTGGTCCCGCCGACGACGACCCAGCCTCCGTCGTCGGAGTCGTAGACCTGCATTCCGGTGTCGGGGTCGGCGTCGGCCGAGATGTCGGCATACGAGCGACCCGTGCAACCGCTGTCCGTCTGCCATGCGGGCTTGGAGGCGCCGAGGTTGCAACCGGAGCCGGCGTCCGACCAGGCGGATTCGGTGAACTCGCGCGCGCTCGCCACGCCACTCGCGCTCGCCGGCTCGAGCGTCGTGCCGCCGGCCGCGGTCACGTCCGGCAGCGCGGCGGGGAAGTCGTTCGTGGATGTGCCGGGGTAGCCGGCGTCACCCGAAGCGGCGACGGTCGTGACGTTCTTGAACGTGTAATTGCCCGTCTGCGGAAACTGGTGCGCCTGGCGGCCGCTCAACGGCAGGTCCCAGCTGTCCGAGATCACGTTCGCTCGAAGGTCGTAGGCCTCGAGTTCGGCGGCCGCGAGATCGCTGGTGCCGGCGCTGGCGGCTTCCACGAGATCTATGTGGCAGTTCGGGCACAGCGCGGATACCGCATCGAGGTCGAGCGAGATCTCGAGCTCCCAACCCGTATCGCTCGCCGGGTAGTTCGTGCCGCCGTTCTGATCGACCTTCGTGAAGCAGCCGTTGGCCGACGTGCACGCCGGCAGCCCAAACTCGGCACGGTAGGTGCCGAGGTCGGACTCGGCATTCGGATCGTCGAACGCGTCGACGATCGCGACGGTCTCAGTCGTCCCCGCGGTCTCCGACAGGAACGACAGGTCATAGGCCTGCTGGAGGTACGCGGGGGTACCGGGCTGAGGAGCCCCGGCCGCCGCGATCGCCGCCGACGCCACGTGGCTGCCGCGCGGCCGCGGTCGGCGCAGGCGGTATGGGGACGACGGGCGGGTGAGGCGCGGATGGACGAGCGTCAGGCTCCCGCGCACCCCGAGGATCTGCGCAAGGCACGTTGCGCGGAACGACGTGGCCGGAGCGCAAGCTTCAACGGGGGCGACCGTGGAGGCGTCCGACAGGCCGGTCGTCGCGTCTGTGATGCTCGCAGGAGCCTGCGCCGAGGCGACACTCACGGCTCCGAACAGCGCAGTCGCGAGCACGAAAAACGCCGCCGCGCACAGCCTTGCACCCGGGCGCGGACCCGGCCCGTGCGAACGCAAATAAGAGGGGGCTTGCGGGAGGCTGGCGGGCATCCGTCTCATTCGTCGAGGACGAGGCTAGAGAGCCCCCTTCTCCTATCGGCAGGTTTTGGCAAAACCTGTAGCGAATGTCTCGTCAATATGGACCGTTATACGATGCCCCGGAAGTTGGGCCCCGCCGGCTTTGGCTCCTCAGCGCTCCCCTGGCGGCGCATCAGCCAGCCAAGACCGGGTCGGTGCGGTGTTTGCGCTATCGATCCGCGACTGGGTAGGTGCAGCGCTCGCCGCATTAGGGTACCCTAACGGCGCGGATGCCCGAAGGAGCCCCCGATCTGCGGAAGGTCCCGCCCGGGAAGCGTGCGGAATCTTCCCGCCCGCGGCCGACCGAGCGCCTCAGCTTCTACGTCTGGACCGCGATCGTGCTCGCGGCCGCCGTTGTGATCGTCGTGATCAGCTGGCGCGCGAGAGGTGGGACGACGGATCCGACGGCGTTGCCGGCGGGTGACCGTCTCAGCCACACGACTGTGGTGATCGACAGCGCGATCCTGGTGTTTCGCGAGGGGCTCGAGACGATCCTCGTGCTGGCCGCGGTCACGGCGAGCTTCCTCGGCGGTAATCGCGTCTACCGCCGCCCCGTCGTCGGAGGCGGCGCCGCCGCGATCGGCGCCGGCGTGGCCACGTGGCTGTTCGTCGTGTGGCTGATCGGCCGCTTCCACGGCGGCGAGTTCGACGTCCAGGCGGCCACCGGCTTGCCCTCGCTGATCGTTCTGCTGATCGTGATGAATTGGTTCTTTCACAAGGTCTACTGGACCGGCTGGATCTCGAGTCACCACAAGCGCCGCCGCGGGCTGCTGTCCGCGGATCCCGAGACGCAGAAGCGTCGGATGCTGTTGGGGCTGGCGCTCCTGGGCTTCACCTCGGTGTACCGCGAGTGCTTCGAGATCGTGATCTTCCTCCAGAACCTGCGCGAGCTCTACGGCGCGTCCGTGGTGCTCGAGGGCGTCGTCATCGGCTGCTTGTTCACCGCTGCCGCCGGCGTGCTCACGTTCGCGCTGCACCAGCGGCTGCCCTACCGCCGGCTGCTGATCATCACCGGCGTGATGCTGCTGTTCGTGCTGCTCGTGTCGGTCGGCGAGGAGGTCAACGAGATGCAGCTGGCCGGCTGGATCGGCACCACCCCGATCGCCGGTCTGAACATCCCCGGTTGGATGGGGACCTGGTTCTCGCTGTTCTCGAACTGGCAGACGTTCGCCGGCCAGTTCATCGCGCTCGGGCTCGTGATCGGCTCGTACGTGGGGGCGCAGTACCTGCGCGTGTGGCGCCCACGGCGACACGGGCGCCACGGTGCGCACGTCGCGGTGGCGCCGCCCGAGCGTCCGGCCGATCTCGAGGTCGGTCGCACGCCCGCTAACGCCATCGCCTGAAACCCGGGCGGCACCCGCGGCACTCCGGAGACGGGTGTCATCGGCGCCGGGTTCGGCTCGATTTGGGCGGCGCCGGGTGACTACGTGGGTCGGTTCGACCTGGGCAACGGCCGGATCGTTCGCGCGGTGGCAAGTCGCACGCGCGAGCGGACTCGCATTCGGTGCCGGTGATGTGTGGGTTCTCACAGATCCGCGATCGAGTTCGCCGACGGTGTTCGACCCGATCGCGCGCACGGCGGCGGTTTGGTAGGTAGACCCCGCAAACAACCGCATCGCCCCAAAGCCGATCGGGCTCGCCGTCCTCGAACCGGTCGCGATCGGCGCGAGCACCACAAACGTTTGTGTCGGCGAATACGCAACGGCGACTGTCACGAGCATTCGACTGGCGTCGACACGCTGACGCGCGAAGGTCACAAGCCCGCATTGCGTCCGTGCTAAACAGTTAAGGCTAGACCGGGTCACTCCGCGAGCGCAGGGGCGCTGCGTGGCCACTCGCCGAGACCGGATCAGGAGTCACATAGTGCTGAAACTCACACGCTGGTGCATCGCCCACCGTGGCCGCGTGTTCGTGGCCTGGCTTTTGGTGGCGATCCTCACCACGGTCGTCGCGAGCGCTGCCGGGCGCAATTACGCCACGAACTTCACCCTGCCCGGGACGCAGTCCCAGAAGGTGCTCGACCTGCTCAAGAAGGAGTTCCCGGCGCAGAGCGGCGACGTCGACACGATCGTGTTCCACACCGCCGACGGAACGATCGACGACCCGCAGGTCGAGGCCGCGATGACGAAGGTCCTCGGCCAGGTGTCTGGCGATCCGCACGTCGTCTCGGTGCGTAGTCCGTACGGGCCGGAGGGCGCGGTCCAGGTCTCGAAGGACCGGAGGACCGCGTTCGCAACGATCAACTACGACCACCCGTCCAACGTCGTCCCGAACGACGCCGGCAAACCCGTGCTCAACCAGATCGCGGCGGTGAACGTGCCGGGACTGAAGGTGGCCGCGGGCGGTCAGGTGATGGAGAACGCCGAGGGCTTCAGCGTCGGCCCGGCGACGCTGATCGGGGCGATCGCGGCGCTGATCATCCTGCTGTTCACATTTGGCTCGCTCATCGCCGCGGGCATGCCGCTGGTCACCGCCGGATTCGGCCTGATCACCGGGGTGGCGCTGATCGGACTGGCGACGCACGTCACGAGCATTCCGAACGTCTCGACAGACCTTGCGCTGATGATCGGCCTCGGCGTCGGGGTCGACTACGCGCTGTTCATCGTCACGCGCTTCCGCGAGAACTACCTCGCGTTCGGCGACGTGGAGCAGGCGGTGGTGGAGGCGATGGATACGTCCGGGCGGGCGATCCTGCTTGCCGGCACCACCGTCACGATCGCCCTGCTCGGGATGTTCGCCACCGGGGTGAGCTTCCTGTACGGGCTGGCGATCGCGTCCGTCTGCGCCGTGCTGGCGACGATGATCGCCTCGCTGACCGTGCTGCCCGCGATGCTGTCGAAGTACGGTCACCGGGTCGTGCGCCCGCGCACCGGCCGTCTGCCGTTCGGCCGCGGAGCGAAGGCCGGCGCCGCCGCCGTCGTCGACGACGGCGCGGCGCACCGCTCGCGCTGGCGTGAGTGGAGCCGGACCGTCCAGCGGCGGCCGTGGCCGCTGGCGATCGTCTCGACCGCCGTGATGGTCGCGCTCCTGTTGCCGGTGTTCGGGCTGCGCCTCGAGAGCAGCGACGCGGGCAACGATCCGTCGGGCACGAACACGCGCGAGGCGTTCGACCTGCTCGCCCAGGGCTTCGGCGCCGGGTTCAACGGACCGCTGCTGATCGTGACCGAGCTCCCGAGCCAGAACCAGACCGCGACGCAGGAGGCGGTCAGCGCCGCGGTCGCCAAGACGCCGGGCGTCGTGGCCGTCACGCCCCCGCGGGTGTCGCCGTCGGGGAACGTCGCGGTGTTCGAGGCCTACCCGAGCTCGGCCCCGCAGGCCGTTGCCACCACGAACCTGGTCAACCATCTCCGCAACGACGTTGCCCCACCGCTCCAGCATCAGACCGGGGCGAGCATGCTCGTCGGCGGGTTCACCGCGGGCTCGATCGACTTCTCGCACGTGCTCGCGATCAAGCTGCCGCTCTTCATCGGGATCGTCGTGATTCTGTCCGCGCTGCTGCTGTTCGTGATCTTCCGGTCGATCGTGATCCCGATCCAGGCGGCACTGATGAACCTGCTCAGCATCGGCGGCGCGCTCGGCGTCACCGTGCTCGTGTTCCAGAAGGGCTGGTTCGCGAGCGTGATCGGCGTCGAGAAGGGACCGGTCGAACCGTGGATCCCGGTGCTTATGTTCGCCGTGGTGTTCGGACTGTCGATGGACTACGAGGTGTTCCTGATCTCGCGTGTCCGCGAGCAGTGGATCCGTCGCCAGGACGCGTCCGAGGCCGTCGCCGACGGCATCGCGTTCACCGGACGAGTGATCACGGCGGCGGCCGCGATCATGATCTGCGTGTTCCTGTCGTTCATGTTCGGCAACGAGCGCGTGCTCAAGGAGTTCGGTTTCGGGCTCGCGGTGGCCGTGCTGCTCGACGCCGTGGTCGTCCGCTGCATCCTCCTGCCGGCCGTGCTCGAACTGCTCGGGCCGCGGACGTGGTGGCTACCGAAGTGGCTCGACGATCGGCTTCCCCACATCAACATCGAGGGCACCTCGGCCCGCGCTCAGCTTGCCGAGAGGACGGCCGAACCGGGCGAGCCGGTTGAGCGAGAGCCGGCGCAGGTCTGACCTGCGTTACGCGACAAACGAGCCGTTTCGGCGAGGCCGTGACGAGCCACGCATGCCCCAGATGCGTGACGCGTCACGGCTAGGGCGATCTGGCTCAAATGTCGCGCTACGCATGCGATCCTGGGCCAGCGACCTCGCCACGCGCCGTGGGCCAGCGTCCGCCCTCCCTCGGGTGCCCGCCATTGACGTCACCGCTGCCGGCGACAGCCCCACCGACGATCCCATCATCGACGGCCCCCCGGGGATAGGCCCGCAAAGTCCCGATCAGCTCCGGGTCCTCGCCGGCGAGCGCCATCCACGCCGACCGCAGCCCGTGGCTGGCGGCGGTCTGGAGTGCCGACACCCGCGACTCGAGTTGGGAGACCATCAGCGACCCCGCGCCCGGGTGGATCACGCAGATCGCGGGCGAGCAGTCCGGGTCCGCCGCCCGCGCGGCGAGCGAAGCGGTCAACGCGTCGTAGCGGGGTGAGCGCGTCGAGCGCAACTCCACGAGCGCGGGGTTGAGACCGCGCAGGTAGCGATCGGTCAGCCATGCGACCGGCCGCGAGAGGCCCGCGTGGGCCACGCCCTCCGGACGCGTCATCAGTACGAGGACGTCGGTCGCCTTCGATGCGCACGCGACGTGGACGGGAATCGCCTCGGCTAGCGTGGCGTCGAGCAGCCGCATCCCGCGGAAGCTGACCGGCCCGCCCGCGAGCCACGGCAGCCGGCCGGAGGCGCGGAGCGCGCACCGGATCTCCTCCGCGTCGCGCAGGCCGGTCAGATCGACGATCGACGCGCGGTCCGCGTCGGTGGCGGTGCAGTGCAGGTCGATCCCGCTCGACAGGATCGAGTCGAACCGCAGCGGGCGCTCGAACGTCCACACGTGGTTGATCACGTGGTCCATGTCGAACGCCGGACCTCCCTGCAAAGCCCGCTTGAAGCTCACGAACCGCGGATCGCCGAACCCGTACTGATAGAGCGTGGCGAGGTACGACGCCTGGCCCGCCAGCAGGAACGCGGCATTGAACGCGCCGGCGGACGCGCCGTGTACCTCGTCGAACGCGTCGCGCAGCCCGAGTTGCTCGACCGCCGCGGCCATGCCCGCCGAGACCGCGCCACGCATCCCGCCGCCCTCGATCACCAGCGCGATCCGGCGACCATCGGTCCTCGACCCCGGCCGCGAGCCTTCGGAACGACGCCGCAGCAGGGCCTGCACGACCCGGTGGCCGCGCAGGTCTTCAGTCGAGAGCTGGGCCGACCGAAACGGGTCTGGAGTGAAGCGCGGCGCTAGCACGAGCCCGGCTAATCGTAGTTGCCGATAGAGGGCGCGGTCGCGGCGCTCCAACGCCTCGTGAACGACCTGTAACGAACGTCACACAGTGGGTATTAACCACCGGTGTTCTCCTTCCGCCGTAAGCGGTCGCGCAAGCAACGGTTCCTCGATGCGGCGCGGGCCGCGCCCGCCCGTGGCCGCGAGCTGCGGAAAGCCGCTGCGCAGCTTGACCTTCCGTGGGCGCGATCGTGGTTCGCCGGCGTGATCCGCGAGAACTTCCTGCGGTTCGTGCTCAACCCGACGATGGACTATTACGCCGCGCGGCGCGCCACCGGGAGGGAGAAGCTCGAGGGGGTCAAGGGCCCGCTGATCCTCGTGGCCAACCACGCGAGCCACATGGACACCCCGGTGATCTTGTCAGCGCTCCCGCGCAAGCTGCGCAAGCGGACCGTGGTCGCCGCGGCGGCGGACTACTTCTACAAGAACCGGGTGGTCGCCTCGCTCGTCTCGCTGATCTTCAACACGGTGCCGATCGAACGGCACGGCGGCGGCGGCGGGGTGTCGAAGAACGGCAGCCACCTCGACAAATTGCTCGATCAGGGGTGGAGCGTGCTGCTCTACCCGGAGGGCACCCGCTCCCGCGGCGGTGGGCAGGGTCCGCTGCGGCGCGGTGCCGCCGTGCTTGCGGTGGCTCATCACCTGACGATCGTGCCGATCCGGGTCACCGGCACCGGCCAGGCGATGCCGCCCGGACGGCTGTGGCCCAGGCGCCTGCGCAACAAGCCGGTGCCCAAGCGCCACCGGATCGAGGTCTCGTTCGGCGAGCCGATCACGGCCAACGGCGACCCCACCGAGTTGATGGAGTCCGTGCGCGGATTCTTTGAGAACGGCGCCGCGCCGACGCCGTACCGGTCGCCTTACCGCCAGCGCGCGACGGTTAAGTCCGAGCGCTGACAAGCGCCGATCTCGCCGCCGCCCTTCGCACCTGATCGCTACTCGTCGTCGTCGACCCAGTCGACCGCGCGGGCCACGGCCTTCTTCCACTTCCGGTAGCCGCGCTCGCGGAGCGCGCTGTCCATGCTCGGCAGCCACTCGGCGGCCTTGTGCCAGTTCTTGTTGAGGACGTCGGTGTCGGGCCAGAAGCCGACCGCCAGTCCCGCCGTGTACGCGGCGCCCAGCGACACCGTCTCGGCGACGATCGGTCGCATGACCGGCGCGTCGAGGACGTCCGCGAGCGTCTGCATCAACAGGTTGTTCGCGGTCATCCCGCCGTCGACGCGCAGCTCCGACAGCTTGCTGCCGTAATCGCTGTTCATCGCCTCGACGACCTCGCGGGTCTGCCATGCCGTCGCCTCGAGCACCGCGCGCGCGAGGTGGCCCCGGTTGATGTAGCCGGTCAGGCCCGCGATCACGCCCCGCGCATCGCTGCGCCAATGGGGCGCGAACAGCCCCGAGAAGGCGGGCACGAAGTAGCAGCCCCCGTTGTCTTCGACGGTCAGTGCGAGCGTCTCGATCTCGGGGGCGCTCCCGATCAACCCGATGTTGTCGCGGAACCACTGCACGAGCGCGCCGGTGATCGCGATCGAGCCTTCCAGCGCGTACACCGCGGGCTGGTCGCCGAGCTTGTAGCCGAGCGTCGTCAGGAGTCCGTTGTGGGACGTCACCGGGCGGGCGCCCGTGTTCAACACGAAGAAGCTTCCGGTTCCGAACGTGCACTTCGCATCGCCGGGGCTGAAGCAGGTTTGTCCCACGAGCGCCGCATGCTGGTCGCCAAGCGCGGAGGCGACCGGCACCCCCGCGATCGGTGCCCCCGCCTCGCCGTAAGCCTCCGAGGACGCGCGGATCTCCGGAAGCATCGCCGCCGGCACTCCGATCGCGTCGAGCAAGTCCGGATCCCAGTCGAGGGTCTGGAGGTTCATCAGCAGCGTCCGGCTGGCGTTGGTCACGTCGGTCACGTGACGGCCGCACATGTTCCAGATCAGCCACGAGTCGATCGTCCCGAACAGGACCTCGCCCGCCTCGGCGCGCTCCCGCAGTCCCGGAATGCGGTCGAGCAGCCAGCGGATCTTGGGGCCCGAGAAGTACGTGCTCGCCGGCAGTCCGGTCTTCTCGCGGAACATCTCCTGCCCGAACTCCTCGGCCAGCTCCCGGCACAGGCGATCGGTGCGCGTGTCCTGCCAGTTGATCGCGTTGTGCACCGGCGCCCCGGTCCGGCGGTCCCACAGCACGGTCGTCTCGCGCTGGTTGGCGATGCCGAGCGCGCACAGGTCGCCCGGCGACAGGTCGGCCTTGTCGAGCGCCACGCGCACGACCAGCAGGACGTTGCGCATGATCTCCTGCGGGTCGTGCTCGACCCAGCCCGGCCGCGGGAAGTGCTGGCGGTGTTCCTGCTGGGCGACCGACACGATCCGCGCGCGGTCGTCGAATACGAAGCATCTCGACGACGCTGTGCCCTGGTCGATCGAGGCCACGTATCGCCCGGAGGTGCTCACGTCCGGCGAAGTCTAATTTGGGCCGCTACGCGGCGTCCTCAGGACGATGTCGCGGCCGCCGCGGCGCTCGCGCTACCAGGGGATCGCGCCCAGTTCGCGCGATACCGCGCGGGCCGCCTCCATGACGTAGTCGACCAACTCGGGGCGAGGCGCGCCATTGGTGCACAGCCGCTCGGCCGGGCCCGAGATCCCGATCGCGCCAACCGTCACGCGTCGCCGGTCCTCGATCGGCGCTGCAATCGAGGCCAGGCCCTGGAGCAGCTCGCCGACCTCGCCGGCCCAGCCGCGCCGGGCGGTCTCCTCGAGCTCGAGCCGCAACCGCGAGACATCGGTGACGGTGGCCGCGGTGTAGCTCCTGAGGCTCCCGTGGTTGAGCGTCGCCAGGACGTACTCGTGGTTGGCGAGCAGCGCCTTGCCGAGCGCCGTCGCGTGCGGCGGCTGCAGGCTTCCGACCTCGAGCGCCTGGCGGGTGTCGTCGGGCCGGAACACGTGGTGGACGATCAGCACCTGGTGATCGTGCAGGGTGCCGATCCGGACGCTCTCGCCGCTGCGAGTCGCGAGGCCGTCCGCCCAGTTGAGCGCTCGCGTCCGCAACTCGTTGCCGTCGAGGTAGCTCGAGCCCATGTGCAGCAGCGCGGGGCCGAGCTGGTACTTGCCCGAGTCGCGGTCCTGTTCGACGAACCCGACCTCTCGCAGCGTCTTCAGGATCCCGAATACGGTCCCCTTCGGGAGGCCGAGCTCACCGGCCAGCTCGGCCACGCCGAGTCGTAGGGATCGTCCTGAGAGCAGCCGCAGAATCGCGGCTGCCCGCTCGATCGACTGGATGTGGCCGGGCATCGTCCCCGGCTACTACCCGCGCGCCCGCGGGATTGATCAGACCGGCCCGTTCCTGGCCCAGACGTTGGCGGCTCGGGTGAGCGTCTTCTGAGCGAACCGACAAGCCGAGCGGGTACGTTGTGTCGGTGCACGGTCATCTCCTGGATGTCGACGAGTCGCGACCGAGGTTAGTCCAGGATCGAGGGATCGTCGTAACACGTTGTCACCGCCGTGACCGACGGTGATGTGGATGTCACCGCTGTTCCGCCGAAACGAAGAGAAAGCAGCACGGAAGGCCGCCGCCAGGGTCGAGATCGAGCGCCTTCGTGCGCTGCCGACGGACGAACTCGCCGAGGACCTGTTTCCCGCGTTGGGGCCGGACGGCCCGACGCACGGCGCCAGCGTGAGGGGTCAGCAGCTTTGCGAGTATCTGCTGAGGGACTTCCCGGGGGCCGGGCAGATGGACACGTTGAACCTGATGGCAGCGGTCAACAGGGCGCTCGACATGCTGGAGGGCGCCGGGCTCGTCTCCCCGATATCGGTTCAGCGAACCCCCAACTGGAAGATCACCTCACTCGGCGAGAGCGCGCTCGCCGAGGGGAACGTGCGCGCCCGGGTTCGGCGAAGCTAGCCCGATTGCCGGCGCGGGTCGGCGAACTTACTCGGCGAACTTACTCGTCGTCCTCGCCCTCGTCGAACTGCCCCTCGACGTGCTTCTCGGGATCGTCTTCGCCGAGCTCCTCCTGACCCTCGCTGAACCGGCCCTTTTCTGTGTCGTCGTCAGCGAGCTCCTCCTGACCCTCGCTGAACTTGCCGACGCGCTCGTCCTCGGGAAACTCCTCCGGATCCGCCTGACCTTCAGCGAAGCCTTCTTCGGGAGGCTGCTCGGGATCCGCGTTGTGATCGGGACGATCTGCTGACATCTGGACTCTCCTTCTTTCTCGTAGTCGCGGCCGTCACGCCTGCCGCCCGTCGTTTACCACGGGATTGCCCCGAGCTCGCGGGAGACGGCGCGCGCGCCCTCGCGAACGAAGCCGAGCAGATCTCCGCGTGGCTGTCGTGCCGCGAGCAACCGCTCGGGTGGGCCGAAGATACCCATCGCGCCCACGGTCATGCCGCGGCGGTCGACGATCGGAGCGGCGTAGGAGACCTGACCGGGAACGAGCTCCCCGATATCCGCCGCCCAGCCCTGCGCGCGCACGCGGACCAGCTCCCGCTCGAGCCGGTCCGAGTCCGTGATCGTCGCGTCGGTGAAGGCCTCGAGACCGTTTGACGAGAGCGCCGACGCGACGTACGGGTGATCGGCGAGCAATACCTTGCCCAGCGCGGTCGCGTGCGCCGGGAGCAACGTGCCCACGTCGAGCGTCTGCAACGTATCGTCGGGCCGGAACACGTGATGTACGACCAGCACCTGCTCTTCGTGCAGCGTGCCGATCCGAACCGCCTCGCGGGTGCGCGTCGCCAGCGAATCCGACCAGTTCAGCGCGCGGGTGCGGAGCTCGTTGCCGTCGAGGTAGCTGGAGCCCATGTGGAGCAGGGCGGCGCCAAGCTTGTACTTGCCGCTGTCCGCGTCCTGCTCGACGAAACCGACGCTCTGGAGCGTCCGCAGGAGCCCGTGGACGGTCCCTTTCGGGAGCCCCATCTCGCCCGCGATGTCCACGACGCCGAGTCGCCGATTGCGCCCCGACAGCAGTCGGAGGATCGTCGCCGCCCGCTCGATGGACTGAATGTTGCCGGGCATAGCCTTCTGTCAGGCCGACCGCGCGGGTCGGCGAATGGACGATGAATGTGCGTACACCTATCGACATTGTCGAACCAATGCCAGCAATCTCAACCTAGTTTGACATTGTCGAACGCATGTGGTTAGGCTTGGCCGTTCCGCAAGGCCACATGAGGAGAGGAGACCGGAATTGCTGGCAAACGCAGCCGTAGTCGTTGTAGGCATCCTTCCGAAGTCACACATCGGGATCATTCCGGGCGAGATCATCGGGACAGCGATCCTGATCCTGCTCGGAGACGGCGTGGTGGCAGCAGTGCTGCTGTCCAAGTCGAAGGCGGAGAACTCCGGCTGGATCGTCATCACCTTCGGGTGGGGGATGGCGGTCATGGTCGCCGTCTACTCCGTTGGCTACTTCACCGGCGCGCAACTCAACCCGGCGGTCACGCTCGGTGTATGGATCCACGGTGGAATCGATGGCTCGATGGCAATCAAGTACTGGATCGGGGAGATGGTCGGCGCGATGATCGGCGCTTTCCTCGTGTGGATCGCCTACTACCTGCATTGGAGCGGCACGGAGGATCCCGGCTTGAAGCTGGCGGTGTTCTCCACCGGCCCGGCGATCCGGAACTACGCATGGAACGTGATCACCGAGATCATCGGCACGTTCGTGCTGGTGTTCGGAGTTCTCGCGATCACCGGTCCGTGGAACGCGATCACATCGGGCCTGACGCCGCTGCTGATCGGCCTGCTGGTGTTCGCCATCGGACTGTCGCTCGGCGGTCCGACTGGCTATGCGATCAACCCGGCGCGTGACCTGGGACCGCGGATCATGCACGCGATCCTGCCCATCCCCGGTAAGGGTGGGTCCGATTGGACGTACGCATGGGTGCCGGTCCTCGGGCCGCTCATCGGCGGAGCGCTCGCGGCCATCTTCTTCGACGCCGTCTTCGGCAGCGCTCCGTTCTAGGCCGCGGCGATGAAGAAGCTCATCAATTCACCAGATGCCGTACTGCAGGACGCACTCCACGGGGTCGAAGCCGCCCACGGGGATCGGGTTCGGGTGATCTACGAGCCCGCTGTCATCGTGCGCAACGACGCGCCGGTCAAGGGCAAGGTCGGGCTCATCTCCGGTGGCGGCTCGGGTCACGAGCCGATGCACGGAGGCTACGTCGGTCCCGGCATGCTCGACGCTGCGTGCCCGGGCGAGGTGTTCACCTCGCCGACGCCCGATCAGATGCTCGAGGCGACCAAGGCCGTCGACGGTGGCGCCGGCGTTGTCCACATCGTCAAGAACTACACCGGCGACGTCATGAACTTCGACATGGCCGCCGACATGGGGAAGGGCGACGACATCGAGGTCGAGACCGTGCTCACCAACGACGACGTCGCGGTCGAGGACTCGCTGTACACCGCGGGTCGTCGCGGGGTGGGGGTCACGGTGCTGGTCGAGAAGATCTGCGGTGGTGCGGCCGACGACGGGCGCAACCTCCAGGAGGTCGCCGAGCTCGGCCGGCGGGTTAACGCCAACGGGCGCTCGATGGGCATGGCGCTGACCCCGTGCATCACCCCGGCCTCGGGCAACCCGAGCTTCGAGCTCGCCGAGGACGAGGTCGAGATCGGGATCGGCATCCATGGCGAGCCCGGGCGCTTCCGGGAGAAGATCGGACCGGCGTCGCAGATTGCCGAGCGGCTGATGACCCCGATCCTCGAGGACCTGCCGTTCTCCTCGGGCGATCGGGTGCTCGCGTTCGTCAACGGCATGGGCGGCACCCCGTTGATCGAGCTGTACGTGATGTACAACGAGGTCGCGAAGATCGCCCAGGAGCACGGGCTGTCGATCGAGCGGAACCTGATCGGCAACTTCATCACCTCGCTCGAGATGCAGGGTTGCTCGATCACGCTGGTGAAGCTCGACGACGAGATGGTTCGCTACTGGGATGCGCCCGTGAACACTCCGGCCTTGCGCTGGGGCTGCTAGCGGGCGTCTGGACAGTGCCAGTAACACGCGACGGCGCCGTCGACTGGATGAACCGGTTCGGCGGCGAGATGGCAGAGCACCGCGCAGAGCTAGTCGCCCTCGACACCGCGATCGGCGACGGCGACCACGGGACGAACATGAACCGCGGGATGACCAAGGCGCTCGAGAAGGTCGAGGCCTCGGAGCAAGCCGACGCGGGCGCGGTGCTCAAGACCGTCGCGATGGCGCTGATCTCCAGCGTCGGCGGAGCGGCGGGCCCGTTGTACGGGACGCTGTTTCTCCAGATGGGCAACGCAATGGCCGGGCAGTCGGAGGTCGACCTGCCTGCCTACGCCGCCGCCTGGCGCAAGGGCCTCGAGGGGGTCCAGGCGCGGGGCAAGGCGCAGCCCGGGGACAAGACGATGGTGGACGCGCTGATACCGGCCGTCGAGGCTCTCGAGGCGGCGTCCGACTTCGACGGCGGTCTGCGCGCGGCTGCGCAGGCCGCCGAGGAAGGCATGAAGGCAACGACGCCGTTGCTCGCGCGCAAGGGACGTGCCAGTTACCTGGGCGAACGGTCAGAAGGCCACCAAGACCCGGGCGCGACCTCCACCTACTACCTCTTCAAGACCGCCGCGGAAGCGCTCGCGGACTGAAAGGACGAACATGCCGAAGTACTCAGTTGCACTGGATCAGGGGACGACCAGCTCGCGAGCGATGGTGTTCGATCACTCCGGGCACGTTGTGGCGGTCTCCCAGAAGGAGCATGAGCAGATCTATCCGAAGCCCGGCTGGGTTGAGCACGACCCGATGGAGGTCTGGGCGCGCTGCCAGGAGGTGATCGACGAGGCGGTCGAGAAGGCCGGCGCCGCGCGCGACGACGTCGCCGCGCTCGGCATCACCAACCAGCGTGAGACCGCGGTCGTGTGGGACCGCAACACCGGCGAGCCGGTGATGAACGCGATCGTGTGGCAGGACACGCGGACCGACAAGCTCGTCGACGAGCTGTCGGCCGATGGCGGCCAGGACCGCTTCCGTCGAAACGGTTGGCCTGCCGCTCGCGACGTACTTCTCCGGACCGAAGGTCCGCTGGATCCTCGACAACGTCCCGGGCGCGCGCGAGAAGGCGGAGGCCGGCGATCTGGTGTTCGGCAACATGGACACCTGGTGCATCTGGAACCTGACCGGCGGCACCAAGGGCGGTCTGCACATCACTGATGTGACGAACGCCAGCCGCACGATGCTGATGGACCTCAGTACGTTGAGCTGGGATCCGGACATCGCTGCGACGATCGGCGTGCCGATGTCGATGCTTCCCGAGATCCGGTCCTCGAGCGAGGTCTATGGCGAGGTCGCGACCGGGAACCTGACCGGCGTGCAGGTCGCCGGCGACCTCGGCGACCAGCAGGCCGCGACGTTCGGTCAGGCGTGCTTCGACGCGGGCGATGCCAAGAACACGTACGGCACGGGCAACTTCATGCTGCTCAACACCAGCACCGAGGCCGTGCAGTCGAAGGCCGGTCTGTTGACCACGGTCTGTTACAAGATCGGCGACGAGGCCGCGGTGTACGCGCTCGAGGGGTCGATCGCGATCACCGGCGCGCTCGTGCAGTGGCTGCGCGACAACCTCCACATGATCCAGGCGGCCCCGCAGGTCGAGGAGCTGGCCAAGTCGGTGGACGACAACGGCGGCCTGTACATCGTGCCGGCGTTCAGCGGCCTGTTCGCGCCGTACTGGAAGTCGAGCGCCCGCGGCGTGTTCGCCGGCCTCACCCGGTACGTCAACGCGGGGCATATCGCGCGCGCCACGCTGGAGGCGACGGCGTTCCAGACCCGCGAGGTCATGGACGCGATGGAGGCCGACTCGGGCGTCACGCTCAACGAGCTCAAGGTCGACGGCGGCATGGTTCAAAACGACCTGCTGATGCAGTTCCAGGCCGACATCCTGGGCGTGCCGGTGATCCGTCCCGAGGTCGCCGAGACGACCGCGCTGGGTGCGTCCTACGCGGCGGGCATGGCCGTCGGGTTCTGGAGCAGCACGCAGGAGGTCCGCGACAACTGGGCCGAGGACAAGCGCTGGGAGCCGCACATGGATGCCGCCAAGCGGGACGAGTACTACAAGGAGTGGAAGAAGGCCGTCACCCGCACGTTCGATTGGGTCGACTAGCGAGCACCCTGAGGGGGCGAGTAACGTTGAAGGCGGTCCCCCGGGACCGCCTTCAACTGGTTAGGCTCACACCATGGCCATGCTCAGCACCGACGTATTGGTGATCGGCGGAGGCGCCACCGGCGCCGGCGTGGCCTGGGATGCCTCGCTGCGCGGGTTCGACGTCGTGCTCGTCGACCGCGCCGATCTGGCCGAGGGGACGAGCGGGCGGTTCCACGGCCTGCTGCATTCGGGCGGCCGCTACGCGGTCAAGGATCCGCGCGCGGCCGAGGAGTGCATCGCGGAGAACCGCATCCTGAAGAAGATCTCGCCGGACTCGATCGAGGACATCGGTGGGTTCTTCGTGACGACCCCGTTCGACGACCCCGCGTACGCGGACGTGTTCGCGACGGGATGCCGCGACACCGGTGTCGACTGCGAGGAGATCGAACCGGCGCAGGCGCTGCGCGAGGAGCCGCTGCTGAACCCGGCGGTCTCGCGGGTGTTCCGCGTTCCCGACGCGAACATCGACGTCTGGAAGACCGTGTGGGCGATGGCCCGAGGGATCCAGGACCGCGGCGGGCGCGTGCTGCCGTATCACGAGGTCGTCGCCGTCCATCGCAGCGGCGATCAGGTCACGGGCGCGCGCGTGCGAGGCGCCGCGACCGGCGAGGAGATCGACATCGAGGCTCGCGTCACCGTCAACGCGTCGGGCGCGTGGGCCGGCGCGGTCGCGGACATGGCCGGGATCGAGGGCGTCCGGGTGCTGCCGGGCCGGGGGATCATGATCGCGATGAACCACCGGCTCGTGAACACGTGCGTCAACCGGTGTCAGATGCCGACCGACGGCGACATCATCGTGCCGATCCGGACCGTGTGTGTGATCGGGACGACCGACGTCAACACCGACGACCCCGACGACCACACCGTGCTCCAGTCCGAGGTCGACGCGATGCTCGAGGACGGCGAGAAGCTCGTGCCCGGCTTCCGCCAGGCCCGGGCGATGCGCGTATGGACCGGCGTCCGTCCTCTGTTCGAGGACTCAAAGGCGGCCGACACCGACTCACGTGACGTCACGCGCGCGCACGCGCTGCTCGACCACGCCGAGCGCGACGGCGTTCAGGGGTTCGTGACGATCACCGGCGGCAAGCTCACGACGTTCCGTCTGATGGCCGAGGAGACGATGAACGCAGTCTCCAAGCAGCTCGGCGACGACCGTCCGTGCACCACCAAGACCGAGCTGCTGCCGGGGTCGGAGGAGGGTGAGACGTATCACCTGGGTGAGCGGTTGGGCCGGAAGGAATCGCACCTGCGCGACGAGCAGCTGGTGTGCGAGTGCGAGATGGTCCCGCGCTCGAAGCTCGAGCAGGCGATCGAGCGCCGCGCCACCACGAACCTCGACGACATCCGCCGGCTCCTACGGCTCGGGATGGGGCCCTGCCAGGGCGGGTTCTGCATCTACCGCGCCACCGGGATCCTGCACGGACTCGGCGGGCTCACCGCCGAGCAGGCCGACGAGTCGCTGCTCCACTTCCTGCGCGAGCGCTGGAAGGGGGTGTGGCCGATCCTGTACGGCGACCAACTCCGCCAGGCGCGACTCGACGACTGGATCTTCCATGCCGTGCTCGACGTGGAGCATCTGCCCGTGGCGGAAACGCAGGCGGAGACGGTGGCGTCGTGAGAGGCGAGCTCCACTACGACGCGGTCGTGATCGGCGCCGGGACCGCGGGGCTGGTCGCGGGTGCGCGGCTGGCCGAGGGCGGTGCGCGCGTGTGCGTGCTGTCCAAGGGCGTCGGTTCGACCCATCTCGCGCCGGGGACGATCGATGTGCTCGGGTACGCGCCGGGGCGCGTGTCGTCGCCCGCGGGCGCCCTTGATGAGTTCGCGGCGAGCCATCCCGATCATCCTTACGCGCTGCTCGGCCCCGACGCGGTCGCCGAGGCGGTGCGGTGGTTCGGCGCGTGCGTCGCCGCCGGCCCGCTCCCCGGGTACCAGTACATCGGCGGCCTCGAGCACAACGTTCTGCTGCCGACCGCGGTCGGGGCGCTGCGCCCGTCGGCGCTCGTGCCCGAGACGATGGCCGCCGGCGACGCCTCCTCGGCGCTCGGCCACGTGTGCGTGGTCGGCACGCGGGCGCTGCGCGATTTCCACGCATCGCTATGCGCTGCCAACCTGGGGCGTTCCGGGATCACGGCGCGATCGGTCGAGGTCGAGATCGAGGCCGACCGAGCCGACCAGAACGCGCTCGGGCTGTCGAGGCAGTTCGACGATCCCGCCTGGCGCGGGGCGTTCGCCGCTCGGCTGGCGTTGAAGCTCCAGGCGGACGAGCGCGTCGGCCTCCCCGCGATGCTCGGGATCCGCGACCCACACGGCGTGTGGTCCGATCTCGAGCACCGCCTCGGACGCGCGGTGTTCGAGATCCCGACGCTGCCTCCGTCCGTTCCGGGTATGCGCGTGTACGAGATCCTCCGCTCGGCGTTGCGGCGCGCCGGCGGACGGCTCGTGCTCGGCGCCGAGGTCGCGAGCGCTGAGCGCTCCGGATCGCGTGTCGTGTCGGTGGCGACGCGGTCGGCAGGCCACGACTCGGTGTACGCGGCCCCGTGGTTCGTGCTCGCGGCCGGCGGATTCGGTTCGGGCGCGATCGAGCTCGACTCGCGCTGGGCCACGCACGAGCGGGTGTTCGGCCTGCCGCTGCACGGCGTCCCGGGCGTCGAGGAGCCGCGGTTCGTCGGCGACTACCTGGCCGAGCAGCCGATGGCGCGGGTGGGTGTCGCGGTCGATTCGCAGTTGCGCGCCACGGGTGCGGACAACGTGCTCGTCGCCGGCGCCGCGCTCCCGGGCGCCGTGCCCTGGCGCGAGGGGTCGGGCGAGGGAATCGCGCTCGCCAGCGGTTCGCACGCCGCCCAGATGGTGTTGGCGGGGGTCGGCGCACCGGCAGGGGCCGCGGCATGAGCACGGGGGCGGCCGGCATGAACGAGGTCGGGGGCGTGCTCGAGGAGCTGATGCGCGGGTCGCTCGACCACTGCGTCAAGTGCACGATCTGCGAGACGCAGTGCCCGGTCTCGAACGTGAGCCCGCTGTTCCCGGGGCCGAAGTACGCGGGCCCGCAATCCGAGCGCTACCGCGTCGCCGGCGAGCCGTCCGTCGACCACTCGGTCGACTACTGCTCGGGGTGCGGGATCTGCTCGATGTCCTGTCCGCAGGGCGTCAAGATCGCCGAGATCAACTCCCAGGCGCGTAACAAGCTCAAGCAGCAGAAGGGCATCCCGCTCCGCGACCGGATCATCACCCGCCCGACCTGGCTCGGCCGCGCCGGCACACCGGTGGCGCCGCTCGCCAACTTCACGATCGATTTTCGGCCGGCCCGGATCCTCGGCGAGAAGCTGCTCAAGATTCACCGCGACGCCGCCGCGCCGGACTTTGCGGGCCGACGCTTCTCGCGCTGGTTCAAGAAGCACCCGAGCCCCGCCACCGGGCGCAAGATCCTCTATTTCCACGGCTGCGGCACCGAGTACTACGAGCCTTGGGAGGGGGAGAAGGTGGTGGCGATCTTGGAGCACAACGGCTTCGAGGTCGTCGTGCCCAAGCAGGATTGCTGCGGTTTGCCTTTGCAGTCGAGCGGGTTGTTCGACGATGCGCGTAAGGTGGTTCTCCGCCGCGGACGCGAGTTCGCGCCGTACCTGCGCGACGACCCGAACCTGATCGTCGTCGGCAACGCCACCAGCTGCACGTTGATGCTCAAGCGCGAGGCGCGCGAGATTCTCTCGCTCGAGGACGACCCTGATCTGAAGCTCCTGTCCGAGCGAACGTACGACATCTGCGAGCTGCTGCTCGAGCTCCACGACCGCGGCGAGCTCAAGACCGACTTCAAGCCGGTCAACGAGCGCATCTTCTACCACGCGCCGTGCCAGCAGCAGGGCCACTGGATCGGCAAACCGGCGCTCGAGCTGTTCGCGCTGATCCCGGGGTTGGACGTCGTCGAGGGGAACGCGCGCTGCTGTGGAATCGCGGGGACCTACGGGTTGAAAGTCGAGAAGTACGACATCGCGATGGCGGTGGGAGCCGACCTGTTCGGCCAGATCCGCGAGTCGGGGGCTGGCGAGGTCGCGTGCGATAGCGAGACGTGCCGCTGGCAGATCGCGCACGCCACCGGGTCCAAGTCGGTACACCCGATCGACTACCTGCACCGCGCCTACGGGCTCTGAGGACTGGCCGTGGTCGGGATCGTCGTGGTGTCTCATAGCGAGTCGCTGGCCGAAGGCGTGGTCACGCTCGCCCGCGAGATGGGTGGCGAGGACCTGGCGCTGATCGCCGCCGGCGGAACCGACGAGCCGGGCGTGCTCGGCACCGACGCCACGCGCGTGATGGCGGCGATCGAGCAGGCGATGTCCCCCGATGGGGTGCTCGTGCTGATGGATCTCGGGAGCGCGCTGATGAGCACGGAGCTCGCGGTCGACCTGCTCGGCGAGACCCCGGGACCGGTGGTGCTGAGCGAGGCGCCGCTGGTCGAGGGGACGGTGGCGGCCGCCGCGGCCGCGCGCGGCGGCGCGCCGCTCGACGAGGTGGCAGCCGAGGCCCGCGGCGCGCTCGCGATGAAGACCTCGCAGCTCGGTGGTGGTGACGACGAGGCGCGTGCGCCCGACGCGGCGCCTGCGCCACCGGCCGACGCGCACGCCGTGCTCGAGATCCGTAACGCTCTGGGTATTCACGCGCGTCCAGCCGCACGGATCGTCGAGACGGTCCAGCGGTTCGACGCGGACGTTCGCGTCGCGAAAGCTCCAGACGGCCGACCTATGAAGGCGAAGAGCCTCACCAACGTCGTCGGCCTCGGCGCGCGGTTCGGCGACTCGCTAGCGGTCAGTGCTTCGGGTCCGCAGGCGGACGAGGTGTTGGCGGCGCTGGCCGAGCTGGCCGATGAGGGGTTCGGCGACGGCGTCGCCGCGAGCGCACCACCGCCACGGACCGCGGCCGCGCCCAGCGCCGCCACCCAGGCGACGCACCTTCCCGCGCCGGCAGCCGGCGACATTCTCACCGGTGTTCCCGCATCCACCGGCCTCGCGTTCGGCCCCGTCCACCACCTCGACGGCGCCACCGGCCCGCCACCGGACCGCGTCGCCGACGACTCCCCACTCGAACGTGACCGCCTCAACCAAGGAATCGCCGCCGCGGGGAAAGCGATCGAGCGCGACCGCGACACGGTGGCGAGCCGCGCCGGCAAGGCCGACGCCGCGATCTTCGACGCCCACCTCGCGCTGCTCGACGACGAGGCGCTGCTCGACCCCGCGCAGCAGGCGATCGACGCCGGCGCCACCGCCGAGCGCGCCTGGTACGACGCGGCGCAGCAGGTCGCCGAGTTCTACCGCGCGCTCGAGGAGCCGCTGCTCCAGGAGCGGGCGGCGGACGTGCTCGACGTCGGCCGGCGAGTCGTCGGCGCGCTCACCGGCCAGCCCGCGAGCGCAACAGACACGACCGGCATCGTGATCGCCGGCGAGCTCACCCCCGGCGACGCCGCCACCCTGGATCCGGCGCTCGTCACCGGAATCGCGACCGCGCACGGCACCGCCACCGCCCACGCCGCGATCCTCGCGCGTGCGCTCGGGCTCCCGGCGGTCGTCGGTCTCGGCGACGCGATCCTGCAGATCCCCGACGGCACGACCGTCCTCATCGACGGCGAGGCCGGCACCCTCCAGGTCGACCCCCCGGACGACACGAAGCGCGACGCTGCCGACCGCCGCGAGCGCGCCGAGCGCCGCCGCGCATCGGCCCGCGAGCGCGCGCACGAGACCGGCGCCACCCGCGACGGGACCCGGATCGAGGTGTTCGCGAACCTCGGCTCGGCGAACGAGGCCGCAAAAGCGGTCGAGCTCGGCGCCGAGGGCGTCGGGCTGCTCCGCACCGAGTTCCTGTTCCTCGACCGGGCCGAGCTGCCCGACGAAGACGAGCAGGCCGCAACCCTGCGCGAGATCGCCGTCGCGCTCGACGGGCGCCCGCTCGTCGTGCGCACGCTCGACGCCGGCGCGGACAAGCCGCTGCCGGCGCTGCCGATGCCACCCGAGGCCAACCCGTTCCTCGGCGTCCGCGGGATCCGGCTCGCGCTCGCGCGACCCGAGGTGCTTCTGACGCAGCTGCGCGCGATCCTCCGCGTCGCGGCGGAGCACCCGGTCAAGGCGATGCTGCCGATGGTGGCGACGCTCGACGAGATCCAGGCGGCGCGCGCGGCGCTCGAGCGGGCGCGGGCCGACACCGGGATCGACCACGCGCTCGAGCTCGGGATCATGGTCGAGATCCCCGCGGCCGCGCTCACCGCCACGCGGCTGGCCGAACACGTCGACTTCTTCTCGCTCGGGACCAACGATCTGACCCAGTACACGATGGCCGCCGAGCGCGGCGACGAGCGGCTTGCGCCGCTGCTGACCGGCCCACAGCCGGCGGTGCTCCGCCTCGTGAAAGCCACCGTCGACGCAGCCGCTGCGCACGGCCGGTGGGTCGGGGTGTGCGGCGAGCTCGCCGGCGATCCGGCGAGCGCGATCCTGTTCGTCGGCCTCGGCGTCACCGAGCTGAGCATGGCCCCGGCGCTCGTGCCCGAGGTCAAGGCGGCGCTGCGTGGAGTCGACCTCGAGCAGGCGCGGGCCGCGGCCGAAGCGGCGATCGCGACCGACAGCGCGACGGCCGCCCGCGCGCTGGGGACTGGATTGCTTTAGGGACCCTCGGGGCCAGGAACCCTCAGGTAACCTCATCCCCCCGTGGAAGCCGGTACGTTGAGCTCGTTGCGCTCATCGAGGATGCTCGCGGCTGGCACGGGGCTGAGGGTCGTTCTGTGCCCCGTGGTCATGGCGCTCGTTTTGACGCGTTCGTACACGGCCGCCGCCATCGTGTTCGTGGTCGCCGCGGGCACCGACTGGCTCGACGGCCGGCTGGCCCGCCGCTGGGGAGTGACCACGCGGTTCGGCGCGTTCCTCGACACGACCGCCGACAAGCTGCTCGTCGCGAGCGCGCTGATCGCGCTGGTCGCGGTCCACCGGGTGTCGCCCTGGGTGTCGCTGATCATCGTCGGGCGCGAGTTCACGATCCTCGGGCTGCGCGTCGCGGTCGAGTCCGGCGGACGCCGGTTCGAGACTTCGATGCTCGGGAAGTGGAAGGCCACGGTCCAGTTCGTGGCGATCACGCTGGCGATCCTGCGCCCCGACGTGATCATCCTCCAGGCCTACCTCGACCAGTGGGCGATGGTGATCGCAGCGATCGTCACCGCCTGGTCCGGAATCGACTACATCATCCAATTCTCCGCCGCGCTCCGATCCTGACCAGGTGACTCGCGTATTCGTCACCGGCGGGACGGGGGTGATCGGGACTGCCCTCGTGACCCGCCTGCTCGAGCGGGGCGACGAGGTCGTCGCGCTCGCGCGGTCGGACGCGGCGGCGGGAGCGTTGTCGGAGCGGGGCGTCGAGGTGGTCCGCGGCGAGGGCTACGACGAGGACGGCCTCACGCGCGGGATGGAGGGCTGCGCCCTCGTGTTCAACGTCGCCGGGGTCAACACGCTGTGCGTCGAGGACCCGCGCCCGATGGAGCGAATGAACGTGGGCGGGGCCGTCGCCGCCGTCCGCGCCGCCGCCCGCGCCGGCGTCGCCCGCCTCGTGCACACGTCCTCGGCGGCGACGATCGGCGAGCCGCCGGGCACGATCGGCACCGAGCGCACGCCTCACCGGGGGTGGTATCTGTCGACGTACGAGCGGACCAAGACCGAGGGCGAGCGCGCCGCGCTCGCCACTTCGCGCGAGGTCGGCCAGGACCTCGTACTGGTCAATCCGAGCTCGGTCCAGGGCCCCGGCCGCGCCACCGGCACCGGTCGCCTCCTGCTCGCGTTCCTCGATGGCCGGCTCAAGGTATTCGTGCCGACGTACGTGAGCCTGGTCGACATCGATGACTGCGTGAGCTCGCACCTGCTCGCAGCGGAGCGCGCCGTCGCCGGCGAGCGCTACCTGATCAACGGAATGACGCTCGAGATCGGCCAGGCGCTCGCGCTGGCGGCCGACGTCGCCGGTGTGGAGCGGAGGCCCCGTTTGCTGCCCCGCCGGGTCGCGACCGTGGCCGCCGCCGCCGTCGAGCGCGGGTTCAGGCTCGCCGGGCGCCGGCCGCCGGTGTGCCGCGAGATGGTCCGGACGCTGCTCCACGGCCACCGGTACGACGGGTCGCGGGCCGAGCGCGAGCTCGGGTTGCGCTACACCGACCCGCGCGAGACGATCCGGAAGACCGTCGATTGGGCGCGGGCGGAGGGGCTGATCCGCTGAATCGCGGCTGTCCGGGCGGTTGCGGAGGCCAATCGACGGGCAGCTGAGTTCTTGTCATGTAACGCATATTGCAAATTGCCAACACCCTTGCTACATCCCGAGCGGTAGGATCGCATTGGAATCCGCTGCAGGAGGAGGGGTTTGGAGCAGGTCAGCCCGACACCAGCCGCGGTGGCAGAGGGCGCGTGCATCGCGTCCTCCCCAGCGCCGTTGTACTCGCCGCGTCGCGGACGCGTCAGCAAGTTCCTGATCCCTGAAGTGATCTTCGGGATCGGGACGCTCGCCGAGGTCGGCGGCGCGGTCCTGAGGGTCGGCGGCCGTCGCCCGATGCTCGTGAGCGACCCCGGCGTGCTCGCGGCAGGCTGGGTCGAGCGCGCGACGCCGCACCTCGACGACGTCCGCGTGCAGTGGCACCTGTGGCACGACCTGACGCCGAACCCGAAGGACTTCGAGGTCGAGGCCGCGTACGAGATCTATCTGGAAAGCGGGTGCGACGCGCTGCTGGCGATCGGTGGCGGGAGCTGCATCGATCTCGCCAAGGCGGTGGCGATCCTGAGCGGCAACGGGGGGCACATCCTCGAGTACGAGGGCATCGACCGCGCCAACAACCCGATCCCGCCGATGGTGATGGTCCCGACGACCGGCGGCACCGGATCCGACGTGTCCCAGTTCTGCGTCGTGACCGACACCAGGCGGCGATTCAAGGTGACGATCGGCGGCCGCGCGCTCGTCCCCGATATCTCCGTGACCGACCCCGAGTTGCTCACCACGATGTCCGCGGAGTTGACCGCGCATACTGGGCTCGACGCGCTCAGCCACGCGATCGAGTCCTGCGTGTCCGAGGCCTCCGACTTCCTCTCCAAGCGCCTCGCGGTCGCCGCGATCCACGAGATCGTCGAGCATCTCCCGGTGGCGGTCGAGGATCCGTCCGATCTCGACGCCCGCGAGGGGATGGCAAGGGCCAGCCTGCAGGCCGGCATGGCATTCACGAACGCGCTCCTCGGGGCAACCCACGCGATCGCTCACCAGATCGGGGGCGCGCTCGACCTCCCGCACGGGCTGCTCAACGCGATCCTGATGCCGCATGTGATGCGCTTCAACGCCGAGACGCACGCCGACCGCTACGTCGATGTCGCCAGCGCGCTCGGCGTCGCGACCGATCGCCTCGACGACGTCGCCGCCGCCGACCGGGCGATCGAGCGCGTCGAGGAGCTGAGCCGGGCCGTCGGGATCCCCGGAGGGCTGCACGAGATCGGAGTCGACCCGGCCGACTTCGACGAGTACGCGCGCAACGCGCTGGGCGACGCCTACATCGCCACCAATCCGAGGCCGGTCAGCGAGGACGATGTCCGCAGGATCTGCATCGCCGCGTACTGAACCGCGCGCCGCCGTCGACCGACTGGCGCTCGAGCGCCTGGTCGGCGTCCGCTCGTCCAAGTCGAGCTTCTACGCCGCCTGGCGCGACAAGTCGGATCGCCTCGACCACACGATCGAGACGCTCGAGCGAATCTCCTCGGCGTTGTGCGCGGCTCCGGCGGGACCTATCGCCGTGTGCGACGCCGTCGTCGAAGCAGCCGCCTACCACTTCGACGCGCGGTGGGCGGCGATGGTGTTCGCCGACGAGGACCCGGGCGGAAGGATGCCTCGCGTCATCGTCCACGCGAGCCACGCCGTCGTCCAGCGCTGGGACGTGCCCCCGGTGACGCTCGCGGCGCTCGCCGACCGGACACTCGCCGCCCAGCGGCCGGTGCTTGTCGCCAAGGAGGAAGGGATCGAGCTCGGCGGCGAGCCGTGCGCGGCGGCGGCGGCTCCGATGCCCGTGCACGGCAAGCTGGCGGGGATGCTCGTGGTCGGTCTTGGAGACGATGCCGAGGTCGCGCCAAGCGATATCTCGATTCTCGTCACGCTCGCCAACCACGCGGGCGTCGCCCTGCACAACGCCTCGCTGTTCCAGGAGAACGAGCGCCGTTCCTCAGAGCTCGAGCGCCGTGGCTCGGAGCTCGAGGGCACCCTGCGCCGTCTCGAGCAGGCCGGCCGGCGGCAGCTTCTGAGCGAGGAGCGCAACCGGATCGCGCGGGAGCTCCACGACAGCGTCTCCCAGCAGCTGCTGACGATCGGCATGAATCTCGAGTGGTGCCGGCGCCACCCGATGACTCCGCCGATCGTCATCGAGCGCGTGCTGGCCGCCCAGGAGCTGGCGCGCTCCGCGATGGGCGAGATCCGCGAGGTGATCTTCGAACTGTCGAGCGACGGGCAGATCGAGCTGCCCCGGGCGCTGCGCGACGTGATCGAGGACGTGGAGGCCGGCACTCGCCTCGAGGTCGGGCTGCGCGTCTACGGGAAGACCCAGGCGCTGCCCGCCACCACGCAGCACTCGCTCGTGCAGATCGCACGCGAGGGGCTGTTCAACGTGGTCCGCCATGCCGAGGCCGAGCACGCCTGGGTCACGTTGCGGTGGCGGCCGCAGGTGGTGTCGCTGGCCGTCGGCGACGACGGTAACGGGAATCACCGCAAGCTCCAGCACCACCTGTTCATCTCGCAGCCGAACAGCGATCACCTCGGGCTGACCGGAATCGCCGAGCGGGTGCGCTCGCTCGGCGGCGCCACGTGGTTCGAGCGCCGGCGCGGTGGCGGCGTGAAGCTGCGGGTCGAGGTGCCGCTCGGAGGGTCGCTTGTCCCCGCCTGACGCGACGGCCCCGGCCCGCGTGCTGCTGATCGACGACCACGCGATCGTCCGCCGCGGGCTGCGCTCGATCCTCGAGCTCGAGCCCGACATCTCCGTGGTTGCCGAGGCGGGCGGCTGGAGCGATGGGCTCCAAGCGCTCGACCGCTCAAAGCCCGACGTGATCGTGCTCGATCTGAAGCTGAGCTCGGAGCACGACACCGAAGGGCTCGACCTGTGCAGCGAGATCGTCCGGCGCCGGCCTCAGTCGAACGTTGTGATCCTCTCGACGTTCCTCAACGAGCGCCTACTCGACCAGTCGCTGCGGCGCGGGGCCAAGGCCTACGTGCTCAAGGAGGTCGACGTCGTCGAGCTGGTCAAGATCATCCGGCGCGTCTCCCGCGGGGAGTCCGGCTTCGACGGGCGTAGCGCCGCGATGGTCAGAGCGCTGGTGGCGGGTGACCACGGCTCCGCCGACGTGAGCTTCACCGACCGCGAGCGCGAGGTCACCGAACTGGTCGCGAGCGGCCTGACCAACGCCGAGATCGGGCGCCGCATCTTCGTGAGCGAGAGCACCGCCAAGTTCCACGTGCGCAACGTGATGCGCAAGCTCGGCGTCCATAGCCGTGCCGAGGTCGCGTACGCCGCCGGCAAGCGCGGCCTGCTCGATCACGCGCCCCGCTAGTCGAGGTCCGGCACGGTGTGATCAAGGCCTGGATTCGCTTGGCGCAGACAGCGTCGCTGCGCTCCCAGCCGCCCGGCGGGGAGGATCAGCAGGCCGGCGCTTCCGCGATCAACCAAGGGCAGTCGCTCGCGTCGATACTCGCCGCGGGCGCGTACGCCAACTCAGCCACCGACATCCTGGGCGCGACTCGCTCCGGCAGCCAGGTCAACCAGTACAGCTAGCAGCCTTCGCCGTCGACGCCGCAGGTCTCGCCGCCGGCGATCACCGTCACCGGCTCGCGGCGCTCCCACCCCTGCTCGAGCAGCTGCAGAAGCGCCTCGGGCGGGTGGGCACCCGACGCGCCGATCGCGCGATCGACGACGAACGTCGGCACCGCGCTGATCCCGAACTGGCCGGCGAGCTGCTCGTCGCCGCGGACGTCCGCGGCGAACCGGTCGCCCGCGAGCGTCGCGCGCACCTCGTCCTCGTCGAGGCCGACCTCGACCGCGAGGCGGACGAGCGTCTCGTGATCGGAGATCAGCTGGCCCTCGGTGAAGTACGCGTGGAGCAGGCGCTCCTTCATCGCGTCCTGGAGTCCGCGCTCGGCCGCGAGGTGGATGACGCGGTGACCGTCGAACGTGGTGCCGCTGCGCTGGATGTCGAGGTGGAAGTCGAGGCCCTCGCCGGCGGCGGCGTCGGTCACCGTGCGTCCCATCTCCCTGGCGCGCTCGACGGTGATGCCGTACTTCTCGGCGATGCGGGTCGCGTTGTCGCCCTCGCGCTCGTGCGGCGCCGAGGGGTCGAGCTCGAAGCTCCGCCACGTCACCCGAACGTCATCGCGATGCTCGAACTCGGCGAGCGCGGCCTCGAACCGGCGCTTTCCGATGTAGCACCAGGGGCAGGCGATGTCCGACCAGATTTCGACGTCCACGGAAGGCTCCTCCAAAGAAAGTTGATCTCACAAGGAGTGTAGCCAGCGCTCGCGTGCGTCAGTGGTCTCTTTCGTATGTGCGAAAGCGACCACTTAGTTCCACGGGAGCGCGCTGCGCTTCTCCCAGTACGTCTCCGCGTCCTCGCCGATCCCGTCGAGCCGCTCGAGCACGCTGGGGCCAAGCTCGAGGACCCGCGCGACCAGGTTGCTCTCGAGCTCGGGCACGGTGGTGGCGCCACTCAGTACGACGTCAACCCACGGCTGCGCCAGCACGTAGGCGAGCGCGATCGCGTCCTCCGTGCGTCCGGTCATCCGCGCGGCCGACTCCAGCTCGGGCACGTCCCCGCGCGCCGTGAGCCTGCCGTTCGCGAGCGCCTCCTTGATGATCACCCCGAGGCCCTCGTGGTGCGCCGTCTCGAGCGCCGGACCCGCCGAACGATCCAGCAGGTTCCACGTCGACTGCACGACGTCGAACCCGCCGACCTCCAGCGCGCGCTCGATCGTCTCGCTCTGCCGCGGCCCGGATGTCGTGAACCCGATCGCCATGCCGTTGGCGCGGAGTCGCGCGAGCTCCTCCATCACCGCGGCGTCGTCGAGCACGCCACTATCGAGCGTGGCCGAATGGATCTCATACAGACGGAGATGGTTTCCGAGGAGCTCTTGGGACTCGGTCAGCTGGCGCTCGAGCGTCGCCTCCGACAGGTCCTTGACCTCATTGACCTCCGCGTCGACGCGCCAGTTGGCGGTGTACGTGTACCCCCACTTCGAGCCGACCGTGACGTCATCGGGACCGAAGCCTCGCTGCTCGAGCCAGCTCGCCAGAAACGCCTCGGCCCGCCCATACGAGCGCGCCGCGTCGAAATACCGGATCCCACCCGCGTAGGCCGCGTCGAGGACCGCATGCGCGCGGCGCTCCATCGACGCGACGTCGGTATGGCCGGCGAGGTCCTCCGCGTGACCGAGGTTGATGTATCCGGGCCGGCCGAGCGCGGCCAGCCCGAGCCCGAGCGGCGTGACCTCGAGGTCGGTGTTGCCGAGTGTCCTGGGCACGATGCGGGCACGCTACCGCGCGCGCACTTCTCACGCCGGCTCGGCGACCACCTCGCCACCGCGGTTCGGAACCAGGACGAGCATGCTCCGCCGCGCCCACTCCGCTTGCGGGCGGGCTGGACGGAGCGTCAGGCCGGCGGCCGCGCGCAGCACCTCACGCATCTCCATCTCGGCGAACGGCGCGCCGGCGCAGCGGCGGACCCCGCCGCCGAACGGAATCCACGACATCGGGTTCGGCGCCGGGTGGTCCGGGGCCTGTGCGAGCCAGCGCTCGGGCCGGAACTCGCCGGCCCGCTCCCACAGATCCTCGCGCCGGCACGCGAGCCACAGGCAGGCGGCGACCTGCACGCCGGCGGGCACCGTCCGTCCGTCGATCTCCGCCGGCTCGAGCAGCAGGCGGGGCGCGATCGTCAACGGCGGGCGGGCCCGCAGCACCTCCTTGACGACCGCCTCGACGTAGCCCGGTTCTGCCTCGCGCAGCCGAGCCTGCACCGCGGGGTGGCGGGCGAGCAGCTCGAACGCCCACGCCAGCGACGCCGCCGAGCTGTCGTGACCGCCGACGAGCAGCGCCACGAGTTGATCGCGCAGGTGCTGATCGCTCGGTGGGTTGCCGTGCTCGTCGCGCGCCTCGAGCAGCAGCGCGAGCATCGAGTCGCCGCGGCCGTCGCGTGCCTCGGCCCGGCGGCGCGCCAGTAAGGCGTACAGCTCGGCGTCGAACCGCTCGACCGCGATCCGGAACCGGCCCCACGGGCTGCGCGGCCCCAGGTCCTTGCGGACAACCGCCATCGCCAGTACCGACGGCAACGAGCGGACCGTCGCGAGTGAGTCCTCGATCACGTCGCGCATGTGAACGAGCTCGTCGTCGCGGGCTCCGAACACGACGCGCAGGATGATGTCGAGCGTCAGGTCGCGCATGCGGTCGAGCGCGACCACCCGCCCGCTCCACGTCGCGAGCTCGCGGCGGGCCAGCTCGCCGATCATCGGCGCGAACGCGCGCATCCGCTCGCCGTGGAACGGGCCCTGCATCAGCCGGCGCTCGCGGATGTGCTCCTCGCCGTCGAGCAGCAGGATCGAATGCGGTCCCGCGAACGGGCGCAGGAACTCCCAGCTCTGTCCCGCCGGCGCGATCGCGGGATCGAGCCGGAACACCGCGCGGACCGCGTCGGGGCTCGAGAACAGCACCATCGGCTCCTCGGTCCAGTACGTCCGGATCGTCGCCGGGTCGCCGAAGCGGTCGTGGACACGGCGCAGAAACGCGCCGGGGCGGGTCATCCACGCGAGCGTCTGCCAGATGGCGGGCGCGCGCGGTCCCGGCGGCAGGTCCATCGCCCGATCCTACGCGCTAGATCCGAGAAACCCGGGCGGCACGAGCGCCGCCCGGGTCTCTATCGGTCCGTCCGCTCGGGTACGTGGGTACTACGTGGTTACGCGGCGAGCGGCACCCGCGCCGGCTCCGCTCCGCGCTCGACGTGGTGATCGAACCGAGGCAGCCACTGAAGCCAGTTCGGCAGGTACCAGTTGCGGTCGCCGAGCAGCTTCATCACGGCCGGGAGGAGGACGCCGCGGACGATCGTCGCGTCGATCAGGACGGCGGCGGCCAGGCCTACGCCCATCTCCTTCATCTCGACGATCGGGAGCGTCGCGAACACCAGGAACGCTCCGACCATCACGATCGCCGCGCTGGTGACCGTGCCCGCGGTCGTCTTGATCCCGTGAGCGACCGCATCCTCGGTGCTCATTCCGCGGTCGTGCGCCTCGCGGATGCGGCTGAGGATGAACACGTGGTAATCCATCGACAGGCCGAACAGCAGCACGAACATGAACATCGGCAGCCACGGCCCGACGCCACCGTAGGACTTGAAGCCGAGCAGGTGCTGGCCCCAGCCCCACTGGAACACCGCGACGACCACGCCGTAGCCGGCGGCCACCGACAGCAGGTTGAGCACGACCGCCTTGGTCGCGATCACGATCGAGCGGAACGAGACCAGCAGGAGCAGGAACGCGAACGTGAGCACGAACCCGAACACGATCGGGATCGAGCTCTTCATCATCTGGTTCCAGTCGTAGGACCCGGCGGTCTGCCCGGTCACCGCGAACGTCGCCCCTGGCACGCGTCCGATCGTCGCCGGCAGCAGCTGGTTGCGCAGCGTCAGCAGCGCGTCGGTCGACGTCCCGTCGACGCCGCTGCCCGGCAGCGGGATCGTGATCTCGGCCGCGGTATGCGAGCCGTTCGAGTCGACGTGGATCGGCCCGTAGCCGACGCGGCTCGCGACCGCCCGTGCCTCCAGGCCGGCCACCGCGGTGTTGAACGTCGATGACCGCGTGTCGGTCTTGACCGCGACGAGCGCGGGGCTCGACTGGCCCGGGAACGCGGCCTGGATGCGGTCGAGCGTCTCGACCGTCGGGGCGCTTCGCGGCAGCGACGACAGGCCAGACTGCGCGGTGTGCAGCTGGAGCGTCGGGATCGCGAGCGTTGCCAGCAACGCTGCCGCCAGGATGGCCGCCACCGCCGGGCGCCGGAGCACCGGGGTAAGGATGGCCGACCAGACCCGGCTGTCGCCGGACTGGCGCCGCAGCCGCCCGAGCAGCGGGATCCGTCCCTTCTCGACCCGGTCGCCCAGCTTCGACAGGACCGCCGGCAGCACGGTGAGCGAGCCGACCATCGCGACGGCGACGACGATCATCGTGGCAATCGAGAACGACTCGAACGTCTTGTCGCCCGAGAACAACATCCCGGCCATCGCGATCATCACGGTCGCGCCCGAGATCAACACCGAGCGGCCCGAGGTCGCGGCAGCGGCCTGGAGCGCCGCGCGCTCACCGCGGCCGGCGGCGCGCTCCTCGCGCTCGCGGCGGAGGTAGAACAGCGAGTAGTCGACGCCGACGGCCAGCCCGACGAGCGTCACGACCGCGCCCACGCTCGGGTCCATCGGCGTGAGGTGGCTGACGATCGCGACCAGCCCGATCGTGGCGACGACGGACTGGAGCGCGAGCATCAGCGGAACGAACGCCGCCAGCAACGAACCGAACACGAGCACGAGGATCAGCAGCGTGAGCGGCACCGAGCGGGTGCCGGCCTGCCCGAGTTGCTTGTTGAACATCTCGGTCAGCGCCTTGTCGGAGCTGGCGGCGCCGGCCTCGCCGACGTAGAACCGCGGGTGTGACTTCCCCACCGACGCGACGGCGCTGGTCACCGGGTCGATCCGGTTCTCGGCCGACTTCAGCGTCCCGTTCATATCGAACTCGACGAGCGCGGTGCGGCCGTCGTGGGTGACCTGATCGTGGTTGGCGGCGGCGAGTGGCGAGCGGAGGTTGTGGAACCCCGCTTTGTACGGCGAGACCGCGCTCACGACATCGCGAACGGCCGCTTGGAAGGCGGGGTCGTGGATCGTGAGCTTGTGGTTCTGGATCACGACGAACTCGGTCAGCGGACCTGACTCGGTGAACCCAGCCTGCTTGAGGATGTGGTCGGCCCGGTTCGCCTGGCCGACGTCGTTGTTCTGCTGGTCGATCGTCTTCTGACCCATGGCCGTGCCGACCACGATCGCGGACAAGACGAA
Organism: uncultured Solirubrobacterales bacterium; assembly: GCA_963770615.1. GTDB lineage: Bacteria > Actinomycetota > Thermoleophilia > Solirubrobacterales > Solirubrobacteraceae > Palsa-465. Next base: position 67,036 of record CAVYQJ010000012.1, on the reverse strand, counting down.
CGCCAGCCATCCGAATATCGCGAGCTTGCGATGGCTCGCGCTCCATCGCCCCATGCGGGCGGCGATGTTCTTATGAGGACGGAGGACGGACATTTCTACCTTTCGGGTCTCCCTCAGAAGGGCATCGAGCGATAGGTCCAGCTTGGACTCGCCGGCCCGTCACGGCTATGGAGCAACCTGGCGTCTGCGGGGTAGGGATAACCGCACCATCGACATCGATCCCCGCTCGGGGCCGGCGCTCGGTTCGGACGCTGCCGGCGGCAATTCTTCTGTCCGCGCGCCGTTGCTCGGGTATGGGAAGCGGACCGGATCGCCTGCTCGGCTACGGCTCACGCGTGGTCGCCGGCCTGATCACCTGCGCCGTGCTCGCGGCCACGCTGCACGCGGATGCAGCGGCGCTCACGATTCTCACGGCGGTGACGCTCGTCGTCCTGGCGATCACGGCTGTGATGCTTCGCGACGGCCGACTCTGATCCGTCAGGACGTCGGAGTCTCGAGCGGTGCGCCGGTCTCCCTGAGCGGGAAGCGTGCGCCACCGTCGACGCGGACGCGGACGCTGTCCCCGGGACGCGGGGAGGGGAGCGGGGAGACCGCGTACAGCCGCCCGTGGTCGAGCTCGAGCTCGAGCCGGACGCCGTCCTCGAGCGGGGTCGCGCGAGTGACGCGCGCGTCGAGCGGGCCGGCCGGGTCAAGGGCGACGTGAGCCGGCCGGGTCAGCAGCAGCTCATCACCGTCCTCGAGGCTGCCGTCGAAGCCGAGGAAGCGCGCCACCACGGTGCTCGGGGGCTGCTCCAGCAACGCTCGAGGAGGACCCGCGGCGACCAGCCGGCCGTCGATCAGGATCAGCAGGCGGTCGGCGAGCGCCCACGCCTCGGCCCGGTCGTGAACCACGACGAGCGTCGCGCGGTCGGCCGAGCGCAGCGCGGACAGCGCGTCCTCGAGCAGGTTCGCGCGCACCTCGGCGTCGAGGCCGGCGAACGGCTCGTCGAGCATCAGCACGTCGGGCGCCACCGCGATCGCCCGGGCGAGGTGGACCCGGCGGCGCTCGCCTCCGGACAGGGTCGCGGCGCGGCGGCGGGCGAGGTGCTCGGCGCCGATCGCGCGGAGCGCTTCGCGGGCGCGCTCGGCCCGCTCGGGTCGCGGGACGCCCCACCAGGCGAGCGCGAGCGTCACGTTCGCGAACACCGTCCGGCGCGCCAGGTCGGGCGACTGGAGCGCGATCCCGACTCGGCCGGCGCGCTCGATCCGGCCCTCGGCGGCGGGGAGCGCCCCGGCGAGCGCGTCGAGCAGCGTGCTCTTGCCGGCGCCGTTGGGCCCGAGCAGCGCCACGATCTCGCCGGCGCGGAGTTCGGCGCTCACGTCGCTGACGACATCGCGCTTGCCGCGTCGTACGGTCAGGTGCTCGCAGCGGAGCAGCACCGGCCCGGCAGCATCTTCGCCGCTCACGTCGCCGACCGGAAGCGCATGCGGATGCCGTTGCCCTGGTGCTGGAGCAGGGCCAGCCCGCACATCAGGATCAGGATCAGGACGATCAGGACGATCGCGATCGCCACCGCGTCGGCGTAATAGCCGCCGTCGACCTCGTACAGGGTCGCGCTCGCGAGCGTCTGGTTGTAGCCGTAGATGTTGCCGCCGAGGATCACGACGGCGGCGACCTCTGACAGCGTCGTGCCGAGCGCCGCGATCACGGCCGCCATCACCCCGATCCGCGCCTCGCGAAGCGCGAGCGTCCACAGTTGGCGTCGGCCGGCGCCGAGCAGCCGCGCCTGAGCCAGGAGCCCGGGCGGGAGTCCCTGCACCGCGGCCGCGGTGAGGGCGACGACGAACGGGAGCGCGAGGATCGTCTGCGCGACGAACACGACGCGCCGTGTGTAGATCAGGTGGAGGGAGCCGAGCAGGGCCTGGGGGCTGAACAGCACGAACAAGAACGTCCCGACGAGCACAGGCGGAATCGCGAGGCTTACGTTGGCGAGCACCCGCAGTGCCTGCCGGCCGCGGAACCGGCCGAGCCCGATCGCGAGCCCGATCGGCAAGCCGATCACGGTGGCGGCCGCGGTGGCGACCAGCGCGACCTGGAGCGTGAAGCCGATGATGCTGAACAGCGTCGGGTTGCCGTGCAGGATCATCGGCACGGCCCGGCGGATCTCGTCCCAGATCAGCGACAAGTCAGGCCGTCCGGAAGCGGAACTGGACCGCGCCGGTGCGCTGCTGGATCACGGTGAGCGCCCCGATCAGGACGAGGATCACCGCCAGCAGCACGAGCGCGATCGCGGTCGCGTACGGGTCGTGAGCCGTGTAGTTGAACTGCTCGAGCAGAGCGCTTGCGAGCGTCTCGTCGTGCGCCTGGATGTTGCCGCCGACGATGACGACCGCCCCGACCTCGGCGATGGTGGCGCCGAGCGCCGCGATCACCGCCGCGATCACGCCGATCTTCGCTTCTCTGAGCGCGAACACCCCGAGCTGGAGGCGGCCGGCACCGAGCGCCCGCGCCTGGTCGAGGAGGCCGGGTGGAAGGCCCTGGATCGCCGCGGGCGTTAGCGCGACGATGAACGGAAGGGCCAGTATGGCCTGGGCGATGTAAACGGCCCTGAGAGTGAACTCGATGCGGAGCGAGCCGAACGCGCCTTGCGGGATGAGGAGCAGCAGCACCCCAATCCCGACGACGACGGACGGCAGCGCGAGGCTCGCGTTGGCGAGGAGCTGAAGCGCGCGCCGGCCGCGGAAGCGGCCGAGTCCGAGGGCCAGTCCGATCGGGAGGCCGACGATCAGAGCGGCTGCCGTGGACACGAACGCGACCCGGAGCGTCACCCACAGCAGCCCCATGATGTAGGGGTTGCCGTGCGCGATCAAAGGGATCGCGCCCCGAAGCTGATCCCACACGTATCCCATTCAGGGGGCGCTCGCCGGCGGTGCCTTCTGCACGTACACGAGCTGTCCGTCGGTGAGCCGATAGACGACTCCGGCCTCGGTGCCGTGGCCGATCGTGCGCGCGCCGGGCTTGGGCAGCGGCGCCACCGTCTGCCCGGGCTGGATGTAGATGGTCTGAGCGGAGCTGGCCCGCAGCCCGCGACTGGTGATCGCCGCGCCGAGGTGAAGCGATGACAGCGCCGCGAGCAGGAACGCGACCGACAGCACGATCCCGAGATCGAACAGGTTCACTAACCCGTCGAGTGGGTCGCCGGCGCGGTCCTCGCGGTTTCGGGCGTGGGGGGTGACGGAGATGATGTTGCGCCTCCTGTGGAACGTGGATCGGTGATGACCGCCGCGAGGTACTGGAGGTCTGACAGATCCTGGCTGTACATACGGTCGCGTGACAGGGACAGCCCGAACGCGACCGCGCCGATCAGCAGACCCACCACGGTGACGCTGAACGCGACGCGCAGGTCGTGGCTGAGCTGGCCGGTGTTGCCGGCGGCGAGGCCGGTGAGCGCGGGCGAGAGTGGGATCAGGGTTCCCATCAGGCCGAGCGCAGGCCCGGCGCGCACGAGCAATCGCGTCCGCGCCAGGCGTCGCTGGGCGTCGAAGTCGAAGTCGGCGAGCGCCTTATTGATCTGATGCTCGCTCCCGGGCTTTCCCGCTTGTTCGAGGATGAAATCGAGCGTTGCCGTCATCGCGGCGCTCCGCGGGACACCGCGCACGGCGGCCACCGCCGCCGGACGGTCACCCGCCAGTAACGCGTCGTGGGCCTGCTCCGCCGCAGCCTGAAGCGTCGAGAACTGCCGGCGCCGGCGGCTCGCGAGCTCGACCAGGTAGCTGCCGAACTCGTAGATCACGAGCGCGAGGGCGGCCAGCGCGAGGATCAGCACCGGCACCTCCAGCGCGTTCGCGACGTGGAAGATCGCCTGGTCGATGCCGTTCGTGCTGAGAGCGAAGATCACGGGCAAAGCGGTGATGAGACCCAGGATCTCAGCTGTCGACGCGGAGCGTCGGACCGCGACGGCGCCCGCGCAGCTCGCGCCCGGCTCCGAGCCCCAGCAGTAAGAGGACCGCGAAGCCGGCGGCGAAGGCCGGCAGCAGCGACGCGCGGATCGCCTGCCGCGCCGGCGGAGCCGTCGCGACCGCCGCGGGCACGACGCGGACGAGCGGGCTCGCGCCCGGCGCCAGCGGCGTCACGTCGCTGACCAGTAACCCCGAGACGAGCGGTCCCGACGCCGGCGGGCGCGGGGCCGGGCGCGAAGCCGGTGCGCTCGCATGACGGGGCCTGGCCTTCGGCGTAGTCGTGTGGGCCGAGGTGTCGGTCGTCGAGCTGGGCGTCGTCGAGGACGTCGTCGACGTCGATGTGGTCGAGGTCGTAGTGGCCGTGTTCGTGCCGCCGCTCGAGTTGTTGCCCGTGCCCGCCGTCGTGGACTTGCCCGTGCTTGACTTGCCCGGCTTTCCCCCGGCGTGGGTTCCCTTGCTCTTCCGCGGACCGCTCGGGTTATGGGACTTTCTCGACGTCCCCGACCCGGTTTGCGGGTGACTGCCGGTGGTGGTGGGAGACGGCGGACCGACGGTGATCGGGATCTCGGCGCCGCCACCGTCGCCGGCGCTGTCGGTGACCTGAACGGTGACGTCGTACTGCCCCGCGGCGCCGAAAGTCACCTGCGGACTGACGACGGCCGAGTTCGGGGCGCCACCGCCGAAGTTCCAGCTATAGGAGAGTGCGCTGTCGCCCTCGCCGGTGACCGTCGCGTTGAAGGTGACGCTCCCTCCGGCCGGCACCGTCGTCCCCGACGCGGACACCGTGACGGTGAGCACCTGGCCCTCGAACACCTCGATCGCGATCGGCACCGGTTGACCGTTGTTTGTCCCCTGTACCTCGTCGAGGTAGTCGTAGTCCGGCTGGCCCTGGCCGTTTCCGCGCCACGGCCGGTCGTATTGGTTCGACGACCCCAGCGCCTGAACCACGGGAGCTTCTTGAGGATTGTTGAAGTCCGTCGAGCCCTGGGCGAGCAGGTCCTCCGGCTTGAGCATCGAGCCGGGTCCATCCTCGGGAGATCCCTGACTGTTGATCACGGTGATTCCGTGCACCGCACTCACCGGAACGGGACTGGACAGGCAGCCGAGGACGGTCGAGAGCGCCCAGGTAGCGTTCGGCGCAAACTGCACGTCTACGAAACCGTTGCGACCGAGCTCATTCATGTCGGTCCCCGAGTACGGCGTGCACTGCGGATTCGACTCGAGCTGCGCCAGCGAGACCGAGTCATTCTGCATGGTTCCGCTGGCCGAGTACACGGTCGCGGACACGACCTCGTCCGAGCTCGGGTCCGCCGTGGCGACCGCAGCCGGGGCTCCCAGCGCCGCGACCCCGCACGCGAGCATCAATGCGAACCGCCGCCCCGGGATGAGCCCGGGGCGGCGGTCGGCCGGCCGTCGATATTCGCCCGAAGGGATGCTTCGGTGCGTCACGGACCTAACGGATTGTGACCATTTTCAAGCCCGAGAAGCTAGGTGCCTCGCCCGGGCGGACGTACTCGAGTTGCAGCACCCAGCGGGCGGGCAACCTGAGCTTGGCGTGGAACGTCACCTTGTTCTTCCCGGTGGCGAGCTGCGCGGTACCGAACACGGTGAACCGAGCCGGCGCGCCCGCCGCCGTGTTGATCCTGAGCAGCTCGACCTTCGCGCCCGACTCTCCGGACGGAGTCGCCTTCGCGACGAGCGTGAACCCTTTGCTGTTCGGCTTGAACGAGCTGATGGCGATGCCCGAGGTCGGCTTGGGGCCGATCGTGACCTTGGCCGTTCGCGAGGTCGCGGCCACCACCTGTCCGCTATCGGAGAACTTCACCTTCACGTTCCAGTTGCCCGGAGCGAGCGGCGCCAAGATCGCGAAGTTGCCCTGGTTCGAGGCCAGGCGTTCGGTCGCGACCTTCTTGAACGCGCCTCCCTTGCCCACGGCGCGGGCGAGCACGGTCACGGTTCCCTTCACGTGTCCGGTACCGGGACCGACGGTGCCGAGCACGAGCGCCTTGCCGCCCTGCGACTCCACCCGAAGGTTGGACGTCGCGGCGTGCACGCTGACGTTTACCGGCGTCGTCGAGGCCGGCGACAGGATGTCACCGTAGACAGGGCTGAGGCTCGAGTTCTCGATCACAGAGATCTGACCGGTCGACACCTCGTACGAGCCGCTCGAGGTCGGCGTGAACTTGATGCTGTAAGCGCCCGTTGAGTTGGTCTTGCCGCTGGCGACCGGCAGAGGCTGCCCGGCGACGATCTGGTCTACGAACACGGACTGCCCGGCCAGCGCCGGGTAACCCGTCTCCGCGTTGACCAGCGTTCCCTTCACGGTCAGCGGCTTCTTGGCGGTGTAGTTCTTCGACAGGCCGGACTGGGTCAGGTTCGGCGACGCGTCCGCCACGAACGGCGGGCCCGCCGGATCGGCCGTCGGCAGGTATGTCTTCAACTGCGACTGGAATGCCGGCGAGGTGAGGAAGCTGACGAAGTCCTGCGCCGCGGTCAGGTTTACTGTCTCGCCCGGCTTGTTGGGGTTGATGATGTACACGTGGAAGTAATTGACGAGCGCGTTGACGCCGCCGGGTGCCGTTGCGCTCTGCGGCCCGCGGGTGACGATCTTCAGCGCCGGGACCGTTCCGGCTGGATCCGTCCCCGAGGAGAGGTAGTCGTACGTGCCGCGGTCGGTCAGGACGTAGCAGGTGTTGGGTCCGCTTCCCGTCGTGCACCCGTCCGCGTCGATCACGTTTGCGGCTTGATTGACGCCCGCGTTTACGACGTACCAGTTCGGGGCGTGTGTGCCGAGGATCGTTCCGCTGTCCGGGCACGGGCCGCCGTTGGCGACGCCGGCGCTCGCGCTGATCGGCGACATGCCACCGCCGTCCGCTGCGCTGACGGTGCACAAGGTCAGGCTCGCCGGTTGCAGACCTGAGCTGTTGACGAGCGCCCAGATCTCGTGCTCCTCGACGGTCGTCCCGGACGCGGTGGCGCCGCCGCCGCGGGTAAAGAACGTGGCTTTGCCGTTTGCACCGGCCGCCGCGACGTCGGCGAAGGCCTGCGCGACGTTATTCGCGCCGTTCGCTGCCACGCCCGCGGGATCGCCGGTCGGGCCGGCGAGCACGAAGTCGTTGGTGAAGATCGCGTTTCCGTATTGGTTGTTGTTCGAGAACCCGTTCGCGACGAACTGGTTCTCGAGCGAGGCGGCGTGCACGATCAGTGCGCTCGGGCCTCCGGTTCCGTTCTCGGCGTTCTGGATCGCCGTGCCCGGTCGCCGAGCCCACGTACTTGAACGTGAACTGTGGGTACGCCTTGTTGAACATCGGCTGGATCAGGTTCGGGACCAGGCCTGAGTCGCTGACGTCGCTGGTGCCGACGACCGTGAGCGTCGACGACGTATCCGCACTGGCCAGCGCCGGGGCGATGAGCAGGGCGGCGGCGGTCAGAAGACCGACCAGGGGGACGGCAAGCAGCCGGCGTCTGGCGCCGGCGTGGCCATCGAACGCACCCGGCCGTGCGAGATGACGAAGGGAAATGGAAGTTTTGTGCATGGCGTGAGCATATAGGCATTGCATATGCACACGTGAGGCGAGTGATTGGGCGCGCGTTAGGCTCTGGCTTCGTGTGGGGTCTACAGAAGCCTCGCGTCGGTCGTCGGCCGGCGCTCGCGATATTGCTCACCGCACTACTCACGGGGTGTGGCGGCGGCGGGTATTCGAAGAGCGATTTCATCGCCCAGGCGAACGCGATTTGCACGAATACCCTACGTCAGACGCGCGCGGTCGCCCCGCCGGCATCGACCGCGCAGCCGGGTGCGATGGCCGCCTATCTGGGCCGGTTGGTGCCGCTCGTGCAATCGGAAGCCGACCAGCTCCGAGCGCTCAAGCGTCCTCCCGGCACTACGCGCGATCGCCTAATGCTGTCGCAGTATTTTGCGGCGCTGGGCCAGGTGGTCACCGCGTATCGCGCGTTCGAGGCAGCGGCGCGGAGTGGCGACAGCGACACGATCGCGAGCGTCGAGGCCACGCTTCGGGCGAGCCCCGTGGCTGCTCTCGCCAGCGCCTACGGCATGCGATCGTGCGGTACCCCGGGAGCCACGGTCGCCTGACCCGCGCGCGGTCACGGCGCCCTGTACCGTCTGTGCTCAGATGCCCGAAGACCTTTCGCTCGGCGAGGCCGCGGCGGCGCTCGGGGTAAGCGTCGACACGCTGCGGCGCTGGGACCGGAAGGGCCGCATCAAGACAACCCGCGACGCTCGCAATCGCCGCCTCGTGCCGGCCGCCGAGGTCCAGCGTCTGACGACGCGTCCCACCCGCCACCGCACCGGCACCGAGCGTTCGGCCCGCAACCGGTTCACCGGCGTGGTCCGCTCGGTCGAGTGCGACGGTGTGATGGCGCTGGTCGAACTCGAGGCCGGTCCGTTTCTCGTCACCGCCGCGATCACGCGCGACTCGGTCGAAGAACTCGGGCTCGTCGCGGGCGTGAACGCGACCGCGGTCGTCAAGGCGACGTCGGTGATGATCGAGCGCGGCTCCACGGTCTGATCTTTTCGGACCGGGCGCGGCACATCTGCATAGGATGTACCTAGGCAGCGGTGTGCTGCCGCGTTCGACCAACGACACCGGGGGTGCTTAGGTGATGCGCAGGTGTTTGCTCATGATCGTGATGGCGGCGACGTTCCTCGCGCTGAGCGCAGGCGGGGCCGCGGCCTTCCAGCAGCAGCATCAGTCGACTGTCAGCATCGGCGGCGCGGTCGCGACGCCCGCGACCTACTCGCTGAGCCAGCTCGAGGCGCTTCCGCTTACGCATACAACGTTCTCGATCACTCGTCGCACTTGGTGGGGGGCCCGCACGGAGACCGGCCAGGGCGTGTCGCTCGAGGACCTCGTCAACTTCACCGGGCCGACGCTCCCGAGCGCCAAGAACGCGTTGCTCCGCGTGACCGCGACCGTCTCGGGTCCGTGGCAGAGCCCGGTCGCGTTCGCGCTCGGCGAGCTCGATCCGAGCTTCGGTGACCATCCCGCGTACCTCGCCTTCACCGAGAACGGGCACCCGTTGCAAGCGCCCGAGCTCGTGGTGCCCCAGGACGTCAACGGGGCCCGCACGGTGTTCGACGTTGACCGGATCACGGTCGGCGTGCAGAGTCCTACACCGACGACGCCGCCGGCCGGCGGCGTGACGATCGAGGATGGCCCGTTCACGCGGACGCTGACCGCAGCCCAGTTGGCGGCGCTGCCCGAGCGGACGCTGACCGTCAGCTTCCTCGCCGGCACGGCCAGCCAGACCCACACCGAGGTCGGGCCGACGCTGGCCGACGTCCTGCGGGCGGCGCATCTGGGGTTCGTTCTGGGCACCTGGGTCGCCGGAGTGGGCTCCGACGCCTACGTCGCGACCGTGACGCCCGCCGAGTCCTTCGTGGGCGGGCGGCCGCTGCTCGTGTCGCTGAACGAGGACGGTCAGCCGCTCGCCCAGCCCCGCCTCGTGACCGATGGCGACGTCAAGGGCGGTCGGTACGTGTCCGACCTGGTCGACCTCGTCGTGGGCCAGGCCGTGCCGCAGTTCGGTCGGCGAGCATGGTCTCGGTGAACTCGATCGCGGCCGTCGTGCTGTGAAAGCGCCAAAGGAGGAGCGCGCGGTCGAACCCCTCGCTCTCCTCCACGGCGGCCGCCAGACGATCGGCCTGCGCTGAGAACTGCTCCCGTTGCGCGCGCAGCAACGCCGTTGCGTCATCCTCGCGCCGGTTGATGAACAGGAGCTTCAGCATCAACAGCGAACGGGCGTCCCGGACGTGGCTCACCGGCTCGTCCAGCCAGTCGGCGACTGCCTGCGCCCCGGCGGGCGTGACCTTGAGGATCGTGCGTTGCGGGCCCGAGCGGCTCGGCACCGTGCCCGCCGGCCTGATCAGGTCCCGCTGCTCCAGCGTCTCGAGCGCGCGGTAGACCAGCGGGCGGCGCATCGCCCACACCTGGCCGACTTCGCCGTCCGGCGCCATCGCGCGGGCGAGAGCGAACCCGTGGGCGGGCTCCTCGCCGAGCAGCGCGAGCACGGCCCACTCCCCGGCTAAGAGTTCATCGCGCGCCCGCGGCATCGTGGTCCCAAAGCTAACGCGGGGGGTGGGCGGGGGCCTTCTTTAGTCACCGCCGTGAATTCGGGTTGCTCGGTAGTCACGAATGGACTACCGTGCGCGTTGACCCGCGTGGTGCGCGAGGTTGGCTCGCGCGCAGAGAGGAGATGGTGATGGCAGTTGCCGTAACCAGCGAGCAGCAAGCGGACAGCTTCGTACAGTCCGCGCACAAGCTCCTGATCGATGGCGATTGGGTCGAGGCCGCCTCGGGCAAGACTTTTCCGACGATCAACCCCGCGACCGAGGAGACGCTCGCCGAGATCGCGATGGGCGAGGCTGAGGACATCGACCGCGCGGTGCGCGCCGCGCGGCGGGCGTTCGACGATGATTCGCCGTGGCGGCGGATGAACGCGTCCGATCGCGGCCGCTTGATCTGGAAGATCGCCGATCTGATCGAGGAGCACGGCGACGAGCTCGCGATGCTCGAGACGCTCGACAACGGGAAGCCGTTCGCGATCGCGCGTGCCGCCGACGTCGCGCTGGCGGCGGACCTGTTCCGCTACATGGCGGGCTGGCCGACGAAGATCGAGGGCACGACCGTTCCGATCTCGGCGCTACCGGCGCCCGGCGAGTACCTCGCCTACACCCTTCGCGAGCCGGTCGGCGTGGTCGGGCAGATCATCCCGTGGAACTTCCCGCTGCTGATGGCCGCGTGGAAGCTCGGACCGGTTCTGGCGTGCGCATGCACCGTCGTGCTGAAGCCCGCCGAGCAGACGCCGCTGTCCGCGCTCCGGCTCGGGGAGCTGCTGCTGGATGCTGGGCTCCCCGCGGGCGTCGTCAACATCGTCACCGGCTTCGGTGATGCCGGCGCCGCGCTGGCGGCCCACGACGACGTCGACAAGGTCGCGTTCACAGGCTCGACCGAGGTCGGCAAGCTGATCGTCAAGGCCGCTGCCGGCAACCTGAAGAAGGTCTCGCTCGAGCTCGGCGGCAAGTCGCCGAACGTCGTGTACGCGGACGCCGACCTCGAGGCGGCGATCCCGGGCGCAGCGAACGCGATCTTCTTCAACCACGGCCAATGCTGCAACGCGGGATCGCGGCTGTACGTGCAGAAGCAGGTCTTCGATGACGTCGTCTCCGGCGTCTCGGACGCCGCCAAGTCGATCAAGGTCGCGCCTGGGACCGAACCGGACTCCCAGATGGGTCCGCTTATCTCCGACGAGCAGTTCGAGAAGGTGCTCGGCTACCTGCAGTCAGGGAAGGATTCCGGCGCCCAGGCCACCGTCGGCGGCGATCGCTTCGGGGATCGCGGTTACTTCGTGCAGCCGACCGTGCTGACGAACACCTCGCCCGATATGAAAGTGGAGCGCGAGGAGATCTTCGGACCGGTCGTATGCGCGATCCCGTTCGACTCTCCCGACGAGATCGTCGCGCCCGCCAACGACACCGACTACGGACTCGCCGCGGGCGTCTTCACCCGCGACATCTCGAAGGCTCACCGCACCGCCAAGCGGCTGCGCGCCGGGACCGTGTGGATCAACACCTACCACGTGTTCGACGCCGCGATGCCGTTTGGCGGCTACAAGCAGTCCGGTTGGGGTCGCGAGATGGGTCACGCGGTCCTCAACAACTACCTCGAGACGAAGTCCGTCGTCACGGCGCTCTGAGCCCGACCCGCGAACCGATGGCAACCGTTCGTCCGGCCCGCACGTCTGCGGCGGGCCGGGCGGCGGTCGCCCCGCCGCCGGCCGGCTACGTGCCGATGCGGCATCCTGGCCGGCCCCACCGCTGGGACCGCGGCTCGATCCTTGAGGCCCTGCGTACGTGGGTCGCAGAGACCGGGCGTGTGCCCCGGCGTCAGGACTGGTCCGGGGAGCGGCCCGAGTCCGCGTCATCCACTCAGCGGAAGTGGATGAGCGAGCATCCCCGATGGCCGAGCAGTTCGTGCGTCGCCGCTCACTTCGGGTCGTGGAGCAAGGCGCTTCACGCCGCCGGACTGTCGCACCGCTCGCTGAGCTTCGAAGAGTCGGTCGCAGACCGCGTCGAGGCCGCGTGGCGCCTGGCCGCCGCCGGGCAAACGATCCGCGCGATCGCCGATCAGCTCGGGGTGTCGGTATCAAGCGTTCACAACTATCTACGCGCGCGGAACTGCCCGGAGTGCGGCGGGCCGATCCCGAGCCCGCTGGCCGCGCGCTGCATCGCGTGCACTGCCCACGTGCCGACCGTTCAGAGCGCCTGGACGCTTGAGTCCGTGCGCGACGGGATCCGTGCATGGACCGAGGAGCACGGTCGTCCACCGACCTATCACGAATGGACGCCGTCGCGCTCGCGACCTGGTCGGTGGGAGGCCGAGAGTCCCCGCTGGCCAAGCGCGGCGGTCGTCTGCGACGTCTACCGCGATCGCGCCGATCCGTGGAACGCGGCGCTCGTCGACGCCGGCGTCGGCGTCCGCTTCCGGCGCTGGAACGACGACGCGATCCGTGCGGCGCTCGCGGCCTACTGGACGCGCACCGGTCGTCCGCCCACGGCCGGCGATCTGCGGGTGCCCGACTGGCACGGACCGACGGCGAGCACGCTCAGGCGTCGGTACGGCAGCATCGCTCGCGCGTGGCGGGCGCTCGGTCCGGTGCCGGCGTAGGACGTCGGGCCTTAGATCTGCGCGCGCAACTGTTCGACGTCGATCTCGGCGATCGCCAACGCGCGCGGCACGCGGCCGCGCTCGGCGGCGAGCACGCCCAGCAGGACGTGCCCGGCGGTCAGGCGCCGGTCGCCACGCGTGGCCGCGACCTTCATCGCGCGCTGGAGGGATAGCTTGGCCGAGGTCGCGAACTGGAGTTTGCGCGGCGCCCGTGCGGCGACCAACGGCTCGAGTTCGGCGCCGGCGAGACCGACCGAGGCAAGGCTCCGCTCCTCCTCGGCGGCGAGGGCATCCGCGAGCCGATCGCGGTCGAGACCGAGCGCTTGAAACTCGGGGCGGCCGGCGAGCGCCAGCAGCAGGTGCTCCGCCTCCACGTCGTGGCGGCCGAGCGTGCGCGCCTGTTCTCGCGCGCTGAGCACCGCGGCGCGCGCGTCCCGGGTGAACCGCTCGAACGCCATCAGCGCCCTCCTTTCCAGATGCCGGCCGCGTGGAGGCGGCGTGCGTGCTTCTTGTGGACCGCCTGACGCGTGACTCCGAGTGCCTCGGCCACCTCCGACCACGCCCAGCCGTCGAGCACCGCGCGTTCGACGGCCGCGTCCTCGACGCGGTCGGCCAGGCGCCGGAGCGCGCCAACCGCGGCGAGCGCATCGGCGGCGTCTTCGGGGAGCGTCGGTGGGGCGGCGAACATCGCCTGTCAACCGTAGTTGACAATGGCCCGAATTGTCAACCTGAGTTGCTCGTGCTCATCGACTCCTAATCGTCTCGCCGCTGGGCGCTGGTAGCGTCCGCCTGGTGCAGGACCGGGATCTCCGTGCACGCTTTCGCCAGGGCGATCCGGACGCCGTGCGGTCCGTCTACCGCTCTCACGGGCGGCTCGTGTACGCGGTCGCGCACAAGGTGCTCGGCGACCGCGGGCTGGCCGAGGAGGCGACCCAGCAGACGTTCCTCAAGGCGTGGCGGGCGGCGCAGACGTTCGACGAGGAGCGCGAGCTCGGTCCCTGGCTCGCGGCGATCGCGCGCCGGGTCGCGATCGACCTCTACCGTCGCGAGGCGGTCCGGGCCACCGACCCGCTCGAGTCGGCGCCGCCCGGCGACCCGGCGCTGATCTCCAGTCCGCGCTCGGCGGATGCGATCTACGACGTGTGGGAGGTCCGCGACGCGATGGCCCAGTTGCCCCAAGAGGAGCAGGAGATCGTCCGCCTCCAGCACCTCGAGGGATTCACCCACGCGCAGATCGCGGAGCGGCTCGGGATGCCGGTCGGGACGGTCAAGTCACGGTCGTTCAGGGCCCACAAGCGGCTGGCCGCGATGCTCGGACACCTGCGCGAATGAACCGAATCGGGGTCCTCTACCGTATGCAAACGAGAAAGGCACGGAAGTGAGCACCAGCGACGACGACCGGATTCTGTACTTGTCGGGTGAGCCTGTGGACTCGCTCACCCCGCAGGAGCGGGCCGAGCTCGACGAGCTGCGCGAGCTGCTGGAGGCGCCCGCCACCTGGGAGGAGCCCGACGCCGCGCTCGAGGACCGGATCGTGAGCGCGATCGCCGACGAGGCGCGCCGCACGCGGCCGGTCGAGAGTGCGCCGGTGGCGCCGGCCACGCCGCAGGCCGGCCGCCGCAGGCGCCACGCCGGCGCGGGTTCCGCTGGCCCTTCCGACGCCCGGGGCTCGTGCTCGGCGGGTTTGCGACGGCGGCCGCCGCGATCGTCGTCGCGATCGTGATCGCGGTCGGCGGCAGCTCATCGTCACCGCTCCAGTACGCGATGGTCGTTTCGGGGACCTCGCTCGCCCCTGGCGCGCACGGTTCGGGGACGCTCACCAAGATGACCTCGGGGTGGGAGATCCAGCTGTCGGCGACCGGCCTGCCGCACCTCGCGAACGGCCGCTACTACCAGGCGTGGCTGAAGAACGCGGCCGGCATCCTGGTGCCGGTCGGGACGTTCAACGACGCGGAGCACGTGATCCTGTGGTCGGGGGCTCCGGTCACGCAGTTCCGAAGCTTCAGCGTCACCGAACAGCTCGCCAACGGCAACCCGGTCTCGTCTGGCCGGCGCGTGCTCGTCGGCGTCGCGCACCCCGTGAACTGACGCCGCCCGTCCGAGCCGACGCCCCCCCCGGCGCGCGGTGCGCAACTCGCCAAACCCCTCGCCCGCCGGCCGCGCCGGCAACATAAGCGCCCCCCGGGCGCTTATTTCGCCAAAGCGTTGTGGCAGAGGTGGCGGTGGCGAGTTATGCAGGGTGGGGCGGGGTGCGACTGCGACCGCCCGCGGCGAGAACGAAAGTACCGCGAACCGTTTGCCGCGTTCCCCCGTAACCGGTCCGAGAACCAACCTCGAACCGAAGGAGACAAGATGGGGAGTCAACGGGGGCAGTCCCGGCGAGCGCGAGTCGCGCTCGCGGCGACCGTGGTCGCGCTCGCGACCGCCGGCTCAGCGGCAGCGTTTCAAGCGCTGCCGCCAGGCAGCCAGGTAAATGACGATCCCGCGGCGGGGATCAACAGCGCACTCAGCGTGAGCGGAGAGGATCCGACGAACGCCGACCTCGTGGGCGGCGCCCTCACCGCCGGCAAGCCGGCCGTGCCTTGGGCGATCTTCCGCCAGCAGGAACCGCCCGGATCCGCCGACCAGGTGTTCGTTCGCTCGTTCGCGAACGGCGCCTGGACCACGCGCGGCAACGGCACCGTCGGCGGCCGCTCGAGCGCGATCCCGGACTTCACGGGATCGCTGAATTTCGATCAAGGCCAGGATGGCGAGGCGCCGTCGATCGACTTCGCCGGCGCGGGCCGGACCGTGCCGTGGGCGACGTGGTACGAGAACACGTCCGGCACCGGCTTTGACAACAACAACGTGTTCGCCAGTCGCTTCGACAACACCGGCGACGCGAACCAGGGCAAGTGGATCTTCGGCGGTCAGGGCCGGGGCAACGACGGCACCGGAACGGACGTTCCGTCGCTGAACATCCACACCAACCAGGACGCCGAGAACCCGTCGGTGGCCGGCGGGTCGACCGCCGATCCGACCAAGCCGGGTCCCTGGATCACGTGGCAGGAGACGTCGAACAGCAACGGCAAGGACCAGATCTTCGTCGACAAGCCCGAAGGGCCGGGAATGGCGAACTGCGACACGGCAACTCCCAAGGGTCAGCCCGACGCAACGGGCCACGTCCCCGCGATCGGCGGCTTCTGCTTCCAGGACGTGGGTCTCGCGCGCGCCGGTCAGAGCAATGCCGATCCGAGCCTGAACGTCGACGTCAACCGCGACGGGATCGAGCCGGACATCGCGTTCACCGGGCGCGAACGATTCAGTGCCGTGGGTCGTCTGGTACGAGACCGGAACCGGCACCCCGGGCCTCGCCAGCAACGAGATGGTGTTCGCCGCCAAGGCCGAGGCTGATGCCGGCGGGCTCGGTGGTTTCCACTGGCACGTCGATCGGCAATGCCGTGAACGGGAACGGGATCCTCAACGGCGCCACCACTGCGCCGCCACCCTGACCGCCGAGCAGGCGTGCTCGCTGAACAACAATCCAGCGGCGGACGCCGAGGACCCACAGGTCGCGGCAGGCACGATGAACCCGGCCAACCCGACCGCTCCGTGGGTGACGTGGGACGAGACCGTCGGCGGGGTGCATCAGGTGTTCGTGTCACGGTTCGTGGCCACGCCGGCGCCGCATTTCCAGATCGTCAACGGCGGACAGCCGATCTCTACTGGAGGCGTCGACTCGACCCGTGCGGATATCACGTTCTCGGGCAACACGCCGTACGTGACCTGGCGCGAGGCGACGAGCGCGGGCACGGTCGGGTTCGTCGGCCACTTCGTGGGCGCGGCCAATCCGACGTTCGTGCTCGACGAGAGCGACATCCCGCTGACGCCGACCGCCCAGGCCGACGTGCGCGAGCCGATCTCGTCGTCGTGCACCGCTAATCCGTTCAACGCCGACGGAGCGGCGTGTCAGGGCGGAGCGGTCGGAACGCCGTTCTTCCTGTTCACCAACGGGACTAACCCGCGCGGGTTGTTCGCCGGCTCATACCAGCCGGGCACGCCGGTGACCGGTGCGGCAAGCGGTGTCACCACCTCGGCGGCGACCGTGAGTGGGACGGTAAATCCGGAGGGCGCGCCGATCAGGGTGTCGTTCCAGTTCGGCACGACGCTCGCGTACGGACAGACGACCGCGCCCGTGACGCTCGCGCCGGGCAATGTGGCCACGCCGTTCACCGGACAGCTGACCGGTCTACCGGCGGGAACCACGATCCACTACCGCGCGGTGGCGGTGAGCGATTTCGGGACGTTCGTCGGCGCCGATGAGACGCTGACGACAAGCCCGGTCGTGTCGCCGCCGCTCGTCGGCATCGCAACCGCCGGTCACGCCAAGGTCTCGGGCACGGCCGCGCTGGTCCGCGTGGCGTGCGCGGGAGCGCCGGGCGCGCAGTGCAACGTGTCACTGCGGATGACCGTGACCGAGACGTTCCGCGGCCAGAAGCTGATCGCGGTTGCCGCCCGCGTCCGGCACAAGGTGCTCGGCGTCGGCTCGGCGGCCGTGACCCTCACCGCCGGGAACGCTCAGACGGTCAGGATCTCGCTGAACGGGCAAGGCAGGAAGCTGCTCGCCTCGCGCCATGTGCTCAAGGTCAAGCTGGTGGTGACCGAGGCCCTCGGGAATGGCCAGTCAGCGACCGTGTCTACGCAGACCGTCACGTTCAAGACTCACACTCATCGGCACGGAGGCCACTGACAGGGGTAAGTCCGGGGTCCCGCTCCAACCTTGGGGCGGGACTCCGCGTCGCCGCTGAGGCGCCTACACGTCGAGCCAGGCAGACATCATCGAGACCAGCTCGTCGACGTCGACGGGCTTTGAGATGTAGTCCGAAGCGCCGGCGGCAAGTGCCTTCTCGCGGTCGCCGGTCATCGCCTGGGCCGTCAACGAGATGATCGGCAGGTGCGCGAACCGCGGCATCGAGCGGATCGCGCGCGCGGTCTCGTACCCGTCCATCTCGGGCATCATGATGTCGAGCAGCACGAGGTCGGTGTTGTCGTGCTGGTGCAGGCGCTCGATGCCCTCGCGGCCGTTCTCGGCGTAGATGACCTTCATCCCGTAACGCTCGAGCATCGAGGTGAGTGCGAACACGTTGCGGATGTCGTCGTCGACGACGAGGGCCTTGCGGCCTTGCAGCGGTGCGTTTCCGTCCCGCTTGTGCAGCAGCTTCCGCGTCGGCGCCGGCAGCGTCGTCTCGGCGCGGTGCAGGAAGAGCGCCGCCAGCGCAGCCAGCCGCTCCGGCGAGTCGGCAACCGTGATCGCCGCCGACTTCGACAGCGCATCGAGCCGCGCGCGCTGCGCCTTGGAGAGCTCGCGCTGGACGAAGGCGATGAGCGGAAGCTCACGCAGGGTCTCGTCCGCTCCCAGGTCGTGGAGGAACGCGAGCCTGTCCGTCTGACGCGGGTCGACCACGAGGACACCGACGTCATACGGGCGAGCGCGGACTGCGCTCACGGCGTCAGCCGGATTGATCCACGCGAGCTCGATCTCGTCTCCGCTCCCGAGCACGCCCGCGACCTGGTCGAACAGATCGGCGTCGTCGGCGACCACCGCGATCCGGCGCGCTTGGGCCTCGGTCATGCGAGCCGCCCGGGCCATCGCGCGATCGAACTCCGCCACGCGCGCGGGCTCTTCGACGAATGCTGCGGCTCCGGCCCGCAGGGCGTCGAGCCGGCCTGCGGCGCGTCCGACGACCACTACCGGGACGTGGCGCGTATCCGGATGCTTCTTGAGCGCTCCGAGCGCTGACTCGTCGCGGTCGGACTCCTCGGCGACCAGTACCACCTCGGGCATGTGCTCGCGCGCGAGTCCGAGGCCGGCGCTCGCGCGCTGGGCGAGGATTGCCTTGGCGCCGTGGGCACGAACGAGCGCCAGCAGCCTCCGCGCTCGCGCTGAGTCGGCATCGATGACGAGCATCACGCGGTCCTCGGGCGCGAGATCACCTCGGTCATCGGTGATCGGCTCCTCGGGCACGTTGTCGAGCACGGCGATCTGGGTCACCGGGTCCTCGGTGCGGGTGTCGACGGGGGCGTCGGCGACGTGTTCGATCAGGGGGAGGAACAGGGAGAAGCTGCTGCCTTGGCCGACGGTGGAGTCGACCTGGATCTCCCCGCCGAGCAGCCGCGCGATCTCGCGGGAGATCGACAGCCCCAGGCCGGTCCCGCCGTACTTACGCGACGTCGTCCCGTCGGCCTGCTGGAACGCCTCGAAGATCAGGTTGAGCTTGTCGTCGGGGATCCCGACGCCGGTGTCGATGACCGAGAACTCGATCACCCGCTCGGCTTCGCGCAGCGCGTCGTTACGTAGCCCCGAGCGGTCCTGCGGGAGCCCGATCGCCAGCGTCACCCCGCCCGCGTGGGTGAACTTGAACGCGTTCGACAGCAAGTTCTTCAGCACCTGTCCTAGGCGCTGCTCGTCGGAGACGACCGACGGCGGGCAGCGCCTCGGTCGATCTCGACCTTGAATGACAGGCTCTTCTGCTCGGCGATGTGCCGGAACGCCCGCTCGGCATCCCGGTAGACATCTGAGAGCGGGACCGGCGCGAGATCGAGCTCCATCCGCCCCGCCTCGACCTTCGACAGATCCAGAATGTCGTTGATCAACGACAACAGATCGTTACCCGCGGAATGAATCGTCCGCGCGAACTCAACCTCCCGATCGGTCAGCGACTGCTCCTCGTTCTCGGCCAAAAGCCGCGACAGGATCAACATCGAATTCAACGGCGTGCGCAGCTCGTGCGACATATTCGCCAAGAACTCCGACTTGTACTTCGACGACAAAGCCAACTGCGCCGCCTTGTCCTCCAACCCCCGCCGCGCCAGCTCGATCTCCTCATTCTTGATCTCGATATCGCGGTTCTGCTCCGACAGCAGAGACGCCTTCTCGTGCAACTCATCGTTGGTTTCACGCAGCTCCTCGGACTGCTGCTGCAGCTCCTGGGTCAGACCCTGCGACTGCGCGAGCAGCGCGGTGGTGTCGCGGTAGGCGTCGGTCAGCGCCAGCGAGTACTCGAGGCGCTGTTGGCGCTCGCGCGCGAGCATGCCCAGCAGTCCGACGAGCGGCAGCGCGAGCAGCACGAGGCCCGGCCGCTCCACCGCCGATGCCGCGATCACCAGCCCGACGCACGAGAGGCACGCATCGGTGATGTACAACCACAGCATCGGGAGCTGGCCCGTGGGCGGGACGCGTTCGGCGAACCAGGTGCGACCCAGGCCGGCGCCGGCATCGAACGCGACCTGGGCTGCGAATGCGAGCAGCAGCACGGGCCAGCGGTCCCACGAGAAATCCTGGGCTCCGAACACGACCAGGACGAGCGCGGGACCGAGCGCGTAGAAGCTGTCCCCGATCCGCGCCAGCAGCCGCGTCGGCGCCACCGGCCCGCGGAGCGCGGCCGGCAACCGATCGGCGACCGAGCACGCCGCGACGATCAATGGCACGTACGGCGTCGGCAGGACGAACAGCATCGGCACGAACACGAGCTGTGTCGGCGCCGTCCACGAGCTGCCCACCGGGTACTGCACGCGCCCGGCGATGAGGTACGCGACGACCGTCACCGCCAGCGCCGAGACCGACAACGGACGCGTGGAGGACGCGAACACGGCGAGCGATCCGGCGGCGGCGATGAACAGCGCCGCCACTCCCGCCTCGGTGATCAGCAGCCGGCGTGCCCGGCCTCCGTCCGAGTGCCGCTCACGCCCGAGCAGCAGCAGGTTCTCTGCGCCGGGCGTCTCGTAGGAGTCGATCAGCATCCGTCTCGGCGCTTCCGGTCGGCGGGCCCGCCGATCAGCCGCGGTTCCAGGGGTCGATGAACACGTCGTCGATCTGCGGGTCACCCGCCAGCGCGGTCAGCTGGAGCGACACCTGTGCCGTGCCGCCGGACAGCGCTCCGAGCAGCGGAGACTCGGTCACCATCACGGGCGTCGGCTGCCAGCCCCCGGGAGCCACGGCGATGCCGGCGGGGAGAGCGAGTCCATCGTCGACGATGCTCACTGCGACCAGGCCTCTCCCGGCCATGAAGAACCGGACCGTCGGGTAGGCGGCGTCGACGCACGTCACCGGCGACTCCGCCGACGAGCCGGCCGGCAGGAGCAACGACGAGTCACCGAGGGAGCCGGTCGCGGCATATGGCTCGCTTCCGGGGGTGAGCTGAGCACGGCCTTCGAGCGTCCACGCTGCGCTCTCGAAGTCTCCTCCGGGCGCAAGCTCGTACCACGACGGATCGCCCCACGGGGCGAACGCCTGGCTGAGCGCGGCGTTGTTGCAATCGGCGAGGTTGATGGGATCGGCAGCTGCTCCCGAAACGGGAAGCGCGAGCGCGGAGGCGAGGCCGAACGCGATCGCGATCGAGACGCCGCCGACCAGGCGTCGGACTGGACTGGTCAAGACATCGCTCCTCATACAACTGGCGTTGGGTGGGTCGCATCCGTGCGAGCTGGCAATTATGACTTCGCGTTTCCGCGTCCGCGTCGGTTGGCCGGGGATTGCGGGCGCACACCACGGCCACGCCAACCGGGCGTGCACTCTGCGGCCCCTGCCGCTCGCGAATTGCGCATCCACGAAGTGCTGACCTCACGAGAAAGTTACGTTCGGAAAGTACCCCGTCAAGCAGCTTGGGCTACAGAACGGCAGGATCTGTGCAGGATTGAAGGCCTACCCGGCGTCGCTGCGGCGCAGTCTCACGCCCGCGCGCTCCTCGAGCAGCGCGACCGCGAGCAACTCCCCGTCGACCGCGCCGTACCGTTCGAGCGCCGCGCGATAGGAGCGCCCGACCGCGCTCGACACCTCGAACGGCACCGCAAGCTCGTCCGCGAGCGCGATGATCGCCTCGAGCTCCTCGTAGCAACGATCGAGCCCGAACGACTCGAGGTAGCCGCCGTCGAGCAGCGTGTCCAGGTCGCGGTTGACGAACACGCTGGCCGCGGCGCTGGCTCCGAGCGCCGATCGCAGCACGTCGAGATCGATGCCGGCGCGCCGCGCGAGCAACAGCGCCTCGCCGACGGCCACCGCCTGCCCGAACCAGAGCAGGTTGACGAGCAACTTGGTCGTGTAGCCGGCGCCGTGATCGCCGACGTGCTCGACGCGCCCGAGCGCATCGAGCAGCGCCCGATGACGAGCGACCACGTCCGCGCGCCCGCCGACGAACAGCTGCAGGCTCCCGTGGCGCGCAGCCTCCACGCCACCGCCGACCGGCGCGTCGAGACACTCGATCCCGCGCGCGTGGGCGCGAGCGACGAGCTCGCGCGCGGTCGGCGGCGCGGCGCTCGTCAAATCGATCCAAGTCGCCCCCGGCGCGAGGGCCGGCAACGCGACCGACATCGCCTCGCCCAGCTCGCTCGACCCGGGCAGCACCGTGATCAGCACGTCGGCCCGGCTCGCCAGCCGCGCGGTGTCGCCGTCCCAGCCGGCGCCGACGGCAAGCGCATCCGGTTCGCGCTCGGGCAGCCTGTCCGAAGCCACCACTCGGATGCCCGCCCGCACGAGCGTGGCGCAAACGGGTAATCCCATGCGCCCAACGCCGACGACGCCGATGGTCCCGGTCACACGCGGATTACACAGCATCGTGGCGGCGTCGCGATAGCCTCCAACCGAGTCACCGTGTCCGACTACATGAGCCTGCCCGCCGACCTGCCCGCCCCCGAGGACGATGGCGCCGCCGATCATCTCCCGGGCGCGGCGATGCCCCACCTCGAGCTGCCGAGCACCGGCGGCCGCGTGGTCTGGCTCGATCAGCTCGGACCGGGCAGAACCGTGCTGTACATCTATCCGATGACCGGACAGCCCGGTGTCGATCTGCCCGATGGCTGGAACTCGATCCCAGGGGCGCGTGGGTGCACGCCCGAGACGTGCGGGTTCCGCGACCACTACGCCGAGCTCAAGGCCGCCGGCGCCGACGCCGTCTACGGCCTCTCGTCTCAGAGCACCGACTACCAAGCCGAGCTCGCCGAGCGCCTGGGGCTCCCGTTCGAGATCCTCTCGGACACCGGCCGCGCGCTTGCCGAGGCGCTCGACCTGCCGACATTCACGGCCGGCGACCAGCGCCTCTACCGCCGACTGACGCTGGTCATCGCCGACGGCCGGATCGAGCACGTCTTCTACCCGATCTTCCCCCCGGACGAGCACGCCGCTCAGGTGCTCGCCTGGCTCTCGGCGCGGGCATAACGACCGCATAACGGCGTTACAGCGGCGTTATCGCCGAGCGCGTACAACGCTGTCCATGTGTCATCGTCATCGTCTTGCGGTCGGGCTCGCGGCGGTCAGCGGCGCGGTCGCGATCGCGGGCTGTGGTACCGGCGCGAGCAGCTACAGCGCGTCGGGTTCGGCCCAATCGAGCAGTAACCACTCCGCGTTCGTCAACTACTCGAAGTGCATGCGCACGCACGGCGTGACGAACTTCCCCGATCCGAGCGCAGGCGGCGGCATCCAGCTGTCGCCGAGTTCGGGGATCGACCCGTTCTCGCCGGCGTTCAAGGCGGCCCAGCAGAAATGTCGCAAGGTCTTGCCGGGCGGCGGGCCTCCGACCGGACCGCCGACGGCGCAGGCAGAGCGCCAGGCGCTCGAGACCTCGGAGTGCATGCGCAAGCACGGGGTCTCGGGCTTCCCCGACCCGACGCTCAAGGCGCCCACGAACCCGGCCGGTTACAGAGCGATAGAAGATCGCGGAGTGATATTCGCGATTCCGAGCTCGATCAACCCTCAGTCCCCCGCGTTTCAGAAGGCGGCCCAGGCCTGCCAGTTCGGTTGAGGGTCACGTCCCAACCGTGCAACCATCCGGGTCCTATGAACGGAAACACGTCGTTGTCAGTGATGCTGATCGTCTCAGACGGGAATGAGGCGGTGCAATGGTATGGCGCCGCGCTGGGCGCGGACGTGCTCTGGGACCTCGGCGGCGTGGCTGGGCTGAGTCTCGAGGGCGCGCCGTTCTTCGTGCACGAGGCCGTCCCCGGACGAGCCAGCGAGCCGAGCCCGAACGACGTCGGGTTGACGACTACGCGGATCGAGGTGTTCGCCGATGAAGCCGGCGCGCTGATCGATCGCGCAGCCGCCGCGGGAGCGACCGACGTGGAGCCGCTCACCGACCACGAGGTTCCGTGGGGGAACCACCGCCAGGGCGGTTTCACCGACCCGTTTGGGCATCGCTGGTCGGTTGGGGATCGCACTCCGCTGGACCGCTTCGGGCGATAGCACTCGCCCGCTGGCTCGAGCTCGCCTGATCCTTTTGAGAGGTCCGCGGCGGGTTACTCGGGGTGCGGGAACTGCGTCCCCGCCACCGCGTCCCACATCCGGTCGGGGAGCACGGCGCGCTGGCCCATGAACAGCCAGGCAGACGCCGTCACCGGGTACCGGGTGCGAGGGCGCTTGGCGGTGGCCGCCTTCTCGATCGTTCTGGCGACGGTCTCGGGGCCGCCGCCGAGGCGCGACAGCGGGCCCTGATAGGCGTCGACGGTGGCGGCCGCGATCGCCTCGTTGAACTTGGCGTAGGGACCGCCGTCGTCGCCCGCCTCCACCGTGGCCTTTGCCGTCTCGGCGAAGTGGGTCTTGATCAGGCCGGGCTCGATCACGACGACGTCGACGCCGAAGCCCTTGACCTCGAACCGGAGCGCGTCACTGATCGCCTCGACCGCGTGCTTGGTCGCGTGGTAGGCGCCGCCGCCCGGGAACGTCAGCTTGCCGCCCATCGAGCTCACGTTGATGATCCGCCCCGAGCGCCGCGCGCGCATGCCGGGGAGGACCAGTTGGCACATCCGGATCAGCCCGAACACGTTCGTCTCGAACTGCCGCCGGACGTCGTCCATGTCGAGCGTCTCGACGGCGCCCGACTGGCTATAGCCGGCGTTGTTGACGAGCACTCCGACCGCGCCCTCGGCCTCCTCGACCGTGGCCACGGCCGCGCGCATCGACTGCTCATCGGTCACGTCGAGCGCGAGCGTGCGGCAACCGCGCTGGGCCAGGTCCGCGATCGCGTCGGGCTTGCGCGCCGTCGCGTATACCCGGTGGCCGCTCGCGGCCATCACCTCCGCGGTGGCATGGCCGATGCCGGACGAGCATCCGGTGATCAGGACTACCTTCGACTGTTCGGGCACACGGGCCTTTCTCGGGCTGGGAGGCCAAGCATAGACCGACACAGCGGGCAGTCGAACATATGTCGAACACCCTTGGCGTAGCTCGCGCGAAGGTCTAAGGTGACCTTTGCGCACCAGTGCGCGATGTGCCACCGCAGGTCGGGATTAGGGGCCGAGCCTGCATCAGATACTTCGTAACGGCTTACGAGGCCCTCCTTGGGGCGACGTTTCACACGACCACTTCCCTGGGTACCAGCGCTGCGCGGACGCTCGGTCTGCGATCGCCCGCGACCGGTGAGCTGTCACGTGACACATCGGAGACCCCTCCCTCGCAACGTCAGCGAACGTAGACAATCCCCTTGAGTTAGTTAGGAGTGACAGTGACCAGCCCAATCCGACGCGTGCTTGGCGGCTTGTCTATCACCATCGCGGTCGGCGCCATCGGCGCCGTCCTGGCTCCCGTGGCGGCAGCGCAGGCCGGCATTCTCGGTCTGGGCGGCAGCTGCACGCCTTCGGCGACCAGCCAGGCGTTCGCCCCATGGGGTGACTCCTCGTCGTACGAGCTTGTCCCCGGAGGGGACTTTGAGACCGCAGCTTGGTCCCTTCAGGGCGGCGCGGAGCGCGTCCCTGGAAGCGAGCCCTACGCCGCTACCGGGACGCTTGGCGCGTGGTCGTTGTCGCTTCCGGCCGGCTCGTCGGCGGTATCACCGGCGACGTGCGTCGATGCCAGCTACCCGACGACCCGCTTCTTCATCGCCGGCAGCGGCGTGGTCGCTGTGAGCGTCGTCGATGATGGTCTTGCCATCCCGGCCGGTGTCGCCATCGCCCCGGGCGACTGGCAGCCGACGCCGGCGATGCTGACCGAGTCTCCGTTGCTGGGTCTGCTGTCCGGCGGCACCGCCCGGGTGTCGCTGGAGCTGACCGGAGTGCTCGGCGATCCACAGGTCGATGACGTGTTCATCGATCCGTGGAACCGCGGCTGAACCGGTCGCCGGACGGTACGCAGCCGGCCAGTTGCTGATCGATACCTACGAGACGGCAGGCGCCGAGAGCCTGCTGCGCCTCGGACGCGAGCGCCACTCGGTGGCGACGCCGCCGCGCCGGCTGCTCGTGACCGAGGCCGGTGCGGCTGTGATGTTCGTCGTCTGCGCCGGCCTGCTCGCAGGGCTCAGCCCGGCGCCGCGCTCTCTCTCGGTCTCGGCCCTGGTGCTGGCGCTGGTCACCTACCTGATCGCCGCCCGGGTGCAATACCCGGTGGGCAGCTCATGGACGGCGCCGACGCAACTCGCGTTCGTGCCGATGCTGTTCGTGCTGCCCACCCCGTGGGTGCCCCTGATCGTGGGGGCCTGCTCGGTCGCCGACCAGATGCCGGCCGCGTTTCAGCGCCGCCTCGCGTGGACACGACTGCTGGCGCGCGTGGGCGACAGCTTCTACGCGCTCGGGCCCGCGCTCGTGCTGGTCCTGTTCCACGGTCAGACGTTCTCGTGGAACCGGTGGCCATTGCTGCTGCTCGCGTTCGGCGCGCAGATCGCGTTTGACGCCGGCGCCGGCCTCGGCCGTACCTGGTTCGCCGAGCGGATCCCCCCCTGCGTTCAGCTGCCGATGGTGTGGTTGTACGCCACCGATGCGTGCCTCTCGTGTATCGGTCTGCTGGTGGCGGCGTCGGCGGTGGTGCGCCCCGGCCTGATGCTGCTGGCGCTCCCGCTTGTCGGGCTGCTGGGGATGTTGGCTCGTGAGCGCCGGCAGCGCCTCGAGTACTCGCTCGCGCTGAGTACCGCCTACCGTGACACCACGACGCTGCTCGCGCAGTCTCAGGGCCTGACGCAGGAGCTCGAACGGCGGTCCGAGGCGTTGCGCGACACCAACGAGGCGCTCGCCGAGAAGGCACGTCTGCTGTCCGAGCAGAAGCGCGACATCGAGGTCAAGAACGAGGAGATCGAACTCGCTCGTCGCGGGCTCGAGGAAAAGGCCACGCAGCTGGCGCTGTCGTCGAAGTACAAGTCCGAGTTCCTCGCGAACATGTCGCACGAGCTCCGCACCCCGCTGAACTCGATGCTGATCCTCTCCCGCCTGCTGGCCGAGAACGAGAGCGGGTCGCTGGCCGAGCGCGAGGTCGAGTTCGCCCGCACGATCCACTCCGCCGGCGATGACCTGCTGGCGCTGATCAACGACATCCTCGACCTGTCGAAGGTGGAAGCCGGGCGGATGGAGCTCGAGCTCACCGCGGTCGCTTTGTCCGACGTGTGTCAGGACGCCGAGCGGGCGTTTCGGCATATAGCCGAACACAAGGGCCTGTGGTTCGACGTCGAGATCGACCCAGCGCTGCCGTTGTCGATCCTGTCCGACGCCCAGCGGCTCGGCCAGGTGCTGAGGAACCTGCTGTCGAACGCGTTCAAGTTCACCCACGAGGGCGGGGTGACGCTGTCACTCCGCGGAGCCACGGGCGCGATCTGGTTCACGGTCAGCGACACCGGGGTCGGGATCCCCGAGGACAAGCTCGACCTGATCTTCGAGGCGTTCCAGCAGGCGGACGGGACGACCTCGCGCAAGTACGGCGGGACCGGACTTGGCCTGTCGATTTCTCGCGAGCTCGCACGCCTGCTCGGCGGCGAGCTCCAGGTGGAGTCCGAGCCTGGAGCGGGCACCCGCTTTTCACTCGTGCTGCCGCTGGGCGCGGCTCTTGCGAGACCGGCTTTCGACGGCGTCGGCCAGCCGGCGGATTCGGCGGGCCCGGCCGAGGCCTTGCTCCATGGCCGCAAGGTGCTCGTGATCGACGACGACGTCCGCACCGGGTTCGCGCTCACCGCAATGCTCGAGCAGTACGGGATGAAGGTCGTTTACGCCGAGAACGGGCACGAGGGCATCGAGCGCCTCGGGCAGCACACCGACACCGACCTCGTCCTGCTCGACATCATGATGCCGGGCATGGACGGCTACGAGACCGCCCAGACCATTCGCTCGATCCCGCGGTTCGCGCTGCTCCCGATCATCACGCTCACGGCCAAGGCGATGCAGCGCGATCGCGAGAAGGCGCTCGCCGCCGGCGCGTCCGACTACATCGCGAAGCCCGTCGACGTCGACCAGTTGATGACGATGATGCGCGCGTGGCTTGGCGCTCGGCCCTGAGCAGGGCCGCCGGCACTCACCGCCGGGACCTTTTCGGGGTTGCCGTCCGCCTGGGCCGGGACCTGGTCCCGGCGCGATATGGGTCACACGCCCGCACTCGACCCGCCCTCGGTGCCGAATGCGCATTCGGGCACGTATGCGGGTCATTTGGCGTATCTCGGCGCGGGCACGCAGCCGAGTGTTGGCTTATGACCCAGTCGAGGTCACCGCCCTCGCGCGTCGCGGAATGAACCAGCTGGTTGCCCTGGGTGCCTTACCCGGTGCTTGTGCAGTGAGACGTGAAGGCCGTAGAGGCCGGCGTTGCGCTGGGTGCCGCCGGTGGGGGTGTAGCTGACCCACAGTCGCAGCACGACGTGGTAGCTGTGGTTCGCCACCAACCTCGTGCCGCGGCGGTTGGGTGTGACGGTCACCGAGATTGCGCCCGCGCGGGTCACGCTCAGGTGCCGTCGCGCGTATACGAACCGCGCCGGCGCGGGTTGCAGCAGAGTGGCGGTGTGCGCGAAGTTGTCGAGCCACGCGGTCTCCAGCACGTCCGCGATACCGGCGCCCGCATCCTCACGGGCTGTCGCGGTTCGGCGCTACTCGAGCACGACCGGCTGGCCGCGGACGGGCGCGACCGCCGGGCGGCGCCAGCCCGAGAAGGCCATTCCGACGGCCGGGATGAGCGCGACGAGGATCAGCACGAGCGCCCACACGAAGGTGGAGCCGAAGGCGTCGGCGAGCGGCTTCGCGATCGCGGCGTGCGCGCTCGCCGGCAGGTGCTGAAGCGTGGCGAGCCCGCCCGAGCCCGAGCCCGACGCGCGGCTGCTGATCACCCCGGTGAGATTGCTCGTGATCGCCGAGGCCAGGATCACGGACAGGACCGCGGTGCCGATCGAGGCGCCTGTCTGGCGGATGATGTTCATCGCCGTGCTCGTCCGGGCGATCGCGCTCGCCGGGACGGCCTGCATCGCGGCGGTCATGTTCGGCATCATCGCCAGCCCCATCCCCAGGCCCTGGACGAAGTTGCCCGCGCACAGGATGACGTAAGAGGTGTGCGCGCCGACGAGCGCGAACGGGATGAGTCCGACGGCGACGAAGGGCAGGCCCGTGGCCGGCAGCCAGGTGGGTCCGTATCGGTCGGTCAGGCGGCCGGAGAGGGGCATCATCAGCATCGCGCCGAAGCCGCCCGGCGCCAGCAGCAGGCCGGCCTGGAGCGCTGAGGCGCCACGGACCGTCTGGTAGTAGAGCGGAACGAGCAGCATCGAACCGAACACCGAGATCGCGAACAGGAGGAACGTGCCCGCGGCCGCGCCCGCGCGCGTGTGCGCGAACGTCCGCAGATCGATCAGCGGGTTCGGGCTGCGCCAGGTGTGGACGAACCAGGCCGCGATCAGCAGCACGCCGAGGAGCGTCGGGCCCCATGAGTGCACCGAGCCGAACCCGTACGTCGAGGACTCGGCGAGGCCGTAGATGAACACCGCCAGCCCCGGTGAGAGCAGCAGCATCCCGATCCAGTCGAGCCGGTGGGCCGGCTGGGGTTGATCGGGCTCGAGGACGATCGAAGCGAGGATGAACGCGACAATCCCGATCGGCAGGTTGATGAAGAAAATCCACCGCCACGACGCGTTGTCGACCAGCCAGCCGCCGAGGATCGGACCCAGGATCGGCGCGATCAGCATCGGTACACCCAGCACGCCCATGACACGGCCCATCCGGTGAGGGCCGGCCTTCCTGGTCAGGATCGTCATGACCGCAGGCATGATCATCCCGCCGCCGAAGCCCTGGAGGACGCGGAAGAAGATCAGCGAGCCGGCGCTCCACGCGAGACCCGAGAGCACCGAGCCGATCGTGAACAGCACCAGCGACGACATGTAGATGCGCTTGGTGCCGAACCGGTCGGCGGCCCAGCCGCTGACCGGGATCACGGTCGCGAGCGCGAGCGTGTAGCCGGTGATGACCCACTGGATCTCGGTCAGCGAGGAATGGAACGCGACCGCGAGGTGATCGATGGCGACATTGACGACGGTCGTGTCGAGGATCGACATGACCGCCCCCAGCATCACCACGCCGGCGACGATCAGCGTCTCGCGATCGAGCCCCTCAGGCTGCTCCGCTTGGGCGTCGTTGGGCTGCTCCCCATGACCGGACACCTCTGCCATGTCCAAATCGTAGCGGACCGGCGAGTCCGGTTATTTCTGATCTTGACCCTGGGCGTGAGGTTCGGCCGGCCGCCGATTACTGGTCGTTGATGTCAAGGACCGGCAGTGATGTCCGGCAGTTGATGGCCCTCGGCGACGTGCTCGTTGGGAATTACGGCGGTGCCGACGGCGAAGAACTCGATCACGTGGCTGCCCCAGCCGTGGCTGTTCTCGTGCAGCTTGACCTCGACGATTCCGAGCACCCCGTCGCCGATCGCCTCGGCCTCCTTCTGCATCCGCTCCATCGCCAGCTCGCGGGCGTCGTAGAGCGCCTGCGTGTACTGCTCGAGCTCGACGTTGCGGCCGGTCTGCTTGATCGACTGCATCATCCCGCGGTGAGCGACGTGGTAGACACAGCTGCCCATCACCATCCCGACGGGCCGCTTCCCCGTCTGCATCAGCGTCCAGAAGGCCTGACCCGAAAGGTCGCTCGTGAACGGGCGGCCGTTCGGGGCCCGATGGAGCTTGCCCTCCTGGTGACGGATCGCTGTTCCGATCGCGATGAACTCGGCCATGTCCGCGCCCCACTCGTAGCGGCCGATATCGAGACGGACGCCGACAACACCATCCGCACCGAGGTGGTCGGCCTCCTCCTCCATCCGCGTCATCGCCAGCTCGCGCGCCTGATACATAGCCTGGCTGAGCACGTCGAGCTCCTGGTTCTGCCGCAGGTTCCCGAACTGGTAGCCGACGTGGTAGATGCTCGAGCCGACGACCAGCCCGACCGGTTCGAAGCCGGCCTTCTCGACGCACAAATACTCGTTCACCGACAGGTCCGAGGTGAACAGCCCGCGGGCGTTCATCTGCAGGCGCTCGCTCGCGTGCGCGGCAAGGCCCTCGGTGCTGTTCGGATCGTAATTCGCCATGGGCTGGGCTCCTTTTCGGCTAGGCACCGAGATTGATCGACAGCACGGGTTCCGACCACGGAGCGGGGTGAGGCTCGCGCGCGCCGCGCCGGATCGCGGTACCGAGGACATGCATCGTCACGTGGAAGTAGTGGTTCTTGTAGCCGCCCTGGTCGTACTCGTAGTGGTCGATCGTGTGCTGCAACGTCGACACCACGATGCCGTCAGCCCCGGCTTCGCTCGCCTGCCGACGCACCACGGCCATCGCCCGGTCACGCGCCTCGTAGACGCCCGCGGCGACCTCCGTGATCTCGGCGTTCATCTGGGCGCCGCGGCCGAACATGCCGCTCGAGTTCATCACCCAAGCCGAGTTCATGCCGAGCTGCACCGATAGCACCGTTGTGTGGCCCACCACGCCGCAGACCTCGGCCCCGATCCGGCGCAGCTTGTAGACATCCTGGCCCGAGAGCGTGCACATCCCCAGCCGACCGCTCGGATGCGGCGGGAGCGTCGTATCACGCACGGCCGTGCCGAACACAACAAGTTCGATGTTGCCGGCGTCGCCGAGCGGGCCTTCCGTAATTTCGATCCCGATCACACCGTCTGCGTCGGCCAACTCCGCCTCCTGACGCAAGCGGTCGAACGCCCGGCTGCGAGCCATGTTCCACGGCTCGGACAAGCCCGGAATGTCACCCGTGACGTAGTAGACGCTCTGCGTTCCGACCCAGCCGTGCTGGACGACTGACGATCCCATCACCTGCGCCACCGGCTGCAGCCCCGACACCTCGGCAAGCGCGTACTCCTTGGCGGTCAGATCGCTGGTGAAGAACGGCGTGCTCGCGGCCGCGACCCGCTTCAGGCGCTCCTCCGCGCCCAGCGGGATCCCGCCCTGCCGGATCCGCTCCAGATCAACCTCAGCCGCGCGTCGCTCTTCGTCCGTGGGCGGCTTCGGCCTGTTCCTGCCGAACGGAGACACGACTGCATCCTCTCACAGCCGAAACGCGTGTGTAAATCGTTGTCGCGTTGACCGGTAAGGCCGTCAGGCGGAGAAGGCGGGATCGTCGACCGTGGCCGGGCCGGTGCCGAACCCGGGGTACGCGCTCGCGAACGCCTCGAGAATCATTCCGAGGGGGAGATCGGTGTAGACCCCGCGGTCCTGGATGTACTCCATGTAGGCGCTCCCGTCAGCCGCGAAGGGGTGGAGGAGAGCGTCGGCGGATCCATCGAACGCAAGCGGCGGGACCCCGAACCGCTGACAGAGTTCGGCGTTGAAGGCCGGGGTCGCCTTCCTCCAGGCGCCCTCGACGTACAGCTGGCTGTACCCGTGGAACACGAACACGTCGGTGCGCATCCGCTCGGCGAGTTTGGCGGACTGCAGATGGTTCTTGACGTCTGAGAAGCCCAGGCACGCGGGGATTCCGAGAGACCGGGCCGCGGCGGTGAGGACTACCGCCTTCGGGATGCAGAACGCTGCGCCGCGGCTGAGCACGTTGCTGGCGACGTAGTCCTGTGGATCGTAGGAAAGCTGGTAGGGGTCGTAGCGAATCTCGTCGCGGACCGCGGTGAACAGCCGCGAGATCCGCTCGCGGTCCGTCTTAGCTCCCGAGACGGCCCGCTCCGCGAACGCGCGGACGTCCGGATGCCCGGCGTCGATGAACGCGGTCGCCGTCACGTCCCGCGGCCCCGGCGGGTCGGCGTGGCGGCGCTCGGGCTGGGGCATGACCCAAACGGTAACGAGCCTTTCCCGCTGAGTCTTCTATCTTGAGGGGAGTGAAGCCGTCCGATTCAGAGGACCTTGCCGTGATCGACCGCGCCGGTCGTCGCTGCGCCGTGTGCCGCAGCGGGCGCCACTGGCGCGAGTTCACGGTGCTCCGGCCGGATGGCGGCGAGCCGGTGGTCATGTGCGCCGCCTGTCGAGCGCGGTATGGGGAGGCTCCGCCGGCGCGACCAGCCCGTGAGCCGACGCAAGCTCCCGCGGACCGGGCGGCGGACCCGGTCCCGGCCGCACCCGCACGGCGCGCTCCGGAGCGGGAGGACCGCGTGAGAAGGGTGCTCCGCGAGCTGCCGGGTGGCGAGTACAGCACCGGGAAGATCGCCAAGGCTGCCGGGTTACCTCAGGACAAGACACTTCGCCGGCTGCGCCAGATGGCCGCATCGGGCGAGATTCGGGAGGTCGGCAAGCGCTGGTCGACCGAGCCGCCCGCCACAGATCTCGACGAGGCGTTCGACCGCCTCCAGGCCCGAACGAGCAACATTCGGATCGTTCGGGACCGGTCGCCAGTCGGCTGACCGAACGGCAGGCTGGTCAGCGCGGTCCTGAGGTTTGACGGCCCGCTCGCGGCCGAGGGCCACGGGACCTGCCTCGATGCCGATGCCGATCCGGGCGCCTAGGCGCGTCCGGTCTCGAGTCGGGCAGGACCCGCGACGCTCGCGCGCGCCCGCATTGGCATTCCGGACGCCGTAGAGCTAGCAACGGCTTTCGCGGACTCCGGAGCAGTCGAGCGAGCAAAGAGCTTCGCGGACTCCCGAGCCGTCGAGCTGTGCCCCCCGCCCAGTGCGCTTCGCCGCGCGCAGGCTTGACAGCGCCACCGCGAGTGATATCATTCTGATTACAAATCGATTCTGGCACGCTACTACACAGCAAAAGGAGAAGCGGACATGATCCGCCAACACCACCGAATCACAACGATCGTCGCGCTCGGCGCGATCGCCGCCGCATTGCTCGTCGCGGGCTGTGGCGGCTCCTCCTCGTCGGGCAAGGCCGGAGGCGCCAAGATCGAGCGCGCCGCGTACGTTTCCTCGAGCGGCGCCGGCTACCAGATAGCGATCAAGGTAACCGGGACAGCTGCGGGCCACACGATCAACGTGACCGGCACCGGCGCGTTCAACCAAGCGGCCCACGCTGGCCGGCTGACGATGAATATGAGCCTGCCCGCGCTCGGAGGCGAGAACCTCCGGATTGACTCCGTGATTCTCGGCACCGACGTCTACCTGAAGTTGCCGGCATCGCTCGCCGGCAAGGTCCCCGGCGGAAAACCGTGGCTGGAGCTCAACCTGTCCGATCTCAGCAAGAGCGTCGGGATCCAGGGACTGTCGTCGCTGGCCGACGACCCGGGGGAGAGCCCCGCTCACCTCGTGGCGCTCCTGCGGTCCGCCTCGACGGGCGGCGTCCGGAACCTCGGCCGGCAGACGATCGATGGGCTCAGCACGACCGGCTCGCGCGCCACTATCGATCTATCGAAGGTCGTAGACACGCTGCCCGCACCCGAGCGGCCAAGCGCCTCGTCGGCGATCGCGTCGATCGAGAAGCTGACCGGGCTCCACTACCTGCCGATTACGGCGTGGGTCGACTCCTCGGGCCACGTCCGGCGGATTGTTCTGGCGGAGACGGGCCGCGTCGAAGGGCAGCCATTCTCGGAGAACGTCCAGCTCGACTTCGTCAAGTACGGGCCCGAGCCGGTGCCCGCCGCCCCGCCGGCGGGCAAGGTGACCAACATCATGTCCCTGCTCGGCACGCATTGAGACGCCGCCTTTAGGCGGGCGTCGCGGCCCGCGCCTGCCAACAGGAACTGGTCGTGAGAGCGAGCTCGGTGACCCGGGCTCGCTCTTACCGTGTGCTAGTTAGAGCACGCGCACGTTGGCGGCCGCTGGTCCCTTGGGTCCCTGCTCGGTGTCAAAGGACACCTTCGCACCCTCAGCGAGCGACTTGAAGCCGCTGCCGGCGATAGCCGAGTGATGGACGAACAGATCCTTGCCAGCGTCGTCGGGCGTGATGAATCCATAGCCCTTCTCGTCGCTGAACCACTTCACAGTTCCTGTTGACATGCATTCCCTCCCGGGAGATCGTGTGCTGCGAAACGCGGGAGGTGCAAGAGCAACCACTACGAACGCTGGCACTACTAAGCCGAGCGAACACGCTCGGCACGTTGGGCCAGAGTCTAGCCTGACGAGTCCCCGTCAGGGCCCGGAGACCGCGTACTGCTCGACGGTGTTGGCTCGTCGGTTCGCCAGCCACGCGCTCAGGCCGCCGAGTCCCGGCACCCAGATCGAGATCGCGTGATACACGAGCACGGCACCGACCGAGGCCGTCACCGGGAGTCCGTACAGGATCAGCGCTCCCGCCAGACCCGAATCGAGAACCCCAAGACCCGCCGGCATGGGCACGGCCGTGGCCAGGTAGCCGATGCAGTAAGCGATTAGCACGGCAAGGAAGCCCAGCCGGTGCCCGGTCGCCGCGCAAGCAGCCCACAAGGCGCCCATGTCGAGGCACAGGAAGCCGACCGCGCCAAGCAACCGCCAGTTCGGATTCCTGACCGCCGCCCAAGCGCCCTCAAGCCCAGCCGCGACCCCGCGCACAGACCGTGGCGTGCGCGCGCCGAAGCGACGGCTGAGGAACACCACCATCGCGGCGCCGGACAGAACAAACACGGAAACAAGGACCGGTATCCCGGCGTGACTCAGGTCGAGCGGGCCATCCGGCACGCCGGCGAGCAACAGCCCACCGGCAGCCCCGTTCACGGCGAAGCCGAACGCGGTCAGCAGACACAGCAGCGCGGCGCATCGCCCCAGCAGCTCCCGGGCGCCTACCCCGTGACGACGCAGCAGCAGACCCGTGGCCGCAGCCGACGAGACGTTTCCCCCAGGCAGCACCGCGCCGGCACCCATCGCGATCCACGCGACCCGCCGGCTGTTCGCGCGCGATAGCTCGGGGAAGAAGTACCGGAACACGATCACGTAGCTCAGACAGGATCCGAGCTCCAGCGCGACCGCCCCCAACGTCCACGACACGTTCATGCGGCGGATCTCCCCGAGGACCTTCCCCGGAGGGGCGAACCACACGATCAGCCCGATCGAGATCGCGCCAATGACCGCCACGCCGAACCCCCGCCAGCCGCTCGACGGCTTCCTTCGGTTCGGCGCCTCGTCGGCGCAGTCAGGGTCCATCTGAGAAGAGATCTTCCCAGCTTTGTCTGAGAGCGCTTATGAGTTCGGTAAGTCTTGTCCGGTCGCCGGTAACGCGTTTGCTACACCGGAGGTACCTACGGTAGGCAAAGAAACGACCACCGGCCTGGCTCGAGCATCCGGGCCACTGCGACCGAGCAAGGCGGTAATCATGAGGGCCACCAGCGGTAACACGGCGCTTCCCGGCGTCGACACACAGCGCTCCACCAACTTCAACTGGCTCATCCAAAGCTGCCGCGAGGCTTTGGCCGACATCTGCGACTCGCTGCTCTCCGATGAGCTTCGCCAGAGGATTCACGTGAACCGGCGCGACCAACGTGCTTCTGAGCGCGCGCCCGCGGGTCAGCTGGCACGGGGTCGAGATGATGGTGCGGAGCCAGTCGCGGCCGATCCTCCCCCCAGCGCCGGCGAGGCTCAGGAACGCGAACTCGTGCCGCTTCCCGACGAACGTTCGCAGGCGCTCGCGGTGATGTGCGACCGGCTCCTGCAAGAACTGGACGGCACAGAGGTGCAGTCCGCTGAGATCCGCTTCGTCGTTCATAAGCCCGAGCAGCCCGACAATCCGCGTCGTGATCCTGAATGGCCGGCCGACGTCGGCGACGGCGAACTGGTCTTTGAACTGCGTCGGCTGATCGCGTCGTCCGGCGGCACCATCGCCGATGTAGGCCGGGCGCTCGAGATTCGCGGCGCCGACCTGGACGAGCACGCTCGCGAGCTGCTGAACGACGAGCTCGCGGCGCTCGAGGTCGATCTCGCGACGCTCAGCGTGCACCTGGCCGACCCCGTCGATTGGGATTGCGAGTTCGAATGTCTGCTGGCCGGAGAGGTCGCTCCGTTCGACGATCCCGTCGGCGACGAGGACGACCAGAGCGACGACTGAGGCCGGCGCGTCACCCGGGCATTCGGCTCGACGATGATGCGAGTCGACCGGTGGCTTTGGACGGCACGGCTATTCAAGACGCGCGCGCTGGCGGCGGGCGCGGTGGCCGGAGGCCGTGTGCACGTCAACGGCGTTGCCGTCAAGCCGAGCCGCGAGGTCGGGCCGGGCGACCGGCTCGAGATCTCGGTCGGACCCGTGCGGCGGACGGTGATTGTGCGCGGCATGGCCGAGCGGCGTGTGTCGGCAGCGGTGGCGGCGGACCTCTACGAGGAGACCGAACAGAGCATTGCGGAGCGCAAGCGCCAGGCGGAGCTGCGCCAGCTCGGGGCGCCCGTGAACCTGGGCGGGCGTCCGACGAAGCGTGATCGACGTCGCTATGACGATGGCCGGCGCCAGCGACCCACGTGAGTAAGCGCTAACTCACCTGTCTTGCGTGCGCGCGTACCGCACGAGGCTGCGCAGAAGCCAGAGGTCGAGGGCTAGAAACGGAAGGAAGACGAGTCCCCACCAGTAGCCCTTCACGCACAGGAACACGGTGACGAACAGAATCCACGGCGCGAGAAGGGCGCGGACGACGATCGTCTGTTTGTAGTGCTTACGCGCCCAGTGGCCGGATGAGTCGACGCGTTGGTCGTCTGCCGTCATTTCAGTGACCCTCAGCCGGTGGCCGACTTGGGTGACCCGGGCCCGGCTCGCGTCGGGCGCTCGGGTCGAGCGCTGCGACGAGTCCGGATGGGTCCTCGGCGCTCACGATCAGCCGACGCATCGGGACCGGGAATGGACCCAGGTGCACCTGCTGCGGCCGATCCAATGTGATCTCGACCAACCCGGTGCCGGCGCCGTTGACAAGGGCGGTGCCTCGCCAGTAGTTGACGCCGCGGAGAACGGTGAGTCGCAAAGGACCATGCAGTTCGCTCAGGCCTCCGTTCAGTGGCCGGACCGACCCGACGGCCTCGCGCGGGATCGTGGCTCGAAATGCCCACCCCAGACGAACGTCGACCGTTGAAGGACTCACTTCCACGCGTGAGACCTTCGGACCGGCGCCAAGCACCGTCATCGGGATGCGGCTGGGTCGATCGAACGTGATCGGGAATGTCGTCGTGCTGTCCATGATTGCTTCTCAGGGCGCGATCTCGGCGGCCATCAAATCGATACCTAAATGATATCACTGGCTCCGGCAGCTGTCAACCCACGAGGCGGAGGGAGGCGGACGACAGCGCCGACCAGCGAAACGGTCTTCACGGCTGCAGCGCACGCACACATGCGGGGCGCCCGAGTGGGTGCAGGTTATAGTTGCCGCCGTGCGCCTGTGGCGACTCATTCCGCTGGTGGTTTTGGCGTTGTTCGCTGCCGCGGCGAGCGCTGGCGCCTCCCCGCGGACGACACTCCACGTGAGCGTCATGGGCATGCCGTCGACCGGCTCGCTCGGGACCCCGATCAGGATCAGGGCGAAGATCACCGACCGCGGCCCCTCTGTCATACGCGGGATCACGGTCTCGGTCGGCGTCGAGAAACTGACGGGTGCCGGTGCGCGTCCGGGTCTGATCTTGACCGGGCCGATCGAGACGCGGATCGGCGAGCTCGCGGTCGGGAAGAGTAAGACGGTGACGCTCAAGGTGACGGTTCCCGCCACGTCGCATGGGGGCTACTTCGGCGCCGGCAGCTACAACATCGGCCCGTCGGTCAACGTGCGCTCGCCGGTGAACGTGCGTCTCACCGGCGCTGGCAGCAACGTCACGAAACCCAACATCACCCTCTCCTAAGCAGCCGCGTCACCGACGCGCGATGAGCTCCGCGTGCATGACGACGAAGAAACCGTCGTCGTGCTCGAGCCACTCCCGCCACGCGGCAGCGATCGCCTCGAGTTCATCTCGGCTGCTGAGCCCGTACTCCACCGCCTGCTCGGCCAGGGCAGAAGAGACGACACGCTCGGCCCACAACTCGCCCCACCAACGCCGTGAGTCCGGGTCGGCAAACGTCCATGTCGAACTGCTCGGTTCGATCTCGGAAAAGCCGGCCTGCTGTGCCCAGCCGAGCAGGCTCCGGCCGGCATCGGCGTCGCCTCCGTTGTGACGGCACACGTCGTGGTAGAGCTCCATCCAGCGATCGAGCAGCGGGTCCGACGGAGCCCAGATGAATCCCCCGTAGTCGCCGTCGCGCACCGCGAGCACACCGCCGGGGCGCAATACCCGGCGCATCTCGGCGAGCGCCGCGACGGGAGCCGTTAGATGCTGAAGCAGCTGATGAGCATGAACGACGTCGAATGACTCGTCGTCGAACTCGAGCGCGTACGCGTCCGCGGTCATGAACTCAACGCCCGGCATCGGGCGCGAGTCGAGCAGGCGCTGAGCCTCGGCGACCACGCCCGGTTCGCGGTCGACGCCGACCGTGCCACCGGGGGCGACACGAGCGGCGAGGTCGAGCGTGATCGTGCCCGGCCCGCACCCCACATCGAGGAGCCGCAGCCCCGGGCGCAAGAACGGCAGCAGATAACCGGCCGAGTTCTCGGCCGTCCGCCACCGATGGCTGCGGAGCACGGACTCGTGGTGGCCGTGGGTATACGTATCCGCCACTACCGGCCGTACGCTATCACGTACAAATGTATTGCGC
This sequence comes from uncultured Solirubrobacterales bacterium, assembly GCA_963770615.1. Lineage (GTDB taxonomy): Bacteria > Actinomycetota > Thermoleophilia > Solirubrobacterales > Solirubrobacteraceae > Palsa-465. Next base: position 27,717 of record CAVYQJ010000012.1, on the reverse strand, counting down.
GGCCGGTGCGGACGCTCGGTGCGCCAGACAGGCGGGTTCGCGCTGGCGATGTAACAAGGACCAGACCCGTCAGGTGGAGCCGGCTCGACAAACGACGATATACGACACGTTTCTCGAGCCGGCCTCGCTAGACGATCTCGATCCGATATCGGGGAGCGAGCGCGACCGACTTCTCGACACGTTCGCGGGTTTCGGCTTCGCTGAGCTTCGGCGGGGGAGAGGTGCGGGTTGGCACGGAATCCGCGAACTCGGCGAAGTACGCCTCTAGACCGGCCGGTGCGACGAGACACAGCAAGCGGACCGTCCGATCTGTCGGGTTGTGGAATGAGTGCGGCGCGAGTGCGGGCACGTTGACGGTCTCGCCGGTGTGCGCCTTGGACGTCTCCTCACGGAGTGTCACCTCGACCTCTCCCTCGAGGACGTGGAACATCTCCTCGAAGTCGTGTCGGTGGGGAGGCGGGCCGCCGCCGGCTGGAATCAGCATGTCGATAAGGGCATAACGGCCGTTCGTGTCCTCACCCCCGATCAGGATCGTGTACGTGCCGCCGCCGACGACGACGTGACGCAGTTCCTCGTTGTCTGGATCGGCCACGGTCAGAGCTCGATGCCCGTCGTCGGGCGGAATTGTCGTGTGGGTACTCATCGTTCCTCCTTGTGGGCTCAGGCTGTGGCAGGGACGAGAACAACCTTGCCCGGCAGGGTTCCGGCGTCCGACCTGGCGTGAACGGCGGGTAGCTCGCTCAGGGGGAGCCGCTCGGATACGTCGACGTGCAGTTCGCCGGCGTCGATCATCGCCACCAGATCGGCGAGCTGTCCGGCGTCACTGCGGGCGAAGACCGCCACGGTGGCGACGCCGCTCGTCTCGTCTGGCACCGCGGTGGGGACGGTGCTGAGCACGGTCCCGCCGGGGCGGACCAGGCTCGCTAGCGCCCCGAGCTCCGACGGCGCGATCGGCGCGAGGTTCAGGATGACGTCGAGCGGCGAGCTGACCGCGTCGGCGACGGTGGTCGTCGTACGGTCGATGATCTCGTCGGCGCCCGCGCTGCGGACGCGTTCGGTGCTCCGCGGGCTGGCCGTGGCGATCACGTGCGCGCCGGCGCGCTTTGCGAGCTGGATGGCGTAGCCGCCGACCGCTCCGCCTGCCCCGTGGACGAGGAGGCGCTGCCCGGGGCGAAGATCGGCGTGCTCGAACAGCGACTGCCAAGCGGTCAGTCCGACCGACGGCAGGGCCGCCGCGTCGACCAGCGGGATGCCGGCGGGCGCGTCGGCGAGGACCTCTGCCGGCGCGAGCACGTACTCGGCAGCGGCGCCATCGGCCACCATCGGCAGGAAGCCGATCACGCGGTCGCCGATGTGGCGCTCCGTGACATTCGCGCCGAGCGCGTCGATCGTGCCCGCGACGTCGATCCCCGGCACGTGAGGGAGCGCGACCGGGAACGGTTCCCGGAGATACCCGCCGCGGATGCCGGCGTCGACAGGATTGAACGCCGTGGCCGCTACGCGGATCCGCACCTCGCCTGGGCCAGGGACAGGTACCTCGACGTCCTCGTCGCGCAGGACGTCGGAGTCGCCGTACTCGTGAAACCGCATTGCTTTCATCGGGATTCTCGCTTTCCTAAGTCTTGGAGTTGCTTCGAATTTGAAGCATAAACCAAACTCTAGCACTAGTTCAAATTCGAAGCAAGTAGAATTTTGGGCGTGCCCGAACCGTCGCGCCCGCTCGACCCCCCGCGCTCCCTCGACCCCCCGCGCTCCCTCGACCCCCCGCGCTCCCTCGACCCCCAGCAGCTCGGCGCCTACTTCGCGCTCATGGAGGTGAGCAGCATCCTCCGCCACGAGGTTGAACAGCACCTGCGCGCTGAGGGCGACCTCAGCTACGTGCAATGGCAGATCCTCGCCCGCCTCGAAGACTCTCCCTCGGGCGGCCACCGCATGACCGACCTAGCCGACAGCGTCGTCTACAGCCGTAGCGGCCTGACCTACCAGGCCGGACTGCTGGAGAAGAGGGGCCTGATCAGCCGCTCGCCGTCTCCGGAGGACGAGCGCAGCATCGATGTCACCATCACCGACGCCGGGCGCGCGCTGTTCGCGCGCGTCCTCCCCGGCCATATCGACGTCGTGAGCCGCCTGCTGTTCGAGCCTCTCTCACGCAAGGACGTCCAGGCGCTGACCGGACTGCTCACGCCGGTGCGCGATCACATGCGGGCCACGCCGCCCCGGTCGGCGTCCCCCCGGCGCCGCAAGGACACGCCGGTCGGCGGCACGGACAGCTGACCGGCGCCGGCGTCAGTCCGCGTTCGGCACCGCGATCCAGACGTGCACGTTGGGCCGACCGTTGACGAGCGTAGGTGGGTGCGTCAACCAGTAGTGGAGCGTGACTCCGCGCTGAGCCGGCGTATGTTGGGTGATGAGTGGCTCGCCTCCCTTCATTCCGGTGACGATCCCGACGTGGGAGATGCCGGCGAAGCTGGAGCTCGTCCAGTCGGCGAAGATCACGTCGCCGGGCCGGGCGTCGCGCCAATCGCGCAGCCAGGTGCTGTGCAGCAGGTTCAGGTGCACGGCGAGGTCCTCGGCCACGCTCCACGAGTGACTCCACCAGCGCCCGAACCGGAAGGTGGAGAAATACCAATAGTGATCGTTGCCGGTGCTGCGGTCGCTGAGGACCGTCTCCGGGTCACCGCCGCCGATCGCGAGCGCCCGGGAGACGAAGTCGGTGCAGTCGTCGGCGAAGCCATCGTCAGGACCGAACAGGCCGGGCGAGCCGAAAACGTCGTTGAGTGCCCAGGATGCCGCACCCGCGAGGTTCACCTTGGTGCCCGGGATCGTCTCGCGACCGGAGCCGTTGGTCGCCTGCGGCGGCGTCGCCGGGCCGGCGTTGGGTGCCGCGGAGCCGCTGGTCGACCCACCGCTCGTGCCTCCGCCACTCTGGCCTCCTCCTGGAGAACCCGTTCCCGCGCTCGCATCCGAGACGCTGACCGGCGTCCCGCAGTGCCATCCGCCGTACGTACTACAGGCGGTCACCTTGATGTCGGCCGGAGGGACTTGAAGTGGGGTGGTGGTGTAATTCACTCCGACGGTCGCCGACGCGCCGGCCACCTGAACCTGCATGTTGTGGTAGTCGGGGCTGTCCCAGGCAAGCCACACGGACGTCGAGCCGGGGCACGTGTTGTCCCACACCTCGCCGTACAGCTGCAAGGTGGGTGTGGATCCGTCGGACACGACGACGTGTCCATTGAAGCCGCCGCAGTTGTCTCGCGGACTCACCGTCTGATCCGTCGACGCTGCGGCGCTCGCCGCTGTCAGCAGCGCCACCGTGACCGTTGCGAGCCCCGCCATCAGGTGCTGGTTTCGCATCCGTCATCCCCTCCCGGCCTCCCGGAGGCGGCCCGCCTCGCCCGCGCTGTTAACGGCGGGATCACTACTTAACGACGCATGTCAGCGCCGGCCTATTCCAAACCCGGCCGACCGCGCCGGCGCGTCCGGCACGAATGCCGCCAGCAGGAGCTCCCGCACCGCGGCGCGCGCTCGTTCGTCGTCGATCAACGAGGCGTCCGGATCGCGCTTGCGATGCTGAGCAAACCAGGCGACGGACTCGGCCAGGAAGTGGGCGGCGATCTCCGGATCGGCGAGCGGGCGCAGTCCTCCCGACGCGGAGCGGCTACCGAGGAAGGCGGCCAGCCGACCGATGTGCGACCGCTTGCGGTCGTTGACAGAACCCTGGCCGAGCTCGGGATAGTCGCCCGCGAGGCTCTCGAGCAGCAACAGCAGCAGCCGGTTCTGCTCGACGAAGTCGTAGAGCTCGTCGATGATCCCGGCGAGCTCGGCTGCCGCGTCGCCGCCAGGTTCCCGTTCCAACGCGGCGCGCAGTCTGGGGAAGGCCGCGTGGAGTGCGAACCAGCTCCGTATCAGCTCGAGGACCTGCCCCTTGGGGGGCGTCCCGAGTGGAACCACGGCCTCCAGGTCGGCCTCCTGGTCCATCGCGTAGCGGGCCGCCAGCTCGAGCAGCGCCTCCTTGCTCTCCACGTATCGATAAAGGAGCGCGTGACTCAGCTGGAGGCGCTCGGCCACGTCGGTCATCAGCGCCCGCCGGTATCCCTTCGCGATGAACACCTCACACGCCGCGCGAGCGACGTCCTGCACGCGTCCTGGTGGCGTCCGGCGGGGCACGCCAGGATGATAACTGACCAAGTCAGTTATTTCAAATCAGGCCGCGATCGAGCTCATGTTTATCCGCACAGAGTGGAGCCAGCTCTGTAGGATTTTGGGACACGTTGCCACGGACGTCTCAATATCGGGCACGGCAGCCAAGGTCAGGCGGTTCGGCTGTGAAAGAGAGGCGAGGTCGATGACGAGGATCAGATGGCGCGCACGTACCTGGCTGGCGGTAGCCGGGGTCACCCTGGGCTTCTTGGCTGCGGCCGCACCCTCGGTGAGCGCGAGTCCCATGCGGGGGCATGCCGGCGGCAACAGTCCGGTCGTCGGCACCAGCAACGGGGCGGTTCGCGGGCTGGCGAACGGCGCGGTCGATGAGTTCCTCGGCATCCCGTACGCCGCCCCGCCGGTCGGGGCGCTGCGCTGGCGGGCGCCACAGCCCGCCGCCCGCTGGTCCGGTGTGCGTGACGCGACGCAGTTCGGGCCGCACTGCCCGCAGTCGGCGTCACCGTTCGGCCAGGCCAGCACGTCGGAGAACTGCCTGTTCCTGAACGTGTTCACGCCTAGCCGGCGGCAGGCTCGCCGGCACAACCCGGTCATGGTGTGGATCCACGGTGGCGCGCTGGTCACCGGCGAGAGCGACGATTACCTCCCCACGAACCTCGTGCAAGACGGTGTCACCGTGGTCACGATCAACTATCGGCTCGGAGCGCTCGGCTTCCTGGCGCATCCGGCACTGGCCGACGCCAACGGCCAGTCGGGTGACTACGGCCTCATGGACCAGCAGGCGGCGCTGCGCTGGGTGAAGCGCAACATCGCCAGCTTCGGCGGAGATCCGCGGAACGTCACCATTTTCGGTGAGTCCGCGGGTGGCCTGTCCACGCTGTCACAGGTCGCATCGCCGCAGGCCCGAGGATTGTTCGAAAAGGCGATTGTCGAAAGTGGGTCGTACAACCTCACGCAGGCGTCACTGTCGAGCGCCGAATCGGCCGGCGAGGCGTTCGCCGCCCAGGCAGGATGCGCCAGTCAGACCGCCGCGTGCCTGCGCGGCCTGCCGGTCTCGACGATCCTCGCCAACGAGGACGCGGGCGGTTACACGCCGAACATCAACACCGAGGTCCTGCCGGAGTCGCTGGGGACGGCGTTCGCCACCGGCAACTTCAACCGCGTTCCGATCATCAACGGCACGAACCACGATGAGTGGCGGCTGTTCGTCGCGCTCAGCGCGCTCGAGGGCAACCCGGTGACCGCCGCGAACTACCAGAGCATGATCTCTTCCACGCTCGGGGTGCCGTCGGCGGCTGCCGCGGTCATCGCCGCCGAGTACCCGTTGAGCGCGTTCTCCAGCCCTTCAGTTGCCCTCGGCGCGGTCGGCACCGACGCCATCTTCGCGTGCCCCGCGCTGACCATCGACCAGTCCGTCTCGCGCTTCGTGCCGACGTTCGCCTACGAGTTCAACGACGAGAACGCACCGCAGAACTTCCTCCCGCCACTCGGCTTCCCCTACGGCGCGGCTCACGCATCGGAGATCCAGTACCTGATGGACCTGCCAGCAGTCCTTTTCCCAGGAACGCTCACGGCGGCCCAGCAGCAGCTGGCGGCGACCATGCAGGGGTACTGGACGAACTTTGCCAAGCGCGGATTCCCCTCTTCGTTCGGGAGTCCTTTCTGGCAGCCCTTCCAAGACTCCACTCAACGGATGCAGTCGCTGATACCGCCTGCACCGCAGACCGAGACCAACTTCGCGAGTGTGCACAAGTGCGCGTTCTGGGCCGGCCTGGAGGCGGCAGACTAAACGCTCCGACGCCCGCCGTCCGCGACGACCGTCAGCTCGGGAGCTTCTGGAGAGCGGTGACGATGTCGGTCACTTCGGTGCGCCCGGTGTAGTCGGGGTGGACGTCAACGAATCGCGCGATGTGGTCGCGGTCGACGATCAGGACGGTCGGCATCGGTAGGGTGGTGCCCTGATCGGCGCGGGTGGCGCGGATGTCGACGCCAAGCTGCCGTTGAGCGGCGAGGCCCGGCTCGGAGGGTTGCCAGGTGATTCCGAGCGCCGTGGCGAGCTGGGCGCCGGCGTCGCTGAGGACCGTGTAGGTCAGCTCGTCCTTTTCCTTCGTGGTGAGCGAGGCGTCGGGGGTCTCGGGCGAGATTGCGACCAGCCTCGCCGAGAACGCGTCGAGCTCGGGGGATAGCTCGCGCTCGTAGGTGCGCAGGGTGACGTTGCAGTAGGGGCACCAGCCACCGCGGTAGAAGACGACCACGGCTGGCCCGTCGGCGGTGAGCTCGTCGAGCGTTCGGGTTTGGCCGGTCGCGTCGGGCAGTGCGAACGGAGCGATGGTGTCCCCGACGGACACCGCTTCGGCGGGGACGCCGGCGGCCGCGAGTGCCTCCTGGTCCGAGGTGAACGCCGCGACTACTTCTGCGGGCAGTCCCTTGGCAGCCGCCGTCGTGATCTCGTTGGCCTGGTCGGCGATCGTGGTCATGCGTTGTCCGCTCCTTTACCGCTGATTGATTGGACCGAGCGGTCCATTGGAAGGCGGAGAGTACCACGTATTGGACCGAATAGTCCAGACTCGGCTAGAATCTGGTCAGTGACCAGCGCTGCACCGGTGACCGAGAAGGGCCGCGAGACGCGCGAGCGGATCATCACCGCGGCGACCGAACTCGTCGGCGAGCGCGGTGTGGCCGGCACCTCGCTCGATGATGTGCGCGGACGCGCACACGTATCCAAGAGCCAGCTTTATCACTACTTCGCCGACCGCGACGATCTGATGCGCGCGGTCGCGCGAGCGGTCAGCGACGACGTTGTCGGTGGCCAGGCCGCCCTGTTCGCGCACCTCGACACGATCGGCGGCGTGCGCGCCTGGGCGGATGCGCTCGTCGCACTTCAAGAGACGCGTCAGGCGCGCGGCGGCTGCCCGATCGGCTCTCTCGCGGGCCAGCTCGCCGAGCACGACGACGGCGCCCGGAGCGCGCTCGCGGACGGCATGGATCGCTGGCAGGCTGGGATCCGCGACGGGCTCGAGCGAATGGCGGCCCGCGGAGAGCTGCGCCCCGAAGCCGACCCAGGCCTGCTCGCGCAGCGAACGCTCGCCGCCGTCCAAGGCGGACTCCTGCTCACGCAAATCCGACGCGATCCGACCCAGCTGCGTCACGCGCTGGACGGAGCGATCGACGCGATCCGCGCCGCGCGCGCCGAGCCGTAACCCCGCGCTCGACGCGGCTTACGATCGGACGGCCGCGGTGACGCGGCGGAGGAACGCTCCCCCTAGGTCCGGATCATCCGGCGATGCGGATCAGTTTCTTGTTGACGAACTCGTCGGCGCCGAAACGGCCGAGTTCGCGGCCGAAGCCTGAGCGCTTGACGCCGCCGAACGGCAGCTCGGCGCCTTCGAGGCCCGCGGCGTTGACGAACACCATCCCGGCGTCGATCTGGTCCGCGACACGCATGGCTTGCTCGGGGTCGTTGGTGATGACGTATGAGCCCAGGCCGAACGGAGTGTCGTTCGCCAGCTTGACTGCCTCGTCCTCGCCGCTCACCCGGTAGATCGACGCCACCGGCCCGAAGAACTCCTCTGCGTAGGCGTCGTTGTCGGGCTGAATGTCGGTAAGGATCGTCGTCTCGAAGAAGTTGCCGTCGTGGTTGCCGCCGGCCACGAGGGTCGCGCCTTGGTCCACCGCGCGCTTGACCTGGTCGGCTAGCCGTTCCGTCGCGGATGACGAGGAGAGGGGACCGACCTGGACTCCCTCCTTCGTCGGGTCAGAGGGCTTGACCGCCAGCAGTGCCGCGCTGAACTTATCCGTGAAATCGTCATAGAGCTTGTCGACGACGATGAAGCGCTTCGCGGCGTTGCACGCCTGACCGGAGTTCTCCAGCCGGGCCCCCACGGCCTGCTCGACGGTGGCATCCATGTCGGCTGTGTCCAGCACGATGAATGGATCGGAGCCGCCCAGCTCCAGCACCACCTTCTTGAGGTTGCGGCCCGCGATCTCGGCGACCGCGGCGCCCGCCCGCTCAGAGCCAGTCAGCGAGACCCCGCGCACGCGCGGGTCGGCGATCACCCACTCGATCTGATCATTGGTGGCGAAGATGTTGATGTAGGCGTCCTTGGGGACCCCTGCCTCGTGGAAGATCAGTTCCATCGCTAGCGCGGACTCCGGGCACTGTGGCGCGTGTTTGAGCAGGATCGTGTTACCGATCACCAGGTTGGGTCCGGCGAACCGCGCCACTTGGTAGTAGGGGTAGTTCCACGGCATGATTCCCAACAGCAGGCCGTAGGAGCTGCGGCGCACAAGCGCGGACCCGTTGCCGTCCAGCAGCGTGATCGGCTCATCGGCCAACAGCGAGGGGCCGTTGTCCGCGTAGTAGTCATAGATCGCGCGGCAGAAATCGACCTCGCCGAGCGCCTGCTCGATCGGCTTGCCCATCTCTCGCACGATGATCTCAGCCAGCTCTCGGCGCTTCTCGGAATGAAGCTCGCCGACCCGGCGGATGACAGCGGCGCGCTCCTCTACCGTCGACGACCTCGTCCACTCGCTATGCGCGTTGTCGGCACGCCCGATGGCGTCACGAAGCTCGTCGTCGCTGATCGTCGGATACTCGCGTAGCGTCTCGCCCGTCGCCGGGTTGATGACTGCGTAATCGGCCATTGATCCTCTCTCGTTCTCGTTCCGGCGTCTGAGCTACACCGTACACCGGCAACTCCGCCCGCCACCGCGGCTGGGGCGGTATTCCCTCGGTCGAGCGATGACCTCCGGGTGATCGAGCATCTCGCGGCTATGTTTCTGTCACCAAACCCACTGCGGAACGGCACGGATCGGATGCAGCTCGGCGTCGGTTTCGGCCCACGAGTTCTGCTGAGCGACATGGGCGCCGAACTCTATGTGCTCGCGGAATGCTTGACGGAATGCCTCGTCGCCGGGCAGCCCGGCTTCATCGAGGGCCTCGAGGTAGAGCGTGATGAACCGCTCGCGCTGCTCGTCGGTGATCTTCAGGTGGCGGTGCACGTCGATCATGTATCGGAAGCCCAGCCTGCTGGTGAAGCGATCCGGGCCGCCGAAGGACTCCGCCGTGAACCAGGTCAGGTGATCGACGTGCGTGGGCGCTCGCTTGGTGAAAAGGTGCTTGAGCACCTGGTCGGCGAGCGCCTTGGAGTAGAACAGGTCCTCGAGCCGGTGCAGCGCTTCGTCGCCACCCGCGTGCTCGTAAAGCGTCTCTCTCGATTCCATGCCGGCGAACCTAGCTTCACCGGTTGCCAATGGGAAACAGGATTCGCCGGTCGCTCTACAGCCGCAAGTGGTTGATTGCTAGCGTCGCGTGAGCGGTGCAGATCGACTCGCGTCAATTGCGCTACTTCGTTGCGGTCGCGGAGGAGCTGAACTTCACGCGAGCGGCGGAGCGTCTGAACGTTGTGCAGCAGTCGCTCAGCAGCGCGATCGCGCGCCTGGAGTCGGCTCTCGGGTTCAAGCTGTTCGAGCGCTCGAGCCGCGCCGTGACCCTCACTGAGCAAGGCTCGCAGTGGTTGCCGCACGCGCGCGAGGCACTCGCGGCGATAGATCGTGCGCAGATGGCCGCGCACGATCTGGCCGCTGGTGCGGCGGGCACCCTCCGCGTCGGGCTGGTCGCCACCGCGGCGATCGAGCTCACCCCAAGACTGCTGCGGGTGTTTGCCGATCGGCACCCTCTGGTCCAACTACGCACCGAGCACTATGGGTTTGAGGATCCGACCGGCGGCCTGCGAGACCACAAGACAGACGTCGCGATCGTGCGTCCCCCGTTTGCGTTCGACGAACTTGGCCTAATCGTCGTGGCCAGCGAGGCCCGGTATGTCGCGCTCGCTAGCGAGCATCGGCTCGCACAGCGCGCGACCGTCACCTTCGACGAGTTGGCCGACGAGCCGTGGATCGAGATCGTCGAGTCGGATCCGGTGTGGTGCGAGTTCTGGCGGGTCAGTGACCGTCGCTCGAAGCCGCCCCGATTCGGAGCCAGCGGTCGTACTCTTGACGACCTCCTGGAAGCCGCGAGGGCCGGCCGCGCCGTCGGGCTCGTCCCCGCGTCGGTCGCCCGCTCGCAGATATGGCCGGGCCTCGCGTTCGTGCAGGTCACCGACGTGCCACAGTCCGACGTCGCGATCGCCTGGCGCCAAGACCGCCGCTCCGCGCTCGTCGAGAAGTTCATCGCGTTGGCCACCGAGCGGTAGCCGACCAGATCAGGCGCGGATCAAGGCCCCGAGAGCGTCGGGGTCGTAAAGGCTCTCAGAGTCAATCGGCCGCCCGTCCAGCACCCCGAAGGGCGTGCCTTCGGGGTCTTGCTCTCCAAACGCTTCCTCGATCTCACGGACCCATCCCTCATAGCGGCCCTCCCGGACGCCGGCGGCGTACTCGGCGCTGGTGATGTCGACGCGTCTGCCGAGGTCCAGCAAATCCTCAGCCGTGAAGCCGCCACTGTGTTCCGGCGGCTGGTTGGCGAACACCTCGCGACGCAGCTCATCGAATCTGCCGAGGCCGGCAGCAACCGCCAGAGCGTTCGCCGCCCGTACCGATTCGATTCCGAGGAACGAGCGGATCCGATACTCCACGGCGACCGCGCCGGCCGCGACCTCGCGACGCAGCAGGTCTTCACACTGCTCCTCAAACTCTCGGCAATACGGGCACTGCGGATCCTCAAAGACCACCAAGCGGCGCCGAGCGCCCTCGCTGCCCACAAGCACACCGCCTTCAGCAGTGTGGCCCGGCGGCACCCGAGTTGATTCCATGACGCCCATTCTGGCGCGTTCGCGGCGTCACCACCGGCCCACAGGGACTCGCATCCGTCACGGCTGACTCGAGCGACGTCCGGACGATCGCAGAACGGTTTGTGTGCCGTCAAGCGTTGGCACACTCCACAGCAAGGATGCCGTTAGGCTGCGGTTTCGGTTTCGTGGGATCGAGCACGCTTGTGGCGGCGTCCCGGGGCGTACCGGGCATTCACGCGCATGTCGCCGGTACCTCAGCGGCGTCGAGGGACAGCATCGAGCTGCGCAGTAGACGGGACACGTGCATTTGCGAATATCCGATCCGCCGGCTGATCTCGCGCTGCGTGAGACCATGGACTAGGCGCAGGCCGAGTATTTGGCGTTCTAGCTCGGGTAGCTCGGCCCAGTTGGTCGCGAGCGTCTGTCGGTCGTCGGCGAGTTCGAACCCGTCGTCCTCGCCCCCCAACGTCTCGGTGAGTGCGCACCCGTCTTCGTCGTCCTGGGCGACGGGCGCGTCGAGCGAGGTGAGCTGGTAGTTCTCGCCGGCGTCGATCGCCTCAACTGTCTGCTCGACGGTGCAGTCGAGCGCCTCGGCGAGTTCGTCGAGGGTTGGGGAACGACTCAGCTCGGTTGACAGTCGCTCGGCGTGGCGGCTGACCGCCAGCGCCCGTTCCTGGAGGTCGCGTGGGACGTGGATCGCCCATCCCTTGTCGCGAAAGTGACGCTTGAGCTCGCCGAGGATCGTCGGTGCGGCAAACGTCGTGAACTTCTTGCCGTGCTCCGGATCGAACCTGTCGATCGCGTTCAGGAGACCGATCGACGCGACCTGCATGAGGTCCTCCAGCGGCTCGCGGCTGTGGATGTAGCGAACCGCGAGCTGCCGGGCGAAGGGCATGAAGCGGTCCATCAGTTCGTCGCGAGCGGCGGGATCCCGCTCGCGGTAGTGCGTGTCGAGGAGCTCTTCGTCAGTCTGGCGCGCGAACTCGCGCGCCTCCATGATGGTGGCGGGCATTGGACCTCCGGCTGGTGGATTGCCTTCGCGAGGTCCGTGCTGGAGCCGCGGGGAGCGTCCCAGGCGTCGTCCGACGCATTTCGTGTCGACCTGGTCCGGCGACGGAGCCGTACCGGGAGCGGCTTTGGTCAGCATTCGGGCGTTCGCCCGGGTGATACAAGGCTCTGGGTTAGCACTCCCGTGTCCGACGCCCGGCTGGAACTGCAAGGCTCGGATCGGAGCAGGTCGTCGCCGCCGAGGACGGCGCTTTCGCGCGAGCGGTGCACGGTCAGAATGTCGAGCAGGCCAACCAGGGCGAGAACCCGGTGTACCTGGCCACCCTCGCGGCATACGATCGCGAGCCGGCGGTTCTGGGGCTCGAGCCGCCGGAGCGTGGCGACCAGAACGTGCAACCCGGTCGAGTCCATGAACGCGACCTCGGACAGATCCACGACGACCGGGCCGGTTTGATGCTCGAGAATCGGCAGCAGGAACTCCCGCAGGGCGGGGGCGGTGGCGAGGTCGATTTCTCCGTGGACGCTGAGCACTGCTACGTCCTCTTGTTGCTCGTGGGCCGCTAGGAGGCCCACCGACGCCGTATCGGCCGTCGGCCGGGCGATGTCGGTCTGCGCGGCGGCTAGGAGGACATCTGATCGCTTCGATCCTGCGTGGCAGCGGCGACCGGCTGCTGGTTGCTCGGCTTCGTCCATTTTCGGCATCGGCTGCTCCGTCCCAGCTGAGGGTTGAAGAAGGAGCTGCATAAGTTATGCTTACATATTGCAGAGATAATGTCAATGCTTTGCCCTCGTCTCATGCACGTAGTGCCCGCATCTTGCGTAAGAAACGCGCGTTTCTGAGGGACCGTTTCGATACGCTCACGATGCCTTGACTCGAGATCGCGGCATATACAGCATCGGGGCGGTCGCTCGGATGCTCGGTCTGTCTCAGCCGGCGATCCGCAGTTGGGAGGATCGCTACGGACTGATCGTGGCGGAGCGCACCGAAGGCGGGCGAAGGCTCTACACGCGCGATCAGGTTGAACAGCTGCGATTCATCAAGGAGCGCGTGGACGAGGGACTGTCCGCCGCCGACGCACACCGCCTGTTCGCCGAGCGTCAAGAGGGCGCGCAGCCGGTCGTGGAGCGGCCGACGGTGAATCCGCCCGCGCGGATGCTGGTCCTGTTGGCCGAGAGCGATCGGCATGGCGCGGAGCTCAACGACTTCTTCCTCCGCGCCGAGGGGTACGAGGTCGAGATCGCGCTGACGGCACAGGACGCAGAGGAGAAGTTCGCCTCGCAGGATCCCGCGCTGTCGATCGTAGAGCTGATGATCTCGGGCGGCGTCGGCCGGGCGCTGTGCGGACGACTGAAACAGCGGCGCCGAACGCCGGTGCTCTGCATCTCGAGCTTGGATCTCGGCGAGCAAGCGCTGGCCGCGGGGGCCGACGCTTTCCTCAAGAAGCCGCTCGAGCCGCCGCAACTCGTCGCGACCGTCAGGGACCTAATCGGCCACAGCAGACTCATGCACGATGAGCCCGGCGCAGCCGATGAGTGAGCGGTTCTCAAGCGGCGACCGGCACCTCGACGCAGTCCTCGGTGGGGGACTGCCAGCTGACGCGCTCAACATGATCATCGGTCTTCCGGGCAGCGGCAAGACGATCCTCGCGGAACAGTTCATGTTCCACAATGCGTCCCCGCAGCGGCCGGGCGTGTACCTCTCGACGGTCTCAGAACCGCTTGACAAGATTCTGCGCTACGGGCAAAGCCTTGAGTTCTTCGATGCCGAGACGATCGGGACGAGCATGTTCTTCGAGGACCTGGGGCAGACGCTCAATGACGGCGGACTCGACGATGTTCTCGCCCACGTTCGAACTCTGATCACAAGCCGTCGGCCAGGTGTGATCGCAATCGACAGCTTCAAGGCATTGTCGGCCTACGGGGAGACCCCGCGAGCATTTCGCCACTTCCTGCATGAGCTCGCCGGCGTCCTTACGGCCTCCCCCACAACCGCGTTCTGGGTCGGCGAGTATGGTCGAGACGAAATCGCGACCGCCCCGGAATTCGCGGTCGCTGACGGAATCATCTCGCTCACCACACGGCGCGAATCCGAACGCGCGATCCGCCACCTCGAGGTCCTCAAACTTCGCGGCACGGGATTCATGTCAGGTGAGCACGCCTACAGGATCGCCCCTGACGGCTTGCATGTCTTCCCGAGGCTCGCGGAAAGCGTCCCCGTCGAGTCGTACGAGTTGCAGACCGAGCGCATGTCCTCCGGTATCCCCGCCATCGACCAGATGCTGGTCGATGGCTACTGGCCAGGGGCGTCCACCATGGTCGCTGGGCCCTCAGGCTCAGGAAAAACGCTCATGGGGCTGCATTTCATCTTCAACGGCGCTGCCGCGGGGCAGCCCGGGATCATCGCGACCCTCCAAGAGAACAGCACCCAACTCGATCGGATCGTCAAGGGCTTTGGCTGGTCGCTGGCCAGCGAATCGGTTGAGCTCATGTACCGCTCACCCGTCGACCTCTATCTGGACGAATGGGTGTACGACCTGATCGAGGTCATCGAGCGGACCCACGCGCGCCGGGTGTTCATCGACAGTCTCGGAGACCTACGCCGCGCAGCCGTAGACGAACTGCGCTTTCGCGAATACCTCTACTCACTGCTGCAGCGCTGCGCAAACCAACAGATCAGCGTCATGATGACCCAGGAAATACCAGCGCTATTCGGCATCTCCCACATTTCCGAAGACGGCATATCCCACGTCTCCGACAACGTCATCCTGCTGCAGTTCGTGCCTCGTGATGCACAACTACGGCGTGCCGTGACGGTGCTCAAGACCCGCGCAACCAGACACGATCCCGACGTCCGCGAGTTCACCATCACCCCGGAAGGCATCGTGCTCGACGAGCCCAGTAGCTCCACGCGCTAACAACAGGCATCGACGCCGATCAACAACAAGCGCTCAGCCCGCGGCGGCGGGAACGGCTGCCGACATCGGCGCCGGCGGCCTCGACGGTGCGGGCCGTCTGCGAGTGTTCGTGGCTGTCGCGCGAGGAGATCAGCACGGCGGCGAGGATCGCTCCGGCGACGGCGAAGCCGGCGCCGACGAGGAACGCCCGGTCAAAGCCCTTGGTCAGCGCCACGGCCGTGCTGTGGACGCCGGCGTGGAACAGGCTTTGGGTGCGGCTGTTGGCGATGGTCGCGAGGATCGCGAGCCCGAGCGCGCCGCCGATCTGCTGGGAGGTGTTGATCAGACCGGAGGCCAGGCCCGCCTCGTGTGGCTCGGTTCCGGTCACGGCGGCGATCGTCACCGGCACGAACGCGAACCCGAGGCCGACGGCGGCGAGCAGCGACGGGCCGAGGACGTCGGCCAGGAACGAGCCGCCCGTCGCCGGCACCTGGGAGAACCAGAGCAGGCCGCCGGCGACCAGCAGCATGCCGGCGATCAGGGGTGCTTTGAAGCCGAACCCGGGTGACGAGCTGGCCAGGCGACCCCGGCCGCGATGATGATCCCTACCGCCAGCGGGAGGTAGGCGATCCCGGTCTTGATCGGCGAGTAGCCGAGCACGTCCTGGAGGTAGAGCGAGATGAAGAAGAACATCGAGAACAGCGACATGCCGATCAGCAGCCCGACGATGTTGGCGCCGCGCAGGGTCCGGTTTCGGAAGATCGAGAACGGCATCAGCGGATCGCGCTGGCGGCAGCTCGATCGCCACGAACGCGATCAGCAGCACCACGGCCGCGGCCAGGCAGACGATCGTCCGGGTCGCTCCCCAGCCGACGTTGACCGCGTCGACGACGGCGTACACGAGCAGCGCCAGTCCGCCGGTGACGGCCACCGCCCCGGGGATGTCGAAGGAGTTGCCGGCGTCTTCGCGTCGGCTCTCGCCGAGCGTGCGGGGGGCGAGCGCGGCGGCGATGAGCCCGATCGGGACGTTGACGAACAGCACCCAGCGCCAGCTCAGCCCGCTGGTCAGGATCCCGCCCAGCAGCACCCCGGCGGCGCCGCCGGCGCCCGGCGACCGCGCCCCAGATCCCGAGCGCGCGGTTGCGCTCGGCCCCGTCGGCGAACGTGGTGGTGATGATCGACAGCGCGGCCGGCGAGACGATCGCGGCGCCGAGGCCCTGGACCGCGCGGGCGGCGATCAGCCACGTCTCGGACTGCGCCAGGCCGCCGGCCAGCGACGCCAGTGAGAACACCACCAGACCGAGCATGAACATCCGGCGTCGCCCCAGCAGGTCGGCCATCCGCCCGCCGAGCAGCAAAAAGCCGCCGAACGTCAGCGTGTAAGCGTTCACGACCCAGGTGAGGTCGTCGCGGGAGAAGTGCAGGTGCGCGCCGATCGACGGCAGCGCGACGTTGACGATCGACGCGTCGATCACGATCACGAACTGCGTCATCGCCAGCAGCAGCGAGCGCGAGATTCTTCGCGCGAGGCGTGAGCGCGGTCACAGGCTCATCCCCAGCACCCCGCCCAAGCCCGACAGCGACGCGAAGGCAAATCGCTGGAGGCGCGAGGTTCGGATCGCGGTCGGGTGAGCTTGGAACAGCATCGCCACGTAGATCGCCTGACGCGGACTGTGAGGTATTCCGGCGCCCATCCTCCCGGTCGATGCCAGCGACGCCATATCGCGAAAGAACCCCTCGTTGTCGGCGGCGGGGCGGTGGCGATTGATGAACCTGACCGGCTCATCGTGACTGTTTCGCAGCGTGTGCCGGTGACCGGGAGCCGCTGCGGCACGCTCCCCCGGCCCATAGGTACGCCAGGTGCCGTCGAGCTTCACATCAAGCCGGCCCTCGACGACCTCAAAACTGTCTTCAACATTGTCGTGCACGTGCACCGGGGGGCTGGGGCTGTGGGGACCAAGCCAGCTATTTGCCTCGAGGACTTCGCCGTCGGTGTCCTCGCCGTTGCGCACGATCTCCCAAACCATGTCCTGGCCCGGGCGAAAGTCGATGCGCCGAGTCGCGGTAGGGCGGCTTGCAGGGTCAAGCGAAGCAGTATTCACAGGGGCTCCATTAGGTCGTTGGTTCTTTATTGGTTGCAACTCTTGCGACGGCTCGTCGCGAGATTGACGTGATGCAGCGCGGCGACGGCGCGGCATCGGCGTTCAAGACTTCTCCTAGTCATTCACCTTGGTTGACAAGTTGGAGAGAACCTTCTCACGACGCGTCGTGTTTGTCAAGCGAGGTGAACTACAATCCTGCGGACATGCCGAAGAGCCTCCAGATCCTTTTCCGCGACGCCCGCAACGCGATCGAGGCCGCCGTCCGCGCCGATCTCGCACGGAACGGCTTTGGCGATGTCGCGCCCTCGCACTCCGCGCTCCTGCGCAACATCGGCGACGACGGCGCTCGCCCGAGCGAGCTCGCCGCACACGCCGGCGTCACGCGCCAAGCCATCACCAAGCTCGTAGACGAGCTCGAGCGGCTCGATCTCGTGCGCCGCGACCCAGACCCGGACGACGGGCGCGGCGTGATCGTCAGATACACCGACCGCGGACGCGCCGGCGTTGCTATCGCTCGCAAGCGGATGCTCGCGCTCGAGCGCGGCTACGCGGCGCAGGTCGGCGCCGACCGCTGGGCCGAGGTGCGCTCAACCCTAGAGACCCTGTTTGGTGACGATCCTCACGAGGACCTGAGCCTGCCTGCCGCCCCAGCCCGATCCAATCGGGAACGCCTGGACCACAATCAAGCACGCGCGACCGGTGAGTGAGCGGTCACGCAGCTGGTCCGCGCCGTGCGCCAACCACCCACCAAACCGCCTGCAACAACGCAGAGACACCGTCTGCCGTGCGGGGCCTTGTTGACGCGCCCGGAGAGATTCGAACTCCCGACCTTCGGTTCCGTAGTCGGAGAACAACAGCGCAGATCCCGAAAATACGGGCAGTTAGTCCTCGCAAACGCCGAAAATAACGGCACTTCTGAGCCGGACCGTTGCCCGCGACCGTTGCCCAGGCGATCGTGGCCCGACCGTTGCCCGCTGTAACCTCGTGTTTTACAAGGGGTCGCGGCGATCATGAAGCACTCTCTAGCTCCCAACCGACCGCGAGGCCATACATCAGAGCCCGCGCAAGCGGGCCGCACTGGTACGCGAAATGGTCACGGAACGGCATGCCGGTTGTCCGAGCGCTCGGAAGGGCGTGGGCTGAGGCCGACGGACAGGGCGGCTTCCAGTTGAAGCGTGGCCGATCGCCCGACGATGCGCTAACGGAGGCACAGGCCGCCGAGAAGATGCTGAAGATGGTGCGCGAGCACCACGAAGACCAGACGCTGCTTGAGCACGATGCCGAGGAGCGTCGACGCCGCGGCGTGACCTTCCAAGAGGTGGCCCGCGCTTACCTGACCTGGATGGAGGACGTGAAGGGCGCGAAGCCCTCGACGCTGCGGAACCACCGGAGCCTGCTCGCCGAACCTGGGCAACCCTATCGTCGTGGCCAGGGTGTGGCCGAAGGACGCATCATGGGAGCGCTCGGCGACCACCCGGCCCAGACCGTGACCACTCGTCAGGTTGAGCAGCTGCTCGCCGCCATCGCGCAGACCGGCGTCTCGCCCAGCACCGTGAACCGAGCTCGTTCCTTGATTTCAGCGGTGTACAGCTACGGGATGCGGCCCAGCACATTCGGGCGCGGAGCCAATCCGGCCACGCACGCGGATCGGCGGAGGGAGCCTGACGCGCTGCATCTGGCGTTCTACTCGCCGCAGGAGGTCGAGGCGTTGGCGCAAGCGATGGCCGCCGGCGCCCACCGAGATCGTGTGCGAGTGGCAGTGAGCCCAGACGAAATGGTCGCCCGCGGCGCGGGCGACGCTCAGGACGCCGAGATCGTCCGAATTGCAGCATTCGCCGGCTTGCGCCGCGGCGAGCTGGTCGCGCTCAAGTGGCGAGACGTCGATCTGCCGGCTCGCAAACTGACCGTTCGCCGTACGGTCTCCGGTGAGCTCGAGCTGAGCTCGACGAAGACCGGGCGGTCGCGTGATGTGCCGATCCCCGACCAGGCCGAGGCAGCCTTGTCGCGGCTCCTGATTCGTAGGGACTTCACGGGTCCGGATGACTACGTCTTCGTCAACCGGTACGGCCGCAGGCTCGACCCTTCGGCGCTACGGCGGCGCTACGAGCGGGCACGAAATGCGGCAGGACTCGAACCCTTGCGGTTTCACGATCTCCGCCACACGTACGGATCGCTTCTCGTCGCCGGGGGTATCGACCTCGTGAGCGTCAAAGCGGCCATGGGACACTCGAGGCTCAGCACCACGGAGCGCTACCTTCACGCCCGTCCGGCTGCTGAGCAGGCGGCGCGCTTCTCGCGGGCGTTTGCCGATCGCGAGTCTTAGGACCCCCGAATCGAGCTGTTTCGTTCCCGCAAGCGCCAGGAATCACTGGTGCGGGCGGCTGTTCTGCGGGGATGGCCGTGTCTCGTGCCGACCGGCCGGCGCAGGCTTGCTGCCGATCCTGCAGGCGGAGCAGGAGCAGACGAGGTCGGACGCCCAGCTGTTGATGGTCGTCGAGGCTGTTTCATAAAGCCGTTCCGTCTGGGGTGTTTAACACAATTTCTGGATGGCGCAGAACTTTATTGAGAGTCGGCGTGAGCAGGGGTTTTTGCTGCCGCCGGACGTGAGGGATTGGCTCGGGGCGGATCATCTGGCGTGGTTCGTGATCGATGCCGTCGAGCAGATGGATCTATCGGCGTTCTATGCGGCCTATCGGGCTGACGGTCACGGCCGGGCGGCGTATGAGCCGTCGCTGATGGTGGCGGTGATCTTGTTCGCGTTCGCGACCGGGGTGCGTTCCTCGCGCGCGATCGAGCGTCATTGCCGGGAGCATGTTGCTTTTCGCGTGATCACTGGGAACCTGGTTCCCGATCATGTGACTGTGGCGCGGTTCATCTGCCGCCACCAGCAGGCGCTGTCGGAGCTGTTCGGCGAGGTGTTGAGGTTGTGCCACAAGGGGGGGTTGGTCAAGCGGGGGGTGGTGTCGATCGATGGCACCCGGATCGGTGGTAACGCCAACCCGGATGTGAACATGGAGTTCGAGCAGATCGCGTTGGAGATCGTGGCCCAGGCCAAGGCGACCGACGAGGCCGAGGATGCGCAGTTCGGCGAGGCGCGCGGTGATGAGCTGCCCGAGGAGCTGCGCACGCCGGAGGGCCGCCGCGAATTCTTGCGTCAGGCTCGGCAGGCCCTTCGCCGCGATGAGGAGGGTGAGCGTCCGGAGCAGATCGACGAGCCCGACGCGGAGGCCGAGATCGAGGAGCCCGACGCGGAGGCCGAGACCGGGGAGCTGGGGCGCACGCCGACCCCGGAGTTCGAGTTCGACCCCGAGCGGATCACCGACGCGGGTGGTGGTCGACGCCGGTGGCTGTCTGAGGCCAAGCGCCAGCTCGAGCAGCATCGCTGGGAGAACCCGGATCCGATCGTTCGCTCCCGCGTGGAGCGGCTCCTTTTGGCGCTCGAGCGCCTGGAGGCCGAGCTGACGGCCGAGCGGGCCGGCAACGAAGCGTATGAGGCCTACCGGGAGCAGGGGCGGATGCGCGACGGTCGTCGCTTCGGCCGCTCGCCCGATCCGTATCAGCCGCCGGAGGTTCCCGAGGGCAAGGTGAACGTGACCGACCCGGACTCCCGCCCGATCCCGGTCGGGTTCGGGTTCGTGCAGGGATATAACTGCCAGACGGCGGTTAACGAGAACCAGATCGTGCTGGCCGCCGAGATCACCAACCTGTCGACCGACTTCTCGCAGCTCTCACCGATCGTCACCGCCACCCTGGAGGAACTCAGCCGCGCGGGCATCACGGACGTCAGGCAACTGCTCGAGGCAGTGGCTGCCGACGCCGGCTACTGGAACGAGCAGCAGATGGACGACGTCGTGGTCAACCGGCACATCCCGGTACTAGTCGCGCCCGATAAGGGCAGCCGCGCCACTCCCAAGCGCTGGCTGACCGACCCACGCGCCAACTGGATGCGGACGCTGCTCAAGTCAGAGGACGGCCACCGACGATACGCAAAACGCAAACAGACAGTGGAGCCGCTTTACGGTGACACGAAACACAACAGAGGGTTCATCCGCTTTCATCGCCGAGGCAGAGTGAAGGTGCGTACCGAGTTCAGGTTACTGATGATGACCCACAACCTCACCAAGGCCTACAGGCACCAAATAGCCGCCCAGGCGGCCTGAAACGGCCCCTACGACGGTGACACCGCCGGTCACCACGCACACGCCACCAACGGCCTACCCACCAGCGAGCCGCGACGGCTAAAGCTCGAGAACCTTTGAGAAACAGCCTCCGTCCGATCCGGAAGCCTCGGCGCCACGAAATCGGCGATCGTCAGCTACCGCATTGATCCGGAGGCCGCAAGGCGCGTGCTTGCAGTCCGATTCGGCTACGGCAAATGGACAACTGCAAGCGGACCGTCGTTCGCCCATCGCGGAGCGGAAGTGACGGAGACCGCCTGTTGCCGGAGTAGTGGATTTCGTCCATCGGGGAAGAGATTGGCGGGCGTCGGGCTGGTGCCCGCTGGGATTATGAGAGCGACAGCGGCGGAGTGCTTGCTGGGCGTCACAAGTCAGGCGATCCGCAAGCACCTTCGTGACCGCGGAGTCGGCGCCGGCGTCGCACGCGAGTTCATGGCAAAGCGCAACTCCGAGCTCGTCGGCACCCGCGGCTGAGGGCCACCGGCGCCGAGCGTCTCGCGATTGGCGACAAGCGCGACTCTTGCGAATTGCGGGCCGACACCTGCGTTCGTGCTCGCGCGGGTCTGGGCGTTAGTTGATGTCGCGCCGGACGGTTAGGGCGACGCCGATAACGGCGAGTGCGGCGGTCCAGGCGATCAGGATGGCGGCGCCGGCGCCGGGCGATAGTAGGTGATGGCCTTTGAGGCCCATCATCGCGTCCGAGGCGTGTGTCGGCATGAACCGTCCAACGGACGGCGCGAGGCCGAGTAGGAGGTTGTCGACGACGAGACCCCAGGCGAGTAGGGTGATGACGGCGCCGACTTGGTTGTGGATGATCGCGCCGAGGGCGGTGCCGATCGCGCCCCATATCGCGATGCCGGCGAGCCCTCCGAGCGTGAGCAGCAGGATATCGTTGCTGTTGAGGACGATCGTGATGCCGCGTGCATCGAGGATTGTGTAGCCGATCGCCCAGCTGATCGCTGCGCCGAGGACCCCGAACACGAGTCCGGCCAATGCGCCGGCGGTCACCTTGGCGCTGAGGACGTGTGAGCGCGCCGGGTTGAACAGGACGGTCGGGCGGATCGTGCCGTAGCGGTATTCGCTGGTGACGAGCAACACGCCCGCGAGCGCCGCGAACACGCCGGTGAGACTGCTCACGCCCAGCAGCTCACGCTGGTTTTCCTTGCCCATCAGGCCGCTCGGGTGGCTGAGCAACCCGTCCAGCAGCGTGAAGATCAGGATCAGCGCGATCATCCCGAGGATCAGTGCGATCGTGGTTCGGGTGGTGCGGATCTTCAGCAGCTCGGCCTTGGTCTGCGCGATCATGCCGGTGCCTCGGTCGTCTCCGTGGTTGTCAGTTGCAGGAAGATGTCCTCCAGCGAGCCGCCGTCAGTCGCCAGCTCGTGAATTGGGACGCCGGCGGCGAATGCGATCTCGCCGACCCGGTCGCTCGATGCTCCGTTCACGAGTAGGGTGTGGTCGGTGCCGGCCGTGACTTGTAGGTTCTCGCCGCGTAGCGCAGTGGCGAGCTGCTGCGGGTCGGCGCTGCGGACGCGGACCGCGCCGCCGGCGCGGGCGGTCAGCTCCGCCAGCGGCGACTCGACCACGCGCCGGCCGCGGCTGATGATCAACACCTGATCGACGGTTTGCGCGACCTCCGCCAGCACGTGGCTTGAGATGAGCACGGTGCGGCCCTCTGAGGCCAGGCTACGCAGGAAGTCACGCAGCCAGCGAACGCCCTCCGGGTCAAGCCCGTTCGCGGGCTCGTCCAGGATCAAAAGCTCCGGGTCGCCAAGCAGCGCCGCCGCGAGCCCGAGGCGCTGGCGCATCCCCAGCGAGTACCCCTTCACGCGCCGCCGCGCCGCACCCTCGAGCTCCACCAAGCGCAGCACCTCATCCGCCCGCGAGTCCGGAACCTCAACGGCGCGCCCGAGCATCCGCAGGTGATCGCGGCCTGAGCGGCCGGGATGAAAATCGGTCGCCTCGAGCACCGCACCGACCCGCAACGCAGGACGCGCAAGCTCAGCGTACGGCTTGTCGAACACGAGCGCACGCCCACTCGTCGGCGCCGCCAGCCCCAGGACCATCCGCAGCGTCGTCGTCTTACCGGCACCGTTCGGTCCGAGAAAGCCCGTGATCGTCCCAGCCTCCAACACGAACGAGAGATCCGTAACCGCCGGGACCTCACCGAAGCGCTTGGTCAACGACTCGGCTCGAACGGCCGCCGTCATCCGCGTACCTGACCGGTGAACGGGATCGCGAAGTCTTGGTAGGTGTCCTGTCCCACTTCGCTGGGGAGGTAGGTGATCCGCAAACCCAGGCTGGCCAGGCGTACGTCGACGTTGTGCTGTTGCTGGTCGCTCCACGCCTCCAGCGATCGTGAGCCCACTTGCCAGTCGGCGCCGTCGAGCTGCCCGTCGCCGATCGGCACGAACGCCTCGCCGTGGGCGGGCTCGGTCCGCAGGGTCAGCTCCGGACAGCGCGCGGCGAGCGCTTCCGCCTGGTCTGCTGGGACGGGACGGCACCACTCGATCGGACCGTCGCTGTCCTCGCTGACCTCACCCCAGAAGATCTGGAAGAACGCGCCGGCGCGTCCCTCGATCTGCGGGAACTTGTAGTGCCGGAGCAGGGCGATGAACTCCTTGCCGAACGCCCATGCCGCCTTCTCGCCGGTGACGTTGCGCTTGACGCACAGCAGGCTGCGCTCGGGTATCTCTCTCGTCTTGACCTCGTACACGACGGACCTCTTTCCGCTCAGCTCGTCGATCAGGTAGGTAGCGAGCGCACGGAGCGACGAGTGCTTGCTCTCGGTCGCGGCCCAGAACTGGCGGACTCGCTCCGCCGCCTGGGCCGGCTCGAGCGGCAGGATCGCCTTGATCTCCGCCAGCGGGAAATGCAGCTGGCGCAGCGAGGCGATCAGGCGCGCCTGTTTGAGCTGGCCGGGCTCGTAGAAGCGGTAGCCAGAGTCCTCGTCCACCCGTGCCGGCGCCAGCAGACCCAGCTCGTCGTAGATCCGCAACGCCCTGGCCGACAGCCGCGAGCGGCTGGCGAACTCTCCGATGCCCATCTCATCCACGTGCTCGCTCCTTATCGACATGACACTTGCCGGACAAGTCTGCGGCTTCACCCAACGTCAAGGTCAAGCCGTCGCGTCGAGGAAACGTCGGTCGGTACTCGCCCACGTCCGGGGCCACGCCCAAGTGCTGGCCCAGCTTATAAAGCGTCCAGCCAAGCGATTGACCTTCATACTGGCCGAGACCTGCATTCGGTTTCAACGCAACTCCACCGCGGCTCGCTAGGAGACGCGGTTTGCGCGGATCCGGTCGTGCCTAGGTGTAGTTCCTGAGTAGGTTGGTCCATCCGGGCCTCCTTGGAGGCTGAGAGCTGCCAAGCAACTCAGTCCCACAAGGAGGACACCGGATGAAGCTGCACGCTAACGCGGCGCTCAGTCTGAATGGACGTCGGCAGCTCTGCCGGCGGGTGGTTGAGGAGGATTGGACGCTGACGAAGGCGGCCGAGGCCGCCGGAGTCAGCGTCCGCTGCGCCCGCAAGTGGGTGGGTCGCTACCGCGCGGAGGGCGAGCTCGGGCTGCTGGATCGCTCCTCGGCGCCGCATCGCGATCCCGCACCGCACCAGCGAGCAGCGAGTCGAGGCGATCGCGGCGCTCAGGCGGCTGCGGTTCACCGGCCCGGAGATCGCCGAGACCCTGGAGATGGCGCTCTCGACGGTCTCGGGGATCCTCACGCGGATCGGGATGGGCAAGCTCGGGCGCCTCGGCCTCGAGCCCGCGCGTGCGCTACGAGCGCGAGCGCCCGGGCGAGCTGATCCACATCGACGTCAAGAAGCTCGGGCGGATCGAGCGTGGTGCTGGGCATCGCGTCACCGGGCCGCTGACCGGCACGCAAGCCACGCAAGACAGACCCGCTCGGCGTCGCGGCACACCGTCGGCTGGGAGTACGTGCACATCGCGATCGACGACTGCACCCGCCTGGCCTACGCCGAGGTCCTGGGCGACGAGAAGGCCCTCACCGTCGTCGCGTTCCTCCGGCGAGCGGTCGCGTTCTTCGCCCGCCACGGCATCACCGTCGCAGCAGCTGCTCACCGACAACGGCGGCGCCTACCGCTCGATGGTGCACGCGATCGCCTGCCGCACCCTCGGGATCAAGCACCTGCGCACCCGCGCCTACCGGCCCCAGACCAACGGCAAGGCCGAGCGCTTCATCCGCACCATGCTCGGCGGCTGGGCCTACGGCGCGATCTACCGCTCAAGCACCGAGCGCACCGCAGCCCTTGACGGCTGGCTCTGGCACTACAACCATCACCGAAGACACTCAGCCCTCGGCCACAAGCCCCCGATCGCTCGCCTCAACGAGCGAACCAACCTTCTCGGGACTTACACCTAGGTACTGATCGCTTGCGGCGGCCGTTCCCCGCGGTTGCTATCGCGTAAATCCGAGTGCGAGGACACACCCGAGCATCCCACTCCTCGCTTCTGCATCGTCGCCCGACCGGCGGCGTCAGACGCGCTTCTGCTTAGGCAGCCGCCGAGCTCGAACCAGGAGCCCGCGCTCGTAGCCGTGCGGCCTGTGGCATAGCTCGTGTTTTGTGAGGATGCGGCATTCGATGACCGTCCTCGGTGTCGCTGCGCGGGC
Organism: uncultured Solirubrobacterales bacterium; assembly: GCA_963770615.1. Classification (GTDB taxonomy): domain Bacteria; phylum Actinomycetota; class Thermoleophilia; order Solirubrobacterales; family Solirubrobacteraceae; genus Palsa-465. The sequence goes on along the minus strand of CAVYQJ010000012.1, from coordinate 2,018 downwards.
TGCCGTCAGGTCCGCTCTGCCCGTCGTGGAACGGCGCGCGTGTCAGGCGACGATCTTGTATGTGATGTGTTTTGGGCCGCCGGCGGTCGGTGTGGCGGTGAGCGTGTATTTGCCGGGGCGGGCTTTCGGGCGAGGACGGGGTGGTTGGCGCCGGCCTTGCCCGGCTGGACGGTCGATTCGGGCACCGTAACCTGGCGGGGCACCGTTCGGGCTCCGCGAATTGCGGTCCGGCCCTTTGGGGCGGCAATGGGACGCTGCAATAAGCGCGACGCCCACCGCCGGGCGTGATCATCGTCAGGGGTGGCGTCTGCGGGCGGCGGAGGGTCGAAGACGGATCTTGGCCTTCGTCGTCGCGTGCCGCTTGAGTCCGTCGGTCGCGAGCGCCGTCGCCGTGCACGCGAGCCTGTGGGCCAGCTTGACCCGGCGCGCCCCGGCGGCGGTTAGACGCAGCTCGAGCTTGACCGAGCGGCCCGGGGCGACCCGGAAACGGGCGCTCCCGAGCTTCAGCAGCTTGGCGCGGTGAACGGTGTGCAGCCGACCGTGGCGCTTGACATGCACCACAAGATGGACCCGGGCGTGCAGCGTCAGCGTGCCCGCACACCGCGTGACCGTGCCAGCCGGACAACTGGCTTTGATCGCGGCCCGCCGGCGACGATCAACCCGCACCGTCTGACGCTTGATCACAAGCCCTCTGAAGGGCTTGGCACCAGCCGAGCCCTTGGGCAGCGTCGTAAACGACACATCGCCACCATCGGTCGTACCGTCGGCGTTGGCCGCCACCAGCCGCAAGTGATACGCGGTCCCCGGCACAAGTCCGCTGAGCACCGCCGTCACGGGAGTTTGGGCCGTCGTCGTCGGCAACGCCTGCACCGGCGTAACCGACCCATACAACTTGCTTGTCCCGTACTCGACGTGCACGCCCGCAGCCCGGCCGTCCGGCGCGACCGCACCCGACACCGTCGCGCCCGTCTTTGACACACCGCTAACCGACCCACCCGACACCACCGGCGCCGACGTCTGATACGCGCCGATGTCACACGCCCGGCCCGCCGGCCGCGCGATCCCACGCTGATCGGTCCCCGCACACCCGCCACCGGCCGGGATCGCGGCCCGCGCAGCGCTACCGGCACCCAACGCCTGTGTCAGGGTCGGCCCCGCGTTGTCGGCCAGCCCCCCCAGCCGCGGATCGCCGACCGCACCTGGACAACCCCCATCAGGAAAGCTCAAATCATGACCACCATCGGTCACACCCGCCGAGCATTGCGCAACCTCATTACCCGACACGATCGAGCCTGTCAACGTCGCCGAATTGCCGGACGCGCTGGGGTCGAGGCTCACCCCGGCGGTGGTTGGCGCGAGACCGGCCGTGCCGGGATCTGCCGGGTCGCCCACCCCGGGCAGCCCGCCGGCCCCGGCGCTCGACACCGTGTTGGCATCGACCGTCGCGTGCGTGCCCGTCAGCGAGGAGCCATCAGCCACGTCGATCGCGCCCGAGCCGGCGCTGCCACCGTCGCCGCCGTCCGCGACGCCCAGGTCGTGAAACGCCCCGCCGCCGTCGCCACCGGCGCCGCCGGCACCCGAGCCGTTGGTGTTGATCGTGCTCTCGTGCACCGACAGCGCGACCGCCTGGGCAGCATCCGCCCCCTCGAGACCGATCGCCGAGCCGGCGCCACCGGCGCCGCCCCGTCCCCCGTCAGCGCTCCCCGAGCCCGAAACCATGGTGTTGCCCATACCGCCGGCGCCGGAGTTTCCGGATTTCCCGCCGTCACCGCCAGCGCCGGCGTGGTTGCCCGCGAGCGTCATGCCGGTGATCGAGTTGCTCGTGCCCGTGATCGCGGTGGCGTCGAGGTCGAGCTCGATGCCACCGCCGCCGCCGCCCGCCCCGCCCACGCCCCCGTCCGCGCCCCCGCCCACGCCGCCGTCGTCGCCGCCGTCGTCGCCGCCGTTGTTGCCGCTGCCGCCGGTCGCGCCCGCCCCGCCGGCGCCGGCGCCGTTGTCATCGACTGTGCACTCCATCA
>CAVYQJ010000011.1:0-109259 GCA_963770615.1 uncultured Solirubrobacterales bacterium | reverse complement strand
TTCAGGGTGCCGTTCGCACCAGGGAACCGCCCTAGTCTTTAGTGCGGTTCGGCGAGCCAATTGGGCTAGTTGCCGCTCCTGGACGCGGGCGAGTCAGAGCCGTCCGCCGCGAGCATGCGCACGACTCGCGCGGGGTTACCGACGACCACGGCGAGAGCCGGGACGTCCTTGAGCACGACCGCGCCGGCGCCGACCATCGCGCCCTCGCCGACCGTGATTCCCGGGAGGATCACCGCGCCGGCGCCGATGCTCGCGCCCCGGCAGATCGTGGTCATGGAGCACTGAAACGGGCGCTTGCTGCGCGGGAAGGGGTCGTTGGTGAACGTCGCCTGGGGCCCGACGAACACATCGTCCTCGAGCCGCACGCCGTCCCACAGGTACACGCCCGATTTGATCGTCACGCGGTCGCCGACGCGCACGTCTCCCTCGACAAAGGTGTGGTCGCAGATGTTGCATTCGGCGCCGATCCGGGCGCCGTCCATGACGTGCGCGAACGCCCAGATGCGCGTTCCAGGACCAATCGCAGACGTCTCCACGAGCGCCCGCTCGTGGACGAACACGTCCGACGCTCGCGCACCCGACGCCTCGGCGACCGACGAATCGGCCGCCGAAGCCGAGCGTGCGGTCATACGGCCGCGAGCTCTCGACGCGCTGTCAGCTGAGTTCCGATGTCGCCGTGGTCGAGCGACACTTCGCGCCCGCCCTGGCGGAGAGATGAGTCCGCCGCTTCGACGATCCGGACCACGCTGCGCGCGATCGCCGTGTGGAACTCCATCGGGTCACCGGTCTGGATGGCCTTGATGTAAGTCGGCCAGCTCGAGCCCGAGCGGCTCGTGTGACTCGATCCGCGGCGAGACGACATCGCCGCTGCGGTAGGACAGGTGATACTCGCCGAACGTCTCCGGATCGCGGTACACGACCCCGCGATCGAACAGACGGACGGGCTCCGGCGCGCCGTCGTCATAGATGACCATGCTCTCACTCCCGACCAGCACGGTGCGGCGGAGCTTGCTCGGCGCCAGCCAGCTCAGCTCGACGTTCACGACGATCCCCGACGCGAACGTCATCGTCACGAACGCCACGTCGGCGATGCCCTTGACGATCGAGTCGCGGCCGACGGCACGCACCGCGGTGGGCAGCTCGCTGAGCCAATAGAGCAGGATCGAGAAGTCATGCGGACCGAGGTCCCAGATGACGCTCACATCGCGCTGATGCAGACCCAGGTTCACCCGGCTCGAGGAGATGAAGAAGATGTCCCCGAGCGTGCCCGCCTCGATCATGCGCTTCACCGCACGCACCGGAGGGCTGTACAGGAACGTGTGACCGCACATCAGGATGCGTTCGCGCTCACGGGCCAACTCCGCGAGGTCATCGGCGAGCTCGGACGATTGCGCCAGCGGCTTCTCCACGAACACGTGCTTGCCGGCCTGAAGCGCCTGGGCGGCGAGCGTGTAGTGGGTGTGCACCGGGGTGGCGATGATCACCGCGTCCACGGTCGGGTCGGCGAGCACGCGCTCGAACCGGGTCGTGACGCGCGCCGCCGGGTGACGGCGGCGGTACTTCGCCAGGCGCTCGGTGTCCAGATCGCAGATCCAGCGCACTTCCGCGTCGAGATTGTCACCGAGGACCCGCAGGAGGTTGGGGCCCCAGTAGCCGAGCCCCACGACCGCGATGCCCACCGGCTTAGTGTCGGCGGCGACACCGGCGCCGCCGTTCTGAGTAACCACCGCGGCCGAGTTCAGCATCGGTTCTCTCCTGATCGTGCGTTGGGGATGGAGACCGCTTCGTAGACCGCCTCGGCCACGCGCTCGATCTCATCGAGTGTGAGGTCCGGGTGCATCGGGAGCGACAGCTCCTCAGCGGCCCAAGCCTCGGAATTGGGTACCTCGCCGTGGCGCAGAGGCGAATTCGCCCAGGCAGCGTGCTGGTGAACCGCCGGGGTGTAATGAACCCCGCATTCGATGCCGAGGTCGCGCAGCGTCACGGCGACGGCATCCCGGTTCTCGAACCTCGCCGGGAACAGATGGTGGACGCTCGGGGTCTCCGGCCGTTCCTCGACCACTCTCACCTCCGGCTCGAGCAGACGCCGGTAGTGCGCGGCGTGCGCACGGCGCGCCTCGTTCCATTCGTCGAGGTGGGCCAGCTTGACGCGGAGCAGAGCAGCCTGAAGCCCGTCGAGCCGCTCGTTATAGCCGAGCTCCACGTGCTCGCCCTTGGTTCGCTGGCCGAGGTTGCGCAGCCGGCGCAGCCGGGCCGCGAGCACGTCGTCGTCGGTGCAGATGGCACCGCCGTCCCCGAGCGCTCCGAGGTTCTTGCTCGGGTAGAACGAGAATGCCGCGGCCGCGCCGAGCGACCCGACGCGACGCCCGCGGTAGCGAGCGCCATGCGCCTGAGCGGCGTCCTCGAGCACGAGCAGGCCGGCTGGCTTGGCGAACGCGTCGAGCGCGCCGATGTCACACGACTGCCCATAGAGATGAACGGCGAGGATCGCCGCAGTGCGAGGTCCGACGGCCGCGCGAGCGGCGTCGGGATCGATCAGGCCGGTCCCTTCGACGACGTCGCAAAGCACCGGGGTCGCCCCCACGTGCGCGACGGCCAGTGCCGAAGCGATGAACGTGTGAGCCGGGACGATGACCTCGTCGCCGGCGCCGATCCCGTAGGCCTCGAGCATCAGCGACAGCGCGGCTGTCCCTGAGGCCACGCCCACGCAGTGCCGCGCCTCCGAGTATTCGGCGAAGTCCGCTTCGAAGCGCTCTACCTCGACTCCAAGGGTGTACGCACTCGACTTCAGAAGCCGAGCGAACGCGTCTTTCAATTCATGCTCGATAGGAGCGTGTTGCTGCTCGAGAGCGACGAAACGCACGGTGCCCCCGCGCCGCGTCGCGACTGCTGCCTCCATAACCCATCCTTGCCGTTGTCCGTGCCCAAGGAGTTATGGCAGGCCGCCGTCCACTACGGAATGGGTCGCCGCGCCCATGCGTCGTTCAACAAACTGAACATAGTGCGAGGCGTATACTTCAGACGGGAGTTTGCGGGGCGCTGCAGTCTCACGCTGACGCTGTGAAGCGACGCGCAAACGGGGCAACCGACTGGATGAGAATTTGATGACTGAGGACGCGTGGAAGGACGGGCCTGTTCGCGTGCTCGTGGTCGACGACCACGACCTGTTTCGGACGGGATTGTCGTCGTTGCTGTCAGCGCAGCCGGGTATTGAGGTGGTCGCGCAGGCCTCGGGTGGCCGCACCGGCGTGCGGCTCGCCGACGAGCTCCAACCGGACGTGGTGCTGATGGACGTCCGGATGCCTGACCTCGAGGGGCCCGAGGCGACCCGCGAGATCCTCGAGCGACGCCCGTCGACCCGCGTGCTCGCGCTGACGGTCGTCTCCGACGACGCGGACGTCGCCGCGGTCGTCGAGGCCGGCGCATGCGGGTTCCTCGCCAAGGACACCCCGATCGAGGGCGTGGTCCTCGCCGTGCGCGCGGCCGCGCAAGGCATCGCCTGGCTGTCGCCGCGGGCGGCGGAGGTCGTACTCGGTCGGGTACGCCGGAACGGCCTGGAGCCGGAGCCGGACCCAGGTCCGATCGAACAGCTCTCCGCCAGAGAGCTTGAGGTCCTGCGCCTGATCGCGTCCGGCATGGAGAACGCCGAGATCGCCGAGGCCCTGGGCATCAGTCCGCGCACGGCCAAGAATCACGTCTCGAACATTCTCGCCAAGCTCGGGCTGTCGAGCCGCATCCAGGCCGCGATCTATGCGGTCCGCCGCGGCCTGACCTGAGGGGCCCCGTGATCGGGCGCCCCGCGCTCGGCCCGGCGCCAGCCGGGAGCCGCGGCAAGGACGAATCCGAACGCGAACATGCTCGTCTCGGAGTCGTGCACCGCGCGGAGCTCAGCGATCGCGGCCCGCACCGACTCGACCGCGCGAGTGACCTGGTCGTGGATGGGTCGCGCGTCGACGACCTTGTCGCGAATCGATTCGAGCGCGATCAGGCTCGCGCAGCTCGCTTCGAGCGCGGCCTCGAGATGATCGAGAGCAGGCTGAATATCCCCTGAGAGCGTCGACATACCGGGCGGAATCGAGTGATCGTGCCGACTGCGCGGCTCGCCGACAATGAGCCGTTCGGTCCTGAAGCCGTTCAGGTCTTCTGCACGCGACCGTTAGTCCGGCTAGGCGTCGCGGGGCCGGTCAGCGCCGCGCGGTCCTCGACACCGAGCTTGCGCACGAGCTCGGAGATGTGCCGCCGGACGGTCACCGGCGCGATCGAGAGTCGCTCGGCGATCTCCGCGGTCTTGTGTCCCCGGCGCAGCATCCCGAGCACCTGCGACTCGCGGGCGGTGAGTGCGTCGGCCCCACCGCCGCCGCCGCGCAGCTCCAGGAGGAGCTCGAGCACCATCGTGCGTGGCACGACCGCCTCGTTGTTGGCGGCGGCCTTGACGACTCGCACCAGACGGTCGGCGTCCAGCGCGCCGGGCACGTACCCGACCGCGCCGGCGCGAACGCACTCAAGGAGGTAGTCCGCGTCGTTGGCCTGGGCGAGCACGACCACCGCCGAGTGAGGGGCGGCGCGGCAGATCCCCCGCACGGCGGCGAGGCCGTCGCCGGAGATGTGATCCCCGACCAGGCACAGGTCGGGCTGCTCGCGCATCGCTGCGCGGATCGCCTGCTCGCTGTCGTCGGCCTCGGCGACGATGTCGACCTTGCCCTCGAGCGCCATCCGGATCCCCACACGGGTGGGGGCTCGATCGGCGATCAGCAGCCTGAGCCGCTCCGTCAAGGGAGAACGACCTCGAGCTCCGTACCGCCTCGTTGAGGCTGGCGGACGCTCATTTGGCCGCCGAGCGCGGCCGCACGCTCCCGCATGCTGCGCAGGCCGAAGCCATCGGGCGCAGCGTTGGCGCCCGCGCCGATGCCGCACCCGTCGTCGAGCACCCGAAGCACGATCCCTTGCTCGTTGTGCCTCAGCGACACGATCACGTTCTTCGCCTTGCCGTGCCGAGCCGCGTTGGCGATCGCCTCGCGCGCGATCCGCGTGACGTGCTCCCGCGCCCGGGACTCGAGGTCCTGGTCGAGGCTGGCGTCTACCGCGATCGCGATCCCAAACCGATCCTGAAGCTCCTGGGCGATCGCGTCGAGCGACTCGTGTGCGGTCGCCCCGTCCGGGTCCGACAGATCCGAGATCGTCGAACGCGACACCGCGAGCGCGCGCTTGGCCGCGATCACCACGGGGTGCTCGTCACCGAGCTCCTCCGCGAACCGCGGTCCGTGGGCAGCGATGAAGGCGAGGTCCTGGGCGATCCCGTCGTGGAGGTCGCGAGCGACCCGGCGGCGTTCGGCGAGCGCGGTGGCGCGGGTGATCCGGGCGTTCACCTGGCGCTCTCGGATGAGCGCGCCCGCCAGGATCAGCGCGTACGCGATCGCCGCGAAGCCATCGCTCGGGGCGATCCGGCTCGGTACGAGCGAGCCGCGGACTATGTGGGAGAAGCTTGCACCGGCCATCAGCATCATCGCGATCGCCAGTAGCCAGGTGACGCCGTCCCCTTCGACTCGCTGGCGGTGGATAAATCCTACCGCCGCGTAAACGAGCAGCCCCGTGGCCCCGACGACGAGCACGAGCGCCACCGGCTGTCCGAACGTGCCGGCGAGCGTCGCGACCGACCCATTGGTCCGGATGATGAGTCCCCCGAGTCCGGCGGTGCCGAGCGCGGCGACGCTCAGACCAAGCGTGATCGCGGCCGGACGATGACGGCCTGCGACCAGCCAGTCCGACGGCGCGAACGCCGCAGCGGCGAACATCGCGCCCACAGCCAACTGCCCCCAGAGCTCGGCGCCGGCGAAGTAAGTGCCGCCGCGCAGATCCGCCGCGGCGGGCACCGCGGCCGCTCCGAACGTCAGCAGCCCGAGGGCGAGCGTCGAGGCGAGGAGCAGAAGATCGCGACCGCGCCGCGATGACGCAAACTGAGCCCGCAGCAGCCAGGTGGCGGCGAGCGCGAACAGCGTCATCATCGTGGCGGTCGCCGCGACCAGCGAGGGGGCGGTGGCCGCCGCCGCGTGGAGGGCGAACGGAGCGATGAGCGCAGTGGCTCCGGCGGCCCCCATCGCCAGCATGCGCTGGCCACGCGGCCACAGCTCGCTCGTCAATCGCACCGCGGCCGGCGCGGGCGGCCTGGCGATCGCGGGACCGGCGCCGGCAACGAGCATTCCGCCCGTCAGGCTGCGGCCAGTCTTCAGCTTAAAGTTGTCGCCCGGAGCGCCTTGCCGCGCGCCGGATTGCCCGTCTTCACGCCCCATCTTGCCCCCAAGGCAGTGGCGAATCTTTCGCTGAAGTTGATCATAGCCGATTAACGGGGCGCTCTCCATAGTCTTTCAGTGGAGGTTTCGGCTGATTTGCTTAAGGACTTTAGGGTTGGGGAGCAATCGGTAGAGATCCTGAGGTGTGTTCACCCTCTTGAACGGCCCAATGGTCCGGCTGTTCATTGACCGACCGAGCCGCGGGCTCCAGACTTCGGCGGGCAAGATGATCTGAGAGCCGGAGCGCTCTCGGAAGGGGCAAGAAGGGAACGGGGGCAGGCGGCAGTGCCGAGTCCGTCGAGGACGGTCGGTCGCATGCCCGCGTTCCCTTGCAGAAACGCACAACCCTCAGAGGACAGAGAGTTGATCAAGGAAGCATTGGCTGGGGCACAGGAGACGGTCGGATTCCGGACGCGGGCGGCGCTGAACGACGCCCCCGAGCTGCGTGAGAAGACTTGCCTCGCGGTCGCTCGCGCGAAGGAGGGCGACAGTGAGGCGCTCCGGTTCCTGTACGTGACGTACTCCCACAACATCTACGGCTACGTCCGCTCGATCGTCCGCGACGATCACGAGGCCGAGGACGTGACGCAGCACGTATTCGCGAAGCTGATGACGTCGATCGTCAAGTACGACGACCGGGGAGTCCCATTCTTCGCCTGGCTGCTACGGCTCGCGCGCAACGTCGCGATCGATCACCTGCGCGCCAATCGACTGACGCCGACCGAGGATGTAATCGACTCGGCCACGGCTTCGGAGGTCGAGCTCGATCGGGCCGAAACGGTCCGCGCGGCGCTCGCCGCGCTCCCCGAGGAGCAGCGGGAGGTAGTGGTCCTCCGTCACCTCATCGGCCTTACGCCGGCGGAGATCGCCGATCGCATGGGGCGCACCGAGAGTTCCATCCACGGTCTTCATCACCGCGGCCGGCGCACGCTCCAGCGCGAGCTGACGCTGCTCGACTCGACGCCGTCGACTCGAGCGCCGGCCCGCCGGCTCGCCGCGTAGCTCGACAAGCGAACAAGGAGGTGTCGCGAATGTCGGTGTGCGATTGCACCACGCAACCGCGCGTCCCGGAGCGCAGCGACGGGGCGGCTAGCATGGAGGACGGTTTTCCTGTGGCGATGTCAGATCGACACACACCGTCACCGTCGCCCGAGCAGGTGTCGTTCCTCGGGGATCTGTTCGAGCACGGGCTGCTGATCGAGTCCGGAGTCCCGGGTCTGTACGGGCACGGGGCGGTATTCGAGGACGTCCGCGGACGCCTGGATGCGCTGCTCGGCGACGAGGCGGCCTCGCGCGGCGCGGAGCGGCTCAGGTTCCCCCCGCTGCTCCCGCGACGGGTGCTCGAGCGAACCGGGTACCTGGGGTCGTTCCCGCACCTGGCCGGCAGCGTCTACGCGTTCGAAGGGAGCGAGGCCGAGGCGGCGCTCCAGGCAGAGCGCGCCGGTCGCCACGAGGACTGGGGCGCGAGCCAGAAGATGACCGATCTGGTCCTGGTGCCGGCGGCTTGCTATCCCGTGTACCCCGCGATCGCCGATCGCGGCCGGCTTCCCGCGGGAGGACTGTTCATCGATGCCGGCGGCTCATGGGTGTTCCGCCACGAGCCCTCGCACGATCCGGCCCGCCGCCAGATGTTCCATCAGCACGAGCTCGTCCGGATCGGGGAGCCTGACGCGGTGCTCGAGTGGCGCGACGAGTGGTCCCAGCGCGGACTGGAGCTGCTGCGACGTCTGGGCTTGGGCGCCGAACTCGACGTTGCCAACGATGCGTTCTTCGGGCGGCGCGGGCAGATGCTCGCGGCGAGCCAGCGCCAGCAGGCGCTGAAGCTCGAGCTACTGGTTCAGATCGCGGGTCCGGAGCCGACCGCGGTCGCGTCGTTCAACCACCACCGGGACCATTTCGGGACGACGTTCGGAATCGAACTGGCCGACGGCGAGGTCGCCCACACCGCGTGCCTGGGCTTCGGCCACGAGCGGATCGTGCTCGCCCTGTTCAAGACGCACGGGTTCGATCTCAGCCGCTGGCCGGCCGAGGTGCGCCGCGAGCTTTGGCCGTCGTAGACGGTCTCAGGCCGCGCTGCGCTTGAGCTCGTACACCGCGGCGGCGATCGCCGCGATGCTCTCGAACACGCTGCGGTTCAGCATCTGAGCCGGGAACTCGATTCCGAACGTGTCCTCGAGCTCGATCATCACGTCGACGCTCGCGTGCGAGCTCATCCCGGCGAGGTACAGGTCGGCGCGGTCGTCGAGCTCGTTGGCGTCGAGCGGCAGCCGTCCGACCTCGTTGAGCACGCGTCGGATCTCCGCGCCCACGTCGGCGGTCATCCCGGTATTCGTCTCTGCCCCCACGGCGTCAGTCACCCCCGCATTCTGTCATCAAGTATCGCCACGGCGGGGTGCTCGGCCGCGACTGTTCGCGGTTGCGCGCCGGCGTCGCCGAGCGCTTGCTCGGCGTACGCGCGCCGTAGATGCCGTTTCCCCATTTGTTCCTGCTGACTCCCGAAACCTCATCGACCTCGACTGGGCGGTAGCTACCGGGATCCCGAGTCCGCCGATGTTAGAAGAACGGTCGCCGATCGTGATTCCGTTTGGCCCGGGCTGACGGTGCGCCGTACTTCCCCTCGGTCCAGCTATCTTTGCCGCGTGCCGACACGCCTCGCCGTCTTCTCCGTCGTGGAATCATCGATCGGCACGGTCCGAGACTGGGCGGCTCGCGCGGGCCACGAGATCGCGATCGTCGTGACCCTGCCCGGCACCGCAGCGGCGCCCGGTCTGAGCAAGTCGATCGTCGGCAACCGGGACAACGTGGTGATGGTGGTCCCGACGGTCGAGGCATGCAGGGCCGCGCTCGCGGACCTCGATGTCGACCTCGGGGTCGTGTTCTCATTCAGCCGGGTGCCGGAGAGCGTCGCGAGCCTTCCTCGCCACGGAATGGTCAACGTGCACCTGTCGATGCTCCCTGCGTATCGCGGTGCCAACGGCTTCCGGGCGATCTACGAGGGCGAGCCGCAGATCGGCGCGACGCTCCACTACCTCACCCCTGAGTTCGACGCCGGCCCGATTCTCGCCCAGGCCTCGGAGCCGACGCCTGAAGACGTCCAGCCGGCCAGTGCCCTGGACGCGTTGCAGCGTGCCGCGGGCGCCGTGCTCGAGGCAGGCGTCCCGCGGGCCCTCGCGAGCGAACGCGGCGAGGATCAGGACGCAGCGTCAGCTTCCATGGCGCCCAGGTTCACCGAGGAGGAGGCGATCCTGGACCTCGGGCTCAGCACTCACCTGTTCCAGTGCCGGACAAGCGCCCTTGTGCTCGCGGGCATTCAGCCGTGGGTCGTGCTGGACGGCGATCGCCGGCCGCTGCGCGCCGCGCGGGCCCTGCGGGGCCTGACTGCCGATGCCCCGGGCGTCGTGACGCTCAGCTCGAGGCGGGCGATCGTCTCGGCAGCGAACGGTGTGCTGGAGCTGGACCTCGGCGAGCTTCCGTTCTGAGGTCGTCGCTGGCGGCACCGTTCGCGCGCCGAAGCTCCTCGACGGCGCTCGTGATCGCCGCGACGTTCTCGAACGCGCGAGGGGTCAGCATCTCCGCGGGAAACTCCACGCCGAACCTGTCCTCGAGCTCGATCATCACGTTCACGGTGGCATGCGAGCTCATGCCGGCAGCACGGAGGTCGGCCGTCTCATCGAGCTCGGCCGCGTCGACCGGCAGCCCGGCGTACTCGCTCAGCACGCGCCGGACGGCAGCGTCCGTGCCCGTTCGTAAGTCGTCGACGTCAGATGCGCCGACTCGTTTAGTTCTCCAACGCGTCAACGGAATGGCCATTCGCCCCTTATGCCCAGGTCCTCACCGGAGTTCTTTGACTTTTTGGCACCCGGCGGACACCCTTCGTTGTTAGGGTATCAGGAAACACCGCGGTTGTCAGGTCGCCGACCTATCTGTGCGGGCGATTCGTGCGCGCCCGGCGACCCGGCCTCCTCAGCCGCGGCGTCCACCGCCAGGAGGTATAGGTCCCCCCGGCAGACCCTGAACTTTCGGCGCGTGAGCCCTGGTAAGGGCCCGTTTAACATCGCATCTCCGGTAGCGCGTGGGGCACGGCCGGTACCACGGGGTGAAGGCCGATGCCTTCCGAAGCTAGGTCAAAGGGGACGGACAAAGTTGAACGCGCGAGCAGCCGAATTGAGGCGGGAGAATCCGGCGGAGTCGGGCTGGGCTGTGCCCCTGTCAGACGGAGTCGAGTCGCGCGCGGTGTACCTCGCCACCGAGCCCGACCCGGTCTTCGCGATGCTGCATATGCCGGCGTCGATGAAGAATGGCGCCACCGGGGTACTGCTTTGCCCGCCGTTGTCGTGGGAGGACATGTGCACGTACCGCACCAGGCGTGCGTGGGCGTCAGCGCTGGCCCGCGCGGGCTATCCGGCCCTACGCATCGACCTTCCCGGTACGGGTGATAGCGCGGGAGCGTTCGAGGACCCGAGCCGCCTCGACGCGTGGACAGGTGCCATCAAGGACGCCGCGTCCTGGTTACGCGGCGAGATGGGGTGCGCGCGCGTCGTCGGCATCGGGATCGGATTCGGGGGGACCCTGGCGTGGCTGGCGGCCTCGCGGAGCGCTCCGATCGACGACCTCGTTCTGTGGGCGGTCCCGACGCACGGCCGGAGGCTGATGCGTGAGACGCGGGCCTCCGCGCTGCTCGACATCGACACGCGGCTCGAACTCGACGGCCTATCCGACGCCGGAATCGAACCGGATGCCGACAGGCTCGAAGAGGACGCGATGCTCGACCAGGCGGGAATGATTCTCACCAAGGAGACGATCGAGTCGCTGGAGCAGGTCGATCTGACCAAGGTGCCGCTCGCGGACGCACCCCACCGGCACGTGCTCCTCCTGCAACGACCGCTGGTCCCATCGGACGAGACGGTGCGTAACCACTTCGAGGGCTTGGGCGTCCAGCTGACGGTCGGCACCGGCGACGAGTACGGCGCGATGATGCGATATGCGCGGTTCGCGGAGATCCCCCAGGGAGCGATCGCGCAATCGATCAGCTGGTTGTCCGACATCGAGCGCGCGCCGCGACTCAGGGACGCCGTCCCCAGCCTGCCGCTGACTCCCGTCCCCACGCTTACCTCGCTGGAGCTGCTCCAGGACGGCGTGACGATCAGCGAGCGACCGATCACGTTCGAGATTGACGGGAACACCCTGTTCGGCATCGTCACCGAACCGACCGGCACACCCACGCAAGAGATGAACGCGCTGTTCTTCAATAACGGCGCCGATCGTCGGCTGGGTCCCAACCGGATGTGGGTCCAAACGGCGCGTCGGTGGGCCGCCCTTGGGGTGCGATCGGTGCGCTTCGACCACATCGGGATCGGAGACTCCGACGGCGACGAGCACTTCTACGACGACGTCATCGCCTATTACACGCGTGAGATGGAACAGCGGACCCCGCGTATCCTGGACCGCCTGGCGACCCAGGGGCTCTCTGGCCCATACGTGCTCGTGGGCCTGTGCTCAAGCGCTTATTGGTCGTTCCACGGAGCGCTCGACGATCCCCGGGTTGTGGGGACCTTCACGGTCAACCTCCCGTTTTTCTTCTCCACCTGGTGGGGGCTGAAAGTGAATGCGGGCTGGATCACTCGCCGGAAGCGCAGGCCCGAAGACGGAAAGGCCAAGGTGGCTTTCCTCTGGCTCCTCAAGCGATTTTGGCCCACGCTGCCGGCGCTCCATCGGCTGCTCGTCCGCGCGCGGCGCGGCCCGAGCAGAATCGAGCTGGCGCTCGGCAAGCTGCGGGACCGGGGCATCGAGGTGCTGCTGCTAGTCAAACCCGGGTGGCCGCTGTGGCAGGAGTTGCACGAGCTCCGCCACGTCGACGTCAACCAGCTGTCCAACCTGAAGGTTCGGCGAATTCCCGGCTACGACTCGCGGTTGCGACCGCTGCCCACCCAGCGTTTCGTCAACGCGGAGATGGACGCGGCACTGGCGCGGGTGCTCGCCTCAAACGGACATAGTCCGCCGTCTGCGCTCAAGACGGCAGAGGGCGGCTAGGCAGCCGGGGCCTCGTGATGGGCGTACTCAACGGCGATCTCGGTCCGCAGGAAGCGGTCGACGTCCAGGACGCCCTCGTAGTTCTCGGCGAATCCCACGACGGCGAACAGGTAGGACCGAGTGCCATGGCGGGCGTCTATCTCGGTCCCCGGCGGATGGTGGAGGTACAGACTGTCGACGCCGGGCAAACGTTTCAGGCGCTCGAGACCGTCGATCGACACCAAACGCGAAGCCGAAGCGGGTGGCTGGTAGAAGAACCGGTAGGCCACACCGTTTGTTTTTGGAAGGCCATCGATGCCCGTGCCCAAGCCGAGCGCGGCCCGCATCGTCAGCTTCACGATATCCACCCCCGTCACCAACCGCAGCATGTCCGGAACGCCACCACCGATGCGGCCGTTCACCTCGATCACCCGGGGCCCGTCGGACGTGAACTTGATCTCAGTATGAGCCGCACCGACCTCAAGACCGAGCGCGCGCAGCGTCCGACCCGCCAGGTCAAGGAGCTCGGGCTCCTGCTCGGGCGCGATCGAGGCCGGGATGAAGAACCCGGTCTCGCGGAACGGCGGTGCGAGCGGGAACCGTCCGGTGATCCCGAGGTGCGTCATCTCGCCCGCCTCCACGATCGTCTCGACCGACACGTAGCCGGCCTCGAACCCCCCGGGAAGCGGCGGACCATCGGACAGGAACTCCTCGACCAGCAACGCCTCGGGTCCATCCGCCGCCAGTTCCTCCCACAGCTCACCGAGGGCCTCGACGCTGGCCACCGGGAACGTGTGCCAGCTTCCCGACGCCCGGCGGGGCTTGAGCACGGCGGGATAGTCGATCGTCCGGCCCAGTTGCTCCACCGTGGCACGATCCGCGCCCTCCGGGAGTGCGACGATGCGCGGAGTCGGCAGTCCGGCCGCGCGCAGCGCCTCACGCTGATAGAGCTTGTCCTCGAGCCGGCGAGCCGTCTCGGCGGAGTGGAACGGCAGGCCCAGTGCCTCGGCGACCGCGGCGACGCGCTCCATCCCGGTGTCGTAGAACGTAGCCAGACCGTCGGGGGGACCTTGGGCCTGGACGGCCTCGGCCGCGCGCTCCGGCGGCTCTCCGAGCGCGTCGACCACGACCCCGAACTTGCGCAGGATCGGCCGCACCTGCGCCACCGAGGGATCGTCCGCGTCGACGAGCCACACGATGTCGCACCAGCCACGCGCGCCCTCACAAATCTGCATAACGTCCAGCGATCGATGCCCATACACGACAACGAGCCGCGGACGGGCCTCAGCTGCTCCGGATTGCATGCGCCGGAAACCCTACCGAGCCGAGCGGCTTCGAACCCCCGAGGACGGGCCCATCCGGCCCGGATCGCGCCGTGACCGCGCTGCTGGAACCAAGCGCCCGGGCCCTCGTCCGGCCGCCGCTTGCGGTGGCGCTGGTGAACAACATGCCGGACTCCGCGTTCAACGACACCGAGGACCAGTTCCGGCGCGCGATGGCGGCCGGGACCGACGACGATGGCGTCGATCTGGAGCTGTACACGATCAAGGAGATTCCGCGCTCAGAGGCACTGGCATCGGTGATCGAGTCGCGCTACCACGGGCTCGACGAGTTGTGGACGAGCTCCCCGGACGCGCTGATCGTCACCGGCACCGAACCCGCGCAGGCCAAGCTCCGCTATGAGCCGTACTGGCCGTATCTCGCCCGTCTGCTCGAGTGGGCGACGAGCTCCGTGCCGACGACGCTGTTGTCGTGCCTGGCCGCGCACGCGAGCATCCTGCTGTTCGACGGGATCGACCGGGTGCCTCGCGCGGTCAAGTGCAGTGGTGTGTTCGAGGGCGTCGTCGAGGACCCGACCGACCCCCTGGCCACCGGGCTCCCCGAGATCTTTCCGATGCCGCACTCGCGCGTCAACGACGTGCCCGAGGCCGCGCTGGCGCAGGCCGGATACCGGATTGTGGTCGGCTCCGGCGCCTCGAAGGCGGGCTGGGCGGTGGCGGCGCGCAACCACGGCGACGGGCTGTTCGTCGCCTGCCAGGGCCATCCCGAATATCACACGCTGAGCCTGCTGCGGGAGTACCGGCGCGACGTGCGCCGATTCCTGTTCGGGCGCGGCGCGATCGCGTATCCGCACCTGCCCGACGGGTATCTGTGCGGCGAGGCCGTCGCGACACTCGAGGCGTTCGAGTGGCGCGCGACAGCGCCGGGCGCGGATCCGCGAGATCTTTGGGCGAGCTTCCCGTACGATGAGGTGGCGGCCGGCGTCGAGAACAGCTGGGCCGCTCCGTCCGCAACGCTGTACGCCAACTGGCTTCGGTTGGCGCGCGCGGCGCGTTCGGCGCACGTCTGATCATCCACCCAATGCGCGACGAGACACTCGCCATCCACGGCGGCTATACGGCCCGATTCCACCCGGGCCGTGGCGGTCCCGATCTACCAGACGGTCGCGCACGACTTCGTCGACGCCGATCACGCCGGCGCGATCATGGACCTCGAGGAGCCCGGCTTTCACTACAACCGGATCAACAACCCGACGGTCAGCGTGCTCGAGCAGCGTCTCACCGCGCTCGAGGGCGGCGCCGCGGGGCTCGCGGTGAGCACCGGCTCCGCCGCGGTCAGCATGTCCGTGCTCAACCTGGTGAGCGCCGGGGACAACCTCGTGTCGGTCCCGCAGCTTTACGGGGCCACCTATACCTATTTCGCCCACGTGCTCCCGACCCTGGGCATCGAGGTTCGTTTCTCAGCCGACGACACTCCTGACTCGATCGCGGCGATGATCGATGAGCGGACCAAGGCCGTGTTTTGCGAAACCATCGGCAACCCGGCTGGCAACGTCATCGATCTCGCCGCGGTGTCCGCGGTGGCGCACGACCGCGGAGTGCCGGTGATCGCGGACAACACCGTCCCGACGCCGCTACTGCTCAAGCCAATCCAGTACGGCGCGGACGTCGTGATCCACTCGCTGACCAAGTTCGTCGGCGGCCACGGCACCACGATGGGCGGCATCATCATCGACGCCGGGATGTTCCCCTGGGGCGACTACCCGGATCGGTTCGCCTGCATGATCGAGCCTGAGCCGGCGTTCCACGGCGTGCGATACGCCACGGACTTTCCGGTCGCGCCCTACGTGACCCGCTGTCGCACCGTCGGGAGCCGCAACACCGGCCCGATACTCTCGCCGTTCAACGCGTTCCTGCTCCTTCAGGGTCTCGAGACCTTGCACGTGCGCCTCCCTCGGCACGAGGCCAACGCCTTCAGGGTCGCCGAGTTCCTCGCGGCCGACCCCCGCGTCGCCTGGGTCAGCTTCCTCGGGTTCCCCGACAACCCGTATTACGAGCTGGGCCGGCGCTACCTCGGCGAGCGGTCGATCTCAATCATGACGTTTGGTCTGCACGGCGGCCGCGATGCCGGTATCGCGGTGTTCAACAGCGTCAACCTGTTCAAGCGGCTCCTGAATATGGGCGACGCCAAGTCGCTGATCACTCACCCGGCGTCGACGACGCACCGCCAGCTCACGCCGCCCGAGCTCGAACTTGCGGGCATCACGCCCGACATGGTCCGGCTGTCGGTCGGCCTCGAGCATCCCGACGATCTGATCGAAGATCTCGACCAGGCACTGTCGGCGGCGCAGGCCTCCGCGGCGGCGTAGTTACCGCGCTGAGCGGCGCATGATCACGATGAACTCGTGATCGTTGCGCTCGAGCGCGTCGAGCTCGAGCGGAAGATCGAGCTCGTTGCGGCAGGTCGCGAGCAGGTCGAGGAAGCGCGACGGATTCCACACGTGAAAGTGAATCGTGAACTGGTCGCGCTGCATCTCATCGGCGCGGTCGACGATGTGTGACTCGGGCACGCCTTCGACCAGCTGCGCGTACTCCTCGTAGTGCCGCTGGCGAGACCACTTGGGACCCTCGCGGTGATCGCGGACGATGTGGTCGAGCGTCGTCACCGGCCGGTCCCGGTCAAAGGTGAAACGGCAATCCGGGACCGCCATGTAGATGACACCGCCCGGCCGGAGCACGCGCAGGAACGTCTTCAGCGTGCCGATCGGATCCTCGCAGTGTTCGATGAAGTGATTGGCGACGACAAAGTCAACCGAGGAATCCGGGACCGTCACGAGCGCCTCGCCATCGTCGACGATGTCGGGCGCGGCGATCGGGTACAGGTTGAAGTTGGGGTCGTACTTGGCGTAGCGCTCGCGTAGCTCGTCGATCCCGAACCGGTCCACGTAGCGCACCGTGGCCGAGGCCGGGACGCGCAGAGCGAGGTGCAGCGCGCCGATCTCGAGACCCGAGCCGGTCAGATACTGGGCCGCGAGTCGCCGGCGTACGCCCTCGTGACGGCGCGACTCGGCCTTGAGGATCACGCGGAGTCTTCCCTTCGTCTGCACGACCTTACGGCGCTGCCACAGCCGGGCGCGCGGGACCAGGTCGAAGGCGGGAAGACGTGAAGATGCGGCGTTGGTGCTCATGTCTAGAAGAAACGATCCGGCCGGGGCGCCGCTTGCGAGGCCGCCATCCGATGTGTGCCTGTCCGGAGCGCCACGGATCATGCGACGGCGAAGAGTTCGGCCGGCTGGACGTTCGTGTCGCCCAGGATCTCCGCGACGCATGCGCCGAGATCTTCGACGGCGCGAATCCGGCTGCGCGGCGACGGGATGTAATGGTTGAAGTGACGCACGCCCTCGGTCAGAACCCCGAAGATCGAGATCCGCTCCTGAGGCTGACCATCGATGTCGATCGGGTGGGAGTCCGGGGTGAGATCCACGCTCCCGACGGTGACGGCCCCGTAGCGGAACTGACTCACGCGACCGCGGTTGTACATCCGGGTGAGGAGCTGCGAGGCCGAGCCGTCGATGCGCGGATCCTCGAGGTGTCCCCGGATCACCACGTCGACGTCGGCCATGTGCGGCTCGTCGAATCCGGTGGCCGAGATCCGAGCCCGGGTGCTACCGGCGTCGCCGCCGGGCGCGGCGGGTCCGAGTGACGGCCCCGGACCGTAAGGCATCCGCACCACTTCGGCGTCCATCAACGCCAGGAACTGACGCGTCCTCAGCGCCGGCGGGCCGGCCACGAGGCGGTGGATGCGGCTGCAGATGTCCGCGTTGAAATCGAGGTATGACTCGAGCGACAGTCCGCCCTGCTCGACGACCGACCGCATCGGATCGCGGAAGATCCGGAATACCTCGGACGCCGACTTCACCGGGCTGGCGCCGCCCGGGACCTCGGCCTCCCGCAGGTCATCCGCGAGAGCCCCGTACACGTAACGCTCGTAGTCGTCGCTCGAGCGGTACTTCGGCTGGTGCCCGAAGAACAGCGCCTCGGCGTCAAAATGGCCATAACGGCTGCGCAGGCGCACGAGTTCGGCTTCGAACCCGCCCTCGATCCACGCCGTCCGGAGGCGGTCGCGCACGCCGGCCGCGTCGACGATCGAGCCCGCTCCGAACGCGACCTGGGCGAAGTAGCGAGCGTGCATCTCGGCGAACAGGAGCGGAAGCAATTCGGTGCGCACGTCGACCATGCGCCGATGACCGTTCCCCCGGCCGCTGAGCTCGTCGAGCGTCTCGGGCGTGCAGATCAGGGGCTTGTAGACGTCGGTGCGATCAACTCCGGTCACCGACTTGGCGGTGAACGGCAGACCGCTGCGGGAGAACACCTGGATCAGGGGCTCGCGGCCGCTCCGGCGGTAGCGCAGGCCACCACCGTCTTCGACGAACTCGCCACCGCGGCCGGTGGTCAGCGCGATCACGACGTCGATCGCGACCAGGCCCATCCCGGCGACGGCCACCGTGGCGCCCGTCGGCAGGCCCTCGACGTACGGCGTCACCGGGTAGGGGCTCAGCTGGCGCGGACCCGAGCCGCCCTTGGTGGGCGCATTCGCGGTGTGACCGGAGCAGACCACCACGTGGTCCACGGTCACCGAGTGACCGTCGGCGAGGCACACCGCCTCGCGGCCGTCGCGCTGCCTGACGAGATCTATCGCCGAGGTCGGATGGTGGACGATCCGAACCGTCGGCGGCGCGGCCGCGACGAGCGCGCCGTAGAACCAGTGGAGGTACTCGCCCATAAGGCGCCTGGGGAGGAAATGGTGGGGCTCGATCGGCGCTCCACGGGGGTCGACGACGCAGCGATCGCCCACCCACCGGTATCCCTGGGCGATGACCCAGTCGTACAGCCCGACGCCGTACGACGGCTGATCGGTGGCGCTGGTGTACGGGTACAGCGAGAGCTGGCCGCAGGGGGCGTTGAGCAGGAGGTAGTCGGGTTGGGTGAGGTCGTAGACCCCCGAACCCGGCTTCCCGGGCTCTACCACGTGCACCTCGACCTCGAGACCGGTTCTAAGGCCTCGACGAGCTGTGGTGATGACCCGCTCCAGGGCGCAGACGCCCCACGGGCCTAATCCAACGATCGCAATCCGTAGCAAAACAGTGCCCCTTAACGACTGTCTCCGCAGTTTAAATCGACGGCCCCGACGTGTCAGGGCATTTACCTAACCACTTGGCCAGCTTGCCTTCGGCAATCCCCAACTTTCGTCATTGCGGGCATCGAACCGGGCGCCCCCGCCTGCCCACCCATGACCAGGGCGTACGTGGGCCGGGCGACCCAGGCCGCTGCCATCGCGCTCGCCAGAAAGATCCATCCGGCGAGCTCAGCTCCGTGCTTGACCATTCCGCTGATTTGATAGCCCCAACTGTGATTTAGGAAATCGTGCGTCGCGTCAGTGTCGAGGCCGACGGAATGCAGCGCGAACGAGCAGCCCAGCAGGAGCAGGGCAGCCCAGACGGCCGCTCGAACGCTCGCTGGGTCACGCCTGGTCAGCCACAGGAGCAGTCCGAAAATCGCCGCAACCGGCACAGACAGCGCCGGCGCCGAGTAGCCCAGGAACGTCCGCACGACGAGCAGCGCGGCCACCATCGCTCCCAACGCCAGCCACGCGAGGCGGCGGTCCGACGACCAGCCCGCGCGTAGCGCGAGGCCCGCCGCAGCGGCGGCCTGGGCAACGATGCTCGCGGCTCCGAACACGCTCCTGTGGTGGTTGGAATCGACCGCTCTGATCCCGAGGTTGAACACGCGGAAATCGATCAACTGGCTGACGGTCTGCGCCAGGACTGCGGCCGTGGCCAGCAGCAGGCCGGCCGCGATCACGCGGCGAGCGGTCAACGTGCGCGCGCGCGACCGGAAATGCGGCGCGAACGTAGAGCGTCGAAGCGAGGCGAACTCCATCAAGGTTTAAACGGGCGACGGTGGGGTCCAGCTTTCGCGAGCCGTCTAGGCTCTTGTTCGACGCGAGAACAGTGCGATAGGACTCGTTATTTCGTGGTGCCTGACCTCGCGAACACACCGCCGGAGCAGATTTGAGGTGCATCGATGACGCTGATGAGACATGCAGGCAAGCTGCGATCGCTCGTACCTCAGGCGGCGCGGGAGCGGATGTACGAATGGCATCCTGGACGCGCTCGCCGCTGGCGGCGGTTCCCGGGACTCGAGCGCGTCGAGGCCGGCGGCCACGCCGTCCTCACCTTCGACGATGGTCCCGATCCGGAGGCGACGCGCGCGGTTCTCGACGCGCTCGACCAGGCCGGCGCCCGCGCGACCTTCTTTCTGCTCGGCAGCCGGCTGGCGGCTCACCCGGAGCTCGGTCACGAGGTGCTCGAGCGGGGCCACGAGATCGGCCTCCACGGGTACGATCATCACCGGCACGACCGGATCGACACCGAGCTGAGCCGGAGCGACCTGACTCGGGGGTTCGCCGCGATCGAGGAGATCCTCGGGATTCGCTGCCGCTGGTACCGGCCTCCCTACGGCAAGATGTCGGAGGCTTCGGCGGAAGTCTGCCGGGACAACGGCATGACCCCGGTCTACTGGTCCGCATGGGGCCTCGACTGGGAGAATGTGCCCGCCCAGCGCATCGCCGACGTGGTCTGCGAACAGCTTGACGACGGCGGGATCGTGTTGCTGCACGACTCCGCTCGCTTTGCTCGCCGGCCGAGCGCGCTTCCGAGCGCGCAGGCGATCCCCGCGATCGCACGGTGGACCGGGCAGAGGGGCATCGCGCTGGTTACGTTGGGAGATGCGGTATTCGAGCCAGGAGGAGATCCGAGCGTGAGACCGCGGTCTGAAGCAACTCCCCCCGCCAGGCACCGGAATCGGTCTTTTCGCCGATCCTGGTTTATTCGCTGCAGATAAGCCGAGCTGACGACGCAGCTCGTACCCGGAGGCCAAACCGCCAGCGCCCCGCCAGATTTGCTGTCGTACGCACGCCTCTCGTGTACGCGAGCAAGTCATCGTTGTCTGAACGCTGACCCTGTTGGCTCGTCGCCTCCGGAAATTCGTTCAGCGTGCAAAAACCGGGCGTAAGGCCCCGTTGAATCGGCGCAGGCACTCGAACCGCGCTCGGATGCGCTTGGTGAACAGGTCGTTGCACTGATGCCTGGGACTCACCTTCAGTTATCCAGCACAGCAAAGGGGATCCCTTATATGTGGAGGCCGAGAGGACCTCAAAGGAAGTTCGCCGCGGCAGGGCTGCCGGTTGTTTCAGCGGCGGCGGTTGCACTGCTTGCGACGGCAGGGGCCGCCAGCGCGGCGGTACCCGGAACAGGCGTTACGCCGGCCACGAGCCAGGCGCTGAGCGCCCAGCCGATGGCGGCGTTCGCGCGCCCGAACACGACGCAGGCCACCGCTCCCGCCACCTTGAGTGGCGAGACCCTCGGAGCGGCCTTCGTCCCGAATAACCTCACCATCACCGCTTCAGGGTGCAACCCGAACGGGAACTCGTGGTTCACGTACACGATGTCGGGAAGCGCGAGCGGACCGTACACCGGGACGTTCACCGAAACGGGAATCGTTGACCTATCTGCCGAGACGCAGACGTTCCCTGTGGGCACGGCCCCCGGGCCCGCGGGTAGTGTGGTGGGCGCGCTGGCACATTTCACGATCAGCGCCTCGAATGGAACAGTCCAAGGTCTCAGCTACGCGCCGCCGGCGCGTGGCCTGTACGACACACCCGGCAACAACTTCGCCGACTGCCTGCCCGCTGGTGGGGTGACGCGTTCGCCGGCGCAGCACATCTACGAGGCCGGTGCGAACATCAATTACGCCGCGACGATTCAGCCCGCCGGTAGTCGAAGCTGGTACGTCGACAACGGCACGTCGAACCTGCTGATCGACGAGGAGAACGGCTTCGTCTACCCGACGGGTCCCGGCACGATCACGCAGGACTTCCTGTACGAGGACTTCACGTCGAACGGGTCCTCGACCACCCCGCTCTAGAGCGGTTCTGTCAGTTCAAGACCACAAGTCGTAGCCGGGGGGCCGGGTTGCTCATCAGCGACCCGGCCCTCTTTGCGTCGGCGCCGCAACCGCCGCAGCTGGCGCAACTGGATCGTCTCGGTGCCGCCGCGGCTGGTCGGCGCACACCAACAGGATCCGAGGGCGCACGTCAACCACAAAGCGGGCTCGAGGCCCGAAGCTCCGAGGCCCCAAGCGAGGCTTTCTCGTAGCGGAGTGCCATGACGTCAGGTTTGCTACGCGAGTAAGCCAACCTTCGTCGCGTTACTGCGGGTAGTAGCAAACGTAGAACTCGGCGCTAGCCGATCGGTCAGGTTCGCCGGGGGGCGAATCCGGACTATCGAACGGCAATCCGAGTCTCGTCTTCTCATAGAGTCCGATATCGAAAGCCTGCCGGGGCCTGAAGCCCGAGACGGTCGAGCAATCGGGAGCGCATAGATGAAGCTTATGAAGCGAACAGGGAAGTTGAGATCGTTCGTGCCGGAGGGGACGGGCGCACGGGTGTACGACTGGCATCCAGATAGCGGCCTCGCTGGTGTCAGTGATGTGGCCTCGGGCCTTGAGGAGATCCCAGCGTGAAGACAGCTCTCGCACAGCCGGGGCGTCCTCCAGGCAGGCCGCGAGGAGCCATCCGCAGGGGCCACGCGGACGCCGGCCAAGGTCCTTGTCTACGCGACGGGTCCCCTGGGCCAGCGACTGGCCGGACCCGAAATCCGCGCGCTTCAGTTCGCGCAGGCGTTGAGCTCTGAGTACGAGGTAACGCTGATGGCGCAACGACCGGATACTTGCTCTCGCGATAGCTTTCCCGTGATCCCGTCCAGCCGAGCGCGGCTGGTCCGCGAGGCGATCCGGAACGACGTCATCGTGTCACCATGCCTTCCGCCGTATCTCCTTGTGTTGAAGAGGCTGCTCGGCTTCGCCGCCGTGTCCGACAAGTACGCTCCGCACGATGTCGAGCTTGTGGCGGTGGGCTCGGAGCGGAACGATCGTGAGCTCCGTCTCTGGTCTCTGTCGATGGCAGTCGATCTGAGGTGTGCGGACGTCGTTCTATGCGCAGGCGATCAGCAGCGCGAGAATCTGATTGCCTCAGGCCGCAAGCTGGAGCGCCCCGATCATCCGTTGGAGTTCGATCCAGTCGTCGTCCCGTTTGGCATTCCCGATCCGGTGCCGCCTTCGGGCTACCAACCGCTACGCGGGCGATTCGCTCAGATCCGCGAGACCGATACGGTTGTGCTTTGGTGGGGAGCGGTGTGGCAGTGGCTGGACGCCGAGACCCCGATTCGCGCCTTCGCGACGCTCGCACGCTCGCGTCCGGACCTCAAGCTAGTTATCACCGCCGGAGCGCCGCCCAACGCAAACAACCAGCGGTTTGAGGCCGTACGGGAGGCGCGTGACCTTGCAAGACAACTCGGCGTGCTCGACAGAAATGTCTTGTTCCTTGACGAATGGATTCCGTACGAGCAACGCTGGGATTACCTGCACGAGGCCGACCTCGGCCTCACCTTGCACCGCAACGCCGAGGAAGCGGAGCTGGCGGTGCGCTCGCGGTACGTGGATTATCTATCGGCTGCGCTGCCGTGCGTCCTTGGCCGCGGTGACCAGACCGCCGCCGAGTTCGAGGCTGCCGGCTTTGCCACGCTAGTAGACCATCCGTCGCCCGACAGCCTGGCCCAAACAGTCGTGTCGTTGATCGACGACCGGACGAAGCTCGCGGCCGCAGCCGAGGCCGGTCGGCGACTTGCAGCCGGGTGCAACGTGCACGCGGCCGCGGAAACGCTGCGCGCGGCGGTGGCACTGGCGCGTTCCAAGCAGGCCGGTCGACCCACGGCCCGAGGCCTGGCTTTGGCCGAAGCCGCAGGCTTCTACTATGCGCGCAAGCTAGCCGACAGGTTGCTTGCCTGACATCGCCCGGCCACAAGTACTGACCCGCGCAGGTCGTTGCTTTTACATGGAAACGATCTCGGCACAAGCGCCCTTGCGTATGGCCCGCACCTGGCAGCAAAGGAAGGTCACCCACGCCAAGCAGCGCGTGCGCGTGATTGTCCGACCTGGTGAACGGCGCCACGTCGGCGTCCGGCATCGCTTAGCCGAACAGTATCTCGTCGGCTCGGGTCTCGAGATCGGTGGCCTCCATTTGCCGCTACGAGTACCGAGCCACGCGTCTGTGCGGTACGTAGACCGCTTCACCGTCCGGCAGCTTCGCGAGCACTATCCCGAGCTCGACCGGTACGAGGTAGTCACGCCGGACATCATCGACGACGGTGAGACGCTTGCGAGCGTCACGGACGGAAGCGTCGACTTCGTGATCGCGAACCACATGATCGAGCACTGCCAAGACCCGATCGGCACGATCCAGAACCACCTGCGCGTGCTGCGGCCCGGCGGCGTCATCTACATGGCGGTTCCCGAC
This sequence comes from uncultured Solirubrobacterales bacterium, assembly GCA_963770615.1. Lineage (GTDB taxonomy): Bacteria > Actinomycetota > Thermoleophilia > Solirubrobacterales > Solirubrobacteraceae > Palsa-465. The sequence continues at coordinate 85,269 of CAVYQJ010000011.1, read as the reverse complement.
TGCCGCTTCACGTTTGACCGCGACCGCGAGATCACCGACCTCGGGCATCTGCGTCGCGACCACATCGAAGGTCCAGCGTGGTCACGTCACGAGCACTTTCTGCAATGGGCCCGGTACGTTGACCAGGCCCCGCCGTCGCAGATCGCGGCCCGCGCCGCCGAGCTCGAAGCCCAGGACTACTCGATCCACTTCCATGTGTGGACACCAGGCGCCTTCCTCGAGGTGCTGAGTGCGTGCCGCGCCGAGTTCGGCTTCCCGTTCGAAGTTGACGCGCTCGAGCGCAACGATCACGAGTTCATCGTGATCCTCTCGCGCCAGTAGCGTCGTGCGCCAGTAGCGTCGTGCTCGACGCGCTCGACGCGCGGTGATCGCGCGGTGATCGCGCGGTCGATGCGCGCTGGGAAGGAGTCGAAAACAGTTACTTCCCAAGTGCCGCGACGGGCTGCACTGCGGCAGCGACCACGGTGTGATCGTCCCGCCCCGTGATCGTGTCGCGCAAGCGCCGGTGCAACTCGCGCCGCGTGAAGCGGCGGTAGTCAGCGTCTTCCACGCGGGCGCGACGGCGGGCGAACGCCTGCACATAGCCGTACAGGTACGCGAGGCCGACGACGGCCGCCGGCGGCCGGCGGCCAGCTTGACCGACCGAAGCGCGACCCACGAGGGCGGGTAGTGCGTGATGTAGGCGCACTCACCGAGGCGCGTCAGGCCACGGAGCGCGCCGTCAGCGCTGCCCCAGGGCCGGTGGTGGACCGACACGAGGTCGTCGAAGCTGATCGTGGTGAAGCCGCGCATGCGGGCGTAGGTCTCGTCGATCGTGTCCCACCCCAGCCGCTCCTGGACGCCGCCGATCGCCTCGAAGCACTCGCGCGAGTAGCACTTGAGCGCGCCGTGGACGTGGTGGCGCGGAATCGCGATTCTCCGCACCCCGTCGGGCAGCGGCTCGACCAGAACGCCGCCGGCGAGACCGAGCCGCGGATCGGCGGCGAACCGCTCGAGCAGCACGCGCAGGTAGCTCGGCGCGAGCTCGATGTCGCCGTCGAGCTTCATGATGTGCGTGTACTCGCGCCAGTCGATCGTAGCCAGAGCGACGTTGAAGTTGCGGGGCGCCGCGGCGCGAGCCAGCCGGTCGCGGGCGCCGGCGTGCGGCGTGACGGCGCCGACGCTCCGTACCTCCATGAACGGCACCTCCGCCGCGAGCGACTCGAGCAACTCGAGCGTCCCGTCGGTCGAGTTGTCGTCGAGCACGATCCAGCGGGCAGGCCGCAGCTCCTGGGCGGCGACCGAGCGGACGACACGCTCGATGTGGGCCGCCTCGTTGCGAACCGGCGAGATGATCAGGATCCGTGGCTCCATCGTGTCCTCAGGCGGCGCTGGCGAGCACCGCGGGGATCGACGCGCGGTCGACGAACTCGCGATGCCACAGCTCGAACATGAACAGGCTCCAAAGCGGCTTGTTCTCCACGTCGGCGCCGGCCGTCTGGCGGTCCAGCATCGACCTGACGGTGTCGGGTCGGAAGTATCCCCGATCGAGCGTGTTCGGATCGAGCAGCACGTCCCGCACCATGCCGCGCAGATCGTTGCGGAACCACTCGCCGATCGGGACCGTGAAACCTTGCTTGGGCCGGTCGAGGATCTCGTCCGGGAGCCAGCCGCGCAGCGCCTCCCGGAAGATCCACTTCTTCTCGCGGCCGCGCACCTTGAGCTCGGCCGGGATCGAGGCGGCGAACTCCATCAGCTCGTGGTCGAGCAACGGCGAGCGCGCCTCGAGCGCGTAGGCCATCGTCGCGATGTCGATCTTGGGGATCAGGTCCCCGGGCAGGAACGTGTTCGACTCGACCTCGAGCATCACGTCGATCACATCGTCGCCTGAGGCGTCCCGCCACGCCCGAGCGATGATCTCCGGATCCGGCGAGCTCGCGACGACCGCGGCGAACTCATCCGTGTACAGGCGCGACCGGCCGCGGCTGTCGAGGCGCGCCATGTACTGCTCGTATCGGCCGAGAGGACCGAGCGGAAGCCCCTCCATCAGTCGCCGCGCCTTGTTCGAGAAGCTCGCGATGTCGCCCCCGTCGAGTCGCCCGGCCTGCGCCGCGATTGCGCGACGAAGGGGCGCCGGAATGCCGGTCGAGGCGCGCCGCCGAGCCGGTTGGCGACGTAGCGCGTGTAGCCCCCGAACGACTCGTCGCCGCCGTCGCCGTTGAGCGCGACGGTGACCTGGCTGCGGGTGAGCTCGGACAGGTAGAAGCACGGGATCGCCGACGGATCGGCGAACGGCTCGCCGTAGTGCCGGACGATCTTCGGCACGATCTCGATCGCGTCGGGTCGGACGACGAACTCGTGTGTGCTCGGTCCCGAACAGCTCGGCGATCCGTCGCGCGTACTGAAGCTCGTCGAAGGCTTCGCTCTCGAAGCCGATCGAGAACGTCTTCACCGGGGCGCTGCTCTCCTCCGCCATCGCGGCGACGACCGCCGAGGAGTCGATCCCGCCGGACAGGAATGCGCCCAGGGGCACGTCGGCGATCATCCGCCGCCGCGTCGCGGCGCTCAGGTGCTCGCGGATCGGCTCGTGCAGCTCGCGCGGATCGGCAACCTCGAGCTTGCGCGAGAAGTCCAGACGCCAGTACCGGTCGATCGAGACCTTGCCGTCCTCCAGCACCAGCGTGTGCGCCGGCGGCAGCTTCCGCACGTCCTTGAAGATCGACAACGGCGACGGGACGTAGCCGGAGGCGAGGAAGCAGTCGACCGCCCGGGGATCGACGACCCGCGGGATGTCGTGGTCCTCCATGAGCGAGCGAAGCTCGGAAGAGAAACACACGCCGCCCTGGCCGATCGTGTAAAAGAGCGGCTTCTTGCCGATCCGGTCGCGCGCGAGCAGCAACCGGTGCCGCCGCTTGTCCCAAATTGCGAACGCGAACATTCCGTGCAGATGGCGAACGCAGTCGACGCCGTGCTCCTCGTAGAGGTGCACGATGACCTCGGTGTCGCCCTCGGTCGCGAACCGGTGGCCTCGGGCACGTAGCTCCTCGCGGAGCTCCCGAAAGTTGTAGATCTCGCCGTTGAGCACGACCACCACCGACCCGTCCTCGCTGTAGATCGGTTGATCGCCGGTGACGAGGTCGACCACCCGGAGCCGCTGGATGCCGAGGCCCACCTGCGGCTCGTGGAACAGCCCGCGCGAGTCGGGACCCCGGTGCTCGAGCGCGGCGCACATCCGCTCGAGGACCCGGCGGTCGACCGATCCGCGTCCGGGCGGCACGAATTTTCCGACGATCCCACACATGGCTCCATGACAAAACGCGCGGGACACCCCGGTTCTCGCGGGCGTGGAGCACCTGCCGCACGCGGGCCCAGAGCACCCGCCGCACGCGGGCCCAGAGCACCCGCCGCACGCGGGCCCAGAGCACCCGCCGACGCCGGTGCGGACCGCCTGCCAAGAGCCGTCCAGAACCGGCTAGCCGGCGTCCATCCGGGCCCTGGACGAATGTTCTAGTCGCTTGGACGTTTGACCCAAATCCGGAGGGGGCATTTGGTAGCAGCCTTCCCGAGGCGTCGATACCGGGAGCGCCGCTGAATGACAGGCGACGCTGTCACCAGCCGCTGATCACCTAAGGCAGGAGGGACCGGATGCGGCGTATTAGTCTTGCTTGTGTAACTTGCTTCTTGTTGTCCGCGGCCGCGGCCTGGGGGTCGCCCGGGGACACCGCCCTCCACGGCGCACCCGCGGCAGCCGTCGCTGCGGCGTCGCACACGAAGAGCCATCAGTCCGTGCTGTTCGGCCAGCGGACGGTCCAGCCCAGGATGGGCCGCACCGTTTCGGGGATGGCGCACGCGTTCGCATTCCGCAGCCGCATCACCGGCACCACCTCTTGGATCCGGGTCTACCTTGATCGTCGGAGCGGGGCCAATACGCTCATGGCGGCCATCTACCGCGACGCGAATGGCAGGCCCGGCTCGCGCATCGCCACCGGCTCGGCCGTCTCAGCGACGGCCGGCGCCTGGAACTCGGTCAAGCTGGACTCCGCCGCCATCAAGGCCGGCAAGATGTATTGGCTGGTTGTGCTCGGCAAGGGCGGCGCCCTGGATTTCCGCGAGGGTGGGGCCGCACGATGCGCTGACGCCTCGTCCTACGAACGTGCGATGACGTCGCTCCCGGCTTCCTGGTCCGGCGGCACGCGCTCGAGCGTCTGCCAGATCTCGGCCGTGGTCCTTGGCAAGTCTCGCTCCGTCCGCAAGAACGCCCCGCTCGCCACCACGACCCTCACCGGGATCGCCGCCACCGGCACCGCGATCGGCGGCGGGTCGACCAACTCGGGGAGCGGCTCGGGCTCATCCGGCGGCGGGACCTCGACGCTCACGCTTCCCGCCCTACCGCCGCTCAACACAGGCGCGCCGACGATCGGCGGCACCGCCCAGCAGGGGCGGACCCTGACCGCCTCCAACGGCACCTGGATCGACGGCCCGACCTCGTTCTCCTTCCAGTGGGAGGACTGCAACACCCTCGGGATCCTCTGCACGTCGATCGGCGGCGCCACCCTGAACAGCTACGTGCTGAAGGCCAGCGATGTCGGTCACACGGTCAGAGTGGTGGTCACCGCCACCAACTCGGGCGGTTCGACCTCGGCGACGTCGAGCCAGACCGGCACCGTTGCCGCGGCTTCGGCGGGCCCCGGGAACACGACCGCGCCGGTCGTCACCGGATCGTCCGTGCAAGGGCACACGTTCTCGACGACGAACGGGAGCTGGAGCAACAACCCCACCTCCTACGGCTACCAGTGGCAGGACTGCAACACCTCCGGAGCCAGCTGCTCGAACATCAGCGGCGCCACCTCGGCGACTTATACGCTGCAGGCCGGCGACGTCGGCGACACGGTGCGCTCGGTCGTCACGGCGACCAACGGCGCCGGCTCGGCGTCACAGCCGTCAGCGGTCTCGGCGCCGATCTCGAGTAGTGGCCGGACCGGCAATGCCACGCTGCTCGGTGATCAGAACCAGGCCAATAACGCCGACAGCAACGCCGCGGGCATCGCCCAGGCCTTCGCCTACACCGCGGCGGCCTCTGGGACGACGACCGACATCCAGCTGTACGTCAACAGCGGAACGACGGCGACGGAGCTGTTCCTCGGCCTCTACAGCGACAACGGCGGCAAGCCGGGCAGTCTGCTCGCGACCGGCTCGATCTCATCCCCGACGGCCGGCGCCTGGAACGACGTGACCGTCGGGTCCGCAACGGTGACCGCCGGAACGTCGTACTGGATTGGGCTGCTCGGCACCGGCGGCCAGCTCTTCTACCCCGACACGGCCGCTGGATCGGGAGCGAGCTACGTAAACTCCACCGCCAATCTCACGTCGCTGCCTCAGACATATGCCCCGGGGAATGAGTACGCGGTGAGCCCGGCCTCGACGTATGTCGTCGGCGTCACGACGAGCTCGCCCTCGGCGCCCAGCAACACCTCGCCGCCCACGATCAACGGTCAGGCGGTCCAGGGTCAGACGCTGTCCGCGGGCACCGGCTCGTGGTCAGGCGCTCCGACGTCGTACGCCTACCAGTGGCAGGACTGCAACAGCTCGGGGGCCAGTTGCTCGAGCATCAGCGGCGCGACCGCCAGCAGCTACACGCTCCAGGCCTCCGACGTCGGCGACACGGTCCGGGTTGCGGTGACGGCGAGCAACGCCGGCGGATCGGGCTCCGCGAGCTCGAGCCAGACCGCGGTCGTCACCTCGTCCGGCACGAGCGGCTCCGGGCAGCAGATTTACATCTCGCAGAGTGGTGCCGGTGCGAGTAGCGGTGCGGATTGTGGTGATGCGAAGCCGGTGTCGTTCTTCAATTCGAGTTCTGATTGGGGTTCGGGTGCGGGTCAGATCGGTCCGGGCGTCACCGTGGATTTGTGCGGGACGATCAGCACGGCGCTCTCGGTGCAGGGGTCGGGGACGAGTTCTTCGCCGATCACGATTTATTGGACGTCGGGGTCGACGATGTCTTCGCGCGGACTGGAGTGCCGGATCGGCGATAGATACCAACGGGAACGACTATCTGACGTTCAACGGTGGAAACAACGGCACCTCGATTCAGGCCACGGCCGAGGGCAGCGGCCTCGCCGACCAGGGCGTGGCGAGCCAGGGCATCTTCGCGCTCTCGTGCGCGGGGTGCACGTTCGAGAACCTGACGATCGCGAACCTGTACGTGCACTACCTCGACGTCGGACACGTCGGTGGATCAGACGATGGATAACGGGATCGTGTTCTCGGGCTCGAACATCACGGTCGCGAACAACACGATCCACGACGTCGGCTGGGCCGTGTTCGCCCGCTGGGCCGCGGGAGACGCGAATAACCGGATCTACGGCAACAACGTCTACAACATCGATCACGGGATCATCCTGACCGCGCCCGCAGGGACGGTCGGGCCGATGTTCGTGTACGACAACCACGTCCACGACATGGGCAACTGGGACGCCGAGACCTCGAGCGGAGGGCTCCCGTATCACCATGACGGGATCCATTGCTTCGGGCCGGAGAACGGCGCCACCTATAACGGCCTGTACATCTACGACAACCGGTTCGACGGGACCGTCGGGCAGCTCGCCCCGACCGCGCAGATCTTCATCGAGGGCAACTACGGCAGCAGCGGCGATACCCCGTGCGCGGCGGTCGGGTCGCAGGTTGACGTGTTCAACAACATCTTCGGGTCGACCGACTACCCGACCTCGAACGGGTACCTGGAGACCTCGCAGCCCGGCGGCGGCGTCTACAACAACACCGTCATGGGCGTCTCCACCACCGACAACGAAGGCGGCTGCTTCGGCTACCGCCAGAACTCGAGCGGGACCACCGTCGCCTTCCAGAACAACCTGTTGAGCACCTGCGACAACATCATGAGCGGGAGCCCCTCGCTGTACACCTCGGGCAGCCCCGACTACAACGTCTACGCCAACGGCGGTGAAGACAGCTTCGTCTGTAACAGCAACTGGTACACCTTCAGCCAATTCGCCAGCTGGCAGTCGTGCATGGGCGCCGACGCTCACAGCAAGGCGCCCTCCAGCGCCGACATGAACTCCAACGGCTCCCTCCAGAGCGGCTCCCCCGCTAGTGGTGCGGGCAACAACCTCACCAGCATGTGCACCGGCAACCTCACCCCCCTGTGCACCACCTACACCGGCCCCCCCGCCGGCGGCGCCGCCGGATCAACCACCACCGGCACCGCCCGCCCCACGTCCGGCGCGTGGAACGCCGGCGCCTACTAAGACAACCCGGGGGCTGAGCTGAAGCGAACGAGGCGGCCGGTTCTACGCGGCCGCTTCGTCGCGCGCATACGCGCGCAGGTCTCGATAGCGCTCTCCGCGTATGGCCGCATGAACCGCCTGGCGCAAGCCGGCGTCGGGGAACGCCCCGCTATCGGCACGTGGGGGAACCGACTGGACCGCGCGCACGAGCTCTTCGGGAGTCGTGGCGACGATCACCGTTCCCCGCTCGGCCAGCGCGCTCGCGAGCTCGGCCTGATGGTCGTCGACCGTCTCTGAATAGCGCTTGAGACGGGGGAACACGACCGGTACATGGCCGGCCTGAAGTGCGCACATGATGCTTCCGACGCCGGCGTGGCTGACCACGATGTCCGTCTCGTGCATGAGCTCGACCATCCTCCCGAACGGGAGGAACGGGTACGCCTCGGCGCACGGGGGCGCCGGCGAAGGGCCGTGCTGAACGCAGAGATCCGCGGCCGGGAGAGCTTCGAGCGCTCGCATCATGCGGTCGAATTGGAACGGGCTCGAGCCGCAGGTGGCGAAGATCACACGACGCTCCCGGCGTAGATCGCACGCTTGCGACGCGAGCTGGTTGGCCACTGGACGAAGAACGCGTCGGTGAGCGGGTACACGATCCGGCCGGTGAGCGCGGGACGCTGGACCCTGGTGAAGCTCTCGACGTAGACGAGCCGGACGCCCAGCAACCGTCCGACGAGGAAGAACGGAACGGCGAGCGCGGCCCCGGTGGACAGGATCACGTCGGGCTTGAACCCGCGTACGATCGACCACGCCAGGCGAAGGTTGCGCAATGTGTTGGGTATGTTGCGCGGCGTCGGGCCGTACGCGAACACCCGCTCCTCAGGATCGAGGAGGAACTTGGTGTCGGCCGCCTCGAGCGTGACCCAACGGCATTCGAGATCCTCCCAGGCCGGCTTCAGGGCCAGCATCTGCATGAGATGCCCGCCGGGGCAGGCCACTAGCAGAATCCGTTCGGGCGTGGTGGTGCTCATTACAGGGTGCGACTGTAGACAGCGCCGTTCCGGGCTTCGCCCTTCCATCGGCGGGTCTGGGCCCCCCTTACCTGAACGATCGGCCAGCCGGGCGCGATCGGCGCGGGGACCGCAAAGTACCTGTCGTGGCGCGCCTTGCGCGAGCCAATCCCCCGTCCTGGACGCGGACCCTAGCCGGAGGGATAGGCCCATGCACTTGGCGTGCAAACCGCGATCCAATGCACTCGTTTCTATGACACCGACGACGCTCAGTCTGCGCGCGCGCCTATGGATGCACTTGCACATAACCCTCGGTCGTCGATCCGGCGGAACCGTCCCGAATCCGGAGAGCAGTGAGCACGCTCGACGCAACCTCCAGGCTGCTCGATGAGGCGCCGGCGCCGACACCGTTCTCGTCGTCCAGCCGACTTGCCCTGTTCGATCACTTCCGGGTCCCGTACGAGCTCGACCCGGGTCTCGGGCTCGCCGGGCTTGAGCAGCTGCAACCAGTCGCGGGTGGCCCGGCGCTGCTGTGGCCGTCCGACTACGACGCGCCCCCCGTGGCGGTCAGCGTGCCGGGGACGGATCGCAGCACGCCGATCCCGTTCTTCGCGCGGGTTCGGTCCGACAGCAGTGTCGAGCCGCTGCTCGCCGAACGCGGCGGGTCGTGGCAGCGCGCCCGCGAGCTGACCACGGCCAGCGGCGAGGTCGCGGGCTCGATCTGGCGCGCGGCTGACGGCAGCGTCCTTCTCCCGTTCGACCCCAACGAGATCATCGAGAGCTTCTGGAGCGAGCGTTACCTCCGCACCGCTTGCGGGAGGAAGTCCCGTCGGGCCCGGCGCGCGCTCATGCTGGCCTACTACCGGGCCCGTCCGTTCCTGCCTCGGCAGGTTCAGATCTGGCTCCGACGCCGCTGGGCGCGCGTGCAGGCGCGCTCGGTGTTCCCGCGGTGGCCGGTCGAGACCTGCCTGCACGACTTCTTCGAGCTGATGTTCGCCATCGTCGCGGGGATTGCCGGCGAGCCGGTGCCGCGAATCGCGGAGTGGCCGGACGGTCACAGCTGGGCGGTCGTGCTGACGCACGATGTCGAGCAGGCCGAGGGGTTCGCGGCGATCGCGCCCGTCGCCGAGCTAGAGCGCGCCCGTGGGCTGCGCTCGGCGTGGAACCTGGTCCCGCGTCGGTACGAAATCGACCCCGGACGCGTGGCGGAATTGTCCGCGGACGGGTTCGAGGTGGGCGTTCACGGCCTTTACCACGACGGACGTGACCTCGAGTCGCTCGAGACGTGGCAGGAGCGGCTGCCCGACGTGCACACGGCCGCTGAACGCTGGGGGGCGGTTGGCTTCCGCTCGGCCGCGCTCCACCGCGACTGGGATTGGATGCGCCTGCTCCGGTTCGACTACGACTCATCGTCTCCCGACACCGATCCGTTCGAGCCCATGAACGGCGGCTGCTGCACGTGGCTGCCGTTCTTCAACGGGGAGCTCGTCGAGATGCCGGTGACGCTCGCGCAGGATCACACCCTGTTCGTGATCCTCGGCCAGCAGGACGAGACCACGTGGGTGCAGAAGGCGGAGTTCCTGCGCGCCCAGGGTGGGCTGGCGATGCTGGACACGCACCCCGACTACCTGATCGACGAGCGGATCTTCGGCGCTTATTCGCGGTTCCTGGATTGTTTCGTCGACGACCCGACCGCGTGGCGCGCGCTTCCTCGCGAGGTCAGCGCCTGGTGGCGCCGGCGGGCGGCGTCGTGGCTCGAGCAGAGCGAGGATGGCTGGCGGATCGCGGGTCCAGCCGCGGCCGAGGGCCGCGTCGTGTTCGAGGCGGGCACGTGGTGAGCGACGCACGCGCGAACGGCGCGGGAGCGCCCGGGGCGGTCGTCGTCGGCGGCGACTACCAGGGCCTCGGGATCGTGCGGAGCCTCGGCCGCCGCGGAGTTGACGTCGTCGTGCTCGACGACGAGCGATCGATCAGCCGCGCATCACGTTACGTAACCGGGTCGTACAAGGTCCGCGACCTGAGCGACGACGATCAGACGGTCGGGGCGCTGCTCGCCCTCGCCCGGCGCCGCGACGTCCAGGGCTGGGTCGTCTACCCGACGCGCGAGGAGACCGTGGCGGCGCTGTCTCGCCGTCGCGCGCAGCTGCTCGAGCACTTCCGGATCCCGACTCCGGACTGGACGGTCACGCAGTGGGCATGGGACAAGCGCAACACCTACCGCCGGGCGGAGGAGCTCGGAATCCCCACGCCCCGCACGTGGTTGGTCGCGAGCGAGGCGGAGCTCGATGCGATCGACGGCGAGCCGCCGTTCGTGATCAAGCCCGCGATCAAGGAGCACTTCTTCTACGCCACCAAGTGCAAGGCGTGGCGCGCCGACACACGCGATCAGCTCGCTCACCGGTTCCGGGCGGCGGCCGATCTGGTCGGCAGCGAGGAGGTCGTCGTCCAGGAGCTGATTCCCGGCGGCGGCGAGACGCAACTCGCGTACTGCGCGTTCTTCAAGGACGGAGACCCGCGGGCGAGCATGGTCGTCAAGCGCCTGCGACAGCACCCGGTCGAATTCGGCCGCGCGAGCACGTTCGTGCGGACGGTCGACGATCCGGCGCTCGAGGAGACATCGGTGCGCTTCCTGCGCTCGATCGACTATTACGGGCTGGTCGAGCTCGAGTACAAGTACGACGAGCGGGACGGCCGCACCAAGCTGCTTGACATCAATGCGCGCACCTGGGGCTATCACAGCCTCGGACAGCGCGCCGGCGTCGACTTCCCCTATCTCCTCTACGCGGACCAGATCGGGCTTCCCGTCGCGGACCCGATCGGCGCTCGCCCCGGGCTCAGCTGGATCCGGCTGGCGACCGATCTCCCGACTGCGGCGACGGAGCTTGCGCGACGGCGACTCGACTGGCGCGAGTACCTGCGGTCCTTGCGCGTATTTGACATCGAGTCCGTGTTCAGCCCTGACGATCTGCGTCCTGGCTTCGCCGAACTGGCGTTGCTTCCCTATCTCGCACTGAAGAGAGGTTTCTGAATTGTTCGTCGACGAAGTGATGACCGGATCAAGCCCGCACGTCACCGAGGCGGCGGGCGGCCGCGGGACGCGAACGGTCGGAACGCCCGATGTCGAGGCTGCGGTCATCGGCGCCGGCCCGCACGGATTGTCGGCGGCCATTCACCTTCGCCGCGCGGGCGTCGCCGCACAGGTATTCGGACGGCCGATGTCCTTCTGGCGGGGCATGCCGAAGGGGATGCGGCTGCGGTCGAACATGAGCGCGACGAACATGGTCGAGCCGGTGGGGCCGTTCTCGCTCGCGAGCTACATGGACGAGATCGGCGAGGAGTTCGGCCACCCGGTGTCGCTGCGACGGTTCATCGACTACGGCACATGGGTCCAGCGTAGTGGCATCCCGGACGTAGATACGCGGACGGTGGCGCGGCTGAGCCGCCAGAACGGCGGCTTCGCGCTCGAGTTCGAGGACGGCGAGAGGGTCACGTCCCGTCGCGTGGTCGTGGCTTGCGGCATCGCGGACTTCGAGAACATGCCGAGCGGGTTCAGCCACCTGCCGGCCGGGCTCGTCTCCCACACGGGACATCTCGAGGACCCGGCGGCGTTCGCCGGCAAGCGCGTGGCGGTGGTCGGCGGCGGCCAGAGCGCGTTCGAATCGGCCGTGCTGATGAACGAGCGGGGCGCCGACGTGGAGGTGATCGCGAGGCAATCCGAGATCGTGTGGCTTCGCAGCTGGTCCCCGATCCATTTCATGGGCCGCTTCGGGAAGGTCGCGTACGCGCCCACCGACGTCGGACCCCTGTGGTACTCCCGGCTGGTGGCGACGCCGGCTCTGTTCACGCGTCTGCCGCGCGAGAAGCAGGACAGCATCGCGTCTCGATCGATCCGGCCCGCCTGCTCGTATTTCGTCAAGGTCCGCGTCGAGGGGATCAGGCTGACCAAGGCCACCGAGGTGACCCGCGCCGAGTCGCTCGGGGATGGTCTGAAGCTGACGCTTTCGGACGGCAGCACGCGCGAGGTCGACCACCTCATGTTCGGGACCGGCTACCGGGTCGACGTCAAGCGTTATCCGTTCCTCGGCGAAGACATCCTGGCCGATCTTCGCGTCGTCGACGGATACCCGGTCCTGGGCCGCGGCCTCGAGACCTCGATCTCGGGTCTGCACATCCTCGGGGCGCCGGCGGCCCGGAGCTTTGGACCGACGATGCGGTTCGTCTCGGGCAGCTGGTTCGGCGGCGCGACGGTCGCGCAGGAAGTCGGCCATCAGCGCACCCCGTTACGCAGGCGACTGGCCACCGCGACCAACTCGCGGCGATGAGCGCGCTGCGGCCGGCCATGCGCAGCTCGTCGACGCGCCGGCGCCTTGACCGCCTCACGCGGGCGGCGTCGGTCGTGATCCACGATCCGGTCGAAGGCATGGAGCGGATCCGCGAGAAGATCGCCGACGAGAGCGCGCGCTGGTCCAAGTCGAGCTCGCTCACGCCCGATCCCGAGTGGCAGGCGACGATGCACGGCCTCCTCGGCGTCGAGTGGACCTGCGAGGCCGTGGGCGCATTCACGCCCCTATGGGGCGACGCCGTGAGCGGACTGAAGGACAAAGGCCTCGCCGTCGGACGCGGCACGTTCTCCGGGTGGGACGACGGCGACCCGGGCCTCGCCGGCGCGGCCTGGTGCCTCACCCGGCATCAGCGGCCGAGAGTGGTCGTCGAGACGGGAGTCGCCCGCGGCTTCACCACCAGGATTGTTCTCGAGGCGCTCGAAGCCAACGATTACGGTCACCTGTACAGCATCGATCTGCCACCTCCGCTGGATGAGGGACGCCTCACTAACGAGACCGGAGCGGCCGTGACCGACGCGCTTAAGCCGCGCTGGACCCTGATCGAGGGCTCGAGCCGGCGTCGCCTGCCCGGCCTGTTGCGAGAGCTCGGTGCGATCGACATGTTCATCCACGACAGCCGGCACACGCGGCGCAACATCACGTTCGAGCTTCAGCTCGCCTGGAAGGCGTTGCTGCCCGGGGGGTTCATGCTCGCCGACGACATTCAGAGCACGGTCGCGTTCGAGGAGTGCGTCGCCGCATTCGGATCCCCGCCGGCAATCGCCTGCGCCTCAGACGACCAGCGCGGACGCTTCGGCCTGATCCAGAAGCCGAGCTAGCGGCCTGGCGGGGGTGCGCACCAGGTATTCTCGATTGCTGGTTGGCCGCTGCCACGGCGGATGAACGTAAGGGGTTGCTGGGGGTGGGCTTGCGCAGGACGTTGCTTCGTCACGGAGGACTTGTCGGTCTTGCTGCCCTGTGCCTTGCGCCAGGCGCTTCCGCTCACGTCGGACCGGATCGATCGCGGCTCAGCGACGCGCCGCGCCTTGTGGCGCCGGTTACTGCGCTCGCCTCTGCCAATCCGCTGAGCGCCGGCCCGTTCGTGCAGGACGCGGAATTGGCCGGAGACAACGGTCTCCCAGGCGACCAGTTTGGTAGCTCGGTTGCGATCTCGGGAGATACGGCGGTGGTCGGCGCCCCCAACGCCGGTGGGGGCGGCGGAGCGCTCTACGTGTTCACGAACGATTCCGGCGCGTGGCAGCAAGCGGCCGAGCTAACGTCCAGCGACGAGGCCGCAGGGGATGGGTTCGGGACGGCGGTGGCGGTGTCGGGGAGCACGATTGTCGTCGGCGCCCCAAATCACGCGGGCGGCGGCGCTGCTTACGTTTTCACGTCGAGTTCCGGTACGTGGCAGCAGGTGGCCGAGCTGTCACCCGCCGACACGACGTCGGGCGGTTATTTCGGCGGAGCCGTCGGCATCGACGAAGGCACGATCGTCGTCGGGGCGTTGAACCACGCCGGCGCCGATTCCTCCTCAGGGGAAGGCGCCGCGTACGTCTTCGATCTGGCCGCGGACGGATCCTGGGCGCAGGGCGCCGAACTTTTCTCCGCCGACGGCAGTACCGGGTTCGGTGAGTCGGTCGCGGTGTCGGACGGGACGGTCGTGGTCGGCGAACCGAGCTTTTCTTTCTCGGGCGCCGAGGTGTTCAACCAGACCTCCGGCACTTGGCAACAGACGACGCAGCTGACGGTGCCGCAGTCCGAGGCGGACACTGGCGCGGCGGTCGCAATCTCGGGAAGCACGATCGTGTTGGGCGCGCCGCACGCGTATGGCGCCGACAACGAGCCCGCCGAGGGCGGCGCGTTCGTTTTCAGCGACGCGTCCGGATCGTGGCAGCAGACCGCGGCATTGACACCCAGCGACACGGCGGAGGGCTACGTCTTCGGCGCCGCCGTTGCCGTCTCGAACGGAACCGTGTTCGTCGGAGCGCCGGGAGAGCAGGTCCTCCTGGATCAGCAAGCGGGAGCCGTGTACGAGTTCGACGACTCGTCGGGAGCGTGGCAGCAGACCGCCCGGCTCACGCTGCCCGACGCCGGCAGCGGAGATCACTTCGGCAGCTCGGTCGCGTTCGCCGACGGCACGATGCTCGCCGGAGCGCCGGGCCACCAGGTTGGCCTCAACCCCGGCCAGGGATCGGTCGCTGTCTTCGACAGCGTGTCGCTGCCGCTGGCCCTCAGCACATCGCCCCCGACGATCTCGGGCACGCCGGATCCCGGACAGACGCTCACCGAGGCTCACGCGTCCTGGACCAGCGACCCGACCGCGTACACGTACCAATGGGAGCAGTGCGACGCGTCGGGAGGCGGCTGCGTACCGATCTCCGGCGCCATCGGCGAGTCCTACACGGTCGCCCAGGGAGACGTCGGACACACGATCAGGGTGCAGGAGGTCGCTTCCAACGCGGCCGGGGCGAGCGCCGCTGCTACGTCACCCGCCACGGCGGTCGTGCCGCCGTTGCCGCCTGCCGAGATCGCCCCGCCACGGATCGTCGGCACGACGATCGTCGGGCAGGTGTTGACGGACGCACACGGGGCGTGGACCAACAACCCGACCTCTTACGAGTACCGGTGGGAGGACTGCGATGCCTCAGGCGGTCACTGCACGGGGATCGCCGGTGCCGTCAGCCAGTCCTACGCGCTCGCGGCTTCGGACGTTGGGCACGTGATCGAACTTCAGGAGACGGCGGTCAACGCCGGGGGGCCGAGCGGCCCGGCTGCAGCGAAAGCTGCTCTGCCCGTCCGATCCGCCCCGATGGTCACGATGTCGGCCGCGAGGATACGGACCGCCGGCGGCCGCGCATCGCTTCTCGCCTCCGTAGATCCGAACGGGCTGACGACGAGCGTGCGCTTCCAGTACGGGCTCGACCCGAAATACTTCGGCAATCCGCGGGTCCTGTACGACTCTTCGACACCCACGGCGCGGATCGGTGGCGATTTCGCCGCACACGCCACGGGCACGACGACGGGACGCCTGATTCCGAACGCCGTCTATCACATCCGGCTCGTGGCCTCGAATAGCGCTGGCACGACGATTGGCCCCGACGAGACGTTCGTGACGGCGCGGGGGCATCGGCCGCGCATGCCGGTGCTCGGCGTGTCGGTCGACCTCGCCCCGGTCCGCGGCTTCGTGTTGACCGGTACCCCCCGGTACACACCGGTCACGGAGGCGGTCCAGATCCCCGTTGGGTCAGAGATCCATGCTCGGCGAGGGACCTTCAGGCTGATCGTCGCGACGCCGGGTTCTTCTGGGGTACGGACCGCAACTGTGACCGGGGGCGTCTTCCGAGTCGGGCAAACGCGCTCGGGCGCCATCACCCTGACGATGGTCGAGGGCGGGCTCGCCGGCGCACCGACGTTCCGTGGCTGCAAGGGTGGCGCCACGCTCCAGACGGTCCGGATCGCGACGGACGGCCTTCAGGTCACGACGATCGGTCGCTACAGCGCCACGAGCGCCTCGACGGGAGCGTGGGAGACGATCGAGCGATGCGACGGAACCGTGACGGCCGCGCTGACCGGCACGATCCGGATCAGGGACCTCGCGAGCGATCACACGATCGCCGTACGCGCGGGCCATGGCTACCTCGTCCACGGCGCCCGCATGTCGCGAATCCCCGGCGTGGTTTAGGACACCGGCTCCGGCCGGTGGCTGAGGCGCCATAGCGCCCATACCACGAGGATCAGGCCGGCTAGCTCCGTGCCCTCCTTGAAGCCCACGCCGGCCTGGTAGACCCAGTTCGTGTAGCCGACCCGCCGGAGGATGTGCAGGCCGGGGGTGTGCATCACGAACGACAGGAGCAGCGTGACGAGGGCCCAGCTGACCAGCAAGCGCTCGTTCGTTCCACGCGTGAGCAGCCACAGGCAGGCGACCAGCGCCGCCAGGATCGGAACGTAGAGGAGCTTGCCCCCGCTGATCGACCCGATCTGGGCGTGGAGCGGCGAGATCTCGTCGAGGAAGAACAGGACGAGAATCACGCCGGTGGCGGCCCATAGCCGCCGGCGCCCGGGCTGCCGCTG
This sequence comes from uncultured Solirubrobacterales bacterium, assembly GCA_963770615.1. Lineage (GTDB taxonomy): Bacteria > Actinomycetota > Thermoleophilia > Solirubrobacterales > Solirubrobacteraceae > Palsa-465. The sequence continues at coordinate 68,646 of CAVYQJ010000011.1, read as the reverse complement.
CCATCCGACCACCGCGGCGTAGGCGCCGAGCACGAGCGCGAGCGCGTCCAGTTCGTGCGACCAGCTGTACTCCCAGTTGGCGTTGATCACGGTCGTCCTGAGGTGATCGAACTCGAGCGAGATCAGGTTGGTCGCGATCACCGCGACGAACGCGACGAGCGCGACGACGAACGGCGCCCGCTCGACGTCGGGATCGCGGAAGCTCAGCGCGGCCGCCGCCGGCACGCGTGACCGGGCCGAGACCGCGTTCTCAGTACGCACCGGCGTTCCAGGGGCCGCGCTTGGGACGCCGGACGCCGGCGATGTCGGTGCAGAGTGGCACCAGAGGTCCCTTACAAAGGTATGTGAGGTTGACGCCGGCACCGATCACGGGCGAGCCACGCTCAGGGGCGCCCCGCTCGTCGAGCCTTGCGCTCGCCAACCTCCGCGAATGCCGATCCGCGTTCACGCAGAACCTGCCAGCTTCGGAACTGCGCTGAAGGCGTAAAAGTTGGTGTTGCAGACGAACGAATTGATCTCCCGCCGTTGGCGTACACGTTGTAGTCGGGACTGCCCGCCGCATAGGTGCCGTCCGTATTCGTCGTGCTTTCCGACATGAGGACGTCGCACCGGCTGAGCACGTTGTTCTCGAACGCGATCGTGGCTGCCCGGCGTGCTCGCGCCGTAGCCGACGCAGCCGCCGAGGCTGTCGTTGTTGCTCACGCCGACCACCGTGTTGTTGAAGACTCCGCCACCCGCGCTGCGAGGCATCTCAGGTACGGGTTGCTCGTGACGTAGTCGGTGCTCCCCAACGACGTTGTTGAACATGTAGACGCGCGAGCCAAGCCCGGCGCAGGGCGTCCCGCCGGAGCTCGAAGTTCCCCTCCATGAAGATCTGCGCGGTCGGCGCCGCCCGGCCGACGGTGCCGTCGAAGCGGTTGTCGTAGATGTAGAGGCCACGTGTAGGTCGGAGCCGGGCCCGCCGACCGGTCCGAAGCAGTGGAGCCCGTCGTGGTGATACGGCAGCTCGCCGCTCGAGCTTCGGCGTCCCAGTTGGCCATGTCGTGGACGTGGTTGCCGTAGACGAACATCGGACCGACGGTGCCGGCTCGCGGTCAGGATGAGGCCGTGGTCGATGTGGTAGATGTCGTTGCCGTAGATCCGGTTGTCGTGATCGCCGCTGCCCCACCGCGCGAACACCGCCCAGCCGACGTCGTGGATCGTGTTGTCCGCGATCGTGATGTCCGAGCCGGAGAACACGATCCCGTTGTCCATCGTCTGATCGACCGACGTGTCGGACGTCGAGGTGTGGACGTACAGGTCCTTGATCGTGAGGTTCTTGAACGTGCAGCCGTTGCAGCCGAGCGCGTAGAACGCTCGGCTGGCGACGCCTTGCCCGGGCAGCCCGGTGCCCTCCGCCGTGGCCTGGATGGTTCCATCCTCGCCGCCGTCGAACGTGAGGTGGCCGAACCCATTGGTGTCGACGGCGTCACCGCCCGTGCCAGTCGGGCGACGATAGCGTGGCTCCGGGCTCCCAGGCGACGGTGATCGGCCGCCCCGGCGCACCCCCTCCGTGCACGCTCAGCGGCGTGCTGATCGTCCCGCACAACCGCACGATCGTGCCGGCGTGGATATGACCGCGTCGCGGGCCCCAGTCCGCGGGGTTGTCGAACCACGCGACGCCACGCGCGTCGGCGCAGTTCGAGCCATTCCCGCTGCCACGCGTCCGCTCGGCGATGTAGATGCCGCCCTTGGGGCGGGGCGTACCGGAGCCGTGGTTCCCGGAGCCCTGCTTGCCGCAGTGCGCAGACCCTTTGCGGCACTTGGTCTGCGACCCGTGATACACGGCGCCGGCTCCGAGCAACGCGACGGCCCAGCAGCACGACGACGGCGATCCGGACGGGGGTGCGTGGCTTCACATTCGTTCCTCAGGGCTGCCGCGACGCCCGGACGCGCGTCCGACAACACACGACACCAAGATGCAGAGGACGATAGCCCGATCCCAGCCGCCCACTACGGCCGAAGGAAGGGTCCAGGCTAGCTGAACGGCTAGTGCCGGACCTGCTCCTTCGGAGGTGGGCGCGTGAGGACGCCAGCGCCTACCGTTACGGCACATGAGCGGCGCAGGAGCTGAACTTACGGACCCCGAACGGCCCGAGCTCCTCTCGCGCGTCCTGATCCGGGGTCTCGTGGGTGCTGGCGTCGCAGGCGCCTTGCGCAGATCCTCAACACCGCCACGCTCGTGTTGCTGGCGCGTCTGCTCGCTCCTGCGCAATTCGGGATCGCCGCGATGGCGCAGGTGGCATCGGCGTTCGTGATCACGTACTCGGACTTCGGCCTCGGGCTGGCCCTGGTCCAGAAGGAGTCGATCACGGACGACGATCGCAGCACGGTGTTCTGGGCAAGCGTCGCGCTCGGCGCGACCATGGCGGCAGTCTGCGTCGCCGCCGCCCCGTTCGTGGCGCGGTTCTACCACACGCCCGAGGTCGAGCCCCTGCTGGACGTCCTCTCGCTTTCCTTCCTGTTCACGGGTCTCGGATCGACGCATCGGTCGCTCCAGTTCCGCGCGATGAACTACCGGGCGCTCGAGATCCGGACGATGGTCGCGGGCGTCCTCAGCGCGGCGGTCACCGCCGGGGTCGCACTCGCCGGTGGCGGCGCCTGGGCGATCATCCTCGGCACGGTCACCGGCGCCGCGGCGTCCACGACCCTCCTGATCGCGATGGGCGGCTGGATGCCGGCGTTCATGTTCAGCCGGGCGAGCCTCCGCGAGCTCGGGACGTTCGGCCTGCGGTACGTCGGCGGCATGACGTTTCTGACGTTCAACCAAAACGCCGACAACATCCTCGTAGGACGAGTGCTCGGCCAGGCGGCGCTCGGGACCTACAGCCTCGCTTACAGCGTGATCCTCGTGCCGATCTCGCGCGTAGCCTCGCCGGCCTGCGTGCTGATGGCGCCCGCGTTCGCCCGCCTTCAGAACGACAAGCAGGCGCTGAAGTTCAACTGGCTCCGCGGCGCACGGCTGATGCTCATGGTGTTCATCCCGATGATGCTCACGGTCGCGGTCACGGCGCCGGACATCGTCCACATCGTGTTCGGCAATAAGTGGGATGGCGCGATCCCGGTCATCCGCATCCTCGCGCCCGTGTGCGCGCTCCTCAGCATTCAGGGACTGGCGGACTCCGTCCTGCAGGCGGTCGGCGCCATGAAGTCATTCCTGCGCATGAAGGCTTTCTCGTTCGCGCTCAACATCACCGCCTTCGTGATCGGCGTCCAGTGGGGGCTGACCGGGATGGCGACTGCCTTCGCGATCTCGACGGTCATCTTCATGCTCATCTACCTCGTGATCGTTTCCCGTGCGATCCAAGCGCCGGCTCTGTGCTTCGTGCCCGCGCTCGTGGGCGTCGTGGTGGCGGCGGCGGCATTGATAATCGTCGAAGCCGGGGTCTACGGGTTCCTGATTCACGCGGACGTTGGCGCCGTCGCCCGACTGGTCATCACCACATTGAGCGGCGTCCTCACGTTCGGCTTGTTCTGCCTTTGGCTCGAGCGGAGCGCCGTTGTCGAGCTCACACGCTTCGTCATGCGTGCGCTGCCCCTTCCCCGCCGGTTCATCCCTCGCGGCCTGCAGACCACCTGACCCGCAATCTTCGCAAGCCCTCCCACCACCGAACCGTTTATTTCTCGTCATGACCCCGGACCTCTCCGTCATCATCGTGACCTACAACGGCCGCGCGAAGGCGCTCGCGACCTTGCGGTCTTCGCTGGCCGCGACTGGCAGCGCCGACGTCGAGTGGATCGTGGTCGACAATGGGTCGACCGACGGCACCCCCGACGCGATCGAGCAGGCGTTCCCCGGGGTGCGCCTCATCAGGAGCGAGAACCACGGGTTTGCCGCCGGCAACAACATCGGTCTGCGGCTCGTCCGCGGGCGCTACGTGCTGCTGTTGAACCCGGACGTGGAGATCCTCAAGGGAGACCTGGCGAGCCTCGTCGCCGCGATGGACGCTCGCCCGGAGGTCGGGGTGGCCAGCGTGGTTCACCGCGCCCCCGACGGCAACCTCCAACCCTCGATTCGACGCTTTCCGTCCTTCCGCCGCGATCTCGGCGAGTCGTTGTTCGCCGCCCGCTGGCCGATCCTCCGCACGATGCAGGAGCTCGAGACGCGCGAGCGGGTGTACGACCACGAGCACTCGGTCGACTGGATGTCCGGCGCGTTCCTGATCGCGCGCCGCGAGGCCGTCGACATGGTCGGATCGATGGACGAGCGCTTCTTTTTGTATTCGGAGGAGACCGACTGGTGTTACCGGTTCCGTCAGTCGGGCTGGGATGTGCGCCACCTGCCGGTGATGGACATCGTCCACCACTGCGGCCGACACGACCGAGGCGATCTGATGCCGCAGCTCGCGTATTCGCGCCGGCTGTTCGCGGAGAAGCACTTCGGCAAGCCGAAGAGCCGTTTGATCCGCGCCGCGCTCGCGTTCGGCCACGTCGTGCGCCTGGCCGCGCTCGCCCCGCTCGCCATCGCGCAGCGGACTCATCGTGGCCGCCTGCGCGCCGAGAGACGCGCGCTGGCGGTGCAACTCGGCCTCGCCGGCCCCCCGAACTTCCGTCAACCGCGACCCGGCGCCACCAACGGCCTGGCAAGCCGTCCGGCCGACCAACCGACGCGATGAAAACCGCCGGCAAACCGAAGTCGCTGGTCCCGGAGGCCCTGCGCAAGCAGTGGGCGCGCCTGGTCCTCCACGACATCCACTTCTCCGACAAGTACGACCGGCTCGACGCCCTCTACCGGATCCGCGATCCGTGGGAGATGGACACCGAGCCCCAGCGCTTCCGCTTCCGCGAGACCAACCGTCTGATCGATGAGCACTTCGGCCGCGTCGGCAGCCTGCTCGAGGTCGGCTGCGGCGAGGGCCACCAGTCCGAGGCGCTGCTTGAGGTGTGCGACGAGCTTGTCGGAATCGATGTGAGCGGGCGCGCGATCGAGCGGGCCAGGGTCCGCTGTCCGAAGGCTCAGTTCCTCGCCGGCGACAGCTTCACTCCGGCCCTCGGCGGTCACCGTCCGTTCGATCTCGTGGTCGCGTGCGAGGTCCTGTACTACGTCAAGGACGTGACGGCGGAGCTCGAGCGACTACGTCAGCTCGGGCGCGCCTGCCTGGTCACGTACTACGCCCGACCGGCCGAGACGCTCGACCCCTACGTGCTCTCGATCCCAGGCGTGGAGTCCACGGTCGTCCACTACGGCGATTCCCGGTGGACCGTGGCGTGGTGGCGTAACCAGGGCTAGTTCGCCTGTTACTACCCTACGGCGTCCCTCCGGTCCCGGGACTCTTTGCGCCACGTAAAACGGCGGGCACCTGGAGATGGGCCGGGGGAGTTGCTACCGCAGTCACGGGTCCGAGCCCCCGGCGTCATTACTACCTGCACAGCACGGCAATCGCCACTCTCAGCTCGAGCGTTGCCGTGTAGCGCATGTGGGGCATGCGCCACGCGTCACGGCTGGCTCCAGAGCCGCCAATTGTCGCGTCACGCAGGTCCGCTCGCCGGCGCTTGGGAAGAAACGTCCACTATGTAGATGTTTCTTCCCAAACGGCGCCGGCGTCCGCTGCCGCGTTATGGATGCGTGGCGACGCGATCCGCCCCCGACACCGTCCCTCATCCGCCACCGACCCCCAACCACACCCCACTCCAGGTGCAAAAACGGGCCGCGACCGCCACCGACCCCGACCGCACCCCACTCCAGGTGCAGAAACGGGCCGCGACCGCCACCGACCCCAACCACACCCCACTCCAGGTGCAAAACGGGCCGCGACCACGCCCGCTCACGCCACGTGAATCTGGTCCCAGTCGTGATCGCCCCTTGAGAAGAACCACGTGTCCTTCAGCTCCGACAGACGGGCGCGAGCGCCGGCGTCGGCGCACACGCACGTGGGGCGATGGGTGCGGGTTCTGACGAACCCGTGACGTCGCAGGACGGCTTCGATCTCCGGCACCGACGTCCCGGACTCGATCGCCGCGACGCGATCACCGAAGAAGGCCAGGCTGTGGCGGATCAGATCCTCGATCGTGGTCGTGTCGCCGCGCGCCGCGTACAGGTCGACGATGTGTCCCTCAGGAAGCTCGACCGGCTCCGCGTTGCGCAGGACGAGATAGCCCACGGTCTCGCCATCGCGCGAGGCTACGAACCGCCGGTAGCTCGGCTCCGGACACTCGACGAAGCGCCAGTTGAGGAATTGCGCGTCCCGGGGAAAGATCACCGGATAGTCCGATCGGGTCCGGCGCCACAGGTCGTCGACCTCGTCGCCGAACGCGCTGACTTCCACGATTTTCGTCGCGCCGGACGTCGGCCGCACCGGCCTGATCAGGTCGCGTAGCCGGAGCAGCGGATTGACCACCAGTGGCAGCAGCCGGTGAAACTGCCCGACCCGGCACCCGAGGACCGCCATCCGCCTCGCCCAGGGGTGAATCTCTGTTCGCACCATCAGGTATCGCCGAACCGTGGCCGGATCGGGTCGCACCCACCGGGTGAGCTGGTGCACCTCGCCGAGTGTGATCGCGCCGAGCCGCTCTCCCATCTTCCGCGTCGCGTCGGCCATAGTCAGTGTGACCAGAGTCGGGACGTCGCGGGCGACGGCCTCATACAGTTGATGCCCGAGGCCTCCGCCACGATGGTTCGGAAGGACCATCACGTCGAGGATCCAGCCGGCCGCGAGCCTGTCGTCCTGCACCTGGAGCGCCGCCTCCTGAACCGCGATCTGGCCGACGACGCGCTCGCCGTCGACCGCGATCCACACCGGCACGGTTCCGTCCGGCTGGTGCGCGTACGGGTTCTCGACGAACTGCCACGTCCATCGCTCCGGGCCTTTGAGTCCGGCCCGTGTCCCATACGCCTCCTCGAGGAATGCCGCGATGGCGCCGCGGTCCGACGCGCGGCCCTGTCGGACCTCGACCGCTATCGCCGGTGCCTCCGGGTGAGCACCCTGCGCCTTGAGCGCCGACGCGTGCGTCATCCACGCGAACGCCCCGCGCGCTTTCAGATGAAATACAAGTGGGCTGTCGGTGGGCTCCACCGCAACCCGACCGCGGACGAAATCACCTCCGCGCGGATCCGCAAGCCGCGGATCGATGGCGAACACGCGCTCATAGCCGGCCGCCCGGCAGGCCTGTACCGCACGCTCGTCGTATTCCCCATAGGGAAACGCAAGCAGCGTCACCGGCTTGCCCATCGCCTCGGCCAATCGTGACTTCGAGGCGCCGATCTCCTCCTGCAATCGTCCGTCTTCTAGCCGTGGGAGATGAGGATGCGTTCCCGTGTGCGAACCGATCTCGACGAGCTCGGGTAGCGCCCGGAGCTCCTCGGCGCTCATCACCTCTTCGTCCAGCGGGGAACGCCCCTCGCTGTCCCATGCCGGCGGCTTCCCCATGAACTCGACGGGGACAAAGATCGTCGCCGGGAGACCTCTGCTCACCAGCTCGGGCACCGCATGATCGCGAACGCTCCGAAACGCATCGTCGAACGTCACGGACACGCACCGGCCGCCATCGGGGAGACGTCCCGTGTGACCCGCGGGCACAACCCGTGCGCCACGGGACAATGCTTCCATCTGCCGGGCGAAGCCCGGCCGCGCTTCCGCGAGATACGCCGTGGTAGTAGAGGACCACAAACCGCCCCGCCGGCCGGCCCAGCAGGCGGGAAAACTGCGTGGTCGCCTCCGACCCGCAGTACCACACCACGCTGATCGCGACCTTAATGCTGTTCTTCAGCAAGGCGTGCCTTTCCCCGCCGCGCATGACTCACACCGGGTCGCGCGCGGCGCAAGGTGGCGCCAGGCACGACGAGCTGCCGATAACCGGACGCAGCTGCTATCCCAGGATCGAATCGCGGCGCGATCAGACGCCCAGCGCCTCCAGCCTTTGCCGCTGGTTCCAGCCACAACAGCGCGCTCGCACACCCCAAGAGGATGTCGAGCACAACCGTCGCTTGCAGGAAGCTGGCGGCGTCGTAAAACAGCATCGAGAATCCATAGCACGTAATCGACGCAGCCAGGGCGACCGGTAGCCACCCTTCGGTCGTATCGCGCTCTGCCACCGCTCTCTTTTTGAGTTTCCGGACGACAGCGACGAACAGCCACAACCAGGCAACAAGGCCCACGAGCCCCGTGTCGAGGAGATTGCCGAGCCACTGATCGTCCAAGATCTGCGCATTGTCTGCGGCGGCCTGGTTTAGGTCATTTAGATGGGCGTCGAGCGAGGTCCGCCCGATCACTCGGGTTCCATACCCTTCGCCGAAAAATTCATTGTGCTTCGCAAACACGCCGTGGAGCTGCGGTCCCAAACGCGACAGGCGCGAAGCCTGCTGCACCTGTCCGTGGGCGACAAACGTCTGGCTCTGCTGGGCTATCAGCCCTCCCTTTGGAAAGAACTGATTGACCACGCCACTCAGCTCGCCCGGCATGAGCAGCTCCACCACCACGAGCATCGGAATCAGTGCAGGCCAGCACCGGAGGGTCTGACGCGGGCGCATCCATATGAACACGATGATTATCACTACAAGGCCGATGATCCCGGTGCGGGATCCGGACGAGAGATTGCCCAGGAGCAGGACGGGAACCGCAAGCGCCCACAGTTTGCGCCCTCGAATCGCGAGATACGCCGCAATCGGCGTCAACATCGCCATCTCGTTCGCAAGCTCGATCGGATGTCCGGCCGACGCCAATGCTCTGAAGTGGCCGCCGCGAAGGATGGCGCCGCCACCGGCCGCTGCGTTGAAGGTGAATATCGGTAGCAGCCCGTGGATATGGTCGAAGATGTTGAAGGTGGTCGCGTTCTGAATCGCTCCGCCCACGGCAACGACGCAACCACAACACACGATCACTTTCAGGATCCGCTCGATCGTCTCCCGCGACCGGATCACGCTCGCGAGAATGTAAAGAAGGGCCAAGAGGCAGAGACCGAGGAAGAGCGCCTTGGTCACGAAGCTCGACAGGCTGCTCGCCCTCGCGGCGTTGAATATCTCCGAACCGGCGATAGCGACAAAGATCAGGGCCAACGGTCCGTCGAACTTTGTCTTGCGAAACCGTACCTCCGGATCGATCATGAGTGCCGCGATCCATGCGAGGATCATCACGGTCAGGATGACTCGGTACGGCTCCAGCTCGAACCCGGCACCGCCGGTGCCGTGAAGGGTGTAGCGGTCGTCCTCGGGGATCAGCAGATTGACCGCCGCGAGGCCATAGATGAGCCACGACCAGTGCGAGAGCAGCTCCTTGAAGGCCCGGGCGAAGACGTATCCCAGCACCGCCGCCGCGAGCAGCTCGGCGACCTTGACCTGCCCTACTGTGATGCTGGCAGCGAGAAGCGCCAGGACGACGCTGATTGCGACAGCTCTAGGCGGAAAGCTGCCCTTCGCGACGCTTGCCATTCCCGGCTAGCCTCGCTTGAGCAGTCTCTCTAGCGCCGGGGAGCGCGTGGCGCCGTTGCGCTCCTGCTCCTCGGCATGCTCCCGCTCGGGGCCGGCCGTCGAACGGAGCGAGGGCCGGGGGGCGAGCGTTGCGACGCCGTCGGCCGCTTGCTCAGCGCTTACGGCTCTCGTCGCCGGCACACGCCCGAGGCGCGCGGCGGTTTGCGGATCATGGTTCTCCAGGGAGAACACGAGCATGATCATGGCGGCGACGATGGCTACGAAAATTAGGACCGGGATCGTCGGCTTCGGCTTACTCGCGATCACGGGTGGGAGCCCACCCCGAACGTCGTCCAGCGTGACTCGCGACGCCTGGGGTGTCCCGGTCTGGTTCTCCATTTGCGTCACGTAGTTCTGGAACGCCGTGACCGCTACCTGCGCGAGTTTCGAAGCGCCAGCCGGGGTCGGCGAGTCCGCGGTGATGTTGACGAACGGGGTGTAGTCGCCGGTGTTCGGGTCGATGCCCTCCGAGGCGCTCACGGTCCCCGGGATCTTTGAGGCCCGGACGGCTGCTTGCACCGCACTTCCATTCGCGATGCCCGCATAGATCGGAGACAGGGACGACATGTAGCCCGGATCACCGACGGCGACGGTCTTCGAGTCGGCCCGGCCATAGGGCCCGGTGGTCTGGGTGATCAGTAGCTGGGCCTGCGACTCGTACGTAACAGCCGCACGTGGAGTGATTCCGTGGGGCCCCGGGGTGCCGTACGCGAACACGGCGAGCACCGCCGCGAGCAGCGTGACCGGGATTGTGATGCGCTTGTAGCGCTTCATTACGGCCCAGAACAGTCGTAGGTCCATCTCAGGCTCAGTCCTTGATCTTGCTTTTCAGGTATCCGACCGGTGCCGTCAGCGACATCGGACGTCCAGAGTAGTTGCGGAACGCGAGGGCGTACACGACCATCAGGGTGGTTATTCGGGCGCTAGCGGCTGGCCATGTGGCTAGGTCCTCGACCGCCGCCCCCAGGACTCCACTAAGTGGACGAAAATCCCCTGGAATCTGGGGAACACACGCGCGGCGTCGCTGAACGTCAATGAGAGGCGGCGGTACTGGCTTGCGACCAAGGACCGCGGTCAGTACTCCATCAGCGTGCCGCGCCGGCGGCTCTGCTCGACCGCGAGCGCGAGCACCATCGCAGCGACCGGCGTCAGGACCGCGCAGAACCCGGCCAGTTTGACCAGCTCGAGCCAGACCGGCTGGACCGACGCGGTTCCGAGAAGCAGGTGACGGAGCAGGTCGACGGCGGGGGTGAACGGCTGCACGTCGGCGAACCACCGGAGCCAGCCCGGGAACAGCGTCAGCGGAAAGTAGACCCCGCCGAGCAGGCTGAGCCCGGCGATCGCCCAGGCGGCGCCCGTCGCGGACTTGAACACCAGCAGTGCCGGCCACGAACAGCAGCCCAATGCCGGCGAAGGCCAGCGCCGCCAACAGCGCGACTGCGAGGGCCTGCGGCATCTCGGCGACGTGCACCGGAAACCCGAAGATCCCCGCCGCCGCCCCGAGCATCAGGCCGGCGAGGACGATCGCGTACAGGATCGGAAACACCGCCAGCGCGATGACGCCGCCGACCGGGCCCACCGGAGAGATCACGACGCGCTCGAACGTCCCGGCGAACAGCTCCATCCGCACCAACTGGGCGGTGTTGACCGCCGCCGTCAGGATCGCGAGGCTCACGATCCCGACAACGACGTAGGCGAAGTACCGCCCGCCCGGCCCGACCACGCCCGGGCGCACGATCTTGGAGATGTAATAGAACATCGTCATCGTGAGCAGCATCGTCGCGATCTGGGTGACGAACCGGAACCGGTAGCTCAGGAACACCGAGACGTCGCGCTTCACGGTGGCGCAGATCGCCTCCAGGTAATGGCCGGCGACCGTCACGCGAACCTCAGGGTCCCGTCCTCGATCACCGCGACGCGATCGAAGTCGTCGAGCTTATCCTCGCCCGCCGGCGCGCAGCACAGGACCGCGCCGCCGCGCCGGAGCGTGTCGCGCACCGCGGCGGCCATGATCGCCTGGCCGTCGGCGTCCAGGCTGTTGCGGGGTTCGTCGAGCAGCAGCACCTTGGGCCGATGCGCCAGCGCCAGCGCGAGCCGGAGCCGCTGGCGCTGCCCCTGGGACAGTCGGTCGGCGCGGCGCTTGGCCAGATCCCCGAGCTCGAACGTGGCGAGCGCCTCCTCGACGCGCTCGCGGCGTTCGCCACGAGGAACCATGGCCATCGCGGTCCAATGCTCGAGATGCCCCCTCACGGTCACGCGGGCGTACAGGCCGCGGTCGCCGGCCGACAAGAACCCGACCCGGCGGTGATATTCGCGCCAGCTGCCATCGACGACGATCCCGTCGACCGCGACCGTGCCGCGATCGGGCGCGAGGATGCCGGTGACGATCCGCAGCAGCGTGGTCTTGCCAGCGCCGTTTCGCCCGGTGACGCAGACGGCGGTCCCGGCGGCGATCTCGAGGTTGACGTCGCGCAGCACAGGTCTGGCGCGGCCGCCCCTGCCCCATGCCCGCCACACGCCGGCGACCTCGACCAAGGGAGTCTCGGGCGCGGAGCCGACCGCGCGCGACTCGATCGCGGTCTCGGGTGCGATCGCCGGCGGGTTCATCCCCCTAGAAACGGACCGACGCTCGGTGTCTTTCCGTGCGTACCCATCCGGTGCCGCCGGTGCGGACCTCGACCATCGGGTGGGCTCAAACTAACCGGTCGTCGAGGAGTCCTTGCTGATTGACAACACGTTGTTATGTTGCTGATGCAGAACTGGATGGAGCGCGACGTAAGGAAAGGGAAGACCTTGAACGCAGATGGGGCTGGTTCGTGCACCGACGGCAAGGCCGTGTACGAGGCACCGAGCATTGAGAAGCTCGGGTTCTTCCACGTCGAGACCCGAGTCTGCTTGTGGGGCAAGCAGTGGGGCGGGTACGACAGCTTTGCCGGCATCGTCAGCGTGCCGATCTCGAACTGCTCGGCGTAACCGCGCGAGCGCGGCGTCCGAACGGCGCCGGCTCCCGAAGGTGAACCGAGCCGCGGCTGCCATGCTTCGTCGGCATGGAGCCGACTCGGTGCATTAGCGCCGGCGGCGCGTACGGCTTCCGCGTCCACGGCGTCGACGCGCCGCCATCACATCTGGTGCCGGCGCCGGCACACTGGCCGCCGGTCGAGTTGCGCGTGCGCGTTGCCCCGTCGCCGCCCCTCACGGAGTACGTCGACCCCGACAGCGCGCGCCTGCAGGTCCGCTCGGGAGGGTCGGTGGTAATGGATCGCGCCGGCGGCCATGCGACGTTCCTGCTCGATTCGCAGCCGACGGCGTCAGCGCTGCTGCACCCGCACCTCGCCGGCGTCGCCGCCGTGTGGTCGTATTGGCGCGGCCAGGAAGGGTTCCACGCCGGCGGGTTCGTCGCGGACGGCGGCGTCTGGGGCGTGCTCGGCGAAAAGGGATCGGGCAAGAGCTCCACTCTGGCCGCGCTCGCGCGTGACGGGACTCCGATCGTGTGCGACGACGTCCTCGTGCTCGACGGCGGCACGGCGTTCGCCGGGCCGCGCTCGATCGACCTGCGGGCGGACGGGGCCCGGGCGCTGGGCGCCGGACAGCCGCTGGGCGTGATCGGAGAGCGCGAGCGCTGGCGCGTGCCGCTCGAATCGATTGACCCCGAGCTCCCGTTCCGAGGGTGGGTCGCCCTCAGCTGGGGCCCGACGGCGGCGGTGCGCGCGGTGCGCGGCTCGGAGCGCCTCCGCCGCCTGATCGAGAACCGCGCGCTGCTCGTGCCCCCGCGTACGCCCTCGACGCTGATCGATCTCGCCGAACGACCCTTCCTCGAGTTCAGCCGGCCACGCGGCTGGGACTCACTGCAGGACGCACTCGCGCTCCTGCTCGACGCCGTCGCGGATTGAGTGCAGCCACGCCGCCTGGAGCAGCAGGCTCGACGGGAGACTCGGCCTGGGTCCCGCCCAATGGCGGGCGAGCTCGCCCGCATCCACCCATTCTTCGGGGACGCCCGAGCCGTCCCACTCGCGGACGAACGCGCGCGATCGTTCGGTCCAGAACACCGAATCGAAATTCGCCTTCGATTTTCGCTCGACGATCGCCGACGGGAGAAGGTCGCCGAACAGGCGCCGGACCCCCTCGGTCCGGCCGGTGAACCCCGCCGGCGCCGCCGCGCCGGCGACCGCGCTCCAGAACGCCGGCGCGAGCAGCGGATGCACGATCTCGGTCGTGGTCTCGCTCGCGATCAGATCCAGGGAGCGCATCCCGACCTCGAGGTAGCGGCGCCGCTGCCACCAGGCCAGGCGCTCCTCCAGCCGACCGGGCTCGGCCGCCGCCTCGGCGGTCAGCCGCGCGGTGGCCAGCCTCCGCGCCGAGGGCCGCAGCCACGGGGCCTCGAGCGTCCCGCGCCTGGCGATGACCGCCTGCCGCACGCGGACGGGCGAGAACGCGAACCCGAGGCTCAGCACGTCCCGCGGCCGCGGGCGGACCGCCCGAGACAGCACCATTTCCGCGCGAAGCCGCCTGGCCGCGAGATACAACTCATCGCCGCCGATGCCGGTGAGCAGCGAGCCGCCGGGCGCCGCCTCGAGCAGGGGCAGATGGAAGTGCGTGTTGGCGGGCCACAGGAGCCCGTGGCTCTTGAGCGCGCGCTCTGCATACGGACCGATCAGGTCGAGCTCGTCCCCGTAGTGAGTCCGCACCCACTCCGATAGCCCGAGATGTCGCACGATCAGCTCCTGCCAAGCCGTTTCGTCGGAATCGTCGGCCGCCGGGAACACGTTGGTCGCGGGGATCGGAGCCGGCAGACCCTCGCGACGGGCCAGCGCGGTGGCCACGGCGAGCACGGCTGCTGAGTCGCGCCCGCCCGAGAAACTCACCAGGCACGGCGGCCGCAGCAGCGCGGGCAAGATCGCCCGCTCGAGCGCCTCGCGCGGTGACATCGGCGCGGCTTCGGGCAGCCCGCGGCGGCGGCGATTCCGCGTCCGCGTCCGCGCCCGCGCCGGGTGCGGGAGCAGTACGCCCGTGGCGATCTCGAGCGAGCTGAGGCCGTCGCCGGTCACGGCTCGAGCCGGGTCAGCTCTTGGAACCCCGGAGCCAGTGGATCGTCTTCGCCCACGAGCCACGCGTGCGCCTGAAATCCGTCAGAGGGGGCGGTCACGCCGATCGCGATCGGTCGCGGATCCCCGTGCGCGGCGAGCCAGCGCTGCCTGACGAGGGCACGCTCGAGGCACGTCGGCTCCTGCCGGCGCAGCAGCGCGTCCACCCCGCGGACCGCAGAGTCCGGCAACCGCGGCGGAGTCGGCAGCTCGATCTGCTTGACCTCCCCACGCGCGAGCGCGCGCCGGGCGGTGCGGAGCGCTCCACGGGCCCACCAGGCTGCTCGCACCGTCGCCACATTCGGCGGACGTCTCACGAAGCCAGCAATCCCTGCTCGGAGAGACTCGTCAGGAACGCGTCGGTATCGGCCGCCGCGGTCGACTCCTCGACCTCGTAGGCCTCGAGCAAGGCACCGACCAGCTCGTCCCTCGTGGCGCTCCCCGCCAGCTTCCGCCATAGCAGCGCGCCCGACCCGTTCAGAGTCAGGTAGGTGGCATCGCGGCCGTCGAGAACGACGATGTCGCTATCGATCTCGCGCCATTCGAGATCGTGGGTGCGGAGTCGCAGAGTCATCTCGAGTTCCTCGCTTCCTTGATGAGGTCGTGCTCAGACTGTGGGCGTTGCGCGTCGGCGATCGCCAGTCGGGTTCGGCGCATCGCGTCGAACCAGCGCTCGTCTTCTCTGGGGCGAGCGGCGTCGGCGAATATCCGCGTGGCGCCGCCCATCGCTCCAAGGCGGGTGCGTGGCAATCCGCACAGCGGACCCGCCCACCGTGTCAGGTGCGTCTCGAGCACCGTCCGCTCCCGGACGGCAGCGAGATGCCGGCCCCAGATCACGAGCGCCGGCGCCGACCCATGGTTCCGCAGGAGCGCATCGGCCACCGCGATCGTGGTGCGCCATACCCGTCCGAGCCCCCAGCGACTGCGCAAGCTCGCCCGCGAGCGCGCGGCCCCGGTCGTGCTCGACCGCGACCGTCACGTCGATCAGATCCAGCAGGCGGCGAAGCGGCGCATGCGCCCAGCTGTGCGCCGCCGAGCAGGACCGCATGCGCAGCTGGGACGGGCGCGAGCAGTCCGGGCACGCCGGTGGCGCTCGGCTGGGTCAGCTCGAGTAGCTCGGCTGTATCCAGCGGCGCGATCCACGCCGGGCGGTTCGGTTCCCGGTGCAGCTCGATGAACAGCGGCACTCCGGGCCACGCAAGCGGCCGCAGATGATGCGCGCGCTCGTACCGCGCCGGCTCCCCGGCCTCGAGGAAGCCGGCAGCGACCATCGCCCGATGCGCCGCAGCGGGCTCATCGACGAGCAGGTCCAGGTCGCAAAACGGGCGGAGCGTCGGCGCCGGATAACGCGCGCCGACCTCGGGGCCCTTCATCAATACCAGCGCGCCGTCATATGCCGCCCGCGCGTGCTTGAGCACCACCGGGACTCCCAGCGCCTTGAGGGCGGCGGCGTGTTCGTCCGTCCGCAACTCCGCGGGCACGGGCAATCCTTGACGGCGCCACAAATTGGCGGCGATCAGCTCGACGCCATGGTGCCGGAGCGCCTCGATGCTCCGCGCGCCGCTGATGATCTCCTCGACGCGCGCCCACAGTTCGCCTTCGCTCAGACCGGTAACGGCCGGAGCATCCGGCGCGCCCGCCACCAGCGTTGCCATGCGCTCAGAAGACGCCGGCCGGTTGGGGTGCGCCGAGCAGGCCGTTGACGTGGGCGTAGTGGCTGGCTTCGGTGCGGTTGCCCACTTCGAGCTTGCGGTACACGTTCGAGAGGTGGAACTTGACGGTCTGCTCGGTCACCCACAGCTTCTGGGCGATCTCGCCGTTCGTAGCCCCGGCGGCGACCAACTGCAGCACCTCGAGCTCGCGCGAGGTCAGGGGGGACTGCTCGGCTGCCACCGTGGCCGGGCGGGACGACACGCGCCGCCCCGTTGCTCTTGTAGACGTGGACGACGTGCCCCTCGATCGTCTCCCGGACGAGCGTCGCGAGCGCCGCGGGATGCGTCGCCTTGGAGATCGCCCCGGCCGCCCCGGCGTCGAAGATCGCGTCGAGCCACGCCGGTTCCATCGACGTGGTCAGCACGATCACGGCGACGTCGTCCTGTTCGGCCTTGATCTGTCCGACCAGCTCGACCGCCTCGCTCCGAGCCGTCCATGTCGTCGACCAGGACCACGTCAGGTCCGGCCTCGACGATCGTCTTCACCGATCCCGTGCGTCCGTTCACATGGCCGAGCAGCTTGAACTCGCCGCTCTTGCGCAACCCGATCGCGATCGCTTCCACGATCAATGAGTTGTCCGCCACGACAACCAGTCGCTTCATCGAACCTCGTGCCCCCACGACCTGCATGCTTATTGGTCCTCTCGTATGGTGATCAACCTGATCGCGCCCCCAAGCTACCGGCAGGTTGCTCGGGGGTTTCCGAACTGAGCGCTGGGACCCTGCTCGTGCGAAGGTCCTCCAGCCCCCGCGTAACGTAGACCCATGCCTCCAGCGGCGTGCTGGACCAACGTACAGGTGCCTTCCCGGTCCGCCCCGGTCCCTCGACCGGGATTAGGACCGGTCTTAGCGTCCTGGTCTAGCGCAAAGGCGCAATGCCTGTGCATGCTGCCCGCCGATGAGCTCAGTCACCTCGATCAACTCACACCGAACTCAAGCCGAACCCGAGCTGGACCCTGGCGTCAGCGCTCCGCACTACGCGGCAAGCGACCTGATCGCCACGATGGACGACCACACCCGCAGGCTGCTCGGCCGGAGCCGGCTCGAGCGGCGCGCCTGGCTCGTCCCGCGTAGCCTCGTCGCCGCCGATCTGCTCGGCCTCAGCCTCGCGTACCTGCTCACCACGCTCTTCTGGGGCGAAGCCGGCGCGTTCGGGTCCTTCCACGAGATCCTCGTGTTCCTGGCGACGCTTCCGTGCTGGGCGATCGTGGCGAAGCTTCAGGGCCTCTACCGCTCCGACCAGGAACAGGCCGATCATTCGACCGCCGACGACGTGGTCGGCGTGTTCCATCTGGTCACGATCGGCGTCTGGGTGCTGCTCGTAGCAACGCGCTTGGGCGGTCGTCCGAATCCGAGCATCTACGCGCTGATCACGTTCTGGGCGCTCGCGATCTGCATCCTGCCGGTCACGCGCACGATCGCGCGCCGAGCGTGCAAGCGAGCCCAGGCGTATGAGCAGAACACGCTGATCGTCGGCGCCGGCGAGGTGGGCCAGCTGATCGCCCGAAAGCTCGTCAAGCATCCCGAGTACGGCGCCAACGTCGTCGGCTTCATCGACCGCGACCCCAAGGCTCGGCGTCCCGACCTCCCCGAGCACCTGGCGATTCTCGGCGGCCCCGAGAGGTTGGCGGACATCGTCAAGTGCCTGGACGTCGAGCGCGTCGTGATCGCGTTCTCGAACGAGCCGGCCTCCGAGCTGCTCTTGCTGCTGCGCCAGCTTCGGCAGTTCCCGGTTCAGATCGACCTGGTCCCGCAGCTGTTCGAGCTCGTCGGTCCGCGCTTGACCGTGCACGCGGTCGAGGGGCTGCCGCTCCTCGGGCTGCCCCCGAATCGCCCTTCGCGAACCTCGCGCCTGATCAAGCGCACGATCGATGTGATCGGAGCGGGCCTCGCGCTGCTCGTGCTCGCACCGGTGTTCGCCTACATCGCGTTGCGAATCCGGCTCGACTCGGACGGACCCATCTTCTTCCGCCAGACCCGGCTCGGAACCAACATGAAGGAGTTCACCGCGCTCAAGTTCCGAACGATGAAGGTCGGGACCGACCAGTCGGTTCACCAGGCTGCGATCCGGCGGCTCGTTTCGGCCAGCGCCGACGCCAACGAAAATGGTGGCGTCTACAAGCTCGAGCGTGCCGATGCGGTCACGAAGTTCGGGAGTCGCCTACGACGCACGAGCCTCGACGAGCTGCCACAACTGATCAACGTGCTCAAGGGCGATATGTCGCTGGTCGGTCCGCGCCCGTGCATTCCGTACGAGACCGAGAACTTCGAGCCCTACCAGCTCGAGCGCTTCGCCATGCCGCAGGGAATCACCGGTCTCTGGCAGGTGACGGCCCGCGCGAACTGCACGTACGGAGAGGCGCTCGACATGGACATCGCCTATGTCCGCGGCTGGTCGCTCGGACTCGACCTCCGCCTCCTTCTCCGCACACCGCTGTCGGTCCTGCGTCAGAGGTCCTCGACCGCATGACGGGGTGTTCGCCGGTGCACCCTGTGCCACCGGCGAGCGGCTCGACTCAGGAAGCGACGGCCGCGCGCTTAGGAGGCGACGGCCTCGCCGCCGCTGAGCAGACCGTTGACGTGCGCGTAGTTGCTCGCCTCGGTCCGATTGCCCGACCTCGAGCTTGCGATAGATGTTCGAGAGGTGGAACTTCACCGTCTGCTCGGTGACCCACAGCTTGCGCGCGATCTCGCTGTTCGTCGAGCCCGCGGCGACGAGCCGCAGCACTTCGAGCTCGCGGGCCGACAGCACCGACTCCTCGGCTGCCGCCGACTTTCCGTCCGATCCCTGGACCGGGCCGACGGGCTTGTAGACGTGGAGCACGCGACCGTCGAGCGTCTCGCGGATGAGCGTCGCGAGCGCAGCCGGGTTGGTCGCCTTCGACACCGCCGCAGTTGCGCCGGCCTCGAAGATCTCGTCGAGCCGCGCCGACTCGGGCGCGAGCGTCAGCACGATCACGGCGATCGCTGTCGCGCGCGGCCCTGATCTGCCGGATCAGCTCGACGGCACGATCGGATTGGTCCATCTCGTCGATCAGCACGACGTCGGGACCCGCCTCGACGATCTTCTCGACCGACGCGGACCGAGCATCCAGGTGCCCGAGCAGGTTGAACTCGCCGCTCTTGCGCAGCGCGATCGCGATCGCCTCGACGATCAGCGAGTCCTCGGCGACGACGACCACTCGCTTCAAGCCGCGGCCTTCCCCAATAGGTATCGATTCAACAAGGGTCCTAGTCCTTGATCGTTCGCTGCACGTCCCCCTGAGGGAGATCCAGCGGCGCATCCCAGCCCGGCTGCGCTTCCAGCACCGCACCGCGATCCGCTGTGTTCGTGCCATCGGCAGTTTACCGCACCGCCTAAAGCGTTCAAGAAGTTGAACGGAGGAGTGACGATCCGGCCTATTGCCCGTCTCGGGTCCTGCAGCGCATGCTGTGAACCCAAGGGAGGCCGCGGGCGGAGGACCGTCCGGCGAGCCGACCCGGGACAACAGACAGACCAGGTGAGTCTGCCGCTTACTCGTGAGGGGCGCGAACGCGGCGACCAGGTCTGGGGGCAAATTTCAACGGAAGGGCACCATGAAGCGACTTGTCGTCGTAGCCGACAACCCATTGATCGTAGGGGCGATTCGCACGGGACTGCGCGATAGCGGCGCATTTCAACTTCTCGGCTACGTCGACCCGCGCAAGACCACCGCGTCGCGGATCACCCAGGCTGGGGCGGAGGTCGTCCTCGTGGACGAGGGCGGCGATTCGGAGGCCGCGATCGCGCTGATCCAGAGCCTCAGGGAGCAGGACGAGGACATCAAGGTGATCGTTCTGGCCCTGCGGATGGAGGGCGAGTGGCTCGAGCGCGCGTTCGCTGCCGGCGCCAACGGCGCAATGTCGAAGGCGATCCATCCGGCGGCCCTGGCGACGCTGATCCGCGAGACGGTCGCGGGACACATCGTGCACTCGCCGGCGAGCCTGCGGTCCACGAGTCGCGCTCCGGTCGCGGTGGCGACCGAGCACTCCACGCTGACCGATCGGGAGTCCGAGATCCTGCGCTTCGTCGCGTCGGGAGCGACCAACGCGGAGATCGCCCGACAGCTGTGGATCACTCAGCAGACCGTGAAGTTCCACGTCTCGAACGTGTACCGGAAGCTCGATGTCGCGAACCGCACCGAGGCGTGCCACTACGCGCACGTGAACGGCCTGGTCGCGCCGCGCGAGCAGCTCGCGCCAGTGCCGTCGAGCGCGCCTGTGCTCGCTATCGCTTCGTAGCTCCCCGCGGTTTCCCAATCGCTTCGTAGCGCCCGCGGCTTCCCAATCGCTTCGTAATACCCGGGCGCATCACGCAGTCCCGGCCGGGCGGCTGTTGCACGCTGCCCGGCCGTTCCACGCCGTTCACACTTGTACGCGCGAGTAACGCCGGGCGCGGCGCGTTCCTTTGATAATGAGGCTCCTCGGGCTGATCGTTGTCGAAGATGGCGCTCGGGCGCGCATCTCGAGTGGCCGCGTGCGTGGCCATGCGCTGGAGCGGATCGCGAACCGGCCGATCGTCGAGCACGTGCTCGAGGCGCTGGAGACCGCCGGTGTCGACGAGGTCATCGTTGCGTCGTCGACCGCCCTCTCGAACGGAATCCGCGAGTGCCTGAGCGGGCGCGCGAGAACCGACGGCCCGCCGATCCGGTACCTCCATCGTGAGGCTCCGCTGGAGGTCACCGACGCGCTGCGTTTGGCCGCACCCGTCGTCGGCGACGCCCCGTGCGTGGTGCACCTCGGTACCGGTCTCCTCGACGAGCCGCTCGCGCCGTTCGTCAACGGGTTATGGGATGCGCCGGATGTGGCGCTACTCGTCCATCAGACGCCAGACCCGGACGAGCATCTGAGCGCCTCCACCCAGGAAATGCTGCATCTCGCCGAGTTCAGCGCCGACCACGCGCTCGGGATGGCGGGCGTGTGGCTGTTCGGCTCGGGCGCGCTGCCGCTCGTCGCCGCGGCCCCGTGGAGCGTGTGCGGCGACGTCGACCTGACGATGCTCGGCAAGCGGCTCGGCGCCGCCGGTGGCTCCTTCCAGGTCAAGCTCGTCGATAGCTGGCGGCAGTACCGCGGCGATCCGCTCGACCTGCTCGAGCTGAACCGGCTCGTCTTGGACCGGCTCGACGCCGGCCTGCGCCGAGCCTCCAGCAACGGCAACCGGATCGAGGGACGAGTGTGGATCCACGAAGCCGCCTCCGTCCACGCGAGCGTGATCGTCGGGCCGACCGTGATCGGGCCGGGCGCCCGGATCACCGACTCCTACATCGGTCCGTACACGTCGATCGGCGAACGAGCCCGCGTCGAAGGCGCCGAGGTCGAGCGGTCGATCATCTCTCCGGGCGCCAGCGTCATGCACGTCGGCGGCCGGCTTGTCGCGAGCGTCGTCGGACGCGACGCTCGAGTGTTTCGCGACTTCTCGCTCCCGCGCGCGTTGCGCCTGCGCGTCGGCGACGGGACCGAAGTAGCCCTCTGCTGAGCGTTGGGCCTCTCAGTCGGAGGCCGGCGGTCAGCGGCGGCTTCCGAGCTCGTACAGCGCGCTCCGAGCCATCTCCGCGACGTCATCGTGGCCGCGCGCCTGCGCCCGGCGGTAGGCGGCCTCGGCACCGGCCACATCACCCCGCTCCTCGAGTAGCACGCCGAGGTTGAACGCACCCGAGGCGTGCCCCCGCTCGTCGGCCCGGCGGTACGCGGCTTCCGCTCCGGCCAGATCCCCTTTCTGAACGAGCATGCCGCCCACGTTGAACGCGGCGGCCGCGTGTCCCCGCGCAGCGGCGCGCTCGAAGGCGCGCTCGGCGCCGGCCAGGTCGCCCTTCTCCGCGAGCATGTTCCCCAGCCTGTACGCGCCCCCGGCGTCGCCGCGCTCATCCGCGCGGCCGTAGGCGGCCTGGGCGGCGTCGAACTCGCCGCGGCCCTGGAGCATCACGCCGAGGTTGAACGCCGCGAGCGCACTGCCGCGCCCGTCGGACCGCCGATACGCCGCCTCGGCCCCGGCCCGATCGTGCATGTGCTCGAGCAGCACGCCCAGGTTGAACGCGCCGGCGGCGTGGCCCAGCTCGTCGGCGCGGCGGTACAGAGCGAGAGCGCCGTTGACGTCGCCCTGCTCGGCGAGCATCCCACCCAGGTGGAACGACGCCTCGGGGTGGCCGAGTTCGTCGGCCCGGCGGTAGGCCTCCTCGGCGCCGCGCAGATCGTGCTCGCGCTC
Source organism: uncultured Solirubrobacterales bacterium (assembly GCA_963770615.1). GTDB lineage: Bacteria > Actinomycetota > Thermoleophilia > Solirubrobacterales > Solirubrobacteraceae > Palsa-465. The sequence continues at coordinate 46,191 of CAVYQJ010000011.1, read as the reverse complement.
GAGGGTGCTGGCGAGGGCGAACGCCGCCATCGCCTCGGCGCGCCCGGCGTCGGCCACGGGTGGCGCGGCCGGTGGCAGCGGGGTCGCTGCCGCCGGCGGGGTCACCGGTAGGGCCGGGGTCGCCGCGGCCGGCGGCGTGACCGGGGCAGGAGGCATGATCTCAGGCTTGACTTGAGGCTTAGAGTCTGCGTCCGGAAGCCGAAGGGGCTCGGGAGCCGCGGGAGGGTCGAGCAGGGCGCGCGGGGCCTCGCTGTCCTTCGTGAGAGCTCGCCGTCGTACGCGTCCGGGCACGCGCGCCGGCAAACCCGCCACCGCGCCTACGAGCGGTGAGAGCCGCGGCCGTCGCGTGCTCGACTCGAGCGCTGCGGGAGCCGGACCGCCGGCGAGGCGCGCGTGCTGCGACCGGCGACGAGCCGCGACCGCCGCGGCGGCGGCGCCGAGCGACGCGATCGCCGCGGCGAGCAGCACCCAATCGGTGCCGCCCCCGGCCGGCGGGGAGATAACCGCGCTCTTGCCCGGTGGGCCGGTGGGGTTGACTCCCTGGGTCTGTGGCGGCTGCGGGGATCCGACATGGCGCGGCGCCGTCTGGCGCTTGGATGAAGCCGCGCGTGACCCGCCGGCCGACGTCGTCCTCGGCGGGGACTGCCCCGGTCCGAGCACGCGCTGGATTATCTCGAACGGGGTCCGGGCGACGGTGATCGCGATCGCCGACAGCGAATGCGACGCGCTGCCGCAGTTGCTGTGCTGCGAGGCCTGCTGAAGGCCCGCGACGGCCGCCTGCTCGATCTGGCCCTCGCGGCTCTGGCTCACGCGGAGAATGCGCGCGACCTGAGCGCGGTTGTAAGTCCGCTGGAGCCCGTAACCGGTCCTCAGCGTCAACAACTGGCGCTGGCGCGGCGTCACCGACGCCAGGCAACCGTTGAGTCGCTGGACGAGTTGGCTTAGTTGGCGCTGCGTGAGCGGTGCCGCGCGGTGAGCCCCGCCGTGCGCTCGATCGCGCCCGCCGGCGTCGCGGGCGAGTGCCGCGCGCGAACCGGCGGAACCGGTTCCGCCCCAGGACTGGTCCGTGCCCGACGCCCCCTGGCCGGACGCGCCGTAGGTCGCCGTCGACGCCGGCGAGCCCGTAACCGCACCGCGTGTTGCCGTCGACGGCACCGATGCGTGCGTGACCGCGCCGGTTACCCCGCTCGACGTGCTCCCCGCACCCGGCAGAGACGTCGGGACCGAGGGCAGCGATGGCTTGGAGACCGACGGCGTTGTGACCTGCGGGACCGTCACGGAGGGAACCGTCACCGCCGGCGTCGTGACCGCCGGCGTCGTGACTGCCGGCGTCGTGATCGCGGGAATCGCGGCCGCCGGCTTCGGAACCGTCACCGACGGAACCGTCACCGACGGAACCGTGAGCGCGCTGCTGGCTCGCGGAAGCGCCCCGAAGACCGGCGCCAGCGCCAGCGCGATCAGCGCCACGCTGAGAATCCCGCGGGTGATCCGCCACAGAGTTCTGCGCGCCTCGGGCGTGCGCCCAGTCGCCACCCGCCTCTCGTGCCGCGTCCACACCCGCCCTCTCATCCGCGCGTTATTTACCCGCGCGCGAGATAGTCAAATCGCTTTCGCCCGACCGATCGTCCGAGGTTGATCCGGACGGGTCCGCGCCGGCGCATTTTCAGCCGCGCCCGGCCCCGAAGACGCCCCTGCCCATACCAAAGACCAGCCCTGCCCCTGTGGCATCTGGACATGAGAACGGTCCGCGCCTCCACCCTCTGGACCAGCGCAGATATCGAGGTAGGCTGACTTCATGTGCGGCATTGGGGGCTGTGTGCTCAGCCGTGGGGCACGGCCTGAGCACGATCGATTGATAGCGATGCGCGACGCGCTTGCGCACCGGGGCCCCGACGATTTCGGAATCGAAACGATCGGGAACGTCGCGCTCGTCCACACCCGACTTTCCATCGTCGATCTGAGCGAGCGCGGGCATCAGCCGATGCGCCACCCGAGCGGCCGGTGGTGGCTGGCCTACAACGGCGAGATCTACAACCACCTGGCGCTGCGCGCAGAGCTCAACGGGACGCCGTTCGTCGGCGACAGCGACACCGAGACGCTCCTCTGGGCGCTCGACCACTGGGGCCCGGCCGCTGTGTCGCGGTTGACCGGTCAGTTCGCGTTCGCCGCCCTCGACGTCGACGCGGGTCGCCTCCTGCTGTGTCGTGACCGGTTCGGCGTCAAGCCGCTGTACTTCGCCCGCTTCGCCGGCGGCGTGTGGTTTGCGAGTGAGCCCGCCGCGCTCGTCGCCGCCGGAGCGCCCGCCGCTCCCGTCGACACCGCCTGGCGGCAAATCTCCGCTGGGTCCTACCTGCGCGGCGAGTCGACGCTGATCGAGGGAATCACGCGAGTCGCGCCAGGAGCTTGGGCTTCGATCTCGACCGAGACCAGCGAGATCACGCATTCGCACTGGCACCTCCCGAGCGGCGACGTCGACCGCGTCCGGGCGGCGGGCCTGAACGGCCGATCCCGCTACGAGCTCACGAACGTGCTCGAGGGCACGCTCCGCGAAGCGGTCCACGGCTCCCTGCTCGCGGACACCACGGTCGGCACCCTGTGCTCCGGCGGCGTCGACTCGAGCCTGATCACCGCGCTCGCAGCGGAGGTCAAGCCGGACCTGGTCGCGTTCGGTGCGAGCTATACCGCCGACCCGCGGATGGACGAAGGGCCAGCCGCCCAGCGCGTCGCCAAGGCCCTCGGGGTCGACCTCGAGCTGGTCGACGTGACCCCAGCCGACTTCCGGCGCATGTTCGTTTCCGCCACCGTCCACTACGGCGTTCCGATCGCGAACGCCAGCGCGGTGACGGTCGCGCAGCTCGCCGACCGCGCTCGCGAACGCGGCGTCAAGGTGCTGCTGACCGGCGAGGGCGCCGATGAGCTGTTCGGCGGCTACGGCGACCTCCACGCGAGCGCGTTGGCGGCGTTCCTGCCCTGGCACGGACAGGTCGTCCACCACGCCGAGACGATGATGCTCGAGCACCCGCTCCGGGATCCGGTGCGCGTACTCCGACGGATCAAGCATCTGCTCGGGCTCGCCGTCGGCCGGCGCCAGTCGGTGTCGAGATGGATGCCCGAGATGCTCCCCGGCACCGGCCACGATCCATCCCCGGAGTCGACGGCCGCCTACGCGCACCACGCGGGGGACCGGGGCAGGCTCGAGGCGGGTCTTCTGACTCGTCTCGACTACACGCTGTGCTGGCTGCTCAACCGCATGGACAAGAACGTGATGCAGGAGTCGGTCGAGGCGCGCGTCCCCTTCCTGGAGCCCGAGGTCGTAAAGCTCGTACTCAACCTTCCGCTCGAGCACCGGGTCGGTCCGTGGTCGAAGGGGATTCTTCGTGACGTCGCTCGGCGCGTGCTCCCGTTGTCGATCGCCCATCGCCCGAAGATCTACGGGATGGACTTCGACTGCGCCTCGTGGATCCACGAGGGCGCCGACCCGAACTTCCTCACCGACGGTCTCCTCCGGGAGAAGCTCCAGATTCCCGCCGGCCGAGTTCGAAGAGGCGATGGGCGCCACCCACGGCCTTCCGAAGCTTCGGCTGTGGTCAGCCGAGGTCTGGTGCCGGTCCGTGCTGGCCGGCCAGTCGATCCAGGAGATCAACCAGGCGATTTGGCGGTAGTCAACTTGAAGCCATCTCGGCGCGCTGGGAGGCGTTCGCCGGGCGGGCCGTTCCGGGCCGACTTCTGGCGGAGTCCGCTACGCGGCCGGTGGCTCACGTCGGTGCTCGGGCTGGTGTTGCTGATCGGCCTGCCGATCGTCGCGATCACCGGCCTGCTCTCGAACAACGCCTACCAGCCGAACCTGGGCGGCAACGTGATCGGCAACGCCGTCGGCCGGCTGAGCTTCGACCCGCTCGCCTGGCCGACGCAACCGTCGTGGCTGTACGCGTTCACCCAGGGTCTGCACGTCGCGATCGGTCTCGCGCTCGTGCCGGTGCTGCTGGCGAAGCTGTGGTCGGTACTGCCACGCCTGTTCGAGTGGCCGGTCGTTCGTAGCCCCGCGCACGCGCTCGAGCGCCTGTCGCTCGTGCTCCTGGTTGGCAGCGCGATCTTCGAGTTCGTGACCGGGATCATCGACATCCAGCTGTGGGTGCCGTTCGGGTTCTACTTCCCGCCCGCCCACTACTACGGCGGGTTGGTGTTCATCGTGGCGTTCGTTCTGCACGCGGCGCTCAAGTTGCCGACGATGCGCCAGGGGCTGAAGCTCCGCCGCGAGTTGAGTGCGACCGTGCCCGGTCTCGACCGTCCCGCACCCACGGCAGGGACCCGCATCCAGCGCCCGGAGCGGGAACGGTCGGTGGCCTCGCGGGTCGACCGGCCGCTCGAATCCCCGAACCCCTCCCCCCCGACCATGTCACGCCGTGTGCTGCTCGGGACGGTCGCCGCCGGCTCAGCGATCCTGTTGGTCCAGGGCGCCGGCGAGTCGATCGGCGGCGTGTTCAGGTCACTCGCCTTCCTGTCCCCCCGCAACCGCATGGGCTCCGGCCCGAACGGCTTTCCGGTCACTCATACCGCGGCGGAGTCGCTGCTGCGCCCGAGCGACGTCGACGCGAGCTGGCGGCTCGTGGTCGTCGGCGAGCACACGGTGAGCCTGACGCGGCCACAGCTGCTTGCGATGACCCAGTACACGTACGCCCTCCCGATCGCCTGCGTCGAGGGCTGGTCGACCACGCAGACGTGGACCGGCGTGCGCCTTCGCGACCTGGCGGCGCTTGCCGGGATCACCGGCCCGGCGACCGTGCAAAACGTGTCGGCGGCGCGTGACGGCGGGTACTTCAACGAGGCGACGCTCGGGCACGAGCAGGTCGCCGACGAGCGCTCGCTGCTCGCGCTGCGGGTCAACGGCGTCGACCTATCGCTCGACCACGGCTACCCGGCGCGCGTGATCGGCCCGGCGCTGCCGGGCGTTCACTGCACCAAGTGGGTGGTCACGATGAGGTTCACGCGGGCATGAGAATGGCCTGGTTCAGACGCGTGTATGGCGCCAGCCCGCTGCACCTGCTGACGCTGGTCGCGAGCCTCGCGATCGCCCTCTACGTGGCGCTCCAGTGGGTCCACGTCGGGGCCGGGGCGATCCTCCGCTGGTTCGTGATCGCGCTGATCGGACACGACCTGATCCTGGTCCCGCTGTACACGGGTCTCGACTGGATCGCGTTCGGCGGGGCCCGCGGTCGGGCCCGCGCCGCGCGGGCGCGGGTGAGCGCGGTGCCGTACATCCGGGTGCCGGCGCTGCTCAGCGGCCTGCTGCTGCTCGTGTTCGCGCCGGAGATCCTGTCCCTCGACGCGGTGTACAAGACTCAGACCGGGCTCGGTGAGTCCGTGTACCTGGGCCGCTGGCTGGCCGCCACCGGGATCATGTTCGCGCTCTCGGGGCTCGCCTACGCAGTCGCGCTCCGCCGAGCGCGCAGCTGAGCCGCTAGACCGAAGGCTAGGCACCCGAGGCCAATCCTCCCAGTTGAGCGGGCGCCAGATGTCAAGCCCAGAGTTACCGTCTTGATCGATGCTCCAGGATTTGCCGCTTGACTTCTTGGACCGGCCAATGTCGGAAGTCGATCCTGAGATCGCGGAGGAGTTGGAGCGCCAGCAGCGGACGCTGGAGATGATCGGATCCGAGAACCTCGGCCCGGCGACGCTCGAGTGCCACGCCTCGCTGCCGGCGGTCGAGATCGCCGAGCAGCTCGCGGTCGACCGCGCCTGCCGGCTGTTCGGCGCCGAGCGCGCGAACGTGAGACCCCACTCGGCCACCCAGGCGAACGCCGCCGTCTACCACGCGCTGCTCGAGCCCGGGGAGACGATCCTGGCGCTCGACCTCGGGCACGGCGGGCACCTGATGCCGGGCACGTCCGTCGACATCTCCGGCTCGCTGTATGAGATCGCCACCTATCACGTCGACCGGGCAACGAGCCTCGTCGACATGGACGAGGTCGAGGCAGTCGCGCTAGAGCGCCGGCCGCGTTTGATCCTGGCGGGCTGGTCGGCCTACCCCCGGGTCCTCGACTTCCCTCGCTTCCGCGCGATCGCCGACGAGGTCGGCGCGTACCTGCTGGTCGATATGTCGCACTTCGCCGGGCTGGTCGCGGCAGGCCTGCATCCGAATCCGGTGCCGTTCGCGGACGTCGTCACGACCACGATCTACAAGACGCTCGGCGGTACTCGCGGCGGGATGATCCTGTCGACCGAGCGGCTCGCCGGGACGATTGCCGCCCATGTCCACGCCGGTCCCGAGAGCGGTGTCCTCGCGCACGAGATCGCCGGCAAGGCCGTGACCCTCGGCCTCGCCGCGTCGGACTCCTACCGTGAGCGTCAGGAGCGCGCGCTTGCCGGCGCCCGGGCAGTGGCCGGGCGGCTGCTGGCCGCCCGACACGGCATCGGCGTGCTGACGGGCGGCACCGACGTGCACCTGGTCCTGTGCGATCTGCGCGACTCGGCGGTGGACGGCCTCGGCGGAGAGGCCCGGCTGGCGTCGGTCGGGATCACCGTCAGCCGAGTTGCGATGCCGTTCGACCCGCGCCCGCACGTTGTCTCGAGCGGCCTGCGGATCGGGACGCAGGCGCTCGCGAGCCGGGGACTCCGGGTCAAGGACTTCGCCGAGGTGGGCGCGATCATCGCCGACGCCCTGAACCCGTACGGGTTCGCCGACCGGCACGCAGGCCTCGCCGAGCGGGCGGCGGCGATCGTCGATCGCTACCCGCTGAACTCGCGGCCGGTGGCGCCGGCGGCGAGCCAGGGGGTCGTCGTGAACTTCCCGCGCAGCCCGTTTCCGCCGGCCGCAGCCGCCGCCAGCTAGCGCTCGCCCGGGCGCAGTCGCGTCAAGAACGGCGGGCACCTGGGGAGGGGCGCATGGTTGCCGCGGTCGAGAACCTGCATTACTCGACAACGGACGGCACCACGGCCGACCGTGCCGTGTGAGGCATGTGGGGCATGCGCAGCTCGGCAAGGCCCGGCCCGCGCGCCTCAAATGTCGAGAAATGCAGGTCGCGCGACCGCGACCGGACGGCTAGACCTTCAGCGCGCGTCCGTAGTGGCGTTCGTAGTACTCGCGGTACGCGCCCGAGCGGATCGGCTCCCACCACCACTCGTTCTCGCGATACCACGCAACCGTCCGCGCCAACCCCTCCTCAAACCGCACCCGCGCCCGCCACCCAAGCCCACCCAGCTTCTCCGACGACAGCGAATACCGGCGGTCATGCCCCGGACGGTCGGTCACGAACTCGATCAACGACTCATCACGCCCAGTCAACTCGATGATCCTGCCGACCACCGTCAAGTTGTCGCACTCATCCGGACCGCCGCAGTTGTAAACCTCGCCCGGGACCCCGTGGAGCAGCGCATGCCCGATCCCCCGCGCGAAATCCTCCACGAACAACCAGTTCCGCACATTCTTCCCATCCCCATACACCGGCAACCGATCCCCCGCCAACGCGTTCAGGATCATCAGCGGAATCAGCTTCTCCGGATACTGATGCGGCCCGTAATTGTTCGACCCCCGGCAAATCACCGTCTCAAGCCCGTACGTATGGAAATAACTCGACACCAACAGATCCGCGCCCGTCTTCGTCGCGCTATACGGACTCGAAGGCGCAAGCGGCGACTCCTCCGTAAACGACCCCGCCTCGATCGACCCATACACCTCATCGGTCGACACCTGCAAATACCGCAAACCGCGCTCCCTCGCCGCCTCCAACAACACATGCGTCCCCTGCATGTTCGTCACGATGAACTCCTCCGGCCCCGAGATCGACCGATCCACATGCGTCTCCGCCGCGAAATTCACAATCGCCTCACAACCAGCCACCGCGTCAGCCACGGCCCGCGGATCTTCAATCGCACCGTGCACGAACCGAATCTCGGACTCGACCGCGCGCAGGTTCTCGAGTCGCCCGGCGTACGTCAACTTGTCAAGGACGGTCACCTGGTCGCCGTGCTCCAACACCCGCTCGCGCACGAACGTCGACCCGATGAATCCCGCCCCACCGCATACGAGTAGCTCCATTCCTGAGCAACGACCGCCGGACCGGGCGACTTGCGCCGGTCAGGCGGTGTATTCGAACGGCAGGTCCGCCGTGATCTCGGCCAGCGACGGCGCGCCGGCGTCACGAGCCGATGCCGTCAGCCCGTCTCCCGCCGGCCACGCGATCCCGACCTCGGGATCGTTGTAGGCGAATCCGCTCTCGCGAGCGGGGTCGTAGTAGGCCGAGGTCATGTAGACGACGTCGGCCACGTCGCTGAGCACGCAGAAGCCGTGCGCGAACCCGTCCGGGCAGTACAGCTGGTGGTGCTGCGTGTCGTTGAGCTCGAACCCCTCCCAGCGGCCGAACGTCGGGGACCCGCGCCGCAGGTCGACGAGGACGTCGTAGATCGAGCCGCGCGCGCAGCGCAGCAGCTTGGCCATCCCTGGCTGGAAGTGCATCCCGCGCACGACCCCCCGGCTCGAGCGCGAGTGGTTGTCCTGGACGAAGTCGTCCTCGATGCCGAACTCGGCCAGCACGCTGCGGCGATAGGTCTCGAGGAAGAACCCGCGCTGGTCGCCGTGGACCGTCGGTTCGATCAGGACCGGCCCGGAGAGCTCGGTTGGGAGTCGCCGCACGAGCGGGCAATCTAGCCCTCCGAGGCAAAACGCGCCCGTCAGCCCCCCTAAATAGAATCGAGCGCGGTGCCTTCACACGACGTCCTCATCATCGGTGCCGGCCTCGCCGGCCAGCGGGCTGCCCTCTCCGCCGCCGAGGCGGGCGCCACCGTGGCGATCGTCTCGAAGGTCCACCCGGTCCGTTCGCACTCGGTCGCCGCCGCCGGCGGGATCAACGCGGCCCTAAACCCCGAGGACACGTGGGAGTCGCACGCGTTCGACACGGTCAAGGGCTCGGACTACCTCGGGGACCAGGACGCCATCGAGATCATGTGCCGCGAGGCGCCCGACCAGATCCTGTATCTCGAGCACCTCGGCGTCACCTTCCACCGGAACGACACGGGCCACCTCGGCACCCGCGCGTTCGGCGGCGCCTCGGCCGCCCGCACGTACTACGTCGCCGACATCACCGGCCACGCGATCCTGCACGTGCTCTACGAGCAGCTGATGAAGCGCTCAGAGCAGATCAACCGCTACGAGGAGTGGTTCACGACAGACCTTCTCCAGGACGCTGACGGGCGCTGCATCGGCGCGATCTGCCGCAACCTGCGCGACGGCGCGCTCGAGGTGTTCAACGCGAAGACCACGATCCTCGCCTCCGGCGGAGCCGGCCAGGTCTACAAGCCGACCACCAACGGGTTGATCGTCACCGGGGACGGCATCGCCCAGGCCTACCGGATCGGCGCGAAGCTGATGGACATGGAGATGGTCCAGTACCACCCGACGACGCTCGCCGGCAACGGCCTGCTGATCACCGAGGGCGCCCGCGGCGAGGGAGCGTGGCTGCTCAACGCCGAGGGCGACCGGTTCATGGAGAAGTACGCGCCGAACAAGTTCGAGCTGGCCTCGCGCGACGTCGTCTCGCGGGCCGAGCAGACCGAGATCAACGAGGGGCGAGGGTTCCCCGACGGCACCGTCGCGCTCGACATCACCAAGGTTCCCCGCCGTCGCACGCTCGAGGCGCTCCGGGAGATCGTCAACATCGGACGCGATTTCGCCGGCGTCGACATCACCCGCGAGCCGATTCACATCCTGCCGGGGATGCACTACATCATGGGCGGCATCAAGACCGACTCCGATGGGGAGACCACGGTCCCGTACCTGTACGCGGCCGGCGAGGTCGCGTGCGTCTCGGTCCACGGCGGCAACCGCCTGGGCGCGAACTCGCTGCTCGACACGCTGGTGTTCGGCCGCCGCTCCGGCGCCCACGCGGCGGCGCGCGCGCTCCAGATGCCGATGCCGTCGACGCCCGCCTCCCGCGTGGCCGAGACCGAGAAGCACATCACCGCGATCATGAACCGTCCCCAGGGCGGCCGCCGGATCGGGGCGATCAAGAACGAGCTCGGCGAGACCATGAACGAGTACGTCGCTGTGTTCCGCGACGAGGCCGGGCTGACCAAGGCGCACGAGATCGTCCGCCGGCTGAAGGAGGAGGCCACCGTCGCCGCCATCGACGACCGTGGTTCGGTGTTCAACCAGGACGTGATCGCCGCGATCGAACTCGGGTACATGCTCGATGTGGCCGAGACGATCGTCGTCGGCGCGCTCGAGCGCAAGGAATGCCGCGGGGCGCAGTGGCGGATCGACTATCCGGGCCGCCGCGACGACGAGTGGCTCAAGCACATCGACATCTCGATGAACGGCGCCGACGTGCCGTTGGTGAGCTTCTCGCCGGTCACGATCACCCGCTGGGAGCCAGAGGAAAGGACGTACTAGCTCATGGCCGAGTACACGCTCAGGATCCGGCGCTACGACCCGCAGTCCGGCGGAGCCCCGCGCTGGGACACCCACACCGTCGACCTGTCGCCGGTGCAATCGGTGCTGGACGCGATCCTCAAGATCAAAGACGACACCGACGGCTCGATCGGAATCCGGTGCTCCTGCCAGCAGGCGATCTGCGGCTCGTGCGGAGTGCGGATGAACGGAAAGCCCGGGCTCGCGTGTAACACCCACCTCCGGGAGGCCGCCCAGCGCGCTCATGGGACCGGCTGGAACCCGCCCGACGAGGGCCAGGGCTCCCCGGTGATCACCGTCGAGCCGATGGGCAACATGCCGGTGATCCGCGACCTGATCGTCGATATGGACGCGGTCCACTGGAAGAAGATCCAGAGGGTCACGCCGTGGCTGATCAACAAGCAGCCCGTGCCCGAGCGCGAGTACATCGTCCCCCACGAGAACATGGTCGATGTGACCCAGCCGATGGCCTGCATCCAGTGCGGCGCGTGCGTGTCGGACTGCCTGTCGATGGAGGTCGATCCGGAGTTCATCGGTCCCGCCGCGCTCGCCAAGGCTTACCGGTTCGTCGGCGACCCGCGCGACGCCCAGCACCGCGAGCGACTCAGCGACCTGTCCGAGGATCCGCACGGGCTCTACGACTGCACCCACTGCTTCAGCTGCATCGACGCGTGCCCCAAGGGCGTGGCCCCGATGAGCCAGATCATGCGCCTGCGCCGCATCGCCGGCTCGGACTTCGACATCGACGACCGCAACAACGGCTACCGCCACGAGCACGCGTTCGTCAAGAACATCCGAAAGAACGGTCTGCTTCACGAGGCCGACCTGCTCCCCGACTCCTACGGCGGGAAGTTCCACCCGCGCGCCGTGCCCGAGCTGATCGGCTCGCTCCCGACCGCCGCAACCGGGCTGCGGCGGGGCAAGATGACCCCGCGGACCGTGCTCGGGCACCCGCACAAGGCGCCGCCCGAGGTCAAGAAGCTGTTCGACACGATCGACGGAAAGCCCGAGCGCTACGAGCTCAATCTGTACGTGACCGGATATGAGAGCGAGGCCGAGACCGAGGCCGCCGAGGCGGCGTCGGCGTCGGCGTCGGCGTCGGCGTCCGAGGAGCAGGCATGAAGGTCGCGTACTGGCCAGGCTGCGTGAGCCGCGGGTTCACGCCGGAGCTCCACGGATCGATGGCCAAGGTGGCGCCGCTGCTCGACATCGAGCTGATCGAGCTAGACCGGGCCGCGTGCTGCGGCGCCGGCGTGATCGCCGAGCACAATCAGGAGCTCGCCGACACGCTCAACGCGCGCACGTTCGCGCTCGCCCAGCAGACCGACGGCGAGCTGATGATGAACATCTGCTCGACGTGTCAGGGTGCGCAGTCCGAGTGCCAGGAGCGGCTCGACGCGAACACCGAGTACCGCGATCACGTCAACGGCAACCTGACGGACGAGGGCCTTCGCTACGAGAAGGGCCTGACCAACAAGAACTTCCTGTGGCTGCTCGTCGAGAACATCGGGCTCGACGCGCTCAGGGCCAAGGTCACGCGGCCGCTCACCGATCTGCGCGTGGGTCCGTTCTATGGGTGCTACATCATCCGGCCGACCGACCGCCTGGGCGTCGACGAGGAGCACCCGCGCGATCGCTACCTCCACCAGGTGATCGACGCGCTCGGTGGCACCGTCATCGATTACGCCGGCGTCTACAAGTGCTGCGGCTTCCCGATCATCACGATGAACAAGGAAGCGTCGCTCAGGCAAGCCGGCCGGCACCTCGGCGACGCGGTCGACGCAGAGGCGGACTGCCTGGTGGTCCCGTGCCCGCTGTGCCACCTCAACCTCGACCTCCAGCAGCCGGTCGCGGCCAAGGTCGTCGGGCGCGAGCTCGGGATGCCGGTGCTGCACCTCCCCCAGCTGGTCGGGCTCGCCCTCGGGCTCTCGCCCAAGGAGCTCGGCATGAACAAGCACATCGTCAAGCCGACGAAGGTCATCGACTGGTCGACGTCGGTCGTGGCCACCGCGTCGGCGGCGTGACGGGCCCTTAACGACGAAGAGCGAGGCCCGCGTGCCTCGCCCTCGTCATACCCCTTGTCCGCCCGTTGGAAGTTTCCTGAGCCGGAAGCTCGAAGTTTCGGCAGGGTTGATACCCAATTCGGATGCTTTCTGAACACGAATTGTGGTCAGCGTCCTGACAACGCCGACTGGGGGTGTCACCGGGCGCTACGCGGCGACGGAATCGCGGCGACGGAGCAGGCCTCGCTCCACCAGCACCTCCGCGATCTGGACCGCGTTGGTGGCGGCCCCCTTGCGGAGGTTGTCGCTGACGATCCACATGCTGAGCGCGCGCGGATGGGACTCGTCGTGGCGGATCCGGCCCACGAACACCTCGTCCCGGCCGGCGGCCCGAAGGGGCGTCGGCACGTCCTCGACCACGACGCCGGGCGACGCGCGGAGCATGTCGGATGCCTCGTCGGCGGACAGCGGCTCGCGCGTCTGCACGTTGACGGCGATCGAGTGGCACACGCGGACGGGCACGCGGACGCAGGTGACGGCCACGCCGATCGACCCGTCGTCGAGGATCTTGCGCGTCTCGAACATCATCTTGCGCTCCTCGTCGGTGTGGTCGTCTCCGTCGGCGAAGTTGCCGGCCGCCCCGATCACGTTGAACGCGATCGGCTCCGGATACACCTGCGGCGCCGGCATGTCCGCGCCCCGCAGCGAGGCGTCGGCCTGCGCGTCGAGTTCGTCGATCGCCTTCTTGCCGGTGCCCGAGACCGATTGGTAGGTGGCGACGACCAGCCGCTCGATCCCCGCTCGGCGGTGGATCGGCGCGAGCGCGACCATCAGCTGCATCGTCGAGCAGTTCGGGTTGGCGATCAGCCCGTGGTGCCGCTCGAGCGCCTCGGGGTTGACTTCGGACACGACCAGCGGGATCTCCGGGTCGCGCCGGAACGCCGAGGAGTTGTCGATCACCGTGGCGCCGGCCTCCGCGAACCGCGGCGCCCATTGCCGCGAGGTGCCGGCGCCGGCGGAGAACAACGCGATGTCGAACCCCTCGAGATTGGCGTCGTCGTTCAGCGCCTGCACGACGAGCCCGTCTTCGAGCTCGCGCCCGGCGGAGCGCTCGGTGGCGAACGCCACGATCTCGCGCGCGGGAAACTGACGCTCGCGGAGCAGGGCCCGCATCGTCGTACCGACGACCCCGGTGGCGCCGACGACGGCGACTCGATATCCGCGGCTCATCTCGCCTCCTGCCCGATCGGACGCTCGCGCTGGACCTCGGCGAGGCTCAGCTGGAACGCGGCGTGCAGCGCCTGGACCGCGTTCGGCACCGCCTCGGAGCGGATCACGCACGAGATCTTGATTGGCGAGGTCGAGATCATCTCGATGTTGATCCCCTCCTCGGCGAGCGTCTCGAACACGGTCGCGGCGACGCCCGGGTGCGACCGCATCCCGGCGCCGATGATCGAGACCTTGCCGATCTCGGGGTCGGTGTCGATCGCCGCGATGCCGAGCTCGGCGCGGATCGGCTCGAGCGCTGCCTCGGCGGCGCGCCGGTCATCGGTCGAGATCGTGAACGACACCTCGGCGTCGCGACCCTCCTCGCGCGGCTCGTTCTGGATGATCGTGTCGACGTTGCAGTTGGCGTCGGCGAGCGCCCTGAAGATGGCCGCGGCGGCGCCCGGACGGTCGGGAACGCCGGTCAGCGTGATCCGCGCCTCCTCGGTCGAATGGGTCACAGCGGTGATGAGTGGGTGCTCCATCGTCTCGTCTTCTCCGATCACGAAGGTACCGGCGATCTCGTGGAAGCTCGAGCGGCAGTGGATCTTCACGCCGTGGGTCCGAGCGTACTCGACCGACCGAAGCTGGAGGACCTTGGCCCCGGACGCCGCCATCTCGAGCATCTCCTCGAAGCTCACTTGCGGCAGCTTGCGAGCGCTCGGCACGAGCCGGGGGTCCGCGGTGAACACGCCGGCGACGTCGGTATAGATCTCACAGACCTCGGCGCCGATCGCCGCGGCCAGCGCCACCGCGGTCGTGTCCGACCCCCCGCGGCCGAGCGTGGTCACGTCGCGGCTGGTCGAGACTCCCTGGAAGCCCGCGACGAGCACGATCAGATCCTCGCTGAGCGCCTCCCGGATCCGCTCGGCTCGCACCTCGAGGATCCGGGCCTTGGTGTGTGAGGTGTCGGTGACGATCCCAGCCTGGGAGCCGGTGAACGAGATCGCGCGGTGCCCGAGGTCGTTGATCGCCATCGCGCACAGCGCGCACGAGATGCGCTCACCGGTCGACAGCAACATGTCCATCTCGCGCGGGTCGGGATTCGGGGATACCTCCTCGGCCATCGCGATCAGCTCGTCGGTGGTCTTTCCGCGCGCCGACAGGACCGCGACCACGCGCTTGCCGGCATCGCGCTTCTCGACGATCCGCCGGGCGGCGCGCTTGATCCGCTCGGCGTCGGCGACCGACGTCCCGCCGAACTTCATGACGACCGTGTCGGGCACCTACAGCGCCCGCCGTCCGACCAGCGCGCGCCCGAGCGTCAGCTCGTCGGCGTACTCGAGGTCGGCGCCGACCGGCAGCCCGCTCGCGAGCCGGGTGACGATGACCTCGGAGTCGAGCGCGCGCAGCCCGGCCGCGATGTGGAGCGCGGTCGCCTCCCCGGTGGTCGTCGGGTTGGTGGCGATCACGACCTCGCGGATGGAGCCGGCGCGCACCCGCTCGTTCAGTTCGGCGATCTTGAGGTCCTCCGGGTCGACGCCGTCGATCGGCGACAGCGCGCCGCCGAGCACGTGGTAGCGGCCCCGGAACTCGTGCGTGCGCTCGATCGAGATCACATCCGAGGGCTCCTCGACGACGCAGATCACCTCGGCGTCGCGCCGCTCGTCGGCACAGATCCGGCAACTCGGACCGTCCGCCAGGTTGAAGCACGTCTCGCACAGGCCGATCCGCTCCTTGACCTCGGTGATCGCGCGCGCCAGCGCCAGCGCCTCCTCGTCGCTCGCGCGGAGCAGGTGGAACGTCAGCCGCTGAGCCGTCCGGCCGCCGACGCCGGGCAGCTTCGACAGTTCGGTAATGAGCCGCTGGACGGGCGGGGCGTAGACGCTCAGGGGGACTTCCCCTTTCTACAGACCGAGGCCGAGGTCGCCGAGGCCCCCAAGGCCACCGAGGCCGCCGGTGATGCCGCCGAGTTTCGCCGAGGCGACCTCTTGCGCGGACCGCAGTGCCTCGTTGACCGCCGCCAGCACCATGTCTTGGAGCAATTCGACGTCCTCGGGGTCGACCGCGTCGGGGTCGATCGTGATCGACTTCAGCACCAGATCTCCGCTCACCTTCGCGGTGACCATCCCGCCTCCGGCCGACGCCTCCACGACTTCGTCCTTCAGCGCCTCCTGGGCAGCGAGCATGTCCTGCTGCATCTTCTGGGCCTGCTTGAGGATTTGCTGCATGTTCGGTTGCGGCATCAGCCCTTGACCTCGCCTTCGTTCTGATCGTCTTCGAGCACCTCTTCGGCATCGAACTCGTCCATGAAGCGTCGCACCAGTTCCTCGCCCGAGAGCACCGGCTCGCCCGCAGGCTCCTCCTCGTCGTCGCGGAGCTCGTAGCGAAGCGCGAGCCGCCGGCCGGTGACGGCCTTCAGCGCCTCACCCGCCACGCGCCGGTAGTCCTCCTGCTCGGCCTTGCGCTTGAGGAACGCCGCGCCGCCTGGAAAGGCCAGCGTCAGCTCCCGCTCCTTGACTGCGACCGGCCGGGCGTCGGACAGCAACGCGGCCAACATCGCGTTCTCGCCGCGCACCAGGTCGACGACGGCCGGCCAGGAGGCGGCGGCCTCGTCGAGATCGAGCGGCGGCGCCGACGCGGGTTCCGGGGCAGGCTCGGGCTCGGGCGTCGGGAGCGCAGGTGCAGGCGGGTCCGTGCGCTCAGCGGTCGGAGCGGTCCGAGCCGCCGGCGCCGCCCGGAGACCGCCGCCGGGATGGGCGGGGCCATTTTCAAGCCGCTCGATCCGCGCCAGCAGCGCCGACATCGACGGGTCGAGCTCGGGCGCGGCGGCCTTGACCAGCACGAGCTCGAGCTGGATCCGCGCCTGGGCGCCGTTCGCGGTGGCGTCGAGCGCGGCCGAGACCAGGTCGAGCAGCCGGACCGCGTCGGTGTCGGACAGCGCGGTGGCCTGCTCGGCGAGGCGGATGTCGCGCTCGGGGGTGACCTGGAACTCGGGCGGGACGTCGCCGAGCACCTGGACCGCGAGCAGCTCGCGGCCGTGGACCTCGAGGTCGCGGAGCAGCTGGCCGGCGTCGCGGCCCGAGTCGGCGAGCCTCGCCGCCGCGCGAAGCGCGCGGGCCGGATCGCGGGCGATGATCGCGTCGACGGCGTCGAACAGCTGCTCAGCGTCGGCGACCCCGAGCACGGCGAGCACGTCGGCGGGCTCGATCGCGCGGCCGCCGGCATACGTGACGAGCTGCTCGAGCGTCCCGAGCGCGTCGCGGAAGCTGCCGGTGGCGTGGCGCGCGATCAGCGCCAGCGCGCCCTTCTCGACGCCGATCCCCTCCTCGCCGGCGACCCGCTCGAGCACCGTCGCCACCTGCTCCACCGTCGGGCGGCCGAAGTCGAAGCGGTGACAGCGGTCGACGACCGTCGGCAGCACCTTCTGCGCCTCGGTCGTGGCCAGCACGAAGATCGTTCGGGGGGGCGGCTCCTCGAGCGTCTTCAGAAACGCGTTCCACGCCTGCGGGGAGAGCATGTGCGCCTCGTCGAGGATGTACACCTTGTGGCGGCCGGACACCGGGGCGTACGCCACCTTCTCGCGCAGGTCGCGGATGTCGTCGACCGAGTTGTTCGAGGCCGCATCCATCTCGATCACGTCGAGCGAGGTGGCGTTGGCGATCGACACGCACGAGTCGCACTTGCCGCACGGGGTGATGGTCGGGCCGTCGACGCAGTTCAGGCACGCGGCGAGGATCTTCGCCATGCTCGTCTTGCCGGTGCCGCGCGACCCGACGAACAGGTACGCGTGGTGGACCTGCCCCTGCTCGACGGCGTTGCGGAGCGTGCGGACGACGTGCTCCTGACCGACGACGTCGGCGAAGGTGCGCGGGCGGTGGCGGCGGTAGAGCGACGGGCCGGTAGACACGGGAAGTCGAGTCTAGTGGCGCCGCCGGTTAGCCCGTGACCCGGCGGCGCCGGCTGCGCCGGGCCGCCGGGCAGCCGGAGAAAAAGGTGGACCGTGCACCCTCCGTCGAAGCCGGTACCCGAGGCGCGGCCACCGTATCGCGACTCCTGTTCGGTGCTCCCGCGGCGCCTGAAGGTGGCCGCTTAAGGCTGCTTCCTTCCGGACCTGACCTGGTTCACGGGTCTTCATCGCCAAGGGACCGAACCATCAACATCGCGCACAGAGCGCTGACCTCGGGGCCTGTGCCCCTCGGGAGGGGATTCAGCCCCGCTAGAGCGGATTGCGGGTACAGGGCACCGCTAGCACCCCGCCTAGCACGGTCCACGGAGGATCGTAGCGCCCCGACGAGCCGCGCGAAAGGAGCGCGCGAGCCCGATCCGCGAAAATCACGACCGCGTGGCCCGTTAGTGAGGTGATAGCACCGACAGACGGGGGCCGGCTGAGGCGGTCGCTATCTTGCTCACGCATCGGACACACCGACTAATTCGGAGGCTCGACTAGAGATGAAAGTAGGGGTAGTAGGGCTCGGCTATGTCGGGTTGCCGCTGGCGGTGGCGTTCGCCGAGGCCGGTGACGGGGTCATCGCGCTCGACGTCGATCCGCTCAAGGTCTCAGCTGTCAACGCGGGCGACTCGTATATCGAGGACATTACGTCCGAGCGGCTGCGGGAGGTGCTCCCGAAGATCCGGGCGACCTACCGCTACGCGGACCTGGCGCAGGCCGACGCCGTGATCATCTGTGTCCCGACGCCGCTGACCGACAACCGCGAGCCCGACCTGGGCCCGCTCGACGCCGCCGCCAAGTCGCTGGCTCAGGTGCTCCAACCCGGACAGCTGATCGTGCTCGAGTCGACCACGTATCCCGGCACGACCCGCGAGCGGCTGCTGCCGCTGCTCGAGTCCTCCGGTCTGCGCGTCGGCACCGACATCAACCTTGCCTTCTCGCCCGAGCGCGTCGACCCCGGGCGCACCGATTACACGCTGCGCACCACACCCAAGGTCGTCGGCGGCGTGACGCCGGCGTGCCTCGATCGCGCCGACGATCTCTACAGCCGCGTGTGCGACAAGGTGGTCCGCGTCTCCACGCCCGACGCCGCGGAGATGACCAAGCTGCTCGAGAACATCTTCCGGTCGGTCAACATCGCGCTCGTCAACGAACTGGCGATGCTCAGCGAGCGGATGGGCATCGACATCTGGGAGGTCGTCGACGCCGCGGCGACGAAGCCGTACGGGTTCATGCGCTTCGAGCCGGGCCCGGGCATGGGCGGCCATTGCCTTCCGGTCGACCCGTTCTACCTCACCTGGCGTGCTCGTGAGTTCCACATGTCGACCGAGTTCATCGAGCTCGCCGGCAAGATCAACCAGCACATGCCCTACCACTGCGCCGAGCGCGTGGAGCAGGCGCTCAACGACATCTCCAAGCCGGTCAAGGGCTCGCGGATCGTGATCCTCGGCGCGAGCTACAAGGGCGGCGTCGGAGACATCCGCGAGTCACCCGCGCTCCGGATCATCGAGGTCCTCGCCGGCCGCGGCGGAATCGTCAGCTATCACGACGAGTTCGTGCCGTCGCTCCCGATGCTGGGCCTCGAGAGCGTACCCCTCGACGACGCCGTGGCCGCCGCCGACGCCGTCGTCCTGGTCACCGCTCATCCCGGAATCGATCACGCGTCCATCGCCGCCCGGAGCGCGCTGTTCGTGGACCTCCGAGGTGTGACCCGCGGCCTGCGGGTCGAGAACCTCGTTCGTCTGTAGCGCCAGCCGCCCGGGCGACCGGGATGCCGCCCGCGGACCTCGTCCGCGTCTGAGGAGCGAAAGCGAAGAGGCCGCGTGCTCCGAGCCCACGGCCTCTTCGGGGTGTGCCGCGTCCGTGGCGCGGTTAGCGGACCTTCAGCCGCTGCGAGAACGTCTGGCTGCCGCAACTCAGCTTGGCGATCACCGACAGGACGTAGTTGCCTCTCCTGTTGGGAGCGCGCAGGGTCACGGAGTGCCTCCCGGGTGCCAGGGGTCCGAACGACGTGCTCGACACGACCGGACCGTTCTTCCTCCTGATGACGATCCTGACTCGCTGGGTGTTGTACTTCAGCCCGAACTTCACCTTGAACCTGCGGCCGGCGTTGACCTTGGTCGGCGCGTTGACGTTCGTGAGAGGAGGCGCGAACGCGGTGGTGAACGTCATGTCTCCACCCTGGGCCGATCCGTCGGAGTTGCTGGCGAAGAGCTGGAAGTGATACCTCGTGCAGGGTGCCAGACCGGAGATGTTGGCCGACACGTTCTGTGTCTTTGGAACGTTGCAGTAGGGGCTCGGGGGCGAGATCCCGACCGGGCAGGAGCCGATCGTGCCCGTCGGCGTGGTCGAGCCGTAGTTGGTCGTCTTTCCGTACTTGAAGAAGTACTGAGTGATGTCGCCACCCGAGACGTTCGGTCCGGCGACGCCGTTCAGGGTCGCTTTCTTAGCTCCCACGTTGGTGGCGCTACCGGTGGTGGCCGTCGGCGGCACGTTCGTGCAATACGGGCTCGGGGGCTTAATCCCGGTCGGGCAGACGATCGTCGCGCCGGCAGGTGCAGCCGATAGCGCGATCAGGCCGGCCGCCACAAGACCCCCCAGCGGCGCCAGCCATCTGAGGTGCGAGTACCTCGTCATGTAAGTCCTCCTGATCGGGAATCACCCCTGCAGAGGGGGTCACCCGTTTCTACGTGGCGCCGCGCCTACGACTGACAAACGAAAACGCGTATGGCCGGCGTCACGCGGAAAGGACCGCGACCCCGGGCGAGATCGCTTCAACGCCGGCGGCCGCAAGCGTCTCTCGGACGACTACGCCCTCGAGCAGTCTTCCGCGCGCGTGTAACTCCCCTGGGGTGTGCGGATTGGATAGGCGGGGCGTGAGGTGAGCCAACTGATCGGGTCGGGTGAGGCGCCTGATCATTTCCCGCCGCTCGAGCCATGCGTCCACGGCGGGTGTCTTGCCCGCGAACAACGTCCAGGTCGGGATTCCCATCACGGCGGCCTCCCGCGTCATCGTGCCGCCGGCGCCGATCATCACATCGGCCGCGTAGACGAGCGACCGGGAATCGATCGCCGTCCGCGGCACGACGCAATTCGGCAGCCCGAGATCCTCGATCGCGGCGATCTGCTCCGCGTGGCGGGTGAGCACGACGCACACGACTCCTTCCTGCGAGCAGACCGTGCGCAGCGCGGTTTCGAACAGCGGGTTCGACGACGAGTGATAGAGGGCACGAGTCGGGGCGGTGCGCGCCACCGCGACTATCCGGGGCCGCGGCCCCGCGCTTACCTTGGCCAGGATCTCCCGGTCGGGTTCGAAGTCGCCGATGTAGAGCTCTTCCTTGAGGCCCGGATACTGCACGATCTTGGCGGGCGCGGCTCCCTGGCGGCGAATCGCCTCGATGTCCATCGCATCGGGCACGAGGATCGTCGTGGCCAGGCGGAAGGCCAGGTGGTTTGCCGGTTGATGCTCGAAGTCCATGGCGGTCACCGCCGGGATCCGCAAGCTGCGCGCCGCCACGATCTGCGCGTAGGAGTTGTGCGAGAGCGCGACGTCCGGGCGGACGCGCGCCGCCCACCGCCGCAGGTCAGCGATCCGGTCGCAGATCGCGGCGACCTTGGACGACCGTCCGCGCGGGCTCGCGCCTCCGATCACCTCGACGTCGGGCCAGCGCTCCCGGGCGAGCTCGAGCGTCTGGGCATTGTCACGGGCAGTGATGACCACCTCGTGCCCTCCTTCCACCAGCCGCCGGCCGACCGGCGCGAACAGGAGGGGATGGGGCGAATTCGAGCAGTCGATCCAGATCTTCACGCGCGCAGCCTCAACCGGTAGCCGCAGCCAGCGGGGGTGCCGTTTGTGCGGGCTCTCCGCAAATGACCGCGGCGATACGTTCCGCGGCATGGCCATCCCATCCCGGCGGCGGGTGGACCGAGTGGACTCCCTGCCGGACCGCGGTGGGGATGTCAGCGATCCGGGACGGATCGAGCCCGAGCAGCGTGTTGGTGCCGGCCCTCACCGTCACCGGGCGCTCGGTGTTCTCGCGCAGCGTGAAGCAAGGGATCCCGAGGTAGGTGCTCTCCTCCTGGACGCCACCAGAATCCGTGAGCACGGCGCCGGCGTCGGCCTCGAGCGACAGGAACTCCAGATAGCCCAGGGGGTCCAGGAGTCGCACCGCCGGTCCGAGCGCGATGCTTTCCATCCGCTTGCGCGTCCGAGGGTGGACCGGGAACACGACCGGTACTTCGGGCGCGATTCGGCTCAGCTGATCTAGCACGTCAAACAGCATCGGTCCGTCGACGAGCGCGGGACGGTGCAGCGTGACGAGGAGGTACTCCCCGGCGGACAATCCGAGCCCTGACGCCGCACCCAGCCCGCGGAACCGATCCTCCATCGCCACCAGGGTGTCGATCATCGTGTTGCCGACGAAATGGATGCGGTCGGGCGCTATCCCCTCCGCCTGCAGGTTCTCGCGCGCCTCGTCCGAGTGGATGAACAGGTGATCGCTGAACGCGTCGGCGACGATGCGGTTGATTTCCTCGGGCATGGTCCGATCGAAGCTGCGCAGTCCCGCCTCGACGTGAGCCAACGGCACGCCGAGCTTGACCGCTACGAGCGTCGCGGCGAGCGTGGAGTTGACATCGCCCGAGGCGATCACCAGGTCGGGACGCTCGATGTCGATCACCGCTTCGATGCGTTCCATCGCCCGTGCCGTCTGGACAGCATGACTCGCGGATCCCACGCGGAGCACGTAATCCGGCGAGGGCAGACCGAGTTCCTCCATGATCACCGCCGACATCATCGGGTCATAGTGCTGGCCCGTATGCACCAGTATGTGGTGACCACCGGGCAGCAGGCGCCGGACCTCAGTAATGACCGGAGCCATCTTCACGAAGTTGGGCCGCGCCCCCACTATGTACATGACCTTCAAAGCGCGGGCACTGTACCTCTCGTGATTTGAGCACACGAGTGTTCGCACAACTTCTGTTCACCTATGGCCGCTGGCATTGCCGTCGTGTTGTGACAGCAACGTGCGCAGCGAAACTGAAAGCCTCGATCGGCTTTCGGGAACCCACCAGGGGCGCCGCTCACGCGGCTGTGGACTGGCGGTGAACTGATCCGAGACGGTCTTACGTGCGAGGCGTCCCAAAGCTGACAGGTGTCAGACGATGTTCGGCGCCGGTGTGCGACATCGCCGAAAAGGTGTCGGTAACTAACCTTTCCTCACCGTCGCCGCAGGAGCCTGGATCTCTGCCGCGCGGTCGGGAGCTGCGGCGCGCCCGGGATCTCGGCGCCGGCGATGACGGCGGCGGGCGCCGTCTGCATCATCCAGTGGGCGCGCTCCGGCCCGACCAACGCGACCGCTGCCGGGATCACCTCGGCCAGGCACGTGACCGGTCGCCAGACAGCGGCTCGGTGTCCGTCGGAGGCGAGCGCGTGCACGAGTCCCTGCGCGCACAGGTAGCGCGCCAGCCGATCGCCGTCGGATCGGCGAGCCTTGTCGAGCAGGGTCTCGGCATTCACCTGGAGCAGGACCCCCTGGCGTGTGAGGTCCACGAGCCGCCTTGGGTCGCGCTGGAACTCGACGTTACGCTCGGGATGCGCGAGCGTCACACGCAGCCCCTTGGTCCGGAGCTGATACAGCAGGCGCTCGAGGCCGACCACGTTGAACGTCGGCGTCTCGATCAGCAGATCGGTGCCGTGCTGGTCGTAGGTCGCGAGCGCGAGTTGATCGTCGCTGGCCTCGAGCGCCCACACCAGCGACACCTCGGCCCCGCTCACGATCCGGATGTCGATCCCGTCGTTTGCGGTGGCCTCACGCAGGGCTCGACAGCGGCGCTCGAGCTCGTCGGCGTGGACGTCGGGGAAGTCCGAGCGCAGATGTGGCGTGGCGGCGATCGTTTCGATTCCCGTCACCCGCGCGGCCCGCACCATCGCCAGCGCGCCCTCCGTATCGGACGGACCGTCGTCGATGCCAGGCAGGACATGCGCGTGCAGATCGACGTAGCCCGCCACAGTGACTGGGATACGTCGCAGCGGGTTGGCGACTGACGCCGACGGCTTGCAAGTTCGCCGACGCACCGCGTTTCGGTGTGGGACCGCGTCGGCTCATGGTCCAGTCGTGGTGATTTCGCTTCATTTTTGGCCAGGATTGTCCGCTATGCCGAGGTATGTCCAGGTTTGGTCGAGCGCTGCTGGCGTTGGGCTGCGTGTGTGCGCAGCTGCTCGCCGCTGCCGTCGTGCAGTCCGGATCCGCGCTCGCCGCGACACCGATCTCGAGCGCCAGCTTCGGCGTGAACTTTTCGAACTCGCCGCCCGACCTCGCGACGGCCTCGGCGGCCGGCGTGGGGCTGGCTCGCGAGGAGGTGATCGAGGGCAGCAACAGCGACGCGGTCGTGGAGCTGACCGCCGCCGCGCACCTGCGCCTCTACCCGATGCTGGGCCTGCCCAGGAGCCAGGGTCCCGCCGCCGATGCCGTGGCGATGGCGGCGTTCGTGACCGCGTTCGCGCAGCGTTACGGGCCCGGCGGCACCTTCTGGGCGCAGCACCCCGAGCTTCCGTATCTGCCGGTGGAGAGCTACGAGATCGGTAACGAACCCGACATCACCCCGACGGCTCCCGCAGATCAGACCTCGCTGCACTATGCGGATCCCGCGGCATACGCCGAGGTGTACGAGGCCGCCCGCACCGCCCTTCACCAGGTCGATCCGACGGCTCAGGCGGTCGTGGGTGGGATGCTCGACTCAGGGTCGATCGGGCTTGACCAAATCGAGGAGTATTTGGGCGCGATCGGGCCGATGGACGCGGTCGGCTACCACCCGTACCTGTACGACGTCACGACGATGGAGCAGGACACGCTGGCTCTCCGCCAGTGGCTCAACGCCAATGGCCACGCCGGGGTCCCGCTCGACGTCAACGAGTTCGGGGCGGCCGCGGGCGTCACCGCCGGGGTGGCGGACTGGGGAGCGCAGGTGGCGCAGTTCACGCAGTGGGCGCTGTGCACACCGGCGCTCGACGTCGAGGACGTCCAGCCCTTGTGGTGGGGAGCGACCCCAGGCGCCGACACCGACCCCTGGTTCTCGATGGTCGACAGCGGGCTCTCGGAGACTCCGCTCGGTACCGCCTACCTCGGAGAGGTCCAGACGCTGACGTCGCAGGGATGCCCGGCGCCCGCGCCGTTGCCGCCGACCACGGTCGCGACCTCCGCTCCGCCGACGCCGAAGCACAGCAAGGTCCACCGCAAGCAAACGCACAAGGCCGCTAAGCGCCCCAAGCGACGCCCAGCGCATCCGCACAAGCCCGCTCGCCGCCAACCCGCTCGCCGCCGAACCGCGCGTCGCCCGGCCGCTCATCAGCGATCGGTCAAGCACGGGTAAGCGAGCTGCGCCCAGGCGGCGCCCGCTGGATGTCAGCCCTCGGGGCCGCGGAACGTATCCCCCGTCATGAGGCGCTTCGGACTCGCGCTGGCCATCCTTTTGGCCACTCCGGCCTGGGCGCAGGCGCGAGTGCACACGATCGCTCCCCCCGGCAACTCGGGCGTTAGCCAGTATCTCGAGACGGTCCCGACGGCCGGCGGCAGTCAGCCGACCGACACCGTGCATCCGCGGGCCGGAGGCGTAGGCGCCGGCGGATCAGGAGGCCCAGGCTCGACGGGCGGGAACGGCGGTTCCGGGGCCGTCGCGACCATCGCGCCTTCGACCCAGCGCGCGCTCGCCGAAAAGGGCCCGGACGGCGCCGCCGCCGCGGCGCTGGCGCAAGCCACCGCGCCGCGCGGCGCGTCGTCACATGCCGTTGCCGGCGGCGCGGCAGCCGCTTCGTCGGCGCCGGCGGCCTCGACCGACGATGGATCATCGCCCACCGCGAGCGTGTTCAAAGCCTTAACCGGCTCGACGGGCGGAGGTGGCGTCGGGCCGCTGTTGCCGATCGTCCTGATCGGCAGCGTGCTCGCCGCCGCCGGGCTCGGGCTCACGCGCCGCCGCCGCCCGAACTGAGCCCGCACGCCGCGTGCGCGTTCGCCTGTTTTTGATCGCCGCCGTCATGCTCGGCCTGGGCGCACATGCTCCCCAGGCACGCGCGCTCGGCCTGACAATGGGTTTCAGCGCCGACCCAGCATTGACCGCCGGCAATCCCGCCGCTGACACGGTCTGGATTCCGCGTGCGGCGGCGGAAGGGGCGAGGATCGTCCGAGTCAACCTGACGTGGTCTCAGGTCGCACCTGCCGTCCCTGAACCGTCATTCGTCCCCAGCGATCCCTCGAGCCCTGGCTACAACTGGACCTCGATCGACGCGACCGTGCGGGACCTGGCCAGCCACGGCCTGGAGGTGCTGCTCAACATCTGGGGCGCGCCAACTTGGGCGCAGGACTCCTCCCCGCCGCCGGGCGCCACGCCGGGGAGTTGGCGCCCTGACCCCACCCAGTTCGCGAGCTTCGCGACGGCGGCCGCGCTTCGCTACGACGGACGCTTCCCGGACCCGCTTCACCCGGGAGCGTTCCTGCCCCGCGTGAGCTACTGGCAGCCCTGGAACGAGCCGAACCTCGCCATATACCTGTCGCCGCAGTGGACGTCAACGCCAGCCGGCTGGACTCCGGCGAGCCCGATCATCTACCGCCAGCTCTTGAACGCGTTCTACGGCGCGGTAAAGCGAGTCTCTTCCCAGAACTTCGTGGTCACGGCGGGAACCGCCCCCTACGGCGACCCGCCGGGCGGCGAGCGCATGGCCCCGGTCGCGTTCGATCGCGCCCTGTTCTGCCTTGAGGACAATGCCGCCCTCACGCCGCTCAGCTGCCCGAATCCGCCGCACCTCGACGCGCTGTCACACCATCCGTACGGCATCGGTGGACCGCTCTGGCACGCCCTGAACCCAGACGACGCCGCGGTGCCGGATATGTACAAGATCGCGCGAGTCCTGCACCGTGCCGAGCGCGTCGGCCATGTCAAGGGCGCCGCGTCCCCGCAGCTGTGGGTGACCGAGATCTCCTGGGACAGCTCACCGCCGGA
The DNA here is from genome assembly GCA_963770615.1 of uncultured Solirubrobacterales bacterium. GTDB lineage: Bacteria > Actinomycetota > Thermoleophilia > Solirubrobacterales > Solirubrobacteraceae > Palsa-465. Next base: position 19,634 of record CAVYQJ010000011.1, on the reverse strand, counting down.
CCCCGACGGCGTTCCCGTCGCCCGGCAGGCGCGCTGGCTCGAACAGTCCCTGTATGTCCTGTGGCGACAGGGCGTGAGCACCGTGCTCTGGCTCCAGATCGTCGACGCGCCGCCCATCCCCAACTACGGGAGCACATACCAGGCAGGGCTGTACTACCTGAACGGGACGGCCAAGCCGGCCGCGCAGGCCTTCCGCTTCCCGTTCGTCACCCGGCGCTTGAACCGGTCCCGTATTCAAGCTTGGGGTCTCGCGCCTCGCGGCGGCAGGCTCGCGATCGAGCAGCAGCGCTCCGGGCGCTGGCTCGTGCTTCGCAGGCTTGTGGTTCAGAGCGGCCAGGTCTTCGCGGTTGTTCTGCCGGTCCGAGGTCGCGCCGTATTGCGCGCGCAGGCCGATCCCGAGACCAGCCTCACGTGGTCCCAGGGCGGCTGACCACGACGTGTACGACGAGGCGCCCCGGGACGGTCAATCGGCCCGGGTCAGTCAGTGCAGCGCCCGCTGGCGCGTATGGGAGGGGTAATGGAATCGGTTGTCAGCCGGTCCGCCCCGTGGCGGACGGAAACGCTGCGCCGTGTCGACCACGACGCCGTCAGAACGTGGGCCCTGGTCGGCACGGTCGTGCTGTACCTGGCAATCAACGGAGGCGGCTACGACCTGATCGTGCGCAGCCAGGTGGCGATCGTCGTCTGGTGGATCGTGCTCATCGGGGCGGCCTGGGGGCTGTTGCCGGCCGTTCGCTGGACGCGTACGGCCTGGATCGGCGCCGGTCTGCTGGGTGGGTTCGTCCTCTGGACCGGGCTCTCCGCCACGTGGTCTGAGAGCTCGGAGCTCAGCCTCCAGGAGCTCTCGCGGGTCGCGTGCTATTTCGGCCTGTTCCTGCTCGGGATCGCGATCCATCGCGACCGCGCTCGAGGCGTCCAGCACACCTTGCACGCCGTCTCGGCTGCGGTGGTGATCGTGGCCGCGCTGGCCGTCGCGTCCCGATTGCGCCCGGACCTGTTCCCGGCGGCGCACCAGACCGCGTCGTACCTCCCAGGCACCGAGGGGCGGCTGGGCTGGCCGCTCAACTACTGGAACGCGCTCGCGGCGCTGATGGCGCTCGGCCTGCCGCTGCTGCTCGCCACCGCCACCTCGGCGCGGACTATTGCGGCTCGGGCAGTCGCGGCCGGAGCGATCCCGGTTGTGGCGCTCTGCACCTACCTGACCTTCTCACGCGGCGGCGCCCTGGCCGCCGGCGCCGGGCTGCTCGTGTTCTTCGCGTTCAGCCCCGAGCGCGTCGAGAAGCTCGCGACCGCGCTCGTGGCCGCGGCCGGCAGTGGCGCGGTGATCCTGGCCGCGACGCACCGGCCGGCGATCGAGCAGGGCCTGACGAACGCCGCCGCGCGGCATGAGGGCGACGCGTTGCTGGTCTCGCTCGTGATCGTGTGCGCGGGCGTGGCGCTGGCCCAGACCGGTGTCGCGCTCGCCGCCCGTCACGGGACGCCGCCGCGGTGGCTCACGTTCAGTCCCCGCCGGGCGCGCGCGCTTCTGGTAGGTGGTGTCACGACGTGCGTGGTGGTGGCGCTGCTCGCCGGAGCGCCGGGCCGTCTGTCCCACGCCTGGCAGGAGTTCAAGCATCCCAGCGCAGCAGGCCTCAGCCAGGATTCGCTCGCACGCTTCGGCACCGTCAGCGGCAACGGACGCTACGACTACTGGAAGGTCGCGATCGACGCCACCAGCGGCCACCTGCTCGACGGCTCCGGCGCGGGCACGTTCCAGTTGCTGTGGGCCCCGCGTGCGCCCTATTTCAGCTACGTCCAGAATGCGCACTCGCTATACGTGGAGACGCTCGCGGAGACCGGCATCGTGGGTGTCGTGCTGCTCGGTGGGTTCTTCGTGCTGGTGCTCGGAGCGACCGTCAGGCTGAGTTTCCGCTCGCAGTACGAGGGGCGTGTGCGCGCGGCCGGGTTCGCTGGCGCGATGTTCGCGTTCTGCGTGGCCGCGGCGTCCGATTGGATTTGGCAGGTGCCCGCGCTCCCCGCGGCGTTCCTGGTCCTGGCGGGAGCAGTGCTCGCGCCCCCGCATGCCAGATCCAGCGGGGGCGCGTCACTGCCGTTACGCCTCGGCGCGATCGCGCTCGCGGCCGCGGCACTCGTCGCCATCGCGGTGCCGCTCGCGACGGTGAGCACCGTGCGGGACAGTCAGGCGGCCGTGCTGAATGGCAACTCGGCGCAGGCGCTGGCCGATGCGCGCACCGCGGTGCGGCTCGAGCCAGGCGCGGCCAGCGCGCAAATCCAGTTGGCGCTAGTGCTCGAGCTGCAAGGGCCGCGTGCCCGAGGCGCTGGGCGCCGCCCGGGCAGCGACGGCGGACGAGCCGAACAACTGGAGCGGATGGCTGATCGTCTCCCGCTTACAGGCCGAGGCCGGTGACCCGACCGCGTCGTTGGCCGCCTACCGCCGCAGTCGCTCGCTGAATCCCCGATCCCCCCTGTTTAGGCAATGAGCGACGAGCCGTACAGCCCCGTCGAGTTCGACGAAGTCGACCCTCAGCTTTCCGACCGGCTACGGACGGCACGGCCCGTTCCTCCAGCGGGGTTCCGCGGCAGGCTCGGCCGCCACCTCGATCAGCAGGATCCTGGCTACAGCTCGCGGCCGGCGCGCCTGCGACTGATCGTCGCCGGTTACCTCGGAGCGGGAGGGTTGCTCATCGCGCTCGTTGCCCTTGGACTGTCATAGCCGACGTCCTCGAGCAGGTGCCGCAGCTTGCGCAGCGATCGGGAGAGGATCTGCTGCACGTTGGCCAGGCTGAGACCGAGCAGGTGTGCGATCTCCGGACCTGTCATGTCGCCTCCGAACCGAAGGGCGACAACCTCACGGTCACGGTCACTGAGTCGCGCCAGCGCGCTCACGAGCTCGGCTGAGGCAAGCTGTTCCTCCGGACCGGGAACGACCGGACCCAGGTGATCCTCGATCGGATCGGTGAGGTTCGACCTGTCGCGACGGTAGTGATCGATCAACAGGTTGCGGGCGATCGCGAGCAGCCACGTGCTCTCCGAGGCTCGCCGCGGGTCGAACCTGCTCCAGGCTCTCAGCGCTCGCTCGAACGTGGCCTGTGTCAGGTCCTCCGCGGTGTCGCGGTCTCCCACGCGATAGGCGAGGAAGCCGTACACGCGCCAAACGTGTTGGCTATAGACATGGGCAAAGTTCGGTTGGTGGCTGTGCATGCGCGCAGTCGGCGTCCCCCGCTCCGCGCGACCATCACGGTGGGTGCTCGCGCGAGTCGCAGCATTCCACTCCCCACGTGTGCAGTGGTGGTCTCACCGGGAGCTTTTGTGACAGCTTCGAGCGAGAATCGGAAGCTGCCGTCCCGAGCGGCAGGAAAGCTCCTACCGAGCGCAGCTTCTAGACCAGGCGTGAGTCTCGCCGGCCGGGTGTCATGCTGACCTTATAACTGGCGGTGAGCCCGGGAACCCCAGGGGCCAGCGGTTCGCGTTACTTACAGCGGCGTCATTCACGCGACCGAAACCTCACTTCCCCCGCCGTCGCACAACTCGTGCACTTTGGTGCACCAAGCTTCCCAACCGACCAAGCAAGCCTTAGCTTACCGGCGCGCCGCGGATCAGGGGGGCGCTCGGGAAGGGAACCGAGATGAGCTCGGGAAGGTAACCGACGTGAGGTAATGATGCCCGCGGTGCCATTTGTCGATCTGGCACGACAACACGCACCAATCGCCGACGAACTCAGGCAGGCGTACAACCGTGTGGTCGGATCGAGCGCGTTCGTGCTCGGCGACGAGCTCGAACGGTTCGAGTCTGAGTTCGCGTCCTACTGCGGAGCCGACCACTGCGTCGGCGTCGGGTCGGGGACGGCGGCGCTCACCGTCATGCTGCAGGCGGCGGGCGTTGGAGCGAACGACGAGGTGATCGTCCCCGCGCATACGTTCATCGCGACCGCGCTCGCCGTGCGTCACGCCGGGGCGATCCCCGTCTACGTCGACGTCGATTGCGGAACCGGTCTGATCGAACACGATGCGGTCGAGGCGGCCATCGGCCCGGCCACGGTCGCCGTCCTGGCCGTCCATCTTTACGGCCAGGCCTGCGCGATGGATCCATTGCGCGCGCTCGCCGAGCGTCATGGCCTGCTTCTGCTCGAGGACGCGGCCCAGGCCCACGGGGCGACCTATCGTGGCACTCGCACCGGCATGCTCGGGCATGCCGCGGCGTTCAGCTTCTATCCGAGCAAGAACCTTGGTGCGCTCGGCGACGGCGGTGCTATCTGCACGAGCGACGGCGCCCTGGCGGCCCGAGCAAGGCGTCTGCGCGACCTTGGACGCGACGCGGACGGTATGCACGAACTGCCCGGCTACAACGAGCGGCTCGACGAACTGCAGGGCGCGTTCCTGCGCACGAAGCTCGCCCACGTCGACGAGTGGACTCGTGCGCGCCGCGCGATTGCCGCGGAGTACGCCGAACGTCTGCGGCCGGACATCGAGTTGCTCGCGGAGTCGCCCCACTCGCCGTGCACCTACCACGTGTTCCCGATCCGCGTGAGTAACCGGGACCGGGTCCGGCGAGATCTCGGACGAGCGGAAATCTCCACCCGCGTTCACTATCCGCTGGCACTGCCCGACCAGCCGGCGTTGGGCCCGGTCCACCGGTCACGGTCGGTAGTCACGGCGAGAGATTGGGCCCGGCGCGAGCTGTCGCTCCCGATCTTTCCCGGGATGACGAGTGGTGAGGTCGAGCATGTCGTCCGCACGGTGAACCGATGCACGGACGAGCCCCGCCGGCGCGGCTCCGTCGCGACAGTCCGAGCGCCGGCGATGGAGGCCGTGTGATCGAAAACCATCACGTAGGGCAGCAGAAGAGTCCCCTCCGTGTGGACCCGACGGTGGCCGTCGTCGGTCTCGGGTATTGGGGACCGAACCTGGTGAGGGTCCTGATCGAGCGCACCGACGTCGACCTGCGGTGGATCTGCGATACCGACGTGTCGCGACTCGAGCGCATGGGCCGACGCTACCCGAGTGTGCAGCTGACACAGGACCTCGACGAGATCCTCGACGACCCGGATCTCGACGGTGTCCTCCTCGCCACGCCGGTGTTCACCCACTACGAGCTCGCGCGGCGCTGCCTCGAAGCGGGCAAGCACACTTTCGTCGAAAAGCCACTGGCGCCCTCCACAGCACTGGCCGAGGAGCTGATCGCACTGTCGGAGGAGCGGGGGCTGTCGCTGATGTGCGGCCATACGTTCCTCTACAGCCCCCCGGTACGAGCCGTCCGCGAACTGATCGACTCAGGAGAGCTCGGCAAGCTCTACTTCGTCTCGACCAGCCGGGTGAACCTGGGGGTGCACCAGCGGGATGTGAGCGTGATCTGGGATCTCGGGCCGCATGATTTCTCGATCCTGCTCTACTGGCTGCGTCGCGCGCCGAAGACGATCCGCGCGACCGGACGCGACTCGATCGTTCCCGGAATCGCGGATGTCGCCTTTGTGACGATGGAGTTCGGCTCGGGGCTGATCGCGAGCGTTGAGCTCAGCTGGCTCGCTCCCAGCAAGCTCAGACGGACCGTCATCGTGGGATCCAAGCGAATGGTCGTGTACGAGGATGGCGGCCCCGAGGCCATCAAGATCTACGACCGCGGCGTGGACTACAAGGATCCCGAGACCTTCGGCGAATACCAGCTGTCCTACCGAAGCGGCGACATCCTCGCGCCGAAGCTGTCAACCGAGGAGCCGCTGGCCCTGCAGACCGCGGACTTCGTGCAGTCCATGCGCGGTCGCGGACGGACGCTCTATGACCTGAGCCTGGCGCGGGACGTCGTCCGTCTCGCGGAGGCGGCGCATACCTCGCTTGCGCGCGGCGGGGAGCCGGTGGCCCTGGGCGGCGAGACCCTGATCTCGCAGGTCGCATGATGGGAGCCGTGCACGCTCCGCTCGGCGTGGCCGAGCCCGACGCACTTCTCGGCCACGAACACCACGTCCCGGTGCGACCCCGCAGCGTCGGCAAGGATTCGGCGCTGCGTGGATATCTGGCCATCGGGGATGCGCTGGCCGTAACGCTGGCCTTGACGGTCGCGCTGGTGATCCCCGACCCATCGGCAGCCGGACGGCGGATTCTGTGGGGGGTGGTGGCCGTTCCCCTGATCATGGTTGTGCTGTTCAAGCTCTACGGCCTGTACGACCGCGATGTCAAGCGGATCAGCTACTCGACCGTCGATGACGTTCCGTGGCTGTTACATGCGGCTGTCATCGGCAGCTTGATCGTGTGGCTCTACTCGCGTTACTCGCCGATGCACAGACTCGACTTCGCCGAGATCTTGCTGTTCGGCGTGATGGTGATCGTGCTGGTTACGCTCGCGCGCTTCGCGGTCCGGTTGATGGCGGGACGCATGATCGGCGCCGAGCGAGCGCTTCTGGTGGGAACGGGCGGGCTCGGCCAGACGCTCGTGGGCAAGCTTGCCGCGCATCCGGAGTACCGGCTGAGCGTGATCGGATCGCTGTCGCCGGCCGATGCGTCAACGGTGAGCGGCAATCGCCCGGTCCCGACGCTCGGGACGCTCGAGCAGCTCGAACAGGTCGCCGACCAGCATGGCGTGACGCGCGTGGTGTTTTCCGCCGGCGATATCGAGGAGAGCGAGCTCGAACGGATGCTGTGCGACTGTCGCGCCCTGTCGCTGAAGGTCTCTATGCTCCCGCGGCTCGCCGACCTGCTCGGCCCGGCGGTCGAGATCGACGACGTCGAGGGCGTCACGGTCCTCGGCGTCAACCCGCCGTGGCTGCCCCGCTCCTCGCGAATGGTCAAGCGCGGAATGGATCTGCTGATCGCAACCGCATGCATGATCGTCGTCGGCCCGCTCCTGGCTCTCCTGGCTCTCGCGATCAAGCTGGACTCGCGCGGTCCGGTGTTGTTCGCGCAGGAGCGGGTCGGGCGAGGAGGCCGCCGCTTTCGCCTATTCAAGCTCCGGACGATGACGGTCGACGCCGAGCAGCGCCGCGCCGATCTGGTCGCGCAGAGCAGCGACCCCGATTGGCTCAAGCTTGACCACGATCCACGGATCACTCGGATCGGCCGGTGGCTCCGGCGGCTCAGCCTCGACGAGCTCCCACAGCTGTGGAACGTCGTCCGCGGTGAGATGAGCCTGGTCGGGCCGCGTCCACTGATCCCGGCCGAGGACGAGCACGTCCAGGCCTGGGCGCGCGGGCGCCTCGACCTCACGCCGGGGATCACGGGTTACTGGCAAGTCCTCGGCCGGACGCGTATCCCATTCGAAGAGATGGTGAAGCTCGACTACCTGTACGTAATGAACTGGAGTCTTTGGCAAGACATCCGACTGATGCTGCGGACGTTGCCCGTGGTCATCGGTGGGCGAGGCGCGAACTAGACAAGGATTCGGTGGTACATGCATCGCGATTCAACTGCTCCTGGCAGCGAAGGCAACCTCGACCTGCTCGGGATTCTCCGGGTCCTCCGGCAGCGGGCCCCGCTGATCGCCATGTGCGTGGCGCTGACCGGCGCCGCCGCCTTTGCGCTATCGAAGGCCCAGACTAAGCAGTACACCGCCACCTCCCAGATCCTGTTCCGCGACGCGGAATTGGACGAGCAGGCCGCCGGCCTTCAGGTCGTCAACCAATCGAACCCGCAGTCCCAGACGGACACGAACCTGAAGCTCGCGACGCTGCCGCGAGTCGCAGCCGAGACGGCCGCACAGCTCGGCCACGGGTTGACACAAGACGACGTCGCGAACGCGGTCACGGTGACGCAGGAGACCGATACGGACCTGGCCGACGTAGCGGCAACGTGGACTTCTCCGGCGTTCGCGGCGCGGATCGCGAATACGTACGCGCAGAACGTGATCGCCGACCGCCAGCGATCGGACGCGAATTACTACACGAGCGCTCTCGAAGCGGTCAACCTTCAGTTCAGTGCACTTACTCCGGCCCAGCGCAGCGGCGTCGAGGGGGCCGACCTGAAAGATCGGGCGAACTCGCTACAGATCCTCAGCCAGCTTCAGTCGGGTGAGGTGCAGTCGGAGCAGGCCGCCACTGCGCCGAGCGCGCCGTCTTCGCCGAAGGTTCTGCGCAACACCGTGCTCGGCCTGGTGCTGGGACTGCTCGTTGGTCTCGGCGTGGCGTTCTTGCTGCAGCGCCTCGACCGTCGGCTCCGCGATCCGAGCGATCTGGAGGAGGTTTACGGCGTGCCGTTGCTCGGCGTGGTACCCGAGAGCCCGGCGCTGCGGCAGGGGCAGGATCCGGCCGATCACGCGGGCGAACTGCCTCCGGCCGAGGCCGAGATCTTCGGACTGCTCCGCGCGCACATCCGGTACTTCAACGTGGATCGCGATCTGCGGACAGTGGCAGTCGTGTCTGCGGCACCGGGCGACGGGAAGAGCACCGTGGCGCGCGGATTGGCGATCGCGACCGCGACCGTTGGGTCTCGCGTCCTGTTTCTCGAGGCCGACCTGCGGCGTCCGATGGCGGCCCGGTACTTCGGCGTCGAGCGCGAACCGGGAGTGGCCGAGGTGCTCGTCGGCCAATGCTCGCTCGAGGACGCCGTCCAGCGCGTCGAGTTCGCCACTCGTAAAGGAAGCCCCATCGGCCTCGACGTCCTCGTGGCCGGGGGGGTGCTGCCCCCGAACCCGCCCCAGGTCATCGAGAGCCAAGCCATGGCCGCGCTGCTGGCCGAGGCGAGGGACAACTACGAGCTGGTCGTGATCGACACGCCGCCACTGGTGTTGCTGCCGGACGCGTTCCCACTCCTTCGACAATCCGACGGCGTGCTCATCGTCAGTCGGTTGGGCGCGAACAGCAGGGACGTGGCAGCGCGGCTACGCGAGACGCTGACAAGCGTGGACGCGCCGGTCGTCGGCGTGATCGCGAACGGATACAAGCGCCCGCGCGGTGCTTCGGCCTACGGGTACGGATATGGCTATCAATATGACTACTCGCATTACGCCGGCACGGGAGCGATCGTCGGCGCGCAGTCGACCTCCAACGGAGCGGCCCCTGACACGGTCGCGCGTGAGAGCTGACTCCGCGCCCGGCACGGGGCGCGGGAACTGACATGAAACAGGTCGCCCTGCGTTTGCGCGACGGACGGGTCGATGTCCTGGAGGTTCCCCCTCCGAGCCTTGCGCCCGAATGCGTCCTGGTGGACGTGCGGGCCAGTGTTCTGAGTGTCGGAACCGAACGCAGCAAGATCGCCGCCGGCAGGGAGAGCCTGGTCGGCAAGGCGCGCGCACGACCCGATCAAGCCCGGCAGGTCCTCGACAAGGCGCGCCGGGACGGCGTGCGCGACACGGTCACGGCGGTTCGCACCAAGCTTGACCAGCCGACGGCGCTCGGCTACTCCGCCGCCGGCGTGGCGCTCGAGGTTGGCGCGCACGTTCGCGGTATTTACCCCGGGGATCGCGTCGCGTGCGGCGGAGGCGACTATGCCGTGCACGCCGACATCGTTCAGGTTCCGGGCAACCTGTGCGTCTCGCTGCCCGACGGCGTCGGCTTCGAGGCGGGCGCGTTCGCGACCATCGCCAGCGTCGCACTGCACGGCGTGCATCAGGCGGATGCGCGTCTCGGCGAGCGGGTCGCGGTGATCGGCCTCGGGTTGGTGGGGCAGCTGACGGCACAGATCTTGCACGCCGCGGGCGCCATCGTCATGGGCGTCGACCTGTCTCCATCGCTGGTGGAAAAGGCACGCAGCCTCGGCTCGATCGACATGGGCTACGAGCCGGCGGCTCTCACTGCCTTGAACGCTCCGTCCGGTGTCGGGGAGTTCGACGCCGTGATCGTGACCGCCTCGGCTAGGTCGAACGATCCGGTCGAGCTCGCCGTGCGCCTACTGCGCGATCGGGGCCGAGTCGTAATCGTCGGGGATGTCAAGGTCGACGTTCCGCGCGCGGTTGGTTACGGGCGCGAGGTCGACATCCGCTTCTCACGCTCTTACGGCCCGGGGCGCTACGACCGCGAGTACGAAGAGCGCGGCCTCGACTACCCGATCGGCTACGTCCGCTGGACCGAACGCCGCAACATGGCCGCCTTCCTCGAGCTCGTCGCAAGCGGACGGATCGATGTCGACGCTCTCGTGCATGAGCGCATCGCCGTCGATCACGCGCCCGACGCGTACGACCGTCTGCTCTCGGCAAAGGCATCCCCTTTGGGGGTGGTTCTCCAATACGGCGCACAAGAGTTACGGGCCCCGTCGCCGAACGGCCACCGAGCCCCGTCCATACCGCCGGGCCCATCGGGCGTCGCCACCACGGTGAACGTGATCGGGGCGGGCAGCTTCGGGCAGAGGGTGCTGATCCCGGGGCTGCGCAAGGCCGGCTTTGCGCTCGGCGCAATCGCGAGTGCCAAGGGGCTCTCAGCGAAGACCGCCGCCGACCAGTTCGGGTTTGTGCGAGCGACGAGCTATGACGATGCGATTGCGGACCCCGACGCGGGCGTCGTCGCGATCGCCACGCGACACGGGTCGCACGCTGCCCTGGCCGAGGCTGCCCTGCACGCGGGCAAGGTGGTGTTCGTCGAGAAGCCGCCCTGCCTGACCGTCACGGAGCTCGATCGGTTGCGACAGGCCGCCGGCGGCACGGGCCGGCGGCTGTTCGTCGGCTTCAATCGGCGCCACGCGGAATTGGCCGCCCAGCTCCGAGATCACGTCCGGGCCGCGCGTGCGCCGATCGACCTCACGTACCGCGTGAGCGCCGGCGCGTTGCCTGCGAGCCACTGGCTCAATGACCCCGAGGATGGTGGCGGCCGGCTCGTCGGCGAAGGCTGCCACTTCGTGGATTTCGCGTGCTGGGTCGTCGGGTCCACTCCGCGGGTCGTCAAATGCACGATGAGCGCCGACGGCACGAGTGCGCTCGGCGTCGGCCAGGGATTCGCCCTGCTGCTCGAGTTCGGCGACGGCTCGCTCGCCACGGTCCTATACACCGCGCGTGGCGCCCCGGGCCTCGCCAAGGAGTACGTCGAAGCACACGCCGGCGGTCGTTCGGCGATCCTCGACGATTTCACCAAGCTGACGCTCCTCGGAGGCCGGCGCCCGGTTCGTGTCAATCGGCGCCGCGACAAGGGACACCTTGGCGAGTTCATCTCGCTCCACCGGCTGATCACCGGCGAGGCTACGGACCCGAGCCTGTCCCAACCCGATCCGCTCGATTCGATGCAGGCGACGCTGGCTGCACTCAACGACGCCCATCGGCTTTCTCGCGACCGGCCCTGAGACATGTGCGGCATCTGCGGATACGTAGGCCGCGAAGACTCAGTCGCGGTCGAGGCGATGACCCGGCTGCTCGCCCACCGCGGACCGGACGGTGCCGGCGTGCGGGTATTTCCGGCAGCGGAAGGCGGTGTCCCGGCAGCGCTCGGGCACCGCCGCTTGGCGATCATCGACGTGAGCGAACGCGGGGCTCAACCGATGTCGTACGCGGGCGAGCGCTACTGGATCACCTACAACGGCGAGCTGTACAACTATCGGGCGCTTCGTGCCGGCTTGGAGCGCCAAGGATTCTCGTTCGCCTCCGAGACCGACACCGAAGTCCTGTTGGCGATGTATGCGCGTCACGGACGCGACATGGTGAGTCACCTGAACGGGATTTTCGCGTTCGCCATCTGGGACACCTCGACCAGATCGCTGTTCCTCGCCAGGGACCGGCTCGGTGTCAAGCCCCTCTATTGGGCCAACCACGACGGAGCCTTTTACTTCGCCTCAGAGGTGAAGGCCCTGCTCCCGGTGCTCCCTTCGCCTCGGATGCGAACCGACGTGCTCGCCAAATATCTCACGCTGCTGTGGGTGCCGGATCCCGACACGCTGTTCGACGGCGTATACAAACTGCCGCCGGGGCACCGAGCCACGTTCGCCGACGGGAGGCTCCGGATCGACCGCTACTGGGACATCAACTTCGCCCCGGAGGAGCGCTCGGAACGGGAATGGTGTGATCTGGTGGCTGACGCCGTGCATGAGGCGGTCCAGCGACAGATGGTCTCCGACGTGCCGCTCGGCGCTTTCCTGAGCGGCGGGGTCGATTCGAGCGCGATCGTGGCCTCGATGGCACAGCCTGGTAAGCGCACCACCACTTACACCATCGGGTTCAGCGCCAGCGATCTGGCGCACGAGATTGTTCCCGACGACGTCCGCTACGCGCGTCAAGTCGGCACGTTGTTCAACACCGAATACCACGAGGAGATCCTTCAGCCCTCGGTCGTCGACCTCCTCCCCAAGCTGGTGTGGCACATGGATGAGCCGATCGCGGATCCCGCCTGCATCTCCACGTACCTGATCTGCGCGGCCGCCAGAAAGCGCCTGACCGTCGTCCTCTCGGGTATGGGCGGAGACGAACTGTTCGCCGGGTACCCGCGTCACCTCGCGGCGCGAATCGGCCAGCTCATGGATTGGGTGCCGCCCGCCGGCCGGCGACGACTGCGTCAGACGCTTGAGTCTCGCCTGACCTTGGGCCGGCCGGGGCGGATGCGCGGGCCCCGCCGCAACCTCATGAAGTTCATGCGCGGGCTCGACGCCTCGCCGCTGGAGCGTTACCTCGTGTACTGCTCGTATTACCGCGACGGTGAGCTGTCGCGGTTGTTGGCCGGCGGCCTTGAACCGACAGCCGACGACACGCTTGGCACCCATCGAGCCTTCGCCGGTCACGTGGCCGACGCCGGCTGGCTCAACCAGCTTCTCTACGTCGATCTCAAGACGTTCCTCCCGTGCCTGAATCTGGCCTATACGGACAAGATGAGCATGGCCGCGTCGACCGAGGTCCGTGTGCCGCTGCTCGACGACGAGTTGGTGGCCCTGTCGGCGCGGCTCCCACCCGATCTGAAGCTGCGGCGGTTCACCCGCAAGTACATCCTGAAACGGAGCATGGAAGGTACGTTGCCTCGTGACATCATCTGGCGACCGAAGGCGGGGTTCGGTGCGCCGGTGCGGGCGTGGCTCAACGCCGACCTCAAGCCGATGGTGCACGACCTGCTGTCGGCTGATGCCGTGCGGGCGCGCGGCCTGTTCGATCACACCGAGGTCGAGCGGATCATCTCGGCGAACGAGGCGGGCACCGAGGACAACGCGCTCCGGCTGTGGGCGCTGCTGACGCTCGAGATCTGGCAACAGACGTTCCTCGATGGGAAATCCGGCGCGCGACACTCCATGCCAGCCTTGTCGGAGGCGGCAGCTCTGTCATGAGCTCCAAGACGGTTCCGCGCCTCGTCGTGGTCGGCCCGACCCCGCCCCCCTTCCACGGTGTGGCGGTCATGACCGTTCAGCTCTTGCGGGCGCTCGAGCAACTCGACGCTCTCGCTGGACACGTCGACACGCGGGATCCGCGCCCGGTGGCCACGATCGGACGCCTCGACCTGCAGAACATATGGCTCGGGATGCGGCACGCCTGGGAGCTGTGGCGTGTGCTGGACCGCGAGTCGGACGCGGGCGTGCACATGTCGATCTCCCAGGGCACATGGGGCCTCGCCCGGGACGCGGTGCTCGCGGCGGTCGTGCGCCTGAAGCGACGGACGCTGTACGTGCAGCTTCATGGCGCCGGCCTGGCCGAGTTCTACGCGAGCTCACCCAGGCTGCTGCGCTGGCTGATCCGGGCGATCCTCGGCCAGGCGCACCAGGCGTGGGCTCTCACTCCGCAACTGCGAGCGCAGTTCGACGGCCTCGTTCCGCCCCAGCGCGTCTGCTGCGTTCCGAACGTCGTCGACGATTTCAGCGGTGCGTCCCGGAGGGCCCCAAGGAACGGAAGTGGATTCCGGATTCTCTACCTGAGCAACCTGCTGCCCGAGAAGGGATGTTTCGAGGTGGTGCGTGCCGTGCGGCGCCTGGGAGCGCGGTCACGTGGCTGGGAGGTCCGGATCGTGGGATCGGGCAGCGCCGATGTGGAGCGGTCCCTGCGCGGGGAGATAGCGGCGCTGCCCGCGGACTGCGCGGACGTCCGCATGCTCGGGCAGCAGGCGGGCGAGGCCAAGCGCCGGCAGTACGAGTGGGCGGATGTATTTGTCTACCCCACTCAGTATCCGCCGGAAGGGCAGCCGCTGGTCCTGCTGGAGGCGCTCGGCGCCGGCCTGCCGGTCGTGAGCACCCGATGGGCGGCGATTCCCGAGACGATCCTCGACGGCCAGGTTGGGATCCTGGTCGAGCCAGGCGATGACAGCGCGTTCGCGATGGCGCTTGTGCGCCTCGCGGACGACCCTGAGCTCCGCGCGAAACTCGGAGGCGCCGCACGATCGCACTACGAGGCGGGCTTCCGTCCCGAACGGCTCGTCCGCGATCTCGAGATGGTGCTCGGAGCGTGACGTGACTCGTCCGTGGCGAGCGCAGCTTCGGTCGGTACCGGGGAACGCGGCCGCGACGCTGCTCGCGCGCATGTTCACGACGCTGGCCCAGGTCGCGGTGTTCGCCGTGATCGCGCGCGAATACGGTGCCAAAGCGCTCGACTCTTACGCGGTAGCCCTCTCGATAGCGACGTTCGCCGCTCTGGTGCTCGACTTCGGAATGAGCGTCTGGGCCACGCGGGAAGTCGCCCGGAACCGTCGCATATCACCACAACTCCGGGCCCGCGTCCCGCTGGTCTGCGTCGTGCTCCTGGCCACCATTGCTTGTGCGGTGGCCGGGCTCGTCCCAGCGTACGAAGCGGCGCTCGTCGGCGTGGTGGCCGTTGCCATGGCCGCCAGCCTGCTGGCCCGGGGCGTGTTCTGGGGCCGGCGACTACATGACAGGGAGACGGGGTTCGCGGCGCTCGAGAGTTGGGGTGTCGTGATCCTCTTGCTCGCCGCTCGTTTTGGTGCACTGCCGCCAAGTAACCCACTTCTGTGGACCGCGATCGCGTACACGGTGGGAGCGATAGGCCGCTGGATGAGCATGCCCCGTGATGCGCGTCCGACTGGCCAAAGTGACCCCACGATGCCCTGGATGCGCGAGCTGGCGCCGTTCGGGATCCAGAACATGGTGACCACCGCGTCCGCGCAACTCGATGTCATTCTGCTGTCGATTCTGGTCATCCACCCCCGGCCGGGAACCGTGGCTGCCTACGCCCTCGCGTTGCGTGTCTACTACGCGTCGCCAATGCCCCTCGAGGCGCTCGGCGCCGCGCTGCTGCCGAGGTTCGTCGAGGACGCGCACGCCTATCGTCGTGCCGCGATCATCGGCACGCTGATCGGCACCGTCCTCGCGGTGTGCGGGGCGCTGGCATTCGCACTCGCGGCACCGCTGCTCGGTTACGGCGACGAGATCGTCGATTTGATGCGAACGGTGCTGCTGATCCTCTCTCTCGCCTTCCTCGCGCGATGCAGTGCTTACGTGCTCTCGGCCTACGTCGTCGCCCGGGGCGCGCAACTCACGCGCCTCGCCGCGTCGGCTGCGGCCCTGGGGACGATGGTCGCCCTCGATGTCACTCTCATCCCTGTGATCGGCGCGTACGGTGCTGCCTGGGCGATGGTCGCCGCCGACTGGGTACTCCTCGTCGGCTACGTCCTGGGTACGCGTAGAACCGCGACGAGGGCACCGGCGAACCTTGCCACACATGGGTACTGAACACCCCTCGCCTCGGCCGTTTCGGCTCGGCATCTCGCACTGGTACTCGGCCGACAATCTTGGTGACGTCGCGATCCTCGAGGGACAGTTGCGCCTGCTCCAGAGCCACGGGTTGAAGCCGATCGTCGTGCTCGGCGTCGATAGGTCGGCGAGGCCACCGGATTCTGCCGGCGGCGCCGAATTCGCATGTGTGCCGTGGCCGAGTCCAGCCACCGCTGGAGTGGGCCCGTGGCTCTGGGGGCTGATCTGGGCGATCACCACTCTGCTTGCCCCCCGGTCACGCGTTCGTCCCGCGAGGTTCCAAGAGTTCGTTCGCCTGATCTCTAGCCTCGATGCGCTGATGCCGAAAGGTGGCGGCTACCTGTACTCGCGGTCCGGGGTGCGGGGCGTCCTGTTCACGCTGAGAATCTGCTGGCCGCTGCTCCTGGCCCGCCGGCTCGGCGTCCGCCGCCTCGTGTGGGGACACAGCATCGGGCCGGCCGACACCAGGGTCGGCGCGTGGCTGGTACGAGCCGCGATCCAAGGGGCCGACGTGATCGTCCGCGACGACGCCTCGCGCGACTTGCTCGATCGCTGGCGAGTCCCCCACCGGCGGGCCCCGGACTTCGCGTTCGCTTTCGCAGCACGCGCCCCCTCCCACGAACCGCGACGCCGTCGCCGTCAGGTGACCGTCGGCCTCACCGCCCGCACCGTCGGCCCGCCTGCCAGCCAGAGTGCGTACGAGGACGCGCTGGTCGCCGCGCTCGATCGCCTCGCGGACGAGGTGCGCGCCGAGACCCGCCGCGAGCTGACCCTGTCGCTCCTGCCGCAAGTGACTGGCCCGCTCCCGGAGGAGGACGACCGGCCTGTGTTACGTCGAATTGGACAGCGCCTGCATTGTGAGACGGCCATCGCACCGCTCAGTCACACCGACGTAGCCAGCGCACTCGATCAGTACGAGGAGCTTGACTTCCTGCTCGCCACCCGGCTCCACTCCGCTCTGCTCGCCAGCTGTGTGGCCGTTCCCTTCGTCGTCTACGAGTACATCGGCGGTAAGGCGCGCGGGGTGGTCCGGGATCTCGGGCTTCCCGGTTGGGTCGTTGTCGACCACCCGTCACAACTGGTCGATGCCGTCGGGCGCGGCTGGCAAGAGCGCGAGGTGCTGGTGGCCGCCTACCGCCACAGCCTGCCCGAGATCGTGAAGGCGCTCGTGGTCACCACGTACGATGGACTCGACGCCGCCGTGTCCACCGACCCGGCGCCGCGCAGTCACGTGGCTGGTGTCAGTAGGAGCCCGGAGCAGTCCGTAGCGATTCGTCGCTGACCAATGCCTGGAGAACCACCAGGGGCAGCCAGAGCCAAACGCCGAAATAGGCGTTCTCCAGAACGACGTTGAAGGCCGCGACGACGAGCGTAAACAGCACCAGGGCGATCAGTATCTGTACGAGCGGGTCGGTCCGGCGCGCGACCCCCCGGCGCAGGATGACGGCGACCGGCACCATCAGCACCAGCAAACCCACGACGCCTCCGAGATGCAGCATGGTGGCGAACGAATTGTGCGTTTGATTCGGATCGGCGACAGCGCCCATCGTCCTCGTGTCGCCGGCGAGGTTCGTCGGCGTCAGCCCGACGCCGTCTCCGATCAGCCAGGCCTTCGTGGTCGTCGGAAGAGCACTCCGGGTCCGAGCGAGACGATCCTGGATGTCAGGGTCACTTCGCGAGGTAATGCTCGAGAACCGCGCGAGGCCCGATTGACCCGCGGGCGTGGCCACCACGACGAGTGTCATCAGACAGGCCGCGACCGCCACGAGCCCACCCAGCCGACGCAGATTGTCTCGCCGCGTCGTCCGCGTTGCCCGCATGGCGGCGAGCGCACAGCCTGCGATCACGACCCCTAGGTACGCGGAGCGACTGTTGACGAGGAGCAGCCCGCACACCGGCGCCGCGAGCAACAGGCTCACGGGCATGCTGATGCGCCGGTTCTGATAGAGCCACAGACTCACGAATGCCGCGGCGACGAGCGGTTCGGCGTACCAGCTTCCGAGCGCTCTGAGCTGCCCGGAAGTCGTCAACGTCTCATGCCCGGCGAGGTGGTTGTACACGCCGATGCCGAGGACGACCCAACCGGCAAGGCACAGGTACGGGCCGTACTGGTACAGCCACCGCCGGATCGCGACCGACCGGGTGCTCACCAGCGGCAACGCGAACAGCAACGGGTAGATGAAGATGAGCGCCTCACGCGCGCCCGACACGACGTTGCCGCGGTTGCGGGTGGCGAACTCGAGGAAGCCCCACAGCGCGGGCACCACCCAAACCAGCGTCGCGGTTCTCACATAAACGCCGGGTACGGCGACGATCCGGGCGACCGCCGTCAGCGATGCGAGCACGAGCAACAGCTCGAGCAGCGGAACCCCCATCACGAGTACGTGCGCGCCCGAGTCGCCGAGGATCGCGGAAACCATCAGGACCGCCACGACTCCAATCGGTGGCCGTTTGAGCAGCGCGAGGCCGACGACCAGGGCCGCACACGCGGCGATCGTGTAGCGCGGGGACGTGGCCACTGCCGCGCCCAGGACGATCGATCCGATCGCCACCGCCACGGTCACCTGCGCCGTCGACGAAGCGAGGACAGGCCGCGACGCGCCGTGCCGGCCGCGCGCGAGCCGGGCGGCGTCAGACGGCGACGGGAGCCCTGACAGTGATGATGTCGCGAGTTTCAGTCTCATGGGCTGTGGCGATGAGATGAGTCAGTGCTGCGAGCATGGGCGCTTGCACCCACCGGGGATGGGGAGTTCGGTTCACCCACAAGCGCTCCCGCTGAAAAGCGACCGTGCCGTCGCCGTGCGAAAGCTGCTCGATGGCGAACGTCAGCACGGACCAGCGGAGCTGCGCGATGGCTTCCTCCGAGCGTGCCGCCAGCGATAGCGTCTGGATCGCCTGCGCGACGCATTGGCCGTCGATCGGGTAGCGCGACTTCGGGGTGTACCTCGCGGCCCCGTCGGAGTCGATCAGTGTGTCGGCGTAGTAGTGAAGGCCGCGACGCCACGCTTGTCTGGCGGCCTGCCCGCCTACGCCGGCCTCGATGCACGCCAGCAGGCAGTCGAGCACGTAGCCGGTGTGGAAGCCGTCGACCCACGTGAGGTTCGGCTGCTCACCATACGGCCATGCTCCATCGGCGCGCTGGCGGCTCACCGTGTACTGCACGGCCGCGCGCGCCGCGTCGGCGAACTCCTCGCGCCCCGTCAGTCGGCCGAGTCGCGCGAGCAGAGCGGCCACGAGCATGTTCGCGTTGTGGATCGGAGTTTTATCCCCTGGCAGATAACCGAAGTAAGCGCCGGGCTCGGCCTCGGTTTGCGGCACGTGGCGCATGAAGAACTCACCCGCGCCGGCGGCCATCTCGAGCGCACCGGGCGCGCCGGCAAGCTCGTGGGCGTCCAGCAGGCCGAGACCCGCGAACGCCGTCGCGATCGTGTTGGGAGTCGTGCGCGGGTAGAACAGGACCCGCGTCTGGACGTCGAAGTGGTAGCCCCAACACGGCTCAGAGAACGCTGGGCAACGCAAGCCGGCAAGACGGGCGATGGATTCGCCTAGCTTGGATTGCGCTTCCGCCTCGTCAAGGAAGCCGTTGCGGGCGTAGGCGGAGATGACGTGCGCGAGCGTCGCGGGACTTAGCCCGTCCGCGACGCCCAGAAGCGGACGGAGGTTGACCGGCGACCGTTTCACCGTCTGGGTGACGACGCGCAGCGCAAGCGGCGACGCGCGCGCTCTTCGGGGCAGCCGGGTGGCGTTGAGCGCGTCGTAAGGATCCATTCCAGACCACGCTCGCGCGTCGCCCCACCGTTCGAGCGCCCGCGCCGCGCCGACTGCGTCCACGACATCACGAGAAGGCGTGCATCCCACCCAGATCCCTTTCCTCCGGCGGTCTCCGCGCGGAAACATATGCGCGCGACCGCTCGCCGTCATCGCGCGTCCGCCTCTGAAGCGGTTCGCGGCCCAAACCTCTCGTCGGGCGCATCGCTCGATGCTCGGCCCGCACCCGCGGTCCCGAGCCCGGCCGGCCGTGCGTGCCCCGTTAGAATCGACGACGCCCGGGCGCGTAGCTCAGTGGGAGAGCGCTCGCTTCACACGCGAGAGGTCGCTGGTTCAAGCCCAGCCGTGCCC